>NZ_JASITD010000018.1 GCF_030063445.1 Hymenobacter sp. H14-R3 | reverse complement strand
TTACGGTGGTGAGCCGGGCCGTAGCCTGGGCCAGCGTCGTGTTCATTTCTCAGTTGCTGGCGATTAGGTTCCTGCGCATAACAGGCTGATTATAAGAGGCGCGTGCCAGCGCTGCGCAGCCGCCAGCTGGCTTACTCCCAGGATTTCGTGGGCGCGGGCCACCTCAGCCGCCGTGCCGTGGGCAATAAAGAGGAATTTGCCGGCCTTGATTTCCGTCTCGTAGTCGAGCACGCTGTTTTCGGGAATACCGACGCTGGCCAGCGCCCCGGCCAGCGCGCTGATAGTGCCGCCCGCCACCGCGCCTTCGAGGGCCAGCACCAGCGCCGATACCAGCGGGCCGGCCAGCAGCAGCGGCCCCACCCCCGGCACCAGGAAGAAAGCGGAGCCGAACAGCAGGCTCCAGATGCTGCCCCAAAACGCGCCGGTGCCACCCCAGCTCAGCATGCGGTCGCCGAGGTTGTAGTAGCCCACCACCTTTTCTTCGGTGTGCACGGCCTGGCCCACAATCGAGAGCTTTTGGAGGTCGTAGCCACTGGCTTGCAATGCCTCTACGGCCTGCTCGGCTTGCTCGTGAGTGTCGTAGAGGACGGACATGACGGGTTCGTTCTGCATCAGAAAGGGAGATAAGGGTAAAGGAAACGTGGTGCCCGCCCGGCCCGACGGGCGCGGTGCGAGTAGCACACTACAAGATTACGCCCGCTCTAAAATGGCTCCCATGACGAAAATCAGGCCCCAGGGTGACAAGCCACAGCGTCTGCCTCCTACTAGTTGCGCACGCCCCGGTCCGCCGGCGCAGCCGGCCGACCGGTTGCCGCGTGAACGACACCCGCCCAACTGGCCAAGCGGCGCGCGCGATAACCGGTCGGCCGGCGCAGCCGGTGGACCGGGGCACGTAGCCTAACTCAAAAATGGAGTTAATAGCTAATCGACTCCAACTCGTGGTGGGCCACAAAATCGAGCAGGAGGTTTAGCAGCTCGGGGCGCACGCGGGGCTGCGGGGCAAACAGCACCAGCGAGTGGGGCGTGGCGGCGGCCAGTAGCGCGTGCAGCTCCTGGGCGTTGGCCACGCGGAAGCCCATGTTCCAGTCGGCAAAGCTGCGCTCGGCGCAGGCCCCGGCGCCCACCAGGCGGCAGTGGTGGTGGCGCGGGTCGGCCACGATGTGGTCGTAGTAGAGCGTCCGCACCGTGGCTTCTTCCCCCTCCAGAATCTGAAAAAACCGGTCGTCGGGCGTGTGCAGCAGCAGGCCCGAGAGGTGGTGCTCGCGGTTGAAGGCGCGGGCCTGTTGCAGCAGGGCCGTCAGGGCCGGCGTGTCGAAGGGCTGCAAGGCCTGGCTGTGGTAAAGGAGGTGGTACAGGCCCATAAGTAGCAGCAAGTGAGTGAAAGCGCGCCGGGGTGGTTACCCTTCCCGGCCAATGCAGCGCTTACGGTTGGTGAAGCTACGCAATAAGCTTGATAATTGCCCCATTGCCAACGGATTAATGTGCTAAGTTTGGCTAGTGGCCTACCCGGTAGGGGCGGGGCCAGCCGGCCGGCCAGGCGCCTCAGCCCCTGACCCGCCAGCACTTACCCGGCGCTATTTCGTTGGGGGCGGAGCCAGCCGGGCCAGCAGCTGGGGCACAATAAACTCGCCCTCAGGCAGGCCCTGCTGGCGCCACAGCTCCACGCCCTGCCGCACCAGCACGAAGGCCGGCAACGTGGTTGCCTGGAAGCTGTGCACCACCGCCGGATGGCTGGCATCGTCCACCGACAGCACCCGGATAGCCCCCCCCAGCCGCTGCTGCAACACCTGGAGCGCCGCCAGCGTGGCCGCCCGCACCGGCAGGGCCGTGCCTACCGTAGGCAGCAGCACCAGCAGCACTGCCGCATCGGCGGCCAGGGCGGAAGTTGGGGTAGAGTGGGGCATGGCAAAGGAAGTAGCAGCAGAATACGTAAGCAACGGCAAAACTAGTGCCGTGTCGCGTTTCATAACATGAGCCTACCTGCTTAAATGGCTGATATCTATCATATTAATTCAAGTTAAGGTCAACGGTAAGCTCGTTCAACCCGCCGAATATGACTGGCTTGGCCAGCGGGTGGGCACTGTGGGGCTGGTGCGGGTAGCGAGGCCCAGCCGGTGCTGGCCCGCCAACGCCGCGCGCCGCACGAGCAGCTTCTCAATACATTTCGGCTGCCAGGGGCGCAAAGCTAGTGGGCCACGCCGGCGGCCAACATGACGACCGCCCGGCAAATACCTGACGTTCGTCATGGGTAGCCGCCGGCCCACTGCCGACCTTTGATAGGCATGAGGTGCAGCCCGCTCCTCCCGCTCCTCCCACGTCCGCCCATGCTTTCGGCTTCCTACACCACCATTCTCTCCAACCTGCTCTACACGCACTCCCGCGAATTTGTGGGTATCTATGACGTAGAGCTGGGCTGGTTTACGCAGGTAAACCCCATGGCCGTGCAGCTGCTGGGCTACGCCTCAGAAGAAGCCTTCCTCACCGACCCCGACCACTCGCTGCGCTCGCCGCCCTGGACGGTGGCCGAGTGGCGGGGGCTGTGCGAGCTCACGCAGCGCGAGGGCCACCACGAGCTGGAAACCACCATCCGCCGCCACACCGGCGAGCCGTTTCTGGCCTATTTGCGGCTCACGCATTTTGAGGCCGAGGGCCGCGCCGCGCTGCTTGTGTGCCTCACCGAGCAAAGCCCGCTGCAACGGGCCGAGCGCGCCTTGGCCCACAGCGTGCGCCGCTTCGAGGCGGTGTTTGCCAATGCCACCATCGGCATCATCGTCTGCGATAAGGCCGGTATTATGGTGTCGGCCAATGAGTTGGCCGGGCAGCTTTTTGGCTACACCCTGCCCGCGCTGCTGGGCCAGCGCATCGAAGTGCTGGTGCCCGGTGCCGCCGGCCGCCACCACGCGCTGCTGCGCGAAACGTTCAACCAAACCCCGGAGGTGCGCGGCATGGGTGTGCACCGCGTGCTGCAGGGCCAGCGCCACAACGGCTCCGTGTTCCCGGTAGAGGTCAGCCTGAGCTACTTCTACCTCGACGAGGAGCTGTACGTGGTGGCCTACATTCTCGACATCAGCCTCAAGCAGGCGGCCGAGCAGGAGCTGATTGCCCAGCACCGGCACGTGGCCCGCCTCAACGCCGAGCTGGAGCAGAAGGTGGCCGACCGCACCCACGCGCTGCTCAGCACCCTGGCCGAGCTCGAAGAGCGCGGCCAGGAGCTGGCCCTGGCCCTGGCGGCCGAGCGGGAATTGGGCGAGCTCAAGTCGCGCTTCGTGAGCATGGCCTCGCACGAGTTTCGCACGCCGCTCACGGCCGTGCTCACCTCGGCCACGCTCATTGGCAAGTATCCCGGCGGCGACCAGCAGCCCCAGCGCGTGCGCCACCTGGCGCGCATCGAAACCTCCGTCAACCACCTCAATGCCATCCTGGAAGAGTTTCTCTCGGTGGGCCGCATCGAGGAGGGTACCATGGAGACGCGGGCCACCACCTTCGACCCGGCCACGCTGCTCACCGAAACCCTGGCCGACGTGCAAAGCCTGCGCAAGCCCGGCCAAACCATTGTGCGGCTGGTGGAGTGCCCCAGCCCGGTGCACCTCGATTCGTCGCTGCTGCGCAAAATCCTGGTCAACCTGCTCTCCAACGCCCTCAAGTACTCGGGCGACAACTCAGTGGTGACCGTGCGGGCCAGCTGCCAGGCCAACCAGCTGGTAATGAGCGTGGAAGACCAAGGGGTAGGAATTTCCAAAGAAGACCAGAAGCACCTGTTCGAGCGGTTTTTTCGGGCCCGCAGCGTGAGCACCGTGCCCGGCACCGGGCTGGGCCTCTACATTATTGCCAAGTACCTGGAGCTGTTGCGGGGCACCATTGCCCTGCGCAGCACCCTGGGCCAGGGCACCACCGTCACCGTCACCATTCCCTATGAAAACGATTCTGCTGATTGAGGACGATACGTTCATCCGGGAAAACACGGCCGAGCTGCTTACGCTCACCGGCTACACCGTGCGCACTGCCGAAAACGGCAAAGTGGGCGTTGAAAACGCCCTGGCCGCCCGGCCCGACCTCGTTATCTGCGACATTATGATGCCGGTGCTCGACGGCTTCGGCGTGCTGCACATCTTCAACCAGCACCCGCAGCTGGCGGGCGTGCCCTTCATTTTTCTCACCGCCAAAACCGAGCGCGCCGACCAGCGCCGCGGCATGGAGCTGGGGGCCGATGACTACCTCACCAAGCCCTTCAGCGAAAACGAGCTGCTGAGTGCCGTGAGCGGCCGCCTCGACCGCTTCCGGCACCTGCAGCCCGACTACGACCTGCAAGCCGGCGGCCTGGGTGAGTTTCTGGACGATGCCCGCACCGTGGGCAACCTGGCCGGCCTCTCGGCCGACCGCCGCGCGCACCCGCTGCGCCGCAAGCAGGACGTGTACCTCGAAGGCGACGAGCCCACGCGGGTGTATTTTGTGCAGTCCGGCCGCATCAAAACCGTGAAAACCACCGAGGGCGGCAAGGAGCTGATTACCGGCTTCTACGGCCCCGGCGAGTTCTTCGGCTACCTGGCGCTGCTGGGCCAGACGCCGCACATCGACTCGGCCGTGGCCGTCGACGACTCGGAGCTGGTTTACATTCCGCAGGATGACTTTTCGCAGCTGCTACTGCGCAACCCGGCCGTAAGCCAGCAGTTTATTCACCTGCTGGCGGGCCGCGTGGGCGAGCGCGAGCAGCAGCTGCTGGCCATGGCCTACAGCTCCATTCGCCGGCGCGTGGCCGACACGCTGCTGCGCCTTTACGAGCCCACGGCCGACGACCCCGAGGCCACCATCCAGCTCACCCGCGAGGACATGGCCGCCATGGTGGGCACCGCCTCCGAGTCGCTGATTCGCACCCTGAGCGAGTTCAACCAGAATGGCCTGATTGAGCTGACGCCCAAAAATATCCGGGTGCTGGAGCCCGAAAAGCTGCGCCGCGCGCACTGGTAAACTAGTAGTTTATAAGCTAAAATACTGATTATAAATAGTTTATAAAATAGTAACTGGAAAGCATAACGTTCGCCAAGGGGCCACGTAGGGTGCTGGGCCACCTTGGGGTACCATGCTATCCACACCGGCAGGGGCTGCCACCTGCTGGCAGTCAGCTAAGCAGGTTGACCTTTTTACGGGGCCAGGAGCTAGTAGCCCGCAGCGCCGCGTAAGCCCCCGCCGGCCCCTTTTGGTAGCTGGGGAGAGAGCTGGCTCAGGATATAAAGGCGCATCCGGGCGTGGGCCCCTGGGCTGGCAGCCTCAAAACAAGCCCTTGTCCAGCAGCAGGCGCGCCTCCTCCAAATCCAGCTCATTTTCGAGCTTGCGCAGTACCTCCTCGCTGGTGCGCTCCTGCTGCTGCAATTCCTGCAGCACACTACGCTCAAATATAATCAGCTCTTCCTGAAGTAGTTGTGATTTAGTGAAGGGCTTCTCGCGCAGGTCGCAGGCGTGGCGGCCCCTGAGGGCGGCGGTTCAGCTGCGCAGCAGGCCCAGGCTCAGGCCCTGCACCACGAGCGTGCAAAAGATGACCACGAAGGTGATGAGCAAGTATTACTTCGGGCTCAATTAAAGCATTGATATTCAGGTAGGCGTGCAGCAGCACGAGGCGGCCCGCCAGGCACGCGGCCAGGCGGGTGGTGTAGGTCAGCGCCGAATTGGCGGCCGCCGATAAATCGGTGAGCACTACGAAGGCTGGTTTCATGGCAGAAGGCGGCCGCCAGCAGCCGCAAACGCTAGGAGCGGGCCGCAGGCAGCCCGCAGCCATAAAAGTCGGCCCCACTAGAAGCTGCATGGGGTGATTTATTACCAACCGCTGCGTCGCAAAGCAGGTGCGCCCTACCAGGGCGTATGCCGCAGCTTTTCGGGCTTCAGCAGGCGCATGGCCTTGGCAGTCAGCTCCAGCAAACCCGCCTGCCTGAACTCGCGCAGGGCGCGAATGAGCGACTCGGGGGCCGTGCCCACCAGGGCGGCCAGGTCTTCGTGCGCCAGCTCACGAGCCGTGGCCGCCGTGCCGCCGGCCTGCCCGTGCAGGTGCAGCAGCACGGCGGCCACGCGCCGCCGCACGGAGTGGTAGGCCATGTCGAGCAACTGCTGCTCGCGTGCGCTCACCTGCCCCGCCAGCAGGCGCATAAACTGCGGGCCCACCTCGGCGTGGTGCAGCAGCTGGGCAAAATCTTCCCCCGAGATGTAAACCAGCTCCGAGTCGTCGATGGCTACGGCCGAGTCGTGGTGGGGTGTGTGCTCCAGCAGGGGCAGGTAGCCCAGAAACTCGCCGGGGCCGTAGAGCCCCGTAATCAGCACCTTGCCTTCGGCGTTGGCTTTCAGCGTTTTCAGGCGGCCGGCCTGCACAAAATAAGCCCGCGTGGCTTCGTCGCCCGCGAGGTACACATCCTGGCGACGGCGCACGGCGTGCGCCGGGCGGTGGCCCGCGAGGTGGTCGAGCCGGGCAGTAGCGCGGGCATCGGCCACAAACTCGCCCAGTCCGCCGGGGGCCGCCAGGTCGTGGCCGGCCTGCACGCGGCGGAAGCGGGTCAGCCGGTCCGCAATGGCCCCCAGCAGCTCGTCGTCGGCCAGGGACTGGGTGAGGTAGTCGTCGGCCCCCAGCGCCACGGCCCGGCGCTGGTCGGCGTGGTCAAACTAACTGGCCAGCAGTAGAAAAGGAACGCTCGCCAGGCGCAGGTGCTGGATAAAATGCGCCAGCACGCCGTAGCCATCGAGCACGGGCAGCCCCACGTCGCACAGCACCAGCTCGGGGAGATGGGCCAGCGCCAGGGCCACGCCGGGCGCGCCGTTTGGGGCGATGTGCACGCCGTAGCCGGCCAGCTCCAGCAGGGGGGCAAGGCGCTCCCGGCTGGCCGGGTCGTCTGCCAGCAATAGAATCGTTTTCACTAGGAAGGCAGCGTGAAAACGGCCGGGCTACCGGGTAGCCCGGCTAAACGTGAGCGGCAGTAGGAAGGGCCATTAATGCAGGTCTAATAAGCTGAAAATAAATCTTTTATCCAGCTGAAATAAGTCATAGGAATAACCGCTGCCCCGCGCTGCCGGCCTGACAATAGTCAGCAGTAAAGGCTGACTATGCGCATGTTGCCGGCTCCGCCCGGCCCGCACCTTTGTTAGCGCCTACCCCACCAATGTGGCGGGGGTAAGCTTCCCTATTCCCTTGGTGCCATGAATCGGAGACAATTTTGGCCGGCCGCCGGGGGCGTGCTGCTCACTACCGGCGGCCTCGCCTACCTGGCCACGAAGCCGCCCCAAGCCACCCGGCCCCCGGTGCCGCCCGCCGGCGCGGTGCCGCTGCTGCCCGATGAGCGGGAAATTCTGCGCCTGGCCGCGCTGGCCCCCAGTGGCCACAACACCCAGCCTTGGCGCGTGACGCGCCACGCGCCCTTCCAGTGGACCATCGGCAACGACTGCACCCGCTGGCTGCCGGCCGTGGACCCTGCCCAGCGCGAAACCATGCTGTCGATGGGGGCTTTTATGCAAAACCTGGAATCGGCCGCCAACTACCTCGGCTACGCCTGCCGCTGGCAGCTGCTGGCCGATAACAACCAGGCAGCTAGCATGGTAGATGTAAAGCTGGCCAAAGCCGCGGGCCTGCCCGCTGTGGACGTAACGGGCCTGCTGCGCCGCCGCACGCTGCGCACGGGCTACCGCGACCAGCCGCTGGCCCCGGCCGATGTGCGCGCCCTGACGGCGGGCGAGCCCGGCTACCACTTCTTCCGCCGCGCCTCGCCCCAGGGCCAGTGGCTGGATGCCCAAACCCTGGCTGCCAATCGCCAGCAAACCTACCGCGATGCGGCCGAGCAGGAGCTAAGCCGCTGGGTCCGGTTTTCGAACCAGGAAGCCGCTCGGCACCGCGACGGCCTCACGCCTGCCAGCATGGGAATCGGGGGGGTAGCCGGGTGGTGGGTGCGGCATTTTTATAGCCCGGCCACGGTCATGAAAACGAGCTTTCGGGAGCAGAGTATGGCTCAGGTGGCCGAGCAGGTGGGCCAGTCGGGGGGCTGGCTGGTGCTCACCAGCCCCGACCGCGCCACCCCGACGCTGCTCGATGCCGGCCGGCGGGTGCAGCGCCTCTGGACGCAGGTGCGGGGCTGCGGCATTGCGGTGCACCCCATGACGCAGGTACTGGAAGAAGCCCCCTTCGCCCAGCAAGTAAACGGGGCCCTGGGCCTGGCCGAGCCCATTCAGTTCCTGCTGCGCTGCGGCTACGTAAACGACTACCCCGAGCCCGTGGCCGAGCGCCGCCCGGTCGAGTGGTTCGTTCAGAACGGCGCGGTGGGCCGGAATATGGCGTAGGCCAGGGTCGTGGCCGGTGAACAACTGGCCCAGCCCCGACACCGTGGCCACGACCAGCGCAATCTTAAATGCCGCCTTCAAGCTGTCCACGAAGCGGCCTTTCAGCAGAGTAGAAATGTAGAACGCGCGCACGCGCAGCACCAGAAACGAGCCGGAGAGAAAGGAGCTAATACCGGCGTGCGAGAGTCGGCCTGCGCTACCCGGGTTGAAGACCATCGCCCAGAAGTTGGTGATTTTGGCCCGAGCCCACGATGTGAAAGCCGGCTGGCGTTTGCTAACACAATCAAGACGGCCGAAAACAGGGAGCCCAGCGCCACCATTGCCGTGGTAAAGAAGGGCACCCGCGGCGATACCCGGTGCCAGCCAAAGAGCAGAATGCCCACAAAGCCCGATTCCAGGGCGAAGGCAAAAATGCCTTCCGCCGCCCGCGCCGAGCCGAAAATGTCGCCCACGTAGCGCGAGTAAGTGGCCTGGTGGGTGGCCGAAATCAAACTTCATCACCATGCCCGTAGCCACGCCGATGACCAGCACTACGCCCAGCCCGATGCTGCGCGGCGGTAGATATGGTGAAAGGCAATGGTAAAGGCAGATTCGACGCGGGCCAGCATATCGACGGACACGGCAGTGGGGTTGGGGGGGCAGCCCTGTAACGGGCTGTTACGCGGATGGCGCGGGGCTTGGCCCCGTGCCAACTATTGGCGGGCCGCTGGCCCGCTCGTTGCACGAAGCCGCTTTCGATTGCTTAACGATGGCCGGCCAGCGGGCTTCTTTTTGCCACGCACCGAGGCACTCCGGGCTGCTATTGAGCGCCGGTGCAGCCGCGAAAGCCGCGCGGCCTTCGGCGGCGGCGCGGCGGCGCGAAAAGCGGCCCCGCCGCGCCGCCGCCTGGGGGGGGCTTTTGCAGGAGTGAAGTAAGTTACGACCCGGTTTTCTCCCGGTTTAGCCGGCCACCTCAAGCTACGCCCATAGCCACTCGCAAAGGAAATGGGGCGGCGGTAATTTAACCAGAAATTAAGTTAATCCTAAGCCAAGCCTAAGCCGCATGGTCGTTTAAGTAAACCATCCGGCTCACAGGCAGATGTATAAGCCAGCTTTGGCGTGCGTAGTGGGCTGTAGTAGTCCCCTATGTCTCGCCGCCGCGTGGCGGGCAGGTATAGTGCCTGTGCTGCGAATCCCCTGCTGCTTGCTTTTCTTCTCCTTTTATGAGTGATAAAACTGCCAATCCATTGGGTAGCGAGGCCTTTCGGTCGGCTTTGGCTGAGCTGCTGGGCACCTTTTTTCTAGCCCTGGCCGCCCTCACGGTAGCGCCGCCACTCACGCCTTTCGCTGTGGGGCTTACGCTGCTCGTGTTCGTGTATGCGGTGGGCAGCCTGTCGGGCGCGCACCTCAATCCGGCCGTGACCGTGGGGCTGGTGGTGAGCCGGCGTTTTCCGCTTGCCCACGGGCTGCTGTATGTGGTGGCCCAGGTGGCCGGGGCCTTGCTGGCGCGCGCCGTAGCCAGGGCCGGGCTGGTGGGCGAACTGGGCCACAGCTACCAGGCGGGCACCATTGCCGCTGAGTTTGTGGGCTTTGGCATCCTCATGCTCACGGTGGCGGCTACCACCGAGAAGCAGGTGGCCAAGGCGGGCAGCGGCATTGCGGTGGGCGGCGCGCTGCTGGCCGGCTTGCTGGTCAGCCACGGGGTGCTGAACCCCGCCGTAGCCCTGGCAATGGGCTTGGCTGCTTCGCCGGCGGTATGGGCTACTTTGCTGAGCGCCGTGGGGTTTAGCCTGGTTTTCTCCGTTATTGAGCGCACCAAGCCCGCCGAAGTAGAAGCCGACTCGGCACCTACTCCCAAAGCCCGGGCCGACGATTCGAACTAGACGGTAACCCGTCATAAAAGCGGGCAGCATGAAAGGTAAGGTAATGATGAACACGAAGAAAGTATTTTCCCCGGGCTATCAGGAGCAGAAAAACCAACCGGTAAAGGGGAAGAAAAACAGTTAGAACAGAACCTGCGTTTGTTTACTTAAGACCCACTTTAGAGGAAACCATAATGATTAACATGAGCCCCGACAAAACTGACACCAAAACATTTGAAATGGCCGGCAAATGCCCCTTCGGCGGCGACCGCATCGGCGGCGCGGAAGGGGCGTCGCCCACGCTGTCCGACTGGTACCCCAACCGGCTGCGCGTGGAGCTTTTGCACCACAATGCCCCGGGTGCTAACCCGCTCGGCGAGGACTTCAACTACGCTGAGGCGTTCAACGCCATTGACCTGGAGGCGCTGAAGCAAGAAATAAAAGGCTTCCTGACCTCTTCGGTTGACTGGTGGCCGTCGGACTACAATAATTACGGCCCGCAGATGATTCGCATGGCCTGGCACTCGGCCGGCACCTACCGCATTGCCGACGGCCGCGGCGGGGCCGGGGAGGCGTTGCAGCGCTTCGCGCCCATCAGCAGCTGGTGGGACAACGGCAACACCGACAAGTCGCGCCGGCTGATTTATCCCATCAAGCAGAAATACGGCAGCGCCCTTTCCTGGGCCGACCTTATCGTGCTGACCGGCAACTGCGCGCTGGAAATCATGGGCTTCCCCACCTACGGCTTCGCCGGTGGCCGCCACGACGCCTGGGAGGCCGACGACGCCACCTACTGGGGCCCCGAGGTGTGGGACGGTGATAAGAAACACACGCCCGACGAAATGGTAACCCGCGACAAGCGCTGGCGCGGCAAAAACGGCGATGCCGACTACGACTTGGAGAACCCGCTCGGGGCCACGCACCAGGCCCTGATTTACGTGAACCCCGAAGGCCCCTACGGCAACGGCGATGCAATGGGAGCGGCGCGCGACATCCGCGTTTCCTTCTCCCGCATGGCCATGAACAACGAGGAAACCGTGGCTCTGATTGCCGGCGGCCACGCCTTTGGCAAGAGCCACGGCATGGTACCGGCGGCCAAAATCGGGGCCCAGCCCGAGATTGCGCCGATGGAGGAAATGGGCCTGGGCTGGCACAACCCCAAGGGCAAGGGCAATGCCGAAAACACGATGACCAATGGCATCGAGGGCAGCTGGACGCCCAACCCCACCCAGTGGGACAACGACTACCTGGTCAACCTGTTCAAATTTGAATGGGAGCAGACTAAGAGCCCGGCCGGCTCGTTGCAGTGGACCCCGGTGGACAAAAACGCGCCCCAAACGCCCGATGCGCACATCCCCGGCCAAATGAACGCCCTGATGATGATGACCACCGACATCGCCCTCAAGGTGGACCCCGAGTACCGCGCCGTGTGTGAGAAATTCCTCCACGACTTCGACGCCTTTACCCAGGCCTTCTCCAAGGCCTGGTACAAGCTGACCCACCGCGACATGGGCCCGCGCGAGCGCTACCTCGGTGCCGAGAAGGTGAACGAAAATGACCTGCTCTGGCAAGACCCCATTCCGGTGGCCGACTATGCCCTGGTGGACGCGGCGGATATTGCGGCGCTGAAGAAGGCGATTATGGCATCGGCTGTTTCCGTGTCCGACCTGGTGTACACCGCCTTTTCGGCCGCGGTTACGCACCGCAGCAGCGACAAGCGGGGTGGTGCCAATGGCGGGCGGCTCGCCCTGGCTCCGCAAAAGGACTGGGCGGTTAATCGCCGCACGGTGCCGGTTATCGCGGCCTTACGCACGGTGATGGAGGAATTTAACGGCCAGCAGGCCGGCGGCAAGAAAGTATCGCTCGCCGACCTCATCGTGCTGGGCGGCTGCGCCGCGCTCGAAAAAGCGGCCGCCGATGCGGGCGTTACCACCGAGGTACCCTTTACGCCGGGCCGCCGCGATACTACGCAAGAACTTACTGACATAGAGATGTTTACGTGGCTGAAGCCCGTGGCTGATGGCTTCCGCAACTACCTCGACAAAGGGTTTGGGGAAATTGCGCAGCATGTTTCTCCGGAGGAGCTATTCCTCGACAAGGCGCAGCTTCTCTCGCTCACCGCGCCCGAGTGGGTGGCGCTGGCGGGGGGCCTGCGGGCCATGAACGCCAACCACGACGGCTCGCCCTACGGCATCTTTACCGACCGTGTGGGCGTGCTTACCAACGACTTCTTCACTGTGCTGACCAGCATGGACTTCGATTGGAAGAAGGCGGATGAGAAGGGCATGACCTTCTCGCTCGATAACCGCAAAACGGGCGAAAGCCGCTTCGTAGCAACCCGCTCCGACCTCGTGTTTGGCTCCAACAGCCAGCTGCGCGCGGTGGCGGAAGTGTACGCCGGCAGCGATGGCCACAAGCGCTTCGTGAAAGCGTTTGTGAAGGCCTGGGATAAAGTGATGATGCTCGACCGCTACGACGTAAAAATCTGATTAATAAACAGTTAATGAGTAAGAGGCTCTGCTCTTACCGAAGGCGATGCTGGCTGCTTCGTTTTCGGTGAGGGCAGGGCCTCTTGCTTTTTGCGCACCCTGCCGGCAAGGCCAGCAAAGTAGCCGGGGGAGGGGCCCGCCGCGCGCCGTTACGGATGCACCAGCACCCAGCCCTCCGCCTGGCGGATAATCAGCTCGCCGTTGCCGGTGGGCACCACCGAGATGTAGGGCAGCATGTCGTCCTTGGTCAGCTTGTAGGCTTTCATCGAATTTGCGCACTGCGTCAGCTGCACGCCGGCCTGCTGCAAAGCCAGCACGTCGGCCTCGTAGGGCTGCTCCTTTTTAAACACCACCGTGCCGCCGCTGAACACCACCAGCTCCAACTCCAGCTTGCCTTTCAGGCGCGGGTCGTCCAGGGCGTTTCTCATGTTGTGCAGCGTCTGGTTGATGAGCTTGGGGTCGTTGCTATCAAGCTGATAAACAGCCCGGTAATGCCCCTTGGTAGCCGGTGCCCCAACGTAGGTAGCCGCTTTGGCCGCAAAGGCAGCGTTGGGCGGCGTCAGGACTGGTGCGGGAGTGGGGGCAGCGGCGGGCGGCGGCGGGGTAGCGGTGGCCGCGGGCATAGTCTGGGCCTGGGCGGTGCCGACGGTAGCCAGCAGCGCCGCGGTGGAGAGCAAGGAGGGAAGGAAATTCATCAGCAGATGGAAAGCGGGTTAGAAATCGTAGTGGGTAATCAGGTTGAGCTGGTGCATGTCCACCTTGTTTACCACGTAGCGGGCCTCGCCGGAGGTGTCGCCCAGCGGCGCTTTGTAAATGTAGCGTACCTGCCCGCGCAGCCCTTTGGCCCAGCCCCACAACGGAATAGCGATGAGCTGGCCGTGCGAAGGCGTGCCGTACTTATTGGGCCGGAAATTCGTTGCGTCGGGCAGGTAGTAGGGGCCGTAGCCAACCTCCGCCTTCAGGCCCGGCGCGGCCGCGTCGAGGCCCCCTTCCCGCTCGCGGGGCGAAAAACGTGCAATCCAGGTGCCGTGATTGAACTACTTGCCGGCCAGCACAATGGGCTCGCCGCTGATGGTTTTCATCACGGAGGGAGGTTAAGCGCGCAAGAAGTAACGCAGGTGAGCTGGCAACAAGGCAGGCGGCCCCTGCCGCCCTAGTCCGGTAATGGCTCAGCCCGAAAATGAAGCCGCCAAGCCAGATGCCGTGGTTGAACTGCTTGTCGGCCAGCAGAATGGGCTCGGCACTGGTGGGTTTGAGGCGGTTGCGCTTGAGGAGCTGAATAGAACCCATGCCCACCACAATGGCCGAGCCGATAACGCCGTATACGTGGAAGGCCTGGAAGCGGAATATCTCCTGAACCCGAAACCAGCTGATGACTTCTCTTTTGGCGAGAATGATGCCAAGCAACGTGCTCATGGCCAGCGTAAACCACCCGAACGCGGGCTTGAGTTTGGCCCGCACGATGCCGCCCAGCGCAAAGGCCAGGAAACCCAGGATAAAGGGCCCCGCAATGGGCGTGCCCGCGCTCAAATCACTTATAAAGCTGGTGAGCGAGCTCAGGGCGATGATGGCCAGCGAGGTGCCCACGGCCAGCTTCATGGGCAGCCGCCCCCCCGAGCACCAGCGCCAGAATGAGGAGGAAACCACTGCCCGCCCCCACAAAGCCCGTGAGCGCGCCCACCACCAGCCTTGTTTCGTGGTGCCGCCGCAAGGCCTGCCGGTTTGCCTGCCGCCGCAACTGCCGCGCCGCCGCCAGCAGGTGCACCACTAGGGCACAAGCTTAGGTAAGCCTTCGCTTTCTCTCTTCGCGGCGAGTATACGCAAGTGATTGTTTACCTCCGTGGCTCCGCAGGCGTAGGCCCCGCTCACGGCCTGCTGGCGGGCCAGCCACGAGCCCACGGTGCCGCTGAGCGTGACGCGGCCGGCCCGCACGCCCAACTCAATCGGCTGGCTGTGGAGCAGGGCCGACCACTGGTAGTGCTGGTGCAGGCGCTGGGCTAACTGGGCGTTGACACCCTCGCGGCTAAATGGCACTTGGGTGGGGGGCACTGCCTCGCCGGTATCGGGGGCTACCTGGGTGCCGGGGGCCGCCGCCAGGTGCACGTGGTTTGCCACCTCCACCACCCCGTTGATGCCGGCGGCTACGTCGGCCGCCCGCTCCCGGTCGAAGTGGTCGGCCACTACGCCCGCCAGCTGCACGCGGCCATTGGTCACCCGCACCTCAAAGCTGCGGTGGCTCACGTAGGGGTCGTGCAGCAGGGCAGCCTGCACCTGCGCCTGAATGTGCGCATCGGGTTCGGGGCGGGTGCTGCGCACCTTTAGCAGGTTGTGTACCTGGCAGGTGCCCACCACGTTGCGGGCATCCTGCTCGGCGGCCTGCCGGGCCCGCAGGTTGCTGAGCGTGCCCAGCAGCGTAACTACCCCGGCGCGCACCTGCACGGTGGGGAGCAGCGAGCCGAGGCGCGGGTCGTAGCGGAACGCATCCTGAATGGCCTGGGCCACCTCGGCATCGGCCGGCGGGGTAAATTTCTGGCGGCTCAGGGCTGGGTCCTGGGCCCAGTACGCCACGTGCAGCTCACTGGCTTTTACGCAGCGGGCCCCGGCCACGTAGGCCGTGGCCACTACCTGGTCGTGCTCGGCCGCCGAGCCCACGGCCCCCGTGAGGTACACTATGCCGTCACTAGTGAGTACCTCTACCCGCGCGCTCACCACCCGGATATCCCAGGCCAGAAACGCCTGAATCTGCGTCGTGATTTCTGCATCCGAATTGTTGAGGGCGCCGCCGCGTACTACCAAGTGGTTGTGCACCTGGCGCAGGCCGGGCACCCCAAACAGCACCTGGAGCACTAGCTGCACTTCGGCCCACGACTGCACGATGCCCTCCACCGTTACGGCCCCGGCGCAGGCCCGGCAGTCTACGGCATAGCTACGTACGGCCGGGGCCAGGGCCAGGGCCTGCTGCACGCGGCGGCGCAGCTCGCCATCGGGCACGTGGGGGGTGCGCACGCACAGCTCGTTTAGCACGCCGCGCACGCCGCGAATGGCCTTCACCAGCTCGGCGGCCCGCTGCCGCGCCAGCAGGCTGTCGGTAAAGCCCGTTAGCTCCACAATGCCCTCGCGGCAGGCCGTGGCAATGCGGGCCGCGCCCACCCCCTTCGGCTGGGCAAAAAGCCGCGCCACGGCGGTGAGAATATCGGCATCGGCTAGGCGCGCTTCGGTGGTGGGCAGCTCAACGGGCATGTGCATAGCAGGGGAGGGGAAGGAAAAAGGGGCGCTGGCGGCCCAGCCGCCAGGGGTGGGAGTAGCAGCAAAGCTCCCCCCTGGCCAGGGCCGGCGGGCTGATAACCGTCAGGCAGAAACCTGATTTCCGTCATACCCGCCGCCCCACGCCAGCCCCACCTTTGCGCTATAAAATCAGTTGATGCTTAACGGGTTAATTGGAGGCGGCTGCGTTTGCCCCAGCGCTGCCTGCTCTGCTCAATGCCGCCCACTCACCAGCCCCGCTATTTCTATGCCCGCCAGCGCCTTTTTTACCGAGCTCCGGGCCATGACGGGCTTCGCCGGCCGGTTTTTTCGCGAGGGGTTCCGGCCGCGCTACGAGTGGCTGGAATTGCTGAACCAGTGCTATGCCATTGGGTACCAGTCGCTGCCGCTGGTGGGCATTACCAGCTTTATTATGGGGCTGGTGCTCACGCTGCGGCTGCGGCCCACCATGGTGCAGTTCGGGGCCACGTCCTGGATTCCGGTTATGGTGGGGCTCACCATTATTCAGGAGCTGGCCCCCATTATCACCGGGCTGATGGTGTCGGGCAAAGTTGGCTCCAGCATTGGGGCCGAGCTGGGCTCGATGCGCGTGAGCGAGCAGATTGACGCCATGGAAGTATCGGGCACCAATCCGTTTAAGTACCTGGTAGTCACGCGTATTCTGGCTGCTACGCTCATGGTGCCCATCCTCACGCTGCTGGCCGATGCCATTGGCCTGTTTGCCTGCTACCTGGGCATCAACCTGCAGGGTGTAACCTCGGTGGCGCTGTTTATGAACAACATTCTGGGCAGCCTCACCTTTGGCCAGGTGCTGCCGGCGGTAGTTAAAACCTTCTTCTTCGGCTTCGCCATCGGCCTCATTGGCTGCTACAAGGGCTACAATGCCAGCAAGGGCACCCAGGGCGTGGGCGTAGCCGCCAACTCGGCCGTGGTGCTGTCGTCGCTCCTGATTTTTTTGCTCGACCTGGTGGCGGTCGGCGTCAGCACTGCGTTCGGGCTTATTTGAAACAGGACGTAGGCACAGCGTTTGTTATTGCGACCGCTCCGTATATGCTTGATAATAAGTATTTTGTGCTCGAAATGGCAGACGATTTCCCATGAATTTTATACAAAAAAGTTGCCTTGGAAACTGCCACAACTTCTGCCCCGGCCCCCGCGCCACCCGCCCCGGCCGCCGAAGTGGTGCTGACGGTGGACAAAATCAGCAAATCTTTCGGCGACAACCACGTGCTGAAAGACTTTTCGCTGACGCTGCGCCGGGGCGAAAACGTGGTGGTACTGGGCAAGTCGGGCTCGGGCAAGTCGGTGCTCATTAAGTGCATTATCGGCCTGCTCACGCCCGACGCGGGCACCATCACGGTGCTGGGCCAGCACGTGGCCACTCTCGACCACGTGGCCCTCGACGCACTGCGGGCCAAGGTGGGCTTTCTCTTCCAAAGCAACGCGCTCTACGACTCCATGACGGTGCGCGAAAACCTGCTGTTTCCGCTGCGCCGGCACTGGCTGGCCGACCACCAGGGCCAGGAAGACCAGCTGGTGCGCCAGGCCCTCGACGACGTGGGCCTGCCCCAGACCATCGACCAGCTGCCCGCCGAGCTATCGGGCGGCCAGCGCAAGCGCATCGCGCTGGCCCGCACCCTCATCGTACCCCCCGAAATCATTCTCTACGACGAGCCTACCACCGGCCTCGACCCCGTTACGGCCCGCGAAATCGACCAGCTCATTCGCCACGTGCAGCAGAAGTACCACGCCTCGTCGCTCATCATCTCGCACGATATGAACTGCGTGCGCCTCACCTCCGACCGCGTCATCCTGCTATCCGAGGGCCGCAGCTACGCCGAAGGCACCTACACCGAGTTGCTGGCCAGCACCGACCCCACCGTCCACACGTTTTTTGAATGAGCTGAAGTTATTAGCACGTCATACAGACCGCCGGAAGGCAGCTCGCGCGCATCGTTGCTTACGTCTTGCTTGCTGTACCACGCAAGCTGCTTTCCGGCGGTCTGCCTACCGTTCAACCGAGCTCCAATTCACGCGTCATAACTCACAATTCATACGTAAAAAAATGCCCACTGCCAGCCATCATATCCGTCTCGTCCTGTTTGTGCTGGCAGGCCTGGCGTGCCTGGCCGCGACGCTGGTGCTGCTCGGGCAACGGCAGAATCTGTTCGGCTCCTCGCTGGCGGTACAGGCCGATTTTCGCAACGTCTCCGGTCTGCTCACCGGCAACAACGTGCGCCTGGCCGGCATCACGGTGGGCACGGTGAAGGAAATCAACATACTGAACGACAGTACAGTGCGTGTAAAAATGCATCTCGACCGCGACGTGCAGCGCTACCTGCACCAGAATGCCGTAGCCTCCGTGGGAACCGACGGCCTGGTGGGCAACACCATCGTAAACCTGACTGCCACGGCCGCCCCCGCCCCGCTCATCGCTGAGGGCGATGTGCTGCGCACGACCAACCCGCCGGCCATCGACGAGATGCTGAAAACGCTGAGCGTATCGAATAAAAACCTGGTCGGCATCACCGAAGATTTGCGTCAGATTACGGGCAAGCTCAACGGCAGCCGGGCCCTCTGGGAGCTGCTGGGCGACCAGCAAGTGGCCGCCAACGTGCGCCAGAGCCTGCGCCAGGCCGCCAGCGCCACGGCCACTCTCCAGGCCTCGGCCAACGACATCAGCCACCTCACGCGCGGCATCCGCCAGGGCCGGGGCCCGGCCGGCTACTTATTGACCGACAAGGAGTTTGCGGGCCAGATGCGGCACGCTACCCGCCAGCTGGCCCGTAGCTCCAGTACCCTGGCCGGCACCTTGGGTAGCTTGCAGCAGCAGGTGCAAGCCGGCAACGGCCCGCTGCATACCCTGCTCACCGACACGGCCATGAGCGGGCAGCTGCGCCAAACCTCCCGCAACGTGGAGCAGGGCACGGACGGCTTCAACCAGAACATGGAAGCCCTGAAACACAATTTTCTGCTGCGCGGCTACTTCCGCAAGCAGGCTAAAAAACAGGCAAAGGCCAAAAAAGAGGCGCAAGCCGCCGGGCAGTAAATATGGCCGCCGTGGCCGCCGCCGCACACAGGCACCCCATCAGGGCAAAGAAACGGGTAGTTTAGGTCGTAAATAGGTGGCGGCGGGTACGCCGGTCAAACAATGCCACAAAAAATAGCCCGCGTCTTTTGGTTGATTAAAAGAGGTCCTGCATTCTAAAGGCACCAGGTTCGTTTTAGTTTTAAACAGCTTGCTGACTGACTAATTGCAAATATTCGAACCCCCGCTCGCAGGCAATTTTGCTCACTGTCAGGCTAGGTTAAAATCTCATCCGCCGCCGGCACCGGCCGCGCCACGTCTTCTACTTGCGAGGCCTCCGGGCCCTCAAATGCGTGAGTTCTCACCGCTTTTGTAAGAAGTTAGTTTTGTTTTTATTGACCAGGCAAGGGTTCTCACTACTCGAAAAGCAGGGGTAATCAAACTGCCTTTTATGTTAGTCGAAAGGCCGGGCAGGCAGGGCACAGCGCAACCTGACTGGCCACGGCGAGCGGGCGGGTCGGGGAGCATTCAGTCGACTAAACCGGCTGCTAAACCGTAAACCGACCAAAAGCAAAAACCCCTAAAACCGCTTCTGTGACCAGATGAGCGACTTTTAGGGGCTTTCGTCTTAAACGATTGCGGTCTGGACGGGACTCGAACCCGCGACCTCCGCCGTGACAGGGCGGCATTCTAACCAGCTGAACTACCAAACCGTTTACCGCAGTCGGGAAAACCAGGAGGCTTTTCCGTTTTGGTGTTGCAAAGGTAGAGCCGGCAAAACCCCACCTACAAGCCAACGGGCTAAAAAAGCGGGTATTGGGGGCGTTGGCAAACGTTGTAGGTTGTTTTTCAGGCTCATTGTTTTTGGGCGGGGCGGCAGGCTTGGTTTGGCTTTACCTTTGCCAACCGGCTTTTGGGCAGCTTCCGTGGGCATAATTGGCCCCGGCGGCGGCCCGCCTTTTCATTCAGCACCCAGCAACCTACCCCATGCTGCTCGATTTTGAACAACCCATCGCGGCCCTTGAAGACAAGCTGCGCCAAATGCAACAGCTCGCCCTCGACAGCGACGTCGAAGTAACCGAGGCCGTGGCGGCCCTCGAAGCCAAGATAAAAACCCTTAAAGAAGAAACCTACGCCAACCTCACGCGCTGGCAGCGGGTGCAGCTCTCGCGCCACCCCGAGCGGCCCTATACTCTGGACTACATCGCGGGCATGGCCGATAAGTTTGTGGAGCTGCACGGCGACCGCACCGTGGGCGATGACAAGGCCATGGTGGGCGGCTTTGGTGAGCTCGATGGCCAGCCGGTGCTATTCGTGGGCCAGCAAAAGGGCCACAACACCAAGCAGCGGCAGTTTCGCAACTTTGGCATGCCCAACCCCGAGGGCTACCGCAAGGCCCTGCGCCTGATGAAGCTGGCCGAAAAATTCAACGTGCCCGTGGTAACGCTCATCGACACGCCGGGCGCGTTTCCGGGCCTGGAGGCCGAGGAGCGGGGCCAGGGCGAGGCCATTGCCCGCAACCTCAAGGAGATGTTTATGCTGAAGGTGCCGGTCATCTGCGTCATCATTGGCGAGGGGGCCAGCGGCGGGGCGCTGGGCATCGGCATCGGTGACCGCGTGCTGATGCTGGAAAATACCTGGTACTCCGTTATTTCGCCCGAGTCGTGCAGCAGCATTCTGTGGCGCTCGTGGGACTACAAGGAGCAGGCCGCCGAGGCCCTCAAGCTCACGGCCACCGACATGAAGGGCGCGGGCCTGGTCGATGGCATCATTCAGGAACCTCTCGGCGGGGCGCACACCAACACAGCCGCCATGATTGCCACCCTGAAAAGCAAGCTAATCGAAACGCTGCGCGAGCTGGCCGCCGTGCCCGCCGACGAGCGCATTTCGCAGCGCATCGACAAGTTTTCGGCGATGGGCGTGGTGGTGGAATAAAGCAGGGCAGGCGGGTAGGGGGCAGAAGTTTTTGGCTAGCCTTCCTTCCCTTACCCCCGCCCCTTTTTGCCCTTTACCCCCTTACCCCCCCAACCTTACACCCCAAAAAATGACCATCCACTCAATAGACACCGGCCTTTTTAAGCTCGACGGCGGGGCCATGTTTGGCGTGGTGCCCAAGGCGATATGGCAGAAGCTGAACCAGCCTGATGCCAACAATATGTGCACCTGGGCCATGCGCTGCCTGCTCGTGGAGGATGATAACCGCCTGGTGCTCATTGACAATGGTATTGGCGAAAAGCAGGACGAGAAGTTTCGGGGTCACTTTTACCTGCACGGCGACGACACGCTGGAGAAGTCGCTGCAAAAGCTGGGCTTTACCAGCAGCGACGTCACCGACGTTTTTCTGACGCACCTGCACTTCGACCACTGCGGCGGCTCGGTGGTGCGGCGGCCCGATGGGGCCCTGCAAACGGCCTTCGCCCACGCCACCTACTGGAGCAACGAGGCGCACTGGAACTGGGCCACCCAGCCCAACGCCCGCGAAAAGGCCAGCTTCCTGCGCGAGAATATCATGCCCATTCAGGAGAGCGGGCAGCTCAGGTTTATCGACCCCAGCCAAGGGGTGCCCGCCGCGCTGCCGCAGTTCAGCGAACTGCTGTTTGTCGATGGCCACACCGAGAAAATGATGGTGCCGGTGCTGAAATACAAAGGCCGCACGCTGGCCTACATGGCTGATTTACTGCCTAGTACGGCCCACATTCCGCTGCCCTACGTGATGAGCTACGACGTGCGCCCGCTCCTCACGCTCGGCGAAAAGGAAGCCGTGCTGCGCCGCGCCGCTGAAGAAAACTGGGTGCTGCTATTAGAGCACGACGCGCAGCACGAAGCCTGCACCGTGCAGCTCACCGACAAGGGCGTGCGCCTGGGCGAAACGCTGCGAATCAGTGATTTGTAATTTATTGCAACTTACTGATTAATAGTATTTTGTATTTAATGGAAAGTAAAAATTCAGCCACTGCCCTGCCCGCTAATACGCTCGCCCTGGCCCTGTCGGGGGGCGGGGCGCGGGGCATTGCGCACCTGGGGGTGCTGGCGGCGCTCGACGAGCTGGGCCTGCCCGTGGGGCGGCTGGCGGGCGTGAGCTCGGGCGGGATTGCGGCCACGTTTTACGCGGCGGGGTTTGCCCCGCGCGATATTTTGCGGCTGCTGCTGGGCACCAATTTCCGGGGGCTGACGCGGCCGGTATTCAGCCGGCTGGGGCTGCTGGGCCTGGAGGCGGTGGAGCAGCTGCTGGCGCGGCACCTGGGGGCCGATTTGCAGTTTGAGAATTTGCGGCTGCCGCTCACGCTGGTGGCCACCGACCTGGTGGCCGGCGAGTCGGTGTACTTCACCAGCGGGCCGCTGCTGCCGCCGCTGCTGGCCTCGGCGGCGGTGCCCATCGTGTACCGGGCGGTGCAGTACCAGGGCCGGCAACTGGTAGATGGCGGCCTGCTCAACAACCTGCCCGTGGAGCCGCTGCTGGGCCGGCCCGCCGAGCGCGTGGTGGGCGTGCACTGCAACCCGCTCAACACCGACGTAAGCGTGTCGAACCTGCGCCGCCTCGTGGAGCGCACCCTGCAACTGGCCCTCAGCACCAACGTAACCGCCCGCAAGAGCCAGTGCGCCTTGCTGCTGGAGCCGCCCGCCCTGCGTACCTACCGCCCGCTCGACTACCGCAAGGCCGCCGAGCTGTTTGAGGTGGGCTACCGCTACACCCTGAGCCGGGCCGCCGAGCTGCGCGCCCTGCTGGCCGTTGGTGCCTAGCTTTGGAAGTTAATTTTTAGTTGATAAGTGAATGGCCGTCCGCAAAACCTCCACCTTTTGGTACTACATCGCTAAAGCCATTTTTGGCGTGGCTGGCTGGAGGCAAACCGGCCAGGTGCCGCCCGACATCAAAAAGTGCATGATGATTGCGGCCCCGCACACCAGCAACTGGGACCTCATCATGGCCCGCGCCGCCTTCTATATCATGGATGTGGACGTGCGCTTCACCGTGAAAAGCGAGTGGACCGAAAACCCGGTGCTGGGCTGGCTGGTGAAATCCATCGGTGCGCTGCCCGTGAACCGCAGCCGCAACAACAGCCTGGTCGATGGCATGGTGCAGCTCTTCAAGCAGCACGAGGAACTGGTGATTCTCATCACGCCCGAAGGCACGCGCGCCTACCAGCCCAAGTGGCGCAAGGGCTTCTACCACGCCGCCGTAGAGGCGGGCGTGCCCATCCTGCTCGGCTTCCTCGACTACAAGAAGCGGGAGGCCGGCGTGGGTCCAGTTGTCTGGCCCACGGGTGATTACGAAAAAGACCTGGAAGTAATTAAAGCCTTCTACCGCACCAAAACCGGCCGCTTCCCAAAGCAGGGCGTGCTGTAATTGTGAAGGAGTGAGTTGGTGAAGGAGTGAATGACCCACTTTTCATTCACCAACTCACTCCTTCACCAATTCACACTTAATCCTGCGTGAGCGCATACGCCACCAAGTTGGCTCCCATGCGCAGGGCGGCGTCGTGCACGGCGGGGGTGTCTTCGGGGTAGGTACCCACGTCTTCCCAGCCGTTGCCGAGGTCGCACTCGAAGGAGTAGAAGCACACCAGGCGGCCCTTGTAGAGCAGGCCGAAGCCCTGGGGGCGCTTGCCGTCGTGCTCGTGCACTTTGGGTAAGCCCTTGGGAAACTGATACTTCTCGTGGTAGATGGGGTGGGAGAAGGGCAGCTCCACGAACTCCAGCTCGGGGAATACCTTCTTCATCTCGGGGCGGATAAATTTATCGAGCCCGTAGTTATCATCAATGTGCAGGAAGCCGCCGCCCATGAGGTAGCGGCGCAGGTTTTGGGCCTCGGCGGCGCTGAAGCTCACGTTGCCGTGCCCCGTCATGTGCACGAAGGGGTAGGTGAGCAGCTCGGGCTGGTCGAGCTCCACGGTGGCCTCGTCGGGCGCGATATTGGTGTGCAGCGCCTGGTTGCAGAAGCTGATGAGGTTGGGCAGGCTCGTTTTGTTGGCGTACCAGTCGCCGCCGCCACCGTAGTGCAGCTTGGCCAGCTGGTAGCTGGGCGCGGCGGGCGGCGTGGCTGCCGTGGCGGTAAAAAGCAGGGCGGCGGCGAGGAGAAGCGGGCGAATCATGGGCGAGGGCAGGGGGAGGCAACTAGGGTGGCAAAGAAACGGTAGCGCCGCAAAGTTCGGGGCCGGGGCAGGGGCCCGCGGGGAGGACTAACCGGCTATGCCGGTATATTCGCTCGGCTTAAAGCGAAAGCGATGCCGCGGGTGGCACCCACTTAACCTAACATAAAATGAAAAAGTACCTGCCAATTGCGGCAATCCTACTCATGGCTTTTACCAGCGATAGCGCCGCCCCCACCGACCGGCTGGGCGTGGCGGGGCCCCTCACCTTCGGCGGCACCACCTACAACCTGGCCTGGGCTACCAAGCCGAGTGCCACCTACTACGTGCAGGAATACCTGCCCAAGGGCGAAAAATCGGCCGATTTCAAGCAGATGCTAGCCCTGCACCTGGTCAGCCAGGATACCGATGTGCGAAGCGTAGCGGCCTTGAAGGTAAAGGAGTTAGAAGCCCGCAAGCAGTCCGATGTCATTTGCAACTACCAGCTGATTACCAGTCCCGACAACAAAGAAATTATTCTCGATTTTCTGCTCAGCCAGAATATGGAAGGTAACCAGGGCATTGCCGAATTCAACGTGTACCGCTACAAGCAAGTGGCGCTGGGCGCGGGCAAAACGGGCGTTTTGCTGTACGCGTATTCTAAAAGAGGCTACGGCGCTGGCATCGACAACTTCCTGAAAACCTTGAAGCCGGTGCGCACCGAAGCTATTGCCGCCATGGCCGCCGCCAAACTGCCGGCCGTTAAAATCACCGATTAAGTACCTACCCCATGACTACCGGCAAAGACCTGCTCGACCTCGGCTTCAAGGCGGGCAAATGGTTTAAAGAGGCCCTGGAGCACGTTAACGCCCACGGGCTGACCGGTGACGCAATGCTGGCTTATCTCGATACCGTGAAGCCGCCCGCCACCATGCCGCTGCTGCCCGAGCCGCTGCCCTTTTACGAAAATATCAGCGCTGGCTCGGTAGTCGAGCAGCAAAACATCGACTACGTGAAGGCGTCGATGCAGCTGCTCATGCGCACGCCCACCGTGGTAACGGGCGCGATTATGCCTGATGCCTGCCCGGCGGGCCCGCCCGGCACCATTCCGGTGGGTGGGGTGGTGGTGACGCGCAACGCCATTCACCCCGGCATGCATTCGGCCGATATCTGCTGCTCGGTGATGCTGACCAACCTGGGTAAAATTGACCCTAAAAAAGTGCTGGACGTGGCCCAGCAGGTAACGCACTTCGGCCCGGGCGGCCGGCCGCCCGAACGGCGCTACGAGCTGCCGGCCGCCCTGCGGGCCGAGATGCAGGCCAATCCTTTTCTGGACACCGACAAAACCCTCGCCCTGGCCCACGAGCAGCTGGGCACGCAGGGCGACGGCAACCACTTTCTGTACGTGGGCATTTCGCGCAACACCGGCGATACCGTGCTCGTGACGCACCACGGCTCGCGCGGGGTGGGCGCGCGCCTCTACACGGAGGGCATGAAGGTAGCCGAGCGCTTCCGCCGGCAGCTATCGCCCCAAACCGCGCCCGCCAATGCCTGGCTGCCTGCCGATTCGGCCGAGGGCGTGGCCTACTGGGCGGCCCTGCAAACCGTGCGCAAGTGGACCAAGCTCAATCACTTGTGCCTGCACGACGATATTGCCCAGCGCCTGGCCGTGCCCGTGCAGCAGCGCTACTGGAACGAGCACAAC
Source organism: Hymenobacter sp. H14-R3 (assembly GCF_030063445.1). Taxonomy (GTDB): domain Bacteria; phylum Bacteroidota; class Bacteroidia; order Cytophagales; family Hymenobacteraceae; genus Hymenobacter. The sequence continues at coordinate 77,984 of NZ_JASITD010000018.1, read as the reverse complement.
TTCGTGTTCAAAAACGGCGACCTTTACTACCACGCCAAGGGGGCCACGCCGCTCGACCCGCGCTTTATGCCCGATATCACCGGCCCGCGCATTATTCCGCTCAATATGGCGCAGCCCATTTTGATTGTGGAGGGCGCTACCACCGCCAATAACCTGGGCTTTGCGCCGCACGGGGCGGGCCGCAACCTCAGCCGCACCCGCCACAAGGCCAGCCGCACCGATAAGACCAAGGAAGAATGGTTTGCGGAGGAAACGCAGGGCATTGACGCCCGGTTTTTCTTCGACCAGATTGATATTTCGGAGCTGCCCAGCGCCTACAAAGACGCCGCCGAGGTGCAGCAGCAGATTGCGCAGTTTGGCCTGGCCACCGTGCTCGACGAGGTGCGGCCCTACGGCTGCATCATGGCCGGCGACTGGGAGCAGGAAGCGCCGTGGCGGGTGAAGAAACGCAACAAGGCCAACCCGCCCACCTGATTAGCGCCGCGTTGGCGATGAAAGCGGGCACTTGGTTGTGCGCGGATTCGGCGGGTTGAAGCACCGGATTCAACTGCCGTTTGGGTTGGCTAAGGCATACAACCGAAGTTAAAAAGAATAGAAAACACATGGAATTCAACAGCAAAAACCTGGAACGCACCTCCCGCTTGGTGTACTACGCCATCTCCCTCATTCTGTGCGTTTTCCTGATTCTGCTTTCCAATCAGTTCATTGGCGACCTGGACACGGCCTCCGCCCGTCCCAAAGCTGAATCCTTCCTGAATGAGCGTGCCGTAGCCAGCCTCACCGCCCGCCAAAGCAGCCTGGAGGCGGCCGTGCAAGCCCTGCGGGATAAAAACGCACTGCTGGAGCGAACCATGCTAACGGCGCAGCAGAATTATACCGATGAGAAGCAGTCGTTTGAGAACTGGGTGAAAACCCGCAAAACGTTGGGCTCGCCCAATAAAGACCGGGAAGTAGTGAGCCGGGCCACGCGGCTGGATGATTTTTACAAAGTGCAGCAGGCCTGGCGCGGGCAAATGGCTACGCAGCAAGCCGCGGTGGAGGCCAACGAACGGCAGCAGGCCCAAGTGCAGCAGCAGCGAGACCAGGAAAATGCGCTGGCCAACGAGAAATACGCGGTGGCCCTCAAGCGCTATGACCTAGGCGTATTCCTGATACGGCTTCTGTTTGTGGGGCCCGTACTGGGATTGGGCATCTTCTTTTTTATTCGCTATCGCCGCCACAAATTCTGGCCTTTGTACCTGGGGTTCACCCTTTTCTCGCTCTATGCTTTCTTTTTTGGCTTGGTGCCCTACCTGCCTAGTTACGGCGGCTACGTACGGTCGGCGGTAGGGGTGGCGCTCTCGGTTGGGCTGGGATATTATGCCATCAAAACCATCCGGGCTTACCTCGACCGCAAGCAGCAGGAGCTGAAAGCATCGAGCCAGGAGCGCGCCCAGAATGTGCAGTTGGAGGTGGCGGAAAAGGCGCTGGAGAACCACTATTGTCCTTCCTGCGGCAAGGATTTTATCCTGAAAAAATGGGAGTTCCCACTGCCTGCCAATGCGAAGGAAGCAAACCAGCTCGTGACGGATTTTTGCCGTCACTGCGGGTTGGAGCTGTTTTCAAACTGCCACAGCTGCGGTGGCAAAAACTTTAGTCACATGCCTTTTTGCGCCACTTGCGGTGCAAAGCTCAGCGCCGCGCTACCGCAGCGCGCTAGTGAGGTAGCTACCTAGGTAGCAAGCGATTAGTATGCTAGCAGTTAACGGATTGTTTAAACTTGCTCCCGCACTACCTGCGCCGTGAACACGGCCGCCAGCGCCGCCGTTTCGGTGCGCAGGCGCGAGGTGCCGAGCGTAACGGGGCGCACGCCCCGGCCCAGCGCCAGCTCTATTTCGGCGGGTGAAAAATCGCCCTCGGGGCCGATGAGCACGCAGCAGCGCGGCGCGGCGCCGATAACCTGGGCCAGCGCCGTGCGCTCGCCGGCTTCGAGGTGGGCAATGAACGTAGTGATGGGGTCGATGCTTTTTATAAAGCTATCAAAGTCAAGTAGTTCATCAAGCTGCGGCAGCCACGCCTGGCCACTCTGCTTGAGGGCGCTGACGGCAATTTTTTCCAGCCGCTCCAGCTTGAGGTCGCGACGCTCGGAGCGGGCGCAGCGTAGGAAGCTGAGGCGCTCGATGCCGACTTCCACGGCTTTTTCGACGAGCCACTCCATGCGGTCGAGGTTTTTGGTGGGGGCCACGGCTACGTGGGTGTAGGTGGCGCGGGGCGGCACCAGCTCCTGGCTGGTGATGGCCAGGGCGCACCGCTTGGGGTTGGCCTCCTGGATGGCGGCGGTAGCCAGCGTGCCGCGCCCGTCTACGAGCAGCACGGGCGCGCCGGGGCCGAGGCGCAGCACGCGCACGGCGTGCTTGCTTTCGTCTTCGGTGAGGGTGTAGCTGGCCTGGCCGGGGCGCAGGTCGGGGGCAAAACAGGTGAGCATGGCGAAGAAGGCAAGCCGCGAAGGTAAGGCTACTGCCAAAGGAGTAAAATAAGAAAAAATGGGAACTACGGCGCGTAGCGTGCGGTTAGGCCGGACAATCTAGCATAATTTCAAGGCCCGCCTGCACATTTTCTACAAACACTTATGAAAACGACTTCCTTCCGCCTGTTGCCGCTGGCCTTGCTTTTTGCCGTAGTGAGCCAGGCCCAGACGCTCCAGCCCCAAAACCCCACCGATATGACCCGCGAAATGAGTGCCCGCCTGCGGCTCAACGAGGGGCAATACGTGCGGCTACTAACCCTCAACCGCACCCGCCAGACCCGGCAGCGCGAAATTGAGCAGAGCACCAGCACCCAAAAAGACCCGGCCATGCGCAACAGCCAGCTCAGCGAGCTGCAAACGCAATATGACCAGGAATGCAGCCGCATTATGTCGCCTTCGCAGCTCAGCCAGCTTCAGCAAAGCGAAAACCAAGGCACAACCTCGGGCGGTAATGGCTAGGCGCAGCCCCCAGCGTTTAAAAGCGCAGCCCGGCGGAGTCTCCGCCGGGCTTCTTTATGGCTGGTTGACTAAGGCTTGGGCAGCGGGTCGGCCTGCACCTCGGTAACCGTGCCCAGCGGCCCAAAGTGAATGCTAAGGCGCGGGCCGGTAGCGTGGGGACGGCGGGGGGCGCACTGCGGGCCCGGCACTAGGTAGTAGTGATAAATTTTTTCGGTATTGGCCAGCAGCTCCTCCTCATCGGGGGCCCCGAGCACGGCCGTGACATCGTTGGCGCGGGCCTCGTAGAGGCGGGGGCGGGCCGCCAGCAGCGGCGGCAGCAGGGCTGCCCGGCGGTTGGCGCAGGCGTAGCGGTCGGCCCGCCAGGCGGGGGCCGCAAAGCCCGGAATATCGGGCAGGGCGTGGCCGCAGCCGGCCAGCAAGGCGGGGAGGGCCAGCAGGAAGAGCCGCCGCCGAGTGGCAGCAGCACGAGTAGAAGCAAACAGAGAAAAAGCCATAGGAAATGGGGCCGCCGGCCGTGGGCAGCCCGGGCGGAAGAACGAAGCTAGGGCCGAAAGCAGGTTATGACCCGGCACCGGGTAGCCCGCAGCATAACCTAGCCCGGCGCTGCCCGTTACAAGCCCCATTCGGTTGGCCGGGCTGCTGGCAGCTGGGCCCAACTAGGTAAGCTTACTCATTCTTTTCTCTCCCCCTACCCTTTTTTCACGCTATGCGCTTAAATTTTCGCTTTATTATTGGCCTTGTAATCGCAGCGGTTACGCTGATTGGGTACTTTTTCAACACCTCGACTAACCCCGTGACGGGCGAGAAGCAGCACGTAAACATGACGGCCGACCAGGAAATAGCCCTGGGCGTGCAGGCCGTGCCCGAAATGGCGCAGCAATACGGCGGCGAAAGCCGCGACGCCCGCGCTACGGCCGCCGTGCAGCAGGTGGGCCAGCGCATTGTGCAGGCCAACGGCCTCGACCAGAAAACCAAGTACCAGTACCGCTTCCACCTGCTGGCCGATGACCAGACCATCAACGCGTTTGCGCTGCCGGGTGGCCAGGTATTCATTACGCAGGGCCTGCTCAAAAACCTTACTACCGAAGGCCAGCTGGCCGGCGTACTGGCCCACGAGATAGGCCACGTGGTAGGCCGCCACTCGGCCGAGCAGGTAGCCAAGAGCCAGCTGACCCAGGGCCTCACCGGGGCGGCCGCCATTGCCTCCTACGACCCCAATAGCCCCGGTAGCAGCGTGGCCCGCGCCGCCGCCGCCGCCATGATAGCCAAGCTGGTGACCCTGCGCTTCAGCCGTAACGACGAGCTGGAGGCCGACGACTTTGCCGTGAAGCTGACGCCCGTGGCGGGCTACGACCCCCGGTCGATGATGAACGTGATGGCCATGCTGGATAAACAGGGCGGCGGTAGCCGGCAGCCCGAGTTCATGGCTACCCACCCCAACCCCGGCAACCGCATTGAGGAGTTGCAAAAGGATATTAAGAAGCAGTACCCGCAGGGCACCCCCGGCGGCCTGAAACAATAGCCCCAGCGCAGTACGAGGGAGGCGGGCCACGGATAAAATCCGTAGCCCGCCTTTTTGCGTTAGTTTGAGCCCGTAGTAGTTGCTGGGGCTGCGTAATATATTTGTAGCCATGCTTCCTGAATTCCCGTCTTCCCTCACTTCTAAATGGGCACAGCTGGCTCCGCGCTGGCAGTTTCTGCTCGTAGCCGCGGGCCTGTACCTGGCCTGGCTGCTGCTATATGAAGGCGTGGTAGGGCCCGATGGCCGGCTCGACGAGCTGCTGTCCATCAATATTGCGGCGGGTGGGGCCTGGCTGCTGCGCGTGCTGGGCTTCACGGCCAGCGCGGCGCCTGGCTCCAATTTGCTGCTGATGGATAACCTGCCCGCCGTGGTGGTGGGGCCACCCTGCGATGGCTTGGTGATATACGCCCTGTTTGCGGGTTTTATCATTGCCTTTCCCGGCCCGGCCCGGCCCAAGCTATGGTTCATTCCAGTGGGAATACTCTTATTATATCTGCTTAATATAGTGCGGGTTGGCGCATTGGCTCTCAATCATCACTACGCCCACCGGTCGGTTGATTTCAACCACCACTACACTTTTACGTTTGTGGTGTACGCGTGCATTTGCGCCCTCTGGATGCAGTGGGTACGCTGGTATGGCGCGCCGGCCGTTGCCGAAGCATGAGCCAGCCGCTCGCTACCCCCGTGCGGCCCATGACGCCCGGCCGCTGGACCGCGGCGGCGGCGCTGGCCCTGTTGCTTTTTATGATTGGCATGGAGTCGGATGCCGTGTTTGCCGTTCTCACGCGCGGGTGGCAAATGCTGGCGGGTCTGTTGGGCTTGGGCGATATCCTGGCTCACTGGCAGCAGGGTACCAGCCACTTGGTAACCACCCGCAGCCTGCCCGCCATGGGCACCTACAGCCTGTTCTACATTGGCTGCTGCCTGCTACTGCTGCAGGTGCTGCTGCGCGATACGCGGCGCACACGCTGGGCACTGCGGCTCTACCTGGGGCTGCTGGCCCTGTACGTGCTGCTGATGGTGGGCGGCCGGCTGGCTGGCAATGCGGAGTGGGCGTTTAAGTTGAGCCGGCGCATCATCGATTTTATCGTGTCGCCCCTGCCCGTAATGATGCTGGTGCCGCTGCTATGGCCAGGGCGCTGGAATGGCGGCTCGGGAAGTAGGAAAGCGGTATAAACCTTAGGCTACACGCAGGGCGACCAGCTAGAAAATATTGCCTTTGCCGCTTGGAGGCCTACTCACAGCACGCACAGCACGCAAAAAGACCCTGACCGTTCAACGGTCAGGGTCTTTTTTGTGGGCAATTGGCGGGCTATTCAGGCTCCAAAGGCCCGCCTGCCCAAGCAGGGAAGCTACGCTTGGCGGCGGCGCAGGCGCTTCACGCCGTAGGCTACGCCCGCGGCCAGCAGCAGGGAGGCCCCCCCATCAAGGGGAACTGCCGTGGGGTCCTGGGGATTCTGGGGCAGCGATGGGCCGTTGGTATTCCCGCCAGAAGTAGGAGACTGTGCGTTGCTGGTGGCAATGCTACCAGCCAGTAGGGCACCGGCCAGTAACAGGCGCGGCAAGGAAAAAAGGGAAGTAGGCATAAAAACGAACTTTATTAAGGAGAAAAACAACCTTAGTGTAGGCTCAGGCGCTGGGCGGGCAAGCTACCTACTACCTGGCCCTGCGCGTTTTGAGCGCTCAGGCGCAGCAGGTACACGCCGCCAGCTAGGTTACTGGTAGTCAGGTTGGTGCGAGCATTGCCCTGGGCGGCGGCCAGCGTGGTGCGGCTCACTATCTGGCCTAAGGCGTTCACCAGCGTAGCTTCTACCAGGCGCACATCCTGGGGCAGGCCCGTAACGGCCAGCGTTACGTTATCGGCCCCGGCGGCGGGGTTCGGGTAGAGGGTAGCCAGCGTTTGGGCCAGCGCGGCGCTCGGGGCCGTGGCCAGGGCCGAAGCCGAGCCAAACACGAGTGAGAAACGCCCGGTGCTAGCGGAATTAGCCGCAATGCTGAAGCTATAATTAGGCGTGGTGGCCAGGTTGGTAAGGGTGCCCAGTAGGGCATCGCGCAGGTACACCTGCGTGCCGGCGCTGGCAAAGTTGAGCAGGCTGGTAGCCGTGAGGCTATACGTGCCGGTCGGGGCACTCAGCTGCACCGCAATTACCTCGGTAGCGCTGGTGGCCACGAGCGGATTGCGGCCATCAATGCTCAAGCCGGTGGGCTGGTCGCCGGCGGCTACGGTAGCGGCCGTGCCCAAGTAGTAGCCGCTGGGGTTGGCTAGCTTGTAGGCGTCGAACTTACCATCAAACCCAGCCGTGGCGCCTTGCTCGAAGTAAACAAAGGTTTCGTCCTGGGCCGTGGCGATGGTAGCCGGGCTGCTGCCCAGGCCCAGGCTCAGGCGGAGCAACGGGCGGGTTTCGGCGGCCGTGCGCTGAAACTTGGTCGTTGATGAGGCCGCGCGGTTGCCGTTGGAGAGGGTAATGGAGCCGGTGCCGCCGCTGGCCCGCACAAGGAAGCCCTGGCTGCTGGCAATCAGGCCGGTGCCAGCCCCTACGCCATTGGTGAAGGAGGTGAAGCGACCTTTATAGGCTTCCGTGCTTTGAAACACGTATACGGCGGCGTCAACGTTGGTGAGCTGCCCGCTCGTAACTGTGCCCCAGTCGAGAGGCGAAGGGTAGGGGTTACCCACCAGTGCCCAGCCGCTGCCATCGGTATTGCCCGTACGGGTTAGGCCCCCAATGGTTTGGTCGCCGTTGTTGACCTGGCCGGTAAACTGCACTTTCTCCGTGTTGCCGATTTGCACGGTGTAGCTACGGCCCACTATCAGCGGGTCGTTCACCGATTGCGGCGACTGATAGCCTTTATCGAAATTGGTGAACGTAACGGCCGGCGAACCCGGAATCTTAGTTTCATCGTAGCTGAATACGTTGGGGTAAGTAGCCACCGTCAACGTATTGGGGTCCTGGGTATTATAGGCTGGGTTTACTTGCGCCGTAAAGCTGCCGCCCTGGCCCGTAGTGGTGAGGCTGTTAACCGTGGCCCGGGCGATGGGCGATGAATACTGGCGGTAGCCGCTGCTGCCGCTGTTGCCGCTGGCATCGATGTAGCGCTGCACGGTCGCGTTGCCGTTGAGGAAGTTGTTTGTGGTGCTGTTGTTCACCACGTAAGCCGTGCCGGCGGCATTGGAGAGCAGCGTAAATAGCTGGCCGGTACCAATAGTCAAGTTGCTGCTCAGCGTCAGGGCCTGCGTAATGCTTACGGCCTGCGAGGTAGTCGCAGCAATGCCCGCGCCTACGGACAGATTAGGGAAAGTAGTGGCAACGTTACCTCCTAAGTCATGAGTTATGGTACTCATATTAGGGTCATTGAGCAGAGCTAGAGTGCCACTGCCGCCGCCTGATACTTGGCTATCAGTATTCACAAAGTCGCCATAGATATTGAGGGTGCCGCCATCAGCCAGCGTCAATAGGGCTCCGTTTGTGAGCGTCACCGACAGGGCCTCGCTCACAGCAGCAGTGCCATTGGCGGGGTTGCTGGTATTCACCGTTGGCTGCGTCGTTACGGTGTAGCCGCTGCCAAAAGCCACAAATGTGCCGTTACCAGGAATCAGTACGTCATCAGTATTCGTTGGGCGGCCCATCGGGTACCAGTTATCGTTGTCGTTCCAAGCCGTAGGAGCAGTAGTGCTTTTGCCAATCCAGACTTTAGGACTATTACTCAGTGCCGCGATGTCGTAAATAAAGCTGGCTCCAGCCCCGGACAAATCCGATGCACCGTAGATATTTTTACCCGTAGCCTGCCCTGAAGTAGTAGCACCACTGCTGAAATCCAGGGTATAAAGATTCGAAGAATAACCATTGTTATTCGGATTACGGCGAGCTTCCAGCACGTAGGCAATATTACGCTGGCCGCTGTTGCCGCCCCGGTCATAGTAAAAATCAAGGTCGAGCCTAATGGTGGGAGAGTTAAGCGTTGTGTAAGAGCCGTAACCTGCGCTGCCCAACGTAGCAAACGTTAGGTCTGCTTGTCGGGTGAGTGCGCCGGTAGCGATGTTTTGCGTTACTACTTTGCCGACCCCGTTATTAATAGTCAGGTCGTAGAGTGTGGTGCCCGCCACCCCAAATGCGGAGTTAGTGTAAGCGCCAGTGCCCAAGTAATAGGGCACTTGATTGCCTTGCCCATCAGTAAAGCTTCCGGTGACGGGGCTACTTGCCCCAACAGCGCCTGTATTGGGGTTCAGTACGTAGGTGATGCCGTTGCTGGTGCCATTGCTGGTGCGCGGGCCCGACACCCGAATTCGGTCAGCCCGCGGGTTAAAGTCGAAAACGACGTTGTATAACTGCGGTGCGGCAGGGGTAGGCGTGGTGGTGAAATCTAATGTATTACCAGTGCCTACCGGAACGGTTGGGCTCGCTGCAAATCCTTTAGTAGGGTCTTGTAGGTCCAGCGTCAGTAAATTGCTGCTTACCGGGCTAACCAGAAAACTGTTGCCGGCCGCATTCAGAGTCAGAGTATACAGCCGGGCATTGTTGGTAGTAAGGTTGTAATTATACCCTAGTGCGTAAATCTGCCCCGTGCTGGGCCGCGTGTCAATAGCCACTAACCGTTGGCCTGGTGTAACGTTAGTTAGGTCTATCGCGATGGGCAGGGCCTGGATAAGCGGGTTTCCGTTATTTAAGTTAGCGGGGTTAAGCGGCAATATAAAGGTGGCTCCCGTGCCCACATTATAGCCAAGCCCATACACAGTGGTAGGCGTAACCGGCACCGAGGATGATTGGGCGAAGGCAGCTGGAGCCCCCAGTACGCCAAGCGCCACGACCGCTGGGCGCAGTCCTTTTGGTAACCCCAGGTGAGGAAATATTTTTTTCATAAAAAGCTGTTAATTAGGAATAGACAGTCTGGCAAATGTCGATTGTCGGCATTCGCGCAAACGTACGTATTCCCCGGAAAATCGGTTGATAATTCCGGTCACAGCCTTTAGCTATTTCAGAATAACCGCTAAAACTGCGGCGGCTGCAGGTTTTTGAAGTGCCCGTTCAGGCGCACGCGCTCCTTGAGGCGCTCGGCTTCGAGCACGGCGGGCAGCAGGCGCTCCAGGTGCTCGCGCACCATTTCCTGGCGCTCGACCTCGGCGGTGGTGCCCAGCAGCTGGTATTCTTGCTCGGTGCTGAGGCCGATGTGGTGGGCCACGTCGAATATTTTAAAGTCCGGCTCCAGCTGCAGCAGCAGCTTGCGCAGGCCCAGCGCCTCGTAGAGCTGGCGCACCTGCCCGGCAATGATGTCGCGCAGCAGCAGGTCGGGCTCCTCGTCCTGCACCACGGCTTCTACCTGGCCGGCGGCGTAGAGCTTGTCGGGGGCCTGGCGGTAGAACTGCTGCACCCGAAAAATGCCGATGGCCTCGGTGCGAATGTCCATTTCGCCGCCCGAGTGGGTTTTCTCCACGCTCAGCAGGCGCATCTCGGTGCCCAGCTCCTGCACGGCATTGTCGAGAAAAGGCGTGATGCCGAAGGGGAGGCCCTCCGTGAAGCAGTCGCGCACCAATTGCCGGTAGCGGGGCTCGAAGATGTGCAGATTCAGGTGTTCACCGGGGAATGCCACCAGGTTGAGCGGAAAGAGGGGAAGTAGACGCATGATGCGCCAAGAATACGTAGCGGCGGGCAAATGTTTTGGCTCGCCACAACTAGGCTGCAATCTTAAATTGCCCTTAAATTTGCCCATTGCCCTACTCCTTGAGAAACCTTCACCCCCCCCGGGCGTTGAGAAAGCACGTATGAAATCGGTGGTTTCCTTTTTTCTGGCCTGCCTGATGCTGGTGGGCAGCCTCATTCCGCAGAACGACCTGGCGGAGTTGAGCAAGCTGCCCCAGCTGCTGGAACACTACCGCTTCCACCATTCGGTGGCGGGCGGCGGCTTGTCGGTGGGCCAGTTTATGGCCGAGCACTATGGCTCGGGTACGCCCGTGCACTTTGGGTGCACGTTTTCGCCCCGGCACCAGCAAGACCACCAGGGTTTGCCCCTGCACGGGCAGCACGCATGCAGCGCGCACGTGGCGTTTCTGCTGCTGCCCGTGGGTGTGCGCCTGCTGCCACAGCGGCGCAGCGTAGCCAACCCTGCCTACCGGCCGGCCGGCCAGCCGCGCTATCAGGATGGCGCTGCCCCGGCCCTGTTGCAGCCGCCCCGAGCCTAGTGCTGCGCAGCCCCCGGGGGTAGTGCGCGCCGTTGCGCCGCCGGCCTGGATGGCCCCGCTGCCCACGCAAGGCGGCCCAATAAGTGAGCGATTACCGCGCCGGCCGAGTTGGTTAATTACTAGAAATCATCGCGGGTAATGCTCTTGCTGACAAGGGTTTATAAGCCTGACAGGTTTGGCCTGCCGGGTGCCGCATCTCCTCATCTTTATGCTGGAAAAAATAATTGCGGCCAGCGTCCGCAACAAGCTGATGGTGGCCCTGCTGCTGCTGGCCCTCATTGCCTGGGGTGGCTACTCGGCGGCCAATATTCCGCTCGATGCCATCCCCGACGTCACCAACAACCAGGTGCAGGTCATCACGCAGAGCGATGCGCTGGCCGCCCAGGAGGTGGAACAGCTCATTACTATTCCGCTGGAGCTCCAGCTGCGCACGGTGCCCGGCGTGACGGAAATCCGCTCCATTTCGCGCTTTGGGCTGTCGGTGATTACCGTCGTTTTCCCCGACGAAATGACCACCTACCAGACCCGCCAGCTGGTAGCCGAAAAGCTCAAAACCGCCGAGGCCGACCTCGCCGCCGGGGCCGGCGTGCCCACCATGGCCCCCATTACCACGGGCCTGGGCGAGATATACCAGTACAGCATTCGGGTGCTGCCGGGCTACGAAAAGCAGTTTTCGCTGGCCAAGCTGCGCGACGTGCAGGACTGGATAGTGAAGCGCCGCCTGGCCGGCGTGGCCGGCGTGGTAGACGTGAGTAGCTTCGGCGGCTACCTGCGCCAGTACGAGGTGAGCGTGGACCCCGCCCGGCTGGCCTCCAACGGCGTGACCATGAGCGAGTTGTACGCTGCTTTGCAGGATAACAACGCCAACACCGGCGGCGCTTATATCGAGCGCGGGCCCAATGCCTACTTCATCCGGGGCGAGGGCCGGGCCAATTCGCTCGACGACCTGGGGGCCACCGTTATCAAGCAGGCCGCCGCCGGCGCGCCGCTGCTGGTGCGCGACGTGGCCACCCTGCGCATGGGCCACGCCGTGCGCTACGGGGCCATGACCCGCAACGGCGAGGGCGAAACCGTGGGCGCGGTGGTGCTGATGCTGAAAGGCGCCAGCTCGGAGCAAACCATTAAGAACGTAAAGGCGCGGGTGGCCGAGATTCAGAAAACGATGCCTAAGGGCCTGGTTATCACCCCGTTTCTGGACCGTACCAAGCTCATCGACAAGGCCATTGCCACCGTGGAGCACAACCTCATCGAGGGCGGCGTGATTGTGCTGGCCGTGCTGCTGCTGCTGCTCGGCAACTGGCGCGCCGCCGTGGTAGTGGCCCTCATGATACCGCTGTGCATGCTGTTTGCGCTGGGCATGATGAGTGTATTCGGCGTATCGGCTAACTTGATGAGCCTGGGGGCGTTGGATTTCGGGCTGATTGTGGACGGGGCCGTGATTATCGTGGAGGCCGTCATTTTCCACATCGTGCACCAGCGCGACAAGGCCGCCCACGAAACCATGGACGACATGACCGAGAGCGCCGCCACGCGCCTCATGTCATCGGCCTTGTTTGGGCAGCTCATCATCCTCATCGTGTACCTGCCCATTCTGTCGCTGACTGGCATCGAGGGCAAGATGTTCCGGCCCATGGCCCTTACGGTGAGCTTCGCCATAATTGGGGCTATGCTCATGTGCCTTACGTTTGTGCCGGCCGCTACGGCCTGGGCCTTGAAAAAGGATATTAAGGAGGAAGGTACGATTGCCTACCGCATCATGAAGTTTTTGCACCGCGGCTACGACCCCATTATCCGGGCGGCGCTCAATGCGCGCGTTATCGTGGTGGGCGCGGCGGTGGCGCTGCTGGTGCTGGCGGGCTTTATCTTTTCGAAGATGGGCGGCGAGTTTATTCCGCAGCTCGACGAGGGCGATATTGCCCTGAACGTGACGCTCGCACCCGGCTCTTCCTTGAGCCAGACCGTGGCCACCAACCTGCGCATTCAGCAGATTCTGAAAGCCAAGTTTCCCGAAATCGAGCAGATTGTGGGCAAGAGCGGTACTTCCGAAATCCCCACCGACCCGATGTCGCTGGAAGACAGCGACGAGATGGTGATTCTCAAAGACCACAGCGAATGGACTTCGGCTGATACCCGCGAGGAGCTGGCCAACAAGATGCAGGACGCGCTGGCCGGTATTCCGGGGGTGAGCATGGAGTTTCAGCAGCCCATCCAGATGCGTTTTAATGAGCTGATTTCGGGCGTGAAATCGGACGTAAGCATCAAGATTTACGGCGATGACCTGGCCGTGCTCTACGAGAAAGCCAACGATGCCGCCGCGCTCATTCGCCCCCTGGCCGGGGTGGGCGACCTGAAAGTGGAGCAAATCGCGGCCCTGCCGCAGATGCGCGTCACCTACAACCGCCAGAAGCTGGCCCAGTACGGCCTGAAGGTGAGCGACTTGAATATGATACTGCGCACTTCCTTCGCCGGCAACGTGGCCGGGCAGGTGTACGAAGGCGAGCGCCGCTACGACCTGGTGATGCGCCTCGACAGCGTGCACCGCGCCGGCCTCACCAACCTGCAAAACCTGTACGTGGACACGCCCAGCGGCCAGAAAATCCCGCTCGACGAGGTAGCCACCGTAGCGTATAAGAACGCGCCCATCCAGATTTCGCGCGACGATGCCCGTCGCCGCATCAACATCGGCATCAACGTGCGCGGGCGCGACGTGCAGAGCCTGGTGCAGGAAATTCAGGGTAAGCTTGCTAAGGGCCTCAAGCTGCCGCCCGGCTACACCATCGTGTACGGCGGGCAGTTTGAGAATTTGAACCACGCCATCGAGCGCCTCAAGGTAGCCGTGCCGGTATCGCTGCTGCTGATTTTTCTGCTGCTCTACCTCTCGTTTCGGTCGGTGAAGCAGGCGCTGCTCATTTTTACGGGCGTGCCGCTGGCTACCATCGGCGGCATTATGGCGCTGTGGCTGCGCGGCATGCCGTTCAGTATTTCGGCGGGGGTGGGTTTCATCGCTTTGTTTGGCGTGGCCGTGCTCAACGGTATTGTGCTGCTGGCCAGCCTCAACGAGCTGGCCGCCGAGGGCGTGAAGTCGGTGCGCGACCGCGTGCTGCGCGCTACGGAGGAGCGGTTTCGGCCGGTTATCCTCACGGCCAGCGTGGCCTCGCTGGGCTTTCTGCCGATGGCCCTGAGTACGTCGGCCGGGGCCGAGGTGCAGAAGCCGCTGGCTACGGTGGTGATTGGCGGGCTGATATCGGCCACGCTGCTAACGCTGGTGGTGCTGCCGGTGCTCTACATGCTGTTCACTAAAGACGGCGAACCCAACCCCAAAGAGGCCGCCCAAGCCGCCGACGATGCCAAGCACGCCGCCGAAAAGGGCGAAGCGCCCGGCCAAAACCCGCCGGCTGAGCCCACCGTAGGCGCTGGCCAACCGAGCCAAACCCCGGCCAAGCTGCCCACCGCCGTAGCCACGGCCGTGTTGCTGCTAATTCTGCTGGGCGGCATCGCCCGCCCGGCGCTGGCCCAGAACACGCTCGGCTCCACGGCTGGCGCGCCCGTAAACCTGGGTCAGGCCCTGCAAACGGCCGGCACCCAAAACCAGTCGCTGCGCAACGCCGGCCTGCAAACGCAGCAGCAGCAGGCGCTTATTCGCACGGGCGTGGAGCTGCCGCGCACGGTGGTCGATTTTCAGCTCGGCCAGATATCGAGCAACCTGAACGACCGCACGTTCAACATTATTCAGCAGGCCGCTTTGCCGGGGGTGTACAGCGCGCAGCGCAAACTGCTTCAGGGCCAGGGTGCTACGGCCGAGCGGCAGGCCGCCGTGAGCCGGCGCAGCCTAGTGCAGGCCATCCGCAGCAACTACTACGGCCTGCTGGTGAGCTACCGCCGGGTGGCGCTGCTGCGCCGCCAGGACAGCCTGTACCGCCGCGCCGCCCACGCCGCCCTCATTCGCTACAAAGTGGGCGAAACCAACCGCCTGGAGCAGGTAGCCGCCCAGGCCCGGCTGCTGGAAGTGCAAAACCGCCTGCTCACCACGCTTTCCGACCTGGAGGTGCAGCGCGAGCAGTTGGGCCAGCTGCTGGGCAGCCCCGGCCTGGCCGCCATCGACACTACCGGCGCGCTGGTGGCCCCGCTCACGGCCGCCGACACGGCCGCCCTCTCGCCCGAGAGCAACCCCACGCTGGGCCTGCTGCGCCAGCAAATTGCCGTGAGCCAGCTCCAAACGCGGGTCGAGCAATTACGCCGGCTGCCCGACGTGCGCGCCGGTTACTTCCAGCAAACCCTCCGGCCCGAGTATAGGGCGCTGCGGGTGGGGCAGTTGGGCCTGGCGATTCCGCTGCTGGGCGGGGCCGGGCGGGCGCGGGTGGCCGCCGCCCGCTTGGGCGAGCAGGCGGCGGCCGGCCAGCTGGCCTACGCCACCAGCCAGCTCAGTACCCAGCTCAGCACCCTGCGCCGCCAGCTGCGCCGGGCGCAGGCGTCGCTCGATTATTACCAGCGCACGGCCCTGCCCCAGGCCCGGCTCATTCTTGATACGGCCGAAAAAAGCTTCCGGGCCGGTGACATCGACTACGTGACCTACGTGGTGAACACCGACCCCGCCTGGCAAATCCAGTCCAACTACCTCGACCAGGCCCAGCGGTATAACGACCTGGTAGTGAGCTTGCAGGCGCTCACGGGTACGGATATTCCGCAGGGCACTGCCAAGTAGCTGGCTTACCTCGGGAGCTCATCGCTAGTGTGAGCCCGTATTTCTTTTCGATTCGACCTTCCTTACTAATGTCTTTCAACCTCAACTTATACGCCCTCGCGGGCACCCTGGCGCTGCTCACGGCCTGCGGCTCGAAAGGCGGCGATGCCGCCCAAAAAGATGCCCCCGCCGACGGCAAAGCCGCCGCCCCGGCCGCCCCCGCCAACCCCAACCAGCTGTCCGTGAGCCCCGCCCAGGAAAAAGCCGCCGGCATCACCTTCGGCAGCTTCGAGCGCCAGAACATGACCACCGAAGTGCAGGCCAACGGCTCGGTGGAGGTGCCGCCCCAAAACCGGGTGTCCATCACGGCCGTGCAGGGCGGCTACGTGCAAACCGTGCTGGTGCTGCCCGGCGAGCACGTGGCGGCCGGCGCGCCAGTGGCCACGCTGCGCTCGCCCGAGTACCTCACCTTGCAGCAGAACTACCTTCAGAGCAAGGCCAAAGTACGCTTCCTGGCCGAAGACCTGGAGCGCCAGCGCATCCTCGACGTGGAGGATGTGGGGGCCAAGCGCAAGCTGCAGATGGCCCGCGCCGACTACGCCACCGAGCAGGCTATGCTGCGCGCCACCGCCGCCCAGTTGCGGCTACTCGGTATCTCAGTGGCCCACCTCGATGCTACCGGGCAACTAGTTACCAGCGTGCCGCTTACCTCGCCCATCTCGGGCTACGTGAAGGTCGTCAACATCAACCCCGGCCAGTACGTGGGCCCCCAGGACGTGCTGGTGGAGGTGCTCAACCGCGACGACCTGCACCTGGAGCTCAAGGTGTTTGAGAAGGACGTGGCCCAGGTGAAAGTCGGCCAGAAAATCCTTTTCAAAATTCAGAATGCCAACCGCGACGAGGAGCTCACCGCCCGCGTATTCCTGGTGGGCAAGGCCTTCGACGATAACGCCCGCACCGTGCGCGTGCACGCCCACCTGGAGCCCGAGCGGCGCGACTTGCTGCCCGGCCAGTTTGTGGCCGCCCGCATCCAAACGGCCGGCGCACGGGTGCGCACCCTGCCCGAGGCGGCCCTCATTCAGGCCGGTGAGCTGAGCTATATTTTCCGGCGCGTGGGCCAGGATTCGGGCCGCACCGTGTTTCGGCGGGTGCGGGTGCGCGCCGCGCCGCCCCAGCACGGCGATGTGGCCGTGACCGTGCTCGACCCCTTGCCCGACACCACCCAGTTGGTGCGCAAGGGCGCTTATTTTCTGGATGCCGAGCTGCGCAAAGGCGAAGGCGGCGACTAATTCCGGTTTGCGGATGGGCGGATGGCGCGGGGCCCTGCCCCGTGCCATCCGCGTAACAGTACTTATTTAGTCGTGAGCAATTGCTTACCAATGAGTTTTAAGTCAATCTTAAGACCCCGGCCAAGCTATTACAGAGCGGTTTCCGTTTTGCTGTCACCAACCCGGCAGCGTATTTGTACGGGTCTTCCTGCCGCGTAACGCCCGGACTTTTTACTATTTTCTTCTTTGGCCTTCTTTCTTCTGCTATGCGTGCCCTATTGCTAAACGCGCTCACAATCAGCTTATTCGCTTCGGCCTCGGCCGTTGCGCAAACCAGCCCGTCTGCATCCGGCCTGGCCTGGACCAGCTCGTTGCCCGCCGCTCTGGCGCAGGCCAAAGCCAGCCAGCGGCCGGTATTGGCCGTGTTCTCCGGCTCCGACTGGTGCAAGCCCTGCATGCTGCTCAAGCAGGAGGTATTCGACCAGCCCGAGTTTGCCAGCTATGCCCAGGATAGGTTTGTGCTGGCCCGCTTCGACTTTCCACGCAACAAAAAAAACCGCCTCGACCCGGCCCAAACCAAGCTCAGCGAGGATGCGGCTGCGCAGCTTAACAAGGAGGGCTCATTTCCGGCCGTGGTGCTGCTCTCACCCGAGGGTAAAATCTTGGCGCGCACCGGTTACCGCTCCGGCGGGGCCACTGCCTACGACGCCTACCTTACGCAATTGCTGGCTAAGAAATAAGCCTGTTTGCAGCTGATTAATTACGCGCCCACCATGAGCAAGAGGGGAGGAGCCTGGGTAGCCAGTAGTATCATTGCGCTGGTAATGAGCGGGTTGGGCGTGTTAGCCCAACCCCTGGCCCCGGTGCGCGCCCGCGCCTACACCCGCGAGGCGCACCTCATGGGCTCGCACTTCACGTTTACGGCTGTATCCAGCGACGACTCGCTGGCATGGCGCGCCCTGCGTGCCGGCCTGCGCGAAACCCAGCGCATCGACCACCTTTTTTCCTACTGGGATTCGACCTCGCAGGTGGTCAAAATCAACCGGCTGGCTGGCATCCGGCCAGTGGTGGTGGACCAGGAGGTGTTTGACCTTATCCAGCGCACCCTCAAGATATCGCAGCTCAGCGGCGGGGCCTTCGACATCACGTTTGCCAGCGGCGACAAGATATATCAGTTTGATAAACAGGCCCATGCCAGCCTGCCCGACTCGGCTACGGTGCGCAACTCGGTGCGCCGCATTGGCTGGCAAAAGGTGCGGCTCGATGCGGCCACGCGCGCCGTTTACCTGCCCGAAAAAGGCATGCGCCTGAACCTGGCGGGCGTCCTGCAAGGCTACGGCGTGCGGCGCGCTACCGAAATAATGAAACAAATGGGCATCGCGGGCGGCCTCATCAACGGCTCGGGCGACGTGTACTGCTGGGGCAAGCAGCCCGATGGCAGCGGCTGGCGCATTGCCATCGGCGACCCGGCCCGGCCGCACACCGTATCTTCCTGGCTCACGGTGAGCGACTTAGCCGTGGTAACGGCTGGCAATTACGAGCAGTATTTTACGGTGGCCGGTAAGTACTACGGCCACATCATCAACCCGCACACCGGCTACCCGGCCACGGGCCTGCGCTCGGTCACCATTATTTGCCCCGATGTGGAGCTGGCCGATGCCCTCGACGATGCCGTGTTTGTGCTCGGCCCCGTGGCGGGCCTGGCCCTCATAAACCGCCTCAAGGGCGTAGACGCCACGTTGATTACCGACGACGGCAAAATTCTGGTTTCCAGAGGAATGCAGATGAACGCCTACCACAGTGCCGCCGCGGCTCCGGCCCCCAACCCTGCAAAATGATGAATCTCCCCCTGTGTTTCCGCCCGGCGCTGCTGGGCCTGGCGCTGGCTGGCGCGGCTGCGCTGCCCGGCTGCGTGTCGGTGGCTGCCTACCAAAAAGCCTATCTCAATGATGAAGATATGAAGCTGGCTACCAAGAAGATAGAAACCTCGGAAGTCAACTTCGAGAGCTACCGCGAAGGTGCCGGCGGGGCCAACGGCGGTAAAGTAGGCGGTGGCTGCGGCTGCAATTAAAGGTGATTAAGTAATTGTCATTGCGAGCGCAACGCAGTGGAGCGCGACAATCTTTCCTGGTCGTCTGTCTCACTGCTTTAGTAACCTATGCGTGCAGGAAGGATTGCCGCGCTCCACTGCGTTGCGCTCGCAATGACAATGCGGAAAAATTAACTGAACTCCTTCGTGAAAAAAATCCTACTCGCCGGCCTGGCCTTTGCGGCCCCACTCGCCGCCCTGGCGCAGGCCACGCCCACGCCCAACCGGCTCGATGGCTCGGGCATTGTGCCCAACGCCTCGCCGCTGCCCCGGCCCGGCAGCTACGGCGAAACGGAGCTCGACATCCTGGGCAGCTACTACCAGCAAAACGGCGACCACTCGGCCGTGGAGGGTGGCATTGGCAGCCAGCACCTGACCGATGTGGCGCCCACTATCCTGCTCAACGTGCCGCTCGACTCCACCACCCGCCTGGCCGCCAACGTGGGCATCGACTACTACGCCTCGGCCTCGTCGGACAAGATTGACCAGGTAATGTCGTCGCCCTCATCGGCCGACGTGCGCTACCACGCCGATTTTGGCCTGGCGCACGTGCTGGCCGACAAGCTTACCACGGTGGGCGCGGGCCTGGGCGTATCAAAAGAGTATGATTACCTGTCGTTTAACCTCGTGGGCTCGTGGGCGCGCACCTCGCGCGATGGCAACCGCCAACTGAGCGTGAGCGGCCAGGCATTTATTGATAAAATTACCCTCATCACGCCCGCCGAGCTGCGGGTGGGCGGCACCAAAAACAAGAAGTACGGCTCCGACAACCGCCAGAGCTTCACGCTCTCCGTGGTGTATGCGCAGGTGCTGAGCAAGCGCCTGCAAGCCTCCGTGAGCATCGAGCCGGTGGCGCAGCGTGGGCTGCTGAGCACGCCGTTTCAACGGGTGTATTTTTTCGATAGCAGCCCCGAGCTGGGCACGCCCGGTGCCCTGGGCACGGCCCTGGCTGAGGTGCTGCCCCGCCTGCGCTATAAGTATCCGGCCAGCCTGCGCCTCACCTACTACGCCACCGACCTGGTGCAGCTACGCGGCTTCTACCGCTTTTATAACGACAACTTCGGCATCCGGGCGCACACCCTGGAGCTGGAAGTGCCGGTGAAAGTGAGCCCGTTTTTCACGCTCTATCCGTTTTACCGCTACCACACCCAAACTTCGGCCGATTACTTTGCGCCCTACCTGGCCCACTCGGTTACGAACGAGTTTTACACCTCCGACTACGACCTCTCGGCCTTTTCGGCCCACAAGGCGGGCCTGGGCCTGCGCTACGCGCCGCTCTACGGGCTGGGCCGCTTCAAAATACCACTTGGCCACGGTGTCACCAAGTTCAAGTCGCTCGACCTGCGCTACGGCTACTACCGCCAGACTACCGGCCTCACGGCCAACGTGGTAAGCTTCGATTTATCTTTCGTAATGCCTTGATTAGCTGAATTTTATGACTCCCATAGTAGAAGCACCCGGCGAGAAGCACCTTACCAGCTCGGCCATGCTGCAAGACATCGTCATTGGCTTGTCCGATGGCCTCACGGTGCCGTTTGCCCTGGCGGCGGGCCTGAGCGGGGCGGTGCAGTCGTCAAGCCTCGTGATTACAGCGGGGCTGGCCGAAGTGGTGGCCGGTTCCATTGCCATGGGCCTGGGCGGCTACCTGGCCGGCCGCACCGAGGTAGACCACTACAGCTCGGAACTGGCCCGCGAGCACGAGGAAGTGCGCACCGTGCCCGACACCGAGCGCCGCGAGGTGCAGGAGCTGCTCATGGAAATGGGCCTCTCCGAAGCTACCGCCACCCAGGCCACCGCCGAGCTGGTGCGCGACCCCGAGCAGTGGGTCAAATTCATGATGAAGTACGAGCTGGGCCTCGAAGAGCCCGACCCTAAGCAGGCCTTCAAAAGCGCCTTCACCATTGCCGGAGCCTACGCCGTGGGCGGCCTCATTCCGCTCAGCGCCTACTTCCTCACGGCCACGCCGCACGAGGGGCTGCTGTGGTCGGGGGCCATTACGCTGGTGTGCCTGCTGGTATTTGGCTTCTTCAAAAGCCGGATGACGGGCCAGGCCCCCGTGCTGGGAGCCATTAAAATGGCCGCCACCGGGGCCGCCGCCGCCGCCGCCGCTTTCTACGTGGCGCGGCTGGTGCAGGGCCACGGCGGGTAGGCGTGGCTAATCTGGCTTCATGCTGTAAAATGGCTTAAAAACGAACCGCCCCGGCGGCCCCCAAAAGAAGGGCTACCGGGGCGGTTCATTTTTGCGAGCTACGCCGCAAGCTACTTGCTCAATTGCTTCAGCATTTCCTGGGCGGCGGGCTCCGACGAGGCGGGGTTTTGGCCCGTGATGAGGTTGCCGGCGGTTACCACGTAGGGCTGCCAGTCGGCGCCTTTCGAGTAGGTGCCACCGTTCTCCTTCAGCATGTCCTCCACCAGGAAGGGCACTACGTTGGTGAGTTGCACGGCCTCTTCCTCGGTGTTGGTGAAGCCGGTTACGGGCTTGCCTTTCACCAGCGGGTCGCCGTTGGGGGCCTTCACGTGGCGCAGCACGCCGGGGGCGTGGCACACTACGGCTACCGGCTTGCCGGCGGCGTAGGCCGTTTCGAGGAGGCTGATGGACTGCTTATCCTCGGCCAAATCCCAGAGGGGGCCGTGGCCGCCGGGGTAGAAGACGGCGTCGAAGTCGGCGGCCTTAATTGTGTCGAGGGTTACGGTGTGGGCCAGGGCCTGCTGGGCAGCGGGGTCCTTCTTAAAGCGCTCGGTAGCGGCGGTTTGGGCGCTGGGCACGTCGCTGGCGGGGTCGAGGGGCGGCTGGCCACCCTTGGGCGAGGCCAGGGTCAGCTCCACGCCGGCATCCTGAAACACGTAGTAGGGGCCGGCAAATTCTTCCAGCCAGAAGCCGGTCTTCTTGCCCGTGGTGCCCAACTCGTCGTGCGAGGTCAAAATCATGGCAATTTTCATAATCTTCTGCTAATAAGGTGAGGGTGGTAGTAAAACGGAGTGGCACTCCGTTTCGGCGCGTTAAAATCCGGCGCGCCCGGAAACGGAGTGCCACTCCGTTGTACAGTTCGTCGCGTTAGCCCAGCAGCGTATAAAACGTAACCGTGCGCTCGGCCAGCAGGGGCACTAGTTTGCCCACTACCAGCTCCTGGTAATGCGCCGAGTCGCGGTGGGCCTCCAGGGCGGCCTGGTCGGCATACTGCTCGTAGAAGAGAAAATGCGCGGGGTCGGCGGGGTCTTGGTGGCCTACGTAGAGCAGGTTGCCGGGCTCGTGCTGGCGCACGGCGGCGGCGGCCTCTATCATAAGCTGGCGCACGGCTTCCTCTTGGCCGGGCAGGGCGCGCCACTCGGCGGCAACGGCAATGATGTTGTTGGTTGCAGAATCCATACAGTAGAAGGGATAGGGGTAGTAAAAAGATAAATGTGGGTGCCAGAGTCCGGTTTGCTGGCGCTGGCTGGCCCGGCCGGGCCTTAGGCCACCTTCACCACAGCTTTGCCCGTATTCTCGCCCGAGAATAAGCCCAGGAACGCGGCCGGGATATTCTCGAAGCCATCGGTAATGGTTTCCTCGCCCTTGAGCTGGCCGGCGGCGTACCACTCGGTGAGCTGCTGCACGCCCTCGGGCCAGCGGCTGAGGTAGTCGCTCACGATGAAGCCCTGCAGCTTGGTGCTGGTTTTGAGCAGCTTGCCCTCGGGGCGCGGGCCGGTGGGGGTTTCGGTGGCGTTGTAGGTCGAAATCTGCCCGCAAAGCGCGATGCGGGCGTGCTTGTTGAGCAGGTCATACACGGCATCGGTGATGGCCCCGCCCACGTTGTCGAAGTAGCAGTCTACGCCGTTGGGCGCGGCGGCGGCCAGCGCCTGGGCAATGTCGGGCGTGGTTTTGTAGTTGATGGCCTCGTCGAAGCCCAGCGCCTTGAGGTGCGCCACCTTCTCATCGGAGCCGGCGGTGCCTACTACGCGGCAGCCTTTGATTTTGGCCAGCTGGCCCACAAGGAGGCCCACCGCGCCAGCCGCACCCGATACTACTACGGTTTCGCCGGCCTGGGGCTGGCAAATGTCGAGCAGCCCGAAGTAAGCCGTGAGGCCGGGCATCCCTAGCAAGCCCAGGAAGAAGCTGGCTGGGGCCTTGTCGGTGGGCACGCGGTTGAGGGTGTTGGCATC
Source organism: Hymenobacter sp. H14-R3 (assembly GCF_030063445.1). GTDB lineage: Bacteria > Bacteroidota > Bacteroidia > Cytophagales > Hymenobacteraceae > Hymenobacter. The sequence goes on along the minus strand of NZ_JASITD010000018.1, from coordinate 55,147 downwards.
GGCCACGCTGAATTCCTGCCAGGGCAGGTTGCCTACCACCACACTACCCACCGGCAGCGCGTCGCTGTGGCTGGTTACCACCTCGGCCACCACGCCGCCCGCAAGGGGCTCGCCCACCTCAAACGGGGCCACGTACGACTTGGCCGCGCTCATGCGACCACGCATGTAGGGGTCAACCGACACGTACAGCGTTTTGAGTAGCACTTGGCTAGCGGCGGGCTCGGGCACCTCGCGGGTTTCGAAGCGGAACTGCGCCGCCGTGGGCACGCCTTGGGGCCGGCTGGCCAGCAGAATGGTGTTGGTTTTCATAGGAATAAGAAAATGCAAAACGGAGTGGTACTTCGTCGCCGCTCGCACGCCGAAACGGAATGCGCCTCCGTTTTACAGGCGGGCAATAAAGAAGAAGTGCCCGGACCTAAGTCCGGGCACTGCCTAGGCGTTGGTCGTGGTAGTGAGGTTCACCTCAATGTTGCCTCTGGTAGCGCGCGAGTAGGGGCAGATGCCGTGGGCGGCTTCTACCAAAGCCTCGGCCTGGGCCTGCTCAAAGCCGGGCAAGTTCACGTGCAGGTCGGCCGATATGCCGTAGCCGCCGTCCTCGGCCTGGCCGAAGCCGATGAACGCCTCTACCGATACGTTCTCCAGCTTCACCTTGGCCTGACGGGCCGCCACGCCCAGCGCACCCTCAAAGCAGGCGGCGTAGCCGGCGGCGAAGAGCTGCTCGGGGTTGGTGGCGCCGGCTTTGCCGGGGCCGCCCATCTCCTTGGGCGTGCTCAGGGTGAGGTCGAGCACGTTGTCGGCGGAGGTAACGTGGCCGTCGCGGCCACCGATGGCCTTGGCCTGGGCGGTAAATACTTTGGTGATTTTCATGTAGTTAGTAAAAATACCCGGCTACGCCAGGTGGGTAAGCATGTGGGTAAGTTGGGTGCGCAGGGCGGCCAGCTCGGGCAGGGTGAGGTGCACCCGGGCTAGCATGGCGGCCGGAATGTGGCTGGCCTGGGCTTCAAGAGCCCGCCCCGCCGGCAGCAGGCCAATGATAACCGAGCGCTCGTCGCGCGGGTCGCGGCGGCGGCTCAGCCACTGCTTTTGCTCCATGCGCTTGAGCAGGGGCGTAAGCGTACCCGAGTCCAGTAGCAGTTTCTCGCCCAAGTCTTTCACCGTCAGCTGCTCATGCTCCCATAATAACAGAAATACGAGGTACTGCGGGTAGGTGAGGCCCAGCGCCAGCAAGTAGGGCTGGTAGGCCTTGGTGAGCTGCCGCGACACGGCATAGAACGGAAAGCAAAGCTGGTTTTCCAGCTTGAGCAAGTCGTTCGGGGCGGTGGGGGTGGGGGTGATATCCATGGCGTTCGACTAGTAAACGGCATTCAGTTGCGTAAGGTTTGATTGTGTACAATTAATTCGGCTATTACTCGAAACTGGCTCACTACTAATTAGTATTAACTATAAGATTAACAAGCAGTTGACTTATTGGTCGCGTACTCAAAAAAGTCGGCGGCTACTCAGCGGAGATTTCTTCATAATTCAGCGGCGGCTTCTTCATAATTCATGTTATTTTAATGTAGGCCAGCTTGTTTTGTATCATCCAGCAGGCCAACGCTCCCTATTCAGCAGCGGCCCATTCCCACGGTTTAGCTCTCCCAGATTTTGATTAATTCCGGCGTTATTGCTGGTTTTCAGTGTCTTAAGCCGCCAGAAAAGCTGATTGCGAAGCATGTAAAAACATCTATTTAGGCTACTCCATCCGAGCGATGGAAATTAGATTTTGGCAGCCACGGCGGTCAATTTGCCTGGCCACCAATTAATTTTTCTAAAACGGGTAAGTTTCTTGCTGCCGGCCTCCCATGCACCGGGAAGGCTGGTAATCAGTATTTAATCCGTTTTTCAACCGGCTATTTTTTCGGAAGTACCAATTCGCTTACCATGGTTTTTACTGCTTTTATGAGAAGGATATTTCTGTTCCTGAGCTTGGGTGCCGTAACCTGCTTCGCCAGCTGCGCGGAGAAAAAAGAGGAAAAGGAAGAGCAAATCAAGTTGCTGACTACCAGCCCGCTGGCTACCGACACCACCATCACCAAAGAGTACGTGGCCCAGATTCACGCCTACCAGCACATCGAGCTGCGGGCCCTGGAAAAAGGCTATTTGCAAAAGATATTTGTCGATGAGGGCCAGGCTGTTACCAAGGGCCAGCCCATGTTTCAGATTACCCCGCTGGTGTACCAGGCCGACTTGCAGAAGTCGCAGGCCGAGGCCAACTACGTGGACATCGAATACAAGAACACCAAGAGCCTGGCCGATAGTAACATCGTGTCGAAGAACGAGTTAGCTCTGTCACGGGCCAAGCTCAACAAGGCCCGGGCCGATGTGTCGCTGGCCCGCACGCACTTGCAGTTCACGTCCATCAACGCGCCGTTTAGCGGCATCATGGACCACTTCCAGGGCCGGCTGGGCAGCGTGGTGAACGAGGGCGACCTGCTCACCACGCTCTCTGATAACAGCAAAATGTGGGTGTACTTCAACGTGCCCGAGGCCGAGTACCTGGCCTACAAGGAGCAGGCCAAGGCCGATAACATCGTGAATGTGCGGCTGCGAATGGCTAACAACGAGGAGTTTAAATACCCCGGCGTGATAAAAACCATTGAGGCCGATTTCAACAACGAAACTGGCAACATCGCCTTCCGGGCCACCTTCCCAAACCCCGACGGGCTGCTGCGCAACGGCGAAACCGGCAGCGTGCTCATGACCGTGCCGCTCAAGCACGCGCTGCTCATTCCGCAGAAGGCCACGTTCGAAATTTTGGAGAAGCGCTACGTGTATGTGGTTGACGCTAAGAACATCGTGCACCAGCGCGAAATCAATATTGCGTCGGAGATGCCCGACCTCTACGTGGTGAAGGACGGTATAACCAGCAGCGACAAAATCCTGCTCGAAGGCCTGCGCAAGGTGAAGGACGGCGATAAAATCAGCTTCACCTACGAAGCGCCCAAAAAGGTGTTCCGGGGCCTGAAAGTGTATTCTGAATAGATTCTTTTAGCTATTAGCCACTAGCTGCTAGCCGTTAGCCTTTTGACAGGCTGGGAGCAGACAGGTGCTGGCTAACGGTTTTTTCTCAGAACAATAGCTAACAGCTAAAAACGTATGTTTAGTAAATTCATTCGTCGGCCAGTGTTCGCCATCGTTATCTCGGTGGTTATCCTCTTTATGGGGATGCTGGCTATCAAGACCTTACCTACCTCGCAGTTCCCCGAGATATCGCCGCCCATGGTGATGGTGAGCTGCGCCTACCCCGGCGCCAGCGCCAAGGTGCTCACCGAATCGGTGCTCATCCCGCTGGAGCAGGCCGTGAACGGCGTGCCGGGCATGAAGTACATGACCTCCGACGCCGTGAGCGCTGGCGAAGCCAACATTCAGATTGTATTTAACCTGGGTACCGACCCCGACCAGGCGGTGGTAAACGTGAACACCCGCATTGCGCAGGTGGTGAACCGCCTGCCGGTGCTGGTGCAGCGCGAGGGCATTATCGTGAACCGCGTGGTGCCTAACATGCTGATGTACGTGAACTTGTATAGCAAGGACAAGCACACCGACATGAAGTACCTGTTCAACTTTGCCGGCGTGAACCTGCTGCCCGAGCTGCAGCGCATCGGCGGCATTGGGCGGGCCACCATCCTGGGTAGCCGGCAGTACGCCATGCGCATCTGGCTAAAGCCCGACCGCATGCGCGCCTACAGCATCTCGGTGGACGACGTGATGAAGTCCTTGGACGAGCAGAGCGTGATTGGCTCGCCGGGCCGCATTGGCCGCTCGGACGGGCAGCGGGCCGAAGCGCTCGAATACGTGCTCACGTATCAGGGCCGCTTCAACGACGTGGAGCAGTATAAGAACGTGATTCTCAAAGCCAACCCCAACGGCGAGATACTACGCCTCAAGGACGTGGCCAACGTGGAGCTGGGCAGCGAGTTCTACGACATCTACTCCAACCTCAACGGCGACCCCTCGGCGGCTATCGTGCTGAAGCAGACCTATGGCAGCAATGCCAAGGACGTGATTAAGGAAGTGAAGGCCAAGCTGGAAGTGATGAAGAAAACGTCCTTCCCGCCCGGCATGGACTACAAAATCAGCTACGACGTGTCGAACTTCCTCGACGCTTCCATCGAAAACGTAATCGACACCCTGCGCGACGCCTTTATTCTGGTGGCGCTGGTGGTATTCATCTTCCTGGGCGACTGGCGCTCGACGCTCATTCCGGCGCTGGCGGTGCCGGTGTCGCTGGTGGGCTCGTTCATGGCGATGCAGCTCTTCGGGCTCACCATCAACATGATAACGCTTTTTGCGCTGGTGCTCTCCATCGGTATTGTGGTCGACGACGCCATTGTGGTGGTGGAGGCCGTGCACGCCAAGATGGAGGAGGAGCACCTTTCGCCCTACAACGCGGTGCGCAAGGTGCTGGGCGAAATCAGCGGGGCCATTATCGCCATCACCATCCTGATGACGGCCGTGTTTATTCCGGTGGCCTTTATGAGCGGGCCGGTGGGTATTTTCTATCGCCAGTTCTCCATTACCATGGCCACGGCCATCGTGATTTCGGGCTTGGTAGCGCTCACACTGACCCCGGTGCTGTGCGCCATGATATTGAAAAACAACCACGGCCACGCCAAGAAAAAGACGCCCATTCAGCGCTTTTTCGACGCCTTCAACCGCGGGTTTGAGAAGCTGACGGGGCACTACACCAACATTCTGGAGCGCATCATCGACCGCCGGCTGGTGACGTTTGCCATGCTGCTGGCCTTCGGGCTGGGCATTTTTGGCATCTCGCAAAAGCTGCCGTCGGGCTTTATTCCGAGCGAGGACCAGGGCCTGATTTACGCCATCATTCAGACGCCGCCCGGCTCGACGCTGGAGCGCACCAACGCCATTGCCCAGCGCCTGTCGGCCCTGGCCAAGGACGTGCCCGGCATCGAGAACATCTCGACCCTGGCCGGCTACGAAGTGCTCACCGAAGGCCGCGGCTCCAACGCCGGCACCTGCCTGATTGACCTCAAGCCCTGGGACGAGCGCAAAAACCAGTCGGTGGCCAAAATCATCGCCGCGCTGGAGGTAAAGGCCCGGGAAATTCCCGGCGCGACCGTCGAGTTCTTCGAGCCCCCGGCAGTGCCGGGCTACGGCGCGGCGGGCGGCTTCCAGCTGCAGCTGCTGGACAAAACCGGCACCGGCGACTACAAGGCGCTGGAAAAAGTGAACGAGGAGTTTATGGCCGCCCTGCGCAAGCGCAAGGAGCTGGCCGGTCTGTTCACCTTCTTCTCGGCTGATTATCCGCAGTACGAGCTCAAGATTGACAACGACCTGGCCATGCAGAAGGGCATCACCATCGGCAATGCCATGAACACGCTCTCCATTATGGTGGGCAGTACCTACGAGCTGGGTTTCATCAAGTACCAGCGCTTCTTTAAGGTGTACGTGCAGGCCTCGCCCGAGTACCGCCGCCTGCCGGAAGACATTCTCAACATGTGGGCCAAGAACGACAAGGGCGAGATGGTACCGTTCTCAGCTTTCATGAAAATTGTGAAGTCGCAGGGCCCCAACGAGATTAACCGCTACAACATGTACACCACCGCCTCCATCCGGGGCGGCGCTGCCGAAGGCTTCAGCAGCGGCGAGGCCCTGAAGGCCGTGCAGGAAGTAGCGGCCAAAACCCTGCCCCGCGGCTACGACATCGACTGGGGCGGCCTCTCGAAAGATGAGGTGGGCCGTGGCAACGAGGCCGTGGTGATTTTCCTGGTGGTGCTGGCCTTCGTGTACTTCGTGCTCGCGGCCCAGTACGAAAGCTTCCTGCTGCCGTTTGCGGTGGTGCTGTCGCTGCCGGCGGGTATTTTCGGCTCGTTCCTGCTGCTCAAAATGCTGGGCCTGGCCAACGACATCTACGCCCAGGTGGGGCTGGTGATGCTGGTGGGCCTGCTGGGTAAAAACGCGGTGCTGATTGTGGAGTTTGCGGTGCAGGAGCACGAGAAAGGCATGTCGGTGCGCGATGCGGCCATTGCGGGTGCCAAAGCCCGTTTCCGCCCCATCCTGATGACCTCGTTTGCCTTTATCGCGGGCCTGATTCCGCTGGTGCTGGCCACCGGCGCGGGCGCCATCGGCAACCGCACCATTGGCACGGCGGCGCTGGGCGGCATGCTGTTCGGCACCGTGTTCGGGGTAATTATCATCCCGGGCCTGTACTACGTGTTCGGCAGCCTGGCCGAGGGCCACAAGCTGATTCAGGACGAAAACGAATACCCCATAAGTGAAGGAGTGGAGCCCCGCGTGGAGCTCAAAGAAATGGAGCCCTATGCTTAAGCAACGCATTTATCAGAGCCTGAGCGCCGCCTGCCTGGCGCTGGCCGTGGCGGGCTGCAAACTGCCCCAGCTGGTGGGCCGCAACGTGAACCGGAGCGTGCCCACCACCTACGCGGGCAGCCCCCAGGATACCCTCAGCACCGCCAAGGTGCGGTGGCAGGAGTTTTTCACCGACCCCAACCTGAAGGCGCTGATTGACAGCGCTTTGCAGCGCAACCAGGAGCTGAACATCACGCAGCAGGAGCTGCAGATAGCCCGCAACGAGATTCAGGCCCGCAAGGGTGAGTATCTGCCCTCGGTGAGCCTGGGCGCCCAGGCGGCCCTCGACCGCGTGAGCCGCTACACCATCCAGGGGGCCACGGAGGACCAGATAAACATTCAGCCCGACCGCCGCACGCCCGACCCGCTGGGCAACCTCCAGCTGGGGGCCTACGCGAGCTGGGAGGTCGATATCTGGCACAAGCTGCGCAACGCCCGCAAGTCGGCCGCCACGCGCTACCTGGCCTCGGTAGAGGGCCGGAACTTCATGGTAACCAACCTGATTTCCGAAATTGCTACCTCGTACTACGAGCTGCTGGCTTTGGATAATCAGCTGGCCATCTTGCAGCAAAATATTGAGATTCAGGCTAATGCCTTGAAAGTAGTGCGCCAGGAGAAGGAAGCCGCCCGGGTAACCGAGCTGGCCGTGAAGCGCTTCGAGGCCCAGATTCAGAATACCACTAGCCAGCAGTACGGCATCCGGCAGCGCATTGTCGAAACTGAAAACCGCATCAATTTCCTGCTGGGCCGCTTTCCGCAGCCCATCGCCCGCAACGATGCCGAGTTCAACGGCCTGGTGCCCAAGCTGATGCAGGCCGGCGTGCCCGCGCAGCTGCTCAGCAACCGGCCCGACATCCGGCAGGCCGAGCAGCAGCTGGTAGCTGCCAAGCTCGACGTGCTGGTGGCCCGCGCCAACTTCTACCCGTCGCTGGGCATTTCGGGCGGGGTGGGGGTGGGGGCGTTCAAGCCCGGCCTGCTGTTTACCACGCCGGGGGCGCTGCTCTACTCGATAGCCGGCGATTTGTCGGCCCCACTCATCAACCGCAACGGCATCAAGGCCCTGTATTCCACGGCCAATGCCTTCCAGCTGCAAGCGGTGTACAACTACGAGAAAACGGTGCTGAACGCTTACCTCGAAGTAGCCAACCAGGTTGCCAACATCGACAACCTGGAGAAAAGCTACGAGGCCAAAGCGCTGGAAGTGCGGGCCCTGAGCCTGTCCATCCGCATCTCCAACAGCCTCTTCAAATCGGTACGGGCCGACTACACCGAGGTGCTCTTCACGCAGCGCGACGCGCTGAACGCCCGCTTCGACCTTACCGAAAACAAGATGAAGCAGCTCAACGCCACGGTAAGCATGTACCGGGCCCTGGGCGGCGGCTGGAACTAGCCTGCGCATTGCTTCTTTTGCACAAAACCCCGCCTGGCGACTGCCAGGCGGGGTTTTTTACGTAGTGCCCCGAGGGAAAATGGTCCGACCCGCTTATGGCCCAGGCTAAAAGGCCAAGTAGCTGACCATTAGCGGGGCCCCTTAAGCTGCAAATACAGCAGGGTCGTTTGGTACGGCCGGCTGGGCGTGTACTTGTCGTTGATGACGAAATAGCCACCCTGGTAAGCGGCGATACCCTCCCAGTTATAGCCCCGGTATTTTTCGGGAAATTCCCACAGCGACTGCCAGGTCAACTTATTGTCTTTGAGCTCGATAGTAAGCAGGCGGGAGTAATTTTTGTAGCCGCCCTGGTCCAGGATGAGCTTCGCGTTGGGCAAGTCGCTGGCAGGCAGGCGGTAAATGGCATCGCCGCCCTCACCCTTGAAAAAGTAGTTGAGGGCTGTGTAGCGGCCCGGGCCCACCGCCGTGATATCGGTGATGCGGAAGGGTAGCCGCGCCAACGGCAGCTTGCCGGGCGCGCTGGCGCTGGATAAGTGGCTGGCGGCTAAGTCAAAAACGTAGTTCTGGCCCGGGAAGCTGTTGTATTCAAAAAAGGCCAGCACGTGCTTATTTGCCTCGGCCAGCGCCTCGAAGCCGGCGTTGTAGATGTGGCTGCCATCGGCCGCCAGGGGCTTGGCCAGGGGCAGCAGAAAGGTGGTGTCGAGCACCACGGCGTCGGCGCGCAGCTGGCCCTTAAGCAGGTAGCAGGTGGGCGAGGGGGTGTCGGTTTCGACGGACAGGTACAGCACGTCCTGCACCAGCAGCATGGCCTCCAGGCCTTCATAGCGCTGCCCGGCGGCGGCCATGCGGGCGCGCAGCGCGGGCAGGCCCGTGATGGGCAGCGGTTGGTAGGGCAGCACGTAGGTGGTATCGGCAAGCTGGCGGCCGAGGTCGGCGAGGCGCACGGTGTAGAGCTTGGCCTCGGCCTTGTCCTGAAGCCGGCTCTCCGACAGCAGAAACAGCTTGTCGGCGCTGGTAGCGAGGCCCGAAAACTGGTTGTCGTAGTAGGCCAGCTCCTTGGGAAGCCGCAGGTTGTGCACCGTGAATTGTGGCTGTTGCGCCCGGGCGGGCAGCAGGCCCCCGCAACAAAGCAGGGTTAGTAAGTATTTCATTAGTATGTAGTTGGGCGGCTAGCAGCAGTCCCAGTAAAAGTAAGCCTGGTCAAACCGCCGCTCTTGCAGCGCGGTTGGGTTGATAAAGAGGTGCGCCAGGCCGCTGTCGCCAAACATGATTTCGTCGTCCGAATCAAGCTGTAGCAGCTGCACATCGTTGGCCCGCGAGGTGGTTGCATCGCGGGGGTCGCCCTGCGTAAAGTAGGCGTAGCCGCCTACTTTGTGTCCTACATTATAGCAGCAGCGGTCTAGCGCTTCCTCCTGTTCCTTGGGTAAGGTTTTCAGGTATTCGTAGTAGTCTTTGCCCCCAAAATCTGGTTGAAAGCGGCAGTCCTCGGCTCCTCCGTATTCAGTGGCCAGGCTGAAGCTGAGCGTATGCTCCGCGCTAATTGGAGAGTCGGCGTAGAGGTCGGGGGGCAGGAAATTGAAGTCGGTCTGGGCCTCGGCGCTGGTATCGGGGTGAAACAGCACGCTGTAGTCGTCCATGTCATACCATTGGGTGGGCGACACAAACAGCTGCAAAATGCCCGCCGTGGGGTAGGGTGGTAGCGCGGGGGCCTCAGCAAAGTTGAGCTGCGCCAGCAAAATCATGGGCTGGCCCAGCTCATCGTGGGGGTAGGGCGTGCCCACTGGCAAATAAGGCTGGCCCAGCAGCTTGCTTTGGGTGAGAGCCGTGGGCGCGCCCGCTCCGAGCGGCGTGGCCACCAGCTTCAGGTAATCGAGCTTGTATTGTTCGAGCTGCGGCCGAAACTCGCCAAGAAAATCTGGCAACATGGGGGGAGATGGTAGGGTGAAAAAGACCCGGCGAAAGTACACCGGGGCCGGTGAGCAGTGCCACCTGGCCGCCGCCGCGCGCTAATCAGCTGAGGCTGCCCCGGCCGACCGGCTTTTTCAGCCGGCCGACCAGTTGACTCTGTTAAGCGTAGAAAGGATAAGTGGCGTATTTTATTTAACTATCTAATTGATAGATATTTAACTCTTTTGAGCGTGTCAACGACAATCGATTTGTTCCATATAACTATCTAGTTGATAGATAGTTGACGCTATTAAGTGTGTCAGCGGTAACCGATTGAGTCTGCTTAAATGTGTCAACGACAACCGGTCGGCCGGCTCGCGCCGGCGGACCGGGGCTAGCTGGGCTTGCGGCCGCTTTTCTTTTTGGCTACTGGCACGTCTGGCTCCGCGGCCGCCAGCAGGCCCTCGGCCCGCAGCACATCGCGCAGGCCGTGCAGGGTCGGAAACTCCGTGCGCAGCTCCTGGGCCAGGCGCAGCACGGGCTCGGTGAGGCGGGGGGCGGTGCCACGCATCGTCACGAGCCAGCGGCCAATGCGCTCGTAGAGAAAGGCCCCGCGCTTGGCTTGGGCGCGGCCATTCAAATAAGCCGGCAGGCGGGTTTCCAGCTCCAGCATCAGGGGCATAGGGTCGGTGGTGGCCAGGCGCACCATCGCAATTTCGATGTGGTAGGGCGGGCTTACGCTCAGCCACTCTAGGCCCAGCACAAAGCTGCGCAGCCCGGCCACATCGTGGGTGCGGGCCAGCAGCTCGGCGGCAAAGGACACGCTGCCGCGCCGGGCCTGGGCGGTGGCCACGGCTTCGTGCACAAAGGCGGCCGTTTCGGCCTCGGTCAGCAGCGGGCGCAGCGCGTCGAAATCGGCGAGGCTGTGGTTGGCCAGGGCGCGGTAGCGCAGGGCGGCCCGGGTGAGGTCGGGGGCCTGGCCGGCGGCGAAAGTGCGTAGGGTGTAGTCGGCAAACTGGTCGGGCCAGGTGGCGAAGGCCGCGGCGGCGGTGCGCAGCTGGGCGGGCAGGTCGGCCTGGCTGGTGTAGTAGTGCAGCAGCTGCTGGGCCACGGCGGCGTCGGTGCGCAGCAGAGTCTCGGCGGTGGCGGCCCAGGTGGCATCGTCGGCCAGGGTTTGGGCGGCTTGCAGGCGCAGGCGGGTTTTGGCGGCGGGGCTAAGGGCCGGGGCGGCCAGCAGCGGGGCCAGCTGGGGGGCGGCGGTGGCATCGGCGGCCAGGGCCACCAGCAGCGGCTGCCAGCTGGCTTCGAAGCCCGGCCAGCGGGCGGGCGGATTGGCCAGGTGCTGGCCCAGCCAGGCCAGGGCGGCCGGCAGCTCGGTGGGTGGCAGCACGGCCGTGAGCAGCGCGCCGGGCCAGCCGTCGGCCGCCAGCACGCCGTGCCACTGGTGCAGGGCATCCTCGCCGTAGTCATTAAACAAGCTATAGTCGTCGCTGGCCGGCTCCTCTACCTGGTAAATGGCCGCGCAGGCCGTGGCCCAGTAGCGCAGGGCCAGCGTGAGCTGCCCGCCCCGCGCCAGCCGCAGCAGCTCGGTGCCGAACGGAACCAGGGTTTCGCGCAGCAATTCCTCGGCCGCTTCCTGCAAGCCATCGCCCTCGTCGTCTTCGTAGTAGGAGGCGCTGTTCTCCCACATGTCCTCGTCAAAGTCCAGCGTCAGGAGCGTGTCGGTGAGGCGTGCAGGCAGGTCGGCGAGCAGGCTGGCGGGGGCAACCGGGGCCGCTAATACGGGCTGGCCAAAGGCCAGGAACTGCCGGGCCAGGTCCTCGTTCTTGGCCAGGGCCTGCTTGAGAAAGCGCAGCCGGTCGCCCTTTTTGCGGTCGGCCCAGGCCGTTTGCACCGCTAGTGCCAGGGCATTGCCAGCCAGGGTGGCCGTTGTAGGTTGGGTAGGCGCAGGGCTGGGCTGGCCCACGTCGTAGGCTTCCAGCACGGCCAGGCCCAGCGCCACCTTGTGCTTGCAGATGCCGTCGAAATCGTACGGGCAGGTGCAGCTAAACGCGGGCCCGGCTGGCTCCAGGCGCAGCTCCACGCGGTAGGGGCGGCTGCCCCGCACGGTAGCCTGAAAGTTATTACCCTCGCGGCGCAGCTTCTGCACCTCACCATTGTGGTAGTAGCTTTCGCCCCGCTCGAAGCTGGTGGCATTGGCGAGGCGGCGCAGGGTGCGGTGGGTGAGCATGGGCGGCGAAGCGGTTGGGCATTTAATAAAGGGAGCGACAAAAATAGTGGTCCGGCCGGCCGGCCCCTGTAATGCCCGGCCGGCCCCGGCGATATACTCTTCCAGTACTGTCGTTCCAGCCCGTACCTTACCGGCCGGTTCAGCTTTACTTCACCTTCTTTGGGGCGCCAAACGCCTGTTTCTCATGAGCTATTCGCTGATTTTATTCGGCCTTGCGCTACTCACCCTCTTTCTCAGCTACGTCATTGTGCCGCAGGGTACGGTGGCGGTAGTCACGGTTTTTGGCAAATACCGGCGCATTATGATGCCGGGCCTCAACTTCAAGCTGCCCTTCATCGAGAACGTGTACAAGCGCATCTCCATCCAGAGCCGCTCACTAGAGCTGGAGTTTCAAGCCATTACCATCGACCAGGCCAACGTTAACTTTAAGGCCATGCTGGTGTACGCCGTGTTCGACCAGAGCGAGGAGGCCATCAAGCGCGTGGCCTTCAAGTTTGTGGACGAGCGCAGCCTCATGCAGGCGCTCATTCGCACCGTGGAGGGCAGCATCCGGGCCTTCGTGGCCACCCAGCGCCAGGCGGCGGTGCTGAGCCTGCGCGGCGAGATTGTGCTGCACGTGAAGGACCAGCTCGACGAAACCCTCGAAAGCTGGGGCTACCACCTCATCGACTTGCAGCTCAACGACATAGCTTTTGACGAGGAGATTATGCGCTCGATGGCTAAAGTAGTGGCTAGCAGCAACTTAAAGGCAGCTGCCGAAAACGAGGGCCAGGCCCTGCTCATCACCAAAACCAAGGCCGCCGAAGCCGAAGGCAACGCCATCAAAATATCGGCCGAGGCCGAGAAAATTGCCGCCCAGCTGCGCGGCCAGGGCGTGGCGCTGTTCCGCGAGGAAGTCACGAAGGGCATGGCCCACGCCGTGCAGGAGCTAGCCGATAACAACCTGGACCCCAGCTTAGTATATTTCTCCATGTGGACGGAGGCCATCAAGCACTTTGCCGAGCAGGGCAAGGGCAACGTCATCTTTCTCGACGGCTCGAACGAAGGCCTCGAAAAAAGCCTGCGTAACATGACGGCCTTGCAGCATATTGACCGCCCGGCCGCTGGCCAGGCTCCAATGGCGCGTTAAGAAATTGTTGCTATCGGAGGCCATGGGCTTAAACAGAAGAGGAACAAGGCCGCGCGCGTATCTTTGAGGGCGAAATAAAACAGGCTGTTTCGCAGGAAGCGGCCTGTTTTATTTCGCCCTCGCTTCTTTCCCGCGCCGCGCTGCTTAAGCTGTGCGTGCTGCCACTGCCCGCCGGGTAGCCCACCGGCCCGGCCACTCCTTGTCCACGAGCCCTTGCTTTTCGTAGAGGCAGGCGCTGCTGGCGGCGGCCGATTTTTCAACCGATTATTCCTCCGGGACTGACCAACTCCCGGCTTTCACTTTTCCTTCTTATATGAAGCACCTCCTATTCAAAACCGCGCTGCTGAGCGGGGCTGCCGTGCTGGCCGCCGCGCCGCGCAGTCAAGCCCAAAACTCCGACCGCAAGTGGGGCGTGAGCGGCTACGCCACTACGCTGCAATACCGGGGCGACCTGGGCAGCAGCTTCTGGAACGCCCATAACCTCACCTACGGCGGCGGCCTCACCCTGAGCCGCTACGTTACCAAGGGCATCGACATCAACCTGTCGGCCAATCAGAGCACCCTGCGCTACCCCGGCGAGTCTGGCACGTTCACCAACACTGGCGTAAGCGCCACGTCGGGCCGCCGCTTCTACGCCAACATCAGCACGTTTGGCCTGGGCTTCAAGTTCAAGCTCAACAACGGTTGGGCGCTAAAGGAAGATGCTGTTATTCAGCCTTATATCCTGTTGCAGCCGGGCTACGCGTATATCTATACCACGCGCTACGCCAACAACTCCAACGCCAACAGCAACGCCTCCAACTACGGCTCGTTTGATGGCCAGGCCGCGCTGGGCCTCACGTTCCGCATCACGCCGGGCTTCAGCATGTTTGCCCAGGCTGGCCAGCACTTCCTCGACCGCGACGACGACCGCCTCGACGGCGTGAGCAACAGCGGTACTATCTTTTGGGATAAGTACGACCGCTACATGCAGTTCTCGGCGGGCCTCACCGCCAACTTTGGCAAGGCCAAAGACACTGACGGCGACGGCGTGCCCGACCGCAAGGATAAGTGCCCCGACACGCCCGCCGGCGTGAAAGTGGACGAAGTAGGCTGCCCGCTCGACACCGACGGTGACGGCGTAGCCGACTACCTCGACAAGTGCCCCGACGTGAAAGGCCTCGCGGCCCTGCAAGGCTGCCCCGACAGCGATGGCGACGGTGTAGCCGATGCCGACGACAAATGCCCCAACACGCCCGCTGGTGTGAAAGTGGACGCCTCGGGCTGCCCGCTCGACGCCGACGGTGATGGCGTAGCTGACTACCTAGACAAGTGCCCCAACACCCCCGCTGGTGTGAAAGTGGACGCCAATGGCTGCCCGCTCGACCGCGACGGCGACGGGGTGCCCGACTACGAGGACCGCTGCCCCGACCGCGCCGGCCCCGCCAGCAACAAAGGCTGCCCCGAGATTAAGGCCGAAACCAAGAAGATTCTCCAGGAGGCCACGAAGTACATCAACTTCGACTTCAACAAGGCTACCCTGAAGCCCACTTCTTACTCCAAGCTGGAGCAAATGGTGCAGATTATGAACGAGTACCCCGACTACTCGCTCAGCATTGCTGGCCACACCGACAGCAAGGGTGCTGACGACTACAACCTGCGCTTGAGCTACGAGCGCGCCGCTTCGGCCCGGGCCTACATGCTCAGCAAAGGCATCCCCGCCGACCGCATTGAGGCCCGTGGCTACGGCGAAACCAAGCCGATTGCCGACAACGCCAAGGCCGCCGGCCAGGCCCTGAACCGCCGCGTGGACTTCGACCCTTACCTCACCGGCGAAACCAACGCCGCCGAAGTGAAGTACGGTGCCGCCCCCACCATTTCGGAAGTGAAGGCCGAAGGCAAGAAGCTGCCCGGCAAGAAAACGACTGGTACTGGTGCCCCCCGCAGCCGCAAGGCTCCGGTGAAAAAGGCGCCTGCCAAGCGCAAGTAATTTGGCCGAAACGCTGAATGCCGATTGAAAAAGCGGCCCGCTCTTACCGAGCGGGCCGCTTTTTTTGTGTCCTAGAAAGTGGCCGTGGCCTGATTCGCAAACCACGGCGCACCGAATCGGCTTTAACTTGCAGCCCGGTTGCGACGACAACGGTCGCGGCCGCCAACTTTGCTCTTATGGACGACGCTCTCCTTGCCAGCTACCAGCCCGTTATTGGGCTCGAAGTACACGCGCAGCTGCTGACGCACAGCAAAATGTATTCTTCCGATGAGAATGAGTACGGCTCGCTGCCCAATACCAACCTCTCGGTAATTACCCTGGGCCACCCCGGCACGCTGCCCCGCGTGAACCGCACGGCCGTAGACTTTGCCCTTAAAATGGGCCTGGCCACTAACTGCCAGATTCAGCGCGAAAACCTGTTTGCGCGCAAAAACTACTTTTACCCCGACCTGCCCAAGGGCTACCAGATTACCCAGGACAAAACGCCCATCTGCTACGGCGGCCACGTCGATATCCGGCTGGCTGATGGCAGCACGCGCCGCATCGGCATCACCCGCATTCACCTGGAGGAGGACGCGGGCAAGAGCATGCACCTGGCCGGCGAAACCGAAACCCTCGTGGACCTCAACCGCGCCGGCGTGCCGCTCATCGAAATCGTGAGCGAGCCCGATATCCGCACCGAGGAGGAAGCCTACGCTTACCTGGTCGAAATCAAGAAATTGGTGGAGTACCTGGGCATTTGCGACGGCAACATGGAGGAAGGCTCCCTGCGCTGCGACGCCAACGTGAGCGTGATGAAAAAGGGCGCTACTCAGTATGGTACCAAGGTGGAGGTCAAGAACATGAACTCCTTCCGCAACGTGCAGCGCGCCATCGAGCACGAGGTAGTGCGCCAGATTCAAATTCTGGAAAATGGGAGTGAAGTGGATTCCGAAACCCGGGGCTTCGATGCGGCCAGCGGCACCACCAACGGCCAGCGCTCGAAGGAAACCCTCAACGACTACCGCTATTTCCCCGAGCCCGACCTGCCGCCGCTCCTCATCGACGATGCCTGGCTGCACCGCGTGCAGGCCGAGCTGCCGGCCCTGCCGCAGCAGCTCTACGCCCGCTTCACCGGCGAGCTGGGCCTGAGCGACTACGACGCCAACGTGCTCATCGACCAGAAGGAAGTGGCCCAATACTTCGACGACCTGGCCCGCCTGCTGCCCCCGGCCAGCGCCAAGGCCGCCGCCAACTGGATAATGGGCCCCATAAAGTCGTACCTCAACGAGCGGGCCCTGGAAATCAATGATTTCCCGCTCGACCCTGGCCAGCTGGCCGGCATTATCGAGCTTATTGAGGCCGATAAAATCAACTACTCGGTGGCCAGCAAGCAGCTGTTCCCCTACCTGCTGGAGCACCCGCAAGCCAACGCCACCGGCGCGGCCGACGAGCTGGGCCTGCTCACCAAGGCCGACGCCGGCGAGCTGGAGGCGCTGGTGCAGCAAGTGCTGGCCGCCAACCCCGCCAAAGTAGCCGAGTACCGCGCCGGCAAAAAGTCGCTCACCGGCATGTTCATGGGCGAGCTGATGAAGCTCACTGGTGGCAAGGCCGACCCCAAGCTGGCCAACCAATTACTGCGCAAGGGCCTCGACGGCTAATATTGATGGCTTAAACCTGTTCCTAAGTCAGTCGGGATGAAGCTCTGGCAAATAGCAAGTTGTGCAGCAGCGCTCAGCCTGGCCACCGATTTTGCACCCCAAGCCCAGCATGTGGGCGCAGGCTACGAAATCAGCGGTCAGGATGCCTGGCTGGCTGGGCAAATAAGCTGTCTGCTGGCGGCTGGCTGGCCCGTGCACAGCCAGCCCTGGCCCATGCTCAGCCCGGTGCAGGCTGGTGCCATGGGCCCCTCTGTGCGCTGGGGCCGGGTGCGGCGCTAGCGGCTCCGGCCGGAACCTGTTGGCCCGTTTTTAGCTTTACCGGGCAACCTGGCCCCGGCTGGCTCTGTCCTTCTTCTTTCATCCATGACCTCTTTTATGAAACCTTCCCTCGTTGCTATTGCGCTGCTGGGCCTCACCAATGCCTGCCAAAACGCCAGTGCTGCTGAGGGTTACGAAATAAATGGCCAGCTGCGCAACCTGCCGGCCGGCACCACGCTCCACCTCTCAGAACTCACCAGCAGCCAGTTTGTGGAGCGCGGTACGGCCAAAACCGATGCCCAGGGCAAGTTCACGTTTAAGGGTACGCTGCCCGTGGCGGCGGCCGTGTACCAGCTCAAGGTCGATGAGCCCAACCAGGTGCTGCTGGTGCTCGATAATAACACCCACCTCACCCTCTCGGGCGATGCCAAGAGCCTGCCCAACAGCTACTCGGTGAAGGGTTCGAAAGACTCAGAGGTTATCCAGCAGCTCACGCGCACCATGAACGCCAGCCGCGCCCAGATGGAGCGCCTGGGCCAACGCTACAACGCCGCCGGCGCGGCCGGTAAAAAGGATTCGCTGGCCATTATCGAGCAGAAATACAATGTGTTGCAGCGCGCCACGGCCAGCCGGGCCAAGGCTGTTATCCGGCGCAACGCCAACTCGGTGGCGGCAGGCTTCGCCACGCTCAGCTTCGTAAACCCCGACGATGACTTCGCCTTCGCCGATTCCATCGCTGGCATTCAGCGCAAGGCGCAGCCCAACTCGCCCTTCACCCAGGCCCTGAGCGAGCGCCTGGAGCCGCTGCGGGCCACGGCCATCGGCACGGCCGCGCCCGACATCAGCATGGCTACGCCCGACGGCAAAATGCTGTCGCTCAAGAGTACGCGTGGCAAGTACGTGCTCGTCGATTTCTGGGCCAGCTGGTGCGGCCCCTGCCGCCAGGAAAACCCGAACGTAGTAAAAGCCTACAACCAATTCAAGGCTAAAGGCAAGGGTTTCACGGTGTTCAGCGTGTCGCTGGACGATGATAAGGACCGCTGGACCAAAGCCATCGCCACCGACGGCCTGCTGTGGCCCAACCACGTATCTGACCTCAAGAAGTGGAGCAACGCCGCCGCCGCCGCCTACGGCGTGCAGGCCATCCCGCAGTCGTTCCTGCTGGACCCCAACGGCAAAATCATCGCCAAAAACCTGCGCGGCCCCGCCCTGGAAGCTAAGCTAGCCGAGGTGCTGAAGTAGGGATTAGCGTACAATAATTGAAAAGACCCTGCTGATTTCTATCGGCAGGGTCTTTTCAATTATTGTACATTTGAACTAAGGGCAGAACTCGAACCTGCGGCGGAGCCGCTAAATGCTTCCTTCGGCGTGTTTGCACACGACGGCAATCACCACTCTGCCATCTCAGTTACTGATTCAAAGATAAACTTGTCAGCTTAGAGCTGGCGTTAAAAGGCCTATTCGATGGGCGGCGGCTGGTAATCCAGAGGCAGCAGGTCGCCCATTTGCAGGAAGCCCCAGTAGCCTTCGTTGAGCAGCGCCAGAGGGTCGGCAGGTGTGCCGAGAGTATCTATTTCAGCCTCAATGCCTTGGGTGAGGTGCAGCAATGATGCCTGCTCGCGCCCCGGCGTGAGCGTGAGGCTAAGCTGGTGGTAGTTGGCATCGGGTTTGGCCCGCAGGTAGGTTATAGCCAACAGATTGGGGAAGCGCAGCCATACCCGTCCGGCGGCGGCCCGGCGGTAGGCAGCGGGCGGCAGCAGCGGCGCAAACAGGTAGTTGAGCACGCGCGGCTCTTGCAGCGCCTGCCAGACGGAATCGGGCAGGCTGGCCTGGCCCCGCAACTGCCCCGTAGCCAGCGCGAGGCGGCGCACGCTGTCGGCCCGGGCCCAGCGGCGGTTGGGCACGCGCCGCAGGCGCTGCACTTCGAAGCCCGCCGCCGCCACCTGGTTGGCATGTACGCTGCGCAAAAAGTGTAGCAGCGAGCCCGCGTAGGCGCGCTGCCGGTTGGCAGCCCAGCGCCGCTGCCGGGCGGCCCCGCCCGGCAGCTCCCGAAAGGCGAGGTGGCTGAGCGAGGTCACGGTCATCTCCTGGCTGGCAAAATTGGCTTGGAAGTCGAGGTCGTAGAAGGTGAGGCGGTAGCCCAGCGCAGGGTTGTCTACTTCGAGGGCGTGGGACGCACTGGCCATGAGCACGTTGCGCTCAGGGTCGTAGTCGATTTGCACGGCGTCGGGGTTGCGCACCCGGCACTGCTTGGCCAGGGTAGACGTGCCCAAAAACAGCTCCAGAAAGCGCTGGTAGTCGGCGGCCCGGTGCGGGTTGGGCCGCACTACCACCTCGGCCAGCTGCTGGGCGGCGGGCGGCAGCGCCACGTCAAACACACCGGTTTGCTCGGCCACCGTAATGGCCCGCTGCCGAAGCTGGTAACCTAAGTAAGTGGCTGTCAGCTCATAGTGCCCCGCCGGCACGCCCGCCAGCGCGTAGTGGCCCTGCGCATCGGTAGTAGCCCCGCGCGTGGTATTGGCCAGAAACACGCTGGCAAACGGCAGCGGCCGGCGCGTGAGCGAGTCGCGCACCGTGCCGCCGACGGTAACCTGCGCCACCGCGGATAGTGCGCACAGCAGCTGTAAGAAGAGGATTCGGAGAAGAAGCACGGCGCAAACATACGAAAATCCCGTAGTAGTACGAATAATTCGTACTACTACGGGATTTTCGTATGTTTGCGCCGGCCGTAATCAGCCAGGCTCGTTAGTGGCTGATTACTAGCGCGCAGCGTTTCCCTCGTGGATGCTGATGGCGTAGCCGCCGCCGGGGGCGCAGTACTGCGTAAGCTTCGATTTACTGGTCACTTTCACGGTGCGGATGGCGTAAGCCTGCGGGTTTTTCTCGTAGTGGGCATCCTTCCCATCGGCATAGATGGTGGCCGTGTACTGCTTGCCCGGGTCGAGAAAGCTCAGGCTGATGGCTGAGGTGCGGCCCTGCTCATCGCAGGTGCTGCCCACAAACCAGTTGCTCTTGCCCTTGGCCTTGCGGGCGATGGTGATGTAGTCGCCGGGCTCGGCTTCGAGTACTTTGGAGTCGTCCCAATCCACGGCCACGTCTTCGATAAACTGGAAGGCGTCTAGAAACTTGTTGTAGGTTTCGGGCAGGTCGGCTGCCATTTGCAGCGGCGAGTACATCGTCACGTACAGGGCCAGCTGGCGGGCCAAGGTGCTGTGCACAAAGGACTTATTGCTGGGATTGTAGGCGCTTATTTTCGTTTGGAAAATGCCGGGCGTGTAGTCCATCGGCCCGCCGATGAGGCGGGTGAAGGGCAGAATGGTGGTGTGGTCCACGTTGTTGCCACCGAAGGCCTCGTACTCGGTGCCGCGGGCCGACTCGTTGCCGATGAGGTTGGGGTAAGTGCGGGCCAGGCCGGTGGGGCGCACGGCCTCGTGGGCATTCACCATTATTTTGTACTTGGCCGCCTCCGTAATAGTGTAGAGGTAGTGGTTGTTAATCCACTGGTCGTAATGGTGTTCGCCGCGCGGCAAAATGTCGCCCACGTAGCCGCTTTTCACGGCGCTGTAGCCGTTGTCGGCCATGAACTTGTAGGCCTTATCGAGGTGGCGCTCGTAGTTGCGCACCGAGCCGCTGGTTTCGTGGTGCATGATGATTTTGATGCCCTTGCCGGCCGCGTAGCGGTGCAGCTCCTGCACGTCGAAGTCGGGGTAGGGCGTCACGAAATCAAACACGTAGTCCTTGCTTTTGCCAAACCAGTCTTCCCAGCCCGTGTTCCAGCCCTCCACCAGCACGGCGTCGAGGTGGTGCTGGGCCGCGAAGTCGATGTACTCCTTCACGTGGGCCGTGTTGGCGGCGTGCGTGCCGTTGGGCTTGAGCTTAGCGTAGTTGGTTGAGTCGAGCTTGATGTTGCCGCCATCGGTGTAGGCCCAGGTGCTTTTGCCGGTAATCATCTCCCACCACACGCCCACGTACTTAGTAGGCTTAATCCAGGAAACGTCTTGGTATTTAGTGGGTTCGTTGAGGTTAAGCACCAGCTTCGAATCCAGAATGTCGCCGGCCCGGTCGCTCACGATAACGGTGCGCCAGGGCGAGAGGCAGGGCGTTTGGAGGTAGCCTTTGTTGCCCTGGGCGTCGGGCGTGAGGTGCGCTTCGAGCACCATGTTCTTATCATCCAGCTCCAGCGATAGGGTCGAATAGTCAATCAGCGCCGCCTCGTGCAGGTTGATATACAGCCCATCGGCACTCTTGAGCATGAGGGGCGTTTGCAGGCCTGTGGGCGAAAACGTGGTTTGCGAGGCGTTGGGCGTCACGGCCGTTTTCATCAGGCCGCGCACCTCCGACAGCTTCGAGGTGGTGGTGCTGTACTCCTGGGTGTCATAGTCGCCGGGCAGCCAGAAAGCCTTGTGGTCGCCGGCCAGGGCAAACTGCGTGCGCTCCTCCTTCACCACGAAGTAGGCCAGCTCGGGCTGCTTGGGGAAGTCGTAGCGAAAGCCCAGCCCGTCGTTGAATACCCGAAAGTGCACCAGCATGGTGCGCTTGGTGGCCGCCTGCGTGAGCGTGACGGTCAGCTCGTTGTAGTGGTTGCGAATGGTTTTGACCTCACCCCACACCGGCTGCCAGCTTTGGTCGAACGTCGTTTTTTTGGCCTCAGCCACGGCAAAGCCGCTGGTCAGGCCCGGCCCCTGCTTAAGGTCGAGGCCCAGCTTGCTGGTTTTGATAACCGGCCGGCCCTTGTAGGTGAGGCTGTAGGTGGGTACGCCCCCGGCTTGCAGCGCAAAGGTGAGCGTGAGCTGGTTATTGGGCGATTTAATCTCCTCGGCCTGGGCGCGCAGGCCCAGCAAGGAGAGGCAAAGTAGCGCCAGCGTCAGGGGAGCGGGCCGCCAGCGGGGGTGGAAGGATAATGTCATTGGTTGTAAAAGACAATAAATTGGTAATGAGTAAGATGCAATGTGCATTGGGGCTACTGCTGGCGCTGCCTCGGCTGCGTAAGCAGCAGGCGGCTAGCCCAAAAACATGCGCTGCAACCCGACCCACAGGCGCTTTTTGAGGCTCACGTCGTACTCAATCATTGCTACCTCGGCTCCGGCCAGGTAGGAGAGGCCCACCGCTGGAAACTGCACCGGCTCGTAAATCTGGGTGGTGCGCACGGCCACGTCGAGCAGGTTTTTGCCGAAGGCCAGAATGTGGGTGGCGGCAATTTCCTTGCGCAAGTTTTGCAAGGCCACCGGGTAGTTGCCTTCCACATTTACCAGCACCACATCGGCCATTACTAACTGAATGGCTTGCAGTAACTTATTGAGAAAAACGTTGCGCGGCAGCTTCTGGAACTGCTCGGGCGACAGGCGCACCAGCAGCACCACACCCCGCGCATTGCTACCCAGCGTGGCAAACGTGGTGAGCAGGTAAGGCGCCACGGGCGGGTCGGTAGCTGGGCCGGGACCTTTGATGGCTGCCGGGGCTGTTGGGGCTGCCAGTTGCGGCATCGGTGCCGCCATCACGGGCGGCGCTACCGGCTCCGGCTTGGCCATTGGCGCCACTACCGGGCTCGCTGGCACCGTGGCCAGTGAGGGCAATTTGCCGGATAGGGCCGGCAGGCTGGGTAGGCTGGGTATGACTGGGGGAGGCGTTGCCGGGAGCAGGGCAGCGGTCACTGGGGCCGCAATTGCGGCTGCTGGCGCGGGTAGCGCGGCGGCCACGGTCGGTAGCGCTGCTACTTCTGCGGCTTCTGCCACGGCAGGCTCGCCAGCTTCTTGGGGCATGTAGAGCGTGACGCCGGTATAGAAGTTTTGCAGGAAGGCCAGGGTGCCGCTTTGCTCGTCCTCAGTCATGTATGCGATGGGTTAGGCTAGTTCAAACATAGCTTTTAGCTCGTTGGCATCGCCGGGCTTCATGCGGCCGGCGAGCACCAGACGCAGCTGGCGGCGGCGCAGGGCCCCGTCATAAAGTGCGATTTCTTCGGCGGTTTCGGGCATGGCCTCGGGCACGTCGATGGGGCGGCCCGACTGGTCGACGGCCACGAAGGTGAAGAACGCCTCGTTGGTTTTGAGCTTGGTGCCGCTGGGGATGTCCTCGGCCCACACGTCGATGTGCACCTCCATGCTGGAGGAGAAGGCCCGCGTAACCTGGGCCTCCAGCGTGACCACGTTGCCCAGCCGGATGGGGTCGCGGAACGATACGTTATCGACCGATGCCGTAACCACGATGCGGTTGGAGTGCTTTTGGGCGGCAATGGCAGCGGCAATGTCCATGAGGTGCATCATGCGGCCACCCATCAGATTGTTGAGGGTATTGGTGTCGTTGGGGAGCACCAGCTCGGTCATAATAACGAACGAGTCGGAGACGGGGCGTTGCTTGCGCACAGCGGGTTGAATTTAGAATGAAGAATTAGGAAGAAAGAATGAATTGGATGGGAAGGTGCGCAAAGGTACGGCCGAGGGCAGTGGAGCAAAACGCTTGCGTTTAGAAGAAGAAATCCAGCTTGAGCGGGGGTTGCCCTGCTAGTTCTTTACGTCAAATTCCGTAGTCACAGCTCCTAAGTTGCCCAGCCGGCCGCGCCGCGCAGGGGCACAAAGCGGCAGTCGCCAAACTCTTCGCGCAGGTACGACTCGGGTCCTTCGCGCGTGATGCGCAGCAACTGTTGCTGGCCGGGGTCGGCGGCACCCACCGGCACCACCAGCCGCCCGCCAATGCGCAGCTGCCGCAGCAGAGCCGGCGGCAGGCCCGGCGCGCCGGCCGTAACCAGGATGCCGTCAAACGGCGCGTGGCCCGGCAGGCCCAGTGAGCCATCGCCCAGGTGCAGGCCCGCCGTAGGCAGACCCAGCGCCGCCAGCCGCTGCCGGCCGCGCTCAAACAGTACCGGGTTGAATTCTATACTCTGCACGCTGTCAGAAAGTTGGCATAGCACAGCGAATTGATAGCCTGAACCAGTGCCCACCTCCAGCAGCCGCTGGCCGGGCCGAATACCCAGCAGCTCGGTTTGGTAGGCCACGGTGCTGGGCTGCGAAATCGTTTGGCCCTCGCCAATGGGAAAGGCTTTGTCGTGGTAGGCGTGGGCCTCGAAGGTGGGCTCAAAAAACAAGTGGCGCGGCACGGCGTTGATGGCCGCCAGCACGTGTTCGTCGCGAATGTTGCGCCGCTCGCGCAGCAGCGTGACGAGGGCCCGGCGCTGGCCCCGGTGACGGTATGAATCGGGTAGTAGTTGAATAAGGGAAAGCAGCTTAGTGAACAAAAAACGGGGCCAGCGGGCGAGCGCAAGCTGAGCCTGGTGGCCCGCAACAGCCTGAGGCAGTAGCCAAAGAGCTGCCAACTGAACGATAGGGCGAATGAAAAACCCGCAAAGCCACGTAAAAGGCCTATTTTTGCGGCGTCCGCTGCAAAATTACACCCCATCTGGCCCGCCCCTTGTCGCTTCGTCGAATTCAGTATTTTAAGCTTGTGGCGGCCGACTTTAGTGCGGCGTTGCTGGCCTGGGTCGTCTTTTTTCTGCTGCGCAAGCACCTGCTGAGTGAGCTGGTGGGCTACCGCTTCACCGAGGATGCGCTGGTATACCTGGCGGGGGCGGCGGTGCTGGTGGCGCTGTTCTGGACCACGCTCTACGCCTTGCTGGGTGAGTACCGCGATATTTTTCGCAAGTCGCGCCTGAGTGAGATTATCCGCTTGGCGCGGGTGTCACTGCTGGGAACGGTCGTTATTTTTTTCGCGCTGCTGCTCGACGACCAGGGGGTGAGCGACTACCGCGCTTACTATAAGACGTTTGGGGCCTATTACCTGCTGCATTTTGCCATCACGGCCGTGCTGCGCACCTGGGCCGTGAGCAGCGTGCAGCGGCTGGTGCGGCGGGGCGACATCTCATTTCCAGTCTTGCTGGTGGGGTCCAACCAACTGGCCCTGAGTACCTACACCGATTTGCAGCACACCGGGCGGCACCTGGGTCTGCGGCTGGTGGGCTTCACGCCGATGGGCACTACCGTGGTGGCCGAGCTGGCCCAGGCGCTGCCCGCGGTTGGCTCGTACCAGCAACTGCCCGAGCTGATTCACAGCCTCGGTATCGAGCAGGTTATCATTGCCATCGAGCCGAGCGAACACCGTCGGATTCAGGAAATTCTGAACCTGCTGGAGGGCTCGGCGGTGCGCATCAGCGTGCTGCCCGACCTGTACCAGATGCTGCTAGGGTCGGTGAAGGTTAACCACGTATTTGGCACGCCGCTTATCGAAATCAAGCAGGATTTGCTGCCCGTGTGGCAGCAGGTGCTCAAGCGCATGCTCGATGTGGGGGGCTCCAGCCTGTTTCTGCTGCTGGCCTGGCCGGTGTACCTGTTCACGGCGCTCATGGTGCGCTCGTCGTCGCCGGGGCCGATATTTTACCGGCAGCCGCGCATTGGCCGGCACGGCGTGCCGTTCGACATCATCAAGTTTCGTTCGATGTACGTTGATTCGGAGCAGCACGGCCCGCGCCTCAGCTCCGACCACGACCCGCGCATTACCAAGTGGGGCCGCTTTATGCGCCGGGTGCGGCTCGATGAGTTCCCGCAGTTCTGGAACGTAATTAAGGGCGATATGAGCCTGGTGGGGCCGCGCCCCGAGCGCCAGTTCTTCATCGACCAGATTGTTAAAATCGCGCCCCACTACCGCCACCTGCACCGCGTGCGCCCCGGCCTCACCAGCCTGGGTCAGGTAAAATACGGCTACGCCGAAACCGTGGCTCAGATGGTCGAGCGCCTGAAATTCGACATCCTCTACATCGAAAACATGAGCCTGGCCATGGACTTCCGGGTGCTGCTCTACACCCTCAAAATTATCCTGGAAGGCCGCGGCAAATAACCGCAGATTCAAACGGATTTAACGGATTTCGCAGATACGCCGCTGCGCGGCTGGCTACGCGAGGTGGGTAGGTAGGTGGGGGCGCCGCGGCGCGGCTTGATGGCCATGTGGCAGCGTGAAGGCACTGGCTTGCACTGATAACTTTGGCACCGGCTACCGGGTTTGGTACAGAAAAACGGCTAAATAGCCGCGCAGCGGTGCCCCCACCTACCCACCTCGCGTAGCCAGCCGCGCAGCGGCGTATCTGCGAAATCCGTTAAATCCGTTTGAATCTGCGGTTATGTTTACAGGAATAATTGAAGCCGTCGGTACCGTTGTTGGTATTGCGAGCGAAGGTACCAACCGCCATTTTACCATTCAATCGCCCTTCGCGAGCGAGCTGAAAGTAGACCAAAGCGTGGCCCACGATGGCGTATGCCTCACCGTAGTGGCCCTCGACGTAGCCGCGGGCACCCACGTAGTTACGGCCATTGATGAAACGCTGCGCAAAACCAACCTGGGCCAGTGGCAGCCCGGCCGCCACCTCAACCTGGAGCGCTGCCTGGCCGCGGGCGGGCGCTTCGACGGCCACATTGTGCAGGGCCACGTCGATGCCACCGCCGAGTGCCTGCGCGTGCAGGACCAGGATGGCTCCTGGCTGTTCCGGTTCCGGCACGAGGCCGGCCCGCAGCGCCTCACCGTGGAGAAGGGCTCCATCACCATCAACGGCGTGAGCCTCACCTGTTTTGAGAGCACGGCGACCGAGTTTTCGGTGGCCATTATCCCCTACACCTACGAGCACACGGGCTTCCACCAGCTGCAAGCCGGCGACCGCGTAAATCTGGAGTTTGATATCGTGGGCAAGTACGTGGCCAAGCTACTGGCCAGCCAGGGGCTTATCGCCAGCGCGGAGGCTTAACTTATTGGTAGCATGCTGCTTGTAAATAAAAGGAGTTGCCACCTAAAAGACAAAAAGGCCGCCGACCCAGCGGCCTTTTTGTCTTTTAGGTGGTAGCCTGCGGCCAGTAGTGCGTTGCCCAGCGCCGAAAAGCCCAGCCCGCGCCCGCGCCCAGCGCGGCGCCCACCAGCCAGCCAGCCAGCACGTCGAGGGGGTAGTGGGCCGCCAGGTACACGCGGCTGTAGGAAATGACGCCGGCCCACGCAAACACGCCCGCTTTAAGCCAGCGAAAGCGGCTGGCGGGTAGCGTAAACAGCAGAAAGACAGCTAGCCCCATGGCATTAGCGGCGTGCGACGACATGAAGCCGTAGGCCCCGCCGCAACCATCGGGTAGGTAGAGCTGGGCGGCCAGGTCGGCGGCGTGGCAGGGGCGCGCCCGGGCCGCCCAGGGCTTGAAAACGCGGCTCGTGATGCTGTCGGCCAGTGCTACCGTGGCGGCCAGTAGCGGCAGCAGCAGCAGCGCCTGGCGGCGAAAATGGTAGATGAGCCACCCCAGCAGCACCGCATAAAATGGAAACCAGACCTTAATCTGGGAGGCAAACGTCATCACCGCATCCAGGGCCGGCGTGCGGGCGTGGTTGATAGCCAGCAGCAGCCGGTGGTCGAGGGTAGTAAGCTGGTGCAGAATAGCGGGTAGGGGCATGAAAATACGTCTGTCATTGCGAGGAGGAACGACAATTAGCTACACCCACTCCACGCCCTTGCGCAGCCAGGCCAGGGTGGTGGCCTCGGGCGAGCCGGGGGCGGGCGGGGCGGGGTTGTAGCTCCAGCCGCAGCGGGGGGGCAGGCTCATGAGGATGCTCTCGGTGCGGCCGCCGGTTTCGAGGCCGAAGCGGGTACCGCGGTCGAAGGCCAGGTTGAACTCGGCGTAGCGGTTGCGGCGCAGGGTTTGCCAGGCTTCCTCGCGCTCGCCGAAGGGCAAGGCATGGTTTTCGGCCATCAGCTCGGTGAAGAAGGGGCCAAAAACCTCGGCCACGGCCTGCACGAACGCAAATAACTCTTCCACCGTGCCGTCCTGGCCCACGGTGAGGCGGTCGAAGAAAATACCGCCCACGCCGCGCGTTTCCTGGCGGTGGGGCAGGTAGAAGTAGTCGTCGGCCCAGCGCGTGAACTTGGCGTAGTAGGCCGGGTTGTGGGCATCGCAGGCCGCCTGGAGGCGCTGGTGAAAGCGCCGGGCCTGCGCCTCATCCACGTAAATGGGCGTGAGGTCGATGCCGCCGCCAAACCACGCCTCGCCGTTGCCGGCCTCGAAGTAGCGCACGTTCATGTGGATGATGGGCACCCGTGGGCTGCGCGGGTGCAGCACCACGCTCACGCCGGTGGCAAAAAAATGCGGGTCGGGCATGTGCAGCTGCCGGGCGGCGGCGGCGCTCATTTCGCCCTCCACGGCCGAAAAGCCCACGCCGCCCTTCTCCAAAATGGCCCCGCCCTCAAACACCCGCGAGTGCCCGCCGCCGCCGCCGGGCCGCTGCCAGTCGTCTTGCCCAAAGCGCACGGCGCTGCCGTCGGCGGCTTCGAGCTGGGCGCAAAGGCGGGTTTGAAAATCCTGGAGCCAGGCAGTGATATCGGTGCGAGTGAGGGACATAGCTAGGTAAGAATCGGTTGTCATTGCGCGCCACGCAGGGGCGCGCGGTAATCTTTCCTACTCGTTGAGGGTAGTAATCCAAGCGGTGAAGGAAAGATTGCCGCGCTCCACTTCGTTGCGCGCGCAAGGACAACCGTTTTTAAAACCCCCTGGATTTCCGGCAAAGGTCGGGCCGGGGCGTAATTTTACCATCCCCACTGGCCCTACCTACTCCTGAATATGTTTGTTGATTCTCCTGTCGCGCCTGGCGTGGCGGCCCCGGCCGTGCCCGCTACGGCCCTGCTCACCCGTGCCTACCTGCTCATGCACACGGCCGCCGAAATGGCCGCCCTCTACGAAGCGCACAAAACCGTAGCCGCCCGCTACGTGCACGCTACCGCCCGCGGCCACGAGGCCGTGCAGCTGGCCGCGGCCGCGCTGCTGTGGCCCAGCGACTACGCCACGCCCTACTACCGCGACGATGCCTTGCTGCTGGGCATGGGCCTGCGCCCCTACGAGCTGATGCTGCAATTGCTGGCCAAGCGCGATGACCCCTTCAGTGGCGGCCGCACGTACTACAGCCACCCCAGCCTGTACCGGCCCGGGTTCCCCATTATTCCGCACCAAAGCTCGGCCACGGGCATGCAGGCCATTCCGGCCACGGGCATGGCCCACGCCATCAGCTACCTCGAAAGCCAGGGCCTGGGGCTGCTGTCGCCCGACCCGCGCGATTTTTACGAGTCGGGCCAGCCGTTGCCGGGGCTCAGCGGGCTGGCTTCGGCGGCGCCGGCTAAGCCGCTGGTGCTCTGCTCTATCGGTGATGGTGCCATGACGGAGGGTGAGGTAAGCGAGGCGCTGCAAATGGCCATTTTGCACCAGCTGCCCATCGTGTACCTGGTGCAGGACAACGACTGGGGCATCTCGGCCACGGGCCGCGAAATGCGGGCCATGGACGCCTACGACTTTGCCGCCGGCTTCCCCGGCCTGCACCGCGTGCGGGTCGATGGGGCCGATTTTGAATCCTCGTACAGTGGTCTGAGTGAGGCGTTTGCGCACGTGCGCGAGCGGCGCGGGCCCGCCCTGGTGCACGCCAAGTGCCCGCTGCTGGGCCACCACACGAGTGGGGTACGGCGGGAGTGGTACCGCGGCGACGACCTCACCGCGCACCAGCAAAACGACCCGCTGCCCCGCCTGCACCAGCGCCTGCTGGCCGCCGGCGCCACCGAGGCCGCGCTGGCCCAGCTGGTTGCCCAGGCCCGCGCCACCGTGGCCGCCGACTGGGCCGCCGCCCAGGCCGCGCCCGACCCCGACCCCGCTACCTTCGCCGACCACGAGTTTGCGCCCCCCGCCGTGCTGGCCGAGGCCGGCGAGCGCGCCCCCGCCGGGGCCGACAAAGTGCTGATGGTGGATGCCGCCCTGCACGCCGTAGACGATATTTTGCGCGAGTTTCCGGAGGCCCTGTTCTATGGCCAGGACGTGGGCGGCGAGCTGGGCGGCGTGTTCCGCGAGGCGGCGCTGCTGGCCAAAAAATACGGCGATAAGCGGGTGTTTAATACGCCCATTCAGGAGGCCTACATTGTGGGCAGCACGGCCGGCATGGCGGCCGTGGGCGCACGGCCCATCGTCGAGATTCAGTTTGCCGATTATATCTGGCCGGCCCTCAACCAGTTAGTGGAGGAGCTGTCGAAATCGTGCTACCTCAGCATGGGCAAGTTTCCAGTGCCGGCGCTCATTCGGGTGCCGGTGGGGGCCTATGGCGGGGGCGGGCCCTACCACTCAGGCTCCATCGAGAGCACGCTGCTCACCATCCGGGGCATTAAGGTGGTGTACCCCAGCAATGCCGCCGATATGAAGGGCCTGCTGCGCGCCGCTTTCCTGGACCCTAATCCGGTTATTATGCTGGAGCACAAGGGGTTGTACTGGAGCAAGGTGCCTGGCACGGAGGAGGCCAAAACCACCGAGCCGGCCGCCGGCTACGTCATCCCCTTGGGCCAGGCCGCCGTGGCCCAGGCCGCCGATGCCGACAAGCTGGCCGGCGGTGAAACCTGCGTGGTCGTCACCTACGGCATGGGCGTGCACTGGGCCCGGGCCGCCAGCCGCAATTACCCCGGCCGCGTCGAAATCCTCGACCTGCGCACCCTCAATCCCCTCGATTGGGACGCCGTGCAGGCCGCCGTGCGCCGCCACGGCAAAGCCCTGGTCCTCACCGAAGAGCCGTTGCTCAACTCCTTTGCCGAGAGCCTGGCCGGGCGCATCCAGCGCCACTGTTTCCGCCAGCTCGACGCGCCCGTGTTCACCCTCGGCGCGGCCAACCTGCCCGCCATTCCGCTCAATGTGGAGCTGGAAAAGCAAATGCTGCCCAGCGCCGCCAAGGTGGCCGTAGCATTGGGCGACCTGCTTGGTTATTAAAATGTTGCAAGTCAAATAATTAACCAAAAAAAGGAGCCTCGGTGCGTGCGCACCGGGGCTCCTTTTTGATTGGGGGGTTGGCGGAGGGGCAAAGGCAGAGGCATTGCCCGGCCAGGGCTACTCCTGGTGCAGCAGGCGCAGCGTTTGGCCCGCTACGCGCAGTAGGCTCACGCCCAGCGGTAACGCCCGCAGGCTGAGGCTGTGGGCCTGGCCGCCGGCCAGCGAATAGGTGGCTAGCAGCCGGCCCGCCAGGTCGTAGACCGCAACGGCGCAGGGGCCGGCGGGCAGGGCCGTGAGGTCGAGGGTAGCGGCCGCGCCGGCGGGGTTGGGGTAGAGGGCTACCGTGGCCAGGCCCGCGCCAGCCAGCCGCACTACGCGCACCGGCGAGTAGCTTGCTGTGCCGTCGGTATCGACTTGGCGCAGGCGGTAGTAGAGCAGGCTGCCCGCGTGGGCGGCCTCGGCATCAACAAAGCTGTAAGCGGCCCCGAGCGCGCGGTTGCCGTGCCCAGCCACCGTGCTCAGGCTGGTAAAGCTGCCGGCGGCCGTGGCGCGCTCTACGCCAAAATAGGCGTTGTTGACCTCGCTGGCGGTGGTCCAGGCGAGTTGCGCGGTGCTGCCGGCGGCCGTGGCTACAAAGCTGCTCAGCACCACCGGCAAAGGCGTGGCGTTGCTGAAGTTAACTATCGTGGGGGCGGGCGTGTCGGCGTTGGGCGAGCTGGGCAGGGTAGCCCCCGTAGTAGAGCGGTCGGTGGCCAGTACCTGGTCGGGCGATACGAGGGAGCCGTCGCTCAGCTGCTGGTAGCCGCTGTTGGGGGTGGCGCTGGCGGTGCTGGCGTAGGCCGTGTTCTGGGCCTGGCTGGGCACGCTGCCGGCCGGATACGTGACGCGGGCCGTGAAGGTGAGCACGGCCGTTTGGCCGGCTTGCAGCGACTGGGTGCCCGGTAGCAGGCCCGTATTGCCCTGCTGGCCGGTGAAAACCGCGTTGGTGGCCACGGCGGCTCCCGCAATGGTAGCCGCAGGCCCCGCCACAATAGTTACGCTGGCCGCCCCCGGAAACGTAACGTTGGTGTTGCCGGCACTGGCCGAAAATAGAAAGTCATTAACCTGAATGTTAGGGTCTTCGGCACTGCTGGTATTGCGCAGTTGCATGCTGAACGGCACGTCGAATACCGTGGCGCTACGCTTGTTAACAGCGCCGGCCGCCTTCACCACGTCGAGCTTCTGGGCCGGGAAGGCGCAGCTGGCGCCGTCGCCCTGGCTGGCCGTGTTGGCCGTGCCTACCAGCGTACTCTGGCCCGTGGTGAGGTCGTAGATGAAAAACTCGCCCTGGTTGCTGGCCCCATAGAGCGTGCCGCTGGCATCGAAAAAGATGGACCCCATGTCGCCGCCTGTGGTGCCGGTGCTCAGGGCCAATACGGGCTTTTTGGCGTCGGCGCTGGCTAGGTCAATGCGGTAGAGGCTGCTGGGGTAGCGCGAGGCATAGAGATAGCCCGTGGTGGGGTCGAAGGCGATGTCGCCGCAGTTGGCCGCGCTCGCCAGCGGCACGCTCGCCGCCGTAAACGTCTTCAGGTCAGCTCGGTAGAGGGTACTGGTGTTGTTGTTAGCCAGGTAGTAGTTGCCTTGGTTGTCGGCCGTGGCCGAGTTGAAGGCCTGGGCCGGTAAGCCCGGCATCAGGCCCAGGTTCACGGCCCCATTCTGGCTGAACTGGTACACTTGGCCCACGTTGATGATGCCGGGCGCACTGGTGTTGATACCCACGGCGTAGAGGTAGCCATCCTGGCCGCTCAGCGCCAAGCTGTTGAGCCGTACGCCGGTGTCGTAGAGCAGCGTAGCGGTGTAGTTGACCGTGCCACCCGTGGTGTTGCGCACCAGCCGAAACAGCTGGGCCGTGGCACCCACTTGGCTAATCTGGTAAAACTCGCCGCTGCACGCAAACGGCAGCCCGCCCACCCGCAGCTGGATGGTGCCCACGTTGCTGCTCGCCGCCGGGCTGCCCGCGCTCGAAACAGTGTAGGTTACGTCGGGCACGCTGCCCGTAAAGCCCGCGGTGGGCGCAAAGGTGACGTTGCCGGCCCCGTCGCTTTGCAGGGTGCCTGCGGCCAGCACCAGCTGGGCCTGCACGCCGGGCTGGGCCAAGTCGAGGTCGAGGGTTAGAAAGTCGAAGCCCGTGCTCGATACGTCGTTGGTGGTGGGCTGAAACGTGCGGGGGGTTTGGTAGGTTACCAGCACAAAATCGTTGCTGGTTATGGGCCCCACCGTTACCGTGATGGTGGCCCGGTTGGAGGCTACCCCCGCGGCATCACGCACAAAATACGTGGTGCTACTGGTGCCCGAAAACGTGGCAAGGGGCGTAAAGGTGACGTTGCCCAGGTCATCGACCGTGAAGGTGCCCTGCCCGCCCACGGTGCGCGTGGTGAGGCGCGCGGCGGTGGTACTGGTGGTAAAATCGACCGTGGCCGCTACCGGCGCACCAGTGTCGTTGGCCGTAACGGAAAAGGTAGCGGCCGTTTTGCCCGGCGTGCTGGCCGCATCGGAGTTGGCCACCGGGGCTGCGCGGGCCAATAGCCAGCTACCGGACAAGAGAAAAGTGAATAGCAGATTTTTCATTTAGCAGAAAAAGGGGGAAACCCCGCAAATTTAGTCAGCCCTAAGGTTTTGCAGCTATATTATTTGCAAAAAATCTGTAAATCAGTCACTTAGGCAAATGAAGTAGTGAGGCAATAAGAGCATAGTCGAGCCTCGGCGGCCACAGGACCTTTTGTTTGCCTCACCAATAAAACCGTTAAAACGGATACCCCAAACCCACGTTTATAACCGTTTGGTTGTTAGTGGTTTTAATGGCGTTGCGCAGGCGCCAGGGCTGGCCGGTTTCGGTGGGGTCAAACACCTTGGTAGCCACATCGAAGCGCAGAATGAGGAAGGTAAAGTCCATGCGAACGCCGAAGCCCGATGCTATGGCAAACTGCTTGTAGAAGCGGTTGACCAGGAACTCAGCCCCCGGTCGGTTGGTATCGGGTTGCAGGGCCCAGACGTTGCCAAAATCGGTAAACAGCGCGCCCTTGATAAACGAGTACACCGGGAAGCGGTACTCCACCGAGCCCTCCAGCAGCACCTCGCCGGGCTGCTCGGTGTAATAGTCGCGCTCCTGGGGCTGGCCATTCACACTGGGCAGCAGCGTAGCGTAGGAGCCGGTGCCCAGCCGGCGCGGGCTCCAGGCGCGCACGCTGTTGGAGCCGCCCGCAAACAGGTACTTGTCGTAGGGAATGATGAAGCGGTCTACCGTGCCGCGGCCGTTTTCGCCGGTGGTGTCGGGGGTGGTGGTGAGGGCGTGGGCCAGGCCCCCATTAAGGCGCCAGGCCAGGTAAGTGGTGGGCGAAAGCTTGTAGTAGCGCCGGTAATCGACCGTGATTTTAGCAAAGTTGTAGACCGACAAGCGGGTTTTCTGAAACCACGACTCGTTGCGGTACAGCCCCCGCGTGAGGCCGCCCAGCTCGGCAAATACGCGCAGGTAGCTGGCGTTGCGGGTCTGGGTAAGGTCGTTGGAATTATAAAGCGAGGTGAAGCTGAAGCTGGGCTCGTAAATGGGCTGAAACGAGCGGTAGAGCGGGCTGCCCTGGTTGATGCGCAGGCTGGTGAGGCGGTCGCGGTAAAATTTGCTGATAACGGGCGTGCTCACGATGCCCAAGTCCACGGGCGTGAAGATATACTGCTGATACGCACTGGTTTGCCAGAGGTAATCGAACGTAAACTCGGTGTTGCTGCGGGTGTAGTAGGCGCTCTTGGTAAACGTAGTGGACAAGGCAAATCGCGTGCGCGGCTGGTAGTCGGCCAAAAAGTTGCCCAGCCGGAACGGCACCAGAAACTGCGGTACCAGCAGGGCCGCCGTAGCCCCGTACTGCAACGTGTAGGTAGCAATGCTGACGCTGTCGTTGCCGAGCTGGGCCAGCTGGCCTTCCAGGCCGGCGCGGGCGCTGAGCTCCAGCACCTCGGCCCCGCCAAAGGGGTTGCGCCACTTAAGGCGAAAGTTGGCAAACGGCCCCACCTTGGTCGCCACGTAGGTGCCGCCAAATTCGGTAGTTTCGGAAAAGCGCGGGCTCGGCGAGGTAGTCACGATGGCATCGAGCAGGCCGGGAGCGGCGGGGCCGGTGAGCACCGCGGCCGCAGAGCTAGCCGTGAGCGTCCGGCTGCTGTCGGCGGCCACGCCCTCGGTGTTGCCGCCCACCTCGCCGGCGTCGGGGCGGTCCGTCACCTTGCGGTAGCTCACGGTGTTAAACCGGAACATATCGAGGCTGGAGAGCTGGCGTTGCGTGCGTTGCGTACGCGCCTGGTTATAGAGCTGGCCGGGCCGTACCGTTACTTGCCGCGCCAAAATGCCCGGGCTGATGGGTAGCGGGCCCCGGCTGGAAAAAATAATACTGTCGAGGCGCACGGTATCGCGCGGGGCAGCCCGGCGGCCCACCCGCCGCAGCCGGCGCGCGCTCAGCGAGTCGGCCACGGCGGCCGGCGTCACGCCCGCCGGCATGTTGGCCGTGGAGATGCGGCCCGAGGCCGAGCCCACCGCCCGGCCCGATACGTTGGTGCTGTCGGCGGGGGCCACCACCCGGCCGCCAGCGCGGCGGCCCGCCCGCCGGGTAGTGTCGCCCGAGGCCAGGCGCAGGGCGCGGGTCTGGCTCACGTCGGTGAGCACCGTTACCTTGCGCAGGTGGTAGGCGCGGTGTCCGCCGGGCGGGCTGGCAATGAGCAGCCGCAGGCGCACCTGGTTTGTCTCGAAGCTGGTGTCGGCTTCCAGGGTAATGTACTGAGCCCGGAAATCGTAGTAGCCCGCATTTTTTAGCAGGCTTTCGAGGCGCTGCCGCTCCTGGCCAATCACGTCTTCGTTATAGGCGTCGCCCACGCGCAGCACGGTAGCGCCCTGCGCCCCGGCCACCACCCGCGCCACCCCCGAGTCGGGGATGCTGCGCGTGAGGCGACTGTAGGTAAAGTCCTGGCCCTCTTTTACTTGGTAGGTAACCGTAACGAGCCGGTGCAGCCGCTGGCCGGCTGAGTCGCGCAGCGGCACCGGCCGCACGGGCTTGCGCAGGCCCACCGCCCGCAGGGCGCTGGCAATGAGGCTGGGCTTCGAGCGGGCCGAATCGGTGAAGCTGGCCTGCGCCCGAAAGTAGCCCTGCGAGCGCAGGTAGGTAGTGAGCTGCTCCACGGTGCGCTGGCTCAGCGTGGGGTCATAAATAACGGGCGGCTCGCCCAGGCGCATAATGGAGTTGCCCTTTTCGAGGGCCGTGCGCTTGCGGGCCAGCAGGCGGTCGCGGCGGGCCAGCAGCTTGCTGGTGCGGGCCGAGTCGCCCTGCACGGCGGCCAGCCGGCTGGTATACCGGTCCTTTATTTTAGTTATCCGCCGCTCAATGCGGGTCGAGTCATAAAAGGAGTGCCCCAGCTGATACACGGCCAGCTTGGGAATGGGAATGGTGCGGTTGGGCTTTTGCTGCACCAGCGTGAGCAGGCGCTCCTGCTGGGCCGTGCTCAGGCCTTCGCTTTGCACCTCCACCTTGGTGAGCAGGCGCTGCTGGGGCGTGAGCAGGCGCAGCGGCGAGCAGCCCACCGCCAGCAGCAGGGCCACCACGGCCAGCAGCAGCGCGGCGGCCAGGCTGGTAGGGCCAACGCGCGGCCGGTCGTTACTTTGTTGCACTAATGGTTTCAAAAGCTCTCGCCAAATACGTTCGGTCGCTACACCAGCGCAAATATCGGCAACGCCACGCCGCCTTCCTGGTCGAAGGTGCGAAAAGCGTGCTAGAATTGCTTGGGTCGGGCCTCGAAATCGAGCACCTGCTCGCCACGCCCGCCTTTGCCGGGCAGTTGCCGCCCACGCCCGGCCTGCTGGTGCAGCTCGCCACCGAAGACGAGCTCACTCAGCTCGGCACCCTGCAAACCAACGCCGCCGCGCTGGCCGTAGTGCGCCGCCCGCCCGAAATACCGCTGCCCGCCGCCCTGCCCACCACCCGCCTCGTGCTGGCCCTCGACAACGTGGCCGACCCCGGCAACCTGGGCACCCTCTGGCGCCTGGCCGACTGGTACGGCCTGCCCGGCCTGGTGCTGAGCGAAAACTGCGCCGACCCCTTCAACCCCAAAGCCGTGGCCGCCAGCATGGGTGCCTTCGGCCGCGTGCCCGTGTGGGCCGACCGCGACCTGGCCGCCTGGCTGGCCGCGCTCCCCAAGGAAGCGGCTATATACGGGGCTGATTTAGAAGGCGATAACGTGCACAAGCTGCACCTGCAACCGGCCGGCGTGCTGGTAATGGGCAGCGAAAGCCACGGCCTCAGCCCCGAGGTAGGCGCGCAGCTCACACGCCGGCTGCACATTCCGCACGGCCCCGGCGGCCGCGCCGAAAGCCTCAACGTAGCCGTATCGGCCGCCATCCTGCTGGATAACTTCTTCCGGGCAGTGTAGCGTAAGCTTCAGCTTGCGAGCGAGCGCAGCGAGCAACTTGCGTATGCGGTCGCCCAGGAGACGTAGCGTAAGCTTCAGCTTGCGAGTGAGCGCAGCGAGCAGTTACGTATGCGGTCGCCCGGTGCCGCCTGCTCGCTGCGCTCGCGTACGAAGCGGAAACTTCGCGCTATTGAAACAGGCGCAGGCCGAAGCTCAGCGTCTGGGCCTGGAGGCCCTGGCCGTCGCGGAAGAGCGGATTGAGGTTATACTTGGCAAAGAAGGTCAGCGACTTAAAGCCGATTATGCCTTGCAGGCCATACTGCCAGTCGTTGAGGTTGTACGAGCCATAATCTTTGTCCTTGTAAGTCGTGCCTTCCTCAAAATACTTGAGCTTGGTCCAGCTGGCCAGGCGGTAGCCCACAAAGCCACCCGCGCCCAGGTGAAAGTGGCTGCTGCCGTGCGTGTTGAGCTGAAGCATTAGCGGCACGGTGAGGGTAGAGGTTGCCAGCTTGGTTTTCTGGTACTGCCGGCTGCTGCTTTCGGGCACCACGCTGGTCAAGCCATTCTGGTTCATCCACTTGTAATTGCCTTCGAGCATGTAGTTGTTAAACGCGAGCTCGGGGCCGACCATCAGGTAGAGCGGGCTGCGCCGCGCGCCTAGCCGCTGCTTGAAATTGAAGCCGAGATTGACGTAGCGTGAGCCGCCGGTACGCAGGTCGAGCGGGCTGGTGGGCACCTGCCCAGCCGGCATCACGCGGTCTATATGGTTATTAACGAGCGCGTTAAGCCCCAGGTCAAATATAAAGTTTGTCGAAGACGACTTACGGTCATTGCGCGCCTCACGCATCGAGTCGCGTGCGGCCTGGCTGCCGCCGCCGATGGTAATATTTACCTTCCGGGACCGCTTGCTGCCCGCATCGGCAGTTTTGTCCTTATCCAGCAGTACCTCCACCCGGTTGCTGGAACCAAGGCCCGTACCGCTCGCTCTGTGGGTCGTAATGCGGATTTCTTCGGGCAGGCTCTGGCCGGGCGCGTCCTGGTTAGGAAAAAACTGGGTAGTTACGCGGTCGGTAGTGGCCGTTTTGGCTGCCTCATCGGCCCGCTTGATGTAGGGCCCCAGCCGCGCCACCAGTGAGTCGAGGTGGTACTGGGGCAACTGGCGCAGCTGGGCGGCATCGCGCACCACCAGCGTCATAATCGCCTTGTTGGGCAGCCGCACCACAATCGTATCGGTGGGCGCGGTGCCGGCCAGGGGCATTTTGGGCAGGGCCAGCGCCCGGACCTGGCCCGTAGTAGCGGCGGCAAACAGCGCCAGCAAGGCAGCAGAAAAAAGAGCAGGTTTCATCAGGGAAAGAGCGTTGAGAAAAGGCTGTAAAAAAGAAGGCTGCCCCGATGGAGAGGCAAGGAAATCGAAAACTAAAGCTGGCAATAAGCTACTGCCAGCGGCTACAGGGCAATTGTTTTGCTAAGCGTGCGGCCGCCGAAGCGGGCGTGCACGGTCAGGGTCTCGGGCAGGCCGGTGGCCTCGGCTAGGCTCACCGATTCGCCACGCACCAGCTGGTCGGCCTGGCGTAGCAGGCCCCCGAGGCGCAGGCGGGGCCGGCGGCGCGGGGCCGCCTCAGCTACCACGGTGGGGGCCGGGGCGGCGGCGGGGCGAGCGGTTTCGGGGCCGCGCCGCACGTCTACTTCAATCACGCCAGCTGGGGCGGTGGCGGCCGTAAAGGCCGCTACGGCGAGGGTGGCGTTTTCGCGGGGGGCTGGCGCACCGATTGTGGCCGGGGTCTCCTGCGAGGTAGTGAGGGGCTGGCCAGCCGGGGCTTTCCGCCCCCCGGTGGTGGCCAACTGGCCGGCGGCCGCGTCCGGCCGCCGGGTTTTTGGGCGAGAGCTACTGGCTACCTGGGGTGCCGGGGCGGGGCGGCGCGGCCGGGTAGTAGTGGCTATCGGGGGGCTAGATGGGGAAAGCGCCGGGGCCGTTGCCTGGGAAAAAATATTTTCCTGATTTTTTTTAGAAGTGCTGGTCGTGTTATTCGCAATAATCTTACTATCAATAATTTGTGCTTCAGAAATAATGCTTGGTAATGCTTGGCGGCCGGGTGCGCTAGGCTGAGCAGCCGTGGCGGGTGCTGCCGGCTGAGGGTTAGTAGTAGCGGTAGCTACGGGCCCCGCTGGCTGCCTCAGCTGCCCGCGCCACAGCCCGGCCCCGCCGGCCAGCAGCAGTAGCAGCAGCACCGCCGCGGCCGAGTATTGCCACCAGGCCACCACCCGGCGGCGGCGGGGCTGGGGGTGCAGGTGCTCATCCTCCAGGCGCTCCCACACGGCGCGGCGGGGCTGGGAAGCATGGGCTCCCAGCCCCGTCCGAAACAGGGTGTCGAGGCGCTCGGCCTCCGCTAGCTCGGCCAGCCGCTGCTGCAAGCCGGGGCCGGGCGGCGTGGCGTGCCCATCCAGCTGCTGGCGAAACAAGTCGTCGAGGTCGTTAACGGCCATTATGCTATAATTTATTGCTTATCAATTAGTTAAGTAAGAATGCTGCGGCCTAGCTACTGGTGGCCAGCTGGAGGCGGCGTTGCAGCATGGCCCGCGCCTTGCTGAGCTGCGACTTGCTGGTACCCTCCGAGATGCCCAATAGCTCCGCGATTTCGGGGTGCGAGTAGCCCTCCAGCGCGTAGAGGTTGAACACGGTGCGGTAGCCGGTGGGCAGGGTTTGGAGCAGGGCCAGCAACTCCTCGGCTTGCAGCTGGGTATCGGCGGTGGCGGGGGTGGTGGCCAGGTTTTCGGGCTGCGCAAAGTCCTCAAACGAGAGGTGCAGGGGCTCGCGGCGGCGCAGCTCCATCAGCGCCTCGTTCACCATAATGCGGCGCACCCAGCCCGCAAACGAACCCTCCTGCCGGAACGTGGGCAGCGCCCGAAACACCTTGGCAAAGCCCAGCAGCAGCGCCTCCTCGGCGTCTTCGGGGCGCTTGAGGTAGCGCCGGCACACCGTCAGCATCAGCCCCGCAAACTGGTTGTAGAGCTGGCGCTGGGCGCGGGGCTCGCCCCGCAGGCAGGCGGCAATGAGGTCGGGCTCAGTCACGGAAAAAGGTAGAAGTAGGGCAGCGGCGAAAGGATGTTTGGCGTGGTAGATGCGGCCGGCCGGCCGGGGGTTGCCTGGGTAGTTTAAATTATAAAGTTTACAAAAAAAGCTTCGGCCAGATGCGGCCGAAGCTTTTAGGAAGGTAGGGTGCCTGCAAACGCAGAGTGGAAGGCCCTTCTATAGCACCGCTCGCCGTTCATTTTGCGATAGGCAGTAGCCTTTCCCAAACGCTGGGTGCGTTGCTTATTTACCACCCATCAGCGCTTTCATCGATGCTTTATCGCGAGCTTCCTGCAAGAGATTAGCGGTACGGGCCAAGACATTGTTGGCCGTGCCAAGGGTGCTGCCCTCCTGCTTAAAAAGCTTCTCCTGCGTCGCCAATTGAGTGGAGGTTAACGTTGCCGCATGGTCTAGCTGGTCAAGCGCCAGCAAAGTCGCTGTGCTCTGCTTCATGAGTTTGGTAAAGTCTTGCTGAGAAGCCTGCACCTGCGCTGTCGGCGAACCCGAAATCTGGCCAGTAATATGTTTGCCCTTCGCCAGTACATACTCATGCAGCTTGTGCATTTCTGCAGTGCGGGGATTTGGCGGCAGCGTAGCTCCAGCAGTGATAATTGAGGCGTAAGCCGTAGCCAAAAGCAAAAGCATTTTCATAGAAAAGTAAAAGTGAATCAGCAATTTATGAGAAGAAATAGCTCTCGTCAATAGTTCGATTGGAAAGCTGTCCAAGACTGTACCAGCGCGTTAGCCAGAAGAAAGTTTACCAGCACTAGCTCCTGGCTTACAACTCATACTGCCCCACGCTCAGCATCACCAGCGTGCAGGCTTCCTCGGTCATAATGCCCTGAGCCTGGGCCTTTTGCTCCAGCTCGGGGTTTTCGGTGCCGGGGTTGAAGATGATGCGCCGCGGCTTGAGGCTCAGGATATAATCGTACCAGGCGGGCTGGTTTTGCGGGCCCACGTAGAGCGTGACGGTGTCGATACCGGGCGTGGCGGGGCGGTCGGTATGAATGTCGAGACCGGCCACCTGGCCTTTGCGGATGCCCACGGGTATTACTTCGTGGCCGTGGTTTTTGAGCGAATGTACCGCCTTGTAGGCGTAGCGGTCGGGATTGTCAGTAGCACCAAGAACTAGGGTCGTCATCGCAGATTATAACGGATTAAACAGATT
Organism: Hymenobacter sp. H14-R3; assembly: GCF_030063445.1. Taxonomy (GTDB): domain Bacteria; phylum Bacteroidota; class Bacteroidia; order Cytophagales; family Hymenobacteraceae; genus Hymenobacter. Next base: position 13,884 of record NZ_JASITD010000018.1, on the reverse strand, counting down.
TCGCAGATACGCTTGCTTCGCAAGCTGGCTACGGTTAAGTGGGGTGTACGGATTGGGAGGCGGTTGAGGTGCGGGTGGTGGGTAGTGAGCTTTTGGCGGAGGGATAGTTTTTTACCCTCTTACCCTCTTACCCTCTTACCCTCACAACCGATAGCGCTTCTGCCACGCGCTCGCCGTCCATGGCCGCGCTCACGATGCCGCCGGCGTAGCCCGCGCCCTCGCCGCAGGGATACAGGCCCGCCACTACCGGGTGGCGCAGCGTGTCGGTGTCGCGCGGGATGCGGACGGGGGAGGAGGTGCGGCTTTCCACGCCCACGATTTGGGCGGCATTGGTGGCAAAATCGGGGATTTTGCGGCCGAAGGCGCGGAAGCCCTGCCGCAGCCGCTCGCTGAGGGCGGGGCCGAGCACGGCGTCCATTTCCACGCTTACCAGGCCGGGCTGGTAGCTGGTTTCGAGGAGGGTGGCAGAATGCTTTTTTTGCAGGAAATCGCCCAGGAGCTGGGCGGGGGCCAGCTGGGTATTGCCGGCCAGCTGGCAGGCGCGCTGCTCTATTTCCTGCTGCAAGTGCAGGCCGGCGAGCGCGCCGTAACGGGCCACGTCCATGTCGGCCAGCTCCACGGCGGCCACGATGCCCGAGTTGGCAAAGCGCGAGTCGCGGCGGCTGGGGCTCATGCCGTTTACCACCACCTCGCCGGGCGCGGTGGCTGCCGGCACAATGAAGCCGCCGGGGCACATGCAAAACGAGAACACGCCCCGCTGGGCATCGCGCACCTTCGTTTGCTCTACCAGCGCGTAGCTGGCGGCGGGTAGCAGCCCGCGCTCGGGCCGCCCGTACTGGGCCGCGTCGATGAGCGCTTGCGGGTGCTCGACGCGCACGCCCAGCGCGAAGGGCTTGGCCTCGATGAGCACCCCGCGCCGGTGCAGCAGCTCGTAGATGTCGCGGGCCGAGTGGCCGGTGGCCAGCACGGTAGCCTCGGCCTCCAGGGCCTCGCCGGTGTGCGTGACCACCCCGCGCAAGTAGTTGTTATCCAGGATTAAATCTTCGACCCGCGTCTCAAACCGCACCTCGCCGCCGGCCTCGATAATGGCATCGCGCAGGCTCTGCACCACGGCGGGCAGCTTGTTGGTGCCGATGTGGGGGTGGGCATCGACCAGGATATCGGGGGTAGCGCCGTGCTGCACCAGCCGCCGCAAGATGCGGCCCACATCGCCGCGCTTGGTGGCGCGGGTGTAGAGCTTACCATCGGAGTAGGTGCCCGCGCCGCCCTCGCCAAAGCAGTAGTTCGAGTCGGGGTTCACCACGTGGTCCTTATTAAGGGCGGCCAGGTCGCGGCGGCGGGTGCGCACGTCCTTGCCGCGCTCCAGCACAATCGGCTTGATACCCAGCTCGATGCAGCGCAGCGCCGCAAACAGCCCCGCCGGCCCCGCGCCCACAATCAGCACGCGCCGCCGCGCCTGCCGCACATCGGGGTATTCAAACCACGGCCCCAGCAGCTCGCGGGCGGGGGCGGGCGTGGCGCGGTCGTACACGTCGGCCCGCAGCCGGATGAGCGGCCGGCGACCCCGCGCATCGAGCGAGCGCTTGCGGATGTGCACGAAGTCGGCTTCGCCAGGGCGCAGGCCGGCGGCGGCCAGAATGGCCGCGTAGCGGGCCAGCTCGTCGTAGGCCACCTCGGGGGGTAGGGCCAGGTCTAGTTCTTGTTTCATAAAGCAGGCGAACGGGAGTTAGCCGTTAAGCAAGCGCAAAATTACGATGGGGGGCGGGATGGGTGGGTTTTGGGTGTGGGTTGTGGCTTATACTTGCGTGTGTTATACCAAAGTGGTATGATACCCTCTACTGCTGCCGTGGTGAGTAGTGAGAATCGTAATGTTGGCGGTCAGTTCAAGAACAACACTAAAACAATGGTAGACATAAAACAACAATTTGTAGAACTAATCCGAAATCGAAGTGAAGAAAACTTCGAATCGTTGAGAGATGATTTTGCTAAAAGACGAATTGGAAAATGTATGGAAACGCTAAGGACAGAATTAGACTCCTTTATTCGAGTTATGTATCTAGGAAGAATTTCTAACATTAATGAAAGAGAAAGACTGATTAAACAAACTTTATCGGGTGAAAAATGGACAATTTTGACACCGAATAACAAGTGGAAGCAAGTTACTGATAAAGACATGGTGGACAAGGCAAACGAGTTGATGGGCTATGTTCAATATGTTTACAAATTTGGATGTGGTTTTATTCACTTGTCTGATTTTCACAACTATGCAACAATAAACCCATTTGATAAACTTAGCGAAACAGAGAAATCAGATGTAAAAAAATACCTTAATAAATATCATCATTTTCCGATAGGTAATGAGCTAACTGTTGAAAGCATAACAAACTATATTCCTGGCGTTTTTGAAAAAATATCATCAAATTTGACTTATTATTTTGGGGCAATAATAAATAACGGAATGATAAATACGTAAAAAGTCAAACTATTAATAGGCGTTTGGCAAAAAAGCGGGCTTAGTGCTTAAATGAACGGCATTGTAATGAAGCGGTAGAGATGCTTCGACAAGCGCAGCATAACAGACGTTTTTTAATTTAAATCAATCCCGCCCCTCCCTTCGGCGCTATACCCGCCTCCCCACTTCGCGCCCTTCTTCCCCGCTCCCTCAGCTCCCTAGCGACCCTAGCCGCTACTGGCAGCCCGGCACCGGGCTTCGGGAGGGCAGTAGCCCGGTGCGAATAATGCCTTTGCGAAGAAATTTTGTTGGAGGATAAGCGCCTGAGTGGGATGTACTACAAATTCCCGACTTCCGGGGGAGTTCCTTCGTAGTAGACCCGCCTGCTGGCAGAAACCCCAAACGGGTTCGGGATTAGATAGCTGATAAAGTGGTTAAGAAGAAAATAAGAAGAGCAGTAAGGGTTTCAAAATACGTACTATATAAAGAAACCCTGGTTGACTATAAAGAGAAGTTTTGGTCTTTCATGGGGGCCTTTTTAGGGGTTGGCCTGATTGCATTCTGTCAAGCTGATTTTTTGCCCAAGATTGAAAACGTTTTTTTAATTGGTTCTTTCGGGGCGTCAAGCGTGCTGGTTTACGGGGCAATTCAGAGCCCGTTGGCCCAGCCGAGAAACCTGATTGGCGGGCACGTAGTGTCGGCCCTGATTGGCGTGACGGTTTATAAAATATTTCCGGATATAGTCTGGCTGACGGCCCCGCTGGCCGTGGCATTCTCCATCATTGCCATGCAGTTTACCAAAACCCTGCACCCTCCTGGGGGCGCCACGGCCCTGCTAGCGGTTACCGGAACGGAGAAGATTAAATCGCTGGGGTATATGTACGCCTTTTCGCCCGTGCTGACGGGCGTAAGCATCCTGCTTCTGGTGGCGCTGGTATTCAATAACTTAACCAAGCACCGGAGTTACCCCACTAACAGCAAACTGACCAGGTTTTTTAAACGAAAATCCTGGCAATAGGATGTTGGCAGTAGGTGCCCGCGCCGCTACTTTTGGCGCATGTCCACTGCTATTGTTTCCCCACTTCGCTCCATCATTTCCGGCTCCATCGGCAACCTGGTCGAGTGGTACGACTGGTACGTGTACTCGGCGTTCGCCCTGTATTTTGCGCCGGTCTTTTTCCCGAAGGCCAGCCCCACGGCGCAGCTGCTGAACACGGCGGCCATCTTCGCGGTGGGCTTTTTGATGCGGCCGCTGGGTGCGGCGCTGCTCGGCGCGTATGCCGACCGCCGGGGCCGCCGGGCGGCGCTGCTGCGCTCGGTGCAATTGATGGCGGGCGGCTCGCTGCTCATTGCGGTGGCCCCCGGCTACGCCACTATCGGGCTGGGCGCGCCGGCTTTGCTGCTGTTGGCGCGGCTGCTGCAAGGCATCAGCGTGGGCGGCGAGTACGGCACTTCGGCCACCTACCTCTCCGAGATGGCGGGGGCGCGGCACCGGGGCTTCTGGTCTAGTTTTCAGTATCTTACCCTCATGGGTGGGCAGCTGCTGGCCCTGAGCGTGCAGCTGACCCTGCAACAGTTTTTATCGCCCGCCGAAATGACGAGCTGGGGCTGGCGGGTGCCCTTCGTGCTAGGGGCGGGGGCGGCGCTGGGCGCGCTCTACCTGCGCCAGCACATGCGCGAAACCGCCGCCTTCGAGTACGAAGCCACCGCCGCGCCCGCCGCCCGCGCGGCCCGGCCGTCGGCCATTCAGCAGCTGCTGGCCTACCCCCGCGAAACGCTCACGGTGGTGGGCCTCACGCTGGGCGGCACGCTGGCGTTTTACACCTTTACTACCTACGCGCAGAAGTTTTTGGTGAATACCAGCGGTTTCAGCAAGGAGCAGGCCACGCTTATTTCGTTTGGGGCGATGGCGGTGGCGCTGCTGTTTCAGCCGCTGCTGGGCGCCGTGTCGGATAGGGTGGGGCGGCGGCCGGTACTGCTGTTTTTTGGGGTGGGGGCCACGCTGGGCACGGTGCCGGTGCTGCGGCTGCTGGCCCACGCGCGCAGCGCCGGGGCGGCGTTTGGGTTGCTGGTGGCGGCGCTGTTTGTGGTGAGCGCCTACACCAGTATTTCGGCCGTGGTAAAGGCCGAGCTGTTTCCGACCCAGGTGCGGGCGCTGGGCGTGGGGCTGCCCTACGCGCTCACGGTGGCCATTTTTGGCGGCACCGCCGAGTACCTGGCACTCTTTGCCAAGGCGCAGGGCCGCGAAGAGTGGTTTTACTGGTACGTGACGGGCTGCGCCCTGCTCTCGCTGCTCGTGTACTGGCGCATGGGCGAGAGCCGGGCCAGGGGCCACATGGACGAGGCCAGTACTCAAGCCGGCGGACCGGGGCAACGGCGTAGCACGCTACCTTAAACCATTTGCCGGCCTGCGGGCTTACCTGCCTACACCTTACCCTGTTGTCTCATGCGTTTCTTTTCGCCCACTCCTTTCGTAGCTGCCCTGGCGGGCGCGGCGCTCCTTTTCAACACGTCGGCGGCCCTGGCTCAGGGCAAAATGCCCGAAGACAAGTCGAAGCGCCCCAGCCCGCCGGCCATGGTAAAAACCACCGTAGGCAGCACCGATGTCACCATCGACTACAGCCGCCCCGCGCTGAAGAGCCGCGAGGCATTTGGCTCCAAAACGCCCCTGGCCCCCACCGGCGAGGTGTGGCGCACGGGCGCCAACGAGGCCACCACCTTCACGGTGAGCAAGCCGGTCAAAATTGAGGGCCAAATGTTGGCGGCTGGCACCTACAGCCTGTTCACCATCCCCGGGGCCACCGAGTGGACCGTCATCTTCAACAAAACCGCCAAGCAGTGGGGCGCCTACGACTACAAGGCCGCCGAAGACGCCCTGCGCGTGAAAGTGAAGCCCAAAACCGTAGCCGCCCCCGCCGAGCAGTTCACCATCACGGCCGACAAAACCGGCAAAGTGGCGCTGCTGTGGGCCAAAACGGAGGTTGATTTCATGGTGAAGTAGCCCATCGGCTTCATCCGCAGTATAGCACGTCATGCGGAGCTTGCCGAAGCATCTCTACCACGCCTCCTGGTGCCAAGCCAACGGTGCGGTAGACATGCTTCGGCAAGCTCCGCATGACGTTCTCTATTTGTATTAATAACTATCTGCTAATCAAATAATTATGCAAAAGCTCGTGCTATTGCGCCACGGCGAAAGCGTGTGGAACCAGGAAAACCGCTTTACTGGCTGGACCGATGTGGACCTCTCGGAGTTGGGCAAGCAGCAGGCCGCCCACGCGGGCCAGCTGCTGCAACAGCACGGCTTCACCTTCGATATCGGCTTCACGTCGGTGCTCAAGCGGGCCATTAAAACGCTGGATATCGCCCTCGAAAACATGGACGAGCTCTGGATTCCGGTGCAAAAATCGTGGCGGCTGAATGAGCGTTTCTACGGCGCGCTGCAAGGCCTCAACAAGGCCGAAACCGCCGCTAAGTATGGGGCCGAGCAGGTGCAGGAGTGGCGGCGCTCGCCGCATGCCCACCCGCCCGCCGTGACCAAAGATGACCCCCGCTTCCCCGGCCACGACCGGCGCTACCAGCACCTCACGGAGCGCGAATTACCCACCACCGAAAACCTGAGCGAAACCCTGGCCCGCGTAATGCCCTTCTGGACCGAGAAAATAATGGGCGCCCTGCGCCGCAACCAGCAGGTGATTATCGCCGCCCACGGCAACAGCCTGCGCGCCCTGGTGCAGTACATCGACCACCTGAGCGACGAGGAAGTGACGGCGCTGGACATCCCAACCGGCGTGCCGCTGGTGTATGAGCTGGACGATGATTTCAACCGCATTCAGCATTATTACCTCACGTAGCGGCGGTTAATATGGCGAGCGGGCGGGCCGGGGCTGAATGCGGGAATCGCTATTTTTGTGGCCTGGGCTTATCTTTAGGTTCTGCCCGATTATCCTTCCCTTGTCCGACACGCCCCACGCCCGCCTTGCCGCCCTGGCCGACCCGCTCGCCGCGCCCGCCGACCAATTGCCGCGCCTGCGCAAGCTGCTCGAAACCCTGCTGCGCGCCGACTACAAGCGCCGCAAAGCGCCGTTTGGCAACCTGTTTCAGGCCATCGGCGGGGCCTGCTACTCGCTGGAGCTGCCCAGCGCCCTGCGCGACCAGCTGCAAGACCTGCGCCTGACCGCCAACCTGGTGCTGCACGAAAGCTACCGGGGCACCGCCGCCGAGGTAGCGGCCGGCTTCGCGGCCGTGGCCGAACTGCTGGAAGTGCTTACGGGTGAGCCCTATACGGGGCCGCATCCGCCGCAACCCGCCGCCCCCGAAACGCCGGCGGCGGTGGCGGCCAGCCCGGCCGCCACGCCCGCCGACCCGGCCAGCGCCGCCCTGGTTGCCGACCCCCGCGCCGTGTGGCGGGTGCAGGTGCTGCACGCCGACCTGCCTACCGGCGTCATCACCGTGGAGCTGAGCACGCCGGCCGACGGCCGCCCGGCCGGCCCGTTTCAGCTGGAGCTGCCGGCCGCCTACGACGGCCTGCTGCTGGCCGCCGCCGCGCTGCACCCGGCCCTCAACCTCATCGGCCCGGTGGTGCTGCCGGGCGGCCGCGTGCGGCCCCGCCGCGTGGTGCTGGAGCCCGATTACCTCATCAGCGTCACCACCTTAGCCGAGTGCGCGCAGCGCGACGGCACCTACGGCGAGCTGGCGCTGCTCAAGGCTTTTTTGCCCGATGAAACCTCGCGCTCGCTGGTGGTGGGAAACCTGGTAAACCGTCTGCTCGACGAGGAAGTGAGCCACGCGGCCCAGCAGGTAGTGGCGCGCCAGGCGCAGGTAGTGGCAGCGCTGGCCCTGCTGCGCCCAGCCGAAGCCGCCGCCGAGCCCCAGCCGGCCGCCAGCCCCGCACCGGCCGCTGATTTCGACCTGGAGCACTTTCTGACCAAGAAGCTTTTTCGGGCTGAGCCGCTCACGCTGAGCACGTTGCCCGAGTTTCAGACCCGCACCGGCGTGCCCGAGCTGCTCAACGACCTGCGCCGCCACCACCGCACGCTGCGCCTGGCCCAGCAGCAGGGCTTCGCGGCCCGCTCGCGCACCGGCTATCAGCAGCAGCCCCTGCGCCTGGTCGATTGCTTTTTGGAACCCACTTTCCTGTCAGCTACTTACGGCCTGCAAGGCCGCCTCGACCTGCTGCACGAAAGCCCCACCGGCTATGACCTCGTGGAGCTCAAAAGCTCGGTGAAAGTGCCCGCCGCCGAGCCCTGGACCAACCACGCCGCCCAGGCCCAGCTCTACCGCTTATTATTAGAATCGGTGTTTGGGGCCGATGGTGAAACCGCCGGCCGGGGCCGCACCAGCATCCTGTACTCCAACGCCGCTGAGGACCAGCCCGCCGTGCGCCCGGTCATCCAAAACCAGGACTTTGTGGACCAGCTGCTGGCCGCGCGCAACCACTTGGTAGGCACCGAGTTACAATTGGCCCGCGCCACCAGTCCCGGCCAGGTAGCGGCCCTGCTGGCCCCCGTGCTGCGCCCCAACTTGCAGGCCGTGCCGCCCTTCAACCGAGAAAAGGCCGAAAAAACCGCCCGCGTGTGGGCCGACGCCGACCGCACCGAGCGCGCCTACTGCCTGGAAATGACCCGCTTCGCGGCCCGCGAAATGCGCCTGGCCCTGCTCGGCGACGAAGGCCGCCCCGGCGACGCCGGCGGCCAGGCCGGCCTCTGGCTGCTGCCGCAAGCCCGTAAGCACCAGAATTTCAGTTTATTAGATGAACTGGAGCTTATCGAAGACCACAGCAACGCCCCCGACGATGCCCGCGAGGGCCTGGGGCCGCACCTCATTTTTCAGCGCCCGGTGGGCGGGCGCGAAGTCAATTTTCGCGCCGGCGACACGCTCATCCTCTACCCACGCCGCCGTGGTACTACCGCCGAAACCCAGCCGCTTGCAGAGGCGGCAACGGAAGGCGAGGCCGCGGAAAATATGGCTGGCACACTTATTCAGCCTAGCCACAACCTTAAGACGCTCAGCGCCCTCGATGCCCAAGTGGTGAAAGTGACGCTGGCTGAGGACCTCGGGGCCGATGGCCGCGTGGTGCTGGCCGTGCGCAACCGCCGCATGGCCCCGCGCTACCTGCACGGTCACTCGCATTGGGCCTTAGAACCAGATACCTACGACACCTTTCGGCGCGAGTGGGCGGGGCTGACCAGCTTCCTCAGCCTGCCGCCGGCGCGCCGCCGCCAGCTGCTGGCCCGCACCGCCCCGCGCCCGCCCGAAGGCTGGGACGCCGCCCACGCCGTGCCCGCCACCGCCGCGCCCGAGGTGGTGGCCCGCGCCCTGGCCGCGCCCGACTGGTTTGTGCTCTGCGGCCCGCCCGGCACCGGCAAAACCCGCTCGGTGCTGCGCGAGCTGGCCGTGCGCCTCGTGGCCGACGATAAGCAGACGCTGCTGGCTGCCTACACCAACCGCGCCGTGGACGAAATCTGCGAGCAGCTGCTCGATGCCGGGCTGCCGTTTATCCGCATCGGCTCGCGGCTGGGCACCTCGCCGGCCTACCGCCCGTATTTGCTGGATAACATGATTCGCGACCTGCCCACCCGCCAGATGGTGCGGGCGCGCCTCACCAGCACGCCGCTCTACGTGGGCACCATCAGCAGCTTATTGGGCCGGCCCGAGCTGTTTCAGCTCAAGAATTTCGACGTGGCCGTGGTGGATGAGGCCAGCCAGGTGCTCGAAGGCCCCATGCTGGCGCTGCTGGCCAAGGCCAAGAAATTCATTCTCATCGGCGACCACCGCCAGCTGCCCGCCGTGGTAACCCAGGAGGCGGAGGTGAGCGCCATCGCCCCCGCCGTGGCCGAGCTGCTGCGCGAGCAGCTGGGCCTCAGCAACTTGCGTAATTCGTACTTCGAGCGCCTGTTTCGCCGGGCCGAGGCGCAGTGGCCCTACGCCCACGGCACACTCGCCAACCAGTACCGGGCCCACGCCGACCTGGCCGCGCTCGTCAACGACGATTTTTACGACGGCCAGCTGCGTAGCCCTATGCCCTGGCAGCACGCCAGCCTCAACCCCCACGCCTGGCCCGCGCCCGCCGACCCCACCGATGCCTTCGATGCGGCCCTGCGCCGCCAGCGCCTCGTGTTCGTGCCCACCCGCCGCCAGCCCGACGACCTTTCCCAAAAGGAATCGAGCCAGGAAGCCGAGCTGGCCGCTCGCGCTGCGCTCGCCGTGGTGCAGGGCTACGGCCCGGCCTTCGACCCCGAGGCCACGCTGGGCATCATCGCCAGCTACCGCAACCAGGCGGCCCGCATCCGCGCGCGGCTGGCCCAGCTGGCCCAGGAGCACGGGCTACCCGCGCTGGCCCAGGTCAGCGTCGATACCGTGGAGCGCTACCAGGGCTCGCAGCGCGAGGTGATTATCGTGAGCTTCTGCTGCCACCACGAGCACCAATTGGAATTGATGGTATCGCCCGACGAAACCGGCCAGGTCGACCGCAAGCTCAACGTGGCCGTAACGCGCGCGCGCCAGCAAGTAATCTTGCTGGGTAATGAGCTGGTACTGAGCCGCGGTCCGCACCACGCCGCCCTGCTGGCGCGGGTACGCGCCGCCGGCGGCTGGGTAGGAGAGGAGCAATAGTATTGCCCACCGGCACAGTAAGTAATCCGTAATTTTAATGCGCTGAAACCAATGGATTTTTCCGCAGAAAATAGCCGTTATACCGGTCCTAAAAAGCGCTCGTTTTTTTATAGAAACGAATTTTTAGTGGTGTGCCCGAAGTGCCAGAAAGATGCCTTGGTAACAAATTATGATGCCCGTTTTCGGTGCGGGGGTGAGCTTTATTGTGGTAATTGCCACCACGCCGAAAATATCGCCAGCCGCGTTCGCTTCACGCAGCTTGTGAACATGAATTGCACAAATTGCGGCCGCCCGATTGCAGTAACTATTCCGAATAATAAGCAAAAGGCCACGAGCTTATTAATTAGCTGTCCGTACTGCAAGACGCCGTACAAAGTCAAGCCTCGCCACGAGGAATATGTCAGTAAATACGAGTCAGCTAGCGCGGTAAACGACCCCGTTTTTAATTTGCCGCTGTGGTTGCAGCATTCGCTAAAAAACGACGTATTCTGGGCTCATAACCGGACGCATTTGGTAGATATAAAAGTCTACATACAGGCTACTTTACGGGAGCGTCAGCTGCATTCTTATACGAAAATGGTAGAACGCTTGCCGACGTTTATAAAAGTTGCTAAAAATCGGGAGGCCATTCTGAAAATAATTAATCAATTGGAGCATAAATCAGTCGCCAGTTATTAAAATTATTTCGGGCGACTTAGTGAATTAACGACCAATAAAAACCAGCAACGCAATATGACTAGCCAAAACCCAACTGCCAATAAAATTATCGTCATCGGTGCGGGCGTTGGGGGCCTGAGCGCCGCCATTCGGCTGGCGCGGCAGGGCTACGCTGTGCAGCTACTGGAGGCGCGGGCGCAGGCCGGCGGCCTGGCGTCGGGCTTCACGGCCGAGGGCTTTACGTTTGATGCCGGGCCGTATATTCTGCTCGATAAGCCGGGGCTGGAATGGGCGTTTAATGAGTTGGGTATTGCGGCCGGCGCGCTGCCATTCACCCCCATCGAGCACGTGTACCACGTGCTGCACGAAGACGGCACCGCCACGGCCTTCGACCGCAGCCTCGATACCACGGCGGCGGGCTTCGAGGCGCGCTACCCCGGCAGCGGGGAGCGATATAAAGCGTTCGTAATCAAGATGATGGCTGTCCACGCCAACGTGCAGCCGCTCACGTTTCACTCGCACCCTGGGGTGTGGGATGTGCTGCGCAACGGTTCGCTGAGCAGCGTGCCGTTTATGCTCAGCTCATTGGCCTCGGTGCTCGATAAGGCCGCGCTGCCGCCCGAATTGCAGGAGAGTATCGGCATCTGGACGCACATTGCCGGGCAGCCCATGACCCAGGCCCCGGCCCCGATGGCGTTCGTCCCCGGTCTGTTTCACGGCGTGGGCGCATACTATCCGCAAGGCGGCATGCGCGCCGTGGCCGAACTGCTTACGGCTACGGCCTTAAAGGAAGGCGTTGATATTCAGTATAATACTAAGGTGAAAGCCATTCAGGCTCCCGGTGGCCGGGTGGCGGGCGTGACCACGGTGGCCGGCGAGTTTTGGCCCGCCGCGGCCGTTATGTCTGATTCCAGCGGTATCGGTACGTATGTGGAGTTGGTGGAGGATTTTCCGACTCCCGAAAAGGAGAAATTGCAGCAATTGCCGCTGCAATCGCCGGGTACCTGCGCCTACCTGGCCGTGCGGGGCCGGCAGCCGCCGTACTACATCCGCTTTAAGCTGCGGGGCGCGGGCTGCACGGCCTTCGTGCAGCCCGGCCTGCTGGCCCCCGAACTGGCCCAGGAGGACTGGTTTCCGGCCCGGCTCATCTCGCCCCTGGCCCACGCCGAAGCCGAAGCGCTGGGCCCCGAGGGCCAGAGCCAACTCATTGACCAGCAGCTCGCCGAAACCTGGTGGCAGGAAGGCATCATCGAATACAAAGTGCTGCACCGCCGCACCACCTTCGAGTGGGGCCGCGACTATAACCTCTACCGCGACAGCATGAACCCGGTGATGACCTCGCGCCTGATGCTGAAGGGCCGCCTGGCCCACCGCAGCCCCACCGTGAAGGGCCTCTACCTCACCGGCAGCAGCACGCACCCCGGCCAGTGGGTGAGCTTCTGCGCCATTGCCGGCGTGCTGGCCGCCGATTGCCTGGCCCACGACCTGCCCGTGCCCCATGCTGCTTGATACCACCCTGGAGCCGCACCCCGCCGGCCGGCTGCGGGTGGCCCGCCAGGGCCAGGGCGAGGCCGTGGTGCTACTGCACGGCTACCCCGATAATTTGCAGGTTTACAGTGAATTAACCCCGCTACTAGCTGTTGATTATCAAGTTATTGCCTTCGACTGGCCGGGCCAGGGCGACAGCGATGCCTGGCCCGGCGGGGCCACGCCGGTGGTGCTGGCCCGGCACCTGCTGACGCTACTCGACGCCTGGGGCTTGGCCAAAATCCACCTTGTGGGGCAGGACATGGGCGGGCAGCCGGCGTTGGTGTTCGCGGCCGCCTACCCCGAGCGCGTGCGCAGCCTGGTGGTGATGAACTGCCTGGCCGGCGGTGAGGAAGCTACCTCCTGGGAAATCAAGTGGTTGCGGCGCTTCGGGGTGAACAAGCTGCTGCTGCGGCACCTGCCCCGGCTGGTGTTTGAGCGGGCGCTGCACACGTTTTTGCCGGGTGGCCGGGCGGGGCTGGCCCCGGCGCTGCGCCGCGAGCTGTGGCGCACGTTCCGGCGGCGGGCGGTGCGCGAGGTGGTGGTGCGCATGTGCGCCGGCTACGAGGCGCAGCTGCCGCGCTTGCCCGCCCGCTACCAGCAGGTGAGCTGCCCCACGCTCATTTTGTGGGGCGAAAAAGACAAGCACTTCCCGGTGGCACAGGCGCACTTTTTGGCCACCCAGATTCCGCACGCGGAGGTGACGATTTTGCCCGGCGCGCCGCACTGGATGGTGCTCACGCGGGCCCCGGAAATAGCGGTCCGGCTGCGGGCGTTTTGGGCCGCTAGCCCAGCGCCCGGTGCGGCTGCATAATCACGTAAACAACCGCGCCCTGGAGCAGCGTAAGCAGCAGGGTAATGCTCCAAAAAGCCGCTTTTCTGTTTTTATGATGCAGTAAAAAAATGGCTGCCCACGCGCCCGGTGCTGCCCCCGGCAGCGTAGCCAAGTGCAGCGTTTTTTCGGAAATGCGCCGCTGGCCCAGCCGGGCCTTGCGCTTATCTAGCGCAAACAGGGAGAAGCACAAAGCATTGAAAAATAGCAGGCTTATTAAAAGTAATTGCACGGTAAAAGAATCTGGGTTTTTTAGCCGATTATCAAGGTGCCCGCGGCGGGTAGCCGTGCGCCGGGCTTACCCGTTATACATCGATTTCTGGTCGTGGATATCTCCGTCGCCCTGGGTTATTACGCACTGTGTTTTAGGGCGAATAATTTCGGAATTTATAGTTTCATCCTTCGGAAATTATAATCTATACCTTCGCCTGATAGATACTTGTCAATCAGTTGGTTACTTTCATCTTCTCTCAGGTCGCTATCGCCTACCAAGCGCTCGGTTTCCAGTAGCTCGTGCAGTACGTACTGGCTCAAGTCGCTGAATACTTTCGCCTTCTTTGTTGGGTCGTGCGAGAACAGGTAAACACCACCGGTTTTAAAATCGAAACAGAGCGGGTCAGTTCCCGGGCTTTCGCAGAATACTATCATCGTATTAATCTCCGATAGTTGGAAATTATCTGTATGGTCCCAGAGAGTCATGGCGTACCTTTAACCCGCGACTGTCAGGCAAAATTATGGAACAAGTACTTCACGCAAGCGCCCGCACCACGCCGGCCATCCGGCGGGCCCTGCAAACCAGTTCGGA
>NZ_JASITD010000017.1 GCF_030063445.1 Hymenobacter sp. H14-R3 | reverse complement strand
GCCCAAGTCCCTAAAAAAACCCGCTATTCGGCGGGTTTTTTTAGGGACTTGGGCCGGCCGCTATCGTTGACCAATAGCACGGCTAAGGCGGTGAGGGTCAGGCGCAGGGCCCATTTGGCGGCGCGGCTCATTTGAGAGGTTTTACAGTGGGGGCGTCGGGCATGGTTTTAGCAAACACCTGGTTGGCGGGCAGTATCTGCATGGTGCAGCTGCTGCCGCCCGAGTTGTCGTCGCAGGTGGTGCCGATGATGTGGCCGTCCTCAAAATCGAAGTAGCAGCTGGGGCAGCCCACGCCTGAGATAACGTAGCGGCTGGCGCTGGGCGCGAGGTAGTAGGTGCTGTCGGTGGTGGCGCGCAGGGGCAGGGCAATGGCCCGGTAGCTGCCTTTGTTGTGGCCCAGGCCAATGAGGTAGTACACGGGGCTAACGGCATCACTACCAGGCGCTTTGCGCACCTGCACGCGGTCGATAACCGTGCCGTCGTTGAACTGCCGGATGAGCGCCGCCGCCATCACCGATTGCGCTAGCTTGTACTTCACCTTGCCGTCGCCATCGAGCTGCATCACTTGGTGGCTGGCCGCTGAGCCCGACAGCGAGGCCCCGGGCACCTTGCCCACACGCTGCGACCGGTTGGCCGGGTTGCTATCCTCACTGGTGCGCGTGGTTTCGCACGAGCTGAGCAGTAATAAACTGCTCAGCATGCCCAGCAAAAACAGGCCAAATAAGCGAGGCAATGTACGCATAGTTTTGATTAGTAGGCAGTTACTAAATAAGCGAAGCAGCAATGGAGCGTAGCAATTCTTTGCCTTTCCCACGGCTCGGGTTAGATACGTCGCAGGTAGGACGAAGGATTACCGCGCTCCAACTGGCCAAAAATGCGCGTGCGGCTAGCGGGGCTTGTAGTATTTGAGCGCGCCCGGCAGTTGGGTCTGAATATCGGCGATGCGGGTGGCATCGGCGGGGTGGTCGGAGAGAAACTCGGGGGTAGTGCTCTGGCTTTGGGCGGCCATGCGCTCCCAAAACGGAATTGCGCCGCTGGGATTATAGCCCGCCATCGCCATAAAAATCAGGCCCAGGTGGTCGGCCTCACTTTCCTGGCGGCGGCTAAATTTGAGTAGGCCCACCTGCGTGCCCATGCCTACGGCCTGCTGAAACAGGTTTTTGGTAACGCTCGGGTTTTGCGAGAGCGCCGTGGAAAGCGCCGCGCCGCCCACCTGGGCCGCCAACTGGTCGCTCATGCGCTCGGCCCCGTGCTTGGCTACGGCGTGCGAAATTTCGTGGGCCATTACCACGGCCAGGCCGTTTTCGTCCTTGGTGAGGGGCAGAATACCCGAGTACACGGCCACTTTGCCGCCGGGCATGCACCAGGCATTCACCGTTTTGGGGTCGTCGATAAGATTAAATTCCCACTGGTAGCCTTCGAGCTGCGCCGACTGGCCCTGCTGCTTGAAATACAGCTCCACGGCCTGCGAAATGCGCTGGCCCACGCGCCGCACCTCGGCCACCTCGGCGGCGTTGGTCGAGAGCTTAGCCTCGCCCAGCGTTTGCTTGTACTGAGTGATAGCCAGTGTGTTCATCTCGCTGTCTGACACCAGGCTGAGCTGGCGGCGGCCCGTGATGGGCACCGTAGTGCAGCCGGCAGTGGCGAGCAGGCAGCTGGCAAGAATGATTTTTTTAAACATAAGAAAGTAGTCGTAAGGTTTGGAGATAGCGTGGAATAAGCCCGCCGATTCCTGGCTGAAAGCAAGTCATTGCTGGCACCGGCCGGCCCTAGCTATACGCAACCGGGCGGGGAGAATGTTTACTTTGTGCAGGCAGGGGCCGCGCCGCGGGCCGCCCGCCGGCCCCGCCCCTGCCCTCCTCCCTGGTTTTTAGCTATTCCTCGTCCATGAAAATTATCTGCATCGGCCGCAACTACGCCGACCATATCGCCGAGCTGCAAAACGAAACGCCCAGCGCCCCAGTCATCTTCCTCAAGCCCGAAACCGCCCTGATACAGCGCGGCCAGCCGTTTTTTGTGCCCGCTTTTTCCGGCGATGTGCACCACGAGCTGGAGCTGGTGCTGCGCATCTGCAAAAACGGCCGCCACGTGGAGGAGCAGTTTGCCCACACCTACTTCGACGCCATCGGCCTGGGCATCGACTTCACGGCCCGCGACCTGCAAAGCGAGCTCAAGAAAAAAGGCCTGCCCTGGGAGCTGGCCAAGGCCTTCGACGGCTCGGCCCCGGTGTCGCCCACGTTCAAGCCCGTAACCGATTTCCCCGACCTGGCCAACATCAACTTCAAGCTCGAAATAAACGGCGAAGTGCGCCAGCAGGGCAATTCGGGCCTCATGCTGCACCCGTTTGCCAAGATTATCGCCTTCGTGTCGCAGTACTTCACCCTCAAGCAGGGCGACCTCATTTTTACCGGCACGCCCGCCGGCGTGGGCCCCGTGCAGCCCGGCGACGAGCTGGTGGGCTACCTGGAAGGCGAAAAAATTCTGGAAGTACCCGTGCGGTAGCACGTGCGGTAAGCTTTAGCTTGCCGTAGCCCGCCCGGTTCATTATAAAAACAGCCTGCCGCCCCTATTACCGACGGCAAGCTAAAGCTTACCGCACTTTTATCTTGTTGATTATCAAATTAGTGCGCCGGCTGTCAGTGCCGGCGCTCGGTGGCTTGCTGTTGCTGGCCACCGCCGGCCACGGCCAAGACGATGGCCAGGACGACACCACCGCCCGCCGCGCCAGCGGCCCCATTAAGCCGGCCGCCGCCGCGGGCCACGTAGACGTGCCGCCCGGCTATTTCCTGTTTCCGATTGCGCCCGGCCAGCCGGGCTTTCTGGCGGCCAGCATGGGCGAACTGCGGCCCAACCACTTCCACGGCGGCCTCGACATCAAAACGGCCAGCGTGGTGAACAAGCCCGTGTACGCGGCGGCCGATGGCTACGTGTCGCGCCTCAAGCAGTCGGCGTTTGGCTACGGCAACGTGCTGTATATCACCCACCCCAACGGCCTGACCACCGTGTACGGCCACCTCAACAAGTTTGGGGGCGCCGTGGGGGCCGAGCTGCTGCGCCGCCAGTACGAGCAGCAGACCTACGAGCTGGAGCTGTTTTTTGACAAGGGCCAGTTTCCGGTGCGGCGCGGCGAGGAGGTAGCGCTATCGGGCAATACCGGCGGCTCGGCGGGCCCGCATGTGCACTGGGAAGTACGCGACGCCCAGGACCGCCAGCTGAACCCCCTGCAATGGGGCGGCTTTTCGGAAATCCAGGACCACACCGGGCCCACCTTGCAGGCGCTGGCCGTAGAGCCGCTGGCCATTGGGGCGCGGGTGCGCGGGCGCTTCGAGCGGGCGCTGCTGGTGCCCAAGTTGCAGCCCGCCCCCGGCGCGGCCACTACGTGGCACGATACCGTGGCCTGCTTCGGGCCGGTGGGCCTGCTGTTGCAGGGCTTCGATAGGTTTGACGGGGCTTGGAACAAGAACGGCATCCAGCGCGTGACGGTGCGCGTAAATGGGCAGCCTCACTACCAGCACGTTATCGACGCAGTGCCGTTTCCGACCGGCACCCGGCAGGTCAACAATTTTGTGGACTTTGCCTACGCCCGCACCGGCGGCCGCACCCTGCAAAAGCTGTGGGTGGATGAGGGCAACGACCTGCCCTTCTACACCCCGCCCGGCATCGGCCAGGGCAAGCTCGACGTAGAGGCCGGCAAAGTGTATAGCATTGATTTTGAGCTGGCTGACGCGTATAACAACAAGGCCACGGCCCACCTGGTATTGAAGGGCGAGCAGCCCCTCGACTACGCCAAGCTGCCCGGCGCGGCCACGGCCCCCACCGCCAAGCCCAAGCTCAGCTACGACATCACCCGCAACCTGCTGCGCGCCACGGCCCTCAACGCCCCCACCGACACGGCCGGGCTGCCCGCGCAGCTGCTGCTGCGGCGCGGCGGCCGGCAGTTGGCCCTGCGCCCCAGCTACTCGGTGGGCGCGGCCACCACCTACCTCTACGACCTGCGCGCCGGCCTGCCCGATTCGCTGCTGCTGGGCGGCACCCGCCTGGCCTTCGACCGCCAGGCCATGATTCCGGCCAATCAGGAAACGAGCTATGCCACGCCCTACGCCAACCTGGTTTTTGGCCCGCAAACGCTGTTTTCGCCCCTCTTCCTCAGTACGCTGCACCGGCCCAACGCCGGCCCCACCGCCCCCGAAAGCTGGACCATCGGCACGGCGCTGGTGCCGCTCTACCTGCCCCTGCGCCTCACCCTGAAGCCCGCCACCCTGCCCGCCGACCGCCGCCGCGCCGCCATCTACAGCGTATCGGCCAACGGGGGCCGCGCCTACGTGGGCGGCACCTGGAACGCCGACAGCACCCAGCTCTCGGCCAACCTCAAGCAGTTTGGCCAGTTCCGGCTCTGCACCGATACCAAGGCCCCCGAGGGCCGGCTGCTGGGCCGCGCCGGCGGGCAGCTCACCTTCCGGGTGGGCGACGATATGTCGGGCCTGGCGTCGTATAAGTTGCTGATTGGCGGGCGCTTCCGCCTGCTGCGCTACGAGTACAAGAACGCCACGCTCTTCACCGTGGCCGGCGATACGCTGGGCCCCGCGCTGCGCGGCCCCGCCGAGCTGCACCTCACCGACCAGGTTGGTAATAAGCGCGTTATCCCGCTGACTTTGTAGGCTGTTGTTAAGTAAAGAATGTCATGCTTCCCTGCGTTCAGCATGACGTTCTTTTTCCTTCTTTACTCCTCCTAAATTCTATCCTATGCTTCCCGAAACCGGCACCCCCGCCCCCGACTTCACCGCGCCCGACCAGCACGGCAACCCCTTTACGCTGAGCAGCTTGCGCGGCCAGCGGGTGGCGCTCTACTTCTACCCCAAGGACGATACGCCCGGCTGCACCGCCCAGGCCTGCAACCTGCGCGACAACGAAAGCCAACTCGCTGCCCAGGGCATCAAAGTAGTGGGCGTGAGCACCGACGACGCGGCCTCGCACGGCAAGTTTGCGGCGAAATACGACCTGAATTTTCCTCTCGTGGCCGATGCCGACAAAGCCATCGTAACGGCCTATGGCGTGTGGCAGGAGAAGAAAAACTACGGCAAAACCTATTGGGGCACCGTGCGCACCACGTTTTTGATTAATGCTAACGGGCTGATTGAGAAGGTTATCAAGCGGCCGGACACCAAGGAACACGCGGCGCAGGTGCTGAAGTAGCGCCGCTTAGCTGAACATAAAAGAACGTCATGCTGAACGCAGTGAAGCACCTCTACCACGCCAACAGGTTCGTAACCCAACGGCGTGGTAGAGATGCTTGACTGCGTTCAGCATAACATTCTTTTTCAGCTGGTTACGCCTCTTCCTGCACCAGCAGAATCTTCCCGATGTGCTCACTACTCTCCATTAGTTCCTGCGCCTGGGCAGCCTCCGCTAGCGGGAACGTCTTGTAAATCACGGGTTTGAGTTGGCCGCTGGCGGCCAGTGGCCACACGCGCTTTTCAACCTCAGCCGCCAGTGCGGCCTTGAAATCGACGGAGCGGGGCCGCAACATGCTGCCGCTCACACGCAGGCGCTTGGTCATGATGTCGAGCAAGTTGATTTCGACTTTGGCACCTTTCATGGCGTTGATGTATTGCAGGCGGCCATCGGGCGCGAGTAGGCGCAGATTTTTGGCGGTATACTCGCCGCCCACCATGTCGAGGATAACGTTGATTTTCTCGTCTTTGAAAGCTTCTTCGAATTCTTCCTCCTTATAATTGACGCAGCGGGCGGCCCCGAACTTTTCGCAGTCGTGGCACTTCTCAGCCGTGCCGGCGGTGGCCAGCACCCGGCTGCCCAGCGCCGTGGCTAGCTGAATGAGGGTGAGGCCGATACCGCTGCTGCCGCCGTGCACCAGCACCGTTTCGCCGGGCTGGAGGGCAGCCGTTTGAAACACGTTGGACCACACCGTGAACACGGTTTCGGGCAGGCTGGCGGCTTCTTCCAGCGACCAACCGGCGGGTACCGGCAGGCAGTGCCGGGCATCGACGGCCACGTACTCGGCGTAGGCCCCTTCGGTCACGAGGGCGCACACGGCGTCGCCCACGCGCCAGCGCGGGGCATCGGGGCCTACCTCTACTACTTCGCCGGCTACTTCGAGGCCGGGGATGGTGCCATCCACGGGCGCGCCGCCGTACTTGCCCTCGCGCAGGCCAATGTCGGAGCGGTTGAGGCCGGTGGCGCGCACTTTTACCAGCACTTCGTGGGCGGCCGGCACGGGCCGGGGGCACGTTTGCAGCTGCAATACTTCGGGGCCGCCGGGGTGGGTAATGACGATGGCTTTCATGGGGGAGAAGGGCTATTGAATAATGTGAGGCTTGATTAGTAGCAAGTTGACCCGGCAAGCCGGGGCCGACAGTACCGCTCGTCCCTACTCGATACGCGAACAACTCGTTCTGGTGGGCTGTTCAGGGGCAATTGTTTGGCACGCTTCGCCGTAAAGACAAACACTCACCAGCACTAAAAACCAATCTTCTCATGGAAAAACTAACCGGAAAAGTCGCCCTCGTAACGGGCGCAGGCAAAGGCATCGGCAAGGCAATCGCCATTGCGCTGGCCCACGAGGGCGTGCACGTGGGCCTGCTGGCCCGCTCGGCCGACCAGCTCGCCGAGGTAGCCGCCGAGCTGCAAAAGCTGGGCGTGAAAACCAGCGTGGCCACCGCCGACGTGGCCGACGAAGCCGCCGTGAACGCCGCCGTGGCCCACATCACCGGCGAGCTGGGCCCGCTCGACATCCTGATTAACAACGCCGGCATCGGCACCTTCGCCAAGTTTCTCGATATGCCGGTGGCCGATTGGGAGCATATTATTCGGGTGAACCTGCTGGGCGTGTACTACGTGACCCGCGCCGCGCTGCCCGCCATGATTGAGCGGCAGTCGGGCGACATCATCAATATTTCCTCGACCTCGGGGCTGCGCGCCTCGGCGGGCAGCAGCGCCTACAGCGCCTCCAAGTTTGCGGTGATGGGCCTGAGCGAATCGCTGATGCAGGAGGTGCGCAAGCACAACATCCGGGTGTCGGCCCTCGCGCCCAGCACGGTAGCTACCGAGCTGGCAATCAGCAATAACCTCACCGACGGCAACCCCGACAAGGTGATGCAGCCCGAGGATATTGCCGAGTTTGTGGTTTCGCAATTGCAGCTCAACCGCCGCATTTTCGTGAAGGAAGCGGGGCTGTGGTCTACTAATCCGTAGCGGCTCACAAAAGCCCGCATAAGAACGTCATGCTGAGCTTGTCGAAGCATCTCTACCACGCCGCCGGGATTAGTAACCCTACTGGCGTGGTGGAGATGCTTCGACGAGCTCAGCATGACGTTCTTTTTTTCATCCTTTTTAGCTTGTGCAAAAAACCATATACCGGCATCAGGTAGCCAGTCCCTACCCCGCCGCTTATGTATCAACTTGTACTCGCCCTGCTGCTGTGCTGGCTGGCGCTGCCCGTGCTGGCCCAGCAACAGCTGGCCAAAGCCCGCCAGAGCAGCTACCTCACCAAAGTTTTTCGGCTGACCGAAGCCCAGGCGCGCCGCCTCTACGAGCAGGGGCTGCAAAGCGCCCGGCCCGATTTTTTCACGGTGCCCGTCGATTCTTTCCCTACCGACCAGCTGATGCTGCGGGGGCGGCCCCTGCCGCTGGGCTACTACCTGGTGGCCCACACCGAAGGGCCCCAGCTCGTGTACTGGCTGCGCGCCGAAACCAGCCGCACGGTGGAAGTCATTGACAACCAGCGCGACCTGAGCCTGACGGTGCGCGACTCGCTGGGCCGCCTGCTGCCCGGTGCGCGGGTGGCCGTGGCCGGCCGGCCCCTCCCCTACGACCCCGCCACCCACGCCTACCGCCGCGCCCGCGGCGCCCGCCCCGGCCTGGTGGCCGTGACGATAGACGGGCGCACCACCTTTCACCCGCTGGCCCCGCCCGCTGCCAAGCCGCGCGGCAATTGGGCAGTGCGGGCCGGGCGGCGGGTAGTGTTTGGGCGGCCGCTGGGCTACCTCACGGTGCCCATGTGGCGCACGGCGCAGGCGCTGCGGCACCCCAGCCGGGCCACTACCGGGCTGGTGGGGCTGCTGCGCTCGCCCTTTAGCAAGAACCTGCGCAACCAGCGCCAGCGCCAGCGGCAATACCAGAACCAAGAGCGTGAGCGCTGGCTCAGCTACCTGCTTCTCAGCCAGCCGCGCTACCGGCCCACCGGCGACACCCTGCGCCTGAAGGCGCGCGTGCTGCGTCGCCGCAACGGCCGGCCCAGCACCCAGCCCCTCACGCTGTGGCTGGGCGGGCCCGCAGCGGGGCGCAAGCGCTTGGCCGTGCTGCGGCCCGTGCGGCCCGGCTCGTACGAGTACAGCCTGCCGCTGACCGACACGCTGGGCTTGCGCGCGGGCACTAGCGCCGAGGTGTATTTGGAAGATGACCAGTACGTTACGGTGGCCAAGGGCAGCTTTCTCTTTGAGGATTACGAGCTTAAAAACGACCACTATGCCCTGCGCCTGCTGGCCGATAAGCCCTGGCGGGGCCAGCCGCAGGCCGTGTTTTTGCGCGGCAGCGACGCCAACGAGCTCAACCTGCCCGATGCGCGGGTGCGGCTGGCGGTGCTGCCCGCCGCCGCGCCGGGGCTGCTGCCCACGCGCCGGCTCTTCGTGCCCGATACCCTCTGGACCCACGCCCAACTACTTGACCCGCTGGGCGAAACGCGGGTGAATATCCCGGCGCGCATCTTCCCTGACCTGGACCTGAGCTACGCGGTGCAAGCCACATTTCTGACCTCGGATAATGAGCGGCACGTCGAAACTATCGGCCTGCCCTATCGGCGTGACCCCGGCCGGCTGTACCTGGAGCTGGGCCCCGATTCGGTGCGCCTGCGCTTCGACTCGCTGGGCGTGAGCCAGCCCCACCGTGCCCGCCTCACCCTCAACCTGGCCGACTACGCCCCCGGTGGCTCGCCTACAACGGCCGTGCAGCTGCCCCTGACGCTGCCCCTCAACTTGCTGGCTACCAGCTACGAGCTGCGTGATGCGCTGGACCGCGCCGATTATCTCTACCTGAATGAGAACAACGCAGACCTGACCCTGCGCGCCGACCGCCGCGACTCACTGCGCCTGGCCGTGGCTAACCCGCACCGCCTGCCCTTCTGGTACTACGTGTACCAGGGCAACGCCCTGCGCTACCAAGGATATACTACTGATTATAAGCTCACTATCAAGGACCAGAGCCCGGCCGCCTGGCACGTGTCGCTGCACTACGACTGGGGCGGCGAGCGCCGCACGGCCGAGTACACGGTGGGCGCGCCGCAGCCGCAGCTCACCATCACCACCACGCAGCCCGATGTAGCCTACCCCGGCCAGCGCCTGCGCCTGGGCATCGCCGTGACGGACGAGGCCGGCCGGCCCGTGCCCAACGCCGACCTCACGGCCTACGCCTACACCAGTAAGTTTGGCGAACCCGAGCCGCCCGAGCTGCCCCGCTTTGCGCCGCGGTCGGTGCCGGGCCGGGTGGCGCGCCAGCGTTTCACGCTCAGCGAGGGCTTTGGCGAAAGCGCGGCCACGCGGCCGCTGGCCTGGCCCACGTGGCGGCATCGGCTGGGGCTCGACTCGCTGCAATTCTACCACTTTTTGTATCCCGAAAGCGGGGCGTTTTACGCGTACCAGCCGGCCCCCGGCGGGCTTGCGCAGGTGGCGGCGTTTGTGGTCGATTCGGGCCGGGTGCAGGCGCCCATTGCGGTGTACGTGGATGGCGAACCGGCTTATATTCATGATATTAACCTGAATCAGCCCTACACCGCTCTGGCCGACAGCGGCTTCCACACGCTCAGCATTCGCACCCGCAACCGGCTCGTTACGCTGCGCGAAGTGTACCTGCGGCCCCTGCACAAGCTCACGCTCAGCCTCGACCTGAACCACCCCTGCGCCGAGCTGACCGTGGAGGCGCGCCCCGCCACGCTGCTACCCGACGAGCTGCTGCCCCTGCGCCGCACGGTGGTGGCCGCGTCCAACACCGGCTACGCTACCCTGCGGCAGGGCAACGCCCTGCGGCCGCTCGATTACAACACGACCACGAGTGGGCTAATGGTAGCGGGGCCTTTCCAGCCCGATTCCGTTTTGCTGCGCTACCGCGAGAATGGGCAGCGGCGCAAGTTTTTGTTTGAGCCGCTTTATGACTACCAATTCAGCCCCGGCGTTCTTAAGCTGACCTGCCTCGCCCCCGACCACCTGGGGCCGCTCAACGGCGCGGGCTTCCCGCCGAATCTCCCGCTCGGCGACTTTGCCTATACCGAAAGTGATTTTCCGCGCGGCCCCTATCTACCCTATACTATTGCAGGGCAGCGTATTATCCAAAAACCACCTACCCTTACTAACCCTACCCAGACGCCTGTTGGCCAGGGCCGCCTAGAGCTGCGCCTGCCACTAGCCCAGCAGCCCGCTGTGCTGCCGGCCATTCTGTACACCCTGCTCACCCGGCCCGACCAGCCCAAGTTTCGGCGCTTGCAAGCGGGGCTGGCGGTGCTGCACGCCCTGCCGCCCGGCCGCTACCGCGCCGCCGTGCTGCTGGCCGACAGCACCTGCCTGGCCCCGAAAGAGCTGATTTTGGTAGAAGCCAACGGCCAGACTTACTACCAGCTGCAAGCCGCCGACCGCCAGCCGGCCGGCGCGCTCAGCCACCGCATCAACCAACTGCTGGGGCAACTGGGGCGGATGATAGTCGTCATTCCCGAGCGCCGCGAGATACTGGTAGAGCAGCCCACGCAGGCCCAGCCGGGCTGGCACCTGCTGCGCGGCCGCGTGCTCGACCACACCACCGAGGAGGGCCTGCCCGGCGTAACGGTGCTGGCCAAGGGCACCACCGTGGGCACCTCCACCAACGCCGATGGCAGCTTTTCGCTGCGGGTGCCGCTCACGGTGCAGGCCCTCACGTTTTCCTTCATCGGCTTCGTCACGCAGGAGTTGCCCCTTAGCCCCGATGGCCTTTTCGCGGTGAGTATGGCGGCTGATTCCAAACAGCTGGAAGAGGTAGTGATAACTGGCTACGGCACTATGAGCCGGGCCAGCCTCACGGGCAGTGTGAGTACCGTGCTGCAAGGCCGGGCGGCCGGCGTGTTTATCTCGGGCGGCCCTGTTCAGATTCGGGGCACGGCCTCGCTGGCGCTGAATTCGGAGCCGCTGTATATCGTTAATGGCCTGCCTTTTAGCGGCAACATGGCCGACATCGCCCCGGCCGATATTCTGGATATAAAGGTGCTGAAAGGCCCCGCGGCGATGGGCCTCTACGGTTCGCGGGCCAGCAACGGGGTTATCCTGATTACGCTGCGCAAGGGCGCGGCGCTGGCGGGCCAGCCCGTGGGCCCCGCCGCCGACCAGCTGCCTGGCCAGGATGCGCGCCTGGCGCTGCGCCGCCGCTTCCGCGACTACGCCTGGTGGCGGCCCACCCTGGTGACCGACGCCCAGGGCCGCGCCCGCACCGACGTGGTGCTGCCCGATGACCTCACGAGCTGGGACACTTTCGTGGTGGGCTCCGATGGGTGCGGGCGCGTGGGCACCGCCACCAGCCGGCTGCGCGCCTTTAAGGCGCTGCTGGCCACGCTGGCCGTGCCGCGCTTTCTGGTGGCCGGCGACCGTGCCCAGGTACTGGGCAAAGCGATTAATTATCAGTCGGATACCGCACAGATTACCACCACCTTCCGGGTGGGTGGGCAGGTAGTGCGCCGCCAGGCCCGCCGCGTGAGCAGCGCCGTTATCGACACGCTCACCGTGACGGCCCCGGCGGCGGCCGACTCCTTGCAGCTCACCTTCGGCCTGGAGCAGGCCAGCGGCTACGCCGATGGCGAGCAGCGCACCCTGCCGGTGCTGCCCGTGGGCACCCGCGAGCGCGTGGGCACCTACGCCGTGCTCACCGCCACCGATACCACCCTGGCCCTACCCCTCGACCCGCGCCTGGGCCCCGCCACGCTACGCCTCGAAAGCGACGCCCTCCCCACCCTGCTGGCCGAGATTCACCACCTGCAAGACTACGCCTACCTCTGCAACGAGCAGGCCGCCTCGCGCCTGCTGGGGCTGCTGCTGGAGCAGCGCATTCGCGCGGCGCAGGCTACGCCGTTCAAGTACCCGAAAATTGTCAACTTTCTCATCAAGAAGCTGTTGGATGGCCGTCAGCAAGCTACCGGCATCTGGGGTACGTGGGCGGCGGCCACTGGCAGCCCCTGGGCTACCGTGCACGTGGTGGAGGCGCTACTGGCCGCCGAAAAGGCCGGCTATGCCGTGAAGCTCGACCACAACCCGCTCATTGCCTATCTCTTGCATGAGCTGGATGCCAGCCTGAGCGCCCCCACCGCCACCCATCGCTACGCCGGCTATTTCCAGCAAAACGACGACCAAATTCGGCTGCTGAAGCTGTTGCATGACCTGGGGGCCCCGGCGCCCTACGCCACCTACCTGCGGCGCATCGAGGCCCTTGCGCCGCCCGCGCCGCGCCGCCCGCCCCTCGACCGCTACCTGGCCCTGGCCGAATTGCGCCAGCAGCTCGGCCTGCCCTACCAGCTCGACAGCCTGCGCCACTACCGCCTGCGCACCGCCCTGGGCGGCGTGTTCTACGCCGACACGCTGCGCGCCGGCACCTACTACCGCTACCTGCTCGCCGACCGGGTGGGCACCAGCCTGCTGGCTTACCGCGTGTTACGCCAGCAGGGCGGCCACGCGGCCGAGCTGGCGCGCATCCGCACGTTCTTGCTGGGGCTGCGCGGCGGTGGCTACTGGGGCAGCACCTACGAAGCGGCCCAAATCCTGACCACCATCGGCCCCGATTTGCTGGGGCCGGGCCCCGGCGGCGCTATGGCGCAGGTGCAGCTCAGCGGCAGCCCGGCGCTGCCGGCCGGGCCGGTTACGCAGTTTCCGCTGGCGCTCACGCTGCCCGCCGGCACCGGGCCGCTCGCGCTGCGCAAGCAGGGCGGCCTGCCCGTGTACGCCACCGCCTACCAAACCCGCTGGAACCCCGCGCCCGAGGCCGTGGCCGCCACCTTCACCGTTGCCACCACGCTGGCTGGCCAGGCTGGCCGCCGCGTGGCGCTGCCCGCCGGCAAGCCCGCCGAGCTGCTCATCACGGTTGAGGTGGCCGCTGAAGCGCGCTACGTGGTGCTGGAAGTGCCCATTCCGGCCGGCTGCTCCTACGGCGAGCCCGCCCCGACTAACCCTTTGGAGGTGCACCGCGAGTACCTCCAGCACCAGGCCGGCCTCTTCATCGACCTGCTGCCGGTGGGCCGCCACACGTTCCACATTGCCTTGCAGCCGCGCTACCGGGGCAGCTACACCCTCAACCCCGCCCGAGCAGAGCTGCTGTATTTCCCCACCAAGTTTGGCCGCTCGGCCAGCAAACGGGTGGATATAAAGTAGGTGGATAAATTAAGCAAAACCGGTTTTTATCCTTACCTACTAATCAACGTGAAATAACACCTTCACGGCCGTTACGAAGAAGTTGACACCAATGGCCAGCGTGAGAAAGCCCATGATGCGGGCCAGCGCGGCCATACCCGGCCGGCCCATGAGCTTGGTGAGGCGCAGCGACGACACCAGGATGAGAAACGCCGCCGCCGCCACCAGCGCAAAGCCCAGCACCGTCATGGCCTTGTCGGCATACGTGGGCCGGATGAGGCCGATGCAGAGCGCCATCGAGCCCGGGCCCGAGAGCATGGGCATGGCCAGCGGCGTGAAGCTGATATCGTCCTTGAGCTTGCTCTCCTCCAGGGCGTCGGGGCCCACGCGGTCGCGGCTGGCGCCCGGCGTGAGCAAGTCGAAGGCCGAGCGCATGAGTAGGATACCGCCCGCAATGCGCAGGTGCTGGATGTTGATACCGAAGAAGTTAAGAATATACTGCCCCCCAAAAAAGGCCACCGATAGTATCGCCATCATATACACGCACGAGCGCAGGGCGATGGCCGTGCGGTCCGAGTTGCTGTCGTCGGCGGTGAGGGTCAGGAACATCGGCATGGCCCCGAAGGGGTTGACGACCGAAAACAAGGTGGTAACAGTGGCAATCAGAACTTCCATGCCGTAAAGGTATTAGCGTAGTAAGCTGGTTGCCGGGCTCGACTCACCGTATAGCAGGCTTTTTTGGACTTTGGCGGCGGCCGCCCATCTTTGCCGATTCATCTGCCCACCGCGCTACTTTCACCACGTGCCCACTCTGTATCTTGTTCTGCACGGCCTGGGGCTGGTGCTGGGCGGCATCGGCCTGCTGGCCACCCTGCTCCCCCTGTTTCGCCAAACTGCCTGGTGGATTCGCGTATGCGATTTTCCGCGCCTGCAAATAGTAGCTGGCTTGCTACTCAGCCTGTTACTACTGAGCCTGCCCGGCGACAGGCTGTGGCTGGCGCACTCGCCGCTGGCCCTGGCGGCGCTGGGGGTGGCCGTGGGCTACCAGGCCTCGCGCATCTGGCCCTACACGCCCTGGCACGGCAAGCAGGTGCAGGACAGCCAGCGCCGGCCCGACGACCCTAACCACCTCAGCCTGCTGGTTACCAACGTGTTGATGTACAACCGCGACGCCTCGCGCTGCCTGGGCGTCATCCGCGAGTACCAGCCCGATATTGTGCTGGCCGTCGAAACCGACGAGTGGTGGCTGAGTCAATTGCAGGGCCTTACTGACGACTACCCGCACACCTGCCACGCCCCGCTGCCCAACACCTACGGTATGCTCGTGTTTTCGCGCTTGCCCTTGCTGGCCAAGGACATGCAGTTTATCCTGGACCCCGGCATTCCGTCGTTTCACGGGCGGGTACGGCTGCCCAGCGGCGTCGAGGCCAACCTACACTTTGTGCACCCCAAGCCCCCGGCCCCCGGCGAGTCCAAAACCAGCACCCGGCGCGATGCCGAGCTGCTACTGGTAGGCCGCGCTATTCAGGCGCACGACGGCCCCACCGTAGTGGCCGGCGACCTCAACGACGTGGCCTGGTCGCACACTTCTGAGCTGTTTCGGCGGCTGGCGCGGCTCCTCGACCCACGCGTGGGCCGGGGCCTACTGCCCACCTTTCACGCCGAGCACAAGCTGCTGCGCTGGCCCCTCGACCACGTGTTTCACTCGGCCCATTTCCGGGTGCAGCGCATGGAGCGGCTGCCCTACATTGGCTCCGACCACTTCCCCATTTTTATTCGTCTCAGCTACGAGCCCCAGGGCTGGGAGGCGCAGGAAGCCGAGCTGGAAGCTTCCGACGCCGAAGACCGCCTCGAAGCCCGCGAAAAAATCAACGACGCCATCGCCGAAGGCCCGGCCGACTAATCAGCGGCCCACCAAGCGAAACGACCCGCCCGGTCGTCCTTTCAAGGACGACCGGGCGGGTCGTTTTTATTTATAATCAACTGGTTATCAAATAGCTATAGTTTTTGGGGAGTAGGCTTGGCGGGCTTCACCCGCGAGTCGGCCTGCACGGTGGGGCGGGCGGGCTTGGTAGTGGCCACGGGCACCGCCTTGCGATGGATGAGCGTGCTGAGGCGGCCCCGGCCATTGCGCGTAATGGCGCGGATGTTCAGCGTTACCCGCTTGCGGCGCAGGTCGCCAAAACCCAGGGCGAAGTTGCGCAGCGCAGGCAGTGCGTCGCTGCCCAGCAGCTTATAAGTATTCATCTCGAACTCGAAGGGCACGCGCACCGAGTCGCGGGCGGGCAGTTCCAGGGCCAGCGGCATGCGGCCGGCCCCCAGCTCTTTGCCATCGACCAGCACCGTGTAGTCGAGGCCCGTGATGGCGGTGGCCTCCAGGTTGGGGTTGTAGGCGTTGAGCTGCAAGCGCATTTTCAGTGGCAATTCCTTATTTACGTATCCCTCAATAAGTTGATTGCGGCGTGGCAGGTCCACATCGGTGGGCGTGCGCAGCTTTAGCACATCCAGGGTGCCGAGGCTGGCTTGCTCCACGGCCCGCACTTTCACCTCGGGCTGCACGTTGGGCGCGCCCTCCTGGCGGGTTTCGCGCAGCGTGCAGCTCGATGCCAGCAAAAGCGCGGCAGCGGGCAAAAGCAGGGTAAAACGGCGAATAGATAGCATAATAGTAACAATTTTCATAACGCGACCTACGAAACGGGCCAGCTAATCGGTTGGCAAAGCACTAAAATAAAAATCATGCCGGGAACCTATTTTCGCCAAACTCCCTCTGCCGCCGGTTGCACCCACTGTGCAGGTGGCTTAAAGAAAAACGGCTGCCCCAGGAGTATCCCCTTTTCAGCTGGCAAACAGCCCCACTTCCCCTTACACTGAAGGCAGCGGCCTGCCAATTAAAATGCTACCTAGATTAGAAGTGGCCGCAAATAATTCCCGGTTAGTAATTACTATGCAAGTTATAGTATATCGCGCCCCACCACAAATAAGCACCTTCGAATCATCCAACCCTCCTCCCATCGCTTATTTTATACAAAGTACTACCAACAAGTAGCTTACAAATTGTCAGTAATCATTTTTTCTTTCTATAATTCTACTAAATATTAGTTAGTATCCAGGTAAAAAAATTGTTTTTTTACGCCGGTAGGTAGTTAGCCAGTACTGAGGCCCTGCATTACGCGCACGCTCACCAGCAATAGCAGCATTATTATAGACAGCACCAGAATGCGCAGCCCGTGCACCCGGTCGGTGGGGCTGTAGGCGGGCACGTACCGGCCATCGGACAGCTCTTTGCGGTGGAAGTACAACTGGTAGCCGATGAGCAACCCGAAGAACCCACCCAACAACGCCGATACGTAGCCGCCTAGTATCCACATTTTGTGGTCTTTGTCGGGCTGGGCCAACTCGGCTACGCGGTGCTGCCGCAGCAGCCGCAGGGTATCGGCCGATACGTCGTGGCCGCGCTCGCGCAGTAGCTGGCCCGCCAGCGCCACGTCGAAGCTGCTCCACTCGTCGGGCTTCACCAGCAGGTCAAACAGCTCTTCGTCGGAGAAGGTGAACAGGTAGTGATTGGGGTCGGCCTGGCTGATGGCGTGCTGGTTCACATCGGCCAGCAGCTGGCCGCCGCGCTCAAAGTCGGCCAGCTGAAGCTTCACGGTAAACTTGCTGACCAGCCGGTTATTGGCAAACGACGAGTCGAAGGCCATTTGGCCATTGTCGGCGTCGGTGCGGGCCACGATGCCCTGCTGGGCCAGCATGGCCAGCAGCGGCTGCGCCGCCTCGGCGGAGGCGAAGGTCTGGAAAGCCCGAAAATCAGTGCGGGCCTCGTAGCTGGTTTCCGCGCGCGCCGCCTGCATATCGGTCGGCGTTTCGTCGAAGTACTCGCCATCGTCGCCCTGCACGCGGGCCTCAAAAACCTGCGCAACCGCCAGCATCTTCCCCAAAATCTCCTCATCGGGGTTCTGCACTACCACCCGGTCCTCCTCATGGCTGAACCACGCATACTTACCCCCGCGCCCATGCCTGGAGTAGCCCAGCCACACGCTCAAGCCCGCCGCCTCCGCAGGCAGCCCCGCCTCCAGCCCCGGCACGGGCGCGCCGGCCTGGCTATCCAGTTGCATCTCAGGGTCGTTGGCTACGTAGGCCAGCCACTCGGGCAGCGAAATAACCGCGTCCTCATCCCCCGCCGCCCAGCTTTCCGCCTTGCGGGTAATGTGTACATTGTAATCCATATATTTATTCGAAACACCCACCAAAAGTGCCCCTCAAAAATAAACAAAAAAAGGCCGGAAGCATAAGCTCCCGGCCTTCCAAAAATCCGAACAAACCACTCAAAAAACGGCCAGTCAGGAGCACCGCCCCGTATCTGCGAAGTCCGTTAAATTCGGTTGAATCTGCGGTTTATTTGCCGTCTACTTCCTCGTAGTCCACATCGGTTACGTGGTCGCCGGCGGGCTGACCCTGGCCGTTCGAGCCCTGGCCGCCATCGGCCCCGGGGAAGCCCTGGCCGCCATCCTGGCCGCCCTGCGCGCCTGCGGCGGCGTACATCTCCTGCGAGGCAGCTTCCCAGGCCTTGTTCAGCGCGGCTACGCCGGCTTCGATGGCAGGGAGGTCCTTGCTTTCGTGGGCCTTCTTGAGGTCGGCCAGCGCGCCTTCAACGGCGGTTTTGTTGCCACCGCTCAGCTTGTCGCCAAATTCCTTCAACTGCTTCTCAGTCTGGAAGATGAGCGAGTCGGCGTCGTTGGTTTTCTTGATGCGGTCGGCTTCGGTTTTGTCCGACTCGGCGTTGGCCGTGGCCTCGGTGCGCATGCGCTCGATGTCGGCATCGGACAGGCCGCTGCTGGCTTCAATGCGGATTTTCTGCTCCTTGCCGGTGCCTTTGTCCTTAGCCGTTACGTTGAGGATACCGTTGGCATCAATGTCGAAGATTACTTCAATCTGCGGTACGCCGCGGGGTGCGGGCGGAATGCTGTCGAGGTGAAACTTGCCGATGGTGCGGTTCTGCGAAGCCAGTGGGCGCTCGCCTTGCAGCACGTGGATTTCTACCGAAGGCTGCGAGTCCGAAGCCGTGGAGAAGGTTTCCGATTTCTTAGTCGGGATGGTGGTGTTGCTCTCGATGAGCTTGGTCATTACGCCGCCCATCGTCTCAATGCCCAGCGAAAGCGGGGTCACGTCGAGCAGGAGCACGTCCTTTACCTCACCGGTGAGCACGCCGCCCTGGATGGCCGCGCCGATGGCTACTACTTCGTCGGGGTTCACGCCTTTCGAAGGCTTCTTGCCGAAGAACTTCTCCACTTCCTCCTGGATGCGGGGAATGCGGGTTGAGCCACCCACGAGGATAACCTCGTCAATTTGCGAAGCCGACAGGCCGGCGTCTTGCAGCGCCTTTTTGCAGGGCTCCATCGAGCGGCGCACGAGGTCGTCGCTGAGCTGCTCAAACTTGGCGCGGCTCAGCTTGACCACCAGGTGCTTGGGGCCGCTGGCGGTTGCCGTGATGTAGGGCAGGTTGATTTCGGTTTCGTTGGAGCTCGACAGCTCAATCTTGGCTTTCTCGGCAGCTTCCTTGAGGCGCTGGAGGGCCATGGCGTCGTTGCGCAGGTCGAGACCTTCATTTTCGCTCTTGAACTGGTCGGCCAGGAAGTCGATGATAACCTGGTCGAAGTCGTCGCCGCCGAGGTGGGTATCCCCGTTGGTGCTCAGCACTTCAAACACGCCATCGCCCAGTTCCAGAATGGATATATCGAAGGTGCCACCGCCGAGGTCGTACACGGCGATTTTCTGGTCCTTGTGCTTCTTGTCGAGGCCGTAGGCCAAGGCAGCCGCCGTGGGCTCGTTGATGATGCGCTTTACTTCGAGGCCCGCGATGGCGCCGGCTTCCTTGGTAGCCTGGCGCTGGGCGTCGTTGAAGTAGGCCGGCACCGTGATAACGGCTTCGGTAACGGGCTGACCCAGATAGTCTTCGGCGGTCTGCTTCATTTTCTGAAGCACCATGGCCGAAATTTCCTGGGGCGTATAGTTGCGGTCACCGATTTTAACGGCAATCGTGCTGTTGGCGCCGGGCGTCAGGTCGTAGGCTACGTACTTGCTCTCGGACGAAACCTCCGAGAACTGACGGCCCATGAAGCGCTTGATGCTGGCGATGGTGTTTTTAGGGTTGGTAACGGCCTGGCGCTTAGCCGGGTCGCCTACTTTGCGCTCGCCCTTGCCATTGTCGAGAAACGCGACAATCGACGGGGTAGTGCGGCGGCCTTCGGAGTTGGGGATTACAACCGGCTCGTTGCCTTCCATTACGGCTACGCAAGAGTTGGTGGTGCCTAAGTCAATACCGATGATTTTGCCCATGATGGTGGGGTGCTAAGGTTTAAAAGTGAAGTGGTGTCTTGGTTAGAGGTAGGGCCGTGGGGCCGCTACCTGCTTACTTACAAGCCGCGTACCAGCCGCGTTTTTCTGCCACTTTGGCCGGGCGGGCGGGTGGCGGCGGGCGCAAGCTGCCAGGGCGGCCAGCCGGCTGGCTCACTATGGCGCCCGGCCTGCCGAAATTGCGGGGCCGTCGCTTCACCCGCACCCCGCTTGGCACAGCGCGGCCGCCGATTAGCCAAAATTTTGGTAGGTCGGGCACATCTACCGAACTTTGTGAAACCGTTTACGGCGTAAGTTAGTTGAGAGCGCACTTGCTTTTATACTTTACTTACCCTTTTTCAAGCTTACATGAAAAATTTCCTCCTTCTCGCGCTGGCTGGCCTGGCCTTCACCACGGCCTGCAAAAAAGACGACAACTCGGCACCTGCTATGATGCAGCTTTCGGGCAACCTGAGTGCGACCAATTCCATCAAGCCAACCAGTGCCTCTACTGCCACCGGCACCGTCACTGGCACGTACGACCCTAATAGCAAGGTTCTCAACTACACGCTGACCTTCTCCGGCCTCACGGGGGCACCGATGATGGCGCACTTCCACTACGGCGACCCGAAGCACGTTGGGGATGTGTTTATTCCCCTTAGTGGCCTGCCGACCGGCACCAGCGGTACCATTACGGGAAGCACTACGCTAACTACGGTTCCGGCCGTAGCGGCCGTACCAGCGACCACAACTACTCCGGCCATCCCGGCCAAGCCAATGGCCGTGCAGCCCGATTCCTTTAAGTTGGGCAACGTATACGCCAACATTCACACGGCTCAATATCCTGCTGGTGAAATTCGCGCCAACGTTGTGGTGAAGTAAGCTGCGTAATGTTTTCGAGCCGGCCGCTACCCAGCGGCCGGCTTTTTGCGTTTAGGGCCGGCTGTGTAGCAACTTTGCGGGGCGGCCGTGCATCTTTGGGCCCCTCACCTCGCTACCCTTCCCCTCCTCACCCATGAAACTCCTTTCCGCCGCCTTGCTGCCGGGCTGCCTGCTGCTAGCCGGGCTAGCCCAGGCCCAGGCCCCCACCACGCCCACAGCCGCGCCCAATGCCCCGTACCAGCCCTCATCTACTAAGACCAACGACCTGGTGCACACCAAGTTGGCTGTGCGCTTCGACTATGCCAAGCGCTACCTCTACGGCCAGGAGTGGGTGACGCTGAAGCCCCACGCCATTGCCACCGACACGCTGCGCCTCGATGCCCAGGGCATGGACATCAAGACGGTGGCCCTGATGAACGGCACCACCCAGAAGCCGCTCAAGTTCGATTATTCGGATAAGAACAACCTGCACATCAACCTGGGCCGCTTGTTCAAGCCGGGTGAGGAATACATCGTGTATATCGAGTACACGGCCAAGCCCGATGAATTGCAAGTACAAGGTTCCCAGGCTATTACCGATGCCAAAGGCCTGTATTTCATCAACCCCGACAGCGCAGTAGCGGGCAAGCCGGTGCAAATCTGGACGCAGGGCGAGACGCAGAGCTCGTCGGCCTGGTTTCCGACCATCGACCGGCCCAACCAGAAAACGACCGAGGAAATTGCCATGACCGTGCCGGCCAAGTACGTGACGCTCAGCAACGGCAAGCTGGTGAGCCAGGTGCCCGCCGGCCCCGGCCTGCGCACCGACACCTGGAAGATGGACCTACCCCACTCGCCCTACCTGTTTATGATGGCGGTGGGCGACTTCAAAATCTACAAGGACACCTGGCGCGGCAAGGAGGTCAATTATTACCTCGAACCCAAGTACGCGCCCTTCGCCAAGCAGATTTTTGGCAATACGCCCGACATGCTGGAGTTTTTCAGCGAGCGCCTGGGCGTGGAATATCCGTGGAATAAATACGCCCAGATTGTGGCCCGCGACTACGTGAGCGGGGCTATGGAAAACACCAGCGCCACCCTGCACGGCGAACAGGTGCAGATGGACGGCCGCGAGCTGCTCGACCGCGAGTACAGCAGCGAGTCGGTGATTGCGCACGAGCTGTTTCACCAGTGGTTTGGCGACTACGTCACGGCCGAGTCGTGGTCCAACATCACGGTAAACGAGTCGATGGCTGACTTTTCGGAGGCGCTTTACGCCCAGCACAAGTACGGCCAGGATGCCGCCGACGCCCACAACTACCGCTACCTGAAGTCGTACCTGGGCAGCCCGCGCGACGCCACCAAGGACCTCGTGCGCTTTCACTACAACAACCGCGAGGACGTGTTTGACCTCGTGAGCTACCAGAAGGGCGGGGCCATTGTGCAGATGCTGCGCACCTACCTGGGCGACGACGTATTCTTCGCCGGCCTCAAGAAGTACCTGACTGACAATAAGTTCGGCAACGGCGAAGCGCACCAGATGCGCCTGGCCATGGAAGCCGTATCGGGCCAGGACCTCAACTGGTTTTATAATCAGTGGTACTTCGGCAGCGGCCAGCCGGTGGTGAGCATCGACTACGCCTGGAACGCGGCCAGCAAGACCCAGAACGTGACCATCAAGCAGACGCAGGCCGACAAGGTGTTTCGGCTGCCGCTGGCCATCGACTACTACGTGAACGGCAAGGCCCAGCGCCAGAATATCACGATGACGCAGGCCACCCAAACGTTTAGCATGGCGCTGGCCGCCAAGCCCGACCTGGTGAACGTGGACGCCGACAAGTTTACCCTCTGGCAGAAAACCGACAACAAGCCCGTAACCGAGTCGCTGTACCAGTACAGCCACGCGCCGCTGTACGTAGACCGCCGCGAGGCCCTCGACGCGGCCCTGGCCTTGCAAACGGCCAACCCCGCCGCCCGCGCCGTAGTGCTGGCCGCCCTCAAGGATACGTTCTATGGCCTGCGCATTGCGGCCATCAACGGCCTGAAGCTCGACAATGCTGCCGTGGCCAAAGCCGCCGCGCCCACCCTGCGCAAGCTGGCCGCTACTGACCCCGAAACCCACGTGCGAGCCGCCGCCCTGGTGGCCCTGGGCCAGCTCAAAGACAGGAAAGACAGTAAGTTGCTGACGGCTGCGCTCAGCAGCCAGTCATACGGGATACAAAGCGCGGGGCTGCAAGCCCTGAGCGAAATCGACGCCCCCACGGCCCTGGCCCGCGCCAAAACCCTGGAAACCGACGAGCACCTGGCCGGTGCCGTTACCACCGTGTATGCCCTGCACGGCGGCCAGGAGCAGTGGAACTACATCCGCACTACCTACGATGCCGCCTCGGGCCGCGGCCGCTACGGCTACATTCAGCCCATGCTGCAGATGCTGGGCCGCCTCGACGACCCCACCGCCTTTGCCGAGGATGTGGACCGCCTGCAAAAGCTGGCCATGGTACCGCAGCTGCGCGCCTACGGCCTGGATAAGCGCATCGTAGATGGCATCCAGAAAGGTGGCGCTGCGCAGGCTGGCAAGCCTAATGCGGCCAAGAACCAGGCTACGGCAGCGGCGGCTGTGCAAGCTATTCAGGCGGCTAAGTAGGGGCTGGCTGAGCAGGCTAAATTAAAGGCTGGCTGATGTCAAAAAGGACGTCATGCGGAGCTTGCCCAAGCATCTCTACCGCTTCATCCAACGATGCGGTAGAGATGCTTGGGCAAGCTCCGCATGACGTCCTTTTTTACGCCTATTAATACCCATTCTACCACCCTCTACCACAAAACGTAACGCGCTACGGTGAACTATCCCTGCGGGTTGCGTGTCGGGTAGGCCATGCGCAAAACCACTCCGCTGGTGCTGGCTATTCTGCTCGCAGGCTGCCTCACCCCCGCCCTGGCCCAAAACACGCCGGAAGAAAGCAACCCGAACGGCGACACGCCTTTTGTGCAGCACATTCGGCCCGACCGCCCTGGCCAGACCATTACAGCGGGCGTGCTGCGGGCGGGCGAGTTTCAGCTCGAAACTGGTATTCAGCGCTTTACGCCCCGCTTGGGCGTGGGCGTGAGCAGCAACGTGAACACGCTGCGCATCGGCTTCTGGAACAGCATGGAGCTGCGCGTAACGCAGCCCTACGTGTTTGGCACACCCACCCTGAGGCAGCCCGGCGGCGAAACCCCCACCCTGCGCACCGACTCGGTAGGCTGGGCTCCGCTCACGGTAGGCCTCAAGCTGATGCTGACGCCCGACCGGGCCAGCCGCTTCCAGGCCTCGCTGCTGGCCGAGGCCAGCCTGCCCAATACCGGCCAGAACGGCCTGCGCCGCACCACCTGGGCCCCCGCCGGCCGCCTGCTGCTGAGCCAGCAGCTGGGCCGCCGCGCCGCCCTGGAGGGCAACTTCGGCTTCGTGCAGTCGGGCCTCACCATGACAGATTTGTTTAATGGCCAGATTGGTGGGCAGTACATCGGCTCGCTGGCCCTCACTGCGCCCATCGGCAACAAGGCCGGCTACTTTGTGGAAGGCTACGGCCGCGGCCGCAGCGAGCTGACTACCGGGGCCACCGCCGGCCTCTACTACCGGCCCTGGACGGGCCTACGCTTCGATGCCACGGTGGGCCGCATCTTGGGCGGCCTGAACGCGGGCGCCAATACGGTGGGCATAGGCATGGCCCTGCGCCTGGGTGGCAACCACCACTGACCGTAGCTTTCAGACTAATATGCTCTTTTGAAATAAATTAAACACGATAAATTAGCAACCTGATTGTCAGCTTTTTAATTTATCTTTTTTAATTCTGCGTGGAGATTCGAAAACCACACTCACTGTTGGAGTTAGCCCAAAAGAGGCAGCCCACGGCCACCCCCACGCATGATGCCCGCATGTACCTCTAGCCAGCCCGCCACGTATACTGGCGGGTTGGCCTTTTTTTGGCCTTCTGACCCACTTTCTGCTATGCGCTTTCAAGCTTTTTTTCTGCCCTGCCTTTTAGTACTTGGCGCTGCCTGCCAGCGCACCGACCGTGGCAACTCCAGCCCGCTTGGTAGCTCCACGTCCACCATCACTACCGCCGATGCCCCACTGCGCGAAACCCGCTGGGTGCTGCGCCAGGTAGCCGGGCAGCCCGTTGCGGCCGTGCCGGCCAATGGCCAGGAGCCGTTTTTGCGCATCACGGCCGCGGGCACAGCCGAAGGCCAGGGCGGCTGCAACACCTTCCGGGGCGGCATGGAGCCCGCCACCAACGACGGCGAATTGAAATTTGCGCCCCTCCGCAGTACCCGCATGGCCTGCCCCAGCCTTACCATTGAGCAGCAATTTTCCCAGGCGCTCAGTGCCACGCGCGCCTACCGCATTAGCGGCGACACGCTGCTGCTGTATGGGAATGCCGAGCGCACTGGCCAGCCGCTGGCCCGCATGGAGGCCGTGTACCTGCGCTAGGCGGCTAGTCTTTTTCGGGGGCAATGCGCGTCGGCGTTTGCTGGCCCGCCACAATGCCACTGGCGCTGCGCGCAATGGCCGAAATTACGGCCGTCATGTTAGCCACGTCCAGGCTGCTCACTTCGTCGTCGACGCTGTGGTAGAGCTTATCGGTCGGAATCTGGTCGGTGCTGATGGTGTGGGCCGGCACGCCCAGCCGGGCCAGCGTGGCGTTGTCGGAGCGGTAAAACAGGTTTTGCTCGGGGTACGGGTCGGGCTCAAACTTGAAGCCCGTGCCCTTCAGGTTGGCTTGCAGCAGCTTGCCGAAGTCTGACCGCTCGTAGCCCGTGATAAAGGCGGTTTTGGGCCCAAACTTGGCGGGCTTGCCAATCATCTCGATATTGAACATGGCCGTGAGGTCTTTCGCATCGAGCTGCTTAGAGAAATAAGTAGCCCCGAAGCCCCCGATTTCTTCGCCCGTAAAAGCTACAAAAACCAGCGACCGGGCGTTGTCGTGGCGCTTCTTAAAATACTCGGCCAGGGCTACTACGGCCGTGGTGCCGCTGGCATCGTCGTCGGCCCCGTTGGCAATAGAGTCGCCGGCCGTGGGTTTGATGATGCCCAGGTGGTCGTAGTGACCCGAGAAAATAACGTCCTCTTTGGCGCGCGCCGCGTTGCGGCCAGGCAGGTAGCCCACCACGTTGCGCAGCAGCAGGGTTTTGGCAACGGTAGTGGCCGCCACGCGGTAGGTAGCCGGGGCCGCCGATGCCGCCACCAGCGCCACCACGCACGAATACGGATTGGTAGCCGCCTCCTTGTGCAGCTGCGGGCCGGCCAGGCGACCCGCCAGGCGTTTAAACAGGTCGGCCTGGGCGGGGTCTACTAGCACCAGCAGGTTTTTGGTGGGCTGAAAAATCTCCTGGAAGTGCGGTTGCAGCTTGTCGGCGGGGCCCAGCACCAGTACCTCCACGGCGTCTTTCTCCGTCCAGGTTACTTGCGGCTGCGTAGTGATGGCCAGCGCATTACCAGCTGGCAGCGCCTGCCCCCCCAGCGTCACCTGCACGCCCGCAGTAGTCGTCTCATAAGCTGGAAATTCCTGCATGAAGCTCGTTAGCCCCGGCAGCGGCTGCAAGCCAATGCGGGTAAACTCGGCGGCCAGAAACTCGGCGGCTTTCAGGTTGCCAGGGCCGGCGGTGGGGCGGCCCCCCATGTCGTCGGCGGCCAGCGCATTAAGCACCCGCTCCACCGTGGCGGCCGATACTTCCTTTTTGGTTTGGGCCGCGGCTGTATGAGAGCTCACGGCCAGGCAGCTTAGTAGTAGCGTAGTGCGCATTATTTGCAAGTTATTGATTATCAATTTTTTATCTCAATCCTTGACCCGTTGCCGAGCGAGGTAACGAGGCATTTCCCGCCGCCGCCCTAGTTGCCGGGGGCGGCCAGCAACGGCTCCAGCTCGGCCACGGCCTGCGCCATTTCGGCCTCGGAGCCCAGGCCGCCCTTGCGCGCTTTCAGCGCCGCCAGGGCGGGGCCGTAGGCGGCCAGCGCCCGCTCCAGGCTGGCGCGCTTCAGGCGCAGGGGCGAGAAGCGGCCATCACTGGGCCAGCGCAAAAAGTACTGCGCTTCCTCCACCAGCGCACCGGGCGTGTGGGCCGTGTACGAGTCGTTGCCGGTGGAGGGCTTAGTCATTTCCTTGTGCAAATACTTGACCAGCTGCACGTTCTTTCCCTCCACCAGCACTTCGGCGCAGGTGCTGGCCACGTCGGGCGGCGAGATGGGGAAATTAATGAAGCGCCGGGCCGGCTCCAGCAGCCGGAACTCACGCACCTGGCTCATGGGCAGCAGCACCGAATCGCCCTGCGGGCGGCGCACTCGCAGCTCCTGCCGGTACAGGTCGTACTTGAGCAGCGCCGCCGTGGCGTGCTGGTTGCCGGCCAGCAGCAGCTCGCCCGGCCGCCAGCCTGCGTACAGCATGGGCGAGCCCAGCAGGGTATCGTCGCGGTTCGAGAAAGCGATGTCGGTACGGTTGCCCAGCACAGTAGCCATGTTCTGGGTTACCTGCATCGTTTCCTTCACCACGCCCTGGGCACCGGCAGCCAGCGAAGAGAGCAGCAGCGGTAAAAATAAGCTCTTGTAAATCATTGGCTTAAGGCTTTGCGCAAGCGTGAAAAGGTCGGGTTACTACGCCACCGTCAGCACCAGGTCGTCGGCCTGCACGCGGGCGCCCTCGGCCAGCGCGAGGCTGCCCACGGTGAGGTCGGCGGGCGCGGTGATGGTGGTTTCCATTTTCATGGCCTCGATGACGAACAGCGGCGTGTTTTTGGCCACCTGCTGGCCCGCCTCCACCAGCACCTTGCTGAGCATGCCTTGCAGGGGCGCGCCAATTTGCTTGGGGTTGGCGCGGTCGGCCTTGGCGTTGTGCACGGTTTTGACCTCCACCTGCCGGTCGCGCACTTCGAGGTTGCGCGTTTGGCCGTTGAGGGCAAAAAACACGGTGCGCATCCCATCCTCATTAACCGGGCCGATGGACTGCAGCCGGATGATAATGGTTTTGCCGCGCGCAATGGTGATGATGGTTTCCTCGCCTTCCTTAAGGCCGAAAAAGAACACCGGCGTCAGGATGCGGCTCACGTCGCCGTAGTCCTGCCGAAACTTCCAGTAATCGGCAAACACCTTGGGGTAGAGCAAGCTAGAGAGCAGGTCGGTAAACTGCGCGTAGGGGTGCTCTTTCTCAAACCCGGCCCATTCCTTGTCGAAGTCGATGGGCGTGAGGTGCTCGTTGGGCCGGTCGGTGAAGGGCTTTTCATCGCGCAGCACGGCCTGCTGAATATCGGCGGGCCACCCGCCCAGCGGCTGGCCAATGTCGCCGCGCAGCAGCTCGCGCACCGACTCCGGGAAGCTCAGGCTCTCGCCCTTGCTAATCACTTCCTCGGGGGTTAAGTTGTTGGAAACCATGAACAACGCCAGGTCGCCCACCACCTTCGACGAGGGTGTGACCTTCGGAATGTCGCCCAGCAGCTGGTTGGCATCGTGAAAGCGCTGCTTCACCTCCTCAAATTTGTCGAGCAGGCCCAGCGCCGCCGCCTGGGGCCGCAGGTTGGAGTACTGCCCGCCCGGAATCTCGTGCTCAAACACCTCGGCCGTACTGGCCAGCAAGCCCGATTCAAACGGGTAGTACTGCTCGCGCAGGGCCTCCCAGTAGTCACTGAACTCGTTGAGGCTGTGCTGGTTGAACTCGCGGTGGCGCGGCGTATGCCGGAACATCTCCACCGCCGAGTTGAAGTTGGGCTGCGAGGTGAGGCCCGAGAGGCCACCCAGCGCCACGTCAATCACGTTTACACCCGCCTCCACGGCTTTCAAATAAGTTGCTGGTTGCAAGCCACTTGTATCGTGGGTGTGCAGGTGAATGGGCAGCTTCACGGTTTCGCGCAGCGCCGTAATCAGCTCCTGCGCCGCGTAGGGCTTCAGCAGGCCCGCCATGTCCTTGATGCAGAGGATGTGCGCGCCGGCATCTTCCAGCTGCTTGGCCAGCGTAAGGTAGTAGTTGAGGTTGTATTTGGGCCGGCTGGGGTCCATGATGTCGCCGGTGTAGCAGATGCTGCCCTCGGCCAGGCCAGTGGTTTGCTGGCGCACAAACTGGATGCAGGCCTCCATGCCCTTCATCCAGTTCAGGGAGTCGAAAATGCGGAACACGTCCACGCCCTTGGCGCCGGCCTCGGCCACGAAGCGCTCGGTCAGGTTGTCCGGATACGCTTTGTAGCCCACGCCGTTGGCCCCGCGAATCAGCATTTGGAGCAGGATGTTGGGCACCGCCTCGCGCAGCCGAGTGAGGCGCGCCCAGGGGTCTTCGTGCAAAAAGCGCAGCGCCACGTCAAACGTGGCCCCGCCCCACACCTCCAGCGAGAAGGTTTGGGGGTGCTGGCGGGCGTAGCGGTCGGCCACCTTCAGCATGTCGATGGTGCGCATGCGGGTGGCCAGCAGGCTCTGGTGGGCGTCGCGCAGCGTGGTATCGGTGTAGTGAATGAGCGGCTCGGCGCGCAGCCACTCGCCAAATTTCTCGGGTCCCAGCTCCTGCAATTTCTGGCGGGTGCCGGGCGCAGGCGGCTGGGTGAGGTCGGCGGCGGGCAGGGGCACGCGGCGCAGTTGGCGGCGCTCGTCCACGCGGCCGGCCACGTCGGGGTTGCCATTCACCACCACCTCGCCAATGTAGTGCAGCAGGCGCGTGGCCCGGTCGAGGCGCTTGCGAAACTCCAGCAGCTCGGGGTGGTCCTTGATGAAGTCAACCGTGGCGTGCCCAGCCTGAAACTCAGGGCTGCGCACGATATTCTGCAAAAACTGCATGTTCGTCTTCACCCCGCGCACCCGGAACTCATCCAGCGTACGCAGCATTTTCTGGGCCGCGCCGGCAAGCGTGGGCGCGTGCGCCGACACCTTCACCAAGAGAGAATCAAAAAACGGCGAAATGATAGCACCTTGGTACACAGAGCCTTGGTCGAGCCGGATGCCGAAGCCGCCCGCCGAGCGGTAGGCCACAATGGTACCGTAATCGGGCTTAAAGTCGTTGGTAGCGTCCTCCGTGGTGATGCGGCACTGCACGGCCACACCTATGCATGGTACCACCACCTCGGGCCCCAGCCCGATTTCGGGCGACTCCAGCGCGTAGCCGCAGGCAATGTAAATCTGAGTTTTTACAATGTCCACGCCCGTTATCATCTCGGTCACCGTGTGCTCGACCTGAATGCGGGGGTTGACTTCGATAAAATAAATGCGGTCCAGCTCGGGGTTCACCAGGAATTCCACGGTGCCCACGTTGTCGTAGCCCACGGCCTTGCCAATCTGCAACGCGTAGGCATACAGTCGGTTACGCAGCGAATCGGTAAGGTCCACGGCCGGCGCTACCTCCACCACTTTCTGGAAGCGGCGCTGCACCGAGCAGTCACGCTCGTAGAGGTGCGTGAGGTGGCCGTGCTGGTCGCCCACCAGCTGCACCTCAATGTGCTTGGGCCGCTCCACAAACTTTTCCAGGAACACCGTATCGTCGCCGAAAGCGTTCAGAGCCTCGTTGCGGGCCTCAAAAAAACCTTTCCGCAGCTGCTCATCGTCGCGAATCACGCGCATGCCGCGCCCGCCGCCGCCGCTAGCTGCCTTCAGCATCAGGGGGTAGCCAATGCGGTGCGCCTCGGTCAGGGCCACGTCAACATCTACCAAATCGGCCTCGCTGCTCTCGATGAGCGGCACGCCGCACTTCAGGGCCACGGCCTTGGCCGCCACCTTGTCGCCGAGCGCCTCCATCACCTCGGGGCGCGGCCCCACGAAGATGATGCCCTCCTCACGGCAGCGCCGGGCCAGGTTGGCATTCTCGCTCAAAAACCCGTAGCCGGGGTGAATGGCCTCCACCCCATTCTCCTTCGCTACCGCGATAATCGCCTCAATATCAAGGTAGGGGCGCAGCGGCTCGTCGTCGCCGCCAATCTGGTAGGCCTCGTCGGCCTTGTAGCGATGCAGCGAATTGCGGTCCTCGTAGGTGTAGATGCCGACCGTGGAAATACCTAGTTCGGTGGCCGCGCGAAACACGCGGATGGCTATTTCGCCGCGGTTAGCGACAAGGAGCTTGGTGATTTTCATGAGAGGGTTGGTAGTAGTAGCGAAATTTCGCTACTAAACTACGCAGCGAAATTTCGCTGCCCAAAACCGCTCAGTTGGCCGCGCCGGTCCCGGCCCAGGGCCGCCGCGCCCGCACCTGCTGCACGCGGGCACTCAGCTCGGCCAGGCCCGGCCGGTGCACGCTGCCCAGGTGCGTGGTGGCAAATTCCTTGTGCGGCACATAGGTA
This sequence comes from Hymenobacter sp. H14-R3, assembly GCF_030063445.1. GTDB lineage: Bacteria > Bacteroidota > Bacteroidia > Cytophagales > Hymenobacteraceae > Hymenobacter. The sequence continues at coordinate 76,895 of NZ_JASITD010000017.1, read as the reverse complement.
CCGGCGTCCACGGCCTGCCCCACCTGCTTGTACGCGTCGCGAAATGGCACCCCGCTCTGAATGAGCTGGTTGATATTTTCGACCGAGAAAATGGCGTCATATTTAGGCTGGTCAATCACGTCCGGTACCACTTCCAGCACCGGCACGGCGAAAAGCAGAATATCCAGGATATTGGCAAACTGCGTCATCGGCCGGAATAGTAGCTCCTTCAAAATCTGGAAGTCGCGGTGGTAGCCGCTGGGAAGATTATTAACAGTGAGAATAATATCGTTCGGTAGCGCTTGCAGCCGGTTGCAGTGCGCCCGCACCAGCTCAAATACGTCGGGGTTTTTCTTGTGCGGCATAATGCTGGAGCCGGTCGTAAACTCCTTCGGCAGCTTCACAAAGCCCAAATCCTGGCTGTTGTACAGCACCAGGTCATAGGCCAGTTTACTGAGCGTACCGGCCACGCCCGCCATGGCAAACGCCAGCGTTTTCTCGGTTTTGCCGCGCAACATTTGTGCACCGACCGCGCTGATGGCCACGTTGCCAAAACCCATCTCCCGCGTCGTCTGCTCGCGGTCGATGCCGAAGCTGCTGCCGAAGCCCGCGCCCGAGCCCAGTGGGTTGTGGTCGGCCACGGTGTGCGCGGCCTCCAACAGGCTCATATCCAGCACTAAATGCTCGGCATACGCCCCAAACCACAGCCCAAAGCTGCTCGGCATAGCCGCCTGAAAATGCGTGTAGCCGGGCAGTAAATGGTCTTTATATTTCTCGCCCTGCCGAATTAATAAATCAGCTAATTCCAGGATTTTCGCGCCGATTTTCTCAGTGTAATCCTTGATAAATAATTGAATCGCCGTCAGTACCTGGTCGTTGCGCGAGCGCGCCGTGTGGATTTTCTTGCCCGCGTCGCCGAATTTAGCAGTGAGGTAATATTCAATTTTAGAGTGCACGTCCTCAAACTCTGGCTCGATAACGAATGTGCCGTTTTCGACCTGGGCCAGCAGCTCATCCAAACCGGTAATTAATTGACCTTCTTCCTCTTTGGAAATCAGACCAGTACTGGCCAGCATTTTGGCCTGCGCCTTGGAGGCTTGCATGTCAAACTGCGCCAGATACAGGTCTAATTCGCGGTCCTGCCCCACCGTGAACTGCTCAATTTTATCGTTGACGGAGAAGCCTTTTTCCCAGATTTTCATAGCGCAAGGTTTCGCGAGGTTAAAAGAGGTTTCGCGAGGTTTTTAAAAAATAAATTGTGGGCTATTTATGCCAGTTGGCTAGCTACCCGGCTGGTTATCCAAACCTTGCGAAACCTCTTTTAACCTCGCGAAACCTTGCGCTTCAAAATCAGTCAGCAGCTTAATATAATCCGCAATTCCGTCGCGGATTTCGCTTAGCAAAATATACTCGTCCGGCGCGTGCGAGCGGGCGCTGTCGCCGGGGCCCATTTTCAGCGTATCAAACGGCATCATCGACTGGTCCGACAGCGTGGGCGAGCCATACGTCGTCTTACCCATCGCCACGCCCTTCTTAATCAACGGGTGATTTTCGCTAATCCGCGAGGAATTTAAATGCGTGGAGCGCGGCATAATTTCCGAAGTTAATTTCTCGCGTAGAAAATCGACGATTGCTTGGTTTTGATATAACTCATTCGTCCGCACGTCAATCACAAACTGGCAGCGGTCGGGCACCACGTTGTGCTGCGTGCCCGCGCTCATTTGGGTTACCGTCATTTTCACCGGCCCCAGCAGCGGCGACACCTGCGGAAACTGGAAGCTACGCAGCCATTGAATATCATCCAGTGCTTTGTAGAGGGCATTTTCACCCTCTTCGCGGGCCGCGTGGCCAGTTTTTCCGTGGGCGGTGGCATCCAGCACAATCAGGCCTTTTTCGGCGATGGCGAGGTTCATGCCAGTGGGCTCGCCCACAATTCCAAAGTCGATTTTCCCAAATTCCGGCAGCACGCTCCGGATACCGTTAGCGCCCGATATTTCCTCCTCGGCCGTGATGGCGCAGATTAAATTGAACGCCGTATCCTGGCCGTAGAAATACCGGAATACCGCCAGCAAACTCACCGCCGAAGCGCCCGCGTCATTGCTGCCCAGGCCCGTTAATTTATCGCCTTCCAGCACCGCGCCGAAGGGCGGGTACGACCAGGCCACACCCGGCTTCACAGTGTCGTGGTGCGAGTTTAGTAGAATGGTAGGTTTTTGCGCGTCGAAGTGGTGGCTCGTGGCCCACACATTATTACCCCGCCGCTGGGCCGGAATACTGTGCTGCGCCAGAAAACTCACCATGATATCGGCCGTACTGGCTTCTTCCCGCGAAAACGAAGGCGTTTGAATTAATTGCTTTAGCAATTCAATCGCATCGTTGCTTAGCTGCGCAATTACTTCAGACATAGCACCGTGCGCAAATCAGCACTAATATGCAGCGCGTGGCCGATAATCACCTGCGCCACGCCCTGGTTGAGTGCTGCGAAAGCATTTTCGAGCTTCGGCAGCATACCCTCGGCAATAATTCCATACTGCTTTAATTCGGCGTAGGTGTCTGAATTAATTTCGGGAATTACCGAATTATCATCGGCTACGTCGTGCAGCACGCCGTTTTTCTCGAAGCAATAATGCAGCGTTACCGTGTACTCAACGGCCAGCGCTACGGCCACGGCCGAGGCAATGGTATCGGCGTTGGTATTTAATAATTGGCCCTGCCCATCGTGAATAATGGGGCACAGCACGGGCGTAATACCAGCTTCTAACAAGCTTTCTAGCAAGGTGTTATTGACGCTGACCGGCGTGAGGTCGCCCACGAAGCCGTAGTCAATATCCTTTACCGGGCGCTTGTGGCCCTTAATTACATTGCCATCGGCCCCGCTCAGGCCGAGCGCGTTCACGCCCAGCTTTTGCAGCTCGGCCACTACCTGCTTGTTGGTTTTACCGGCGTAAAACATCGTCACGATGTCGAGCGTGGCGGCGTCGGTGATGCGGCGGCCATTCACAAGTTGCGGCTGCATGCCGAGCTCGCGCATCAGGGTGCTGGCACCTTTGCCGCCGCCGTGCACCAGAATTTTGGGGCCGTCGGCCTGGGCCAGTAAAGCCAGGAACTTGGTTAGCTCAGCAACGTCGTCAATAATGCTGCCCCCAATTTTATAAATAGTTACGTCCGGCTTATTCATAATCTGTTCGTTACCAAGCCCTGCCCTCCCGGCGAAAAAAAACGTTTTTTCTATTGCGGGCAAAAGTAGGAACTTTTACCTTTGTGGCTCAATTAGGGTCCTTGGTTTGCTAGTCCATTGGCTGGCCCCTGGCTGTTTTACTGCAATGACTCACTTGGTTCGCGCCACTTTTCAGCTTTCTGCCCCGGCCCTTTTGGGTGGCGAAAGCGTGCGCCCACTGGTTAGTGCCTTACTACGACGACCCTAGCCGGCTTCAACTGCCGGGTGCTGGCTGCGAGCTAGCCACGCTGAGCCACCGCTAACGCGCTCAGCCACTTACCGATAGATTTCGGGTTTTCTGCCGCTAACTCGCGTGGTGCGAGGGCCGGTCAACTGCGTCTCTTTCCTAAGTCTTTCTTCCTTACTAATGACAATACGGGTTGCGACAGCAGCAGACGCGCAGTACGCGGACTTGCTGTGTCAATGGTACATCGAATCGGCTAAGCAGCGGGGCACCGGCATTGCCAAGCGCGAGCCGGAATACGTGAAGGCTAAAATGCTGCAAGGCAACGCCGTAATTGCGTTCGTGGACGACAAGCTGGCCGGCTTCTGCTACATCGAGACTTTCGAGAGCGGCAAGTTTGTGGCCAATTCGGGCCTCGTAGTGAATACGGAACTGCGGAAGCACGGCCTGGGCCGCGCTATTAAGCGCGAAATATTCCGGCTCTCCCGCACTAAATATCCGGATGCCAAGATTTTCGGTATCACCACCAGCCTGGCGGTGATGAAAATTAATAGCGACCTGGGTTACAAGCCGGTAACGTTTTCGGAGCTAACTACTAGCGAAGACTTTTGGAAGGGCTGCAAGAGCTGCAAAAACTTTGGCATCCTGACCGAGAATGAGCGCAAAATATGCCTCTGCACGGGCATGGTGTACGACGACATAACAGCCCCACCGCCACCCGAAGAATTATAAAACGGAGGGACACTCCGTTTGGCGTCAGGGTTATTTGCTCTGCTGACTACCAACGATTAACGGAGTACCACTCCGTTTCACTGATTGATTAACCAATGATTAACGGGGTACCAATCCGTTTTACAGACCGACTCATGAAGAAAAAGGCAATTGTAGCGTACAGCGGCGGGCTGGATACCTCGTACTGCGTCGTTAATCTCTCGCGGGAGCATGACCTGGAGATTCACACCGTTATTGTGAACTCGGGCGGTTTTTCGGCCGAAGAACTGGCCGCCATCGAGAAGCGGGCCTACGAGCTGGGCTCGGTGAAGCACGAGGTAATTGACATTACCGAGCGCTTTTACCACGATTGCCTGCGTTACCTGCTGTTTGGCAACGTGCTCAAAAACGACACTTACCCGCTGAGCGTGAGCGCCGAGCGCATGTTTCAGGCGCTCGCCATTGCCGAGTACGCCAAGCGCGAGAATGCCGAATACATCGTGCACGGCAGCACTGGGGCCGGCAACGACCAGGTGCGCTTCGACGTGGCCTTCGCCGTTATTTCGCCTGATACTGAGATTATTACGCCCATCCGCGACCAGAAGCTGTCGCGCCAGGCCGAGATTCAGTACTTGCAGGACCAGGGCTTCGAAATGAGCTGGGAGAAGGCCAAATATTCCATTAACCGGGGCATTTGGGGCACCAGCGTGGGCGGCGTCGAAACGCTGACTTCGCGCCAGGCGCTGCCCGAGAGCGCCTACCCCACCCAGCTTTCCAAAACGGAGCCCAGCCAGCTGGAAATCACCTTCGAGAAGGGCGAGCCAGTGGCCTTGAACGGCCAGCGCATGGACGCTGTGTCGCTCATTCAGCAAATCAACGACATCGCCGGGGCCTACGCCATCGGCCGCGATACGCACGTGGGCGATACCATTCTGGGCATCAAGGGCCGCGTGGGTTTTGAGGCCCCGGCGGCGCTGCTGCTCATCAAGGCGCACCATTTGCTGGAAAAGCACACGCTGTCGCGCTGGCAGCAGCTGCACAAGGAGCCGGTGGCCACCTGGTACGGCACGCTGCTGCACGAGGCGCAGTACCTCGACCCGGCCATGCGCGATTTCGAAGCCTTCCTGCTCTCATCGCAGGAGCGCGTGACGGGCACGGTATTCGTCGAGCTGCGGCCCTATCACTTTGAGCTGCTGGGCATTGATTCGAAGTACGACATGATGCAGTCGAAGGTGGCTACGTATGGCGAGGAGAATAATGCTTGGGATTCACGCGATGCGCGGGGCTTCATCAAGATTTTTGGCAATCAGTTGAAGATTCACGCTTCACTGGGGTAGCCGCCAGCCGTGCAGCCCCACCCCCCGGCCCCCTCCTCTGCGGGAGAGGGGGAGCCAAACGATTTTTTAGCTGCATTTATATAAGTAACCGCTTGCGCCGCCGTGGCTCCCCCTCCCCCGCAGGGGAGGGGGCCGGGGGGTGGGGCTGCACTACATGACCAAATCCATCATCACCGTCGGCATCGTGGGCGGCGCGGGCTACACGGCCGGCGAGCTGCTACGCCTACTACTGCACCACCCGCAGGCTACCATCGGCGCGGTAGTCAGCACCACGCAGGCGGGGCTGCCGGTGCATTCCGTGCACGACGACCTGCTGGGCGATACCGACCTGACCTTTGCCAGCGCGCTGCGTGGCGATGAGGACGTGGTGTTTCTGTGCCTCGGCCACGGCAATTCCCGCGAGTGGCTGCTAAAAACGGACCTGCCCGCCCGCACCAAAATCATCGACCTGAGCAACGACTTCCGCCTGGCGGCCGACCGGCAGGCGGGGGGCAGGGAATTTGTCTACGGCCTGCCCGAGCTGAATCGCGCCGCCATCCGCGCCGCCGACAGCGTGGCCAACCCCGGCTGCTTTGCCTCGGCCATTCAGTTGGCGCTGCTGCCGTTGGCGGAGGCTGGGCTACTGCGCGAGGCGGTGCACGTATCAGCCATCACGGGCAGCACGGGCGCGGGACGCGGGCTGGCCGAAACAACCGGCTACACCTGGCGCACCGGCAACATTTCGACCTATAAAACCTTCACACACCAGCACTTAGGCGAAATCGGCGAAACGCTGGTGGGCTTGCAACCGGACTTCGGGCAGCCAATCCGCTTCATCCCCTACCGCGGCAATTTCACGCGGGGCATCTTCGCCTCCGTTTATACTACCTGTGAACTTTCAGTACTGGAAGTACAAAATTTATACTCCGATTACTACCGCGACGCGCCATTCACGCTTGTTTCGGAGAAGGAAATTCACCTCAAGCAAGTGGTAAACACCAACAAATGCCTGCTGCACGTAGCCAAGCACGACGACCAGGTGCTCATTACCTCCACCCTCGACAACCTACTGAAGGGCGCTTCGGGCCAGGCAGTGCAGAATATGAACTTGATGTTTGGGCTTGAGGAAACGATGGGATTAGGAATAAAGGCTTCGTATTTTTAAGCTAGTAGAACGTCAGCAAAAAGAACGTCATGCTGAGCTTGTCGAAGCATCTTGGCAGGTTCGTTTAATTAGACTGTGTTAAATATGGATGACTATTCAGCAATGAGTGTAGGCTCCCCCTCAAAGTGCGCCAGCCAAAAGTAGAGAGAAGTAGTAACTTTTCACTTTCTCTATTTTTAGCTACTCATGAAAAAGAGTCGATTCAGCGAAGCCCAGATTCTGGGCATCCTGCGCCAACAGGACCAGGGGCAGACCGTCGCCCAGATTTGCCGTGAACATAGTATTAGCGAGGCCACGTTTTACGGGTGGAAAAACAAGTTCGGTGGCATGAGCACCAGCGAGTTACAGCGTCTCAAGCATCTGGAGGACGAAAACCGCCGCCTCAAACAACTCTACGCGGAGCTGAGCCTGGAGAATCAGGTCATTAAGGAGGTGTTGCGAAAAAAGTAACCACCCCCACGGCCCGGCGCGCCGTAGCCCACTACGCCTGCGGGCGGGGGCTGAGCCAGCGCCAGGCGTGTACGCTGGTGGGCCTGGCCCGCAACAGCTACGCCTCGCCACCCGGTGGGGGCCGTGGGGGCATCCAGCCCGTCGATACTGACCTGATGGGCCGCTTGCAGGCTCTGGTCACGCGCCACAGCGGATGGGGCTTTTGGAAGTACTACTACCGCCTGCGCAAGCAGGGTATACTGGTTAATCACAAGCGCTTATGGCGTATCTATCAGGCAATGAGCTTACAACTAGGAAAGCGGCGCAAAAAGAAACGCCTGCCCGAGCGGGTTAAGCGGCCCTTGGAAGTCCCTCCACAGCCTAATGTCTGCTGGTCGCTCGACTTTATGAGCGATGCCTTAACGGATGGCCGCCGCTTCCGCACGCTCAACGTAGTGGAGGACTGGAACCGGGAAGTGCTCGGGATCGAGGTTGATTTCTCGCTGCCCGCTGTGCGTGTAGTGGCCCTGCTCACGACACTGGTTGGTCGCCACGGCCCACCCGCCCGGATTCGAGTAGACAATGGGGCCGAACTCATCAGCCAGGTCTTGCAGACCTGGTGCCAGGACCAGCACATCGAGCTGCACTGGATTCAGCCTGCTAGTCCAACCCAAAACGCCTATATTGAACGCTTTAACGGCTCGTTTCGCCGCGAGCTGCTTAACGCCCACCTCTTCACCAGCCTGCGGCAGGTGCGGGAACAGTGCCAGAGCTGGCAGTATGATTATAACCACCTGCGGCCCCATGAGGCCCTTAACTTCTTAACTCCCATTGAGTTTCGTCAAGCTGCTTGACCTCTACTTTTGACTGGCTCACTTAAAGGGGGAGTCTACAGTTAATTCGGAAGTAATATTTCAGCATTTTGGCTACTGGCCAGATTTTCATGATGCTGAGGTAATGAAAGTTACTTTCGAAGCACTTCCTACTCTACGCTCTGCTGTGACATTCACAATTAACGCTTTTGAGATGACTAATAAGGTCACTGAAAAAGGTTATTTCAAACTAACAAAAAGGTGTCAGATTGAGATACAATTAACTGGGATTAAAAAGCTGAATTTTAACTACTTCAGCTTTCAAAACGTGCTTTTTGAGCTTTGGCTTGAAAAGCAGGGAAGCGATATCAAAGCAGTTTTTAGCTCATCAGTTGGGATGGAAGCTGCCATAGTTGCTGAAGAAGCTTTGATTTTAAGTCTTGTTCCTGTTAATAATTTACAAGTAAATGATATCGGAGGTAATGGGGCCAGGGGTTCAGCTCAGCCTCTTTAGTCAACGAACCTACCAAGATACTTCGGCAAGCTCAGCATGACGTTCTTTTAAAAAGATAACCTACTAGAAATAATGAACCTCTTCAACGTTTATCCGCTGGTTGACATCACGCCGGTGCGGGCGCTGGGTGCGACTCTGTGGGACGACAAGGGCCAGGAATACCTGGATTTTTACGGCGGCCACGCCGTGATTTCCATCGGCCACAGCCACCCGCACTACGTGCAGCGCCTCACCGAGCAGCTGCAAAACATCGGCTTCTACTCCAACTCGGTGCAGATTCCGATTCAGCGCGAGCTAGCCACGAAGCTGGGCCAGGTATCGGGCTACGACGACTACACGCTGTTCTTGTGCAACTCGGGCGCCGAGGCCAACGAGAACGCGCTGAAACTGGCTTCTTTCCACACCGGCAAAAACCGGGTTATCGCCTTTAAGGGTGGGTTCCACGGCCGCACATCGGGCGCAGTAGCGGCGACCGACAACCCTAAAATCGTGGCTCCCTTCAACGCGGGCCACGTGATTTCCATTCTGGAATACGACCTGCAAGCGGTGATAGAAGTGCTGCGCGGCGGCGACGTGTGCGCGGTCATGGTGGAGCCGATTCAGGGCGTGGGCGGCATTATTAGTCCCCCCGACGAGTTTCTGATTGGTCTTTCGCTGGTCTGCGGCGCGCACGGAGCCTTGCTAATTGCCGACGAGGTGCAGTGCGGCTACGGCCGCAGCGGCAAGTTTTTCGCGCACCAGCACGCGGGCATCCGGCCCGATATTATTTCCGTGGCCAAGGGCATGGGCAATGGCTTTCCCATCGGCGGCATCCTCATTGCGCCCCAGTACAAGGCTTCGTTCGGCCTGCTGGGCACCACGTTTGGCGGCAACCACCTGGCCTGCGCGGCCGCCCTGGCCGTGCTGGAAGTCATTGAGGAGGAGGACCTGCTGGCCCACGCTACCGAAATGGGCGACTACCTCCGTACCGAGCTGCTGGCCCACGCCGGTGCCGAAGAAATTCGCGGTCGCGGCCTGATGGTGGGTATTAAATACAACTTCCCCATTAAGGAAATCCGCGATAAGCTATTGTCGGAATTCCACGTGTTCGTGGGTAACGCCTCCGACCCCACGGTGCTGCGGCTGCTGCCACCGTTGAATATCACTAAGGCGGAGGTTGACCGGTTTTTGCAGGCGCTATATGCGCTGGTGCAGCCCCACCCCCTAGCCCCCTCCCCTGCGGGGGAGGGGAGACTAGTTTCTAGTTTTAAATCCTAGTTTACTAATTATAAGCACTTCACTCCTAGTAAATTCTAATTTAAGAATTAAAACTAGCGCTAGAAGCTAGTTCCCCCTCCCCCGCAGGGGAGGGGGCTAGGGGGTGGGGCTGCCATTAGCACGATATGCCACAAGTAAAACTAGTTCTCGAAGACGGCACCGAAATCCAAGGCGAATCCTTCGGCGCGTTCACTTCCGCCGCGGGCGAAGTGGTGTTTAGCACGGCCATGACCGGCTACCCCGAAAACCTCACCGACCCGTCCTTCGCCGGCCAGATTCTGGTGCTCACCACCCCGATGGTGGGCAACTACGGCGTACCCGGCGAGGAATTGTACGAGTCGATTTCCACCATTTTTGAGTCGGATAAAATCCACATTGCCGGGCTCGTGGTGACCTACTACTCGGAGGAGCACAGCCACTGGAACGCCGCCAAGAGCCTAGGCGACTGGCTCAAGGAGTACAACATCCCCGGCATTTTTGGCGTCGATACCCGCATGCTCACCAAAAAGCTGCGCGAGAAGGGCGCTATGCTGGGCAAAATAGTGGCCGAAACCGACGTGCCCCTGCACGACCCCAACCTCGACAACCTGGTGGCGCAGGTGAGCCCGGCCGGCGTGCAGCGCTACGGCAGCGGCCAGCACAAAATCGTGCTCGTGGACTGCGGCACCAAAACCAACATCATCCGCTGCTTCCTGGAGCGCGACGTGGAGCTAATTCGGGTGCCCTGGGACTACGATTTCACGACCCTCGACTACGACGGCCTGTTCCTGAGCAACGGCCCCGGCGACCCCAAAATGTGCGAAGCCACCATCCAGCACCTGCAAAAGGCCCTGGCGCAGGACAAGCCCATTTTCGGCATCTGCCTGGGCAGCCAGCTCATGGGCCTGGCGGCGGGCGGCGACACCTTCAAGCTGAAATACGGCCACCGCAGCCACAACCAGCCCGTGAAGCTCACCGGCACCCAGCACTGCTATATCACCAGCCAAAACCACGGCTTCGCAGTCGATACCGCCACCCTCCCCGCCGAGTGGGACATGCTGTTCGAGAACCTGAACGACGGCACCTGCGAAGGCATCAAGCACAAAACCAAGCCGTTCTTCTCCACCCAGTTTCACCCCGAAGCGGCTGGCGGCCCCCAGGATACGGAGTTTCTGTTTGATGACTTTTTGAAAGCGGTGGTGGAGTATAAAGAGGGAATCAGAACAACGAAATAAGAACGTCATGCTGAGCGCAGCGCAGCGAAGTCGAAGCATCTCTACCGCTTCGTTGTGATTATAAATTCAGCAATTAAGGAAGCATTATCAAACCACAATAGAGGTAGTAATGACCTATACAAAGCGACGTTTTGCAGCTGAATTATTAGCTGAGTTAGAGCGTGATTTAGCAGAAGCTGAACCTACTTTTTCCGTTGTAAGACTTGCGCGTTGGGCTTCAACTAAACATTTCAAATATCAAGGTCATCTTGAAGCTGGCTTAGAGGATAATATGGTGAAAATCATGCTAATGGAAGATGGTGAAGAATTTGAGCTAGACATACACCAAATTAGGCAGCTAGCCACCGAAATGCTGAATATCAACGCATAAAGCTCAACTATCCCAGGGAAGCGGCAGAGATGCTTCGACTTCGCTCAGCATGACGTTCTAAAATCACCAGCATGTACGTCTACATACTGACCAATCAAACCCAAACCGTCCTCTACATCGGCGTTACCAACGACCTCACGCGGCGGCTTTACGAGCACAGCAGCAACCGAGGCAACGCTAGTAAATTCACTGGACGGTATCAGGCTGACTTACTCGTTTATTTTGAAATAGCTCCCAATGCGACGCAGGCCATAGTGCGGGAAAAGCAATTGAAAGGCTGGACGCGCCGGAAGAAAGATGCATTAATTAATGGTTTTAATCCGACTTGGCAGGCCATTGATTTAGAAACGTGGGAAGGCTGAATTTAATAAATCCAACGAAGCGGTAGAGATGCTTCGACTTCGCTGCGCTCCGCTCAGCATGACGTTCAAATTTGACACGACCTTTCGGTCTGTTACCCAACACTTAGAATGAACAAACCCAATAAAGTACTCATCCTCGGTTCCGGCGCGCTGAAAATTGGCGAAGCCGGGGAGTTCGATTATTCCGGCTCGCAGGCCCTCAAGGCGCTGAAGGAGGAAGGCATCCGCACCATCCTCATCAACCCCAATATTGCCACCGTGCAGACGTCGGACAACATGGCCGACGACGTGTACTTCCTGCCCGTGACGCCCTACTTCGTGGAGGAGGTCATCAAAAAGGAGCAGCCCGATGGCATTCTGGTGGCTTTTGGTGGCCAAACGGCCCTCAACTGCGCCGTGGCCCTGTACCGCGCCGGCGTGTTTGAAAAATACAAGGTACAGGTACTGGGCACCCCCGTGCAGAGCATCATCGACACCGAGGACCGGGAGATTTTCAAGGTGAAGCTGGAGCAGATTGGCGTGCTCTCGGCCCGCAGCGTGGCGGTGACGACGATGGACGATGCGCTGGCCGCCGGCGAGAAAATCGGCTTCCCGATTATTGTGCGGGCGGCGTTTGCGCTGGGCGGCCTGGGCAGCGGCTTCGCCAATAACATGGACGAGTTGCGGGAGTTGGCCCAAAAATCCTTCACTACTTCCGACCAGATTCTGGTGGAGGAATCGTTGAAGGGCTGGAAGGAAGTGGAGTATGAAGTGGTGCGCGACCAGTTTGATAACTGCATCACGGTCTGCAATATGGAGAACTTCGACCCCATCGGTATCCACACCGGCGAGAGCATCGTGGTGGCCCCGTCGCAGACGCTCAGCAACCGCGAGTACCACAAGCTGCGCAGCATCGGCATCCAGACCATCCGGCATTTGGGCATCGTGGGCGAGTGCAACATTCAGTACGCGCTGGACCCCGCTTCGGAAGATTACCGCGTGATTGAGGTGAACGCCCGCCTGTCGCGCTCGTCGGCGCTGGCCTCCAAGGCCACGGGCTACCCGCTGGCCTTCGTGGCCGCCAAGCTGAGCCTGGGCTACTCGCTGGCCGAGCTGAAAAACAGCGTAACCCAGACGACAACGGCCTTTTTTGAGCCGGCGCTCGACTACGTGGTGGTTAAGCTGCCGCGCTGGGATTTGGGCAAGTTTGCGGGCGTTAACCGCCAGATTGGCAGCGCGATGAAGAGCGTGGGCGAGGTCATGGCCATCGGCAAATCGTTCGAGGAAGCCATCCAGAAAGGCCTGCGGATGCTGGACACTGGCCGGCGCGGCTTCGTGGCCAACCGGCCTGAGGATGAGCTGGATAACGCCGCCATCGACCAGCTCCTGAGCGAGCCGAACGAGGAGCGCATCTTCGCCATCAACAGCGCCTTTGAGGCCGGCTACACGCTGGAGCAGGTGCACCAATTGACCAAGATTGACCACTGGTTTTTGCAGCGCCTCTACGGCATTTTTGAGCTGGGCAACCAGCTCGCCGCCGGCCGTAGCGCAGGCTTGGCAGGCCTGGAAACCAAACTCCTGCGCGACGTAAAAAAAGCTGGTTTCTCGGACCAGCAGATTGCCGTGAAGCTGCTGGGCGAGGGCGACGTGAAGGCCGACGAGCTGCTGGTGCGCGCCCGCCGCAAGGCCCTGGGCGTGCTGCCCGTGGTGAAGCAGATTGACACGCTGGCGGCCGAATTTCCAGCCAAAACCAACTACCTCTACACCACTTACCACGGCACTGAAAACGACCTGGACCGCGAAACCGCGCAGTCGGTGGTGGTGCTGGGCTCGGGCGTGTACCGCATCGGCTCATCGGTCGAGTTTGACTGGTGCGGCGTGCAGGCCGTGCAAACGGCAGCGGCCGAGGGCTATAAAACCATCATTATCAACTACAACCCCGAAACCGTTTCGACCGACTACGACGTCAGCGACCGGCTGTATTTCGAGGAGCTGAGCTTCGAGCGGGTGATGGATATCCTGGATTTTGAGCAGCCCGGCGGCGTGATTCTGAGCACCGGCGGCCAGATTCCCAACAACCTCGCCATGCGCCTCGATGAAGCTAAGGCCCCTATTTTGGGCACCTCGGCCGCCCGCATCGACGAGGCCGAGAACCGCCACAAGTTCAGCAGCATCATGGATGAGCTGGGCATTGCCCAGCCGCGCTGGAAGGAGCTGACCTCGCTCGGGGCCATGCAGGATTTTGTGCAGGAAGTCGGGTTCCCGGTGCTCATCCGGCCGAGCTACGTGTTGTCGGGCGCGGCGATGAACGTGGTTTCCAACAACTTCGAGCTGGAAGAATTCCTGAAAGCCGCCAAAGAGGTGAGCGCCGAATACCCGGTGGTGGTATCCGAATTTATCCAGGAAGCCAAGGAAATTGAGCTGGACGCGGTGGCCGACCACGGCGAAATTGTGAGCTACGCCATTTCGGAGCACGTGGAGTTTGCCGGCGTGCATTCCGGCGATGCCACCATGTACTACCCGCCGCAGCAGGTGTACGTGGGCACTATCCGCAAGCTCAAAATCATTGCCGAGAAGATTGCCCGGCGCTACGAAATCAGCGGCCCGTTCAACATCCAGTTTCTGGAGAAGAACGGTATTATCCGCGTGATTGAGTGCAACTTGCGCGCCTCGCGCAGCTACCCGTTCGTGTCGAAAATCTCGGGGAATAACCTCATCAAAAAGGCCACCCAAATCCTGCTGGGCCGCCCCGTGGAGCGCGACGAAAGCGAGCGGATTTATGACCTGCCCTTCGTGGGCGTGAAGGCCCCGCAGTTCTCGTTCACCCGCCTGCCCGGCGCCGACCCGGTGCTGCGCGTCGACATGGTGAGCACCGGCGAAGTAGGCTGCCTGGGCGACACCGCCGAGGAAGCCCTGCTGAAATCAATGCTGAGCGTGGGCTACAAAATCCCGCAGAAAACCGTGCTGATTTCCGGCGGCCCCATCAAGTCGAAAGTGGCCCTGCTCTCGGCCACGGAGCTACTGGTGAAGAAGGGTTACCAGATTTACGCCACCCAGGGCACGCACCGCTTCTTCGCCGAAAACAACGTACCCAGCAGCCTCCTCTTCTGGCCCGACGACCACGTGGAGCCCAACGTGCTGACGTATTTGAAGGAAAAGAAAATCGACCTAGTCATTAATATCCCCAAAAACCTGTCTAAAGGCGAGTTGGATAACGACTATAAAATCCGCCGCACCGCCGTGGATTTTGGCGTGCCGCTGCTGACGAATGCGCGGCTGGCAAAGGCGTTCATCCAGGCGTTTTGCACCCTGGAAATGAAGGACTTGAAGATTAAGAGCTGGAACGAGTACAAGGCGATGTAGCACGAAGCTCCTGCTTCGCGTATCGTTGCAGTATGCATTCAAGAAACATCTATATTTCAAGCCAACATAAATTGAAGGGCCTCACATGGTCGGACTTAACTTATGTTGGCTTAAACCATGAAAAGGCGGACGAGTACAAAGCGAATATGGTAGCTGAGTATGCTCATTCCCTATTTGATGAGCCACAAATATTATGTTGTCCTTGGACGTCATAACTCGCACTTGGCCTTATTAGATGACGCGCTGAAAAGCGTGGGCTTTTGGATGAAAACGACTGATGTATTGCTCTGCAACCAGTCATTTACCAAAGCGATGTCATTCGCTAAAATTGGTGTAATGAGTTACGGCGAGAAGTTGGCTTAATTCTTCATCAATATGGGTCATAAAAACGTCTGCCTCGGTTGCCGCACAGCCTTCAATGTTTCTTATGAAGACATTCGTGAAGTAGTTTGCAATGCATGCGGAGTTCCGATGATTCAATTACCGCATAGGTTTCGGCCACCCAAAAAAAGCGAAACTTCTAGATGGGAAACTGTGAAATTCTTGGTCGAAAATGGATTCCCATACCAACACATATCTGAACAAAACGAAAAAGCTCACCTGCTGAATCGAATTGGGCAATACGTTGAGTATCCCGAGATTCTTATAGACGCACAGGAATTTATCATTAAATATAAATCGCAGGCAAAGAAGCCTAAATAATGAAAAACTTCACCTCCTTCGCCGATGCTGGCGATTACAAGGCCTTGTTGCAGAAGGCTTTAGAAATAAAAGCTAACCCCTTCGGCTACCAGCATGTGGGCAAGAACAAAACCGTGGGGCTGATATTTTTCAACCCCAGCCTGCGCACCCGCCTCAGCAGCCTGAAAGCCGCTTACAACCTGGGCGCGCAAGCCTGGGTGCTAAACGCCGGGGCCGACTCGTGGACGCTGGAAATGGCCGACGGCGCGGTGATGAACGGCAGCACGCAGGAGCACATTAAGGACGCCATCGCGGTGATGAGTGAGTATTGCGACGTGCTGGGCGTGCGCACCTTTCCCACCCTCAAGGACAAGGAGGCCGACTACAACGAGGAGGTGCTGCGCAAGATTATGCAGTACGCCACGGTGCCGGTTATCAGCCTGGAAAGCGCTACGCTGCACCCCTTGCAGTCGTTTGCCGACCTCATTACGGTGGCCGAAACCAAGCAGAAGGAGCGCGTGAAAGTGGTGCTGACCTGGGCGCCGCACGTGCGCGCCCTGCCGCAGTGCGTGCCCAACTCGTTCTGCGACTGGTTTGCGGAAATCGACTGGGTTGATTTTGTCATTACCCACCCGCGGGGCTACGAGCTGGACCCCAAATTCACGAAGGGCGCGACCATCGAATACGACCAGCGCAAGGCCCTCGCAGGGGCCGACTACGTACAGGCCAAAAACTGGAGCAGCTACCGCGACTACGGCCAGGTGCTCAGCAACGACCCCAGCTGGATGCTCACGCCCGAGCACATGAATTTGACCGGTAGCGGCAAATTCATCCACTGCCTGCCCGTGCGCCGCAATGTGGAAGTGTCTGATGCCGTGCTCGATGCGCCGGGCTCGCTCATTATTCAGGAAGCCGGCAACCGAACGTTTTCGATGCAGACGGTGCTGCACGAGTTGCTGAAATAGAGTTAGTTATAGAACGGAGTGGCACTCCGTTCCCGTAAGGACCACACCCAACGAGGAACGGAGTGCCACTCCGTTTTACACTTGTTTTGACTTCTACCATCACCATTCGCCCCATCGCGCCCGGCGACGCGGCGGCGCTAGCCGGCGCCATCCGCGATACGCTCGCCGAATTTGGCGCGGCTAAGCCCGGCACCGCGTACTACGACGCGGCTACCGACCACCTCCCTACCCTGTTTCAGAGCACGCCCCGCAGCGCCTATTTCGTGGCCGAAGCGGACGGCGAAGTCCTCGGCGGCGGCGGCATTTTTCCCACCGAGAACCTGCCAACCGACACCGTGGAGCTGGTCAAGCTCTACCTGCGCCCCGCCGCCCGGGGCCGGGGTGTGGGCAAGGCCCTCATCGACCATTGCCTGCAAGCGGCCCGCGCCAACGGCTACGCCCGCGTGTACCTTGAAACTACCGACGAGCTGACCCAGGCCATCCCGCTCTACGAGCGGCTAGGCTTCACGTATTTAACTGCCCCACTGGGCGATAGCGGCCACTTTGGCTGCCAGATTTGGATGATTCGGGCGGTGTAGATTTTACTGCCGGCTTGGCAAAACCCGTCTGTCATGCGCATCTGGCGTCCGCTTGCGAAGCATCTTATCACGTTCGAACGACTTGTTCTGGCGCGATAGGATGCTTCGCAAGCGGACGCCAGATGCGCATGACAGACGGGTTTGTTTTGCGTAAGTCCTGATTAAATATCTTATACAGAATTTTTTACCCTGCTTGTTCGCCCTCGTTGTGGGTATGGGCCACGCCCTTCGAGCCCGACCACCTGCTGGCGGTGAGCACCCTCATCACGCACCACGACCGGCTGCGCCAGGGCCGCCCGCAGGGGCTGGGCCGGTGCCTGCGGCACACCACCATGTTGGTGCTGCTTGGGTCGGTATCATCTTCAGCCGGGCTACCTGGCTGCACTCGGGCTACTTCGAGGTGGTAGTGGGCGTGATGCTCATCAACCTGGGCATCAGCCGCCTGCTGGACAGTAATTCGTGTCAGTCGTTCCAGAAGCCGCCGCGGCAAGCGGGCTTTGCCTACACCGTGGGGGCCTGGTGCATGGGCTGGCCGGTAGCGGGGTGCTGGCGGTGCTTAGCGCCATTCCGCGGCCGGCGGGGGCGGTGGCCTACATTCTCTTATTTGGCCTGGGCTCGGTGCTGGGCATGCTGGCAGCGGTGGGCCTGATGCGCATTCCCTTCACGCTGCGCATGCGAGCCGGGCGGCGGCGGGCCGGCGCGGTGGTGCTGTCGGCAGGGCTGAGTATAAGCTACGGTTGGTGTGGGCGCATGTGTGAGCCCTCCGCGTTCACCCCCCCCCAAAGACCTCGGCAAGCTGGTACTGCACCAAGCCGGCATAGTGGCTTAGAAGCGGTACGCCCGCGGCCTGCGCCTCAACTACCCCGAGGCCGCCGCCCTGCTCGCCACCCAGCTGCTGGAGTTTATCCGCAACGGCGAATCGGTGGCCGCGCTCCTGGACAAGGGCAAGCAGCTGCTGGGCCTCGCCGACGTGCTGGAGGGCGTGGCCAGCCTGCTGGCCGAAGTGCGGGTGGAGGGCACCTGCCCCACCAGCCACTTGCTTTTCGGCCGCAGCGGCAACGGCTTTACCACCCCGTAGGTAGCTACGAAAGTGCAGCCGGTAGTAAGAGGAATTTTCGGATTGGTACTGCCACAAAACTTGTTGGGCAAGGCAAAACACACGCAATAACCTCCGGTGAGGCAGGGGTAGGCATAGCTTCTGACAGATGCATCGCGCCCCAGCTGCTACCCCTACGAAGGCTTGGGCTCCTAGTCACCTACCAGTAAGCGCAGAAGTAAGCTAGCTTGGCTAATCAGTCTTTACTTACTACATAAACACCTTATTATCAATAATTTATGTTTTATACTCAAGCCTCCCCCACTACCTCGGGGGGCAGCTGCCATTGGAAGTGCTGCTGCAACAAGGCGTTAACTTTTTCGCGGGTGAGGGGCTTGGTGACGCAGTTGGCCACGGACAGCTCGGCCAGGCGCGACTGGTCGCGGGGGTGCACGGAGGTGGTGAGCACCACGATAACGGGCGGCGGCGTGGCGGGCTGCACGTAGGCCTCCAGAAACTCTACCCCGCCCATCACGGGCATGTGCACATCGAGCAGCACCAGGGCTGGTACCAGGGCCTCGTCGGCTTCGGCCAGCAGCGCCAGGGCCTCCTCCCCGTTTTCGGCCACCAGGCAGTGGTCGGTCACGCCCAGGCTTAGGAGCAGCTGCTCGTGCAGGAAATTGGTGGTGGGGTCGTCGTCGACCAGCAGGATGCAGGAAAGCTTTTGCATGAAACTTATGCAGTAGTAAACAATAGACTATCTAATTACTATAATTCTTCTAGCAGGGCTGGCGGTTCGTGCGGCAGCGCCACAATAAATGTGGAGCCCACGCCCAGCTGGCTCTGCACCGTGACGGTGCCGCCCGCGTTTTCGACAATGCGCTTAACCATGTAGAGGCCCACGCCCGAGCCAGGCACGTGCGCGTGCAGGCGCTGAAACAGGCCAAAAAGCTTGCCCTGCTGCTGCTCGCTCAGGCCCAAGCCATTGTCCTGCACCTCCAGCAGCGTGGTGCCGTTGGCGCTGTGGCAGCGCAGCCGCACCTGGGGCGGGCGGCCGGGCTGGTGGTACTTCACGGCATTGCTGAGCAGGTTGTAGACCACTGAGCGCAGGTGCTGGGGGGCAAACGAGACGGTGGCGCAGGCCGTGACGTCCACCGTGAGCTGGGCGGCAGTGGCCTCAAACTCGGGGGCCAGGTCGAGGCGCACGGCCTCCACCACGGCGGCCAGGCTGAGGGGCTCGGCGGGCTCGGCGTAGGCTTGTTGCAGGCGCGAAAGGTCGGTGAGCTGGGCAATGGTGAGCTGGAAGCGCTCGATGGAGCTCTGCATCATCTCCAGCACGCGCGGCACCAGGCCGGCTTGCTGGGCCGCGGCGGGCAGCTGCTTACGCAGCAGCAGCAGCAGGCTTTCGATGTTGGTGATGGGCGCCTTGAGGTCGTGCGAGGCGGTGTAGATGAAGTTATCCAGGTCGGCGTTGGTGCGCGTGAGGTGGGCGTTGGTGGTGCGCAGCTCGGCGTTGGCCTGGGCCAGCTGCTGGCGGGCCAGCTGGCGCTGGCTCACGTCGGTGGCCACTATTACCACCGCGGTCACCTGCCCTAGCTCATCGGCAAGCGGCTGGTATACAAAGTTAAAATATATTGTTTCGAGCGCGCCATGCCGTAGCAGCTGCGCGGGCTCGCCCTCGGACACAAACGGCACGCCCGTGCGCCGCACCTCATCAAGGAGGTGTGAGTAGCCCTGGTCTATCACCTCCGGCAGCACGCTAAACAGGGGCTGGCCCAGCACCTGGGTCAGTGAGCGCCCCCACATTGCGCAAATGGCCGGGTTGGCCACCTCCACCACGTAGGTGGGGCCCGCCAGCAGGGCCAGGGCCACGGGGGCCTGCTCAAACACAGTTTGCATGCGCGCCAGGCCAGCATCGTGCTCCTGGCGCGCGCGCACCTGCTCACTCACGTCATAGCCAAAAACGGAGACGCCCATAATCACCCCGTTTTCGCGGTAGGCCTGGTACGTAAAGTTGAAGTACCGCAGCAGCGGCGGGCCGGTAGGCTGCGTGATAGTCAGCGGCAGTTCGGTGCCCGAAAAGGCTTCGCCCGTTGCGTATACCTCCGCTACCAGCGTAAAAAAGCCCTGCGGCACCGTTTCGGGAAGGGCATCGGCTATGCGGCGGCCCCGCAGCTCGCGGCCGGGAAACAGCTGCACACACGCTTCATTCACGTAGTCGCACCGAAACTCGGGCCCATACATGAGGGCCACCACGGCTGGCGTTTGGGCAAATACCTGGTAGTAGGTTTCGCGCTCCTGGGCCCGGCGCTGCACGGCGGCCAGCACTTCGACCTGCAAGGCTTCAGCGTGCTGCTGCACCCGCACCTGGGCCGTAATATCGAGGGCAAACAGCAGCACCCCGTCGATGCGGCCGTGCTCGTCGTAGCGCGCCTGCTGCACGTACTGAAAGTAAAACTCGACTGCCGGGCCGCCGGGCTGCTGCACCAGCGGTACGCGCGCGCGGGTTTCCTCGTGCGTTTCGCCGGTGGCATACACCCGTTGCAGCTGCTGCCACACGGGCTGGCCAGCCAGCTCGGGCAGGGCCACCAGCAGCGGCAGCCCCAGCAGCGGGCGGGTATGAAACAGCCGCTGCAAGCCAGGGTTCACGAGCTCAAACACCAGGTTGGGCCCATCGAACACGCACACGGCCGCCGGGGCTTGCTCAAAAAAGCGCTCCAGGCGCTGGCGCTGGCGCTCGGCGGTGGCCTGGGCCCGCTGGGCCGCGGCTACGCCGGCGGCCACGCGGCACTCCAGCTCCTGGTTGAGCCGCTGCACCTGGCGGCGGGCCAATACCTGCTCCGTTACGTCGCTGGCAATGGTTAGCACCCCCGTTACCTGGTTCTGCTCGTCGAGCACGGGCTGGTACACAAAGTTGAAGTAGCCGGTTTCCAGCTTGCCGGCGCGGTGCACCAGCAGCTCCGTTTCCTGGCCCCGCAGGGGCGTGCGCGTGCGCACTACCCGGTGCAGCAGCTGGTCAAACCCTTTGCCTTGCAGCTGGGGCAGGGCCTCCAGCAGGGGGCGGCCCAGCAGCTCATGCGGGAGGCAGCCCCACACCTCGCCCGCCGTGGCATTAAAGGCTATCAGGCGCAGCTCGGGGCCCTCTACGTAGCCAATGGGCACAGGGGCCTGCTGGATGATGGCCTGGAGCTGCCGGCGCTGGGCTTCGGCCTCGGCGCGGGCGGCCTGGGCCTCGCGGGTGCGCTCCTGCACGCGGGTTTCGAGCTCGTGGTTGAGCTGCTGCACCTGCTGGCGGGCCAGCACCTGCGCCGTCACCTCAGTGGCAAAGATGAGCACGCCGTCTACGGCCCCGTGCTCGTTGCGGCGCGCCTGGTAGAGGCAGTCGAAGTAGCAGTCTTCCAGCTGCCGGCTGGGGGCGCGGGGCATTTGCATGTGCACTTCGCGGCCCTCGTAGGTGCCGCCCGTGTCGTACACGTTGCGCAGCAGGCCCATCACGGCCTGCTCGTCTACGCCGGGGTGCGCGGCGGCCAGCGACAGCCCCAGCAGGGGCTTGCCCGGAAAGAATTGCTGGTACACGGGATTCACCAGCTCGTGCACCAGTTCGGGCCCATCGAGAATACAGATGGCCACCGGCGACTGCCGGAACAACCGTTCCAGGCGCTGGCGCTGGCGCTCGGCCTCAGCCCGGGCCCACTGCGCCTCGGCCACGCCGGCCGCCAGCTCCTGGTTGAGCAGGTGCAGCTCATGCTGGGCAGTGGTTAGCTTATGGTAGCTGGTGCTCAGCTCCTCGTTAAAGGCGTGCAGCTCCTCATTCAGCTCCTGCACCTGGCGGCGGGCGGCTACCTGCTGGCTCACGTCGGTGGCTACCAGCGTTATGCCCGCCGGGCGGCCAGCAAGGTCGTAATAAGGCTGGCAAGTACGGTCCCAGAACGCCTGCCTCTGGTGGCCGGGCGGATGCTGCGGCGTGGGCAGCTCGCGGGCCACGTGCGGCTTACCGCTGGCCAGCACCCCGGTTAGCACAGGCTCCAGCTCCTGGTGCAGTGCGGGGGGCAGCGCCTCGCGCAAGGGCCGGCCCAGCACCTGCGCGGGCCGAAGGCCCCAGTGGGCGCAGGCCGCCGCATTGGCCATTTGCACCACGTGGTGCGGGCCCTGCAACACGGCAATGGCTACCGGGGCCTGCCCAAACAGGCGCTGCCACTCGCCCCATTGCGCCTCGTGGGCGCGGTGGGCCAGCACCTGCTCCGTCACGTCGAAGGCAAAAACGGTGATGCCTATTACCTGGCCCTGCTCGCGATAGGGCTGGTAGGTGAAGTTGACGTAGCGCGTCGGCGGCGAGCCGGGCGGCGTGGCTACTACCAGCGGCACCTCCGTGCTGGCGTATGTGGCCCCGGTGGCATACACCCGGTTCAGCGGTTCCAAAAAGCCCTGTGCCACCAGCTCGGGCAGCGCTTCGGCCATGCCGCGGCCCAGCAGCGGGCGGCCCGGAAACAACTCCTGGTAAGCCACATTGCAGTATTCGTACGCGTGCTGCGGCCCGCGCAGCACGCATATGGCGGCCGGCGCGTGCTCATACATTTCGTAGCGCGGGGCCGCCGGGGTGGGCACTTGCGTAAACAGCAGCACCAGGTGCGCTTCCTGGCGCTGGGCGGTTGCGCGCCAGTGGCCGCCGCTTGCATCCTGGTAGGCTTCGGGGCTGGGCGGCGCGCTGGGGGCTGCCCAGGCCGCCTGGCAAAGGGCCAGCAGTGCCGGCGCCCCGGGCGCGGGGGCCAGTAGCGTGCCGGCTGGCTGCCCGGGCAGCCCCAGCAGGCGCCGGGCGGCCGGGTTGAGCCGCACAAAAGCAAAGTCGGTTATAGTGGTATCACTGGCCGCGGCATACACGGGCCGCAGCTGCACCACGCCATCATGCAGGGCGTCCACCAGCGCGGCGGGCAGGGCCAGTTCGGCCGGCGTAGGAAGGATGGGAGAAGTCATGGCGCAGCCCAAGAGCCAGCGTTGGATAAGCACAAAGCAGGCAGCACTGCCTCCTCTACGGCGCAGGGCGTACCCAGTACTCAGGCAAATTTACGTGGTATAATTATCTAATAGTAAGTTGTTTACATTTTTACTCGGCATGCTAACCCTCCGCCCGGTGTTCCTCCGGCAGGCCAAGCCAACCGGCACCTGCCGCTAGCGGCTGGCGGCCAAATATAGGCCCGCAGGTTAATGTTGCGCTTACGCCCAGTTGGGTGCCCAGCTACCAGGTTCGTTGTAGCTCAACAGTTCCTGGCACCAGCAGCACTGGGCATGAACACTCTACCGCTGGTGCGTAGCCTGCCCACCGGCTCCTTCGCCTACTCCTACGGCCTGGAAAGCAGCCTCACCTTCGGCCTGCTCCGCACCGAAACCGAGTTTCGGTCCTATCTCTACTCCTTTCTTCAGCAAGCAGCTAGCTCTGAGCTGCCGTTTAGTACTTCGGCTACCTTATTACCCTGCAATGAGTTAGCAATCATACTCGCCGAGTACGATGCCCAGCTGCTCGCGCCCGCGCTACACCGCGCCAGTCTCACGCAGAGCAAGAGCTGGCTCAAGCTGCTCGACTCGTTTTACCCAGTAGCCGGGCTGGCTGACCTGGGCGCAGAACTAACGCGGCAGCAACTGCCCGCGCATTTCGCCCCGCTGTTCGGCCTGACCCTGGGTCGGGTCGGCTTCAAACCAGCTGCTATTCAGGCTACTTACCTGCACCTGGCCCTGCGCAACCGGCTGAGCGCGGCCATCCGCCTGGGCTTCACCGGGCCGATGGCCGAGCACCGGCTGCAACACAATTTTTACGGCGTGTTTGAGAATTTGCTGAGCGCAGCGGATATTCGGCCCCACACCGAGGCCGCGCGCTGCACCGTGCTGCTCGATGTGGCCCAGCTGCTGCACGAGGCTATTTATTCGTGGCTAGTTCAGTGTTAGCGCATTATTCAAAATTGGCGGATGAGCGTTGTGAAGATTCCCAAAAAATTACAGGTAGCTTTCAAAGCAATCCGCAATGGACAGTTGGAGAGTGGCTTAGCACAGCTAGATAGTATTGATGGCTTCGAGCCGCAAAAAGCTTCGGCTAAAGCGGAAATCAGCTACTTCAAAGGTCATTTTGCAGACGCAATGATTTGGGATGAGCAGGCAATTGCATTTGATACGCAGTGGTATGCGGGCAATGTATTGACTGAGCACCTGTTTGCGTATTCGAGCGCGGCAATCCTGAGTAACAACGTAGAACGAGCTCGGGATTTCCTCACGGGCTTCCTGGCCGAAAAAGAAAAGCTGGAACTCCCGGCCCATAGCCTGAGCTTTTATCGCTACCAGGTCGCGCAACACCTAAAAAGGCTCGCCGGCAAGCAAAACCTGCCCATCGAACCCGAACCACTGCCCCTCTTGGCAACTGGCCAGCCATTGGAATCATTTGCGGCGCAACTGCACCAGTACCGCCCAAAGCTTACGTTCGACAGCACGGCCGGTGCCGAATACCTGCTACATTTCTTGTTCCAGGCCGCCGCTACGGCAGAGGCGCTACGTTACTACCGGGCGTATGCCAGCAGTATCCGCCTTGAAGACCACCACCTCAGTGCGGCGCGGCTCTACACTAGCCTGAATGAAATAGAAAACGCGCAACAAGCTCTGCTGACCTACGCGGCAATTGCCTGGTGTCCCGTCGAGCACACCCAGGTTGCCCCCATGCGGCTCTGGGAATTCGCCGAGCTAGCTCCCGCCTTAACGCAGGAACTGAAAGACAAGCTATTAGCTCTGCCTAAAGCCTTGTAATACAAGTTTTTATCTTACCAAGCAGCTTGTTGCACCAACGCTTCTCTAATAATCTAACTACTCCCTAGATGGCTTTCGTCGACAAAATCGCCCTCCTCCTGCACGGCCACAGCCACTAGGCCCTGGCGTCGCCCGGCGACTTTGCGGCCCGCGAAACGCGGCGGCGGCGGCCCTCCCGCAACTTTCGCAAGCGCGCCTTTACCGTGGGCATCGGCGGGCCGGTGGGCACTGGTTAAAACGGCGCTGCTCAAGACGTTGTGCGAAAACCTACGCGCCGGCTACCGCCTCGGCGTGGTTACCAACGATATTATTACCCGCGAGGATGCCGAGTTTTTAATTTGCGAGAGCGCCCTCACCGCCGACCGCATCGTGGGCGTCGAAACCGGCGGCTGCCCCCACGCTGCCAGCCGCGAAGACATTTAGCTGAACACGGACGCGCTCGAAGGGCTGATGCAACGCTTTGCTAATCAAAACGATTACCTATTCGTGGAGAGCGGCGGCGACAACCTGGCCGCCCACTTCAGCCGCGAGCTGGTCGATTACTCCATTTACGTCATTGATGTATCGGGCGGCGACAAAATTCCGCGCAAGGGCGGGCCCGGCATTACGCAGTCCGATTTACTGGTTATCAACAAGATAGACCTAGCCCCGCTGGTGAAGGCCGACCTGGGAGTAATGGACCGCGACTCAAAAAAAATGCGCGGCGACGGGCCCTTCGCGTTTGCCCGTGCCTCCGACGGCCATAACTTAGCCACCATCATTGCGCACATTCACTCGGCCCGGGCCCGCGCCCTGGCCGCCGTGTGCGAAGACCGACGCTAGCTACGTAGGCTGCTGTTTGCCAGCGGCGGCGTATCTTACTCTTCGGTTTGCGCACCCACTGCGCCAAACTGCCCCGGCAACGGCTGACTTTGTTAGCTTGCGCTTCTCTTCTGCCCTCTCCCCCCTCCCCCACCCATCACGGATGCCGATTTTCGGCACTAGCCTCGCTGCTTTCTCGAAAGCAGCTTGGGGCCAGCGCCGCGAAGCCGTGCCCGGTCCGCTTGCTCGTAGCGTGGGCTCTGCGAGTCCGCGCGTGGGTAGGCAGCCGGCCGATAGCACGCGCGGACTCGCAGCGTCCACGCTACATCCGCCCCATTGCTCCTTGCTTATTGCTCATTACTACTTGATTATGAACGCGCCTACCCTTTACCGGCCCGAGTTTGAGCACGATGCGTGCGGCACGGGCTTCATCACGTACATCGACGGGCGCAAGAGCCACCAGATTGTGGCCGACGCCCTCACCATGCTCGCCAACATGGAGCACCGCGGCGCGTGCGGCTGCGATTCCGACTCGGGCGACGGTGCGGGCGTGCTCATTCAGCTGCCGCACTGGTTTTTGCTGGAGGAGTGCGTGAAGCACGGCATTCGGCTGCCCGAGCCGGGTGGCTACGGCGTGGGCATGGTGTTTTTTCCGAAAAATGAGAAGCTGCGCGAGGCCAGCAAGCTGATTATCAGCGAGGCAGCGCAGCGGCTGGGCATTGCGGTGCTGGGCTACCGGCCGGTGCCGGTGCGCACCGAGGGCATCGGCGTCACGGCCCTCTCGGCCGAGCCAGTAATGGAGCAGCTGTTTCTGGCCCGGCCCACTGGGCTGGCTACGGAGGCTGATTTCGACCGCAAGCTCTACGTACTGCGCCGCCTGATTATCAAGACGTTGAATGAGCAGCTACCGGCCGCACTCGATGCGTTTTACTTCGCCTCGCTCTCGTGCCGCACCATCGTGTACAAGGGGCAGCTGACCACGTTTCAGGTCGGCATGTACTTTCCCGACCTCAGCGACGAGCGCGTGACCTCGGCCTTTGGGCTGGTGCATTCGCGCTTCTCCACCAACACCATGCCCTCGTGGAAACTGGCCCAGCCGTTTCGCTACCTGGCTCATAATGGGGAGATTAACACGCTGCGCGGCAACCTAAACTGGTTTTTTGCCGGCCTGCCCACCTACACCTCGCCCTACTTTTCGGCCGAGGAAATGGAGATGCTGCTGCCCGTTATCGACGCGGGGCAATCGGACTCGGCTTGCCTGGATAACATCGTGGAATTGCTCACGCACTGCGGCCGCTCGCTGCCCCACGTGATGATGATGCTGGTGCCTGAGGCCTGGGACGGCAACGAGCAGATGGACCCGCTCAAAAAGGCGTTCTACGAGTTTCACGCCACCTTTATGGCCCCCTGGGACGGCCCGGCGGCGCTCAATTTCACCGATGGCAACCTGGTGGGCGCCATGCTCGACCGCAACGGGTTGCGCCCGCTGCGCTACGCCATCACCAACGACGGCCGCGTGCTCGTGGCCTCCGAGGCCGGCACGCTGCCGCTTGCCCCGGAGATTATTATCAAGAAGGGCCGCTTGCAGCCGGGCAAAATGTTTGTGGTGGATATGGCCGCCGGCCGCATCCTCACCGACCGCGAAATAAAGGCGCAAGCCGCTGGGCAACAGCCCTATGGCACCTGGCTCGATAACTACCAGATTCAAATGGCCGACCTGCCCGAGCCGCGCCTCACCTTCACCGACCTCGGCGCGGAGGCCGTGCTGAAGTACCAACAGGCCTTCGGCTATACCCGCGAAGACCTCGAAACCATCATCGCCCCAATGGCCCTGGAGGCCAAGGAACCCATCGGCTCGATGGGCGTGGACGTGCCGCTGGCCGTGCTTTCCGACCAACCGCAGCACCTGAGCAGCTACTTCAAGCAGTTTTTTGCGCAGGTCACCAACCCGCCCATCGACCCCATTCGGGAGCGGCTGGTGATGAGCCTGGCCACCTTCATCGGCAACAACGGCAACATCCTGGACGAAAACCCGCGCCACTGCCACTGCGTGGCCGCTAAGCAGCCCATCCTCAGCAACCGCGAGTTGGAGAAGCTGCGCAGCATCGACACCGGCTCGTTTCAGGCCAAAACCTTGCAGACCTATTTCAAGGCCGACGGCAAGCCGGGCGCTTTGCAGCGGGGCCTGGAGCGCCTGTGCCGCTACGCGGAAGACGCGGTGAATGACGGTTTTGAGGTGCTGATATTATCGGACCGTGCCATGGACTCGGAGCACGCGCCCATCCCGTCGCTGCTGGCAGTTTCGGCGGTGCATCACCACCTCATCAAGCGCGGTATGCGCGGCTCGGTGGGCCTGGTGGTGGAGGCCGGCGACGTGTGGGAGGTGCATCATTTCGCCTGCCTGCTGTCGTTCGGGGCCACGGCGATTAACCCATATCTGGCGCTGGCGACCATCCAGACGCGCCGCGCGGCCGGGCTGTTGGGCACAGACCTGCCCGCCGAAAAGCTGGCTTACAACTACATCAAGGCAGTGTGCGATGGCTTGCTGAAGATTTTCTCGAAGATGGGGATTTCGACCTTGCAGAGCTACCACGGCGCACAGGTATTTGAAATACTGGGACTTAACCAAAGTGTGGTGGACCAGTATTTCACCGGCGCGGTGACGCGTATTCAGGGGCTGGGGCTCGATGAGATTGCCAAGGAAACGCTCTTCAAGCACCAGCACGGCTACAAGCAGGAGAGCACCGTGGGCCCCGAACTGCTCGACGCGGGCGGCGTGTATCAGTGGCGGCGCAAGGGCGAGGCGCACATGTTCAACCCCGAAACGGTGCACCTGCTGCAACACGCCACCCGCACCGGTAACTACCAGACCTACAAGAAGTACGCCCAGCTGCTCAACGAGCACCCGAACCAGCTCTTTACCATTCGCGGGCTGCTGGGCTTTGCCAAGCACCGGCCCCCCATCGCGCTCGAAGAAGTGGAGCCGGCCGAGGCCCTGATGAAGCGCTTTGCCACCGGCGCCATGTCGTTTGGCTCGATTTCGCACGAGGCGCACAGCACGCTGGCCATCGCAATGAACCGCATCGGCGGCAAGAGCAACACCGGCGAGGGCGGCGAAGACCCGCTGCGCTACGAAGTGATGGAAAACGGCGATTCGATGCGCTCGGCCATCAAGCAAATCGCCTCGGCCCGCTTCGGTGTAACGGCCCACTACCTCACCAATGCCGACGAGCTGCAAATAAAAATGGCCCAGGGCGCCAAGCCCGGCGAAGGGGGCCAACTACCTGGCCACAAGGTAGATGACTGGATTGCCAAGGTGCGCCACGCCACGCCCGGCGTGGGCCTCATTTCGCCCCCGCCGCACCACGACATCTACTCCATTGAGGACCTGGCGCAGCTGATTTTCGACCTCAAAAACGCCAACCGCGCCGCCCGCATCAACGTGAAGCTGGTGAGCAAAGCGGGGGTGGGCACCATCGCGGCGGGCGTAGCCAAGGCGCACGCCGACGTGATTCTCATCTCGGGCTACGACGGCGGCACGGGCGCGTCGCCGCTCAGCAGCATCCGCCACGCCGGCCTGCCCTGGGAGCTGGGCCTGGCCGAAGCCCACCAGACGCTGCTGCGCAACCAGCTCCGCAGCCGCGTGGTGCTGCAAGCCGATGGCCAGCTGAAAACCGGCCGCGACCTGGCCGTGGCCGCCCTGCTGGGGGCCGAAGAATTTGGCGTGGCCACGGCGGCGCTCATCGCGGGCGGCTGCATCATGATGCGCAAGTGCCACCTCAATACCTGCCCGGTGGGCGTAGCCACCCAAGACCCCGAGCTGCGTAAGTTGTTTAGTGGCAAGCCCGAGCACATCGTCAACCTGTTCCGCTTCCTGGCCGAAGAGCTACGCGAAATCATGGCCGAGCTGGGCTTCCGCACCCTCAACGAGATGGTGGGCCGCAGCGAATTCCTGAAAGTGAACCCCGAAGCCGGCCACTGGAAAGCCAAGCTCATCGACCTCGACGCGGTGCTGCACCCCGCCCCCAATAGCTCGGGCGGCACCCTCTACAACAGCGAAAGCCAGGACCACGGCATCGCCGAAGTGCTTGACTGGCAGCTACTGGCTCACGCCCAACCCGCACTGGAGCGTCAGGAAGTGGTAACCGGCGAGTTCGACGTGAAGAACACCGACCGCACCATCGGCACGCTGCTCAGCAACGAGATTGCCAAGCGCTACCACGCCGCCGGCCTACCCGCCGATACCATCCGCTACAAGTTCACCGGCTCGGCTGGCCAGAGCTTCGGCGCGTTTTCGGCTAGCGGCCTCACCTTCAAGCTCGAAGGCGAAGCCAACGACTACGTGGGCAAGGGCCTGAGCGGGGCGCGGCTGGCCATTTTCCCGCCCGCCGCCAGCACGTTTATCCCCGAAAACAACATCCTCATCGGCAACGTGGCGCTCTACGGCGCTACCTCGGGCGAGCTCTACGTGCGCGGCAAGGCGGGCGAGCGCTTCGCGGTGCGCAACTCGGGCGCGACGGCCGTAGTGGAGGGGGTAGGCGACCACGGCTGCGAGTACATGACCGGCGGCCGGGTGCTGGTGCTGGGCCGCACGGGCCGCAATTTCGCGGCCGGCATGAGCGGCGGCCTAGCCTGGGTCTACGACCCCGCTGGCCAGTTCCCAGTCAACTGCAACCCCGACATGGTAGCCCTCGAAGGCCTCGCTGAAACGGACGAAGCCGAGATTCAGGCGCTGCTCCGGCAGCACGTGGCGCTGACGGGCAGTCACTTGGCTAATTTCCTGCTGGGCAACTGGGAGGAGGAAGCCGGGCGCTTTGTGAAGGTGTTCCCGCTGGAGTATAAGCGGGTGCTGGAGCGGGCGGTGGCGCGGTAGCCCCACCCCCGGCCCCCTCCCCTGCGGGGGAGGGGGAGCCACGGCGGCACGATATATTGTCATGCTGAGCTTGCCGAAGCATCTTATCAGGTTCGTTATTTGTTCTCTATATCTTTAAAACTGCAATGCTCAACTGTAATGAAACTTAAGAAGCTCAGGGCGATTAGCCACAACGCAGCTCATTCATATTTCAGTACCCTAGGGCATATTGGACAAGAATACACTAGTACTGTTTTACATAGATTGTCTCTACAAAATAACATGATTCGACTAGAACTGGATGTATTAAATACGAGGTTGCAGCCAGCTCAAAACACAGCATTTGAAGCATCGCTTTTTGATTTTCGCATGCAGTTTTTTGATATGCTTCAGCATGAAAACATTCCTGTAGAAGCTGTGAATTCATATAAAATCTTTGTAGAGCGTTTGAGTGACAGAATGGATGTTATAGATATTCGCTGTCAGCCAGAATTAAAGGACTCAAATGGCAAAGTTTACAATTGTGCTGAAGTCTTCTCTAAATACCCTGCGCCAGTGCGGTAGAGATGCTTCAGCAAGCTCAGCATGACGTTTCTTAGAAACTTCTGACTACACAAGTACTCAATTTTCACGACTACTCTAATTCATCTCGCCGCCTAGGCTCCCCCTCCCCCGCAGGGGAGGGGGCCGGGGGGTGGGGCTGCACACATGGGCAACATCACCGGCTTCAAAGAATACCCGCGCACCGCGCCGCCCAAAGCGGCCCCGACCGAGCGCGTAGGGCACTACCAGGAATTCATCGGCCTCTACCCCGAGAAGGAGCTGCACCACCAGGCCGCCCGCTGCATGAACTGCGGCGTACCCTTCTGTCACGCAGGCTGTCCACTGGGCAACATCATCCCCGAGTTCAACGAGGCGGTGTACCGGCAAGATTGGCGCGAGGCCTACGATATCCTCTCGGCCACCAACAATTTTCCCGAGTTTACGGGCCGCATCTGCCCTGCGCCGTGCGAGTCGGCCTGCGTGCTGAGTATCCACAGCGCGCCAGTGGCCATTGAGGAAATCGAGAAGCACATCATTGAAATTGCCTTCGAGAAGGGCTACGTGCAGCCCACCGCGCCGGTGCTCAAAACCGGCAAAACGGTGGCCGTCGTCGGCTCCGGCCCGGCCGGCCTGGCCGTGGCGGCGCAGCTCACCGAGGCCGGCCACACGGTCACGGTGTTTGAGCGCGACCCGCACGCGGGCGGCCTCATGCGCTACGGGGTGCCTGATTTCAAGCTCGAAAAATGGGTGATTGAGCGCCGCATCCAACTGCTTGAAGCGGCCGGCGTCACCTTCCGCTACAACGTCGAAATCGGCCGCGATATCTCGGCCGACGAACTGCGCCGCACCTTCGATACGGTGGTACTGGCCGGCGGCGCCTCGGCCCCGCGCGAGCTGCCCCTGCCCGGCCGCGACCTCAAGGGCATTCACTACGCCATGGAGTACCTCACGCAGCAAAACCGCCGCGTGAGCGACACGCCCCTGGACAGCGAGCACATCCTAGCCGATGGTCGCGACGTGGTGGTGATTGGCAGCGGCGATACGGGCTCCGACTGCGTAGGCACGGCTAACCGCCAGCAAGCCAAATCAGTAGCGCAGTTTGCCATGATGCACCAGCCCGGCGAAGAGCGCCCCGCTCACACGCCCTGGCCGCTCTACCCCACCGTATTCCGCACCAGCAGCTCGCACGAAGAGGGCTGCCAGCGCTACTGGGGCGTGAACACCAAGGCCTTCCTCGGCGACTCAACCGGCCAGGTGCGCGCCCTGCTCGTGAGCGACGTAACCTGGGAAACCGACGACCTGGGCCGCCGCGTGCGCTTCGAGGAAGTGCCCGGCTCCGACCGCGAAATCCCGTGCCAGCTGGTGCTGCTGGCCCTGGGCTTCACCGGCCCTGCCAACGGCGGCCTGCTCAGCCAACTAGGCGTAGAGTTGGATGAGCGCGGCAACGTGCACGCCCCCGAAACCACCTACCACACCAACCTCCCCGGCGTGTTCGTGGCCGGCGACATGCGCCGCGGCCAGTCGCTCGTCGTCTGGGCCATCTCGGAAGGCCGCGAGGCCGCCCGGCAGGTCGATATGTTTTTGATGGGCAAGACGAATTTGCCGAGCAAAAACGCAGTGGGGATGTTTGGATGAGGGTTTTGGTGGTAAAAAAGAAGCCCCGGAAGCAGTCGCTTTCGGGGCTTCTTTTTTTACTTGGCATTTTTCACATTTTGCAGAATTCACATTACCCTAAAATATACTCGAACTTTTCAAAATCAAACTTCACGTTGTTAGTTCTTTCAAAAAGAGCTGCACTACCCTCATCAATTCCATAGTTCCAATGATAATAATAGTCGTCCTGCACATAGCTAATTACCTTCCTTAGCTGACTAATTGTTATCTGATTTGGCAATTCTATTTCTACTACCAACACCTCCGCACGAGTTGTCATGATGCCATGAACATGATAGTTTTCACTTAATCTTTTGCGGTATTCTTTTTCGTAAACATCTATTGACCTGCTAAATAGCTGAATACCACCTCCATAACGGTTGCAAATATATCCTTCCTCGTAAAGCATATTTTTTGCTTTTTTTAACGACGCACGGCTTCTATTTAGCTGAAATGCAATGTCTTCCCAACTAAGGCGTGAGGACAATAAAGCCGGGTAATATATCTTTGTTTTTAACTTACCTTTATGCGTCGTCACGAAGTTTCAGATATTACCTGGGAGGTGGTTCGCCCCCAATTGTCGGGCAAAGCCAGTGATTGTGGGGTAACGGCCAAAGATAATCGCTTGTTTTTCAATGCAGTGCTTTGGATTGCCCGCACGGGCTGCCCCTGGGCCGACTTGCCTGAGCGCTTCGGCAAGTCTAATACGGCTTGCAGACGCTTTAGCCCATTGGCTAAAAAAGGGGTGTGGGAGCGGCTCTTCGCCGCCGTCCAAACGCCCGACTTAGCCTGGGTGATGCTCGATGCGACCATCCTGCGGGCCCATCAGCATTCGGCGGGCCAAAAAAAAGCGACCCCCAAACCGAATGCCTGGGCCGTAGCCAGGGGGGAGTAAGCACGAAGATTCACGCCTGTGTCGAAGCGCAGGGGCACGCCGTGCGCCTGATTGCCACGATGGGCCAGGCAGGTGACACGCCCCAGACGCTGCCCTTGCTGGCGGGTCTGCAACCAGGCAAAGTACTGGCCGATACGGCCTATGACAGTGACGAAAACCGGGCTTACTGCGCCGAACAGGGCATTGAGGCGGTGATTCCAAATCGCTCCAATCGGGTCGAGCCTTTCGCTTTAGACCAACAGACTGTACTACTCCCCAAAAACTGGACAGTTTAGCGGGGCTTGTTAAGTAATATGGTTATACTTTGGTAAAAGAAGGTTGAGCGAAGACCTGGGCTGGGGTTTGGCCATTCAGACTTTGGTGGGGACGGCGGTGATTGTAGTAGGCAAAGTACGCCTGCAATTGGTGATGGAGGTGGTGGCCGTCATCGGCGGGGTTAAGGTAAATGTGCTCCCATTTGAGCGTACGCCAGAGGCGCTCGATGAAGGCGTTGTCGGTGGCGCGGCCCCGCCCATCGCGGCTGATGCGGCAGCCGGCAGCCAGCAAGGCCTGCTCGTAAGCCAGGCTCGTAAACTGGCTGCCCTGGTCGGAGTTGAAGATATGCGGGGCCGGGGCCACGCGCAAGGCGGCGGCCAGGGCTTGCAGGCAAAAGCCCACGTCGAGCGAGTTAGAGAGCTGCCAGCTCAGCACGTAGCGCGAGTGCCAATCGAGTACGGCGGCCAGGTAGAGAAAGCCTTTGGCCATGGGCACGCAGGTGATATCCGTGCTCCAGACCTCGTTGGGGGCCGTGGCCGGGCGGTCCCGCAACAGGTAGGGATAGGGCGTAACGCACTGACCAGTAATACATAAGCGCGGCTTGGGGTAGACCGGCTCGTGGCCCATCAGGCGCACCAGGCGGCGCACGCGCTTTTCATTGACGACGTGTCCGGCCAGGCGCAAATGGTCGCGTAAGCCGAGCACGCCCTTAAAATTATGCTGCGTAAACTCCTCGTCCAGCAGGCGCATCAACTCCAGGTTGTAGGCACTCTCCCCGCCGGGCTGGTAGTAGAAACTGCTGCGCGAGAGACCCAGGGCCTGGCAGCGGGCCTGCACCGAACTGGCCGGGTCAGCTTGCGTGACCAGGGCGCGTTGCTGGGCTACTGACATGGACCCAACGTTTTTTTTAGCAGCGCGTTTTCCATTTGCAGCCGGCCAATAGCGGCATACAAAGGCTCTACGTCGGGCAATAGGGCCGGCGCCGCCGGCGCATCGGCAAAGACTTGCGCGGCCTGCTGGCGCAAGTGAAGCTTCCAGCGCGTGATTTGGGTGGTAGCCAGTTGGTAGTGGGCGGCCAACTCGGCCAGCGGCTGGCGCTCGGTGAGGGCGGCCAGGGCCACTTCGGCTTTGAACTCGGCCGTGTAGCGACAGCGGGTGCGTTTGGGAGTCATAATCGGGCTAAGCTAGCCCGCTTTATCTGTCCAGTTTTTGGGGAGTACTACAGACCTACCGCCAGCGCAAGAAAATTGAGCACTTTTCTGGACGGCTCAAGCAGTACCGCCGGCTGGCCACGCGCTATGAAAAAACCATCGTCTCTTTTCTTGGCTTCTGGTATATTTGCGCTGCAATATATTGTATTACTTAATTCATTAATTGTCCTCACGCCTTAGTCCCGTCACTGGCCTTTACTAGTTTCATAATTTTATTTTCAAGCTTTGTCATAAATTCTTGTCGAATATGGTTATTTGTGGGCTTTGGTTTATTTTTTTCGTGCTTGCAGCTTATCCAATTTGCGGCAGCGGTGTGAGCTTCCGGCCCTCACTAAAATAATATCTTACCCTGAAATTTCAAAATAACTATGAGAAAACTGGCTTCCATTCGCAAAGTAGCCGAGCTAAAACCCATTGCGGGGGCCGACCTTATTGAGTTAGCACTGGTAGACGGCTGGCAGTGCGTGGTGAAGAAGAACGAGCTGGCAGTGGGCGATTTAGCCGTGTACTGCGAAGTCGATTCCTTGCTGCCAGTGCAGGAGCGGTTCGAGTTTCTGCGGACCAGCAGCTACAAGAAGCTGCCGACGGGTGCCGAGGGGTTCCGGCTCAAAACCATGCGCCTGCGCGGGCAGCTTTCGCAGGGGCTGCTGCTACCGCTGGCGGTGCTGGGGCCCTTGGCTACCCCGCCCCTAGAGGGCGACGATGTGACGGACCTGCTGGGTATTACCAAGTACGACCCGCCGCTACCCGCCGCCCTGAGCGGCGTAGCCAAAGGCGTTTTTCCCGCTTGGCTGCCCAAAACGGACGAGGAGCGCATCCAGAATTGCTGGGCCGACCTACCTAAGGACGCCGACTATGTCATTACGGAAAAACTGCACGGCACGAGCGCCACGTTTTACCTGCGCGACGGCGAATTTGGCCTCTGCTCGCGCAACCTCGACCTGCTGCCCGATGCGGGAGGCCTGTACACCGACGTAGCGGTGGCCCTCGATGTGGAGGCAAAGATTCGTGCCTACGCCGCCGCCACGGGCCGCTCGGCGGGCTTGGCCTTGCAGGGCGAGATTATTGGCGAGGGCATCAACGGTAACTACTACCGGATTGCGGGCCGCCAGCTCTTCCTATTCAACGTATTCGACGAGGCTACTGGTTACCTGCCGCCCGCTGCGGCTAGCTTGGCAGTGCAGCACATGGGCCTACAGGAAGTTCCCGTACTCGACGCCGCCTATCGCCTGCCGGCTACCTGCGCAGCCGCGCTGGCGCAGGCTGAAGCAGCCTCTATATTTATGGAACAGCCTGTACGCGAAGGTATTGTGCTGCGCCACTATCCCGCCAGCGGCCCACGGGTGTCGTGCAAAATAATTTCCAACCAGCACTTGCTTAAAGAAAAATAACCGCCGCTCCGCATTTGAGCGGGCCGCAATGCGGAGTAAAAACCTCGTGCTGCGGCCCGCTTGATTGCTGGTGACAGTGAGGCAATAGGTGGCATTGCCATTTACTGTGCACATTTCAGCCAGCAGCACCGAATCAGGTTACTTGTAAATTATTAACTTTCAGGTACTTCTGTAAAAAATAGCCCCTGATAATAAGCCGCGAATTCGCGTAGCAGCGAGTATATATCGCGCAGCTCAAAATAGATTGGGCTCACGCCACTCACTTCCGTGAAGCCCGCCTGCCGAAAAAGCATTTTGATGCGGCTGATGTGGTAAAACTGCGACACTACCAGCACACTCCGAATGGGCAGCTGCGCGCGCAGCCGCGCCGTATTGCGCACGGTTTGCTGCGTGTTGTTGCCGGCATTGTCTACCACAATGGCGGTATCGGGCACGCCGTGGCGGCGCAGATACGCGCGCATTTTGGTGCCCTCATAAAAGCCCTCCCGGCCCAGCCCGCCGCTGACCAGCAAACGCGGGACGCGGCCACTGCGGTAGAGCGCCAAGCCGCAGGCCAGGCGCTGGGTAAGCCGCTCGGAGAGCGTACCATCCTCGTTGACTTTATTGCCCAAAATAACGCCGATATCGGCGTGCTGCCGGCGGTCGCGCAGGCCATCCAGCGTGATGAGCAGCGTGTGCGCCAGCAGCCAGGCGGCCAGCATCAGAAGGATACCTTTCACTTTCCTGAGACCAGAAGGACGGTGCGCCATAATTAGAAAACGCTTAATGCCTGCGCTCCAACGCGTTAAACCCCAGCAGCGTTTCTCCCGCCAGCGCCGCCGCTGCTGCCTGATACACGGGCTCCAGGTCGCGGCGCGCCATGCCCAAGGCACGCACCAGCAGTACATTATCGCGGGTCTGGGTCACGGCCACCACGGCAGGGCAGCCGGCCAGGGTGGCGTGCAGGTCCGTTTTGCCGGGCGGCGGCAGCTGGCGCAGGGCGGTGGCCAGCTGCTGAAACTGCGCGCCGTCGGGCGGCCCCACCAGGTAGATATTCAGCGCCGAGCTATAGGGCCCAAACGTGGCCTGCGAGGTGTCGGGCCGCAGGGCGAAGCGGTCGAGCAGCACCAAGCGGCCGGCTACGCTCACCTTCAGTTCCGTAGCAACTGACGTGAAGGCAATCTTTTCACCCAGGTCGGTGCGGCCGGCGTGGTACCAGTCGGCCAGCAGCAGGGTGGCGCTTTCGGCCAGGTGCCAGTGCTGAGCCTGGTGGTAGCGGCTGGCGGCCTGGGGCACCAGGGGATCGGGCAGCACCACGGCCAGGGCGTTTTCGGCGAGGTAGCCTCCGGGTATTTGCACGGCCCGGCTACCATATATCATCTTGAAAATGAAGTTATTAGCTTAAGTAGTGAGCAATAGGCGCGCCTCAGCTTTACACTGCACGCGCAGCCGGATGCAATCGCCGGCCACGAGGCCGCCACCGTAGCTGGCCAGCACGGCATGGCAGGCCAGGCCAGCCGACTTGGGGTTGATAATCTTAAGGGGCTGCACGCTGCGGCTGGCTACCAGCCGCAGCGTGCAGCCGCACCTGCGCCACCGTGAGCGCACTCCACAAAGTAGCTGCCTGAACCACGGATTTATCGGATTTATCGGATTAATCGGATTTTGTGGGCGATTACCTTCGGGCGCTACCCGCTTGCAAAATCTGACCTATTCGGCAAAGATGGCGAATTGCGTGTGCCTGCGTAATCGCCCGCACACGCTGTAAGCCGGCAAAGGCGGCTGATTGGATGCACTGGCATAATCGCCCACAAAATCCGATGAATCCGTGGCTCAGACAGCCTTGCGTAGCTCTTCGGGCTCAAATATGCGGGCCAGCTTGCGCTTGCGCTCCACCAGCTGGAAGGTGGCGCGGTCCTGGCTCTCGCTCCAATAAATATCGGAAATCAGGCCCAGGTGGGCGGGCTGGCCGGGGGCGGGCTGCACCTCCTCTACCAGGTCGCCGAAGCCGAATGAGGGCTTGTTGTACAGCTCTTTAAACAGCTCGCCGCGTACCAGAAACTGCTGCTCATCGTAGCGCAGCGTTATCCAATCGGAGTCATCGTCGAGGTCGCTTACTTTCTCAAATACTTTACCCACCGGCTCTAGCAGCTCAAACGAGCGGCGATTGGCGGGGTGCAGGTAGCGGTAGCCGTAGTCGGGCGACCAAGCATACAAACCAAAAACAACGGGACGGGGGCGAGGCATAAGGCAGGTAAAAAGCGGGCGTAGGCCCTGTGCTAACAGCAAATAGTTGGCTGGGGTTGCCACTAACAAAGCTGACAAACTTATAGGTCAGCATGTCAGCGAGTTAAGCGTTTGCTGCTATTTGGTGTCTGGCACCTAGCCAATAATCTCCCTATTTTTGTCAACCATTTCTGTGGAATTTAAATTTTTACTTATACCACCTTGCATTTGCAGATAATTTTATGCAATCTATTTCTTCCTTTTTGCAGCGGCTTGGGCTGCTGAGCGCGGCCGTGGGCCTGCTAAGTTCCGCTACCGCCGCGGCCCAGACCCCAAAAGCCTTTACGGCCGGCAACTACGTAGTGGCCCGCGTGGGCGATGGCACGGCTGCGCTTACCTCGGCGGCCACCGCCACCTTCCTGCTGGAATACACGGCCGCCGGAACGCTGGTGCAAACTATTGCCCTGCCAGTAGCCGACGCCACCCCCAACTTGGCCCTGACCGAAACCGGCACCTCCGGCACCGATGCCGCCCTCACGCGCTCGGCCGATGGCCGCTACCTGGTGCTGACCGGCTACAACGCAGTGCCGGGCGCGGCCGCCCTGGCCAACACGCCGGCCGCCACCACCAACCGCCTCATTGGGCGCATTGCGGCCGATGGCACCCTCAATACCACCACGCGCATCACGGATGCGTTCAGCGGCACCGCTTCTTCGGGGGCCAACATCCGGGGGGCTGCCTCGGCCAACGGCTCGGCTTTTTACGCCGTGGGCAACGCGGGCGGCGTAGTGTACGTGCCACTTGCCAACGTGGCAGCCAGCAAAAGCATCTCTACCGGCTCGCCCACCAGTGACCGGGCTGTTGGCATTTTTGGCGGCAACCTGTACGTTAGCTCAGGCTCGGCACCCACGTATGGCGTGGTGCAGGTAGGCACCGGGCTCCCCACCACAAGCGGGCAGGCCCAAACGCTGCTCGCGGGCTTTCCGACGGTTAGCGCGAGCAGCGCCAGCTCCTGTGCCTTCCTCTTAACCGACCAAAGCGCTACGGTGCCGGGCCTCGACGTGCTATATGTGGCCGATGACGGGGGCGGCAGTGCCGCAGGCGGCATCCAGAAGTGGAGCCTGGTGGGTAGCACCTGGGTGCTAAACGGCACCATTACCGCCACGGCCACCGTGCGCGGCCTCGCGGGCAGCCTGAGCGGCACCACTGTTAGCCTGATGGCCAGTAGCACCAGCAGCCTCTATACCGCAACCGACAACGCGGGCTACAACGTGGCTCCCAGCACCGCCGCCCTGCCCGCTGCGGTAGCCACCGCTGGCACCAACGCAGCCTTCCGCGGGGTGGCCCTGGCCCCGGTAGCCACCGCCCTGGCCACCCGCCTCGAAGCCACCCAAGGCCAGCTGGCCCTCTACCCCAACCCGGCCCAGAATATGCTCACCATCAGCCTGGCTACTGGCCCGGCCGCCGGCCACTTGGCCGAAGTGCGCGACCTGCTGGGCCGCTCCGTGCACACGGCTACGCTGCCCGCCTCAGGCCAACTGAGCCTGGCTGGGCTGCCCGCCGGCAGCTACCTGCTCACCGTGGATGGCAGCCTGACCCGCCGCATTAATAAAGTGGATTAATTGACTGATTTTTAAATTCTTATCTTTTGAAAAAGCCTCCGTAAACGGAGGCTTTTTTGTGTCTATTTATGCCGCTGATGTTACTATAGTTGTTCAACGATTGAAAACAACTGTCGTTGCTGCGTGCGTAAATATTTAATTATAATTATACTATTACTCTAATAAACTACGAACACACTTAATTAATTGACTTTTTGAAGAAAAGAAATAACTAAAAAGTCAACAAATAATTAAAATTGAACCCACATAAAACAGATTCTCAGTATCTTTGTGGTTAACTTCTTTGATTATTTTACATAGCTCATCTTACGCACTGTTGTTTTTTATGGAAATAACATCTACTCATTTCTCTTTTTTACGGCGCTATTCGGCCCTTGTGCTAGCTCTGCTGCTGCTGCTGTTTCCCTCATTGGGCTGGGGGCAGGCTGGGGTCGTAATCAGCCAAGTATATGGCGGTGGGGGTAATAGTGGTGCCTCTTTTAACCGCGATTTTGTAGAGCTGCACAATAACTCATCCAGCAGCCAATCACTGAATGGGCTCTCTGCTCAATATGCTTCATCAGGTGGCACTGGGTGGACTAGTGTCTCATTATCCGGGACTATTGCGGCCGGGGGCTACTACCTAATAGGCGGAGCCAGCGGTGCAGCAGGAGCGTCTCTACCAACCCCAGAGGTAACTGGTTTGCTGAACCTAGCAGCTGGTTCGGGTAAAGTAGCTTTAGTTGTTGGTACTACTGCGCTATCAATTACGTGCCCCACAGCTAATCTGCTAGACTTGGTAGGCTACGGCTCAGCCACTACTTGCGTTGAAGGGGCAGGACCAGCCCCTGGGCCAAACGATAATATGGCCGCTGTAATGCGAAAAAATAATGGCTGCACTGACACTAATAACAACGCCGCTGACTTCACATTACTAGCGGCGGCCCCTCGTAATTCTGCCAATACGGCCAATATTTGCAATACGGCCATCCCAGCCATCACCAGCTTTACGCCCGCCAGCGGCCCCGTCAACTCGGTAGTTACCATTACCGGCACGGGCTTCACGGGCGCTACCGCCGTCCGGTTCAACGGCACGGCGGCAGCTAGTTTTAGCGTGACGGATGCCAGCACCCTTGTGGCCACGGTGGCGGCAGGTACTACCACGGGGCCCATCGGCGTGACGACTGGCAACGGCACGGCTACTTCGGCCACAAATTTTGTGGTAACGGCCACGCCTACTACGTTTTACGCCAAAGCCAGCGGAGCGCTCAACCTGCCGGCTTCGTTCGGGGCGAACGCGGATGGCAGCGGAGCCGCGCCAATCAATTTTTTGGCCGATAATACCTCTTACATCATTAGTGGCCTAAGTCGCTCTTTTACTGCTGATTGGGTTGTAACTGGCACTGGCTCGAAGGCTGTACTGGCCGCTGATGCCTCACTGGTTATCCCAACTAGCTTTACATACAAGGGCGTGCTCGACCAACTGGCTAACAGCACGCTGGTTTTGCAGAATGTGGCCTCGGCAACGTATAGCAACATCACGCAAGGCGTGCAGGATGCTAGCAGCACCATCGACTTTGCGCAGGCGGGTAACTATACCTTACCGGTGCTGTCTTCTGCCAGCAGATTCGTCCTTCAAAACCTGAAGCTGACTGGTGGCACCAAGCGCTTTGCTGAGAATGTGAATGCCACCAGAAATGGCACGTTTGTGCCCGGCAACCTAATACTAGATGCCACTGTGGTAGCCGGGGCTGTTATGCCCTCTGTTTCTTCTGTGGCGCTGCGTGGCAATCTTACGCTGCTCAACGGGGCATCTTTCGCCACGGTTTCTGCCAGCAAGATTACGCTCGCGCTTGTATCGGCCACGCCCCAGACGCTGACGGGCAACGGCAACGATATCGTTCTATTAGAATTGGATGCACGGACGGCCAAGGGTGGGGCTATCCTATCTGACACCGGCGGCAGCACTAATTTGGAGTTGGGTAATGCCGTGGCGGGCGGGTATTTTTTAGATACTGGCACCACTCTGCAACTCAACGCCAACACGCTGAGATTTACCAGTGGCGGCCAAGCCACTATTTTCAATGGTAGTACCCCTAAAAATGGCCTGGGAACGGTTACGCCATCGGCCAGTTCCTCAATAGACCTGGAAAATACCGGCACCAGTCCTATCGGCACACTACGGCTGACACCGGGCGCTACCACGGTAAACAACCTGCGCCTCTCCTCCTACGATGATGTGCTGGAAGTTGCTTCTGGCTTGACAGTCAATGGCTTGCTAACGCTGGATAAGGGCAGCATCCACATCGACAATACCAGCACCCTCACGCTGAATGGCACCACTACACGCGCCAGCGGTACCCTCACGGGCTCGGCCGCTATGAGCCTGGTTGTTGGGGGTACCGGGCCACTGGGCAGCCTTGCGTTTGAGTCAGATTTTCAGCAGCTCAAAAACCTCACCATCAATCGCCAGGCCGGCGGCACGGCCACCCTGGCCAGCCCGCTCACCGTGGGCGGCACCCTCACGCTCACGGCGGGCCTGCTAGCCACTGATGCCACCAATGTGCTTACGCTGCCCGCTACGGCCACGGTAGCCGGCGGCTCGGATGCCAGCTTTGTGAGCGGGCCGCTGGTGCGGCCGGTGGGGGCGGTGAGCAGTGCTACCGCCTGCATGTTTCCGGTGGGCAAAGGCGCGGCGTACCGGCCGCTCACGCTGACTATCCGCACCCAAACCGGCACCACCTACTACCGGGCCGAGCAGCTGGAGGGCCGGCCCACGCCCACCACCCTGGCCAGCCCTGATGCCAGCGGCCCCGACCTGGTGCGTATCAGCCGGGTGCGGTCTTTCACGCTCAGCCCATTTGCCACTGCCCCCGGTGCTACCACGGTGTCCGCGCAGCCGATGGACTTTACGGGTACCGTTACGCTCAGCTTTGGCACCAATGATGGCGTAACCGCGCCCAACGACCCCGGCCTGGTAGTGGCCAAGCGCACCGACAGCACCACGCCCTGGGCCAACGCAGGCAGCTCGGGCGTGGCCACCACCACTACCGGCCCAACGGCCAGCGGCACCATTACGTCGGGTACTATCACCTCGTTTTCCGACTTTGCCCTAGGCGCTACCAATCCTGATAACCTCAACGCTATAAACCCATTGCCCGTGCAGCTGACCAGCTTTACGGCGGCCCGCCGGCCCGGCGGCGTGCAGGTAACCTGGGCTACCGCCTCGGAGCTAGGCAGCGCCCGCTTTGTGGTAGAGCGCTCGCTCGATGGTCGCGCATTTGCCGCCGTGGCCAGCGTAGCGGCGCAGGGCCGCAGCACGCAGGCCCACGCTTATATTACCCCCGACCGTACTGCCCCCGCAGGGCACCTTTACTACCGCTTGCGGCAGGTTGACACCGACAGCACCGTGGCCTACTCACCCACCGTGGCCGTGGCCGCTACCGCAGCTGCCATCCCCGAGCTGGTGCTGGCCCCCAGCCCCGCCCACGACTACCTCGGCCTGCTCACCAGGCTACCCACAGCCTACGTGGTGCGCAATACCCTCGGGCAGGCAGTGCTGAGCGGCACCACGCGGGCTGGCACTACTGCGCTGGCCGTGGCCGAGCTGCCAGCCGGCGTCTACCTGCTGGAGCTGCGCACCGATGCGGGCCGGGTGGTGCGCCGGTTTGTGAAAGAGTAGCGGTGAGGCTCATGTGC
Source organism: Hymenobacter sp. H14-R3 (assembly GCF_030063445.1). Lineage (GTDB taxonomy): Bacteria > Bacteroidota > Bacteroidia > Cytophagales > Hymenobacteraceae > Hymenobacter. Next base: position 32,874 of record NZ_JASITD010000017.1, on the reverse strand, counting down.
AGAAAGGCCCTGGGCAAGTTGCCCTTGTCCTTACCCAAAACTAAAACGCCCTTCCGGCCATATGGCCGGAAGGGCGTTTTTGCGTAGTTGATTGCCCTATTCACTACTTTTTAAGCGGAGGCAGCCAGCAAAAAAGAGCCTTGATGCTATCTCGGGGTAGTCCGAAAAAGATTTGGGTAAGGACAAGAGCAGCTTGCCCAGGGCCTTTCTGCGCATGAGCCTAGAGGTGGCTTAGGCCGGTTAGTAGCTGGTGGCCGCCCGACGGGCCAGGGACCGGTCGCCGGTTTGCTGGTCGCGCAGCCAGGCATGGGCGTGGGCGGCGTTGTCGAAATAGAAAGGGAAAATAGTAAACGCCGCCGCCCGGCGCAGCAGCAGCTCGGTGCGGCCATCCTCTACTTGCAGCCGCTGAGCAGGCCGCACCACGCAGGCCATGAATAGCGGCTGGCCCAAAACTGCGCTGACCTGCGGCACAAAATACTCACCAAACCACTGCGCAAAAGCTGCATCGTGCCAGTCGCGCTGCTGCATGTCGAGGAGCCAAAAGCGGCACGCCCCGTGCGCCTGGGCCATGGCTAGCAGCTGGGCGTAGCAAGCAGGCAGCGTGGCGGCGGCTACCGGCCCAGCCCAGCTGCCGCGCAGCGTGGCGGTAGCGGGCTCGTAGGCGCAGGCAAACTTATCGGCGGGTAGCGCAACGTCCATAGGCAAGGGGCTGCCTCGTTAGAGTAGCTTACGTAGCAGCACGCAAGCGGGGCAGGGTGGGCGCGCAACCGTGCCAGCTGGGCGATAGTTCCCCCGGCAGCTTGCTAGTTGGCTTAGCGGTAGCAGCGGCGTGCACATCCTAATCCGGTTAGCCTTCGTACAAGCCTCATTACCTGCCAGCCGCGCCGGTGAGGCTCCGCATATAGAGCCCGCGTGGGGGCTTTTTTTATGTCTACCCCTACCGTTTCGAACACTAAGACTGCCAAACCGGCGGCTCCTATCGCTAAAGCTATTCCTACCGCCTCAGCCAGAACTACTACTACGCCCGCCCCGGTTGCGCCGGTGCGCGATGGCTTTGGGGCCCTGCCCCACGCGGCAGGCACCACCTTCCGGGTGTGGGCCCCGGCGGCCACTGCCGTGGCGGTAGTTGGCACGTTCAATAACTGGGATAACCAGGCGCATCCCTTGCAGGCCGAGGCCGATGGCAACTGGGCCGCCGACCTGCCCGGGGTGAAAGCCGGCGACGGCTACAAATTTGCCCTCACTACGCCCGCTGGCGAGCTGACCCGCAACGACCCCTACGCCCGCGCCGTCACCAACTCGGCCGGCCACTCGCTGGTATTTGATACCCAGGACTTTGATTGGGAAGGCGATAACTTCCAGATGCCCGCCTGGAACGACCTCATTATCTACGAGTTGCACATCGGTACTTTTAACGCCAAGGAAGCCGACAAGCCGGGCACCTTCCGCGACGTGATTGAGCGCCTCGGCTACCTGCAAAGCCTGGGCATCAATTGCATTGAGATTATGCCCGCCACCGAGTTTCCGGGCGCTTACTCGTGGGGCTATAACCCCTCCAATCCCTTCGCGCTGGAAAGCGACTACGGAGGAGCCGAAGCCTTCCGCGAACTCGTAAAAGCCGCTCACCAGTACAGCATCGCCGTTATTTTGGATGTGGTGTACAACCACTTCGGCCCCGGCGACCTCGACCTGTGGCAATTTGATGGCTGGCAGGAAAACGACGGCGGCGGCATCTATTTCTACAACGACTGGCGCGCCGAAACGCCCTGGGGCCATAACCGCCCCGACTACGGCCGCCCCGAGGTGCGCCGCTACATCCTCGACAACGCCCTGATGTGGGTGGAGGACTACCACTGCGATGGCCTGCGCATGGATGCTATCGCATTCATCCGTAACGTGCGCGGCGAAGAAGACCCCGGTGCCGACCTGCCCGATGGCTGGACCCTGATGCGCTGGGTAAATGAAGAAATCCGCAGCCGCCAGCCCTGGAAAATCACCATCGCCGAAGACCTACGCGGCAATCACGCCATTACGGCCACTACGGAGCAGGGCGGCGAGGGCTTCTCGGCCCAGTGGTCGTCATCATTTATCTACCCAATACACGAGGCCCTCAAAACCTTTGCCGATGCCGACCGCGACATGCACGCCGTGAGCCGCGCCATTTGCACAGCTTACAATGGCGATGCATTTCAGCGCGTTATCTACACCGAAAGCCACGATGAAGTAGCCAACGGCAAGAGCCGTCTGCCCGAAGAAATCGTGCCCGGCGATGTCGAAAACTACTTTGCCAAGAAGCGCACTGTACTCGGGGCGGCCCTCACGCTCACGGCCCCCGGCATCCCGATGCTATTTCAGGGTCAGGAGTTTCTGGCCCCCGGCGCGTTCAACGACACCGAGCCGCTCGAGTGGGCCTGGGCTGAGTCGCACGCCGGCCTCACCCAGCTTTACCGCGACCTCATTGCCCTGCGGCGCGACCTGCGCGGCGTTACGCCCGGCTTGCGCGGCCAGGGTTGCCACGTCTTCCACATTAATAACGACGCCAAGGTCATCGCCTTCGCCCGCTGGGACGGCCACCCCGAAGATGCCACCATCGTCATCGCCAATTTTGCCAATGTGGCCCACGAGGGTTACACTATCGGCCTGCCCGCCAAGGGCGAGTGGAAAGTTCGCTTCAACTCAGACTGGGCTGGCTATGATGCTGATTTTCAGAATTTTCCCAGCTTTGGTACTCAGGCCAAAAAAGGTTCCTACGACGGCTACCCGCAGCACGGCCGCGTTGCCCTGGGCGCCTACGCCGTAGTAGTTCTGTCGCGCTAAATGCAGTGAGTGAAGGAGAGCGGGGTGAAGGAGTGAATGTTGCGGAAAACATTCACTCCTTCACCCCGCTCTCCTTCACAATTATACTGGGGCTTGGTCGTAGCGCTCGTCGGCCAGCGTAGGCCAGCCGCCTTCAAATACGAACTCGGCCAGCGGCTTGCGGCTGCGGGGGGCCAGCTCACGCTCGCGCAAGCCATCGGGCAGCGCATCGGCACTGCCGGGATAGCCGATGGTGAACACGGCCACCGGCTGGTAATCGGCCGGAATATTGAACGCCGTGCGGGCCGCCTCTTGCGAGAAACCAGCCATCTGGTGAATTTGCAGGCCTAGCTCCACCCCCTGCACGGCCAGCGTAGCCACGGCCTGGCCCACGTCGTGGGTAGCCCAGGCGTTGGAGTTGTTGTCGTGCGAAAAGGTGGTCTTGGCGATGCTGATGGCCAGCACGGGCGCTTCCTTGGCCCAGGGCTGGTTGAACGGGGCCAGTGTGCCCAGGATTTTGCCAAACGCCTCGGCACTAGTTGTTTTGCTACCCACCACAAAGCGCCAAGGCTGCTCGCCAAAGCACGAAGAAGCCGAGCCAGCAGCCACAAAAAGCTGCTGCAAGGCCTCGGCCGTTACCGGCTGGGAGGTGTAGGCGCGCGGGCTGCGGCGCTGGGCCAATTGAGGCAAAATGGAGTGCTCGGTCGGGAGCACATTGAGAAGGTCGGCCATAAGTAGCAGAAGGAATCAGGTGAGCCGGGTAAACCGGGAAGGACTTAATTTGATTTTGTAGCGGGTCTTTATCCGCCTATTTCCTTTAGTACCAGCGTAGTTTGGGCTGGTCCAGCGCAGGCTGGGCATAGCGGCCGCTACGCCCCCGCGGGCCACTCGCGCACCAGCTGGCACTGGGCGGGGGTTTCCGGCGGTTCGGTGTCTCTTTTGGCATCGGTGCGGCGCAGGTGCTGCACAAAATCCAGGGTACGCGGTCCGGTGGCGTAGCCGTGCGCCCGCGGCCGCCCCAGCAGTGCACGTAGGCCGGCTGGCCCGCGGCCAATAACGCATCGAGTACATTTAGAATGCGTTGCATGTGCGCAGCGGTGGGCACGCCGAGGTCCACAATGGGCAGGCGGTGGGCGGTGGCGGCTACGCCCAGGGCAGCAAACTATTCGGCCAGCTCGCGCTCGTAGCCCGGAATCACCGCGCCGTCGTAGTTACGCTCGTCGTCGTGCATGAGATTTACAAACGTGCGAATGCCCTGGCCCAGCAGCGCGCGCAACTGCCGGCCAGCAGCCGGCTGGGCAGTACCCTATAAGCGCGGCTTAAGGGCAAAACGGGGCACGGAACGGAGGTCAGAAACGCATCAGCCATGCGCCAAAGAAAGGGCCGGGGCCGGTTGTTTTTAGCCAGACAGCCACTTCTTGCGCCGGCTTGCCGTATGAATAAGCATTTGGTGTAAGCTGAACTACGCCCCTACATTCGTTCTGCTTATAATTTCGTACCGTCCCACCCGCTATGCAGCCACAGCCCCACGCGCCCGAAGCCCTGTTTCCCGATTCTCTGCTCATCGAAGTTGCCTGGGAGGTGTGCAACCAGGTGGGTGGCATCTACACCGTTATCCGCTCCAAGGTGCCGGCCACCATGCCGGCCTGGGGCGGGCGCTACTGCCTGCTGGGCCCCTACTTTCCGCAACAGGCGCAGGGCGAGTTCGAGAGCTACGACGACGACCAGCTGGCCAGCATGAACGACCCCTACGCCCAGGCCGTGCGCACGCTACGCACCCAGGGAATGGATATCTGCCTTGGCGTGTGGCTCGTAACGGGCCGGCCCCGCGTGGTACTCATCAACCCGTTTCAGAAATATAACGAGCTGGGCACGCTGAAAAACGACCTCTGGCGCGACCACCAGATACCCGCCCCCGACAACGACGACCTGCTGCACCAGGTGATTGCCTTTGGCCATCTGGCTACCCTGTTTATCGAAACCGTGGCCCGCCAAACAGTGGACCAGTGGAAGGTGGTGGCCCACTTTCACGAGTGGATGACGGGCGTGGCCATTCCGGAGCTGCGCCGCCGCCAAGCACCTGTGCACCTGGTATTTACTACGCACGCCACGCTACTAGGCCGCTACCTGGCCATGAACGACCCGGAGTTTTACGACCACCTCATGCTGGTGGATTGGCGCACCCAGGCGCGGCACTTCAATATTGAGCCGGCCGTGAGCATGGAGCGCGCCGCCGCCCACGGCAGCCACGTGTTTACTACCGTGAGCGAACTCACCGTGCGCGAATGCATCTACTTATTGGATAGAATACCCGACGCGGTGCTGCCCAACGGCCTCAACATCGAGCGCTTCGTGGCCCTGCACGAGTTTCAGAACCTGCACAAGCTCTACAAGGATAAAATCCACGAGTTTGTGATGGCCCACTTTTTTCAGAGCTATTCTTTCGACCTCGACCAGACGCTTTACCTGTTCACGTCGGGCCGCTACGAATACCACAACAAGGGCTTCGACCTGACTTTGGAGGCGCTGGCCCGCCTCAACCACCGCCTGCAAGCCAGCGGGCTGGAAGGCCAGGTAGTGATGTTTTTCATCACCAAGCGGCCCTACACCAGCATCAACCCGCTGGTGCTGCAAAGCCGCGCCCAGCTGGAGGAAGTGCGCCAGACCTGCCGCGCCATCGAGGAGCAGGTGGGCGAGCGCCTCTTTTACGCCGCTGCCGCCAGCGCCGACCACCGCCTGCCCGACCTCGACAGCATGGTGGACGACTACTGGAAGCTGCGCTACCGCCGCGGCCTGCAAAGCTGGAAAACTGCGGCCCTGCCTTCCGTTATCACCCACAACCTGGTAAACGACCAGGACGATGATATTCTCAACTTCGTGCGCCGCGCCAACCTGGTGAACAACCAGCACGACCGCGTGAAGATTGTGTATCATCCTGATTTTGTGAGCACTACCTCGCCCCTGTTTGGCATGGATTACGGGCAGTTTGTGCGCGGCTGCCACCTGGGCGTGTTCCCCAGCTACTACGAGCCCTGGGGCTACACCCCGCTGGAGTGCGCGGCGCGCGGCGTGCCAGCCATCACGAGCGACCTCTCGGGCTTTGGCGACTACGTGCAAAAGAACGTGCCCGAGCACGAGGAAAAAGGCATTTTCGTGGTGCGCCGCCAAGAGCGCACGTTCGACCAGTCGGCCGAGGAACTCACCGACATGCTCTGGAATTTTGTGCTGCTGAGCCGCCGCGACCGCATCAGCCAGCGCAACCGCGTGGAGAGCTCGGCCGATATTTTTGACTGGAAAAACCTGCGCGTGTACTACGACCGCGCCTACGCCCTGGCCCTGGAGCGGCAGTAGGATATCGTTCGGGAAGTTACCGCTGAGGTTTGCGGAGGTAACTTCCCACGCACCCCTAATGAAAAAGACACTCGCCCTCCTCCTCCTACCCGCCGTTGCCCTGGCCCACGAGTTCTGGCTGCAACCGGCCAGTTTTCGCGTAGCGGAGGGCGCAGCTGTACCCGTTAAGCTGCTAGTAGGCGAAGGCTTTGCTGGCGAAACTTGGCCCCGGCCCACGCGCCGGGTACGACGCTTCGTGCGCTTTGGCCCCGGCGGCCCGGCCGACTCCACCGACCTGCGCCCGGCTTTGCTCGCCGACTCGGTGGCCCCAGTGCTGCACTGCCCCGCGCCGGGCACGCACTTGGTGGCGCTCACCAGCCAGCTGTCCTTTATAGAGCTACCCGCGGCCCAGTTCACCGCCTACCTGCGCGGAGAAGGCCTAAGCACCGCCCTGCGCCAGCGCGAGGAAGCCGGCCAAACCGCCACCAAGCCCGGCCGCGAAGCCTACCGCCGCTGCGCCAAGGCGCTGGTGCTAGCCACCCACGGCCCGGCGGCCCACCTGCCCACGCCGGCCGCCGACACCGTTTTCAGCCGGGTGCTGGGCCTGCCGCTGGAGCTGGTGCCCGAGCAAAACCCCTACCGCCTGCGGCCCGGCGCGGCCCTCACGGTGCGGGTGCTGGCCCAGGGCCAGCCAGTGCCGGGCGCGCTGGTGCAGGTGTGGCAAGCGGGAGTTCGCTCAGCCGTGCAACCATCTGCCGCGCCGGCTGTTGTGCACTTCACTACCCACGCCAATGCCCAGGGCCGGGTGCTGCTGCGCCTGCCCGGTGCCGGCCCCTACCTGCTGGCTACGGTGCGCATGGAGGCTGCCCTACCCCAACTGGCCAACCGGGCCGATTGGCTCAGCACGTGGGCCTCACTCACCTTCGGTGGCCCGCAAACCGCTGCCAAAACGTACTAGCCCCACCCTGCCAAGTAGTTAGCGCTATACGTGCACTTCTGCCTGATTCTGCGTTTTCCTTTTTATCCTTACCTTCGCTTCTCAGCACCAAATTCTCATTCTCCCGCCGCGGTTTTTATGAAGTACTCCATCGATAAAAAAGAGAGCTATACCGTCATCACCATTGATGAAAAAAAGCTTGATACGACCGTCGCGCCTGACCTGAAATCGGAGTTTGTTAAGCTCAACGCGGAAGGTAGTAACAACCTGATACTCGACCTTCAAAACGTAAAATACACCGACTCGTCGGGGCTCAGCAGCATCCTGATTGCCAACCGCCTCTGCAATTCGACGGGTGGCCTGCTAGTGCTCACCGGCCTGCAAGACCACGTGCTGAAGCTCATCACTATCAGCAAGCTGGAATCGGTACTGCACATCCTACCCACCGTGGAGGAAGGCATCGACCGCATCTTTTTGCACGCTATTGAGCGCGACCTGACGGATAAAGAATAGTTTTTTTTTAATAAGCTGTTAGCCGTTAGCTATTAGCTGTTAGCTTCTCGTTGCAACGAAAGCCAGCACCTGATAGCTAGCGGTTATGCTTTTTCAGAAGCTACTCGTTGGTTCATCTTCTGAAAAAGCTAACAGCTGGCAGCCAAGAGCTAATAGCTAAACGTCAGTGACTTTCGAGCTTCAGATACTAGGTAGTGGCTCGGCCACGCCGATGGTGGGCCGCCACCCCACGGCGCAGCTGCTGGCCGTGGGCGAGGGCCGCTACCTCATCGACTGCGGCGAGGGCACGCAGCTGCGCCTGCTAGAGCACCGCCGCCGCCTTAGCTCGCTGCGGGTTATTTTCATTTCGCACCTGCACGGCGACCACTACCTGGGCCTGTTTGGCCTGCTGAGTACGCTCAGCCTGCAAGGCCGCCAGGAGCCCCTCACGGTAGTAGGCCCACCCGGCCTGGAGCTGGTAATTACCACCCAGGCCCTGCATTCGCGCATGCAGCCCTTCTACGACATCACCTTCGTGCCCGTCGATACCGAGGCCCATGGCGTGGTCTATGAAGATGCCTTGGTGCGGGTGTGGTCGCTGCCCATGCGCCACCGCATTCCATGCAGCGGCTACCTGTTTGAAGAGCAGCCGCGCCGCGCCAAGCTGGTGAAGGAGCTGCTGCCCGCCAGCCTCACCCCCACCGAGCTAGGCCAGCTGGCCCAAGGCCACGACCTGCCCGCCGACGAGGCCACCGGCCGCCCCGCCCTGGCCCACGCCGACGTGTCGATGCCCGCCGCCCGGCCGCGCCGCTACGCCTTCTGCTCCGATACTATGTACACACCCGCGCTGGCCGAGCTGGTGCAGGGTGTTGACCTACTCTACCACGAGGCTACCTTTTTGCACGACCTGCGCGAGCGGGCCGCTACCACCCACCACAGCACCGCCCGGCAGGCCGCCGAGCTGGCCCGCGCCGCCGACGTGCACCGCCTGCTCATCGGCCACTTTTCGTCGCGCTACAAGCAGCTCGACCCGCATTTGCAAGAAGCCAAGGCCGTTTTTGAGTGGACCGAGCTGGCTACTGAAGGCTTGCTGGTGAGCATGTAAGCAACTCGCACGTTTGCTAAAGTAACGTCATGCAGACCGCAGGGAAGCATCTCGCTCGCTTCGTCAGATGCTCCCACGCGAGATGCTACCCTGCGGTCTGCATGACGTTACTTTATGCCTACTAACACCCACGCCCACAAAAAACAGCAGCTTTACCTGGTGCTCAGCGGCATTTTTTTGGTAAATGCGCTGCTGGCCGAGATTATCGGCGTCAAGATATTTTCGGTCGAAAAGTCCTTTGGCCTCACTGGCAACCTCACGGCGGGCGTGCTGGTGTGGCCGGTCGTGTTCATCACCACCGATGTCATCAACGAGTATTTCGGGCGCAAGGGCGTACTGCGCATCACGTTCCTCACAGTGGGGCTGATTTTGTACGCCTTCCTGGTTATTCTGGGCACTACGAAACTGATTCCGGCCGATTTCTGGCTCGATTTGAACAAGACCGATGCGCAGGGCCGGCCCTTCAATATTGAGTTTGCCTACCAGAGCATTTTTCGGCAGGGGCTGGGCATTATCATCGGCTCGCTGGTGGCGTTCATTATTGGGCAGGTGTTGGATGCCAGTGTGTTTCAGGCGTTTCGGCGCGTCACGGGCAGCAAGTATATCTGGCTGCGGGCCACGGGCTCCACGCTCATCTCGCAGCTAGTGGACAGCTTTGTGGTGCTCTACGTGGCGTTTCACGTGTTCGGCAACTGGTCGATGGAGCAGGTTATCAGCGTCGCCAAATTCAATTACTGGTATAAATTCGCGGCGGCCATCGTGCTAACGCCAGTGCTGTATCTGGCGCATTATGCTATTGACCGTTACTTAGGACCAGCCGAAACGGCGGAATTGCAGGAGGCGGCGGCGGAAGACGTTAGTGTATGATTTTTTGAATTACTAGCTCCACCACCATGCGCCTTCTTTTGCTATTTGCGGGTTTAATGTTGGCCCAGAGCAGCCAGGCCCAAGGCACGGGCTTCAAAAAGTTTGCGGAAGGCTCTTACGTGTTGGCTGATAACCGCGCGGTGCGATACCCCGGCCAGATAAAGCTGCAAAGCGGCTCGAAGCTGGTAATTAAAACCCCAGATGGCACCACCGTCAAGCTGAAGCCAGCGCAGCTCTATTCCTTTATAATTGGGCAGCGGCAGTATACGACGGCGCGTGATTTTCGCGTTCAGGGAGGCTTCGGCACGGACGTAGACGAGGCCTTTGTGGAGCAGCTGGATAGTGGGCAGGTGATGCTGATGAGGTACGACTACACCGTTGGCAGCCCCATGATGATGGGCGCCGGTGGAGCCATGACGGGGGGCGGTGTTTCTGCGATGAGCGCCTACCTGCTGCGCCGCCCTACCGACAGTACGTACGTCTCCGTGCAGCCTGCCTTCTATTCCTTTGCTGGAGGCAACCGCTTCCGCGATGCAGTGCGGCCGTTTCTGGCTGGCCATCCCGACTTGCTAAAGCTACTGGACGAAAAGCGTATCACAATGGACAACCTGCCGGCTGTCATTCGGGCGCTGAACGCCGGCAAGCCCTACCAGCTACCCCTCTCTCACTATGAGTTCATGAAGCAGCAAGCCTTGGCCAAACAGGCTAAAAAAGCGGCTTCCGATTCTACCCGCCACTAACAACGTCCTAATGTCCCGCATCCTCACCGGCATCCAGAGCACTGGCCGCCCGCACCTGGGCAACCTGCTCGGGGCCATCCTCCCGGCCATCGAGCTGTCGAAAAACCCGGCCAACGACTCGCTGTATTTTATTGCCGACCTGCACTCGCTCACCACCGTGCGCGACCCGGAGCTGTTGCGCGCCAATACCTACGCCGTGGCGGCGGCGTGGCTGGCCTGCGGCTTTGATACCGAGAAAAATCTGTTTTACCGGCAGTCCGATGTGCCGCAGGTGACCGAGCTGACCTGGTACTTGTCGTGCTTCACGCCCTACCCAATGCTGGCTAATGCACACAGCTTCAAAGACAAGAGCGATAGGCTGTCGGATGTAAATGCCGGTCTCTTCACCTACCCGGTGCTGATGGCGGCCGACATCCTGCTCTACGACGCCGACATTGTGCCGGTGGGCAAAGACCAGGTGCAGCACCTCGAAATAGCCCGCGACATTGCCCACACCTTCAACAGCCGCTATGGCGATACGCTGGTGCCGCCCCAGGCCCGCGTCGATGCCGAGCTGATGACCATTCCTGGCACCGACGGCCAGAAGATGAGCAAAAGCTACGGCAACATCATCGACGTGTTTGCGCCCGAGAAGGAGCTGCTGAAGACCATCAAGACCATTATTTCGAGCAGCACGCTGCTGGAAGAGCCCAAGGACCCCGCCACCGACGTTACCTTTAAACTGTACTCGCTGCTGGCCACGCCCGCCGAAACCGCCAACCTGCGCCAGCGCTACGAGGCCGGTGGCTACGGCTACGGCCACGCCAAGCAGGAGCTGTACGAGCTGATACTGAGGCGCTTCGCCACGGAACGCGAGAAATTCACTTTCTACCTGAACAACCTGCCGGAGATTGACGCGCAGCTGGCCATCGGGGCCAAGCGGGCGCAGGAATACGGCGCGGGCGTGCTGGCCAAGGTGCGGCAAAAAGTGGGCTATGGCCAGTAATTAATCGTTCGTCCTTGCGAGCGCAACATTCTGCGCATCAAGCAGAAATGGAGCGAGGCAATCTTTCCTTCCCGGCGGGGTTACGAACCAAATGCCGAGGACGACCAAGGAAAGATTGCCGCGCGCCACTACGCCCTTGCTTGATGCGCAACATGCTCGCGGTGACAAACGGTTAAAACTGCTGCTGGCTGGAAAAGCTGAAACCCACCTTCCTACCCCAGCTCACCTGCTGATTCTCCAGCTTTTGCTTGACGCTGATTTTCTGAATCTCGGGCAGCGGCGGGGCGATGAGGTCGTTGTTGACGGCCGCAATCATGGCGCTTTCTACGAAGAGGCGCAGCGACTCGTCAGTTATGGCATTGTGGCTCATATCGTTGTCGGGTAGTTTTAGCTGCTGCACGCCTTCGAGGAAGTAGTGGCTGTCGATGTTGATGAGCAGGCGGCCCAGCAGGTAGCCGGGGTCGTTGAGGCGCTGGTAGCGGATGCTATCAGCCATGAAGTTGTAGGCCATGATGTGGCCGAAGAAGCGTCGCCGAAAGTCGGCTGCCACGTAAGGCGTGGTAAGCGGGCCAAAATCATCGGGAAACGTGACGATGTTGGAGTGCATCACGAACACCAGCAAATCGCCGGAGAAGCGAATGTGAAATTCCATCTCGTTGACGGGCAGGCACTCGATGCGCACGCTGGCGTCGGCATCGGTGGTTACTTTTTGGGTAAGTTCCAGGCACAGCTGCTGCGACACCTGGCGCAGCAGCGTAAACGTGGCCTGCGTAGCCCGGAAAATGGCCTGCTTGGCGCTGGACTTTTCGCGCAGGCCCTCGGCAATGAGGTGGAGGCGGTCGGGCGGCAGGGCCTCGGCAGTAGCGGCGGGCGCTGGGGGCGTGGCGGGGGCCTTTTTAGGGCGGGCAGTCTTTTTGCGGGGAGCCGGCGAAGGAGTGGGTGAAGCCGGCGCAGAGGAAGCAGCAGATGTAGCCATAGGTACCAAATAAGTGATGGGCGGCGCACGCCGTGCGCACTACGCCACTCCCTGAAGTACGCAAGCTAGTGCGGGAGCGGTTACGGGCCGGTAGGTGGGCCCGCCTATTAATCAGCGGCCAAGCCACCTATGGGTGGCAACCGGTGTCCTTGCGCAGCAAGGCGGGCAAGTGCGCAACCAAACCGGCCGCAACGGCCGCGCCGGCCTTAATTTCAGCCCTACAAACCTTCTTATTTCCCAAACATGATACAGCACACAGTGCGCCAGGCGGGCGTGGTAGCGGCCTTCTTACTGGCCGGCACCAGCGCCGCGTGGGCGCAGGTTGGCCCTGGCACCCAGTGGACCAAAGACGGCTACGGCTACCTGCGGGTAGAAAAGGACGAAATAGTGCAGCTCGATGCCCGCAAAACGGGCCAGCCAACTACCATTCTCAGCAAGCAGCAGCTCACGCCCCAGGGTGCCACCGAACCGTTGAAAGTGCGGCGCTTTTCGCTCTCCGACGATGGCAAGCTGGTGCTGCTCAACACCAACACCAAGAAAGTGTGGCGCTACGACACCCGCGGCGACTACTGGGTATATAACCGCAACAGCAAGCAGCTGAGCCAGTTGGGCAAAGGCCGGCCCGAGTCGTCGCTGATGTTTGCCAAGTTTTCGCCCGATGGCAGCAAGGTGGCCTACGTGAGCGAGCACAACCTGTACGTAGAGAACCTGGCCGACCACGCCATCACCCAGCTCACGCAGGACGGCACCGACCGCCTCATCAACGGCACCTTCGACTGGGTGTACGAGGAGGAGCTGGACTGCCGCGACGGCTTCCGCTGGGCCCCCAACGGCCAGAGCCTAGCCTACTGGCAGCTCGACGCGACCAAAACGCGCAACTACCTGATGCTCAACACCACCGAGCAGCTCTACCCCTACACCGTGCCCGTGGAGTACCCCGTGGTGGGCCAGGACCCCAGCCGCGCTCGCATTGGCGTGGTGGCGGTGGCCGGCGGCGCTACCAAGTGGATGGACATCCCCGGCGATGCCGTGCAGCATTACCTGCCCCGCATGGAGTGGGCCGGCCCGAGCGAACTCATTGTGCAGCAGCTCAATCGCCGCCAGAACGAGAGCAACATTATTCTGGCAAATACCACCACGGGAGCGGCCAAGCCGATTTACAGCGAAACCGACAAGGCCTGGGTCGATGCCAAGGACGGGGCCGTGGGCTGGAACTGGATTGACCACGAAAAAAGCTTCGTGTGGGCCAGCGAAAAGGACGGCTGGCGCCACCTCTACGCCATCGACCGCACGGGCAAGGAAAAGCTACTTACACCGGGCAACTACGACGTTATCAGCGTCGAAACCATTAGCGAGCCCACGGGCACGATTTACTTCATGGCCTCGCCGGCCAACGCCACCCAAACCTACCTCTACAAGGTGGCGCTGAAGGGCGGCAAGGCCGAGCGCGTGACGCCCGCCGCCCAGGCTGGCTCCAATAGCTACGACATCTCGCCCAACGGCAAAATTGCGCTGCACACCTACTCCAGCGCCGCGAGCCTGCCGGTGGCCGACGTAGTGAGCCTGCCCGCCCACCAGCGCCTGAGCGGCGGCGAAACGCCCCCCACGCCCGCCGGCTTCAAGGTGCCCAAAACGGAGTTTTTCCAAGTGAAAACCGCCGATGGCGTGACCCTGGACGGCTGGATGGTAAAGCCCACTAACTTCGACCCTAAGAAGAAGTACCCAATTGTATTTTACGTGTACGGCGAGCCCGCCAGCCAGACCGTAACCGACCGCTTCGGCACGGGCCTCAACCGCCTCTACCAGGGCAACATGGCCGACGATGGCTACATCTACGCCTCGCTCGAAAACCGGGGTGCGCCCGCCCCACGCGGCCGCGAGTTTCGCAAGGCCATTTACCACAACATCGGCTCGCTCAACATCCGCGACCAGGCGCTGGGCGCGCAGGAAGTGCTGAAAAACAGCTACGTAGATACCAGCCGCGTGGCGGTGTGGGGCTGGAGCGGCGGCGGCTCCTCCACCCTCAGCCTGCTGATGCAGTACCCCAAAATCTACAAAACGGGTATCTCCATTGCGGCCGTGGACAACCAGCTCAACTACGACAACATCTATCAGGAGCGCTACATGGGCCTGTTGCCCGAGGACAAGCACTACTTTGTGGATAATTCGCCGCTGGCCCACGCCAAGGACCTGCGCGGCAACCTGCTGCTCATCCACGGTACCGGCGACGACAACGTGCACTACAACAACGCCGAGCAGATGATTAATGAGCTGATTAAGAACAATAAAACGTTTCAGCTGATGAGCTACCCCAACCGCTCGCACAGCATTTCGGAGGGCGAGGGCACCGGCCGCCACCTGGGTTCTACCTACACCAAGTTTTTGAAGGAGAATTGCCCTCCCGGCGGGCGGTAGGGTATCAGCGTGTTTTCACCGCAGCAGACGCAGATGAGACGCAGAGGTCGTTCTTCTGCGAAGCCCGCTGCGTCTGCTGCGGTGAAAACATATCAACCACAAAAAGGCCCCGTTTCCAACCTGGAAACGGGGCCTTTTTTATGGCCTATTGCGCTTACAGGCAGCTTATTGCATGTGCACGCGGAACTGCCATACCTGCTTGTCGAGCGCGTAGCTCAACTCTTGCAGCAGGTTGGAGGTTACCTCATCTACCTTGCTCTGGTGGTCGATGCGCTGGCGCACGCGCTTGGCTACGACGGTGATGCGCTCGGTCATCATGATAAGCACTTGCTTATCTGTGAGATAGCCACCGGGGAAATCGCCTAGGTTGGCCGTGGCGGCTACTACGCCCGTGCGGCTGTCGATGGGGCTACCCACTTGCAGCACGCGCTCGGCCAGGATGTCGGCGTACTTGCGATACTCGTCGGCGTTTTCCTGAAGCTTTTCGTGCAGCGGCAGGTAAATGGGGCCGCGCAGGTTCCAGTGGCTCTGCTTGGATTCGTGAAACAGCTCCAGCAGCTCTACTACGGTGGCTTGCAGGTCGTCGGTGATGGGCTTGCGCTTGTCGGCCTCCACCGGAATTTGGGCGTCGGCGGCCGGGTTGCGGTAGTCGAGCTTGCCGTTGGCGTCGGCGGGCGGCGTGGGGGTGTTATCGGGGGCCATGGTGCCGGTGGCGGCGGGGGCATTGCGCCGGTTTTGGGCAGCGGCTTCGCGGGGGGCACTCAGGGCCAAAACGGCCACCGCAGCGGTCAACAGATAAATTTTCATAACGTAAAAAATGCGTGAACTAGGCGTTGGAGCCCATTGGAAAGTAGTTCTTACTTCTGGCTAAGTAGTCCTTTAACGGATGGTCACCTTAGCGTTTTCTTAAGGAAAAATTAAAATATCCTTAAGAATCCTGGGTTTCCCTACCAGCCCACCCCCACCCGGCGCGCATTACCGTTACCAGCTTATACGGGCGCCGGGCAGCTAATCGCTTCGGCGCTCTTTATTTTAACGCTCTTTATTTCAGGACTCACGCAAAAGCCGTTTGTCCTTGCGAGCGCAGCGAAGCAATCGCACTAAAACGAGCTGTTCGGGGGCTATTATTTCGCTGCGCTCGCAAGGACAATTATTTTTCGTAAGCTTTATACTTAATACAAATGATAATGTTAAGCCATGCCCCTACTATTGATAGAAGATGAGCCCGGTATTGCCCGGTTTTTGAAGCAAGGCCTGGAGGAGGAAGCCTACCTGGTAGACGTGGCCGACAATGGCCCCGAAGGCTTGGCCCGCGCCCTAGCCCAGCCCTACGACCTGCTGCTGATAGACTGGATGCTGCCCGGCCTCACCGGCCTGGAGGTGTGCCGGCAGCTGCGCGGCCAGGGCGTGGGGGTGCCCATCATCTTTCTCACGGCCAAAGACACCGTGGCCGATACCGTGGCGGGCCTGCAAGCGGGGGCCAACGACTACATCCGGAAGCCGTTTCACTTTGAGGAGCTACTAGAGCGCATTCGGGTGCAACTGCGGCCGGCGGCGGGGCCCACCGAGCAGTTTGGGGTGGGGCCCATTGTGCTCGACGTGGCTACCCACCAGGTGCACAAGCATGGTGAGGAAATTGCCCTTACCCAGAAAGAATTTGCCCTGCTCGAATACCTGCTGCGCCACAAAGGCAAGGTGTGCCGCCGCCAAAGCATTATTGAGGACGTGTGGGATATTCACTTTGAGTACAACACCGGCGTGCTCGACGTGTATATGAACGCGCTGCGCAAGAAGCTGCGCCTGGGCAAGGAAGAGGAATATTTGCACACCATTCGCGGCATTGGGTATGTTGCGCGCGACTAACATGAACCTGCGCTTTAAAGACCGCATTGCCCTGCACTACATGCTGGCCACTGCCGCGCTGGTGGCGGCCGCCTACCTAGTGGTGTTTGGAGTGGTGCACCACCGCGTGTATACTGACCTAGACCGCAACCTGCGCTTTGAGGCCACCAAGCACATGGGCGAGCTAGCGGTAACGGCCACCACCATCCGGTTTGCCAACCGCAGCGAGTGGGAAGAGCGCGAGCACCTGGAGGTGCAGGTTGCCCCAGTATTTATTCAGGTAAACGACGCGCGCGGGCACCTCACCGACCGCTCGCCCAACCTCAAGGCCGACCAGCTGGCCTTCGATGCCACGCCGGGCTGGCGCGCGCCCCGCAACTCGGTGCTGCGTGGCAAGGCCCTGCGGCAACTGCAAGTACCGGTGGTGCGGGGCGGGGCCACGGTGGGCTACCTGCTGGCGGCCATTTCGTCGGAGGCGGCGCAGCAGGTGCTCAGCAGCCTGGAAATGGTGCTGCTAGGGTCGTTTCCGGTGGTACTGCTGGTGCTGTTTGGCAGCGCGCGGGGGCTGGCGGGGCGCAGCATTGCGCCCATTATTCAGCTTACGGCGGCCACCAACCGCATTACGCGCACCAACCTGGCCGAGCGCGTGGCCCTGCCCCCACGCCCCGACGAACTGCACACCCTGGCCAGCGCCATCAACGGCCTGCTGCACCGCGTGGAGCAGGCCGTGGAGCGCGAAAAGCAGTTTACCGCCGATGCCTCGCACGAGCTGCGCACGCCGCTGGCCGTGCTGCGGGGCACGCTCGAAGTGCTGGTGCGTAAGCCCCGCACGGTGCCCGAGTACGTGGAGAATATCTCGCTTGGTATTCAGGAAATTGACCGTCTCACTTACCTCGTAGACCAGCTGCTATTATTGGCGCGCTTCGAGAACCACGCCAAGACCCTTAATCACCGCGAGCTGGCCGTGGGCAGCTGCGTGCACGACGTGCTACACCGTCATCGCAACAGTCTCAATACCAAACATATACGTGTAGATGTGCAGGACCCCGACCCCACGCCCATTACCTCGGACCCCTACCTGGTCGATTTAATTCTGGATAACGTGCTGGCCAATGCCATCAAGTATTCGCTGGCGGGCTCGGCCATTACGGTGGTGCTGGCCCCGGCCGGGCCGGGGCTCAGTTGCACCATCCGCGACGAGGGCATTGGCATTCGGCCCGAGGAGCTGGACAAGATTTTCGACCCCCTCTACCGCTCCGATGCCCTGAGCCACAAGCACATCGGGGGTACCGGCCTGGGCCTGTCCATCGTGGCCAAGGCCAGCGCGCTCCTCGGCATCAAGCTGGAAGTGCAGAGTGTGCTAGGGCAGGGCACCGCGTTTACGCTACGCTTCCCCGCGTAGCCAGTCGTTGCGCCGGTGCATGCGTCAACCAGTCGGCCGGCTGCGCCGGCGCAACGACTGGCTACACGGCGCATACGTCAACCGGTCGGCCGGCTGCGCCGGCGGACCGGCGCAACGACTTAAAGCCTTCTATAAGCTGTTGGTGATTCAGGCAAAGCAGCCTGCAACGTTGCCAACGACTCGCCCGCGCCGGAGGGCAGACCCAGCAGCCGGGCCACCGCCTGGTACACCACCGCCGGCCCCGCCGAGTGGCGCAGAATACCAGTCTCGCCGGCCGCCTGCGTCGCCTTGCTCAGCTTTTGCCCGGTCGCGTCAGTGAGCAGGCCATGGTGAAAAAGCTGAATAGTGTTCTGGTTAAAATCCTTTAAATCAGAAACCTGACCAGCTAGCCACAACTGCGCCGCCGTGCTGGGCAGCAAGTCGTGGCCGCGCACAATGAGCGTAGTACCCAGGCGCAAATCGTCTACCACCGAGGCCAGTTGATAGGCAACCACACCGTCTTTTTTGCGCACTACAAAATCGGGCATTTCGGCCGCTAGCGATACGTTCACGGCCCCTTGCCCCCCATCGGCCCAGCTGATAGTGGTGCCCGCCGGCACCCGGGCGCGCCAGGCCACGCCGGGCGTGGCCAGTGGCACGGGCGCGGTGGCCCCGCCCGTGCGCGAGCGGGGGCTGCCGTAGAGCAAGCCCGGCGGCGGGGCGGCCCCGGGCAGGGCCAAGCGCCGCAGCGCGTAGTTGTAGGCGGGCAGGTGCAGCAACTGCGAGTGGTGGCGTAGAAAATCATCGGGGCCACTTGGCCCGTAATCATACTCTACTTTTAACCAATTGATTACCTCAAATATATTGCCAAGGTAAGCCTGACGCAGGCGGGCGCGGTCGAGGTCGTCAATGCGCAGGTGCAGGGTGCCGCCGGCTTGGCGTACCAGCAGCCAGGTGAGCACAAAGTTGACCGCGTTGCCCAGGTGCAGGTAGCCGCTGGGCGTGGGGGCCAGCCGGCCGGTTATTTGTTGCTCATTAGGCGTTTCCTGTTTTCCGGCGGGCAAATTCATGCCAGAAATCGGGCTATAATTTCAGCAGGAGTTAGCCGGTAATATGTGCCGTTTTTTCGTTTTTGCCGGGTGAAATAACTATAATTATAATTTTTGGGGCAGTTTATTTTCAACAATTCGTAGTAATAATCCTCCAAGTAATACTGGCTGAATTGTTGGGCAAACGTCAGGTTCTGCCACTCTTCGGCTGGCTCCTCAACCTGTTTGGTAAGTCGATTGACAAGTTCGATTACTTCGCCCTGCGTAATATTTTCAACCCGCACCGGCGGGGGCAGCGAGAACCGAAAGGCTAGCTCTTCTTTACTCCCGCTTTCGTAGTATTCAAACAGGTCGCTTTCGGAAATTGGCTTGCCAGTCAGCGACTTAAGCTGCTCAAGAACCTTCTTTAGCCCAGCCTCATCGCCGTGGTCGCTGGCTGCATCATACTCGGCTATCAGGTGCAATACCCGCGGATAGCGCTGCTCAGCCCTACTCAATTGCGGCTTCAGCTCCGGGCGAAGCGGCTTAAAATCAGCGATGTTGCTTTTCATAATGCGTTGCGAGGGTTGCGCTTACTCCACCACTATCCACGGCTCACCTTTGGTATGCGCCCGCAGCTCGCCAAAACACTCCAGGGTCAGCCCATACTGGGCAAACACGGCCTGGGCGGCCGCCTCGGCCGCGCCGGGCTCTACGCACACGAGAAGGCCGCCCGAAGTTTGGGGGTCGCAGAGGTAGAATTTCTGCTCATCGGTGAGCGGGCCAATTTTGTGGCCGTAGCTCTGGAAGTTGCGGATGGTGCCGCCGGGCACCGCACCTTGCAGCAGGTAGCGCTCGGCTTCGGCTAGGCGCGGCACGTGCAAGTAGCGCACTACCGCCTGCACGCCGCTGCCCTCGCACACCTCCGAGAGGTGGCCCAGCAGGCCAAAACCCGTGACGTCGGTCATGGCTTTTATACCCGCAATCTCGCCCAGGTCGGCCCCAATTTTATTGAGCTGGCGCATTTGGGCGGGGGCCACGTCGGCGTCTTCGGGCCGCAGAATCTCGCGCTTTTGCGCCGTGGTCAGTATGCCCACGCCCAGCGGCTTGGTGAGGTAGAGGCGGCAGCCGGCGGAGGCCGTGTCGTTGCGCTTCAGGTTTTGCTCGCTCACCAAGCCCGTTACGGCCAGCCCAAAAATGGGCTCGGGCGAGTCGATGCTGTGGCCGCCGGCCAGCGGAATGCCCGCCTCGGCGCAAATGGCGCGGGCCCCCTCCGTTACGCGGGCCGCCACTTCGGGCGGCAGCTTGTCGATGGGCCAGCCCAGCACGGCAATGGCCAGCAGCGGCCGTCCGCCCATGGCGTACACGTCGGAAATGGCATTGGCCGAGGCAATGCGCCCGAAGTCGAAGGCATCATCGACGATGGGCATGAAGAAGTCGGTGGTGCTGATAACGCACTGGCCGGCCTGGCCCGGCAGGCGGTACACGGCCGCATCGTCGCGGCTGCCGTTGCCCACCAGCAGGTTGTCGTAGTTGGGCTGGGGTAGGCTGCTGTGCAGGATTTTATCGAGCACGCTGGGCGCAATTTTGCAACCGCAGCCCGCGCCGTGGCTGTATTGGGTGAGGCGGATTTGGTCGAGTTCGGGCGTCATAGGATGAGGGGCGTAAGTAGGTACTAACCGACGGGCGGTTGTTTTTCTTTCTAGAGCGTCCAGGCGGCGTGCTGCAACACCACGCGGTAGCCGTCGGGGTCGGCAAAGGTGCGGCCCCGCTGGTCCCAATACGCATTGTGGGCCGGCACCGCCGGGTAGCCGTGCGCCAGCAGGCGGGCCACGGCGGCATCCCAGGCGGCACGCTCGGGCAGGTAAAAAACCAGCAGGTTTTCGGCGGTTGGGGCGGGCGGCACCACGTGGCCCGCCTGCTGGGTAAACTCCAGGTGGTACGGGGCTTGCGGCTGGCCCACCAGTAGGCCATCGAAGCCATCGTGGCCCGCGAAGGCGTACAACTCGCTCAGGCCCAAGGCCTCAATGTAGAAGTGGCGCAGGGCAACCAAGTTGTTGGTTGGCCGCGCTACGCGGAGCGTTGGGGTCATGGGCAATTTTATTTAGTATTACTACTAGTTAATTCAGGCTATCAGCTGAGCTACTTTTAGTGGCCTTCATTAGCGACCAAACGCATGCTTCATCGCCTTTCAAACGTGCTTTTCCTTCTGGGAGGAATATTCTTCTTACCAACAATTTCGCAGTCTCAAATCCTTATTGCGGTTAAAGACGCGGCTACGAACCAGCCGATAGAGTACGCGCAAGTGGCGGCCCTGCGCCTCAACGAAGGTGGTTTAACGGATGCGCAGGGAAATATGCAGCTCGGCAACCCCGCGCCGTTCGATTCCATTCTGGTTTCGGCGCTGGGTTACACGAGCGAAAAGCTTTACCTGAAGACGGTGGCCAGCAGCCCAATAGTCTACTTAAAGAGAGCGCCGATAGCCCTGAGCGAAGTAGCCGTTTCGGCCAAGCGCCAGTCGGTAAAATTTTATACGCAGCGCATTGGGTGGGTTGACGACCGGGTAAACACCTTTTTCAATCTGAGCCGCGCCTGCACCAGCAAGGGCACCCGGGTAGTAGTATGGATTGAAAACCAAACGCACACGGCCGGCCTAGTGGAAGGAGTGGTACTCAAGCTGCTCGCAAGGCCCAACGCGCAGCACCCCAAACCCACGCTCGTGCGGGTTTGCGCGCTGGCGGGTAGTCAGGCAACCGGCCCCACGCAGGAAACTGGTACGGAATCGATGATTTTCAAGGTTGCCCCTGGCAGCCAAACGCTCCGCCTCCAGCTAGCGAAAAGCCAACTGACCCTACCCGCGCAAGGAGGCTTTGTGGGCGTAGAGTGGGTAGATAACCCAGCCGAAGCCCTCCCCTTCTGCCTCGCTCTCACAAATTCCGATGCCAATACCAATGACCTGAGCAACACCTGGCAAAGCTACCGTGGCAAAAAATGGACGCGCTACGGCGTAGGGTACGGGGCCGATGGCAAGCTGCGCCGCTTCCGCAATAGCAACGCCCGGGTTGATGCGCTGGTGGCTTTTCCTAAACAATAGCGCATACCGGACGGCTCCGGCGGCCGCCAATGGCACGTGCGGCCGCCGGGGCCACCCGGGCACTTTGAGGCTAAAAAAGCCTCTTTCAAAAAAATAAAGCCCTTTTATATCCTACAAATAAAACATTAATTACCAATTACTTATTATTGAAGTGTAACGCCACTTAACCCCCTCCCATCATGCGCAGCATTCTACTCGACGTCATGCGAATCCCGGTTGATGACCCGGTCGCTTTTACCTTCTTCACCGGCTACATGGCCATGATGGCAGCGGCGGTGTTCTTCCTCTTCGAGCGCGGCACCGTGGCCGACAAGTGGAAAACCTCGCTGTTGATTTCGGGCCTTATTACGGGTATTGCTTCCGTGCATTACTACTACATGCGCGACTACTACGTGAGCACCCATGAAACGCCGGTTGCCCTGCGCTACATTGACTGGACGCTGACTGTGCCGCTGATGGTAATAGAGTTCTACCTGCTCGTGCGCGCCGCCGGGGCTAAAATTGCCTTGCTCTGGAAACTCATTCTGGCGGCCGTATTTATGCTGGTGTGCGGCTACATTGGGGAAGCCTTCACCGATGGCTCGATGAGCCACTCCATGATTTGGGGCTCGCTCTCGACCCTAGGCTACCTCTATATTCTGTATACAGCCTGGCTGGGCGAAGTGGCGCAGCTGGCCGCCAAAACCGACTCGGTGGCGGTGCAGAAAGGCGTGCGGGCCCTGGCTTGGTTTATCCTGGTGGGCTGGGCCATTTACCCAATTGGCTACATGGCCATGCCGGGCGGCCTGCTCGGTAGCAACGGCGGCCTGGGCATTTTGAACGCGCACAGCCTCGACCTGATTTACAACATTGGCGATGCGATTAATAAAATCGGGTTTGGCCTCGTGGTCTATGGCATTGCCCGTAGCGAGTCGGCGGTGAAAGTAGCGCCCTCCTCCGCCGCTTCTGTGGTGTAGCGAGCCGGCTGGCTCACCTGCTTTTTTTACTGGCAGCCCGCCGCACGCCTCGGCGTGCGGCGGGCTGTTTTGGTTTTGCTGCATCAGCGCGAAATAACCTTCTCGTGTTCAAGCAGATAGTTTGGCTCAATAGACCCGAGAACTGTGCTAAGCGAGGCGAGTTGCTCGCACTCGCCGTTCAACTTTAGCAGGCTTTAGGCGAAGCAAAGTCCACCGGCCGCCAGACCGGTAGTTGGTTAATTTTTATTTCTTCTCATGGCTCTCCTCTCGCAAACCACGCCCAGCGGCTGGCCCTACCGGTACTATTCCTACGCTGCTGTGCTGGGGATGGCGGGCCTGGGGCTGGGCTTTCCGGCGCTGGCCGGGCGGCTACTGGGGCCGCCGCTGGCCATGGGCATGGTGCTGCTGGGCGTGGCCCACGGCGCTTGCGACCACCTGGTGATGCCAGCCGGTGGCCGAATGGCCACCGGCTGGCGCTATTGGCTGTGGTTTTTAGTGGGCTACCTGGGCCTAGCTGGGGCGGTGGGCCTGCTGTGGTGGCGCTGGCCGGCCCCGGCGGTGGGCCTGTTTCTGGTCCTCACGGTGTGGCACTGGGGGTCGGCCGATGCGCCGGCCCTGTGCCAGGGGCAACCAGGGTTGTGGCTGGTACACAGTGTACTACGAGGCCTGCTGATATTTGCCGTGCCCGCCTGGTGGTGGCCGGCTCAAACTGCTAGTGTCATCAACGGCTTGTTGACCTTCACCGGGGGCCAGCCAGTGCTCGCGGCCACATTCGCGGCGGGAGCCGCAGGACTGGGGTTGCTGACTTTGGTTGGGCATTTGGCACTGTGGGGTTGGCATGCCCGCCAGCAGCACGGGGCCGCGCTGCGCACCGATATATTGGAGACATTGCTACTCGCGGGCTTGTTTGTGGCGCTGCCGCCCCGGCTGTCGGTGGCCGTGTACTTCGTGTTTTGGCACAGCTTACAGCACGTGTTGCGGCTTACCAGCTGGCTGGGCTACGCCGTGGGGCAGCAGCGGGGCCGGCCGGCTAGCCCGGCCCTGCTGCCGCGCCTGGCGTTTTTTCTGAAGCGGGCGGCCCCGCTGCTACTGCTAAGCTGCGTGGCCCTGTTGGTGCTGGGCCGCCTGGCGGCCACCCGCCTACCAGATTCCGAGGCTTGGTTTAGTCTGGCGCTAGTGGTAGCGTCGGTGGTAACGCTGCCGCACGCGGTGCTCGTCTCCACTATCATGGATGCACCCTTTTGGAGGGGGCTGAGCCGCCGCCCGCCTGGCCAGCGCGGCTTGCGCGCCTCTTCACCAGCCGTGCCGCTGTAGCGAGGGCGTGTCGCGCGGAATCATATCCTTCTGGAAGAACGATTGGCGAGTTACGGCCTTCACTGCGTGGGTAGTTGCTTTTTGAAATAAGTATTACTGGCTGAGCTTATTTGGTGGTGGCCCATGCCTGGGGCGACTCATGCTTCCCACGTGAGCAAGTTTTTTCTGCGGTTCCTAAAGCGGTTTTCAGGTTAGCGTACGGGGCGGACTAGCAGAGTTCAGCCGGCTGCCCGCTCTTTGAAAAAACAAGCAGCGTGAACAACGAGCGGACAACCGCCCGTCCGCTGCGCGCACTTCCATTACACCAACCTTAAAATTATTGGAGGCCCGGGTACGTGCTCCGGTCGGACGGCTCTACCGTCAGCCCGGAACACATACCCAGGCTAGGGAAGTTGCGCTAGTTTTCAACCGCTGCCAGCACCAGCGCCGCATTTGCCGCCGCCTCTACCCCCTCGGTGGCCACCGTCACGGCGGGGCGGCCAGTAAGGCCGAAGCCGTAGGTTTTGTCGTAGTAGCCCAGCACGAGGTCCACCATGCGGGGCATGTCGTTGTCGGCGATGGCACCGAGGGCCTCTTTGGTAACAAGGCCGCCGAGGCGCTTGTGCAGGCGCAGCACCGCAGCAGCCAGCCCGGCGGCATCCTGGCGGCCGTAGTTGGCGGCCAGGTACTGCACGCGGGCTTCGCGGGGCACGTCGAGCACCAGCAGCGGGGCAGCCTGCATTTGGGCAAAAAAGGGCGTGGGCACGGTGAGGCTACCGATGCTGCGACTCTCATCCTCCACCCAAATGGGGCGGCCGGTGGGCAGGGCCGCCAGCGCGGCAGCCAGGTCGTTTTCAAACTGCTCCTGGGTGGGCTGCGGCGGCTGGCCCAGCGCCCCAAACGACGAGCCCAGGTGGTTGGCCAGGCCCTCCAGGTCGAGCACGGGCTCGCCCTGGGCGGCCAGCGCGTGGAGCACGGCGGTTTTGCCGCTGCCGGTGTAGCCACCCAGCACGCGCAGCTGGTGCGGGCGGGCCAGCTCGGCCAGCGCCCAGCGGCGGTAGTCTTTGTAGCCTTTGTCGAGCAGGTTCACGTGCAGGCCGCCCAGCTCCAGCAGCCACTGCACGGCGCCGCTGCGCATGCCACCGCGCCAGCAGTGCAGGCGCACTTCCTGGCCGGGAGCCAGCTTGCGGGCCTCCTCCACCATCGTGCGCATTTTGGGGCCGAAGAAGTCGAGGCCCATCAGCACGGCCTTGTCGGGGTTCACCTGCTTGTAGGTGGTGCCAATGCGGGCGCGCTCCTCATCGGTGAAGAGCGGCAGGCTGAGCGCCCCCGGAATGTGGCCCTGCGCGTACTCGGCCGGGGCGCGCACGTCGAGGATGGGGCCGGTGGCGGTGGTCAGGAAATCGGTAATCGGGTGGCGGGGCATGAGCGGGTAAATAGGATAGTCAAACTTACGGGCCGGGCGGCCGGGCGGGGGCAAACCACGGGCAAGCCAGTGGCACCGCCAGCCCTTAACGGCGCTTTTTCGTTCCGCGGGTGGCCTACCTTCCCGGTGCGGGCAGTAAGTTTGCAGCTAATTCGCGGTAAACTCTCCGGGCTTCCGGCCGGCTTGCCGTACGCTTTCGCTAATGCTGACAGCTTTTCTCGTCTTCTTCCCGCTTGCCGCCGCCCTTCTGTTGCACTTCGCCAAAGGTAGCGCGGCCCGCGCCCTGGCCTTGGGCGCTTCCTTCCTGGAATTGGCCGTGGCCGTGTTTGCGGCCTTCGCCTTCGTTCGCAACGGGCCGGCCGGCTTCGACCTCAACCTCAATTGGATACCATCGGCGGGCATCAATTTTCACCTTGGTATTGATGGCCTGAGTTTGTGCTTGGTGCTGCTCACCACGGTGCTGGTGCCCATCATTCTGGCCACCGCGTTTCGGCACGAGGAGTACGAGAACCCCGGCGCGTTCTACGCCCTGGTGCTGTTCATGCAAACCGGCCTGCTGGGCGTGTTCACGGCCATGGATGCGTTCGTGTTTTACTTCTTCTGGGAAGTGGCGCTGATTCCGATTTATTTCCTGGCCGGGGCCTGGAGCCGCCACGAGCGGCGCATCCAGATTACGTTCAAGTTTTTTCTGTACACCATTATTGGCTCGCTGTTTATGCTGGCCGGCTTCGTGTACTTATACCTGCAAACCAGCCCGATGGCCGGCTCGCTGGCCGCGCATTCGTCTGATATTCAGGCGATATATGCCGCAGGCAAGCAGTTGGCCGCCTCGGAGCAGTCGTGGCTGTTCTGGCTCATCTTCGCCGCCTTTGCGGTGAAGATGCCGATTTTCCCCTTCCACACCTGGCAGCCCGACACTTACACCGAATCGCCGGCCCCGGCCACCATGCTGCTCTCGGGCATTATGCTGAAAATGGGCATCTACGGCTGCCTGCGCTGGCTGCTGCCGGTGGTGCCCCTCGGCGTGAGCCAGTGGCAGCAGCTGGTGATGGTGCTGGCTATTATCGGCATTATCTACGGCGCTATCATCGCCATTCGGCAGCGCGATATGAAGCGCCTCATCGCCTACTCATCGCTCTCGCACGTGGGCCTGATGATTGCCGGCGTATTCTCGCTCAAGGCCATCGGCCTGCAAGGCGCGGTGGTGCAAATGCTGGCCCACGGCGTTAATGTGGTGGGTATGTTTCTGGTGGCTGATGCCATTGAGCGCCGCACTGGCACCCGCGACCTGGCCGACCTCGGCGGCCTCACGCGCCGCACGCCGCTGCTTTCGGTTTGCTTTTTGGTAATGCTGCTGAGCACCGTGGCCCTGCCGCTCACCGGCGGTTTTGTGGGCGAGTTCCTGCTGCTGGCCGGCGTGTACGAGTTCAATATGTGGGCCGGGGCCATTGCGGGCCTCACCATTATCTTCTCGGCCGTGTACTTGCTGAGCATGTACCAGCGCGCTATGCTGGGGCCCGACTCGGCTTATTCGGACACAATTACCGACCTCACCGGGGCCGAGCTGGGCATGTTTGTTCCGCTCATCGTGCTGGTATTCTGGCTAGGCTTGTTTCCTGGCACGTTCCTGCATTTATCGGAGCCCACCATTAGCAGCATCCTGACGGCCGTTGGCCGGTAAGTTTTTTGGCTATTAGCTGATAGCTTTTAGCTGTTGGCTTTTGTTCAATCAGCTAGTTGTTACTAACAGCTGACCATTCAAAAAGAGCAAACGGCTATGGGCCGCACCAACGCCTCCATTAGCAGCTAACAGCTCAACATCAAGCTATCAGCTAACAGCTATTAGCCAACAGCTAAAAATATGCTCCCCATCGTTCTCCTCTCCGTCTTCGGCATCATCAACCTGTTCTTAGGCTTCATGCGCTCCAACCGGGCGCTGCTGCCGTTTGCGCTGGTGGTGCTGGCCCTCGTGTTCGGCGTCAACCTGCTCGACTGGAACCACGCTGGTAGTATTACGGGCCTGTTCGACTCGCCCTACGTGGCCCAGATGCTGACCGTGGACAACTACTCGGTGGCCTTCAGCGGCATTGTGCTGCTCACTACGCTGGTGCTACTGCCCTTCTCGCGCTCCTACGTGGCAGCCGGCGAGCCCAACCTGGCCGAGTACTACTCGCTACTGCTGTTTTCGCTGGTGGGGGCCATTATGATGGTGAGCTACAACCACCTCATCATGCTGTTTGTAGGTATTGAAATCCTGAGTATCAGCATGTACTGCCTCGCGGGTTCCGACAAGCGCAACGTGCGCTCCAACGAGGCGGCGCTCAAGTACTTTTTGCAGGGCGCGTTTGCCACGGGTATTCTGCTCTTCGGCATTGCGCTGGTGTATGGCGCTACCGGCACCTTCCAGCTCAACGAGCTGGCCGCCGCCATTGCCACGCCCGCCAACGCCAGCCTGCAATCCATGCTGTATGTAGGCGTGCTGATGATGGTTATCGGTATCGGCTTCAAGGTATCGGCCGCGCCGTTCCACTTCTGGACCCCCGACGTGTACGAGGGCACACCTACCTTCTTCACCGCCTTCATGAGCACGGTGGTAAAAACCGCCGGCTTCGCCGCCTTCCTCAAGCTGCTGCTGGTGGCCCTGCCCGGCGCCAGCGCCGTGTGGCTGCCCACCATCGTGGCCATGGCCGTGCTTACGCTGCTACTCGGCAACGTAGGGGCCGCCGTGCAAACCAGCGCCAAGCGCATGCTGGCCTACTCCAGCGTAAGCCACGCGGGCTACCTGCTACTGGGCCTCATTGCCGGCCGTGGCCAGCTAAGCGGCCCCGCCGCGCAGGCCATTTTCTTCTATAGCCTCGCTTATTCCGTTGCTACGGTAGCGGCCTTCGGCGTGCTCAAGCTCGTGTCGGACCAGCGCCAGCGCGAAGACTACGCCGGCCTCGCGGGCCTGGCCCGCACCAACCCGCTGCTGGCCTTCGTGATGACGGTGGCTATGCTGTCGCTGGGCGGCATTCCGCTCACGGGCGGCTTCTTTGGTAAGTTCTTCATTTTCACGGCCGTAGTGGCGCAGGGCTACATCTGGCTGGTAGTATTTGCGGTGCTGATGAGCATGGTGGGCATCTACTATTATCTGAAGCCTGTGATTGCCATGTACATGCGCCCCGCCGAGCCGGGCAACGAAGCCCCGATTGTGGTCGATGGCTTTCAATCGGCCACGCTGGTGCTACTAGCTATTATGACGCTGGTGCTGGGTATTCTGCCGGGTTTCCTGAGCGGTTTGCTATAAGCGGGCGTCTTTGGTAACGCCTCGCTAAGCGATTATAAAAGAGAACGGTCATGCTGCGCTTGTCGCAGCATGACCGTTCTCTTTTTGCCTATTTAGCTAGCCGCTGAGAGAAGCTCTCAAACCCGCATGAAGAATTAAAAGTCTAATAATCAGACTTATAACTTATTATAAGACCTGTGCAGAAAGCTCTTTTTTAGCCCCAGCGGAGCGATATGTCACTAGCAGCCACCTGCGCAAAAACAACAAAGCTCAGTAGAGGCGCACTCGGGCCACGCAGCATTAGAGTACCGTCCTTACGGGTCTTTAATGCTGATTTTCAACAGCTTACTAGTAACATATTGCCCCGCTAATGCTAAAAAAAGGCCGTTTGTGTAAGTTCTGATACAGAAAGGTAGTCATGCTGCGCTCGGCGAAGCTTCTCTATTGTTCACTAAATCAATCGCTTAACTAAGCAGCAGGAACGGCAGGGATTTTCCGTCAAGCGCAGCATTATATTCAGCTAACCTATTAAAATATAGACACTTATACCTAAACGCTGGGCGGCTCGCTCAGCTGCCGGTCGGCCAGGTGGCCGTTTTCGAAGCAGGTGCTGCCGCAGTACACCGACTGTTCGTCGTGGCTGGTGATGTGCTGGCGATGGAGCAGCACGCTGCGGCTGACGCGCAAAAACTGCCCGCGCAGGTGGGCCGGCACCAGCTGGTCGAGCACGTAGGCCAGCGAGCCGCGAATAGCGTGCACGAGCTGCAGGGCGGGAGCCCGCAGGGTGACGTAGTTTTTACCGGCTTCGAGGCTGGCCACGTCGTTCCAATTCAGCTTGACGATTTGCAGGCCCGCTTTCACGAAGAAATAATCGGGGGTGCCGGTGGGGTCGCTGGGGTCGGGCAGGGGGGCCTGCGGCTGGGTGATGCCGCGCTCAATGGCCGTTTGGATGGCCGCAAACAGCGCCGCATCGTTGGCCGGCTTGATGAGGTAGCCGCTGGGGCGCAGGCGCGTGGCCTGCCGAATGGTATCGAGGTCGTTGTAGGCCGTGAGGAAAATGAAGGGCGGCGGCGCGGGCTGCTCGCGCAGCTGCTGGGCCAGGGCTAGGCCGTTGTGGGTGGGGTTGGCGCTGCGCAGGTTGATGTCGAGCAGCACCAGGTCAGGCTGGTACTGGGCCAGGGCTTGCTGGGCCTCGGCGTAGGAGTAGCAGGTAGCCAGCACGTTATAGCCCAGGTCTTGCAGGGTATCGCCCAGCTCCTGGGCTATCAGGGCTTCGTCCTCGACTACCAGCAGGTTAAGTTTGGGTGGGGAGGGCGACATGGGGCAGGCACAGGGCGTAGTGAAAGGGCTGGGCGGGGCGGGTAGTGAGGGTGGCGTTGAGCTGGCGGGCCAGCAAGGTAATAATTTGGGTGCCGAGGCCGCCTAGCTCGTGCGCCGGCTGGGGCGGGGCCGGCCGGTGGGGGTCGGGGGGCCAGCCGTTGTCGGCATAGTCGATGCAGGTGACGTCGGCGCGGCGGGTCACGCTCACGTTGATTTCCAAGGCTTGGTCATCGGTGTCGGCGTACTTGATGGAGTTCGTTACCCACTCGTTCAGAATGAGCGAGAGCGGAAAATGGCTATCGGTGGGCAGGTCGAGGTCGTCGGTGCGCAGGTGCGTCACCACCTGGCGGCCGTTGGCCAGGCAAGCTACCACGGCCGAGATGAGCGCCCGCAGGTAGTCGGCCACATCCAGACCGGCGGGGTTGCGCAGCAGCTGGTTGTGCAGGGTGGCAATACTTTCGACGCGCAGGCGGGCGGCCTGCAACTGCTCCAGCACCTCGGGGTTGTCGGTGCGGCGCTCCTGCATGCGCAGCAGGCTGAAGAGGATATGCAGGTTGTTTTTGACGCGGTGCTGGATTTCCTTGTTCAGCAGCTCCACCTGGGCTACCTTGCCGTCGAGCTGCTGGTTGCTGGCGGCCACGGCCTGGCTGGCAGTGGCCAGCTCCTGGTTGGCGGCGCCAAGCTCCTGGTTCATAGTGGCCAGCCGGTGCGCCTGGCGGTTGGCGCGCCCCCCCTGCCGGGCCAGGTGAAAGCTCAGCAGCGAAATAACGACCAGGCCCACGCTCAGCCCCCACAGGATGCGGGTGCGGGCCAGCTGGCTGGCGGCCTCGGCGGCACTCTGCTGGCGGCCGGCGGCCTCTTCCGAACGCAGCAGCGCCTGCCGCAGCCGGCCCACGTCAGCACTGCCGCGCAGGCTGTCATTCAGGTGTTGGTAGTCGCTCAGGTAGTGGTAGGCCAGGGCATACTGCCCGGCGGCGGCAGTAAGCCGGGCCAGGTTTTGGGCGTAGAAAAGGCGGTCGGGGGCGGGGTGGGTGCGGCGGTAGGCCCCGCCCAGCGAGTCGAGGTAGGGCGAGCCGGGGCGGTGCCTACCCAAGATATCGACCCGGCTGCGCACCAGGTAATAATGCGTGAGGTGGTCGTAGGTTTCGGGGTCGTTGTGCACCCAGGCCCGGCGCGCGAGGGTAGTGAGCAGCGAATCGGCCAGGATGTAGTGGCCTACCTCGGTGGCGATGAGGGCCATTTCGACGGTGAAGGGCAGCTGGCGCAGCAGGGCGGGGGGCTGCCCGGCCAGCTCGCGGCGCATGGCCTGCAGCTCGGCAATGGTGCGCAGGGTGTCGGGCACCTTATCGTAGGCGTGGGCCACCAGATGCCAGGCGTAGTAGTAGCGCAGGCGCTGGGCGGGCACCCGCCGAAATAGCGCCGTGGCCTGCCGGAACAGGGCCACCGTGGTTTGCGGCTCCTTGTTCCAAGCATCGTACACGCGGCCCCGGGCAAAAATGGCCTCGGCCAGCAGCAGCGTGTCGTTGGCGGTGGTGGCCAGCGCCTGGGCCCTGGTGTAGTAGTTGAGGCTGTGGGCCAGCGACTCGTCGCCGCGCTTGAGGGCATATACCGAGTCGCCGGCGTGCAGCAGGGCGAAGAAAGGTACCTGACCGGCGTTGACGGGTACGGGCAGGTGGTCGGCCAGCGGCGCGGCGGCGGGGGTGGGGCCAGCCGGCGCGGGCTGGCCGGCCGCGTTGGCTACAGCCAGCAGCAGCAGCAGCCCCAGCGCCGGCCAGCCCCACCGCCATCGGCCCGGCAGCTGCCAACGGATGAAGAGAGAACTCATAGCGGAGGCTGTAAAAAGAAAGCAAAGGTACCGGCCAAGCAATGGCTTAGTCAGCGCCGCCAGCCTCAAAGTGGCCGGTTCCCGACCTCAAAAAATGAGGTCGGGCGTGTCAAGTATTTTTGTTTTTTTATAAAATACTTCACATCAAGTCGTCATTGGGTGTGCCGCGCCGCACCCACCCTCCTGCCCACGTGCGGGCCTGGTTTGGCCTCTCGCAGGCCGAACTGGCCTTGGACCTGGGCATCACCTCCGCCATGCTCAGCTCGCTGGAAGGGGGCAGCCGGGCCTTGAGCGCCGCCGTGCGCCCGGCCCTGCTGCCGCTGCTCCCCCATCTGCCCACTGCCCCCGAGCCGGCCCCGGCTCCTACTGCCGCCCTGCCCGCCGGCACTGCCCCGCCCGAAGCCGCCGACCTGGACCTGCGCCGCCGCCAGTGCCAGCAGCGGGCCGCCCACCTGCTGGCACTGGCCGACCAAGCCCAGGTGGCGCGGCACTGGCAGGCCGCCCTGCTGGCTACGGACGCCACCGAGGCCGCCGCCGCCCCCGAGGCCAATGCCCAGGCCCGCGCCACCTGGCGCACCAGCCGGCTGCACCGCCACGCCCGCCCCCTGCCCGCTGCCGCCGCCACCCAGCACCGCTTGCTGCTGGCCCGCGCCGCCGGCCTACTCGCCGAGGCCGCCGCCCTGACCGAAGCCGCCGCCCTGGCATTCGGGGCCCCGGCCACCAAGGCAACCAACTAGAGCGGTTTCCAAGTCCGTGTACGAAGCCGGGGCGGGCTGCCGGCTTTTCGCCGGCTGTCCACTC
>NZ_JASITD010000016.1 GCF_030063445.1 Hymenobacter sp. H14-R3 | reverse complement strand
CCATCGGTGCGGGGTGCTGGTGCGCAAAAGTTGCTCCTTCAGCAAATGCCTGAAAATGCACACCGCACGTATTAAAATTAGCATTGATTGCCATAACCGTAATATCATCCTCACTTAGACCACCACCACCACCACCAAATTAGCATTGATTGCCATAACCGTAATATCATCCTCACTTAGACCACCACCCAGGCATTTAAGTGCCCTCGGTATCGCGTTGCGTCACTAACTCAACCAGCACCTGCCTTCTTTCCCGTGCTATCGGTAAAGCAGTAGACTTAACATGAGCGAATTGACCATTAATTGGGGCATCGGTCGCATGTCGTGGCGCGATGGAACGGTGGCTATGCCAACCGAACGGCAAAAAAAGCCCATGCGATGTTCTTCACCGCAGGGGCCGAGGCGTGTATTGGCTACCACTTGAACAAGTATTTTGCGCTGGAAGCAGTGGCTGGCTATCAGCGTTACTTCAAAAACGGACAGCTCCCGGTAGCCGTTAACCAACTCAACAACTTCAGCGCGGGAATTACGCTGGTGGGAACATTAGGACTGACGAAATAAGGCTGGTAGCAACTGCCCGCTGGCGAACCTGCGTGACCAACGGTTTTTCCGGTTGGTCGCGCAGGTTTCTTGTTGTAGCCTCGAAGCTAACAAAAGCCTATTAATCAATGAGTTGAATTAATTCCAGTGTGCTGCCGTGGGGGTCGGCCATGAAGCGGCAATACTTGCCGATGAACGACACGCTGAACAGGTCCTGAGTGAGCTAGGCCCCGCCCTCGTGCGGGGCGGCTAAGGTTTCATTTGCGTCTTCGGCCAAGAGATACAGGTGTCGTAAGTCCAGTGGACTGTGGAGCGATTCGAAAAAGCCTATCCGCACGGCAGGGTCTAGCGGGACTCCTGAAATTGCCGAATCTGCTCCAACACGTCGTCGAGCTGCTCAATCTGCGGCATGTGTCCGGCCGCGTTGACTAGCTCGAAGCGGACCTGCGGAATCAGCTCCGCGAATTGGCGGCCGTAGGCGGGCGTTACCAGGCAGTCGCTGGCTCCCCAGAGCACCAGGGTCGGGAGCCGCAACTCTGGTAGCTGGGTGCGCAATGCCGGGTCGTGCATGAAGGGGGTGCCCGCGTAGGCGCGCAGCGCGGCTTGGTTGGCCGCCATGGTGGCGGCCGCTTCGGCCGTGGCGGGGGCCTGCGCGTAGCGGGCCGGGTCGTGGAAAACTGCGGCGGCGCGCGCGGCCGGGGGCAGCGCCATAGGGTCGGCAATCGGGCCGCTCGCGGTCGTGGGGTCGAGGCCCACGGCGTTGAGCAACACGAGGGCCGCCAGGCGCGGCGAGGCCCGCAGGCCCAGCTCGGCCGCCAGCCAGCCGCCTACCGAGTTGCCCACCACCACCACCTCGCGCAAGTCGAGCTGCTCCAACAGGGCCAGGTAGGCCGTGGCCAGGGCCGGAATGCTGTGCAGCCAACCGGGCCGGGGCTGCCCCTCAAAGCCGGGGTGAGTAGGCAGAATAACGCGCCCCCGCTGCGCCAAGGCGGCGGCCAAGCCGGCCATGGAGGCGGGTCCCGCGCCGCCGTGCAGTAAGAGGTAGGTCGGGCCGCTGCCCTGCGCATCGTAGGCGAGGTCCAGGGTTTCGGCGAGTACGGACTGGTGGTGAAGCATTTGGCAAGTTGGTTAAGGTGATGAAGAGGCGCGTTCCACTAGGAGCGGTGCGCCAGGCGGTGAATACCCCAAAGGTCCGGCAGTAGTCAGCCGGATAATTGGATAAATCGGTCAGCAGCGGCGGAAGGCCGGGGCGCGGGCGCGCCCACGCCCAGCGCAACGGTTTGGGCGGAAGGCCTTACTTTGGGGCGGATTGGGAGGTCGCCATTTTAACTGACAGCCGCATGAGCGTCCGCAAAGCCTTTTTACAGCTGGACTACCTGATTGAGCCCGCGTGCGGGCCGGAAGCGGACCTGGTGGATGCCTATTGGCAGATGGCCAACCCCGGACTCACGCCCCAGGCCTTTACCGTGCTGACCGATGGCTGCTGCAAGCTCCTGCTACAGCGGCAGCCGAATCAGGAACCCGAGCTGATTTTATCGGGGGTGTGGACGCACGCCTTCGAGATACGGCTGCCCGCCGCCACGACGCTCCTAGGGGTGCGCTTCAAGCTGCCGGCCGTGGAGTTTCTCTGCCCCAGCCAGCTCCCGCTGAATGCTACCCGCCCGCTCCCGCTCACCGAGGGCCTCGGTCCCGCCCTGCTGGCGGCCCACGACCTGGCCGACCTCGCCCGGCGCGTGGGCGACTGGGCTGCGTCCCGGCACCCGGCCCCAGCGCCGCGGGCGCTGTTTGCGGCCCTGTATGCCAGCCACGGGACGCTGCCCGTCAGCCAGTTGGCGGCGGCGGCCGGCTGGTCGGCGCGCACGGTCAACCGCTATTTCCAGCGCCAGTTCGGACTTTCGCTCAAAACCTACGCCGACATCCTGCGCAGCTACGCGGCCACCCAGCAGCTCCGCCCCGGCGACCTGTACGCCGTGGGGGCCTACTACGACCAGTCGCACGGCATCCGCGACGTCAAAAAGCACACCGGCGCCACGCCCCGCCAACTCGACCAGCACCGCCACGACCGGTTCATTCAGCTAAGCCCGCCACTGCCGCCCGAGCAGTAAGCACCTGTGGCCCAGACCCTAGCCAGCTGGGAACCCCGGAGCAGAAGACCCACCAGCGTCCCCCGGCAGATGAAACACGAGCAGGCGCGCGGCCACGTCTTCCGCGTGCCACCGGAACGAGGTGCCGGCGGGGAAATACGCCCAGCTGCCGGCCGCCACCCGCTGCTGCTGGCCATCCAGGTGGAGCAGCAGGGTGCCCGCGAGCACATAAAGGGCCTCGTCTTGCTGGCTAATTTGCCACGGGGGCCCGGCCCCGGCGGGAGCCGCTACCTCAAACAGGTCGTAGGTGCCTTCCGTATCGGCGGCGGTGACTAGCGGGTACCAGCTGAGGCCGAAAAGCACGGTGCTTTGGGCCTCAGCGGCGGTGGTCACGCGCAGCGCGCCGTGGCCGGTGTCACTGTCCTGGGTAACCAGCAGTTCCGGCGATGGGGGGCCGAGGAAGGGCAGCGCCGTAACGGCCTCCTGGCCATACAGGGCCGAGAGAATCTGAATTTGCTCGTGGCTGTGGGTTGGGGCACTCTCAGCCATGCTGGGCATCCGCCGCTCCAGGGCGGGCTGCCCCAGGCTCATCACCACCAGCTCGAAGCCAGCCGGGGTATAGCAGTTGAGTACCCGCGCCTGGCTCGAATCGACGGAAAAGCTATGGGGCAAGCACCGAGGCAGCAGCACGAAGGTGCCCGGCCCCGCCATTACAGTCTTTCCCTGGGCGTTGAATGAGCAGGTACCTTCCAGCACGTAAAACCCCTCAACGGCCCAAGGGTGGCGGTGCGTGGCGGGGCCCAGCCCGGCCGGCATCAACTGCTCCAGCAGGCTCAGCCGGTTGCCGGTTTGCCGGCCACTAGCCATTACCAGCCACAGGGTGCCCACCAGCCAAAAGGCCGGGGCGGTTTGCCGGTTCAGCACGTACGGGGTGGGCGCGCCGCTCAGTGGGGCCGCCGCTGGCGAGGAATTCCACTTTATCAAAGGTTGGTTCATGGGGGCAATCCGGTTGGTTGATTGCACAAAGGTGGCGGCCCGCTGACTCACGTAATTGGATAAATCGGCCAAGCCGATATCCTGCTGATAACCGGCCGCTGGGCCACGACGGCTGACGCCCAAGCCGGCACCGGCGGGAACGTGTCCGAGACCGCAAACGCCCCTTCTTCGGTGCCGTTGCAGCACCAAAAAAGGGGCGTTTATTCACCGCTTGGCTGCCAGCCATTACCCGATATTCTGCATGAACTCCAGCGTGTTGCCGTCGAGGTCGGCCACGAAGCCGCAACGCTTGCCAATGGGCGGCACGTCGAACGGCTCCCGCACTACCCGAACCCCACGCTCGCGCAGGGTTGCCAGGGTTTCGTCCACGTTTTCGACCGAAAGGCACAGGTGCTGGAAGCCCGACACGATGGGTTGCGGAACCCCCTGGGGCGCGTCAGCGGGACCATAGCTTAGCACCTCCAGCCAGAAATTGTCGTCGTTGGCCGGGGCCAGGAAGGCGAGCTGCAAGTTGCCGCCCACGGTAACCTGCTTGATTAAGCGGAAGCCCAGTTTTTCGGTGTACCAGGCGATGGTCCCCTCGAAGTCAAACGTCCACAGGCCCAGGTGGTGGGCCCGGATTGTTCCGTTGATGCCCGCGGCATTTTTGGCCGGTATCGGTAGCATAGTGTTTTCCATAAGTTCTGGTTTTGAGCAGCCCTATTGACCGCTCTGTTCCGGCCCGCTTTGGGTGGGCGCGGTGGGGAATGCGGCCATACTTCGTGAGAAGGGGTTGTTGGAGGAGTTATTGAACAGCACAAAGGTCCCCCGACCCCAACCGGGCCCCTAACGGGATTCAAACGAAAGTATAAGCAATTCAAACCGCCGGTACTCCCAGCGCCGCTTGTTGCTGGCCCAGCGCGGCGCGCAGGGCCGACGGGGAAGTGCCGGTCTGCTTTTTGAAGAAGTTGTTGAAGTAGGTGGGGTAGGCAAAGCCCAGCCCGTAGGCGATTTCGGCGGTGCTCCAGCTCGTGTGTTGGAGCAGGGCCCTGGCTTCGGCGATGATGCGCTCGGCAATCAGCGCGGAGGTAGGCTTGCCGGTGAGCGCGCGCACGGCCCGGTTCAGGTGGTTGACGTGCACCGAAAGCTGGCGGGCGAAGTCGGCCGGGGTGCGCAGTTGCAGCCCATGGGTAGGCGAGTCGATGGGAAACTGCCGCTCCAGCAGCCCCTGAAACAGGGTCGCGATGCGACTCGCGGCGTTAGGGTGCTGGTAGTAAGTGGCCTGGGGCTGCATCTTCAGGGCCTCGTGAATAAGCAGGTTCAGGTAGTTGCGTATCACTTCTTGCTGATACACGTAGCCCGAATTCAGCTCCTGCCTCATCTTGCCGAAGATGTGGCTCAAGTCGGCGTATTGCGTCTCATCCACGAAGTACACCGGGTCGCTGCCGAGCCGGAACAGCGGCGACTCCTGCAAGCTGGCGGCGCGGTCGCTGGCGATGAGAAACTCCTCGGTGAACATGCACAAATAGCCGCCCTGCTCCTCCGAAACCGGCTCCCAGGAGTAGGGAATCAGCGGGTTGGAGAAGACCAGTGCGGGCCGCTCAATCAGCACGCCCCTGGTGGCGTAGT
Organism: Hymenobacter sp. H14-R3; assembly: GCF_030063445.1. GTDB lineage: Bacteria > Bacteroidota > Bacteroidia > Cytophagales > Hymenobacteraceae > Hymenobacter. The sequence continues at coordinate 110,144 of NZ_JASITD010000016.1, read as the reverse complement.
TGTAGCGGCTGCTGCCCGTAACCAGGGAAATCTTGTAGTAGTCGCGCCGGCCAAAGGTAAGTTTATTCGTGCGGAATTGCTCGCGGGCGTACAGGTTGAACTGGCCCGACGCGACGAGGGCCGGCAGAGGTGCGGCGGCGGCTCCCACGCTACCAGAAGTGGGCGAAATAGCCGGAAGTAAAGTGGTTGAAGCCATGCACAAAGCTAAGGAAATCAAACTGCGTCCCCGTAGGAAGCGAATAACAGGCCCTGGCTGCCAACGGGCCGTCGGCACACATTGGTTAGTGGCTATTCATCTCAATTAGTGAGCGTCTAGAAGAACACGCACCTATTATATTGCCGGCAAACCCGACCACTCCGCCACCGTACCTTTTTACAAGCATGTATATTTAGGTTATGCCCACGCTTCTCCCCGAACAGCACGCGCCGGTTTATCCATTGAAGCCGCCGGCAGGCACCACCGGCAGCAACCTGTTTCAGCTGGTGCGGGGGGAAGGCGGGCTGGCCCACCAGGCGGACCTGCTGGTGCCGCACCGCAAGGAGTATTATGTGCTGGCGTTTGTGTGGCGCGGTGGCTGCCGGCACTGGGTGGACATGGTGCCTTACGTGATGAAAGACAACACGTTGTATTTCACGGTGCCGGGCCAGCTCATGGTCAAGGAAGAGGCCCGGCCGATGTGGGGGACTAGCCTGGCGTTTACCCCGGAGTTCCTGGCCCTGAACCAGCACACGTCCCTGGCGGAGCTGCCGCTGCTGCAAAACCGGCACAACCACCACGAGCTGCTGCTAGCGGTGGCCGATGTGGCCTTCGTGCAGGAGCTGCTGGGCAAGCTTGAAGCCGAATACCACCGCCCCGGCGAGTGGCAGCAGCGCATGCTGACGGCCCACCTGGCCGTGTTGCTCACCTACCTGAGCCGGCTCTACACCGAGCAGTTTCCCGACACCGAGCCATCAGTCGAGAAGCTGCTGCTGAATACCTACCGGGCCAAAATTGAGGAAGGCTTTCGCGAGCGGCACGAGGTGGGCGCGTATGCCTCGCTGCTCCACGTTTCGGCCGGGCACCTGAGCGAGGTAGTGAAAGCGCAGAGCGGCAAGTCGGCCATTACCCACATTCAGGAGCGGCTGGTGCTCGAAGCCCGCCGCCTGCTGTTTCATACCCCGCAGTCGGTGAAGGAAATTGCCTTCGACCTCGGGTTTGCAGATGCTTCCTACTTCAGCCGCTTCTTCAAGCGCGGCACCGGCCTCACCCCGGCCGGGTACCGGGCCAGCAACCGGGAAATGTACCCGTAGTACCGCCGAATGTACCGGAAGCGCGCCTGGGAGCCCCGGTAGCTTTGTGGTATGAAAAAAGCACTCATCACCGGCGCCAACAAAAGCATTGGCCTGGAAACCGCCCGGCAGCTTTTACGCGCCGGCTATTACGTGTACCTCGGCAGCCGCGACCTGCAAAAAGGCCGGCATGCCGTGGCCCAATTGCACGCCGAAGGGCTCTCGCAAGTCGAGCCCATCCAGCTCGACGTGGCCGACAGCGCTTCGATACACGCTGCCCGGCAGGCAATCGGCCAGAAAACCGACGTGCTCGACGCCCTCGTCAACAACGCCGGCATCACCGGCGGCATGCCGCAGGCGGCGCTCGAAGCCGGGGCCGCCGCCTTTCAGGAGGTGTTCGCCACCAATGTATTTGGCGTAGTGCAGGTTACCCAGGCGTTCATCGACCTGCTGCGGAAGTCGCCCCAGCCCCGCATCGTCAACGTGGGCTCCAGCGGCGCGTCGCTGACGCTGAACAGCGACCCTACCTGGAAATACTATAACCACAAGGGGGCTTTGTATGCGTCCTCGAAGGCGGCGCTGCACATGTACACCATCGTGCTGGCCTACGAGCTGCGCGAGACGCCCTTTAGGGTTAACGTGGTGGACCCCGGCTTCACGGCCACCGACTTCAACAACCACCGCGGCACCGGCACCGTGGCAGAGGCCGGGACCCGGATAGCGAAATACGTGCTGGTGGGCGATGATGGCCCAACGGGCAGGTTTATCAGCGAGGAGAACACGCCCGTGACGGGTGAAATTCCCTGGTAGTCAGTCCTATAAATTCCTAATAGCATGGCAACTCAAACTGAATCCGCTCGGGCGGGCGTTGCGCCCACGCCGGTCATTTCCATCAGCCCGGTGGTGCTGCCGGCTCCCGGCCGCGCCGTGGACCTGCAGGTGCGCATTTCCGCGCCCGCCACCGGGAGCAACCTGCCCATCATGCTGTTTTCGCACGGCCAGGGCGGGTCGAATCATCTTTCCTCGCTGAATGGCTACGCCCCGCTGACCCATTACCTGGCGGCGCACGGTTTCGTCGTCATTCAGCCCACGCACTTGAGCTCCAAGTCGCTCAGCGGCGATGCAGCCGTTGCCAGCGCGCCGGGCGCGCCCTGGTTCTGGCGCTCCCGCGTGGAGGACATGACGTGCATTCTCGACCAGCTGGAGGATATCGAGGCGGCCGTGCCGACCCTGAAAGGGCGTCTGGACCACAGCCGGGTGGCCGTCGTGGGGCATTCGATGGGCGGGCACACGGCCAGCGTGCTGCTGGGCGCGCAGCTCACCGAGGCCGACGGCACGGTGGTGAGCCTGGCCGAGCCCCGCATCAAAGCGGGCGTGCTGCTGGCCGCGCCCGGCAACGGCGGGGCCGACCTGAACCCGACGATGGCGGAGCGGGTGCCGTTTTTGCGGCATCCCAGCTTCGCCCACATGACTACCCCGGCCCTTGTGGTGGTGGGCGACAAGGACGTATCCCCGCACCTGACGGTGCGGGGGGCGGACTGGCACGCGGACCCGTACGCGCTGAGCCCCAGCCCCAAATCCTTGCTGACACTGTTCGAGGCCGAACACGGCCTGGGCGGCATTTCGGGCTACGACGCGGCGGAAACGACCGACGAAAACCCTGAGCGGGTGGCCCTGGTGGCCCGGCTCACAGGCGCCTACCTACGCACTGCGCTCTACCCCGAGAACACCAGCTGGCAGCTGGCGAGCCAGGCGCTGCTGAGCAACTCCAATCCGCTAGGCCGAATTGAGTCCAAGTAAACCGGCAGCGGCGGGGCGAAACGGGCAGTGGGCGGGCTAGTAATCCTTTCTTGAGTAAAACCAATTGCCAACCCGACCACTGCCCGCTTCGCCCAAACTTCAAAAAAACAATCACGAGTTAAAGCCAAGAATCCATGAGAGTAGTGCAGTTTTCTGAATACGGCGAGGCCGATGTGTTGAAGGTCGTCGATTTGCCCACGCCCCGGCCAGGAGCAGGCGAGGTCCTGCTTAAAGTAGCCGCCGCCGGGATGAATTACGCCGATTTATTGCAGCGCAAGGGCCTCAGTCATCGGCCCATCACGCTGCCCTTCGTATCGGGCTACGAGGTGGCCGGGACCATCGAGGCCCTGGGCGAAGGCGTAACTGATGTGCAGGTGGGCCAGCGCGTGATGGCCCTGCTGCCCAGCGGTGGCTACGCCGAGTACGTGGTGGCCCGGGCCGCCCAGGTGATTTCCTTGCCGGCCGAGCTGGGCAACGCGGAGGCCACGGCCCTGCTGTCGCAGGGCCCGACGGCCGTGGGCCTGCTCAACACGGGCGATTACGCGTCGGTGCTGATATTAGCCGCCACCGGGGGCGTGGGTTCGCTGCTGGTGCAGGTGGCCAAAAACCGGGGCCAGCGCGTGATTGCCGCCGTGGGCAGCGAGGCCAAAAAAGCGGCCGCCCAGGCCAGTGGGGCCGATGCAGTAGTGAGCTACGCCGAGGCCGATTGGGTGCAGCAGGTGCGCGATGCCACCGACGGCCTGGGCGTGGCCGCTTCGTTCGATGCCGTGGGGGGCAAAGTAGGTACCGAGGCCCTGCAAACCCTTGGGGCCGGGGGCACCGGCGTGATTTATGGGGAGGCCAGTGGCGAACCAACCCGGCTGGCGGGGCAGCAGCTGATTGGGCAGAAGCAGGTTGTGCGCGGCTTCTCGCTCTTCGCCGAGCCGGCAAAAATCGGGGAGGCCACGGCCGAGCTGCTCGACTACTTCCGGGCCGGCAAGCTCCAGCTACCCGTGCAAACCTACCCGGTGGCCGAGGCGCAAACCGCCCAGCGCGACATGGAATCGCGCCGGACCCAGGGGAAAGTGGTGCTGCTTTTTTAACAGAGCGGCGTTAGCGCCTACTTCGCCAGCTCAGCCCCGCGTTGTGGCCGGATTCGATATGATAAACACTTAAAATACAATGTTTTAACTAGCGGCAACGCCATATCCCCCACTCCAGTACATATGGAAAAGCGCATCATCAACCCGTGGCAATGGCAGGCAAAAAATGGGTATGTGCAGGCAGTAGAAGTCGCCCAGCCCACCGCCACGCTCTATTGCGCTGGGCAGGCCGCCATCGACGCGGACGGGCAGCCGAGCACCGGCGACATGAGCGCCCAATTGCGGCAAGTGCTCGGCAACGTGGAACAGGTGATTAGTGCGGCGGGCTACCACTGCCGCGACATCATCCGGTTCACGGTTTATACCACCGCCACGGCCGAGCTATTCGATTGCTTCGACCTGCTCACCACTTGGGTAGCCCGGCACAGCATCCAGGCGGCGGGGACGATGGTGGAAGTGAAGGTATTAGCCTACGATTCCCTGAAGGTAGAAATGGAGGTGACAGCCGTGCGCTAGGAGTTGGCCATCTGTCAACGCTAGACGGACTGCTGCTGCTGGCGAAATGATTTTGGCGAGAGGCCGGCGTGCTTGCGGAAGAACGAATTGAAATAGCTGGCTTCGGTGAACCCGAGGCTATCAGCGATGTCGGCGGTCGACTGGCTGGTGTGGCGCAGCAGGGTTTGGGCCTCGTGGGCAATGCGCTCGGCCAGGTGCGTGCTGGTCGTCTTACCGGTCGTGTCGCGCACGGCCCGGTTCAGGTGGTTGACGTGCACGTGCAGCGCGTCGGCAAACGCCTGGGCCGTATGCAACGGCGCGGCAGCAGCCAGCGAAGCCACCGGAAACTGCTCCTCCAGCAGGCGCAAAAAATCGGCGGCCAACCGGCTGGCAGCGGTGGGCAGTTGTGCCGGGGTAGGCTCGGGGCGCAGGCGCAAGGCCTCGTGCACTACTAGTTGAATATGAGTGCGGACCACCTCGTACTTGTGCCGGTAGTCGGAGGCGGCTTCGGCCTGCATCTGCCGGAACAGCTGGGTCAGGTGCGCGGTCTGCTCGGCGGTAAGGTAAAACAGGGGGTCGGCCCCGAGCCGGAATAGCGGCGACTCTTGTAAGGAGGCGGTGCGGTCGGCCCCGTACAGAAAATCGTTGCTAAACAGGCAGCAATACCCAGTCAGCGGGGCCAGCGTCTGGCAGGCAAAGGGCAGCAGCGGGTTGTAGAACATCAACGCTGGCCGGTCAACGAGGAAGGTGCGGCCAGCGTACTGAATTTGCGTTGCGCCGCCCGTGTACAAGCTGATTTTATAAAAGTCGCGCCGCTGGTAGAGCATGGCCGATTCATCCGTCGCCTGGTTCACCGCATCAAAGGCCAGCACCGAAAAGGGGCTGGCGGCCAGGGCCGCCGTCGCGGGCAATTCCCCCTCAGGCCGGCAGCCACGCTGAAATTGTTCGAGAGATTGATTGGTAGCAGATTTCATGAGCGGCAGGAACAAGCACGCGGGTGTCGGCACGCACTAAACTAAAGGAGGTACAGCGCCGGGAAGTTCGACTGCCTAGCTACTTGGGTGCTATTGCTACCGCTTAGTGCTGGCTGACGAAGGTGAAAAGGAGCCTGTTTGATTTACGCTGAAACCGGTTTGAATTATCCTATTTATCAGAAAAACAGAATTTTAACTTTGCATTGCCAAGCCACTAGGTCAGCGCTGCATACTGCTGACCGCTTGGTTCTCACCCAGTATCCAGGTTCACCAACGAACTACTATGATGATGGAAACCACCGTTGATTACGACGTAAACCAGGCCGCGCTGGACTTTATCAAACAAAGCCCCAAGTCCCTGTTAATTGATGGGCAGTGGGTGCCGGCGGTGTCGGGCAAAACCTTTGCCCCGCTTAACCCCGCTACGGCCGAAGTGCTCACCCACGTAGCGCTGGCCGATAAAGAGGACATCGACCTGGCGGTGCAGGCGGCCCGCCGGGCCTTTGAGCATCCCTCGTGGGCGGGCATTGGCCCGCACGAGCGGGAACGGTTTCTGGGCAGGATAGCCGACCTGATGGAGACCCACGCCGAGGAGCTGGCCACCATCGAAACGCTCAACAACGGGATGCCACTGGCCGTGAGCCGCTGGCTCGTGGCCGAAGCCGCCAAGGTATTTCGCTACTACAGCGGCTGGCCGACCAAAATCCAGGGCAACACCAACCCGATTGACCCAACGGGCTTCGCCTACACGCTGCGCGAGCCGCTGGGGGTGTGCGGGGCCATCATCCCCTGGAACGGCCCGCTGTTCGCGGCCTCCTGGAAAATTGCCCCAGCCATTGCCTGCGGCAACACGGTCGTTATCAAGCCCTCGGAGCTGACACCGCTTTCCCTGCTGCGCCTGGGCGAGCTGCTGCTGGAAGCGGGCCTGCCGGCCGGCGTGGTGAACATAGTGCCCGGCCAGGGCAGCGGCGCGGGCAACGCGCTGGTCGAGCACCCGGACGTGAATAAGATAGCCTTCACCGGCTCCACGGCCATCGGGAAGCAGATTTTGCAAGCGTCGGCCACCACGCTCAAGAAAGTGACGCTGGAGCTGGGCGGTAAAAGCCCCACCATTATTTTTCCCGACGCGGACCTGAACAAAGCCATTGCGGCGGCGGCCATGGGCTTCACCCAGGGTTCGGGCCAGGGCTGCGTGTGCGGCACCCGCGTGTTCATCCACGAGAGCATTTACGAGGAAGTAGCCGCCCGTATCGTACAGATTGTCAAAAAGTTGATACTCGGACCGGGCCTGGACCCCGCCACCCAAATCGGACCGATTACGAACGCGAAGCAGTTCCAGAAAATCAAGGACTACATCGCCATTGGTATGGAGGAGGGCTGCACGCTGGCGGCCGGCGGCAGCCAGGCTGGCACCGAGGGCTACTTCATTCAGCCCACGGTGTTCACGCACGTTACCAACGGTATGCGCCTAACGCAGGAAGAAATCTTTGGCCCGGTTGGCGTGCTGATTTCCTTCCAGGATGAGGCTGATGCCGTGTTCCAAAGCAACGATGTGCAGTATGGGCTGTCGGCTTCGGTGTGGACTAAGGACATCAGCCGGGCGCACCGGGTGGCGCGGGCGTTGCAAGCGGGTTCGGTTTGGGTAAACACTATTTTTGAGATGGACGCCATTTTCCCATTCGGCGGCTACAAGCAGTCGGGCCTGGGCCGCGAGATGGGGGAGGAGGCCATTACCGCTTACACACAGGTGAAATCGGTTGTGGTGCGCTACTAAACGCTGGTCATCCGGGCCTGGAGCACGGCCCCGAGCCCGGATGTTTGGGCTGGTGCCCCCGCTTTGCTAGGCGCAATCGGTGTGCTCGACACCGGCCACCAAGTTGGTGCCTTCGAGTAGCTTCGAAGGTTGAATAAAGCAATTACCAGAAAAATGGACCACGGCGGCTTTGCTGACAGCTGTGATTTCAAACGACAGGCTACAAGCCTGTTATGAGTTAAAATCAACTTTAGCGACCGAAGTAAAACTTGCTCGGTTGCTGTAAAAAATCTACACCTATGCAACAAGTAGCCATTGTTACCGGCGGAGCCACGGGTATCGGCCAGGCCATCGCGCAAGCGTTGGTAAACCAGGGAATGAACGTCGTGATTGCCGGCCGCAACCAGCAGCGCGGAGAAGCCACGGCGAAGGAGCTGGGCGACACGGCCTTCTTCGTGCAAGCTGATGTGAGCCAGGAAGCTGACGTGCAGCACCTGGTGGCTGCCACGCTCGAACGCTACGGCCGCCTGGATTACCTGATTAACAACGCGGGCGTTGAAGGCGGCTCGGGTGGCTTCGAGGATACCCCCGCAGCGCTACTCGATGACGTGCTGACAGTCAACGTAAAAGGGGTGTTTCTAACTATGAAGCACGCCATCCCCCTGGTGTTGCGTCAGCAGGGGGGAGCCATTATCAACATCGCCTCTTTCGTGGGTACCACCATGCCCATTGCGTCGGCGGCCATCTACGGAGCCAGCAAGGCGGCCGTGCTCAGCCTGACACGCGCGGCGGCGGCCGGCTACGCCGACCAGCACCTGCGCGTGTACGCCGTCTGCCCTTGGATGACCGAAACGCCCATGGCCAACCGCCTGAGCGGCCCCGACCCCGACGCCATGGCCCGCTACGCCGCCGCCATCAACCCGAGCGGGCAGCTGGCCACCCCGGCCGACATCGCCCAGGCCGTGGCCGACCTGCTGGCGGGCCGCACCGAGCTACCCAACGGCGAAGCAGTGCTGGTGGACCACGCTAGCGCGCTGAGCCGCATCATGCCCATGACGGTGGCGTAGCAGCGGCGCGGGCCTTTTGGAGTGGCCTTGCGTAAGTAAGCTGGCCCAGGGCTTTTGGTTAGTTATCCTCATGCGCTGAACGAAGAACGGCATTCCCGGCAAGTCGGGAATGCCGTTCTTCGTTCAGCGTCAGCTATTCCTGACGCGATATTGCTCCTAACGGTTTCCCTTGTGCCCCCCCCCGCGCCTGGCTTATAGCTGGCCCGATGAGGCCGCCTGGCAACGCTACGAGCCGCGGCTGCAACACCTGGAAGTGCCTGCCAAAACGGTGCTACTGCGCGAGGGCGTGGCCGCCAGCCAGTTCTACTACCTGGAGCAGGACCGCATGCGGTCCTGGTTTGAGGGGGAAAGGCAGGCCATTACTACGCAGTTTTTCTTCGAAAGTCAGCCTTTTGCCTCCCTCAAAAGCTTCACCCAGCACAATGGCAAGCAGACCTGCCTCACGGGTGAGGCCCTCAGCCAGTACCTCAAGAGCCTACCCGCTTCGGCCATCAGCCGGGTGGAGCTACTGCCCAATCCGCCCGCTTCACTCGATGTGGGGGCACGGCGGGGGGCACGGCGCCGACGGCAGCCCCGCCGGCTACCTGGCCATGCACAACCCTGGCGCCACGTGGCCCTGAACCTGAACTACCGCTGGGCCCTCGACACGCTGGGCCGCGAGCTAACCGCCGGTGCCGACCTGATGCAGGGGACTACGGCCGGCCACCAGGATTTTCTACCCCTTAATACGCCCCCAACCGGGGCGGTCGGGGCCAGCTGGGTCACCAGCCGCCGCCGCCTTGCCTTCGAGAAGTTGGGTGCGGCGGCCAACGAGTGGCGGCCGGATTCCACCCGTACCAACCAGTTCCGGTACGAAGAGCGCATCGCGGCCGGGTACTTCACCCTCAGCACCACCCTGAAAAAGCTGGAGCTGAAAGCCGGCTTGCGCGGCGAGCATACCCACTCGGGGGCGAGTCGCCCACCACCGGGCAGCGCGTCGCGCGCGACTACTTTCAGCTCTTTCCGGCATTTTTTGCCAGCTACCAATTTAGCGAGTTCGACCAGGTGAGCCTGTCGGCCGGGCGGCGCATCAGCCGGCCCGCTCACCAGAGCCTCAACCCGTTTACCACCTACACCGATGCCTATACCGCCCTGCAGGGCAATTCCTATCCTGGCCCCCGCGCTGGCGCGCTCGTTCGTACTCAACTACCTGCACCGGGGCTTTCAGGTGCTGAGCCTGAGCTACCTGCTCGAAACCGACGTGGTGAACAACGTGGCCTCCCAGAACGACCAAACCAAGGTAACCACCATCCGCCCCCTGAACCTGGACCGGGCGCTCACCCTCATCCTCAGCTCGGGTGGCCACACTGACCTGGCCAAGTGGTGGGGCATGGACAACCAGGTGGGCGCCACCTACGGCGAGGTGCAGACGCTGGTGGCGGGCCAGGCCGTGCACCTGCGCCAAGTGGGCGCGCTGGCCACTTCCAATTACACCTTTACCTTGCCCCGGCACTACCAGCTGCTGGTGGGCGGGGAGTACAACGGCCCCAGCGTCAACGGCCTGTTTACCCTGCGGGCCAGCGGGGCGTTCAGCCTGGGCCTGCGCCAGCAGCTGTGGCAGAACAAGGCCACGCTTCGTCTGAAAGGCAGGGATTTATTTTATACCGACGGCTGGTTCAGCTCGCTGCACTACCAGAACCTCCACACTGACTGGGTGAACCGCTACGGCAGCCGCCGCCTCGCGCTGAGCTTCACCTATAAGCTGGCCGGTGGCAAGACCCACAACGCCCATTCAACCAGCAGTGCCGATGAAGAAGGCCGGGCGGGGCAGTAGCGATAACCTCCTCAATGCGGGAGCGCAAGCCTGGTTTTGAATCAGCAGTAGCACCGCGCATCGCTGCCGCTGCACGCCGCCGGAGCTAGAAGCCCGCCAGAAGCTGGCCCGCCAAACAGGGGCTTTGACATACTAAATGGCCCGGCGACCGGGGCGCTGGGCTAGCTTTGGCTTCCAACCATCCCCAACACTTTTCCCTTCTTCACCATGCTTTTTCCTGAAAATGCCGCTCGTCTTCTAGCGGCTACTGGCTTGCTGGCCAGTCTGTTTGCCTTCCGAACCGCTTCCGGCGGCCGCGAAACCCGCGAGCTAGCGGCCTTCACGGCCGTGCAGCTGGGCACGCGGGTTTCCGTGATTGTGCGCCAGGGCAGCCCGCAAAGTGTGGTGGTGGAGGCCGCGCCCGATGACCTGCTCAACGTGCAAACCGAAGTTGCTGATAGTCAGTTATTGATTTCTACCAAGCAGACCAGTACGCAAGTCGGGCCCGTTAAATTCAACATCCGCACCGCAACCCTGAGCGGCCCGGTTACGGTGTACGTAACAATGCCCACCGTGCGTGGGCTGGCCGTGAGCAGCTCGGGCAGCTTGCGGGCCGATGCCGTGCAGGCCCAACGCCTGGCGCTGAGAGTCAGCAGCTCGGGCCAGCTGCTGCTGGGGCAGGTGCAGGCGGGTAGCGTGCGGGCCAGCCTCAGTAGCTCGGGTAAGCTGGCCATCAGCCAGTTGCGGGCCGATACGCTGCGGGCGGCGCTCAGCAGCTCGGGCAGCATTGTGGCGGCGGGGGTGTGCGCGTATTCGTCGCTGGGCATCAGCAGCTCGGGCAGCATCAATACGAAGGCGCTGGCCGTGCAGGATTGCCAGGCCCGCCTCAGCGGCTCGGGCAGCTGCCAGGTAAACGCGGCCCGCACGGTCGATGTCCACCTCAGTGGCAGCGGCTCGGTGGTGGTGAGCGGCCACCCGCAGGTTACCAGCCACGTGAGCGGCAGCGGCCGGGTGCGACTGGCGCAGTAGATGCGGCTTTATTTTGGCCGGCGGCCGTAACGCGGGGCGGCCCGGCCGGGTAGTTGGGTTGCCCCGCGTCAATAACAAAGCACCGGGGCGGGACTACTTATGAAAATTCTGGTTTGGATAATCCTGCTGCTGAGCGTGTTTACCGGTCGGGCGCAGCAGCTGCCGGCCGCAGCGCAACGGGTACTCGACAGCCTGCTGCGGGCCCAGCACTTGCCAGCGCTGGCAGCGGCCATTATTGAGCCGGGTCGCATTCGCTACGTGTTGGGCGGGACGCGGCGCATCGACCAGCCCAGCCCCGTGCAGCTCACCGATTTCTGGCACCTGGGTTCTAATACCAAAGCTATCACCAGCTTCGTAGCCGCCCGATTGGTAGCGCGCGGCAAGCTACGCTGGGACAGTCGCTTGCTGGACGTAGTACCCGGACTGCGGGGCCACGTCCGGCCCGAGTACGTGGGCGTTACGCTGGGGGCACTGCTCACGCACCGGGCCGGCATCCGGCCTTATAATTCGGGAGCCGAACTAACGGAGTTACCGGCTTTTACAGGCACTGTTTCGCAGCAGCGCCTGCAATTTGCGCAGTTCGTGTTGCAGCAAAGCCCCGTGCCGCCCGGCCCCGCAGCCTACGCCTACTCCAATGCGGGCTACGCCTTGGCGGCACTCATGCTGGAACGTAGCGCCCACTGCTCCTGGGAGGCGCAGGTAGCCCGCACCTGCCGCCGCCTGCACCTACGTGAGCGCCTGGGATTTCCCAACCGCGCTGACCCCAGCCAGCCCTGGGGCCACTGGCTGGCTAGCCCCGCCGACAGCACCCTCACGGCACTGGGGCCGGCCCTCACCTACCGCATTCAGCCGGTGCTGGCCCCGGCCGGCGACGTAGCCATGCCGCTGCCCGACTACGCCCGCTTCGTACAGTTGCACCTGCAAGGGCTGCTGGGCCAGGGCAATTACCTAAAAGCCAGCACCTACCAACTGCTGCACTTTGGGCAGCCTGCCTACGCCTATGGCTGGGCCGTGAGTAAATTGGTGGCTACGAGCGCCCCCATCAGCCTGCATGATGGCTCGGCGGGCACGTTTTTTTGCCATACCATTATCTACCCCAGCGAGCAAGTGGCATTTGTAGTTATCACCAATGCAGGCGGCGCGGCTGCCGAGCAGGCGTGCTACGCCTTGCGGCGGCAGCTGAGAAAAATACTGCTAATCAAGCAATTATGACCGCGATTTTCTCTCTATTCCTGCCCTACCGGGCTAGCAGCACTGGCAGCTGCGGCACGATGGCGTCGGTGTGGGTGGCTACCTGCCGGGGCGTGGGCACTACCTCGATATCGGGGCGCACGCCCCGGCCGGGCTGGGGGTGGCGGCAGGCACTAAGTATTTGAAAATGTGGTAGTTGCAGCACCAGGTGGGTGGCGGGTAGCTCCAGCTCCGAGATGGTGCTGCCGCTGCAACCGGCCTCACCGCCGCCCGTTTCCTGCCCGATAACCGTGATGCGCCGCTGCGCCCGCAGGCTGGCCGCCAGGTTGGAGGCGGCCGAAAACGTGCCGCCATCCACCAGCACTACCACCTGGCCCCGGAAGTACCGGCCCCGGTACGGGCGCAGCCGCCCTATGCTGCTGCTTACCTTGGCCCAGCGCCCGCCCGGCAGCCGCCGCACGCGGGTCGTGTCGAAATACGCCGGCCGGGTAGAGTCGGGCTGCATGAAGGAAGGTAGCCCGACTGGGGCCAGGGCGCTGGTGGTGAGGTAGAAATCGTGGCGCACCAGGTACTTCAGCAGGTCGGCGGCAATTTCCAGGTTGCCGCCGCCATTACTGCGCAAATCCAGCACCAGGCGCCGGATGCGGCGCTGCTTCAGCTCAGCAAATAGCTGACTATGAAACTGTTTATAGTCTTCCAGCTCGTCGTAGCTGAATTCGCGAATGCGCAGCACGGCCGTGCCGGGCTGGCCGGCGGGGTAGCCCACTTCCCGCAGGCGGGCCAGCTGCCGCGCCCGCTCCTGGGCGGCCGTGCGGGGTGCGGGGGCCGGGCGCGGGGCCGCGGGCCGGGGCTGCGGCGTAAGTAGCTGCGGCCGGCCGGTGCTGTCGCGCACCAGCAAGGGGTACAGCGATTTAGCTGGGTAAAAATTCCAGTAATAGGCATCAAAAAAGCCTGCTTCCAGCTCCCGGTCCTGAAAGGCGGTGCCGTAACCATCGCCCGAAATAAGTGAGCGCAGGCGCGACAGCACCTCGGCCGTGGGGTGCCCGTCGATGGCCAGTAGTTCGGTGCCCGGCCGCAGCGCGGTGGCAGTGCTCTGGTTTTCGGTGATGAACAGCCGGCTTTGGCGCACGGCCACAATAAACGGCAGATACGGCTGCGGCTGCCGCCGAAACCAGGCGCGGTAGGCCGCCGAGTGCTGCACCCGCGTGTGGCCGCAATGCACCCGCACCGCCAGCGCTTGCAGCAAGCGCCAGTATTCGGGCTCGCCCATTGGGTGCGTGAGGGCGGCGGCGGTGCGGGCAAACGCCTGGTCGAGCGAGTCCTTGGGCGTGTACCAGTACAGGGCCGGGTGGGCTTCTTCCAACGCCCGGCGCAGGTACGCAAAATCGGCGCGCAACTGCGCCACGGAGTAGCGTTGGGCCGAGTCGTAGGCGGCGGCAACTGGCGCGGGTTGGGCCGCAGCTCCCCAGCTGCTAATGAGGCAGCTAATGAGGGTAAGTAGCAGTTTCATGTGGTCAGCATACGCGGCTTTTGGACCAAGCCTGAGCGGTGTTCGGTAAACATACGAAAGACTTCGTATAACTGCCAGGCAGTACTTACCAGCCGCGCGGGTTGGGCCCTTAACTTTACCCCTCTACTTCCCCGTTTCTCCTCATTTTTAAGTGTATGACTGCTTTTCGCTGGAGCTTGTTGCTGAGCTTAGTTGCCGGCCTTGCCGGGCCGGCCCAGGCCCAACAGGCCGGCTCGCGAGCTCCCGACTACCGGTTTTCGCGGGCTATTCTGGCGCAGTGGCAGCACGACTCGCTGTGGGCGAACTACCAGAACTACGCGGTGCAGTTTTCGCGCATCGGGGACTACCCGCACACCCTCGCCGCCCAGTCGGCCTTTGAGAAGGGCCGGGGCGACTCCGATAGAAACGTGCGGTTCGACCCCGCCTACGCGGCGCAGTTTCACGCCGTGGCGGCGCAGCCCGAGCTGCTCAGGCGCACCGCTACCCGGCAGCTGGTCCTATTTAATGAGGCGCACTACCAGCCGCTCAACCGGGTGTTCACGCGCAGTATGCTGGCCGGGCTCTACGGCCAGGGCTTTCGCTACCTCTGCGTTGAGGACCTGGCCAACGGCCCCCTGGCCGACACCCAGCTCAACCAGCGCAAATACCCCACGCGGGCCACCGGCTTCTACCAGCCCGAGCCGCAGTACGGCGAGCTGCTGCGCACCGCGCTGGCACTCGGCTTTACGCTGGTGCCCTACGAGTACGTGCCCACCGAAAAAGCCGCCGACCCAATGGCCGGCCTGCTAGCCCGCGAAATGGGCCAGGCCCGTAACATCCAGCAGATTTTAACGCGCGACCCGCGGGCCAAAATTGTGGTCCACGTTGGCTACGGCCACCTGGTAGAGCAGCTTAACTCGAATGGGAACGGGTCGATGGGGGGTTATCTGAAAAAGTACACCGGCCTCGACCCCTTCACCATTCACCAGGTAGACTTACTAGAACACGCTGACCCACAACTTGATAACCCCTATCGCGCCCTGCTCCACGCCGACCAGCCCAGCGTGTTTGTCAATGCGCAGGGGGCCTTGTTCAACAGCCCCCGCGACTCGGCCAAGTGGGATGTGTCGGTCTATTTTCCGGCCACCACCTACGCCCACGGCCGGCCCACCTGGCTGCTCATGGGCGGCCGCCGGCGCTATTACCCGCTCACTACCAAAAACTTACCCCTGGGCTTCCCCTGCCTGGTGCGGGCCTACCACGCGGGCGAAGACGTGGCCCAGGCCATCCCGGCCGACGTGGTCGAATGGCAGGATGCCCGCCAGGACTTAGCCCTGGTACTCGGCCCCGGCCGCTACGCGCTGGTGCTGGAGGATGCACAAGGCCACACCCGGCAGCAGGCCATTCGGGTACGATGAGCTAAGTTACTGATTTGCAATCTATTGTTACGCCGGAGTTATTGCGCGGACTTTGTAATCCGGGTTGCTGCGTCAATAAAGCCGATTTTTAGCGCGGAAACGCGGACTGCAACGTCCGCGCGACAACCCCGGCGTAACGAAATCCAGGATGGCTCGGTCTTCGGCAGCCGCCAGCCGCCCTTTTTAGCCGCCGTATGGCCCAGGAAGTTTCTCTTACTACTGTTTGGCCTGGCGCTCAGCTGGCCCTGCGCCCAGGCCACGCCCATCGTGCGGGTGCAGCTGCAAGTAGTGCCCGCCACCCGCGCCTTCACCTGCCGCCACGTTTTCACGCTGCCCGCGACTGATACGGCCCCGGTTATTCAGCTTAACCTGGACAAGCGTTTTCGGGTGCAAAACCTGCGTAGTCCCGGCGGGGTGGCCCGGCGCGGGCGGGGGTATTATTCAAATTTTCAAGACGCGCTGCCACAGCCGACGGTGCGCTACCCCTGGCCGGGGTAGCGGGCCTGGCAGCTCAGCCTCACCTACTCGGGTACGCGGGCGGCGGGCCGCGCTACCGCGCAGGTGCTGAAATTCAGCGCGCATTTGGGCTGGCTGCCCTCAAGCTGACAATGCCCCTGACACCCTGCAAAGCCCGGTCGATATACCAAAACGCTGTTTTTTGCTATAGGCGGTTTGCGGGAGAATCAGCCGGCCCGGCGGCCAGCCGCCGGTTAGTTTGAGCAGCACGTGCACCCTCACGCTGGGCCAGGGCTGGAGGATTGACCTGCGCGCCAGCTGCCAGTGGCCGGGCGGATGGTGCCGAGGAAGAAAAGCGCCGAGCGGGTGGGCAACTGGCGTTTTTTAGCTTATTTTAACTTGCTCATTTATAACTACTTACATTTAAGTACAGAAGATTGAAAAGCAGCATTACGAAAACATTCGTAATGCTGCTTGCAGGTTCAGAATCTGCCACTACATTTGCATTACGAATTTTTTCGTAATGACCCCGCGCTATGGCTGACACCCCCCTTACCAAGCCCACCGAGGCGGAACTGGAGATTTTGCAACTACTCTGGCAGCACGGCCCCCAAACCGTGCGCTTCGTGAACGACGAGCTGAACCGCCGGCGCGAGGTGGGCTACACCACCACCCTCAAGTGGCTGCAGCTGATGCTGGAAAAAGGGCTGGTGCTGCGGGCGGGCAGCAAGCCCCACATCTACCGGCCGGCCGTGCGCGAGGAGGAAACCCAGGGCCAGCTGCTCGACCGCTTCGTGGAAGCCGCCTTCGGCGGCTCGGCCCTGAAGCTGGTGCTGCGGGCGCTGGGCCGCCCCCGCACCTCGCGCGAGGAGATGGACCAGATTCGGGAGGTGCTGCGGCAGATGGACGAGGAAGACTTAGCCGCCGACGCCGATGCCCACGCTTGACCACCTGCTGGCCCCGGCCCTGTTGCGGGCCCTGGGCTTTACGCTGCTGCATTCGCTGTGGCAGGGCACCGGCCTGGGCCTGGGCGTGGGGCTGCTGCTGTGGCTGCTGCGGGGGCAGGCGGCCGTAGTGCGCTACCGCCTCGCCGCTATGGCGCTGGCTACGCTGGTGGGGCTGGCGGCCGTCACGTTTGCCCACTATTACCAGCAGGCACCGGCCCCGGCCGCATCGACGGCCGCGCACTTCGTGTCGCAGCCGACCTACGCGGCCCTGAAGCTACAAAAACAGGCGGCCGGCCACGCGCTGGCCGCCTGGCCAGCCGCACTGGCCTACCTAGAGCAGCACCTGGCGGTGGGAGTGGCCCTGTGGCTGCTGGGTTTCACACTAATGCTGGGGCGCTTGGGGCTGGCCCTCAGCTACGTGCAACGGCTGCGCCACCGGGTGAGCCCGGTGCCCGAGGCCTGGCAGCAGGCCCTGGCGCGGCTGGTGGCCCGCGCCGGGCTAGCCCGGCCCGTCGCCCTGCGGGCCTCGGCACTGGTACCCTCGCCGTTGGTTATTGGCTACTTCACGCCCGTTATTCTGCTGCCGCTGAGCGTGGCGAGCGGCCTGCGCCCGGCCGAGTTGGAGATGGTACTGGCCCACGAGCTGGCCCATATTCTGCGCCGCGACTACCTGTTCAATTTCCTGCAAACGCTGGCCGAAACGGTGTTTTTCTACCACCCGGCGGTCTGGTACCTGGCCGCCGTGCTGCACGCCGAGCGCGAAAACTGCTGCGACGACCTGGCCGCGCAGCTCGGCGGCAACCCGCGCCAGCTGGCCCGCGCCCTGGCGGCCCTGGCCGCGCTAACGGCTGGAGCGGCTCCCCTGCCCCGCCTCACGCTGGCAGCCGGCGGGCCGCGTGGCTCGCTGCTGGGCCGGGTGCGCCGCCTGGCCTACGGGCAGCCCGCCCCTACCACGGGCCTGTGGCCGGCCACGCTGGCCCTGCTGTTGCTAAGTCTGGGGCTGGGCGGACTGCTACACAGTGCGCAGGCAACCCACCGTGCCGGCCCCGTGCTGACGCGCACCCGGAACTCCGCCACCACGAAGGAAACTCCTCACGATGCCCCCCGCACCGCCCACCCGGCCCTGGCCGCGTCGGATGATGCGTTGCAACTGCTTATGCAGCAGCAGCTTGAGGCCGACGGCCTGCTCACCAACACTGACCAATACACTATCTACTTGACAACTAGAAAGTTGCTGGTGAATGGCAAGTCCCAGCCGGCCGCCCTGCTCCCCCGCTACCAGCGGCTCTACGAGGCAGCTACCGGCCGCCTAATGACCCCCACCACTGCCTACCAGACGCAGAATGAGGTAACCTACCGGGTAGCGCCCACCCCGCCCCCCGCCGACCCCATGCGCGCCGCCCTGCTCCGGCAGCTCCGCCGCGATGGCCTGGTGCCCGCCCACGCCCGGCAATTGCAGGTGGCCGTCACCAAAGCGGGTGGGCTGCTGCTGGATGGCCAGGCGCAGTCAGCCGCTCGCCTGGCAGTGTACCGCCCGCTCCTGCCCCTGCCCCCCGACTCGGCAGGCCGCACCACGAGCGTGCTCCTCAACCTCGACGTGCGCTAGCCGCACCAGTTTCTTTTCCTGCTTTCCTCTCGCCCAGCGGCTATTGGCGCGCTGGCTGGCCCTGGCGTGCCCTGAGCAGCCCGGCCCCACTGCTTCTTTTCGCTTCCCTTTCACCTGATTTATGGACCTGCCCTCCTCCCGCCGCCTGGGCGTGATGCACCTCGTTGTGCCCGCTTTTTTGGGATTGCTGCCAGGCCTGGCTACCTCGGCTTTGGCCAAACCCAGCTCGCTAACAGGGGCCATTGATTCGCTTCGCAAAGCCAGTCCCACCGACACGGTGCGCACCGGCGGCCTCACCGGCCGCCTGCAAAGCCTTGACGGTAAACCCCTCGAATTTGCCAACGTGCTGCTGCTGCGGGCCGCCGACTCGGTGCTGGTGAAGGCGACGCTGAGCGATGCGCAGGGCCGGTTTGCGCTGGCCGACGTGCCGCCGGGCCGCTACCGGGTGCGGGCGCGGCAGCTGGGCTACCGCGACGGGCGCTCGGCCGTGGTGCGGGTGGTGGGCGGCCCGCCCCTGGCGCTGCCGCCGCTGGTGCTGGCCCCCGCCGCGCAGGCGCTGGGTGAAGTGCAGGTAACGGGCCGCAAGCCCGTGATTGAGAGGCAGATAGACCGCCTGATAGTGAACGTGGACCAGTTGCCAGCCGTGGCCGGGGGCAGCGCCTACGACGTTATCAAGAGCACGCCGGGCGTAACGGTTTCGGCCACCGATGCCATCGGGATGCAGGGCAAAAGCGGGGTGCTGGTGCTAATCGACGACCGGCCGGTGCGCCTCAGCCCCGATGCGCTGGCCAACATGCTGCGCAATATGCCCGCCGAAAGCATTCAGACGCTGGAAGTTATCACCACGCCCCCGGCCAAGTACGATGCCGAGGGCAACGCGGGCATCCTCAACATTCGCACCCGGCAGCGGCAGCAGCCGGGCTGGAACACCGACCTGACGCTGCGCGGGGCGCAGGGCCACTACTCGCGCTACAGCGGCGGGGCGGTGGTGGGCATCAAGCGCAAAGCTATTGACTTGAACGGCAGCTACTTCCTGGGCCACACCCGCTCATTTGAGGACATTACCCAGTACGCCACCCAGCGCGCACCGGGCCAGGCACCCAGCGAGCTGAGGTCCCAGAGCCACCAGTTGCGCCTGGCCCGCTACCACGATGCCAAGGCCCAGCTCGACGTGAAAACCGGCCCGAAATCCAGTGCGGGCCTGGTGGCTAACCTCTACCTACTTAACAATCCCGCCGAGGGCACTGGTAGCGCCCGCACGGTCAGCAGCGGGCAACCCACCGATACTACTGTTCAGATTCAGAGCCACTTAGCTAACTCTTCTTTTAATTATTCGGTGGATGGCTATTACACCGTGCGGCTCGATTCGGTGGGCAAAACGGTGTCGGTGGATGCTAACTACGCCCGCTTTGGCACCGACCAGCAGCAGGACTTCGCTAACCAGACCGTGGACGAGGCCCGCGCCCAGCCGGTGGGCGGGCCGCAGCAGCTGCGCAGCCAGCTGGCGGGCGGCACGTTCATCCACTCGCTCAAGGCCGACGTGACGCTGCCCTTCCCCAAATTCAAGCTGGAAACCGGGGCTAAGTACAGCCAAGTGGAAGCCCACAACGACTTCCGGTTTCAGCGCGCGCAGGGCGGCGATTTTGTAGACGATGCCCGGCGCACCAACCAGTTTGAGTACCAAGAACATATCTACGCCGCCTACGCCTCGGCCAGCCGCGACTGGGCGAAATTCTCGGCCCAGCTGGGCTTGCGAACTGAGTATACGCGCACGCTGGGCACCTCGCGCACTACCCAGGTCAGCAACCGCAACAACTACTTCCAGCTCTTCCCCACGGTGTACGCGCAGTACAAGTTTTCGCCGGCTTACCAGCTCAACCTCAGCTACTCGCGCCGCGTCGAGCGGCCCGCCTACAGCTCGCTCAACCCATTTCTGAGCTACCAGAGCCAGTACTTTTCCAACCAGGGCAACCCGTTTTTGCAGCCCTCCTTCACCGATGCCGTGGAGTGGACCAACGTGTTTGCGCACGACCTGAGCATAGCCCCGTTTTTCAACTACACCCGGCAGCTGGCCTCCGAATACCCGCTGCAAAACCTGGCCACCCGCGAAACCACCTACACCTACGGCAACCTGGGCTCCTCCTACAATTACGGCGTCACGGTCATTGCCCCCTTCACCCTCGGCAAGCGCTGGAAGGTGGATAACAACCTGACCGTGTACGAGCAAGCTTTCCGCTCGGCCCTCGCCGCCGAGCCGCAGCGCAGCCACGTTTTTGTGGTTAACCTCAACATTACCAATTCTTTCACCATCACGCCCCACCTCACGGCGCAGCTGGGCGGCTACTACAATTCGCCCACCATTCAGGGCTTCTACCGCTCCCTGTCGTACTACGCCCTCAACACCGGGGCCACGCTTAAAATGCTGGATAACAAGGCTATCCTCAGTCTCAGCCTGGCCGACTTGCTCTACACCGAGCGCGGCGCGGCCGACGTGCACTACGCCAGCCAGGACTTCGGCTTCTACCGCCGCAACGATACCTGGCTGCTACGCTTCTCCTTCACCTACAAGCTCGGCAACACTGGCTTGGCCCGCAAAAGCCAGCGCGAAGGGGCCGGCCAGGAGGAGCGCAACCGGGCCAATTGAACGGCCTGAACATTTAGCTGCATATAATTGAAAATCACTTGATTGTGCATAAATTTACGCTGGGCCGATTTGCGCGCCGCAGGCTCAGCCAGGGCTCCCAGCGTGCGCAGGGCGGCTTCGAGCACGGGGGCGCGGCCGGCTTGCAGGGCGGCCACGGTGGGCACGCTGCCGATGCCGTTCCACTCGGTGCCGTCGGGGTAGGCGTAGCGCTTGGTGCAAACCCGCGCCCTGATGCCACCGGTGGCCTCGCCTACCAGTGCCCCGCGCTTCAGGCCCACGTAGGCCGCGCAAAAGTCCTCGGCCGCTGAAAACGTTTCGCCGCTCATGCGCACGGCGACCAGCTTGGTATAGCGCTTGTTGGGGCCGCCAGGTCCCAGGTACTGGTTTTGTACAGGTCCTCGAAGCGCGGGCCCGCGCCCCGGAAGCGCACGCCCGCGCCCCGCGCCCCGGAAGCGCACGCCCGCGCCCCGCGCCCGGCCCACGGCGCTGTAAATGCGCGACTGGTAGCTGCCTGCCCGGTAAGGCTGGCTGGTGAGGTAGCTCAGGATGTTGAAACCGTTTTCGAAGCTGCCGCCGCCGTTCTGGTGCAGGTCGATAATAAGGGCGCGGGTGGTTTTTATCGAGTCGAAGGCCGCCACGAAGCGCTTGAAGCCCGCGTCGGTTGCAAGCTCATTGACTTGCAGATAGGCCATGTTGCCGGGCAGAAAGCGCAGGCGCACCGGCACGGTGGGCGTGGGCTGGCCGTAGCCGCGGCGGGGCAGCACGCGGGTAACTGCCGGTCCCGCGCATCGCGCAGCGTCAGGCGCCCGGACCGGTTTTTGGGGCCGCGCAGCAGGTTATGGATATGGGTCTGCACGTCCACGTTTTGGATAGTCGAGCCGCTTTGGTAGGGGCGCCCGGCCCGGTTGGCGTAGGTTGGGGTGGTCTAGTTAAGCAGGAGAGAATTGGGTGTTAACTTCCCCAACTCATGGAAAAAGCTCCTCCGAAACGGCTGCGTTATGATGCGGCCTTCCGCGCCGAAGCCCTGCGGCTGGCCAGCGAAAGCCGCTCCGCGCGGGCGGCCGCCCGCGCCCTGACTATTGATTTACCAGTGGTAGAAAGCCGCCCAGCCGCCCTTACCCGCCGACCCGGACGAGGCCGCCGAAGTGCGGGCCCTGCGCACGGCCAACAAACGGTTGGCACAGGAGCTGGACGTTTTAAAAAAAACCATCGCCAGTTGCCTGCTTTAGACGCAGGCTATCGCAGACCGAGACGCCATGATGCCAACCGAACCCAATTTTTCCGACTGGCCAGCGAGCCTGCCCCCGCCGCTCAATGGGCTGAACAGAGCCACCGGCTTTGGCGCGGCGCGGCGCGGCGCGGCGCGGCAAAATCTGTCATTTAAACGGTTCCTGCTCGAAGTCCGGGGCTGCTACTTGCACGAGCACCTACTTCAGCAACTCAGCCCCACGGCCTTTGCCTGGTGGCTCACACTTGACGAACACGGCTCCGGCCCGGATGCCAATGGGTGCGAACAGAGTGGAATGAGACGCAATTACCTGAGCCTCGGGCCGGTCTTGCAGCCCTAGCAGGGTCACATGGTAAGGTTCGGCCGCGGAATAGCCAAAGAACCTGTCAATGCGCCCATCAGGCACGAGGACAACAGGCTGCTCCACTGCCGACGGATTGGCCAGCATCCAGAAGTTTCTCACAAACTCGGCCAGCGGCAGCGCTGGGTCAACTACTCCGTGTTCGAGGTAGCCGAAGGCCATTGTGGTGCTATTGCAATGGGTATTCCCCCGGCTGTTGCTCACCGCGCCTTTGCAGTATGGACTGCCCGCCCCCCCCCCACCGCCTTTATAGAAACGGGTACTTACGGCGCAGTGTAACCAGCACCTTGGGGGGCAGTGGGCGGGAGGCCTCTTCCTTATCGGCGAAGTAAGCAGTGAGCGCCGCTTCCAGTATTTCCTGAATATTCTCCCCTCCGTAGGTAGCCAGCTGTTGCAGCTTGAGGTAGGTGGCTGCTTCAAGTTTATTGGAAAAAGTTATCTTTTCCGGCTTTATTTCTTTCTCATCTTTATTATCTTTTGCATCTTTATTACCCAGCGCCGCGTCCGGGCTACTGCGAATAATACCGGCATTGGGCCACAGCGCTTCGTCGGGGTTCACGGGCTTCGAGGCCTGGCTGGTGCTGGTTATCTCGGCCACGGCGGCGGTAGCGAAGCTTGGGCGGACGGGCTTATTCATACAGCAATTCGGGTGAGGAGTTCGCGGGTAAGGGCCAAGTAGTCCTGGGCGCTGTTCGAGTCAGGGGCGTGGGCATGGATGCTTATTTTCAGAGCTACGGCTTCCACCAGCTTCGCATTAATGCGAATGGATGTTCCGGTCAGTAGTCCCTGCACGCGGGGTTGCCGGGCCAACTCAGCCGCGAAGTCGTGGTACACCTGCCCGCGGTAGCTGGGGTGGTACTGCGTCAGAAATACGCCTTTCAACTCCAGGCTGGGGTTGAAGTTATCGCGCACCGCATCGAGCATATCCAGCAGCTTGTAGAAACCTGCAAAGGCAAAGGGGTCGGGCCGCATGGGGGCTACCACGCAGTCGGCGGCTACCAGGCTCATCACCGTCATGGGTCCCATCGACGGGGGCGTGTCCAGTACCAAGTAGTCGTAGTGAGGGCGCAGGGCGGCCAACTGACGGCGCAGCAGGTTGGGATGGGTAGCATCGGCCCCAATCATGCGTTCCAATGGGCTCAACTCGGGCCGCGAGGCAATTAGGCTCAGGCGTTCGCTCACCGGCTGCACCACCTCAGCCAGCGTGGCCTCCCCCCGTAGCACCATGCACAGGTTAGCGGGCTGCAGGTCCGGAAAGCTGGAGCTCAGGTTGCTCTGCGGGTCGCAGTCAATAAGAAGCACCCGGTGCCCAAGCAGCACCAGCGAGTGCCCAATGCCGAGCGCGGAGGTAGTCTTACCAACCCCACCCTTATGCTGGGCAATAGCAATAACTTTCATGAGAAACTGAGAAAACAAAAAATATCACCTGGTTTTCTTACCGTAAAGATGGTAAAGAAAATTCGCTTTGTAAAGACAATCTTTCACTAAAGATGGTAAAGACATCTTTAGTAGAGGCAGTATATTTTCGTAAAGATGAGAAATATTCGTCATTGGGTAGCCCATTTTTTTCAACGCAAAGCTCAGTCTGACTGGTTTTTACGAAAGTACCGAAGCGCATGATATGAATCTTGTTTTCTTTATAGAAAATACGGTCTTTACCAAATTTTAAGCTTTTTATAAATTCTGTCTTTTTGTGTTTATCATCTTTTTATCTTTATTTATTCCTCCATGCTCACCAGTAGGGAACAGCCATTTATACTGCCTACAGAATGGCGTTATAAATTATACTTAATCAATTTATTTGGGAAATTTTATATAGTTTTACTTAAGCAGGATTTTTCGAGTCAGCTCAAGCCAAGAAGCTTGGCTAGCCCTGCCAGCTACAAGTTTCCGGCAGCGGCACCTGGTGGCTACGGAACTCGCACCGTAGGAACCGAGGACGTTTCTTGGCCGGCATAGCTGCCACCAGAGCGCACCAAAACACTCTAGGCGTACCGGTGTAGCAAACACATGCTTGCAGGCTGACAGGAGGCCCTAAAAGCCTTAATTAGACCGGTTGGGTAGTAAGGGTGGTAGCGCATTGTGGGTACTGGCCAATTTATCCTGACCCATCGGCTACCACTGGCAGCTTCCGTTGCAGCTATTACAAAAACCACGAAGCTGCGCCGGTTGAGCAAAACGCTTTCGTGGTTTTTGTAATAGCTGGGGGCCGAAAACTGCCCCTGGAATGGCCAAAAAGGCTTTCGCTCGTGGTTTTTGTAATAGTTGGCGGCCCTGTGCTGGCCCCCAACCCCTGGTTTGGAGCCCAATACCTGGCAGCAAGCGAGCCCCCACAGGGACATTTTTCTTATACCATAGAAGACAAAATACTAATAAACAGCGTGTTACAGCACAAGTAAGCTCTGGCCTTAGCTCCATCTATTACAAAAACCACGAAGGGCCGCGCGCGCCCAGTCACCTAGCCTTCGGTTGGGGGCGTTGGCAGCGGTAGCGAAAACCTGACCTGACCCTGAATTTTCAAAAAAAGCCCCCCCCCCCTTTAACCTGGTGGTTTATAATGTTTATCCTTTTATAAGGTTTACGGCACTCATAACCCCTTGTATGATAGAACGATACAAGGCCCATCTATTACAAAAACCACGAACATCTATTACAAAAACCACGAACATCTATTACAAAAGCACGAACATCTATTACAAAAACCACGAAGGTGCTATTACAAAAACCACGAATACCTATTACAAAAACCACGAACATCTATTACAAAAGCACGAAGCCTATTACAAAAACCACGAAGGAGAGTGTGGATAACTCGCAAAAAAATGTGGATAACTCACAGAAAGACAAGTTGAGCTGCCTGAGATTTGCCCCACTCGCTGGGAAAAAGCCTCGGTTTACCTATTACAGGAAACTTTATTTGTAATACTAAAAAGGCAGCCGCACCTTTGAGGTATCACTGCTACCTGACCTTATGCAACCCACCCTGTTTGACCACGTGCCGGAGCCCACCAATGTTGGGGGCAAAGTAGTGGTGCAGCACAATGCGCTGGTGAATGCGCGGTTTGATTTGAGCACGGTGGAGATGCGCCTGTTCATGGCCATGCTCTCCCGCATCAGGCGGGATGACAACGAGTTTCGGGAGATGCGCATTCCGCTGACCGAGATTGTGGCCTTGTCGGGGCGGCGGCCCAGCGCCAAGGACTACCAGCAGGTTGCCGCCATGTGCGACCTGCTCGTAAGCCGCATTCTGCATATTGAGCGCCCGCCAGTGGGCCGCCGGCGCGAGCGCCGGGCCAGCGCCACCCCAGACTTTGACAAGCTTCCGCTCATGGCCTACGCCAAGTACCGGGGCGAGGAAGGGGCGTTGCGGGTGCGCTTCAACGACGAGGTAATGCCCTACCTGCTGCAGTTGCACCAAAACTTTACCAAGGCCCAGGTGGTGCAGCTGCTTAAGCTGAAAAGCCCGCATTCCTACCGCATTTACTGGCTGTTGAAAGAGTATGCCGCCTTCGGCACCCGGGTGCTGGGCGTGAGTGAGTTGAAGAGTATTTTGAACCTGGATGGGCAGTACAAGCAGTTTCCGCTGTTTCGCCTGCGGGTGCTGGACCGGGCCCGGCAGGAGCTGAGCCAGACGGACCTGCCGTTTGAGTACGAGCTGCTGCGCGAGGGCAAGAGCGTGGCACAGATTAAATTCACCTTTAAGCCGCTGCTAACCCTGCCCGAAGCCCTGGAGCCGGCCCCACCGGGCTGGCAGCAGGTGCTAAAGGAGTTGGGCCTGGCCCCGCCCAGCCTGGCCGCCGTGCAGGAGCTGGTGGACCAGGGCAGCATCACGCCCGATTACGTGCAGTTTGTGGTGCGCACGCAGCAGGCGAAGTTTCAGGAAGGCAAAGTCAAGAGTTTGCCAGGGTCAGTATTTACGGCCATCACCAAGCAGCACCTGCTGGCCGAGCACGAGGCCCAGTGCAAAAAGAACCCACCGCCGCCTGCCAACCGCCGGAGTAAGCAGCGCAGCAAGCTGCTGGCCGAGCTGGAGGACGCGCGCAACAGCCTCAAATTTGTGCTGGCTTCCACTGCCTATTCAGAGGGCACGCGCCCGGCCGCCCTTGACCAGGTGCGGGCGGTTATCGCGGGCCTGGAAACGCAGCTGCTGCAGCTACCCGCCTGAAGCGCGCTGCCAGGGTAATTGCGGGGGCACAACTTACTATTGATAGGCCAGCCCGTAGGTAGGGGAGGGGTTTGTCGTGGTTTTGGTAATAGGTGCCGGGCTGACTTGGGTGAGACCGCGCGGGAACCTTACGCTGGGGATAAAAGCCTCATTGTCAGCATTATTTTTTTGCAGGGCGACGAAAATTTGCAGCGCGATGTAAAGAAAAATCTGCCCAAGCTACGCGGTGGGTGCTATTACAAAAACCACGACAAAGCCGGCGTCATAGGGGTGCGGCATGCTGCCCGCCGACCCGTCCTAGACCCGGCTGTTAGGCAAGCAGGCTTTCTGCCTCTGCAACGAGGAGCGGCCCGCCTGAATTTAACTTCTAAGCAAGCCAGCAGCAAGCCAAAAGCCCCGCCGGAAAACCCGAGCGGGGCCCTTGCCCTATTGCTGTTAACGTTTAGCCAGACGAGATGGTGGATGAGCAAATGGTGGGAACGGTTGAGGTATTTACCATAAATAATTGATAGATAGTTATTTGCGTGCCTGATTTGACGTGCTAGTTGCACTTTGTGGGCTTGATTTTCGTCCCCTTCTTAACTGCCGCCGCCCGACACTCTTGCCGCCGCTACTGCTAGCTGAACAGCGGGCCTCTCAGTAACTGGCGATGGCTTTATCAGCGTGTTGTGGCCATAACTGGCAGCGGCGTGAACGACGCGGAGGCCCTCGCGCCAGGCCAGGCACGCACGGACGCGCGCAACCGGACTTGACAAACGTCACCCCGGCTTCCTGATATGCATCATACGGGCTGGCAGGGCCTTGCGGTAGTTTTGCGGCTACATTTTATGGCCCTCTTACGGCTAGATACGGTGTAGCTTACTTTTCCCCGGCCCATGTTTCCAAACGTCCTTCGCCCGCTGTTGCCCGCCCATCCGGCCACGCTGCTCGTGCTGCTGCCCACCGTGGGCCCCGGCACCCAGCAGGAAAGCCAACTTGGCCGCACGACTACCAACTTGCTGCTCAATGCCTTGCAGCACCGGCTCGGCTCCGCTATTCACGTGCTGCGAGTGGACGAAGACAGCCACCAGGCCGTGGTGCACGCCTTTGGTGGCCAGGGCGTGCCCGCCTTTGTGCTCCTGCGCGATGGCAGGGAGCTCTACCGCCAGCAAGGCCTGCCCGAAGGCGAGCCTCTGGTGGCCTTGTTGCTGAGCAAGCTGGAAGATGCCGCCCTGCCCGCCGCCTAGCAAAAGCCATTCGTTAGCAAATAACTTACAGTGATACAATGCGTTAGGTTTTAGCGTTAATCGCCCTGCGCGTAACCCCATCGCCATGCGCCTCACCATCGAACGAGAAGCCGAGAAAGTATATCCGGATATGAAGCGGGTCATTGCCCGCTATTTTTTTTATGGGGAGGAGCGCGCCCAGCAGGTTATTGGCCGCGTGATGGCCCTGAGTGAGGAGGAGGTGTTTGGTACCATTTCGCCCATTTTGCAGGAATACTCCAAGCGCCACCGCAACATTACGCGGGTGCTCAGCCGCAACTGCGCCCGGCTGCAACCCTTGTTTGCCGGGCTGGGCCTCGATTTTGAGAAACTGACAAATTATCGTAAGCTACTGATAGGTAGTTATTTCACTCACGAGTACTCCATCGAGTCGGCGGCCTTTTTCAACCCCTCCATTGTGGAAGACCCCGACCAGTCGGAACTGCAGGAGGGCGAAAAGCGCGTCATCATCAGCTTTCGGGCGGTGGGCGAGGGGCACATTTCCTCCATCGTGTTTCGCCGGGCACTGCTGGACGCCGATGCCAACATTCACGTGCTGCCGGCTGGTAATTACATTGATGAGGCCGAAACCGTGCGCAGCGCCGAATACTACAAGGCCGACTTTTTCGCCCAGCCCTTCGCCGCGGGCCTCAACCCGCAGGTGGTAGCCGAAATAGCGGCCCGGCTGGCCGACCGCTTCGAGTTCAACCTGCTGCAACAGACCGTGCTCGAAGCCCAGGCCGCCCAGCCCGACGCCGCCCTCAAACCGGCCTACGACCAGCTGCTCTGGCTGGCCGAAGCTTACTATGACCTCACGTTTTCGCTCGACACCGATATTTCGGACCGGGTGATATTTCCGGTGTCCGATTTTGAGCGCCGGGGCATCGAGGATGCCCGGTTTGTGCGCTTCGTGGCCGACGACGGCCAGGTGGTGTACTACGCCACTTACACGGCCTACGACGGGGTGACCATCGCGCCCAAGCTGCTGCGCACCGAGGACTTTATCAGCTTCCGGGTGATGCCGCTGCACGGGGCCGGGGCCCACAACAAGAACCTGGCGCTGTTTCCGCGCAAAATTGGGGGGCGCTTCGCCATGATGTCGCGCATCGACGGCTGGAGCAACTACCTCATGTACTCCGACAACCTCAACATCTGGCAGGCCCCCGTGCAGATGCAGGAGCCCCTGAGCCCCTGGGAATTCATCCAGATTGGCAACTGCGGCTCGCCCATCGAAACCGCGCACGGCTGGCTCCTCATTACCCACGGCGTGGGCCCCATGCGGCGCTACTGCCTGGGCGTGAGCTTGTTGGACCTCGACGACCCGGCCATCGAAATTGGGCGGCTCAGCGAGCCGCTGCTCATTCCCAACAAGGAGGAGCGCGAGGGCTACGTGCCCAACGTGCTGTATTCGTGCGGCTCCATCATCCACCAGGGCAAGCTGGTTATCCCCTACGGCCTGTCCGACTACTGCTCCTCGTTTGTGACGGTGGACCTGGCTTCGCTCCTGGAAAAGCTGCTGGATAAGTGCTCGGCGGTGTAGGCAGAAGAAGGGGTGAAGGCGCGCCTTGCCGTAAAATAGCCCTTGGTTAGAGGTTGATAACAAAGGTGGTGCCCTCGTGCTCGCGGCTTGTGAGCCCGATGGTGCCGCCGTGCAGCCGCACTATTTGCTGGGTGATAAACAGGCCCAGGCCCGTGGTGGCTTCCCCGTGGAGGCCCGCGCGGGCGGCGGCGCTGAACTTGTCGAAAATGTGCGTCTGCAACTCGGCCGCGATGCCCACGCCCGTATCCTGCACCGTGAGGCGCGCCCGGCCGGCGTGGGCTTCCAGCCGCACCACCACCCGGCCCCCGCGGGGGGTAAATTTCAGGGCGTTGCTGAGCAGATTGGCCACCACCCGGCTGAATTTGTTAGGGTCTAGGTGGGCAGTTATCATCTGCGGCGGCAGCTCCAGCGCCAGGGCAAGCCCTTTGGCCTGCGCAGTGAGGTGATGCACGGTTAGCTGCGCCTCCAGAAAAGCGTTGAGGTTGGTGGACTCCTTTTTTAGCTGGGTCGCGTCCAGGGCGCCGAGGTAGAGCACGTCCTTCACGAGCGCATTGGCCTCGGCGCAGGCCTGCTCAATCAGGGCCAGCAGCTTGGGGGTTTCGGGTTCGGGGTTGCCCACGTCGCGCCGCAGCAGCTCGGTCAGCATCTGGATATGGGCAATCGGGGTTTTCAGGTCGTGGGCCACCAGGTGCAAAATGGTTTCCTGGGCGTCGTAGAGGCGCTTGAGGGACGCTTCCAGCTCCCGGTGCTCGGTGGTGTCGATGAGGGTGGTGTAGCCCAGCTCTTCGCCCTCGTCGCAAAACAGCATGGAATGAACCTGGCACCAGAACGAAGTGCCGTCGGTGCGCACGAGGCAGGTGTCGAAGGAAAAGACCGGGATGTGGTGCTTCCAAAGGCGCTCCTGCAAGTCGTGCCAGTCGGCGCGGTAGTGCGGGTGGGCAAAGTCGAGGATGCGCCGGCCCTCCACCTGCTCGCGGCGGGTGCAGCCCAGCATGGCCACCAGCGCCGCGTTGGCCTGCCGGATGGTCAGGTCGGGATTAATGATTTTCTGGCCCAGGGGCGAATGTTCGAACAGGGTGCGAAAGCGCACCTGGCTTTGCGCATCCGCATCGGCGCGCTCCTTCGCTTCCGCCCCGGCCGCCCGGTCGGTCTGCAGCTGCTGAATTTGCGCGCGCAGGAGCTGGTTTTCAGCCTTTAGCGAACGGGATATGGTGGGAGAGGACATGGTAGCTTGCTAAAATAAGTAATTGATTTACAAGATATTAGCTATTGATGGTTGCGACTGCCGCCATAGGCGTGGCTGCGCACGATGCTTGTTTTCAGCTACTTGGCGTGCGTTGGTTCGCGGGCTGCGCCGTTCGGCTGGTGTGGTGAGAGCGGGGAAGGCGCGGCGGGCCAGGCGGCGCCCACGACAACCGGTTGGCCGGCGCAGCCCGCGGACCGGGGTAGGGTTTTGCCAGCGGCGTTTGCGCCTCTACACCAGCTTTTTATACACCGCCAGGTAATCGGCGGCCATTTTCTCCTGCGAAAAATTGGCACTGGCCCAGGCCCGGCAGGCAGCGCGGCTGAGGGCACCCAGCTGCTGCACGGCCTCCACGGCCTCGCCCACGCTGCGCACCAGAAAGCCAGTTTGCCCGTGCTGAATCAGCTCGGGCATGGCCCCTCGGTTGAAGGCGATAACCGGGGTGCCGCACAGCATGGCTTCGGCCACGCTCAGGCCAAACGGCTCGTCGAAATTGATAGGGTGCAACAAGCCTAACGCATTGCCTAGTAGCTTGTTGCGCTGCGCAGGGCCGGCGGCCCCCAGAAACACGATGGTGTCGCTGAGGAGCGGCTCTACGCGCTCGCGGAAGTAGGCCGCGTCTTGCACAATGCCCGCCAGCAGCAGGCGCTTGCCGCTGCGCCGGGCTATCTCAATGGCCTCGGCCGTGCCCTTATCGGGGTGAATGCGGCCGAAAAACAGCAGGTAGCCTTCCTGCTGCGCCGTGAAGGTGAAGTCGCTCACCCGCAGGCCGTTGTAAACGGTGGCGGTGTAGGGCAGGCGCGGGCTGCGGTCGGCATGGCTGATGGATACGTAGGCCGTGGTGGCGGCGTATTTCTCGTACACGGCCAGAATCTTTGCCGACGAAAAGCCGTGAATGGTGGTTACCAGCGGCGTGCCGATGAGCCGCGAGTAGGTGAGGGGCAGGAAGTCGAAGTGGTTGTGAATCAGGTCAAACTCCCCGGCCCGCTCCATCAGGTGGCTGATGTGCAGGCCCTCGGCCACCTTGGCGTCCTGGGTGCGGTTTTCCTCATAGCCCTGCGGCACCACGGCCGCCAGCGTGCCCGCCGTGGCCGAGTCGGCGGTGGCAAACAGGGTCACGTCTACGCCCAGCGCCACCAGGCCCTCGGCCACGTTGGACGCCACCTGCTCCCAGGGGCCATAGTGGCGGGGCGGCGTGCGCCAGGCCACGGGGGCAAGCACGGCTACTTTCATACGGCGGCGGCCACTTGCGCCGACTGGTCGTACTCGTGCTCCAGCTCCAGGGCCTTGAGCACCGTGAGGTGGGAAATGAGGTAGGCCAGGGTGCTTTCCGCGCCCTGGTTGCGGTTGAGGCCGGCTTGCTGCAAGCCGTCGCAGCAGCCCTTGGTTTCCTGGTCGTAGAGGGGCACGCGCAGCAGGTTTTCGCCCAAAAACCACTGGTAGCTAGCAAACATGCGCCGGATAAAATCGGGCTCGTGGGTGGTGCGGTAGGCCTGCAAATACACCAGTACCATCGCCATCGTTTCGATGGCCTGCTGGTCAAACAGCGGTACTTCGCCGCCCTGGTGGTACCAGCCCTGGTTGCCCACGGGGTTTAGGAAGCCGTTGCGAAAGCTCACCTCATCCAGGAAGGCCAGCGCCTCCAGCGCCACGTCGCGGGCCGGCGCGTGGCCCGTTATTTCGTGGGCGTGCAGCAGGGCCAGCGGCAGAATGGCGTTGTCGTAGGTCAGCTTTTCCTCAAACCAGTGCCAGTTGGCGGTGCGGTGGTGGGCGTAGGCGGCCAGCAGCCGCGCCATGAGCCGGGTGAGCTCTTCCACCAGGGCCTCGTCGTCGGGGTGGGCTTTGAGGTAGTAGGCCACGCCAATCAGGGTATTGGCCATGCCGCGCAGGTGGTGCAGCTGCTGAAAGTGGGGCACCGAGCGCGCCAGCAGCTCGCCGGCAAACTCGCGGTACGAGTTATTGGGGGCCCGGTGAATGAGGTAGCCCAGGGCCCACACCGTGCGCCCAAACGAGTCTTCGGAGCCGATTTCGTCCAGGTATTCCCTTCTGAAGCTCAGGAAGTTGCGAAAATTACCGTCGTCGCGCTGCACGTAGTGCAGGTAGCTCAGGTAGATGGGCAGCAGCTCCAGCGCCTCGGGGCTGTTGTGCTGCTGGTAGGCCATCAGGGCCATGATGAGGGCCCGGGAATTGTCGTCGAGGCAGTAGCCTTCCTTGAGGTTGGGGATGCCGTACTTGGCGTGCTGCACAATGCCCGTGTCGTCGGTGAGGCGGCGCACGTGGGCCAGGCTGAACTCGGGCATGATTTCGGGGTCTACCAGGGGGCGCAGCGGCGGCGCAGCCCCCGTTTCGGGCTGGGCGCAGGCCGCTGCCAGCACGGCCAGGTACTGGGCCCCGATTTGGGGCCAGCGCAGGCGCAGGCCGTACTGGTAGGCGTTGTGCTGGAGGGCGGCCAGCTGCCCGGGGTTGGTGAGCAGCTCGTTCACGGTGGCGGCCAGCGCGTCGGCATCCTTGAAGGGAAACAGGCGGCCCCGGTCTTCGGCCAGCAGCTCCTGGGCGTGCCAGTAGGGGGTAGACACCACGGCCGCGCCCGCGCCCACGGCATACGAGAGCGTGCCACTGGTAATCTGGGCCTCGTTGGTGTAGGGCGTGAGGTAGAGGGTGGCGGCCGTGAGGTAGTTCATCAGCTCCGCCTCCTCCACAAACTTGTTGATAAACACTAGATGGTTAGCTACTTGCAGCTCAATGGCCAGCCGCTTGAGCTGCTCGCGGTACTCCTCGCCCGAGCGCCGCACCACGCCGGGGTGGGTGTTGCCGAGCACCACGTACACCACGTCGGGGTGGCGGGCCACGATGGCCGGCAGGGCCCGAATTACGGTTTCCAGGCCCTTGTTGCGGCTCAGCAGCCCGAAGCTGAACAGCACCCGGCGGTTGCGGAACGGCGCCTGGGTGCGCAGCGGGTTAAGCTTGAGCGCCTCCAAATCGGGCACGCCGTGCTCGATGAGCTGGATTTTCTCCGGCGCGATGTCGTAGATGGCGGTCAGAAAATCGATGCCCCGGCGGCTCATTACCACCAGCCGGGCCGAGCGCCGGGCAATTTCCTGGATGATGATTTTCTGGGTGTGCGAGGGCTCGCGCAGAATGGTGTGCAGCACCGTCACGAGCGGCTTTTCGAGCCGGTGCAGCAGCGGCAGCAGGTAAATACCGCTCTCGCCGCCAAAAATGCCGAACTCGTGCTCCAGCAGGCACACGTCGGCGTCGCTGGTGTTGAGGTAGGTGGCGGCCTCGATGTAGTCCTTCTGGTCATCCTGCCGGATAACGACTTTTACCTCGTCGCCATAGGCGTACTCGTCCGCATCGTCGGAGTCGTTCATGGCCACGCCGAAGCCGCTTTCCGGTCCGCTCTGGCCCTGCCGGGCGAGGTTGAGGGCAATGGCGCGCACCACGTTCTGGTTGAAGGTGGCCAGGCCGCACTCGCGGGGCAGGTAGGTGGAGATGTACGCGATTTTCATGGGCTGGGAGGAGGAGGGGCGTGGGGGCGCTTGCCTGGCTGCCGGGGCAACTTACTACGCAATAAGTAGTTGCTAAAATGTGCAGTCGGGCTTCGTGCAAAGAACCGGCGTGCCGCCGGCAGCGCGCCTGCCCAATGTCATGCGCCGGCCATGACGTTTGTCAGGTGCCCGCGGGTGGGGCGGGCAGCGGCCGGTTGCTCCCTGGTAGTGGGCCTTGCGCGCCGCGCGCGCCGCCGCCGGCCCGCGCGGCGCGCAAGGCCTCTGGCCGGCTTGACAAACGTCATGGCCGGCGCAGATTATTGTCACGGCGGGGGCGGGGGCCAGCGGCCACCTTTGCCCCACCGCCAACCGTGAATGCCTATGAACCCTGAAGCGCACGTGCCGGAACCAGGCGCGCGCCCCTGCTCTACTACCCCGGCGCCAGCCGGCGCCGGGCGCATCATCTCGGTGCGGGGCAGCGTGGTAGACGTGTGGTTCGACCACGGCCTGCCCGCCATCTACTCCGTGTTGTATGCCGGGGCCGCGCCAGCGGTGATTATCGAGGTGCTAACCCAGCTCGACGACCACCGCGTGCGCGGCATTGCCCTCAACCCCACCCAGGGCCTCACCCGCGGCATGCGGATTGAAACCGCCGGAAAACAGCTTACGGTGCCCGTGGCCCACGGCATTGTGGGCCGCATGTTCGATGTGTTTGGCCACACCATCGACCACGGGCCGCCGCTGGTCGGGCTCGCGCAGCGCAGCATTCACCCGCTGCCCCCGCCCCTGCTGCAACGCTCCACCAAGTCCGAAATCTTCCGCACCGGCATCAAGGCCACCGATGTGCTGATTCCGCTGGAGCGGGGCGGCAAGGCCGGGCTGTTTGGCGGCGCGGGCGTGGGCAAAACCGTGCTGCTGACCGAGATGATTCACAACCTGGTGGGCCACACCAACGGGGTGAGCCTGTTTTGCGGCATTGGCGAGCGCTGCCGCGAGGGCCACGAGCTGTACCACGAAATGCAGGCGGCCGGGGTGCTGCCCAACATGGTCATGCTCTTTGGCCAGATGCAACGAGCCGCCCGGCGCGCGCTTTCGGGTGGGCCACGCCGCCCTCACCATGGCCGAATACTTCCGCGACGACGAGCAGCGCAACGTATTGCTGCTGATTGACAACATCTTCCGCTTCATTCAGGCCGGCATGGAGGTGTCGGGCCTGCTGGGGCAAATGCCCTCGCGCCTGGGCTACCAGCCCACGCTGGCCACCGAGCTCTCCAAGCTCGAAGAGCGCATTGCCAACACCGAGGCCGGGGCCATCACCTCCATTCAGGCCGTGTACGTGCCGGCCAACGACCTCACCGACCCGGCCGCCGCGCTACCGGCGCTCGTTGGCACCGAAGTCGCCTGCACCTTCACCACCGCGCCCGAGCTTATCTGGCCCTCACCAGCGGCTATTTCGATAGCGTGCCCGTCGAAAAAATGCCCGCAGCCGCAGCCCTGCTAACCCAAAGCAGCCTCGCCCTGCCCGCCGACCTGCTGCAACGCCTGGGCGCGCAGCACCCCCTAACCCCGGCCGACCAGGCCGCCCTGCGCCCAGGTAGTGCTGGCGCCCTTTCAGGAGCAGCCACAGCCCACTACGGAAGGAAAGTAGCCGATGCCGACTACCACGGCACGCTCGGCCTGCCGCTTACCGGCATCCCGCGCCCTCAACCCTGCGCAAATTCAGCCCCCCCCCCCCAAACACATGGATACGCTAGAAAGCCTGAGCCGAAAAATGGAGGGTGCCAAGGCCATCAAGTCCGTGGTGCGGACCATGAAAGCCATGGCGGCGGCCACCATCGGGCAGTACGAGCTGGCGGTTGGCTCGCTCGGCGACTACTACGAAACCGTGGCGCTGGGCCTCGTGGCCTACTTTCAGTCGGAGCCACCTGCCCCCCGCCCGCCCGCGGCAAGAGCGCCGCACAAAGGCACTGAGCCCGTGATAGGGGCCGTGGTTTTTGGGTCTGACCAGGGGCTGGTTGGCTCGTTCAACAGCACCCTGGCCGAGTTTGTGGCCCACACCCTGGGCCCCCTGCCGGGCCGCAAGCAGCTCTGGCCCGTGGGCGAGCGGGTGCAGCACCTGCTGGCCCACGGGCCTGCCCGTAACCACGCAGTTTCTGGTGCCCACGGCCATCACGGCCATTACCCCGCTGGTGGCGCAGCTGCTGCTCAAAGCCCAGGAAGCCCTCGCCAACGGTACCCTCACCGGGTGCCACATCTTCCACAACCGGCCCCAGGCGGCCACGGGATACGCGCCGGTGTGCCAGCGCCTGCTGCCGCCGGATGCGCAATGGAAGCAGGCGCTGGTAGCCTTTCACTGGCCCACCAGCACGCGGCCCGAGGTGGCCGGCGCGCGGCGCCCCGCGCTGCTGGCCCTCATCGGGAAGTTTCTGTTTGTGTCCCTGTTGCGGGCCTGCGCCGAGTCGCTGGCCAGCGAAAACGCCAGCCGCCTCAGGGCCATGCAACGGGCCGAAAAAGCATCGACGAGCTACTCGACGAGCTGGGCCACCAGTACCACCGCAGGCGCCAAAGCGCCATCGACGAAGAGCTGTTCGACGTCGTAGCCGGCTTCGAAGCCCTTAATGCCGACCATGCCAAAGAAAAGCAGGCGTGAGCAAGACGGCGGCCGGGGCCTCGCAGGTGGGGGCTCACAACCGCAGGCCAGCGGGTAGGCGCAGGCACCGCTCGCCCGGCCCTGGCAAGTGCTTTAGGAGTAAACTACCGGGGACACGCAGCGCATGAAAAACGAAGTTAAACTATTGATAATCAAAATAATACATACGGTAGTGTGGGGGTTCTT
Source organism: Hymenobacter sp. H14-R3 (assembly GCF_030063445.1). Taxonomy (GTDB): domain Bacteria; phylum Bacteroidota; class Bacteroidia; order Cytophagales; family Hymenobacteraceae; genus Hymenobacter. The sequence continues at coordinate 73,027 of NZ_JASITD010000016.1, read as the reverse complement.
CGTGGTCGTTATCGGCTACGTGCTGTATTGCGGCCTGGCCAACCGGATAACCTGGCGCACGTGGGTGGCCAGCGCGCTGGTGGTGGGGGAGGGTGTGGTGCTGCTGCTCGGCCAGCGCCACTGCCCGCTCACGCTGCTGGCCCGGCGCTATTCGGCCTCCACCCAGGACAACTTCGACATCTTCCTGCCTAACTGGCTGGCGCGGTACAATCAATTGATTTTCACCTCGATTTATGGGTTTGCGCTCTTGCTACTGGCCTGCCGGCTGGTGCTGGGCCGCTAATCCAATCCCTGGCCATGACCCGGAGCGCGCTTCGATTGCTGGCTTATGAAGTGCGCCAGGCGTTATTGGCGGCGGGCCCGCCCGCTCCCGAACTACGGCCGCTGCGGGATGATGCGCCCATCTTCCATCTCAATAATGCGATGGGTTTTGGCGGCAAAGTCGTTGTCGTGCGTCACAATGAGCAGGGCCTGGTGGTAGGTTTCGGCCAGCTCCTTGAAAATATCGAACACGATTTCGGCGTTTTTCTGGTCGAGGTTACCGGTGGGCTCGTCGCCGAGGATAATGAGCGGGTCGTTTATCAGGGCCCTCGCAATGGCGACGCGCTGCTTCTGGCCGCCCGAAAGCTGGTTGGGCTTCTTGCGCGCCTCGCTTTCAATGCCCAGGATGCGCAGCTTTTCGTAGGCCCGGTGCTCGATTTCCGGGCCCGATAATTTGCCCAGCTTTTCGGCGGGCAGCATCACGTTGCGCAGCACCGAAAACTCGTTGAGCAGGTAGTGAAACTGGAATACGAAGCCGATTTGCGCGTTGCGCACGCGGGCCAGGGCGGCTTCTTTTTTGCCCCGCATGGGCACGCCATCAATCAGCAGCTCGCCCTCGTAGGCCGTGTCCATGGTGGAGAGGATGTAGAGCAGCGTCGATTTGCCGCAGCCCGACTTGCCCACCACGGCCGCAAACTCGCCCCGGCCCAGCGCAAACGACACGTCGTGCAGCACCTGCACCCGCACGGGGTCGTCGAAATACTTGATAACCTGGCGGGCTTCGAGCGCGGGCGTTTCCATGTTACTTGCCTCGGATGATGTCGACCGGGTCGACCCGGCTGGCCTTGCGGGCCGGAAAATAGCCCGCCAAATAGGTGGTAATGAGCGCGAACACCGCCGCGATGCCGTAGAAAACCGGGTTGAAACTGACCGGGTAAAAATGCACCGTGGGCAGCGAGGCCGGATGAAACGGCACGTGGGAAATCGCGACCGTAAGCCCGAACCCGAACAGCAGCCCCGCCGCCCCGCCCGACAGCCCGATGGCCAGCGCCACCACCACGAACAGCCGCTGCACATCGGCCCCCGCAAACCCCATGGCCTTGAGGATGGCAATGGTGTCCATCTTCTCGTAAATCATCATGTTCAGGATGTTATAAATCCCGAAGCCCGCCACAATGAGCAGCGTGATGCCCACGGCGTACGAAATGAGGTTGCGGATGAAGGTGCCGGTTTCGAACTGCGAATTGGCGGTTTGAATGTCCAGGGCCTGCACCTCGTAGTGCTGCGCGTATTCCTGGGCCAGGGGCGGGGCCAGGGTGAAATCGCAGAGCTTCACCTGAATGTCGGTGACGTAGTTGTTGGCTTCGCCGAGCAGCTTCTGGGCGGTGGTGAGGGAGGTGTAGCTCTGCACTTTATCCACTTCGAGCAGGCCCGACTGGAACAGGCCGACCACCTTGAGCTGCACGCGGCTGCCCTTCACGGTGGTGATTTGTACCATGTCGCCCACGCCCACCAGCATGATATCGGCGGCCCCTTTGCCGAGGATAATACTGTTGGCCACGGTGTTGAGGCTGAGCGGGTTGCCGGCCGTCACGTAGTCGCCGAAGGCAAAGAGCTGGTCTTCCTGCGCCACCTCAATGCCGCTGATGGTGCCGGTGAGGTTGATGGTGCCCACGTTGTAGAACACCTGGGCCTGGGTTTTGGGGGCCACGCCGCGCACGCGCGGGTCGTGGCGCAGGGCCGCAATGATGGCCCCGGCGTTGTGAATGCGCGGCAGCTCGTTGCTGGGCTTGATGGAGCGGATGAAATTGTGCGGCCGCGCGGGGCCAACGTCAAGGCCGGTGTAGCGGTCGATGGGCTGCTGCGGGGCCGGCTGCACCTCGTTGTAGAGGCGGATGTGGGGCGTGCGGTTGAGCACCAGCCCGTCGAGCAGCTGGTTGAGGCCCGACATGAAGCCGAGCAGCGCAATAAACATGGTGATGCTGAACGTGACCCCGATGGCCGCCACCAGCGACTGCCGCCCGCGGGCCAGCAGCAGCGCCAGGGCCACGTCGTAGAGTAGGGGCAGCTTCATTGCGCGGGGGCCGTGAGTTCGTCGGCGGGCGTGAGGCCCGCCAGAATTTCCACCATCTGGTAGTCGCGCAGGCCGGTTTTCACCCGCGCCAGCTGCCCGTTGCTCTTCAAAACGGTGGAGTCGTTCACCAGCAAACGGCGCGGAATGAGCAGGGCTTTAGCCTTGGTTTGCAGCACGATGTTGGCCTCGAAGCTCACGAACGGGTACAGCACCGGCGGCTGGCGCACGAAGGCCGCAGCTACCTCAAACGTGCGGCTGGTGGAATTCATCATCGGCGAAATGGTGCTGACGCGGGCCGTGAATACCTGCCCCTTGTAGCTGTCCAGGGTTACTAAAACCAGCTGGCCGGGGCGGATTTTTACGATGTCGGACTCGTCCACCTGCATTTCGAGCACAAAGTGGCGGGCGTCGCCCAGCAGGGCCAGCGGCGTTTGGGGCGTCACGGCCTCGCCCTTTTCGCGGTAGAGCTGGTACACGATGCCGTTGACTTTGCTGCGCAGCACAAAATCGCTGGCCTGCTTTTGGGCAATCTGAAGGTTTTTGCGGGCCTGCGCGGCGGCGAAATCGAGCTGCTTTTGGAGCGTCTGGTAGCTGAGCACGGCCGACTCGTAGGCGGTGCGAGAGCCGGCGTAGGCCAGCTCCTTTTGCTCCAGCGCCAGCTGCGTGCCGATGGTTTGCTGCCAGAGCTGCCGCTGCCGGGTGCGCTGCAACAGGTCGTTCTGCATGGTGCGGCGTTGCAGCGCGATGCGCTGGCGGGCAGCCTCCAGCTGGCTTTGGTTGGCGGCCACGGCCCCGTAGCGGGCGGCCAGGGCGGCGTTTTCCTGGTTCAGCTGCTGCACGTCGCTGGTAATGGAGAGCAGCGGGGTGCCCACCCGCACCGAGTCGCCCTCGCGCACCAGCACCGCCTGGATAACGCCGCCGGCGCTGGCAAATGCCTGGTACTGCCGCCCGCTCTTGACGGTGCCGGCCGCGTACACCGACTCCGAGATAGCCGACCAGACCGGTCTCACCCGCTCGGCCTTGTCCCGGCAGCCGGCCAGCAATCCCAGCGTTGCCAGCATGGGCAGCAGCCAGCGCCCAGGCGGCCCAACGAGCAGGAGGATAGTTCGGTACCGGCTGGCAATCAGGGGCATGCACAAAATAAGGGAAAATGAACGGCAGGAATGCGGAGGCAAAATTCGACCACGCCCGCAGGTAAATTCCTGACGATAATTAGCTTGGCAGCTGACGTTTGTCAAGCGGCGGCCCACTCGCCCGAGCCTGGCTACCCGTGGCCGGCAACAAGCCCGCAAGGCCGAAGTCGGCGCGGGCGGCGAGCCGGCGGGGTGGTTTGCCCCCGAGTGGCGCGGACAAGGTAATCGGCTTCATCGGCCGGGTCACTGGGGCCCTCGAAGCGGCAGCGCTGGCCTGCCGCAAACCAGCCGGGGCCAGCCAGCTGGCTGAGCGCCGGGCAGCAGCACTGGCCCCGGCAGGGGGCTTGCGTCAGGCGGCCGGCAGCAGGCCCGTGAGTACGGTGTTGGCGTAGCCGGCGGCGGTGGCGGTGGCGTAGCTGGGCGCTTCGGTGGTGGGGACTGCCGCCGCGGTGGGCAGCACCAGCACGGGTACCGGGCAGGTTTCCAGCAGCTGGGCCGTGACGCTGCGGTGAAACAAGTCGCCGAGGTAGCTGCGCTGGCGGGCCAGCACCACTACGAGGTCGGCGTGGCAATCGCGGGCGGCGGCCAGCACCCCTTGCGCATACTCCTTGTACTGGTAGCCCCGCAGCTCTGGCGTAGGCAGCCCCTCTACCAGGCCACTGGCCTCTACTGCCCGCAGGGCCAGGGCACAGCCTTCGTCGTCCTCCACGCCGCTCGACACGTGGGCCACCATGACCTCGACGCCGGGCAGGGCCAGCAGCTGGCGCATGGCGTCGGCTTCCGCCGCCAGCGCAAACGGTTCGCGGTCGGCGGCGATGAGGATGCGGCGGGGTGGGTGCTCGGCCGGGGCGGTGGGCGACACTACCAGCAGCGGGTAGCTGCCGGCCCGCAGAATGTCCACGCACGAGGTGAGCAGGTCGGCGGCGGCGGGGCGGTCCTCATCGGCCTGGCTGAGCACAAACAGCGCCGGCTGGTAGCGGTGGGCCAGGTCCTGGGCCACGGCCGGCAGCAGGTCGGTGGCCACTTCCACGGTGGCCGTGGTTTGCAGGCCTTCAGCCTGCTGGTAGAGAATGGCGGCCGTATCGGTCTGGCGCGCCAGCTCCTGCTGACGGTAGCCCTGGGCCACCAAGTTGTTGGGGTCCAGCATGGAGGCGCGGTTGACGTGCAGCAGCACCAGCCGGCCCTCCACGGCCTGGGCCAGAATGTCGGCATACTGAATGGCGCGGCGGGCGGGCGGGTAAAAACCCGCGAAGACAAGGAGGGAAAGAGCCATGAGCAGCTGGGGGGTGGAAGTGAACTAGTAGGTGAGGGTATCGCCCGGACGGCGCAAACGGGTCGCTTACGCCACCCCGTTTTCCTGGGTAGCCAGCAGCAGCACCGGCACCGGCGTGTGCCGCAGCACCTCCCCAATGACGTTGGTGCCGAATAGCTTGGCCACCCAGCCGTGGCCGGGGTCGAGCAGCACCAGCACATCGGCCGCCAGCTCTGTCACGGCTTGCCGCAGGCCAGCGGCCGGCGCTTCGGCTACCACCCGGTACAGGGTGCTGCCGGCCAGCGCTGGGGTCAGGCCGCATTCCTGGGCTGCGGCGAGGCCTTGCTGGCCCGCGGTAGGCTCATCGGGCCGGGCTACGGTTACGGGCACTACGGCCGCAGCCAGGGCCGCCAGCAGCGGGCGCAGGGCCAGGGCCTGGGGCGTGAGGGTGAAGAACTGGTCGCGCACGGCCAGGGCCAGGCAGCCGGGTGGGCGCAGGGCGGCGGTGGGCAAGTGCTCGGGCACCAGCAGCAGGGGGTAGCCCGTTTCGTGGGCCAGCGGCAGGGCGCGGTTGCTGAGCCACTCGTCCAGCCGGCTGTCGGTGGCTGTGAGGCCGGCGATGAGCAGCAGCGGCTGATGCCGCGCCAGGGCTTGCTGCACGGCCTCTTCCCAGAGGCTGGCCACGGTGGTGGCGGTGGTGGGCACGGGCATAGCGGCGGCCACGGCTTCCAGGGCGCGGCGCTCGCGCTGCACGTAGCGGGCGTTGGTGGCCTCCATCAGCACACCTACTCGCGTGGTCATGGGCGGCGTGGGGTACACGTGCAGCAGGTGCACCTCGGCCCCCAGCGGGGCGGCCAGCACGGCGGCGTAGGCCCGGGCCCGCGCGGCGGCGGGCGAAGAATCGGTGAGAACGAGCAGGGTAGGTTTCATAGCGAAGTGAAATGGAATGGAAAGAGAAGGCCGACCGCCGGGGCAGCTGGTGGCGGAGGGCGGCCCGGATGGCCCGAAACCCGGTGAGGCTGCCCTGGCCGATAACGCCGCGCAGCCGGTGGTTTTCCAGCGCGGGGCAAAAGGCAGTGGGCTGGCGCTGGGCGCGGGCGAGCACCTGGGCCAGGCTGCTACTGCGTGGTGAGGTAGTGCAGGCGCACCGCGACCAGCGTGCCAATGAGCAGGGCCGAAAACAGAAAAGCGGGCAGCAGCATACAACTGAAAATAAGGGGCTTGTAACAGCCAGAAGGGAGGAAAAACGACCAGTGGAGGCGGTGCCGCTGGTCAGCTCATGCGGGGCATGTAGTCGGGCTGGTCTGGGGCCTCGGCGGGCAGCAGCAGCACCGGCACGGGGCAGCCGCGCAGCACCTGCGCCGTGACGCTGCGGTGAAACAACCGGCCCAGAAAGCTGCGGGGCCGGGCAATGAGCACCAGCAAATCGGCCTGCGCCACGGCCACGGCGTGCAGGATGCCGGCGGCCGCGCCGTGGCCGGCACTGGCGCACAGCGCCACCGGTGCGGCCACCGGCAGCAGCGCGCGCAGCGGTTCGCCCAGCAGCTCATAGCGGCCGGGCCGCTCGGCCCCGGCCGCAACGGGCCGCACGTGCATCACCGAAAAAGCCGCCGGCCAGCTCGCCAGCAGCGGGGCCAGGGCCAGGGCGGTGGCACTGAGGGCGAAGTAGTCGTCATCAATGGCTACCAGCACGCGGCGCGGCAGGCTGGGGGGCGGGCTGGCTTCGGGCACCAGCAGCAGCGGCTGGTGGGTAGCGCGCAGCACGGGCAGCACGTGGTTGCGCAGCAGGTAGTCGACCAAGCCCTGCTCGGGGCTCAGGCCCAGGGCCAGCAGCAGCGGGTGGTGGCGGGCAATGGCTTGTTGCAGCGCATCGGGCAGCGGGGCCGTGAGCACGGTTGCTTCGGCAGGCGCGGGCAGGCGGTGGGCCAGCGTCCGCAAAGCGGCTTCCGTGGTGGTCTGCGACCGGGGGCGGGCCGCCCCCGGGGCATACGACAGCTCGGGGGGAAGCACGGCGTACTGGTCTATCGTAAGCAGCTCCAGGCGCACGCGCAGCGGTGCCCCCAGCACGGCGGCGTAGCGGGCCGCCTGCCCGGCCGCCACCGAGAGGTTGACCAAGACAACAAAGGAAGGAGCCATAATAAGTATTTGACAAACAAGAAGTTGTGTAGAATAGCTGGGCTAATCTTCGGCGGGCAGCACCAGCACCGGAATAGCGCTGCGCTCCAGCAGCTGGGCCGTAACGCTGCGGTGGAACAGGCTGCCCAGCAGGCTGTGGCGGCGGGCCACCACCACCAGCAGGTCGGCATCCTGCCGGGCGGCTTCGGCCAGCACGCCGCCCACTACCGAGTGGTTGTGCACTTCGTGCAGCTGGCTGGGGGGCAGCTCATCGGTCAGGTTGTTGGCGGCCACGGTGCGCAGGATGGCTTCGGCCCCCAGGCGGGCGTGGCTGTCATCGGCCACCCGCACCACGGCCAGCGTACCGGCCGCCACGTGCAGCAATTGCCGCAGCACGTCCTGGTGCTGAAGCAGCGTAAACGGCTCGCCGTCAACGGCCAGCAGCAGGCGGCGGGGTGGGAAGTCATCCCAGCCCGGGGCCGGCACCACCAGCAGCGGGTAGGGCACGGTGGTGAGCAGGTCCATGGCCGTGCCGGTCATGATTTCCACGGGCGTATCGGCCCCGCCGGGCCGGCCCAGCACCAGCAGCAGGGGGTGGTGGTGGCGCACGGCGGCGCGCACGGCCTCGGGCAGCTCCCGGTCCGACACCTCCACCTGGGTGGGTACGGGCTGCTCGGCGGCCAGCGTTTGCAGGGCCTTGTCGGTAGTGTGGTCGCTGAGGGGCGAGTGGGAGTTGTGGCCAACTGGGGCCAGCAGCACGTCGTGGCGGGCGTGCAGCAGCACCAGCTCGGCCTGCAGGGGCACCGCCAGCCCGGCCGCGTAGGACAGCGCCCGGTTGGTAACGGCGTAAAAATCGGTCAGCACGACAAGGGGGGAAGCCATAGGGGTAAAGAAAAAAGGGTGGGTGAATGGCAAAGCCAGCGGGCTGCCAGCCCAGCAGCTGGCCCTGCTCAGCCGGGGTTATGCGTAGGCTGGTGCGCTACTGGGGTAGGCGGTTTTCTTCGCGGCGCGCGGCCCAGCGGGCTGAGTCCGCCACCAACCCGGTGCACTCGTGTCCTTCCGCTACCATCATGGTCGCGTCGGCGTCGCGCGCCAGCTGCCGGCTGGCCGGGTCCGGGGGCGGGAAAGAATTTGGGCGGCCCCCCAGCTGGCCGCGCCCGGCGGGGCGGCTAGCGGTACGCATCGGCGAGGAGCTTAACGCGTGCGGCGGCCGGCGGCTCGTGGGGGGCGGGGCCAGCCGGCCGGGGCTCCGCCGCTCCCGGCCGGCTGGCCGGAAACTCGTCGGTGCGGGTGGCCTCCGGTTGCTGCACCAGATTGGCCACGGCCAGCACGCCGCTGGTTTCGGCGGCCACCTCGCCGGCCCGCTCGCGCGCAAAGGCGCTGCCCACCTGCCCGTGCAAGGTAGCCTGGCCGTGGCGCACGCGCACGGTAAAATAGAAGGGCCCCAGGTAGGGGTCGCGGACCAGCGCGGCCAGAATGGCCTGGCGAATATCGGTATCCGCCACCGGGCGCTTAAACCTTATTTTCAGCAGGTTATGCACATCGTGCACGCCCACCACGAGGCGGGCGTCGCGCTCGGCTTCCTGGCGCGCGCGCAGGCTGCTCACCGTGCCGGCCAGCGTCACGACGCCCTGCCGGGCCTGCACCAGCGCTTCGGCGCAGCGCACGCGCGGGTTGTGGTGCAGGGCTGCGCGCACGGCCCCGACGATGGCCGCGTCGGCGCGGGGCGCAAACTTCTCGCGCCGCAAGGCGCCGCCCAGCGCCCAGTGAGCCACTTGCAAGTCATGGGCAGCCCCGTGGGAGGCCCCGGTCTGGTAGGCCAGGGCCACAACGGGGCTCTTTTCCGTGGCCGTGCCCAGGGTGCCACTCAGGCGCACCACCTGCTCGTGGGTGTGCACCTCCACCAGGGTGCTGGCGCGGGCAATGAGGAGGTAGGGCGTAGCCATGGCAAATTGAATATAAGTAATTATAAATCAGCGTTTTAACTAATATGATGCGGTCCCTAGGCACAGCGGCGGCAGGCCTCCGCGCACTGCTGGCAGTGCAGGTGCGCGTGCTGGCTGCACGCATCGGCGCAGGCGGCGCAGATGGCGGCACCCGCCGCGAGCAGGGGCGCGGCGTGCGCCGAGTCGCGGGCCACGAGGCGCAGGGCCAGGGCGCACACGTCGGCGCAGTCGCGGGTGAGGGCGATGCAACGGGTCAGGGTCCGCACGTCGGCTTCTTGCAGGCAGGCAGTAGCGCAGTGCTCGCAAGCCGTCACGGCGGCATGGAGGGCATCGAGCTGGCTTTGGGTGTGGGCTTGCATAGCGCTGAGAATCAGGTAGAAATTAAATTGATACAAAAGTCTGCCAGGGCGGCGGCCGGCCCCATGACAAGAATTGCCGCATCGCATGACATTCGTCAAGTGAAGAAATAATGAAGAAATTTCTCCGGCTCATCCCGCACCAGCGGCCCGGCCATCGGCAGCGCGGGCCGCCCGCCCTCGGGAAGCAACACGGCCCCAGCCGCAGAGCGGATGGCCGGGCGAGCAAGGAGTGCGCAGGGAGGTGGCGCACTAAGCGGAAAGGGGAGCGTGCTTCCGCTCATTTTGCTACCGCGACTGGCCCAAACAGCCCACGGCGGATGGCCGCATCGCGGCCATATATATCGGGCAGGAAGCGCAAGCGGCCGTTTTCGGCGGTGCAGGTGGCGTAGCGGATGTAGAGGGCGATGGGCTGGCGCAGGTGCACCTCGTGCGGGCGGGGCTGCCGGGCGCACGCTTCGTCGGAGGGCAGCGGCGCGGTATTGCCCTCCCGGCGCAGCAGGTACTCGGCCAGCTGCATGGGGTTTTGCAGCCGCACGCAGCCGTGGCTGAGGGCGCGCGCCGGGCGGGCAAAATACTGGCGCTGCGGCGTGTCGTGCACATACACCGCATACGGGTTGGCAAAACGAAACACAATGTTGCCCAGCGAGTTATCGCAGCCCGCCGACTGCCGGATGGTGTAGGCAAAGTTTCGGGCCGTGACGGTGGCCCAGCTCACGCGGGCCGGGTTCACCAGCCGCCCCCGGCCATCGTAAAGGGCGTAGTTGTGGCTCGCCAGGTAGCCCACGTTTTGCTTGATGCGGGGCAGCATTTCCTGCGTGGCAATGGAGCGGGGCACGTGCCAGTCGGGGGCCAGCGTAAAGTGCGTGAGGCGGCTGCTGAGCGTGGGGGTGGGGGTGCGCGGCGCGCCCACCACTACCCGGTGGCGGCGCACCACCGAGTCGGGGGCCACCACCACCAGCTCGTAGGCCGGCACGTTTATCAGCACGTAGCCCGAATCGGCCAGCGGCTCCCAGCGCCAGCGCTCCAGGTTCACGGCCACCTTTTCGTACTGGTGCTGCCGCAGCACTGCCGAGTCCGGGGCCACCGGGCGGGCCAGCCACTGGGCCAGGGCCCGTTGCAGCTGGCGGTATTCGCGGTTGGCGGGGGCATTGGCCAGCAGCGCGGCCGGCACCGCGTGGCGGTGCAGGGCCGCGCGCAGCCCGGCGGCCGGCTGCCCGGCGGCACCGGCCGCCGTTTCCTTCGCCGTTGGGGTGTACGGATGCAGCCGGCCGCGCCCCAGGTCGCTGCCGAAGCGAAGCGCCGCCCGGCTCAGGGCCACGTCTAGCCGGGCCAGCTGCCAGCCCCGCCGGAGTGGAAGCGCCGGCTGGGCCAGCGAATCGCGCAGCGCCTGCAAGTAGGCCACGCCGTAGTTGGCCGGGCGCAGGCCGTGCTCGGCGGCGCGGGCCAGCAGCGCCAGGGTGGTTAGGGCATCGGCCCGCAGGTGCCCGGCCGAGTCGGCCCAGGCCGGGGCACACGCAGGCCCATAAAAAGCGCGCAGCTCCCCGTCGGGGGGTGCGCCCGCTGCCTCACCAGCCGGAAGGGCCGAAGCCAGCAGCTGCCGGATGAAAGGTGCCACGGGCCCCGGCTCCTGCACCACGGCGGGCACAGCCGGGGCCTCGTGCGCGGGCACGCAACCGCACTGCGGCACCGCCAGCAGCAGACTGCCGGCACAGAGAAGAAAGCAAACGGCCGGAAATCGGAGCAATGGGGGCTGGCTGGCAAGAAGTGAGGGCAAACAGGCCCACGCACGCAGCCCGACCGGCTCAAAAGCGCGGCAACGGCAAAGGTTAGCTGCCCGCAAGGCCGGCCTCATGATGAAAATCAGCCCCTCCGGTGACAAATTTCAGCCTTCCGCCACGAGCGGTAACCCATTGGCTTACAAATAGCTGCCGGACTCAGGCGCCTGATTCGCCACAAAATCCAGGAGCAGCTGCGTGAGCTCGGGGCGCACGCGGGGCAGTGGCGCAAACAGCACCTGCGCGTAGGGCGTGGCGGCCCCCAGCAGCGCGTGCAATTCCTCGGCAGTCGCTATCCGAAAGCCCATATTCCAGTCGGCAAAGTTGCGCCTGGCGCAGGCCCCGGCCCCCAGCACCCGGCAGCGGTGGTGGCGCGGGTCGGGCACAATATGGTCGTAGTAGAGCGCCCGCACTACGGCTTCCTCACCCTCCAGAATCTGCAAAAACCGCCCGTCGGGCGTGTGCAGCAGCAGGCCCGAGAGGTGGTGCGTGCGGTTGAAGGCGCGGGCCTGGTGCAGCAGGGCCGTCAGCGCCGGCGTGTCGAAGGGCGCTCGCGCCTGGCTTTGGTAAAGGAGGTGATACAAGCCCATAGCAGCAGCAAGTAAATAAGGACGCACCAGTCGCCCTCCCCGGCCAAAAGCAGCGCTTACGGGCAGGGAAGCCGCGCACAAGCACGGGCAAGCAAGTCATAACGCGCTGCTATTCCAGCCAATAGGCCCCAGCGAAGCTACTGGGAGGCAACCCGTAGCGAAGCCCGCCGCCCTAGCCAGGGCGAGGGCCTAATTGCTGGCCTCGGCAAGCCGGGCCAGCAGCTGGGGCACAATAAACTCGCCCTCGGGTAGGCCCTGCTGCCGCCACAGCTCCACCCCCTGGTGCACCAGCACAAAAGCCGGCAAGTCGGCCGGCTGAAAGCTGCACACCACCGCCGGGTGGCTGTCATCGCCCACCGCAAGCACCCGGATAAGGCTCCCCAGCCGCTGCTGCAAGGCCTGCAGGGCCGCCAGCGTGGCCGCCCGCACCGGCCGGGCCGTGCCTGCCTGCGGCAGCAGCACCAGCAGCACCGCCGCATTGGCGGCCAGGGCAGCGGTTGGCAAAGGGGCAGCATTGGCCGTGGCAAGCAGCTGGCGGGCAGCAGAAAAGGCGAATGCAGGCGAATGCAGTGCCTTTGCGCGCCCACCAAAAGCAGCGCGCGCGCGTAAGTAATGGCTAGGTATCATAGTAGTTTAGGCAAAAGGCCAGGCCAGCCGCCGGGCCAGCCGCACTAGCCGCTAGCCTACGCGAGAGGCGGGTTGCCAGGCCTTGTGCCACGTGGCGCTGGCCCCACCAGGTAAGGTGGTAGCGAGGCGAAAGAAGAGTTGAATTTTGACTACCAGGTGTCGCAAAACTATCGGGCCGCCCGGGTCGGTACCAGGAAGATTGTCAAGTAATTAGCTGACGTTTGTCATGTGGCTGGTTGAGTTGCCTGCCCACCTTGCAGCACCACTCCATAACTAAAGCCGGCAGGAGTCCCCCACTTGCCGGTAGCCAGCTGAACAAGCTGGCTGCTATGAATACACAAACCGCTGGTAGTGCCGCTGCCCACGCCTGCTGGCTGGGCGGCGGTGTTACTAGTCTATGGCTGCCGCAAAAATGAGTTGCTGTTCACTGGGCTGCGCCCCCCTTGCGCAGCCTTGCCACAGCCCCCAACTTCGTTGTGCTCACCGATGGCGCGGCGGCAGGAGCGCTGGCCGTGCTTAGAGGCTACCCGAAGAGGGGAAAATCAGTCGTATTTTAGGGGGGTGGCTACGGTTCAGAAACTTCGCATTTCCTTCGGCCGCCGATAGCAGCCTGGTTGCTTGCTAGCGCAATTACTTTAACAGCAATTAGTTAATGACTTGGTTGGGGCAAGCCCTACCAGGTGCGACTACCAGCCCTACCCCGCCTCCATTCAGGTGCAGCGGCCCGAAAACTACGCTAAATGCCGGTAAACAGCACTTTCCTTTCCAGGTAGTCGGGCACTTCCACGTTGGGCCAGCCCTGGCCTTCGCGCAGGGTTTTGGCCAGGGCCTCGGCGGGCGCGGGCTCGCCATGCACGATAAAGGTGCGTTTGGGCGGGGCCTGAAACTGGCCGAGCCAGCGTAGCAGCTCCGAGCGGTCGGCGTGGGCCGAGAAGCCGTCGAGCTGCTTCACCTGGCAGCGCACGGGCACCAGCTCGCCAAATATTTTGATTTCCTTTTCGCCGTTTTGTAAGCTGCGGCCCCGGGTGCCCTCCGCCTGGTAGCCCACGAGCAGCAGCGTGTCCTGGGGCCGGGGCAGGCGGTTGAAGAGGTGGTGCACGATGCGCCCACCGGTGCACATGCCGCTGGAGGAGATGATGATGGCCGGCCCGGTTTTCGCGTTCAGCCCCTTCGATTCCCGCGCTTCGGTGACGAAGCGCATACCCGGAAAGTCAAACATATTGCCGTCGCCGAGGCGGTGGGCGGCCGGGTGGCGCGGGTACAGGTCCGACACGCGGATGCCCATTGGGCTGTCCACATACACCGGCACCCTGGGCACGCGGCCGGCGGCCATGAGCTTCTTGAGGTAGTAGAGCAGGGTTTGGGTGCGGCCCACCGAAAAGGCGGCGATGAGCAGCACGCCGCCCCGGGCCAATGCCCCGGTCACCACCTTAACCAGCTCGGCTTCGGGGTCCTCGATGCGGGCATCCCGGTCGCCGTAGGTAGACTCGACCAGCAGCACGTCGGCCGTGGCAATGGGCGTGGGGTCGAACAGCACCGGGTTGTCGTAGCGGCCCAGGTCGCCGGAAAACACCAGCTGCTTGCGCTGCTGCGCGCCCTGCACGGCCAGTTCCACAATGGCCGAGCCCAGGATGTGGCCGGCATCGCGGAAGGTGAGCGTGAGCAGGCCGTCGAGCAGGGTAACGGGGGCATCGTAGGCCACGGTTTCTACCAGCGGCAGCAGGTGCTCCACGTCGGCCTGGGTGTAGAGCGGCTCGGCCGGGTGGTGCCGGGAGTAGCCTTTTTGGTTGGCGTAGGCGGCTTCTTCTTCCTGGAGCTTGGCCGAGTCGAGGAGCATGATGCTGAGCAGGTCGGCCGTGGCCTCGGTGCACAGGACGCGGCCCCGGAAGCCGTCGCGCACCAGCTTGGGCAGGTAGCCGCTGTGGTCGATGTGGGCGTGGGTGAGGATGACCAGCTCCACGTCGGCGGCGGGCAGCGGCAGCGGCTCGCGGTTGCGCAGGCGCAGCTCCTTCAGCCCCTGAAACAGGCCGCAGTCCACCAGCACCCGGCGGGGTGGCGGGGTGTGGTCATCGAGGGTAAGCAGGTATTTGGAGCCGGTGACGCAATGCGCGGCCCCTAAAAATTGCAGGGTAACATCCATAGAATTAGCCGAAGAGCTGGCCCAGGTAAAGCCCACTGCAAGGGTATACCAATGCCAGCCACCCGGCGCGGTTTTCTCCTGGCCCTGCCCACCTGCTCACCAGTACCAGGGCCGGCATCTATGCCTGAGCGCGGGCCAATCCGCCGCGCGCCCTCAGCCCTCTTCGCAGCGAAAGCTAAAAGACGGCCCGCGCCACCCCCGTCACTACTGCCCGGAGTGAATGCCGGCCCAGCCGCTACCCATAAACTATACCGTCGATTCAATCAGGACAGACCTGCAAACAGTGGGGTTTGCCGAAACGCCTGCGCTACCAAGCCAAGTAGCAAGCGCACTACGCCGCGTAGTGCGCTCTCGGGGCGATATCGCCGCCGACATCTACCTGCGCAGGGAGGGCGGCAACCCAGCCAACCTGAAAACGGTTGGCTGGCGGCTGGGCATTCCCGGTAAGAACTTGTTCGCGGAAGGAACCGGTTCCTCGTGGGCGGCTCGCCCACGCAACGCGAGCCACAAGCTGCGCCGACGATTTATAGACTAATCAAACTCTATATCATAAATAACTGATTATCAATTAGTTATATGCTTATCCAGTGAGCCAGCCACCCGCGTAATCAGCTTCGGCTGCTCCATTGCGCCGACGGGCGCCGGCCGGAAGCTACCTCGCCTCCCCGATAGCCGGGGCGGGCTGGGCGGCGGCGAGCTTTACGCTATCCTGCGCTGGCGCGGCCAGCGTGCTCCGCAGCAGCGCGTAGCCCAGCCCGCTGGCGCAGGCCGAGGCCACCAGCACCGCCAGCTTGGCCGTGGCCGTGGCGGGCGAGTCGGTGCCCAGGGCCAGCAGCGTGACGAAGATGGACATGGTGAACCCGATGCCGGCCAGGATACCCGCGCCCCACACCTGCCGCCAGCTCACGCCGGGCGGCAGCGTGGCCCAGCCCAGGCGCACCGTGAGCCAGCTCAGGGCCCCGATGCCCAGGGGCTTGCCCACCACCAGCCCCGCCAGAATGCCCAGGCCCAGCGGCGAAAGCAGCCCCCGCACGGCCGCCGGGGCAATTACCAGGCTGCTGTTGGCGAAGGCAAACAGGGGAATGACCCCGAAGGCCACCACCGTGTGCAGCTGGCTTTCCAGGCGCTGGGCCGGGGAGCTGCCGCGGCGGCCGACGGCCTCCATTGCCGCGCTGATGGCGTGCGAATCGGCGGCCTCCCGCCGCGTTTCGCGGCGCAGCCGGCCCAGCTGCTGGTGCAGCCAGCGCAGCATGGCGGGGCGCGGGGCGGCCGACCCGAAGGGAATGGCCACCGCCAGCAGCACCCCCGCCACCGTGGTATGAATGCCCGACCGGAGCATGAAGTACGTCAGCAGCAGGCCCAGCGGCAGGTAGGCCCACAGGCTGCGCAGGTGCAGGTAGTTGAAGGCCAGCAGCACGGCCCAGGTGCCCAGGGCCAGGTATACATAGCTCAGGTGCAGGGCTTTGGTGTAGAAGCCGGCAATCACGACCACGGCCCCCAGGTCATCAATAATGGCCAGGGCCGTGAGAAAGACCTTGAGGCCCAGCGGCACGCGCGGCCCCAGCAGCTGCAGCACGGCCAGCGCAAAAGCAATGTCGGTGGCCATCGGAATGCCCCAGCCGCCGGCCGTGGGCGTGCCGCGGTTGAAGAGGGCGAAGAGCAGCGCCGGTACCAGCATGCCGCCCAAAGCCCCGACAATGGGCAGCGCCGCCTGGCGCAGCGAAGTCAGCTCGCCCCCCAGCACCTCGCGCTTGATTTCCAGGCCCACCATCAGAAAAAACAGGGTCATCAGCCCATCGTTTATCCAGTGCAGCAGCGTGAGCTTGAGCACGAAGTGGTGCACACTAATAACGACATAGTCGTTCCAGATGGCCGGGAAGTGGCGGGCCGGGCCCCAGCTGATGTTGGCCAGCACCAGGGCCAGCATCGTGCTGGCCAGCAGCAACAGGCCGCCCGCCGCCTCGTGGCGAAAGAACTGCGTGAGAGGCCGCACCAGCGGGCGTAAGAGTCGGGTAGCGGCCATGGGATTGGGGTAAAATACAGCGTTGGGATTAGGGATTAAGAATGATAAATTAAAATATTTACAATTAAGTCTTTAATTTATCGTTTTTAATTCTTAATTAATGCTAAAGCAGTCTGCTGATTTGCGAACTGCGTTGGTGCCAGCGGCAATGCCCCACGGCCACCCCGCGCCGCCAGGCAAGGAGCTTCTGGATTTCGACTACCCAGAACACCACGCTGGCCACGGCCCCGCCCAGCTCGACCGCGGTGAGCGGCTGGGTGCTGAACAGCTCGTTGCAGAAGGGCACGTAGGGAATGAGCAGGTGCAGCGTCAGGGCCACGGCCCCCAGCATCGGCTTGTTGGAAAGCAGGCCGGAGCAGAAAATGGACTCGCGGCCCGGGCGGATGGCCAGCAGCACCAGATTTATCACCTCGGCCAGCTGGTTTTCTGCTGGGTGTCGGCCAGTTGATTGGGGCCGTGCTTGGCCAGGCATTGCCCGGCCGGGGCCGCGTAGGGGCCCGCCGGCGAGGTAGTCAGCTTGGCGGCCACGGTGGGGAAGTTATAATTCATTGGGTCAGGTAGTTGCGTATATTTTATGGGGTGGGCGGCCACCGAAAAGGTCAGGCGGCACGCCTCTTTTCACGCAGTACTTCGCGCGCCCGCTTCCCCCTTGCCTACCCACTGCCAGTCCCGGATTTCGGGCATGTCCTGGCCGTAGCGGTAGATGTACTGCTTGTGGGCCACGAGCTTATCCGGCAGCAGCGGCTTGAGGTGCGCCAGCGTGAGCGGCTCGCGCAGCAACGGGTTGTCGTACAGGTATATCTGGCCCACCGCGAGGTAGTTGGCCGCCCGCCAGTAGGCATCGAGGCGGCGGAGGGCTTCCGGTTCGAGCGGGGTATCGAGGGCCAGGGCCGTGGGCGGCGCGTGGGTGAGGGTCGTTTCCATAGGTAGCAGGCTTGGGAGGGTGGGCATCGGGCGGCACGCCGCTCAATCATTATTATTAATAAGCTGTCCGATAGATATTTAGCCGCGAACAGAATAAGTGCCGGGGCGGTTATGCTCCGGCAGCATCCACGCAGTGCAGCCGCGCTACCGCTTCGTTTGGGCCGCTCAACCAGGCGCCAGCACTGGGCCCCGCAAATTGGGTCAGGCGATGGTGGGGAGCACCAGCACGGGCACCGGGCTGTGCAGCAGCACCTCGGCCGTTACGCTGCGGCAAAACAGCTTGCCCCAGAAGCTGCGGGGCCGCGCCAGCACCACCAGCAGGTCGGTATCACCGGCCTGCGCGGCGTGCAGAATGCCGCCGGCTGGGTGGGCCGCCACCGCGCGCCGGAAGCGTAGCGGGGCCAGCAAATCGATGGTCAAACCCGTGCGCCGCACCGACGCCAGTATCTCGCCCTCCGCAACCTCGGCGGCGGGGGCCGTGGCCACGTGGAGCACGGTCAGCTCCGCGCCCAGGGCCGTGAGCAGGTAGCGCACGGCCCCGGCGTGCGGGCCCAGGGTAAAGTCTTCGCCATCGACGGCCAGCAGTACGCGCCGGGGCAACGTGCGGCTGGCCAGCGTGTGCGGCACCACCAGCATGGGGTAGGGCGCCGTGCGCAGGATGTCGAGGGCGGTGGTTTGCACCAGCTCGTCGGGCGTGGCCGAGTAGTCGGGCCGGCCCAGCACCACCAGCAGCGGGTGGTGCCGGCTCACGGCATCGGCCACGGCAAAGGCCACGCGGCCCTGGCCTGTTTCAGCTACCACCGGCACGGCCAGGTTATTAGTTATATGGCTTAGGGCCAGTGCTGTAACTTCTTTGTTCAGGTCAGATAGCAAGCCGCTGAACAGCGCCGGGTCGAGAGCAGAGTCGCGGCGCACACGCAGCAGTACCAGCCGGGCCCCGAGGGGCCCGGCCAGGTTGGTGGCGTAGTCGAGCGCCTGGTTGGCGGCCCGAAAGAAGTCGGTGAGAATCAGCAGCGAAGGCGTCATAAGGCGGTGCTTAGAGCAGGGCAACAGTGCTGGCAAAGAACCGGGTGGCGGGCAGCAACCGCCATGCGCAATGTCAAGCCCCCAACATGACTTTTATCAGGAAGCCGGCGGCGCAAGCGGCGTACGCTCCTAGCTCCCCTCGTTTGCCGCTTTCGAAGAGCCCGCCTTCTGGCCAGGTCGATTTCGTGCGGCAACTCTTTCTAAGCGGCCCACTCCCTCAACGACTCGCCAGGCCCAGTACTGCGCTCAGCGCCAGCCCCTTTGACCGCCTCTACCTCACCCCCGGGGCTCAGGGCCATTATGCCTGCAATTTGCTGGGCGCGGTCCTGACCCTGTAGGCCGCCGCCCACCGGCGGGTCCTGCGCGTGGCTACCTTGCCCCACTACTCTCCCTTCGCCATTTACCAAGAATGGCCTGGCCCTGAGCTGCTACTTGCGCCAGGCCCAGGTGCAGCGCGCCCACTTCCGGCTCGACAACTTCGTCGGCCCCGACCGGCACGATAATACCGTGGGTATTATCTGAATAGCTCCTAAAAACAAGCGGCGCAAGGCTACGACACGCCCGGCGGCGTGGGTGCTTTTTTTTGCGCCCCCACCCGAGGCACTCGACCGCCCGCCACGTACTCGGGCCGCACGAGTACGTGGCGGGCGGTGCTTGGTTCGGCTAGTGTGGCGGCGGGCTGCGCCACCAGACGGGCCCTCAACAGGGCCCGGCCCGCCGGCTCTAGGCGCGGCACCGGGCCACCGCTCGCGGGCAAAGCCGCCAGCCAGCGAACCGCTCGTGCGCTGGCGGCGCAAAAGCTTGTCCACGAAGGAGATGGAAACACTGAATTGCGCGGCCACCTGGTAAATCCGGGCCTGCGGCGCGGCACACGCCGCCGCAACCCGTTCCCGCAAATCAAGCGAATAGGATTTCCTGACAGAAGGTGCGTGAAATTCTATGCACCGACTTGGAGACCGCTCTGGCGTTGTTTTCCGCGCCTGCTATTGTGCAACCCCATAGGCCATGAGATGAAAAAACCTTTATGCATAATATGCTGTTAATGAGGCATTAGCAACTATAATGCAGGTTAACATGTGCCAGCTGACAACGTGAATACGCCGCTATTCCTGCCGCCCAGGGTCAGCGCACGCAAGTTAGTAAGCTGGCTGATGGGCCTGCTGCTGACCGTCAATAGTGCGTTGGCCAGCGCGACGGGCGGGCCCGGCTGGCAGCGCGACCCCGTGCTGAGTCCGCTCCTGATTCAGCAGATGGTGACGGATGCCGCGGGGTACCGGTGGGTGGCCACCGACGAGGGGGTGTATCGCTACGACGGCAACGAACTAGTACCCCTGAAAAGCCTGGTGCGCCAGGGGCCGCGCCTGGCAGTGGCGGCGGTGGCGGCGCTGGCCCTCGACCAAGTGGGCCGGCTGTGGATAGGGGCCGAGTCGGGCCTGCTGCGTTTTGACCCTGGTACCGGCCGCCTGCTGCTGGTGCCGCTGCCGGTGCGCCCCGACGAACGCCCGAAAGTGGCGACCCTGCTGTACCACCCGCGCAGCGACCGCCTCTGGGTGGGCTACGGGGCCGGAACTATAGCCGTTTTTGCCGCCACGCGCCCGCAGGCCCCGCTTTTTCCGGTAAGCCGGGTGGCCGAAACCGCCTTCTACTTTACGGCTGAAACGGGAGGCGACGGCGTTTGGCTGGCCAGCGACCGCCCCGTGCTGTACTACCTGGCCCCCAACGGCACAGTGCAGCGGCAGTTTCGGGTGCCCGCGCAGCTCCTGCCGGTGCCGGGCACGCGGCCGCAGCGGTTTTTTGGGCGCCAGGGGATGTTTGTGCTGGACCCGGCCTACCGCCTGCGGGCCCTCTGCCGGTGGCCCCGGCTCCTGCCCCAGATGTACCACTCGCCCTACGTGACCGATAGCACCCTCGACGCCCTGGTGCAGGGGCAGTGGCTGCACGTCAGCGACTTGCGCGGGGCGTGCCCCCGCCTATCTAGTACGCCGGTGACCGGGGTGGCCAACCAGGCGCTCAGCTACAGGCTCGAACGCGATGCGCAGGGCATCTGGTGGCGCTACGCCCGCGACTGGCGCGGGTGCTACAAGCAGCGGCCGGTGCGGCGGGTAGTGGAGCCCGTGCTGCGGGCCGGCGGGGAGGCAGTGGGCAGCGCCCGGCTCATCGCCCGGCTGCCCGACGGCCGGCTTTTCGTGTCTACCTACGGTGGCTCCTTCACGCAGGCGGCCGACTCGCCCGCGGCTCCCCTGCGGCCGTTCCGCAGCTGGCAGGTGGCTACGCACGAGAAATATGACGGCGTATTCGGCGGTATTTTCGCGCCCCCCACGGGTCACTTCGCCGTGCTGGCCGACGAGCTGTGGGGCGTATTGCGCCTCGACCTGACAATGGGCCAGATTAGCAATTTAGCGCAGGGGCCGCTGCGGCCCTGGCGGCGCGAAACCCCCGGCCCGGCCCGCGCTTTCGCGCTGCTCCACGACCACGCCGGCCGGCTTTGGGTGGGCGGTCAAACGGGCTTGTTCCGCGTCAGCGCCGACTTGGCCTCCCTGCGGCGGGTGGCGGATGACCAGCCCGACTGGCCCCTGCACAAGCTCGACATCACGGGCCTGGCCGAAGACCCGGCCACCGGGGCCCTGTGGATAAGCACTACTGGCGGCCTGTTCTGGCTGCCCCCCGACCAGCCGGCCCGGCTGCGGGCTTATGGGGTAGAAGCCCCGGCCGGGCACCGGCTGCCGACTGATGCCCTCACCTGCGTGACGGCGGCGGGCCCCGGCCGCGTGTGGGTGGGCACCCTCGACCAGGGCCTGCTGCTGGTGGATGCCCACGCGGGTGTGGTGCGCCAGCTGAGCGAGGCCGAGGGGTTGCCGAGCCACCGCATCGCGACCATCCTGCCCGACCGCGCGGGCCACCTGTGGGTGGGCACCTATGCCGGGCTGGTGCGCTACGCCCCGGCCAGTGGCCAGCTGTCGGTTTTTGGCGAAACTGAGGGGTTTAAGGACCCCGAACTAAACCGCCGGTCGGCCTTCGCCGATGCCGACGGCACGTTGTGGTTTGGGGGGGTGAGTGGCGTGTACCGCGTGCGGCCGGAGCGCGCCGTGGCAATAGCCCTGCCCCGCCCGCCGCGGCTGCTGCTCACCGCCCTGGGCACCCCGGCCGGCGCTACCGAAGCCGTGCGGTACCTGCCTGCCGGCCACCACGAGCAGTTCACGCTACCCGCCGGCCCCAATGCCTTCGTGGAGTTGCGCCTGGCCCTGACGGATTATTTCGACCCGGACCTCGCCCGCTACGCTTACCGCCTGCACTATGCGGCCGAAGCGCGGCCCACGGCCTGGCTGAACACGCCGCGGCGGCTGGTGCTGCGCGGCCTGGCCCCGGGGAATTACGAAGTCGAAATTCGGGCCGAAACCGCGGGCGGCCAGCCGGCGGGCAACCACCTGCGCGTGCCGCTGCACGTGGAAGCCAGCTGGTGGCAGTGGCCGCTGCTGTGGGCGCTGGTGGCCGGGGGGCTCCTGGCCCTTGGCTACGGCACGCACCGTCTGCGGCTGCGCAGCGTGCTGCGCGAGGCGCACCGGCGGGTGGAGCTGGCCGCCAACCTGCACGATGAAGTAGGGGCCTTGCTAACCAGGGTAACCATGCTGGCCGAGGTGCTGCGCGAGCATTACCTGCCCGGGCCGGGCGAGGCCCTGGCGGGCCGCTTCGACCCCCGCCAGGCCTTCGACCGGCTGCTCTATAATAGCCGGGCGGCCGTCCAGACCATGCGCGACGTGGTGTGGGGCATCGATTCGCAGGCCGATTCCGTGGCCGCACTGCTGGACCGCATGCGCGAGCACCTCGACCAAACCGCCACCGCGGCCGGCCTGCACGCCACCTTCACGCAGGCCGGGCTCAGCGAAGCCACCGTGCTGCCGGCCAGCACGCGCCAGCACTTATTCCTCATTTTCAAAGAAGCGGTTACCAACGCCGCCCGGCACGCCCAGGCCGCCACCGAAATCAGCGTGCAGCTGGGCCGCCGCCAGGGTAAGCTGGTGCTGGAAGTGTGCGACAATGGCCAAAGCAGCGCAAGCAGCCTACCCCACCCCAGTGGTATGGGCCTGCGCAACATGGCCCACCGCGCCAAGGCCCTGGGGGCCGACCTGCGTACCGGCCCCCACCAAGACGGCCGCCCCGGCTACTGCGTGCTGGTGACCCTGGGGTGAGGGGGTAGGGAAGACTTTAGAGCGGTTTCCAATTTAGTGTATTCTTTTGGAAGTAATTAAAAACGATAAACTAAAAACTTGACTGTCAAAATTTTAACTTTTAATTTATCATTACTTCCAAAAGAGTACAATGCCGTGTAATCCGCTCTAAACTTCTCATTTACAGTTGCCCGCGGGCGGCCCGGCTCAGCAGCTCGATGCGGCCGCTGACGTGCAGCTTGTGGTACACGTTTTTGACGTAGGTGTGCACCGTTTCGAGGCCCAGGTCGAGGCGTTGGGCAATTTCCTTGTCGGCCAGGCCGTCCACCAGGGCTTCAAATACCTGCTGCTCACGCGGGGAGAGGAGGGTGGGGTGCTGCACGGGGCCCGGTTTAAAGTGCGCCAGCACCCGCCGCGCCACCGAGGGGCTGAGGGTCGAGCCGCCGCTGGCGACCTCCCGGATGGCCTGCGGCAGCTGGGCCAGGGGTGTGCTTTTGAGGAGGTAGCCGCTCGCGCCCCGGCTCAGGGCCAGGTAGATGCGGTCGGGGTCTTCGAACACGGTCTGCACGATGACGTCGGCCTGCGGCAGGCGCTGCTTGATGAGGGGCAGGGCCTCCAGCCCACTCATGCCGGGTAGGCCCAGGTCGAGCAGCACCACGTCGGGGGGCAGTGCGTCGGGTAGCTCGGCCAAAAACTGCTCGGCCGAAGCGCACGCCAGCACCAGGTTCAGGCCGGGCTGCCGGCCCAGGTAGCCACCAAGCAGCCCGCGAACTTCGGGGTCGTCTTCCACGAGGGCCAGGTTGAGCGAGTTCATAGCACAAAGTACGGCCGGCCCCGCCGCCACCGTCGGCGCCGGGCCCTCCCCCAAATGGGGGTATAGGGTTTGTTGAATGCGACAGTAGGGGCCAGGACCTTTACTACCCGCAACCCCGATGGGCAGTACCCAGCGGCGGGCAATAGACTTTCCTCTCTTCTCCCCGCTTCCCTATGAAACCAATCGCCACTTCCTTGCCGCCGGTTGGCAAACGCTGGGGGTTGCGGCCCACCAGACTACGGGGCCCGCTACTGGCCCGAGGTCCCGTGCGCTGCCGCGCGCCCTGCCTGAAGGTGTGCGCCTGGTGCGCGTGCCGGCTACCGCCCCAATTCTGAGCGGCAGCGTAGCCCGACCTACCCGCTCACCCCACTACTTGCTGCCCCCACCTATGAAAACTACCCGAAATTCTAAAAGCCCTACGCGCATGAAAAACAAGCTTCTATTGCTCACTCTTTTTCTGGTCTTCACTGGGTGCAGCAGCCAGAACGACCCCACGCCCGCTGCCGGGGTAGTAACCCTTAATTTTTTAAATAATACGTCGTGGCTGGGGGTGCCAACCTCGGCGAGCCTGCACGACACGCCGTTGCGGGCCGCCGGGGCCCACAAGGTGCTATGGACTGGTAATGCCCGAAATTCGAGCGTCGTCGTGGGGCCCGTTGCCAGAGGCACGCGGCTCTACCTGAGCGTCCAATGCGACGATGTTTCCGCCGTCAGCTACTGGTGGCCCGCCAAAGGGGAAGTCATGCAAGTGGACTTGATGGTGGACGGCAAGCGGGTTACGGGCGTGTCGCTAAACGCCGATAGCCCCTTCAACCCAGCCACCTTCTACCTGACTAAGCCGCCCCAGACGTGCATGGTTCAGGAAGTGGAGGTGACAATTTGAGCAACACCAAGGCAAAGGCCTCAAAAACTGTCGGGCCGGGCTGGCACAGGCCAACTTAAAATGTAAGTCGCTAGCTACTAATGAGTAGCGCTATTGGCCTTGGTCGGGTGCTCGCAGAATCCAGAAAACATAGCAGGCTGCTTTTGGGGTCTTGGCCTGCTGTATTTTCCGTTTTCTGAGAGAATCCCTACTTATAGTCTCTTCACTTTTTCTCTTTTCTCACTCATGAAAACTTTCGCTCCATTTGCCCGCTTGGCTAGGCGTTGCACCCCCGGCCTGCTTGCGCTGGGCAGTATCTCGCTTTCGGCTTGTAGCCACCACGATGCCGATGCTCCGCAGCCGGCGACCATCTACGGTGCGTCCATTGCCATCGGCAGCGGCATGGGCCGCGCGTACATCAACACCGACGCGGCCGGCAACCCGACTGAAATGGGTCTGCGCCTGACGGCTGCGGCCCTCAACGGGCTGCCGGCCCAGCCGGTAATGGGCACTATGTACCACTTGGTGCTGCCCGCCAGCGCCGCCAAAACGCCCTTCGACCACCTCTCTTTCGACTGGAACCCCATGGGCCACGACCCCGCCCCGCAGTACGGCGTGCCGCACTTCGACCTGCACTTCTACATGCAGCCCATGAGCGCGCAAATGGCCATTACGTCCGACGACCCCAAGGGCGATATCTTCCCGGCGGCGGCCGGGCTGCCGGCCGGCTACGTCACGCCGCCCAACGGGGTGCCCGGCCGCACCGTGCCCATGATGGGCCGCCACTGGATTGACCCCAGCAGCCCCGAATACCAGCCCGGCGGCAGCTTCAGCAGCACGTTTATCTACGGTACCTACAATGGGCACGTCACCTTCCTGGAGCCCATGTTCACCAAGGCCATGCTCACGCCCACGGTCAACTTCTCGGCCGCCATTAAGCAGCCGCAGACCTACGAGAAGACGGGTGAATACTTCCCCACCACCTACACCATCCGCTACGACGCGGCGGCTGGCGAATACGTTATTTCGCTAGGCGGGCTCACGCTGCGCTAGGGTTTAGGGGTTGGCTCAGAGCGCGCCAGGCTGCGCCTGCCTCTCTGAGCGCCCTGCCGGTAGCAGCAAGCGATTTACAGCCTCAGTAGAAATGCTTCACTGCGCTCGCCATGGCTGTTTACTTTTTTTTGGCTGTCCAAAACACCCTGAATACACGTGAAAAACGCATGAATAAATTTCTGCGAGTGGGAGCCTACGGGTTAGGCGGCCTGCTACTGCTGGGGGCCGGGTTGGCCGCCAGCATCGAGCTGCGCGGCATCCCCCACTACGCCCCGCCGGCTGGGCAGGCCGTGGTCGTGGCCACTCCCGCGCGGGTGGCCCTGGGCCAGCAGCTGGCCGTGTCCATCTGCGCCGACTGCCATCTCAACCGTAGCACGGGCACGCTTAGTGGACAGCCCATGCCCGGCTTGCCGGCGGAGTTTGGCAAAATATACGCGGCCAATATCACGCAGGACCCCGTGCATGGCATCGGTCGCTGGACCGACGGGCAGCTGGTGGGGCTGCTGCGTACCGGGGTGGGGCCCGATGGTCGCTACCGGGTCGTTATGCCCAGCTTCGTGCAAATGTCCGATGAGGACGTGAGCAGCCTCGTGGCTTTTCTTCGCTCCAACGATTCGTGGGTGAAGCCCACGCCCGTAGCCACGCCCGCGCAGGAACCTTCCTTCTTACTCAAGGCCCTCACCAACAGCGTTATGCAGCCCACGCCGTTACCCACTGGGCCGGTCGTGGCCCCGCCCGCTTCCGACGCGGTGGCCTACGGCCGCTACCTAGTTGTAGGCCGCTACAAGTGCTACGACTGCCACTCGCGGGATTTGAAAACCAACGATGCGCTCCACCCCGAGCACTCGGCCGGCTACCTCGGCGGCGGCACCGTGATGCTCGACCGAGGGCGCCGCCCGGTGACAACGCGCAACCTGACGATGGACGAAAATACTGGGCTCGGGGACTGGACCGAAGCGCAGTTTGACCACGCCACCCGCTCCGGCATCTCGCCCCACGGCCCGCTGCGTGAGCCCATGCCCAAGTTTACGCGCATGAGCGAGGCCGAAGCGGCCGCGATATGGGCCTATCTACAAACAGTGCCCAAAGTGGAAAACCTTGTTGCAACCCAAGCCCCGATTGGGGAGTAGTAACGGGCGTTGTCGTGCTGCCATAAGGGGTGCCACTATACTCGGAACAGAAAACTCCGGTAGGAGGATGGAGGTGGTCTAGTTACGCTGGACAATTTAGGGCATTACATTTAAAATACTGTTGGTGAGTAGAATACGCCATCTGATGGCCGATGCTAGCGTGCAGACGCTCGTGACTATAGTAGTCAAAATAGCTGGCCCCGCTGGCCCGGGCGTCGGCTAAGTCGGCAAAAACGAACCGCTCCCGTAGTTCGAGCACCTCCGTTTTGAGGCGCAACCACAGGCATTCAAAACCTGTAGCCGGTTTTCGGCCTGGGCGTTATCGTAGCAATTGCCGCGGCGGCTCTGCGAGCGCCCGGCCCCGTGGTCGTGGAGCCGTTGCCGGTAGGCGTTGCCGCACTACTGCCCACCCCGGTCAGCGTGGACGAGCAAGCCGGGCGTGGGCGGTTGCGCCCAAAAAGCGCGCTGCAAGGCGCTGGTAAGGAGCACTTCCGGCATCGAGGCCCCCACCGGCCAGCCCAGCACCTGCTTGCTGGCCATATCCTGATACGCGCACAGGTAGGGCCACCTGGTAGCCCTTTTGGCGCAGGGCCACTCGCAGCCGGCGGGTGCCATAGCGGCGTTTGTAGTGCGCGAAGACCTTAGCCAATGCCTCTTCCCAGGCGGGCGGTTTCTTGTTTAGTGCCTGTTGTTGAGCTGGTTGCCAGGCGTAGTGCCCACTGGCTGGCACGCCCAGTACTTGGCAGAGCAGGCGTATGGGGTACTGGCCGCGCCGCGCCTCGCTAAAGCGGTAGCGGCTCCTAGGGTGTCGGTCACGGAGAGCCTGAGCCTGCCGCCGATTGGCGGGCCGCAGTTGACGCAACTCGGCTGCCATAGCAGGGTCCAATTCTGCCCCACGGGCAGTTGCCACGGGAGTAAGCGCTTTCTGCTGCCACCTATAAATTCGCTTGGGGGTCGATGTGTAGCGCGCGCGGCGGCCTGGGTTGAGCGGCTTCCACTGGCCAAGCGCAGGGCTTCGGTTCGGAAGGTGGCCTCATAACGCCGACGTTCAGGAAGTTGGAGACTGTCTTTCAGGCCGTTCGAAAGTTAAGGCCCTATTCTGTCCAGATTTACTCGACCGCCTTATGTCGCTGCTGCTCTCCTTTTTGGCCGGCAGCTGCTCGCTGGCCATCGCCACGCCCATCCAAATCCTGATGACTCGTACCTCAAGAGGTGCCGAAATGCTGGGGGCTTCCATCACGCAGGTGGCCTTCAACATGGGCAATGCGCTGGGTGCGTTTTTGAGTGGGCTGCCCCTGGCGGCGGGCTTTGGCTATATTACGCCCGCGCTGGTAGGGGTGGGGCTGGCGCGGGCTTTGCCTACGTGCTGCAACGGCGGCCGCGCCCCAAGCCCGGGCCCGTAGCAGTGCCAATGAGCGCGGTAATGGGGCACTAGGGCGGCGGGTTGCGGGTTACGCATAAGTTCGCCTGCTGCTTTGCCCTGCCTCCGCAGTGCCGTTACGCGCTGCTGCTAATCGCCCTCCGCGGGCGCCTCACGGCAATCTGACAACTTCTTTTATCTTCCCCATGCCCTCTCTTCCCCAATTCGACCAGGCCGCTTTTGAGAACCCCTTCGTAGACGAGCTGCCTGGCGAAGCCTCGGGTGATAACCGCCCCCGGCAGGTGCCCGGCTACTGCTACTCGCGCGTGGCCCCCACGCCCGTGGCCGACCCCCACCTGCTGGCCTGGTCTGAGGCGCTGGGTGCGTTGTTGGGGCTGGCTACGCCGGCCGCGCGCGGCCCGGCCGTGGCGGCGCTGGCCGGCAACCTGGTCACGGCCAGCATGAAGCCGTTTGCGGCGCGCTACGGCGGGCACCAGTTTGGCAACTGGGCCGGGCAGCTCGGCGATGGCCGGGCCATTGCGCTGGGCCAGGTGGTGGCCGTGGATGGCGCGCGCCAGGAAATCCAGCTGAAGGGGGCGGGCCCCACCCCGTACTCACGCCGCGGTGATGGGCGGGCGGTACTGCGCTCGTCGCTGCGCGAGTTTTTGTGCAGCGAGGCCATGCACTACCTCGGCGTGCCTACTACGCGGGCGCTCAGCCTGGTAGCTACCGGCGATGAGGTGGTGCGCGATATGTTTTACGACGGCCACGCCGCGCCCGAGCCGGGCGCCGTGGTGGCGCGGGTAGCGCCTACGTTCATCCGCTTTGGCAATTTTCAGCTGCTGGCGGCCAGCGGCGAAATCGACAACCTGCGCGCCCTGGCCGACTACGTGCTGCGCCACCACTACCCCGAGCTGGGCCCGCCCACGCCCGAAACCTACGTGCGCTGGTTTGTGGAAATAGCGCGGCGCACGGCCATAATGGTGGCGCACTGGATGACGGTGGGCTTCGTGCACGGCGTGCTCAACACCGATAATATGTCCATCCTGGGTCTCACCATCGACTACGGCCCCTACGGCTGGCTGGAGCCCTATAACCTCAGCTGGACGCCCAACACCACCGACTTTGGCGGGCGGCGCTACGCGTTTGGCCAGCAGCCCCGCATGGGCATGTGGAACCTCATGGCCCTGGCCCAGGCCCTGGGCCCCCTGGTGCCCGACCCGCAGGCCCTGCGTGCCGGCCTCGATACCTACGCCGATACCCTGGCCGCCACCCAGCACGCGCTGCTGCTGCGCAAGCTTGGCCTCACCGCCCGCGCCCCGGCCGCCGACCAGGCCCTCACCGAAGCCCTGCCCCCCGCCCTGGCCGAAGCGGGCGTGGACATGACCATTTTTTTTCGCCAGCTTTCGCACCTGGCCCCCGCGCTGGTGGCCGCCGGCGACCACGCGGGCTCCTACCGGGCGCTGCTGGCGCAGGCCGCCTACCCCGAGCCCGGCACCACGGCCGAGGCGCTGCTGGCCTGGCTCGACCGCTACGCGCAGCGCCTGCGGCAAGAGCCCGCGCCCCCCAGCGAGCTGCGGGCCGCTATGCTGGCCGCCAACCCCAAGTATGTGCTGCGCAACTACCTGGCGCAGACGGCCATCGAGGCGGCCGAAACCGGTGACCTGGCGCCGCTGAATACCTTGTTTGAGGTCCTGAAAACGCCCTTTGCCGAGCACCCCGCTCACGAGGAGCTGGCCGCCAAGCGGCCCGAATGGGCGCGCGATAAGCCCGGTAGCGCCACGCTATCGTGCAGCTCGTAGCCAGGGGGCGGGGCTACGCGCAGGGCAAGGGCAGTGCTGCAGGGTAGCTGGCCGGCTGGCCACTGGCCGCGCCTACAGCGAGAGGGCAACGGTGCCGGTGAGGTTGCCGTAGGTGCGCGCCGGGGCCTGGTTGGGGCTGTCAAACAAGGGGTTGCGGGCGTTCAGCACCTTGCCTTCGAGGCGCACCAGCAGGCGGCGGGCGGGGGCGTAGTCTACGTTGAGCGAGCCGCCCCGCACGAAGTAGTCGGGGGCGCTGGCCCGCGGCCCGGCGTCGCGCACCACTACCCCATTTTTGGCGTAGTAGTACTCGGCGCGCAGGGCGGCCGTCCAGCGGTTGCGGGGCAGGGGGCTGAAGCGGTAGCGCACAAGGAGCGCGCCGGTGTGCCAGGTATCGGCCCCCCGCGCGGCGCGGCGGGCCTGCTGGGTGCCCACATCAAACAAGGCCAGCACCGACAGGCGGGAGCTGGCGGCGTAAGTCAGGTAAAAATCGTGAAAAAAGCGCTGGCGGCGCACCGAGTCCGTGGGCTGCTCATTGCCCAAAAACGTGCTCGAATTGAACAGCCACCGCGCCGACGGCCGCCACTGCACCTGGGTGCCCACCGCCTTGCCGCGGTTGTTGTCCCGGATGTTCTGCCAGCCGTTGAGCACCAGCCCCGTTACCGTCACCTGGGGCGAAACTTCGTACCTGAGCTTGGCCCCGGCCTCGTAGTAGGGCGAGCCCTCGGCCGCCAGCGAGTGGGTCAGCGTCCAATTGTCCTTCGAAATAGCCGACTCGTAGCCAATGTGCGAGCCGAAGATGCCCAGGTCGAGCCAGGCTTTTTTGAAGGGCCGAAAGCCCGCGTAGGCTTCGTAAATATGCTGGAACACCGCCGGCTCGGCGGCGTAGTTGGCCTCGGGGTAGGTGCCGGCTTGCAGGCCCAGCGCCCCGTGCACCACGCCGTCGTCGTAGCGCAGGCCCACTAGGGCCTGGTTCACCGTGAACTCGTTCTGGCGGTTGTGCGAGTAAATAAAAGCCGGGCGCACCGTGCCGGCCGCCGCCGGAAAATCGAGGCCAAAGTAGCCGTCGATGTAGCCGTAAACCTTCACCGTGGCCGTGGTATCGGCCACGAGGCCCTGCGCAGCCCCCAGCCGGCCGGCCAGTAGCAGCAGGCTCATCAAATAATAGTGCTTCATAAACTGATTGTCAAACCGGAGGTGGTCGGGTAGAAACGGCTAGGGAGAAAATAATTGACGCTACGCAGCCGAGCGGGTGCGCGGGTGAAATCAAGCCTACAGATATTCTTCCGTATCTACTTGCCAGTCAGTGATTTGTTTTATACATAACTTATTGACTAACAAATAGTTAAGTCAGTAATTTCCTCCTCAGGCTCCGCCGTGCGGCCGGCTCTTCCCGGCTCAGAAAAGAGGGCGGCCGGGGCAGGCTGCTGCCCAAGCTTCAGCCGTAGCCGGGCCGCTTTGGGCTGCTGCGCCCCGGCGGCGGCGTGGGTGCGGTGGGTGCCCCGGCTGGGGCGGCCGATGGGTCACCTACCGTACCAAACTTTTAACCAGGGTGCAAATCCCCCAGCGGGTTTCTGCACCTTGGTAAGAAAATGCTAAAGTTGCTGGCCTGCCATATTCAAGCACCTAATAAAAATTTTTCATGAAAAAAATGTGCGTCGTCCTCCCTCTTTTCTTGCTAAGGCTTGTTGGCGCCGGCAAAAAGCAAGACCCGGAACCCCCCACGCGCACCCGCTTGCTGGTGGGCAAAAAATGGTAGCTGACCAGCGACGTGCTTTCTTACCCAATTTACCCAAACGCCACTATTTATGACCAAATGAGGCCTTGCTCGCACGACAATTTTCGCCAGTTTAACACGCCAGGTACTTACGCCTAGAATGAAGGCCCAGCCAAGTGCTCACCCCTCGACCCGCAGACAACCCTTGGCCTGTGGGCCTTTAGTGATAACGACACTAAACCAACCGTGACCGACCCAAATTACGCGGATACGTATACGAGTATCGAGCTGACTGACAAGACTTTGGGAATGACCATGCCAATTACGCAGCGTACCGGAATAGCTGCCACCGCAACGCTAACATTTGCGGTTATAGAGTAGCGTAAGCGCAAAGGGCGGCGCTAGTCAGCGTCGCCCTTTGCGCCCGGCAGGGGCCGGGCGCGCAGTTGCCCGAAGCTCGCCGCCAAGGCGCGTGCCACAGCAAAACTTGCTTTTGGGAAGGCTGGGAGGGTCCTCGCGGCTTTCCAAGGCTGTTGCCGCTCCTGCCCTGGGATGCTAGCCGCCTGGTGCCAGATGCCAAAGCGACCGCGCCCCAGTGGGTGAGTTTACGCAACAGCTCAGCCACCGGCGAGCCCCGCCCGCAACCTGGCCGTATGCAGGCAATACCCTGCCTAAAAACAAGCCAACTCAACTGCCTACTGCCTGATGCTGCTCACTAGTGCCACCGCCGTTTCCCCACCCTGGCCCACCATGCTGGGCTTTGCCCTGCTGCCGGCCGCGGTGATGATTGCCGGGGCCGCGCTGGCCGTTTGGCGGGCTCCGGGGCCCCGGCTGCGCAGTGCCATTCTGCACTTCGCGGCGGGCGTTATCTTCTCAGTGGTGGCCGTCGAGCTGCTGCCCGACATTGTGCAGCACCACGCCCCGTATGAGGTTGCGCTGGGCTTTGGCCTGGGGGTGGCCGTGATGCTGGGCCTGCGCTACTTCACCCAGCGCCTGGAAAAGCAGGAAGCCGCCGCACCCGTGCCCAGCTCCTTTCGCACCAGCGCTGCGCCCCTGCCGTGGGGCCTGCTGGTGGCCATCGGCATCGATATTTTTATCGACGGCCTGCTGCTCGGCATTGGGTTTGCCGCGGGGGCCAAAGAAGGCACCTTGCTGGCCATCGCCCTCACCCTGGAGCTGCTGTCGCTGGGCCTGGCCACGGCCGTAGAGCTGCGCCAGGGCGGCCACGGCCGGGGCCGCGCCGTGGCCATTGTGGCCGGCACTTCGCTCATGCTGCTAATGGGGGCGGGCATTGGCACCACCTTGCTGCGCGGGGCCAGCGGCAACCTGCTCGAAATAGTGCTCTCCTTTGGCCTGGCCGCGCTGCTGTTTCTCGTTACGGAGGAGCTGCTGACCGAGGCCCACGAGGAAACCGAAACCCCGCTGCTCACGCTGGCCTTTTTCGTCGGTTTCCTGCTGTTTTTGCTCTTGGGCATGGTTGCCTAGCCCCCGCGCCGCAAGGCAAGTGCAGGCGGCCCGCCGAGCGTTGGGGCAAGCCGTTCGAAAGACAGCGGGCTCTTCGCCCTGGCGGCAACAGGGGCGGTAGGGCTGGCCCGGCCGGGCAAATACCCCCACCACCAGTGCGGCTCACTCAACACCGGCCGCCCTTCTCCCGTTAGCTACGTTATGACCAAAGCTGTTTTTATTGCCACCGCCGAGCCCTACAGCGGTAAGTCGCTGGTGGCGCTGGGGCTGGTGAACCTGCTGCTGGGGCAGGCCCGCAAGGTGGGCTACTTCAAGCCCATCATCAACCACGACCCCGCCGAGCAGCCCGACCCGCACATTGAGGCCATCGGCAGCTACTTCAAGCTGCCGCTGCCCGCCGCCGCCACCTACGCCTACACCCGGCCCGCCGCCCTGCGCCTGCTGGAAGCCGGCGCGCAGGGCGAGCTCATCGATGCCATCATCCACAAGTTCAAGCAGTGGGAGGAAAGCTGCGATTTCACGGTGGTGGAAGGCAGTGACTTTGTGGGGGCGGGCACGGCGTTCGAGTTCGATGCCAACGTGTCCATCGCCAAAAACCTGGGCGTGCCCGTTATCCTGGTGGTGTCGGGTGAGGGCAAAAGCACGGCGCAGCTCGTGAGCGCGGTGCTCACGCTGCTGCGCAACTTCGAGGCCCGCGAGGTGCCCGTGCTGCTGGCGGTGGCCAACCGCGTGCTGCCCGCGCAGGTAGCCGATGTGCAGGCCCTGCTGCGCACCCAGCTGCCGGCCGACGTGCTGCTGGCCGTTATCCCCGACGACCCCAACCTGCTGCACCCCACCATGCGCGAAATTCAGGCGGAGCTGGGCGGCCAGCTGCTGTTTGGGGAAAGCGGCCTCGGCAACCAGGTCGATAACTACGTTATCGGGGCCATGCAGGTGCCCAATTTTCTTAACTATCTCAAGGACAATGTATTGATTGTGACGCCCGGCGACCGGGGCGATATCATCGTGTGCGCCTTGCAGGCCAACCTATCGGCCAGCTACCCGCGGGTGGCGGGCATTGTGCTCACGGCCGGGGCCGCGCCCGACGCGCCCATCGTGCGCCTGCTCGAAGGCCTGCCCAACGTGGTGCCCATCCTGGCCGTGCCCACCGGCACGTTCGAAACCACCACCCGCGTGGGGGCCATCCGCTCGCGCATCTCGGCCGATAATCCCAAGAAAATTCAGCTGGCCATCAGCACCTTCGAGCGCCACGTGGATGTGCGGGCGCTGGAGGAAAAGCTGGTCAGCTTCCAGTCGGAAGGCCTCACGCCGCACATGTTTCAGTACCGGCTGCTGCAATGGGCCAGGCGCTCGCGCCGCCACATTGTGCTGCCCGAGGGCAACGACGACCGCATTCTGCGGGCCGCCGCGCAGCTGCTGCACCAAGACATTGTGGACCTCACCATTCTGGGCGACCCCGACGAGGTGGCGGCCTCGGCCAAGCGCCTGGGTATCAGCCTGCCCGCCGGCCATCTGCGCATCATCGACCCGGTAAAATCGGAGCATTATGCGGCGTACGTGGAAACGTTCTACGAGCTGCGCAAGGACAAGGGTGTGAACCACGACATGGCCCGCGACCTGCTGCGCGACGTGTCGTACTTCGGCTCGATGATGGTGTACCAGGGCCACGCCGACGGCATGGTGTCGGGGGCGGTGCACACCACGCAGCACACCATCCGGCCGGCTTTGCAGTTCATCAAGACCAAGCCGGGCGTGTCGGTGGTGTCGTCGGTGTTTTTCATGTGCCTGCCCGACCGCGTGGCCGTATTCGGCGACTGTGCCGTGAACCCCAACCCCACGGCCGAGCAGCTGGCCGAAATCGCCATCTCCTCGGCCGAAAGCAGCCGGGCCTTCGGCATTGAGCCGCGCATTGCCATGCTGTCCTACTCCTCGGGCAATTCTGGGGCGGGGGCCGATGTGGACAAGGTGCGCCAGGCCACCGCGCTGGTGCGCCAAAAGCGGCCCGACCTGAAGGTGGAAGGTCCCATCCAGTACGATGCCGCCGTCGACCCGCTGGTGGGCCGCCAGAAGCTGCCCGACTCGGAAGTGGCCGGCCAGGCCAGCGTGCTCATCTTCCCCGATTTGAACACCGGCAACAACACCTACAAAGCCGTGCAGCGCGAAACCGGGGCCCTGGCCATCGGCCCGGTGCTGCAAGGTCTCAACAAGCCGGTAAACGACCTGAGCCGCGGCTGCACGGTAGACGATGTATTTAATACCGTGGTGATTACGGCCATTCAAAGCCAGCAGCAATAGCCTGCTACAAGCTGATAGTACGCGTTCTCCGTACCCATTGGCTAGAAAAAGCAGCTGCAATCGACTATACCAGCCTTGTGACGAAGCACGATGAGTAATGCATCCTGCCTGGCGCGGTGACCAGGTCTTGGTACTTGGCGCCGAGAAGCATCTTGGCGTTTCGACATTCGCCCTTCCGCCGTACTGTAAGCCGCACTAAACTTCTACCGATGATTAAGAGAGCTTACATCCACGAATACGGCAGTAATAAAGTGGAACCAGAGCATAAAGGTGTGATGGAAGTATTAGAGGCTCGCGGAATTCGATACGAGGTATTCACTGCCAAAAGGATTTTAAGAAACCAACTAGTAGTTGACGAGGATACTTTTGTAGTAGGAGATAATGCTGTTATCATACCCGTATTAAAAAAACTTGGGTTCATTTGCTCTAATGACTCTTACCCCAAAAGTTTAGAAAAGTACTATGGCAGGCATATTTGGGTGACAACGATTCGTGACTTGGTTTCTCAAAATAGCTTCAAAGATGTTTCGGGAATTTTTGTGAAGCCTAAATCCAAAACAAAGTTATTCACCGGATTTGTTATCAAGTCAGAATATGATTTATTCCAGCTCAGTGTTTTTTCAAAAAATACTGATTTATACTGCTCTGCCTTAGTTAGATGGCTTTCAGAATACCGGGTATTTGTGAATAATTCCGAAATAGTTGGAGTAAAGCTTTATGCCGGAAACGAAAGCCTGAAGTTAGATATGGCTGTTGTGGAGCAAGCCATTACTGAGTTCGAGGATTCTGCAGACCGAGTCTCCGCCTATGGTATCGACTTTGGCGTTCTGGATACGGGCCAAACAACGTTGGTTGAGTGGAACGACGGGTTTGCTCTCGGTTCCTACGGCCTTGACAAAGAAGTTTATACAGACTTGCTGCTTACAAGATGGGAGGAGATACTACAAATTGCCGCCATCAACAAAAATAGTACTGCCAGCAAGGCCTGCTAAGTACCCGTCGCTAAGTAGTTTGCTATGAAAGAACGTCATGCTTATCTGGCGTCCACGCAGGGAAGCATGACGTTCTTTTTTTAACATAAGCTATTCATCAACGAGTGCTTAACTACTGTTACGCAGCGCTGTACTTGAGAAGGCGCCGAGGTAGCAGCGCGGCCTAAAAGCCCGCACTATTCATCGACCCCGTAGTAAGTCATAATTCCTAATTTTTAACCCAAGCAGGGTGAATATTTTCGTTCTCAATTCGGGCAGCAGCTCCATTAAGTACCAGTTGTTTCGCTGGCCAAATGAGCGGCCGGCTTGCAGTGGCCTGGTCGAGCGCATTGGCTCCGGGCAGGCCACTATTACCCACAAGGTTTTCGACCTGCAAGCGCCCGATGCGCCGCCCCGCGAGCAGCACCGCACCCTGGTGCTGCCCGACCACGAAGCCGGCCTGCACGAAGTGGTGCGCCTGCTCAGCGGGGGCATCATTGCCAGCCCCGCGGAGATTGATGTGGTGGGCCACCGCGTGGTGCACGGCGGCGAGTCGTTTACGGCGGCCACTCGCATCGACGCGGCGGTGAAGGCCGAAATCAAGCGGCTGTTTGGGCTGGCCCCGCTGCACAACCCGGCCAATTACCTGGGTATTGAGGTGGCCGAACGGGTTTTTCCGCAGGCCCGGCAAGTGGCGGTGTTCGACACGGCCTTTCACCAAACGTTGCCCGAGTACGCCTTTCGCTACGCCCTGCCCACGGCGCTCTACACCGAGCAGCGCATTCGCAAATACGGTTTTCACGGCACCAGCCACCAGTACGTGGCAGCGCGCGCCGCCGCGCATTTGGGCCAGCCCGACGCCCGGCTCATCACCATTCACCTGGGCAACGGGTGCAGCATGGCAGCCGTGCGCGGCGGCCGCAGCCTCGATACCAGCATGGGGTTCAGCCCCTTAGCGGGCCTGGTGATGGGCACCCGCTCCGGCGACCTCGACCCCTCGGTGCTGCTGCACCTGCTGGGGCCGCTGGGCTACACCCCCGAGCAGGTGGGCACCCTGCTCAACAAGGAAAGCGGCATGATGGGCCTCACCGGCTCCAACGACATGCGCGACATTAGTGCGGCGCTGGCGGCTGGCGATGCCCGCGCCGCGTTGGCCTACGACCTCTACGCCTACCGCATCCGGCAATACATTGGGGCCTATGCGGCGGTGCTCAACGGCCTGGATGCCATCGTTTTCACGGCCGGCGTAGGCGAAAACGATGCCTTGGTGCGCACCCGCGTTTGCCAGCATATGGAGTTTCTGGGCTTGCAGCTGGACGAGGCCAAAAACCAGGCGCGCACCCCCGGCCTGCGCGACCTCAGCGGGCCAGCTAGCCGGGCCCGCATCCTGGTCATTCCGACCGATGAGGAGCTGGAGATAGCCCGGCAGTGCGCCGAGCTGCTGGCGTAGCGCGGGGCGCGCGCGGAGGGCGCGCCACCGGCACAGCACCGTAAAAACCAGGATAATCACCTACCTCATCCTGCCCCAAACCCGCCAAAGCCCGAACCAGTGAGTTTCCTCCCCCGGTTCGGGCTTGTAGCAAGGGCGGGGTGTTTTTAGCCTACACGCTCAGCGTGGCCGGGCCAAACTCCTCATAGTGAACGGCTTCGCGGGGTACGCCCAGCGCGGCCAGGTCCAGCACCTGCTTGCGGATGAAGGGCGCGGGGCCGCAGATGTAGTAGTCGGCCTCGGGCAGCAGGCTGCCGCCGTGCAGGCTGGCCAAATCCACGATGCCCGCGTAGTGGCCCGCCTGCTCGGGGCCAGGGGCCAGGGTATCGTAAAAAATGTGCTGCTGCACCTGCGCGTGGCGGGCCGCCAGCTGCGCCACCGGCTCGCGGAAGGCGTGCACCTGCGGGTTGCGGCTGCCGTGCACCCACACCACTTCGCGGCGGCTGTCGGTGCCCACGAGGTGTTCGAGCATGCTCAGCAGCGGGGTTTGGCCCACGCCGCCGCTCACCAGCACTACTGGCGTAGGCTTGCCGGTAGCCAGGGTAAAGTCGCCGGCCGGGGCGGCCAGCTCCACAACGCCACCTTCGGCCACGAAGTCATGCAAGTAATTGCTAATCATGCCATTAGGATGCTGCGGATTGCCGGCTTCCTTCTTCACCGAAATGCGGTAGTACGCGCCGTTGGGGGCGCTCGACAGGCTGTACTGCCGGGGTTGAAACAGGTTGAGCTCGGGCAAAAACAGGCGCAGGCTCACGTACTGGCCGGGCTGAAAATCGGCCACCCGGCCGCCGTCGGTGGGGTAGAGGTAGAAGGAAGTGATTTCGTCCGACTCAGCCACTTTCTGCCGCACCGTGAAGGGCCGCCAGCCCGTCCAGCCGCCTGCCTGGTTGGCCGCGTTTTGGTAAAGGCCGCTTTCGAGGCCGCTCATCAGGCCGGCCAGTTCGCCGTAGGCGGTGGCCCAGGCGTCGAGCAGGGCGGGCGTGGCCGCCTCGCCCAGCACCTCGCCGATGCTGGCAATGAGGTGCCGGCCCACAATGGCGTAGTGCTCGGGCCGAATATCGAGGCTGACGTGCTTGTGGCCAATTTTGGTTACCGCGTGCACCAGCACCGAGGGGTCCTCGATGTTTTCGGCGTAGGCCAGCACGGCCAGCGCCAGGGCCGTTTGCTGCTTGCCGTTTTGCTGGTTGCCCATGTTGAAGACGTTCTTCAGCTCGGGGTTGTGCTCGAAGAGGCGGCGGTAGAAGTGGGTGGTCAGGGCCACGCCGTGCGCCCGCAACGTGCTCACGGTAGCCGCCACAAGGGCTTTCTGCTCGGTAGTCATAAAGGAAAAAATTGATTACCGGATAAATTTATCCGGTATTTGAATAAAAAAAGGGGATTAGCTGAATTGTCTTAAAAAGCCCAGGCCATCGTGCACCTTGCCGGCCAGCTCGCCAACGGTGTGGGTACGCAACACCTCATTGAGCTGGTCGCGGATGGCCAGAAACTGGTAGTGCAGGGGGCAGGGCTGCTGGGCCGAGCACTGGCGCAGCCCCAGGGCGCAGCCCTGCAGCATCTCGCCGCCATCGATGGCCAGCACAATCTGCCGTAGCGTAACGGTGCGCAGCTGTTCGGCCGTGAGCTCGAAGCCGCCGGTGGGGCCCTTTACCGAGGTAACCAGCCCGGCGCGCACCAGCAGCTGCAACACCTTGGCCGTAAAGGCCTCCGGCGAATCTATCTCCGCGGCAATGTCGCGCAGGCCCACCCGTCGGCCCTGGTCAGCCGACTGCTGCCCGATGTAAATCGAGGCCCGAATCCCGTACTCGCACGCTTTGGAGAACATTGCCATGGTGGGACAAAGGTAGGGATGGATTTTATAACGGACAAATTTATCCGCTATAAAAAACGTGGGGGTTTGAGGGCCTGGGCAAGTGGCTCGGCTCAAGTGTTGGGGAGCAAGTCGAAGTATTGAGCGTCCTCGCTTTTGCCGCC
Source organism: Hymenobacter sp. H14-R3 (assembly GCF_030063445.1). Classification (GTDB taxonomy): domain Bacteria; phylum Bacteroidota; class Bacteroidia; order Cytophagales; family Hymenobacteraceae; genus Hymenobacter. The sequence goes on along the minus strand of NZ_JASITD010000016.1, from coordinate 33,691 downwards.
GTGGCCCTTGCCCGCGGTTTCGTGGCTTTCCACAAACTCAGTGGCCCCAATTCACTTCACTATTTTGTAGCCGAGCTGGTTTTTGACCCGCAGGCCAGGCCCACCGAGCCCAGCAGCCCGCCCAAAATGCCCCATAAACGGCTTTTCGAAATTCCTGCCTGCCCAGCAACCCGGCAAATGTGCGGGTGGGACTAAGCCTTCAACCAGGCCCGGTTTGGTGGGGGCTGGTGTGGGCGGGGGCAATTCCTGGCAACGCCCGCGCCGGGTTGGCATTCCGCTACCGCAGCGCCCCGCTGGCTTAGCGGGTCGGGCTGCCCCTCTGAAAGAATAACTTTCGAGAAGTATTTTATCCGGAAAAACAGCTGCTTGTTTTTTGGATTTGCGCGCTTGATATTCTGCTAGCTCTGCGTTCCCTTCGCCATTTTCTTTGAACCATTTTCTCAGCAAAAAATAGTCCTGGGGAGACCTATCTGGCAATTGCCTGACGAAAGCGGCAACCCCCCACATTTCTTCATCTCCATGCGTTGGCCCAAGGCCAGGCATGCCGGTGTCTCTAATGCCATTTTTGACAATCCAGAAAAGCTCAGCATCAGTCCATTGCATCACAACTGCTTTGTTAGTCAAGTCAGGGGCTGCCGGATAGAGGTACAGCCAGGAGTCTGGTTTGCGGCCGGGTGCGCCATAGCAGGCTTAGGTATAGGCACCGTAAAATATTTCCGCTAACTGCTTGTCCTAAAGCCGTTTACAAGTTGGTATACTCTCTCGGAATGAATTAAAAATTAAAAATCTGGCTGTCAAATTTTTAATTGATGCCAAAAGAGTGCACTGCTGTGCAACCCGCTCTAGATTGTCCGTATCAAAGGGCACAAGCCCCGCGCTGAGGCCGCTGAGCACAGCGATGTGGATGGCTTTAGCCGGGGTAGCGGGGGCTTGCGCGCAGGCCCCCGCTACCGGCGGGCGGCGCCAGGGTTCGGCAAGGATGATGCCGCCACCCCTTTTTATTAACTAGCTATTTGATTAACAATTAATTAGCTGGTTAATAAAAAGGCGGGCGATTATACCCCTTCTTATTCACATAATAGAGAGGTTCCTGTTGGCGCGGGTCATGGCTATTTTGGCCTGAAACAACTCGCCCATTCTGTGGGCCCGCACCTTGATTTCCGTGGCGTTGTCGCCGGCGAACAGCGCATCTACCGTTTGCCCGAACAGGCGCAGCCAGCGGGTGAAGTGCGCCGGCTCGATGGGCAGGTCGAGGTGTTTGGCCCCGGGGTTGCCGCGGTAGCCGGCGGCCTGGCCCAGCAGGGCGGCCGTCCAGAAGCGCGTCATCGTGTCGAGGTGCGCGGGCCAGTGGCCGGCGGGAATGCGGGCGGCAAAAACGGGGCCCAGTAGCTCGTCGCGGCCCACCTGCGCGTAGAAGGCGTCGATGAGCCCGCGGATGTCGTCTGGCGTACAAATGTCGGGTTTGGCAGAAGTCTCCATTGGCGAAAAGTAGCGGGCAGCGCCCGAAAGCCCGCGGCTAGCCGGCGGGCTGCGCCAGGGCCGTGAGCAGGTAATAGGCGCCCCAGCCGATGAAAACCAGCACGCTGGCCCACACCCAGGCCGGCACGCCCTGCGGCGTTTCGGAGGCCGTAATAACGAACGAATCGGTGCGCTCGCTGCCGTAGGCCGACACGGTGAGGGGCACCGTGTCCGACACCGTGTCGTGGGCGCTCAGGCCCAGCACGGTAATGGCCGGGCCGTTGCGCACCACAAACGGGATGAGCTGCACGCCCTCCTGCCCGTTGGAGGAGCGGGCCACCACGCGCAGCTCGTGCGGGCCATCGACCAGCTTGGTGGTGTCGAGGTCGAACTTGACCGGCGGCGCGTAGCGGGCAAACGGCACGGGGTTGTCGTCGAGAAACAGCAGCACCTGCTGGGTGCCGGCATCGGCATCGGGAGTAGTCATGGCAGCAGTTAGTTGAACGTGAGCAGCGCGCGGCGGGCCTGGTTGCGGCGGTTGTCGGGCCGGAAGAGGTGGCGGAAAAAGACCCCGAACGTGAGTACCACCACGGCAATCGACCCGTAGAGCATCACGTAGTCGAACGGCCCGCCCGGCCCGGCGCCGTGGGTAATGTTGGCAAAGCCCTTGGGCTGGTTTTTTGCGCACAGCGGGCAGGCCAGCGCCGGCAGCGCGAGCAGCAGGGCTGCCAGAAGGGCAAACAGGTTCTTTCTCATTATCAGATTATTAGCAGGTTAAAGCGCCGCCACTGGCTTCACCAGCGCCCGCAGTTTCTTCACAAAATCGGCCGTAACGGGTGCCGCACTATTGCCCCAGCTGCTGCGCTCGTGGCTGACGATGGCCGCGATTTCGGCATCGGTGAGCCGGCTGCCGAAGGGCGGCATCACGCCGTATTCGGCGCGCGCGTCGTAGCCCTGCAAAATGATGTTGACCATGAGCGTGGCGTCGGCGTTGTTCACCACCGGGCTGCCTTTGAGCGGCGGAAACGCCCCCTTCAGGCCCTCGCCCGTGGCCTGGTGGCAGGCCTGGCAATTGGTGGCGTACAGGGCTCCGCCATCAATAGCGGGCGCCGCGTCGCTGGCCACCAGGCCCGCGGCCACGGCGGCCTTGGGCGGCTTCACATACAGGAAAGCGGGCGCCACCTGCCCGGTGGGCAGCGCGGCCTGCTTCAGCGACATGAGGTAGGCCACCAGCTGCTGGGCGCGGCGCGTGGGCACAACGGTATGCGCGCCCGGCTCGCGGTAGGCGGCCGGGATGTACAGCGCCAGCCCGGCCGGGGTGCCAGCCACACTGTCGCGAAACAGCCACGGAAAGGCCGGCATAATGGACTCCTTTACCACGCTGCGGGGCTGGTAGAGGTGCAGCAGGTGCCAGAGGTCGCTGGGCTGGCGCACGCCCACTTCCGTCAGGTCGGGGCCGGTGCGCTCCGAGCCCAGGGTGGAGGGCGTGGCCCGCCACACGTCGAGGCGCTGGCGCCAGGCGTAGTCGGCCGCCACGGCCGGGCGGCCGCCCCACATCTTATCCATGTCGATGTTGCGCACCTGCTGGGTGTGGCAGGCCACGCAGCCCTCGCCGATGAATACGCGCAGGCCGGCCTGCTGCTCCGTGGTGAGGGCCACGGCGGTGGGCAGGGGGGCGTTTTCGCGCTGAATGCGGGCCGCCGGCTGCACGGCAATGAGCACGCTCAGGAAAACGAACACCCCGAACACGATGCCCACAAACAGGCGGTGGTTGCTATATACGTTCCAGGACATCATGGGCTTGGGGAACAGCTTGTTTTAGAGGATTTTGCGCCAGGGAATCTTGCGCGGGCGCAACCTGCGGCACGGCTTTGCCGCCCAGCAGCATATCGACGAGGTTATAGAAAAACACGAAGTGGGCCAGCAGCATAAACGTGCCGCCAATGGCCCGCCACAGCCAGTAGGGGGCCATCAGCACCACTGACTGCATGAAGGGCTCGCCGGCCATCCAGCTCATGCCCTTGAGGGTGCCGCCAATCATGAGGGCCATCACGTAGGCCAGCAGCCCCACCAGCGCAAACCAGAAGTGCACGCCCACCAGCGCCTGCCGCGGCTCGCGGCCGCGCAGCTTGGGCGCCAGCGTGTAGATGCAGCCCCAGAGCATGAACGACACGATGCCGTACATGGTAACGTGCGAGTGGGCCACGTTGAAATCGGTGAAGTGCCACACCAGGTTGGTGTAGCGCAGCGCCTGCAATGACCCCTGAAACGAGCCCACGAAGTAGAACAGCACCCCCATCAGCAGGAAGGGCAGCGAGTAGGAATCGCCCACCCGCTTGCGGCTGCCCCGGAAGGTCATCAGAAAGTTGATGGTGCCCGCCAGCACCGGAATAATCATGCCCACGCTGAACACGATGGCCACCGTTTGCAGCCACCACGGCAGGGGGCTGAAAATGTAGTGGTGCGTGCCAATGAGCGAGTAAAACAGCAGCTGCGTCCAGAAGGCCAGCACCCCCAGCGAGTAGGAGTAAATGGGCTTGTTCAGGGACATGGGCAGGAAGTAGTACATCAGCCCCAGCGTGAAGGTCATAAACCACATGCCCACGCCCATGTGCATGTAGTAGCCCTGCGTAATGGTTTCGCCCAGGCCGTTCTGGTACCACGGCAGGTAGGCAATCACCGTGAGCACGATACCCCAGATGGTGGCCCCCAGAATGTACCAGTTCGAGATGTAAAACTCCTCGGTGGTGCGGTGGGCCACGGTCTGGTAAAAGTTGGCAAACGCCACGATAACGCCCACGGCAAACAGCAGGGCCACCGGCCAGATGTACTCGCGGTACTCGCCGCCGCCGTTGTTGATGCCCGCCAGCAGGCAGGCCGTACCCAGGATAACGCTGGCGTTTATCAGCCCCAGCGACCACCAGCCCCACTTCAGGCTGAAGAGTGGGGTATTGTTGGTGCGGGGCACCACAAAATAGCCCAGCCCAATCATGGCCAGCGACGTCCAGCCCCAGAACACCATATTGGTGTGAATGGGCCGCAGCCGCCCAAACGAGAGCGCCGCCACGTGGTCCACGTCGGGGCTCACAAACTTGACGCCCGCGTACCAGCCCACCGTGGTGCCCAGCACCAGCCAGAAGGCCGCGCACAGCAAAAACGCCGAAATGAGCACCGTCAGCCGGGGGTCGAGGTCGGTGAAGGGGGCGGTGCGCCGCTTCTCATGAAACCACTGCGAATGCACGTTGAGAGCCACGTGCTGCACCAGGCCCTGGGTGTCGTGGGCGGGGCTGCCCCCGCTCAGCTCGGCCCCGCTCAGGGCAAACTCGCGGCCCTGGCGCCGCTCCAGAATGGCAGCCAGCTGCTTGTCAGTCAGGTTAGTAACGGTTTCGTCGAAGCGCCCGGCCTCGTTTTCGGTCGAGGGCTTTTGGCTGCCGCGAATCAGCGCGGCCACCCGGCTCACCAGCAGGCCCGCCGCCCCCAGCACAATAATGAGCAGCAGGGCCATCATGCCCAGCACGGCCGGCTGCGTCAGCATCGGGCCCTCGGCCGGGGTGGTGGCCTGCGCCCGCAGGCCGGCCGGCAGGCCGAGCAGCAGGGCCAGCAGCAAGGGCCGGCCATAAAGCTTAAAAGGAAGATTTCTCATCAGAAGCAAAAAGTGAAGGAGCCATTGAGCGTGGGGAGCAGCCGCGGGGGGCGGCGCGGAAGGAGCGCGCGGCGCACACCCCGCCGGCCTAGCGGTAAATGAGAATGCGGGCGGCCTGCCGGCAGGCCAGCGCGTGCGGCGCCCCCGCCGGGAAAATGACGTAGTCGCCGGCCTGCACGTCCACCTGCGCTTCTTCCTGCGTGATGGTCAGCTCGCCGGCCAGCACCACCACCAGCACATCGCCGGCATCGTGGTGGTGGGTGGGCATGGTTTCGCCCGCCTCGAAGGTTTTGAAGATGATGTGCTGGCCGTCTTTTTTGAGCAGCACCAGGGCTTTTTGGGGGCCCGCGGCCGGGTGGGCACCATCGAGCAGGCTGCCGCATTTGAGGGGAGGAAACATAGCAAAATCAGGAGGTTATGGGCCCGCGGGCAGCCGCCCGCCGGCCTAGCGGTAAGAAGGCCACGAAGGTTCCGCACCAGCTGGTGGCGGCCCCCTGACGAAATTCACGCTGGCGCATGACGTTTGTCAGGTGCGGCGCGGCGGCCCCCGCCGTGCTTTGGAGCCGGCGGCCGTACCTCATCCCCCGCCCATGCCCGCCGCCGAAGCGCTGATTGTGGGGGCCAGCCCACGGGCCTGCTGCTGGCCCTAGGGTGCCGCCCTGGGGTGCCGCCGGGCCGCGTGTTCGGTTGCGCCAGCTACCTTTTCGGGCACTACGTACTACCTGCGTACACGCCGCCCAAAGGCGCGCCCAAGTGGCTCTGGCACTGCTACGCGCAGCAGGAGGCCGCCTTCGGCGGATGCGCCCAGCTGCGGGGCCACGTATCCGGCACGATATCGCATCAGCATAAGTACTTGCTTATGAATAACTTAACAAAATGAGCCGCCCGGTAGCCCTGGGAGAACGGCGGCCGCCCAGCAGCCACCAGGGCTACCCAGGGCCCTGGCGTGCCCGGCCTACGCGGCCGATTTTGCCGAGTGGCTGGCCTACCGGTTCGCGCAGGTAGCGCCGCAGCAGGTGCCGGCAGTGCTGCACGCCCACTTTCCCGCGCCCGACCGGGTCGATGGGGCCTGTCTGCAAGCCGTGCTGCGGCCGATAGAGCAGGCGCGGCACGGCGAAAAGGAGGTGGGCTGCGGCGTGGAATTCGTATTTGGGGGCATCGGGTTTTTGGCTCTGCACTTGGCCGCCGCCCGGCAATGGCTGGCCGGTATCCGGCCCCGGTAAGGCTGCGCGCCGTACCCGACCGGAAGAAACCGCTCAGCGCTTGAATCTCGTTTTTTCCCCTTATTTTCAACCAGTTAAGCCTGCCCGGATTTGTAGTCACTCTTCACTCCCTGCGCCATGAACATGCTGTCCCGCATCCACGATAAAGCCAAGCCTATCAGGCTGTTTCTACTGGTAATGCTCGTTATCCTGGGCAGTAGCGTGGTAGAAAGGCAGCTAATGAACAAGGTGACCACCTCGGTTTCATCGCTGTACCAAGACCGGCTTTTACCCGCCACGGGCTTGTTCGAGCTCAACGACCTGCTCTACACCAAGCAGCAGCTGCTAGCGCTGTATAGCGGCGCGCCGACGGCCGGCCGGCAGCGCACGCGCAGTCAGGTAGCTGCTCACAACCAACAGCTTAGTGCCATCATCGAGCAGCACCAGGCCACCTACTTGGTGGGGGAAGAAAAGCAGGTGCTGCAATCATTCCGGGCGCAGCTGCACCGCTACAACGCCCTCGAAGCGCGGCTGCTGGCTACGGATGCGCCCCTGCCGGCGGCGCAGGTGGCCGAAGCGGCGCGCCAAAGCCAGCGCCTGCACGCCGAGCTGAGCCAGCTCAATCAGATTCAGCAGCGCGTGGGCCAGCAGCTCTCGCAAAGCTCGCTGGCAACGGAGGGCAGCTCCCAGCTGCTCAGCAACTTCACCATCGCGCTGCTACTGGTGTTTATGCTGGCCATTCAGCACGCCCTGCTCACCTCCCGCCACCCCCTGGTACCTAAAAATATGCAGAACTTTCACCTGAACTAAGGGCCAATGTACCAGTTATTTACCTGCTTACTTCTGAGCTGGAAGTCAGGCAAAAGGCCGTTTTGCCCAACGCAGCGGAGCATCTCTGCCGCTTCGCTTACCGGCTTGGGTGAGGTGGCAGAGATGCTTCGCTGTGTTGGGCAGCACCTGTTTTTGAGTTTTTCTTAAGCTGGGAGCAAGTCTGCCCGCTGTTGCGCAGTGGCGCAAGTAAAGCGGGCCGTTGGCTGGCCACGGCAGTAGGGCGAGGCCACCGCCTTGCCACTGGTCGTGGCCTAAGGCGCCATGCAGCAACTGCGGCAAGCCCGCGGCCGGCGCTGGCCCCGTGGAACTTACCAACCAATTCCGGATACCAATCGAGCGGGCAAACCATCGGCAGAACGCTGAACGGCCCGCCTTTCCTTGCCGCTGCGGGCTACCCGGTACCAGCCGGTACCGGCGCGGGGCCGGCCAGGTGGCGCGAGCGGGCAAGGGCCAAGCGCCTTCTATATCCGTGCAACTTTGTAACATTGCGCCCGCTACCTTGCTCCCGACGCTATGCCTGAACCAGATAATCTCGGCCATAAGATTCTCAGCTTTTTCATTAAAGACGCTGAACCTGCCAATTCACCCCCGCCCCCCGGCAACGGGCCCAGGGTGCCGGCGGGTGCCGGGCCTCCCGCCCCAAGTGCGCCGCCGGCCGCCGCGGGGCCGGCCCCGGATGCCAAGTTTGCCGAGCACCTGGCCGGCGTGCTGGCTCACAACAACCCGCCCGGCCCCGACTATTTCGAATTCAGCGAAACGCTGCGCAGCCTGGCGGGACTGGGGCTAACTGAAGAGAAGCAGTTTCAGGCGGCCTGGGCCAGCTACAAGGCCATGGGCGGGGCGCCGCAGGTGGCCGCGCTTGCCACCACCGGCCAGCACTACCTCACGGTGCTGGGGGCCGACCGCGACGCTTTTGGCAAAAGCGTGGAAACGGCCATTGCCGAGCGGGTGGGGGGGCTGCAAAAAGAGCAGCAGCAACTCCAGGCCGACAACGAGGCCCTGGCCCGGCAGCTGGCCGAAACAGAGCAAAAGCTGGCCGCCAATAATGGCCGCCTGGCGGCCATCGGGGGGGAGGTAACCGAGCAAAGCGGCCGGCTCAACCAAAACCGGCTCAATTACGAGGCTACGTACGCGCACTTCACGCAGCGTATTCAGGACGACCTCACCAAAATCACGCAGTACTTGCAGTGAGGCCGCGCAACGGCCCACCGGGCCACCAATACTAGTACCCAAAGCCTATCTTGGCTTCCTCATTCCTTCTTCATCTTCTCCGTATGGCAACTCCTGATTTCACGCAGCTCGGCGTCGCCACCGATGCCGAGCGCCGCTCCTTTTGGGCGCGCCCCGAGGGGGTGCTGGGCCTGGTGGTGCTGGCGGCCCTGGTCGGCGCGGGCCTGTTCTACTTCAACGAGGTAGTGAAATTCCTTATCGAAGTGGCTACCAACACCCTGCACCTGGCTTTCCTGCTGGGGGGGCTGGCGCTGCTGGTGTTTCTGGCCACGAGCCGCGACATCCGCACCGGGCTCTTTTTCTTGTTTAAGACGCTGATGCGCAAAATTACCGGGCTCGTTATTCAGCTCGACCCCATTGCCATTCTCAAAATCTACATTGAAGACCTCAAGCAGAAGCGCCAGAAAATGCAGGGCCAGATTGACACTCTGGCCGGGCAGATGGTGAAGCTCAATAAAAAAATCAACGAGAACAACGACGAAATCAAGCAGAAATTTGCCGAGGCCAACAAGGCTACCAGCCTGGCCGACCGGCCCGGTATGAAGGAAGCCGCGCAGCTGGCTACCATCGAGGGCGCGGGCTTGCAGCAGATGAACGAGAAGCTGCTGCCCCTGCAGCGCAACATCAAAATGGTACTCGCCTTTATGGAAAAGGTCAATCGGAGCGCCGATTACATCATCAAGGAAACCGAAATCAAGGTGCGCCTCAAGGAGGTCGAATACAAGATTGTGAAGGAGAGCTCCAGCGCACTGCGCACGGCGGTGAGCATTTTTAAGGGCGACCCCGACAAGAAGTTTTACTTTGATGAGTCGCTGGAGTACATCCAGGACGATATGAGCCAGAAGCTGGGCGAAATGAAGCGCGCCATGGATATGTCGATGGATTTTATCAATTCGGTAGATGTGCAAAACGGCATTCTTTCCGACAAAGGCGAGGCCATGCTACAGGCCTATAACCAGGGCGAGTTTAAGCTGGTGAGCCTCGACACCCCACCCCAGGCCACCACGCTGAGTGCCCGCGGGGCCGAGCGCTTTCCGGCCAAAGATGCGGGCTACCAGGACCTGCTTAATTAGCTCTTCAGCCGGGCGTTGCCCCCGCCCCGGCACTACCTCTTTCTTCTCCTTCACCTTACTTTTTTTCTATGCAACGCATCACCCTGGCCGGCCGGCTAATCATTACGCTTATTGTGGTAGCCGCCGTGTATTTTGGCTTCCGCTATTTCGCTGGCTCCCGCCTCGCGCCGGCAGTGGTTACTACCACCCGCCCGGCACCTGGCACCGAAACGGACACGGAAATGGATACGGCTGGCGAAACAGACGCCGAAACCGGGAGTACGCCTTTCGGCAAGGGTAGTGCGGCGGCGGCTTTTGCCTACGAAGCGCCCGCCCCCGTCAACGGCAAGCTCAAGGGCGTGGTAGAGCTGGGCGCCAGCGGCTTCAACTCGTTTATCGTGCGCATTGACAAAGACCGCCGCTGGAAGCTGGAAAAAGCCGACTTTGGCAATAGCCTGGTGCTGGAAAACATGGCCTCCGACGACGATGTGCGCAAGGGCCTGAAAGCCTACATCGGCCAGATGCTGGACTACGGCGTGGGCGGCCGCGACATTCATTTCGTGGTGAGCTCCGGGGCCCAGAAGGCCGCGGGCACGGCCATCATCATCAAGGCCCTGAAGAGCCTGAACTACGTGGTGAACACCGTGACGCCCGAAAAGGAAGGTGTGCTGGGGCTGCGGTCGGTGCTGCCGCCCGCCTACGCCGGCAAGGCGTTTGTGACGGATATTGGCTCGGGCAACACCAAGATTTCGTGGCTGGCCGGCGGTGCGCCCACGTCGGTCGAAACCTACGGGGCCAAGTACTTCGGCAACGGCACGGCCGATGCCACGGTGGCCACCGACGTGAAGGCCAAAGCCGAGCAGGTGCCCGCCGCCCTGCGCCAAACCTGCTTCATTATTGGGGGCGTGCCGTTTGAGATGGCCAAGAAGGTGCGCAGCGGCAAGGAGCGCTACACCGTGCTGAAAGCGGCCGACACCTACCAGCTGGATAATGCCAAGTCAAAGGCCGGGCTCAATATCTACAAATCTATTGCCAAAGCTACTGGTTGCCAGCAGTTTGTGTTCGATTGGGATGCCAACTTCACCATTGGCTACCTGCTCACGCTGCCGCAATAAACTACGGCGGCCGGCGCAGCACTAAAAAAGGCGGAGCTTATGCTCCGCCTTTTTTTTATGGCCGAAGCTTGCCGGCCTCTGCCCAGCGTGGTTGGGTGAGTCCGGGCAGTTTTGGGTTCTGCTCCGCCCCCGGAAGCCGCCCCCGGAAACAAGGTGCCTGCCTAAGTTAACTACTTCATTTATTGAGTGTTATCAATTGCCAGCGCCCGTACTGAAATTGTAGCCTGGTTACCGAAGCGTAATCAATTTGCAGCTGAAAAGCGTTGCGCAGCGGAATTTCCAGGCAGTGGCACACCAGCGCCCGAATGGTGCCGCCGTGCGTGAAAACCAGCGTGGGCCCGGTGGGGGCAGTGGCCGCCAGCTCGGCTAAAAACGCGGCGGCCCGCTGCTGCACGGCCCCAAAAGTTTCGCCATTGGGCGGGGCCAGGGTCACGTAGTCGGCCATCCAGGGCGTGGTTTCGGCGGGGGGCAGCTCGGCCCAGAGGCGGTTTTCCCAGGCCCCAAAGTTCATTTCGCGCAGGCGCTCATCCAGGGTTGGCGCGGAGGCCACAGTTTTGGCCAGGGCCACGCAGCGCTGGGCGGGGCTGCTGACTACGCGGTAGGGCGCGGGCGGCAGCTTGGGAAGCAGCTGGGCCGCTTCGGCGGCAAACGTAGCCGCGAGGGGCACATCGTGGTGGCCGTAGCAAATGCCGGGGGCCTGCACGGCGGTGTGGCGAATCAGATAAATTTCCATGCGAAACCAGCCAGTAGAAAAAGGTAGATACTCACTTCGGCCACCTGCTGAATGGCCCCCAGGCAGTCGCCGGTGTAGCCGCCAACCCAGCGCTGAAAGTAGCGGGCCAGCAGCGTTTTTACGGCCGCCAGCGGTAGCAGCACCAGCAGCAGCGCGGGGCTACGCTGCCAGGCCGCGTAGGCTAGCAGGGGCAGCGCACCCAGCAGCAGGCCGGCGGCCAGCTCGGGGGCGCTCATTTTTTTGGCCACGGGCTTGGCCTTGCTGTCCTCGTTGGCGCGGGCGTAGCGGTGGCTGTAAATGCAAGTAAGCGCCGTGGCCCGGCTGAGCGGGTGGGCCAGCAGCAGGGCGGGCACCACGGCGGCCGGGGGCAGCCCGCGCAGGGCCAGCAGCTTGCCCGCCAGCAGCAGCCCCAGGCCGGTAACGCCGTAGGTGCCCAGGCGGCTATCCTTCATGATGGCCAGGATTTTAGCCGCCGTCCAGCCGCCCCCAAACCCGTCGCACACATCGGCAAAGCCGTCTTCGTGAAAAGCGCCGGTGAGCAGAATACTGGCCACCATGCTCAGCAGCAGCGCCACCTCGGCATTGCGAAACAGGAAGCTGGCCCCCGCAAAAACGCCCGCCGCCACGCCGCCCACCAGCCAGCCCACCAGCGGGAAATAAACCGTGGCCTTGTTAAGCATTTCATCAGAATAGCCTACCCACGCGGGCACCGGCAGCCGGGTATAAAACTGCGTGGCCAGCAGCAGCAATCGAAGGTGGGCGCGCAGCCAGGAAACCATAAAAACCACCAAAAAGCCTAAATAAGAGAGTCGTCGCGCACGCCGGCGCTCTCAAAGGACGCCATTTCGGTGAGGAACCCGACGGCCGCCTGCACCAGCGGATAGGCCAGCGCGCAGCCTGTGCCTTCGCCCAGGCGCAGGCCCAGGCGCAGCAGCGGCTGCCCGCCCAGCTCGGCCAGCAGCAGGCGGTGCCCCCGCTCGCCCGACTCGTGGCTGAACACGCAGTAGGCCAGCACCGCCGGGGCCAGCCGGGCCGCCACCAGCAGCGCCGCCGACGCAATGAAGCCATCAATGAGCAGTAGCATCCGCCGCTCGGCGGCGCGCAGCATGGCCCCGCACAGTTGCGCAATCTCGAAGCCGCCGAAGGTGGCCAGCACCGCCAGCGGGTCGGGCCCCACTGGCGGGTGGGCGGCCACGGCCTGCGTGAGGGTAGCCAGCTTGCGGGCCAGGCCGGCCGCGTCGAGGCCGGTGCCGCGGCCCACGCACTCGGCCAGCGGCCGGCCCGTGAGCAGGTGCATAAGCACGGCCGCCGCCGAGGTGTTGCCGATGCCCATCTCGCCCAGGCCCAGCACGTTGCAGCCGGCGGTGTGTTGCTCGTCGGCCAGCCGGGCGCCGCGGTGCAGGGCGTCGGCGCACTGGGCGGCGCTCATGGCCGGGGCCTGCGCAAAGTTGTGGGTGCCCTCGGCTATTTTCTCGTTGCGCACGGCGGGCAGGTCGGCAAAGCTGCCGCGCACGCCCGCATCCACAATGGTGAGGCCCAGGCCGTTCTGGCGGCAGAAGACGTTGATGGCCGCCCCGCCGCCGGCAAAGTTGCGCACCATCTGGTGCGTTACCTCGGGCGGGTACTGGCTCACGCCGGCCTGGGCAATGCCGTGGTCGGCGGCAAAAACCAGCACGTGCGGCTGGCGCAGCGTGGGCGTCAGGGTTTGCTGCACCAGGGCCACCTGCCGGGCCAGGGTTTCGAGCTGGCCCAGCGAGCCGAGGGGCTTGGTTTTGGTGGCTATTTTGTGGTCAATGGCGGCGGCCATCGCCGTATCGGGGGCGGTAATATTCCAGGGCATCAGGCAGTAGGGGCGGGGGGGGGTGGTAGCGTCGTAGGCGTTCTTAAAGTGCTTGTATTAGGTTAGTTACCACTTATTCTCGGCTACGCCGGCCTGGTTTGTCTCGGCACGCGCGCCCGTAAAAACAGGTACGGCAAGCGGTTGACGTAGGCCACAATGGCGGGGCCTGCGGCATCGGTGGCCATCGGGCCCACCAGGCGGCGCCCGCCGCGGCGCGGCGGGGTGCCCCGCCGGGCGGTAAGTAGCGCGTACCGGTGAGGGGGCGCGAAGAGAGTCGAATATTGTTTGTAAGTAGCTAACTGTCTTTTAATTGGCTCAGCGCCCGCAGCAGGGTTTCCACCGAGTTGTGGGCCTGGGGCGGCTGGCCGGCGGCCTGGCTCAGCCAGGCGGTTTGGGTGGCGTGGGGCACCCGCACGCAGAGGCTGGCCTCGGCGGTGGTGGGCACGAAGCCCTCGCGCTCCAGCGCCCGGCGCGTCCAGAATGCGGCGGCCCCGCTGCCCAGCAGCTGCACGGCCGGGCCGGTGGGCGCGTGCAGGGCGAAGGTGCCGGTAGCCGCGTCAAAGGCCAGCCCCTCGTGCACAAACGCCGCCGCAAAGGTGCCACTAAGTACCAAGTCCTCGGGCGTGCCGGTGCGCAGCGCGCCCACGGCGGGCAGCAGCCAAATGCGGTCGGCGGCCTGCAAGGCCAGGTCCAGCTCGTGGGTCGAGAGCAGGATGGCCTTGCCGGTTTGGCGGGCCAGGCGGTGCAGCAAGCGCATGAGGGCCACGCGGTTGGGCAGGTCGAGGTGGGCGGTGGGCTCGTCGAGCAGCACCACGGGCGTATCCTGGGCCAGGGCACGGGCCAGCAGCACTTTCTGGCGTTCCCCATCGCTGAGCTCGCCCACCGGGCGCGGGCCAAACGCCGCGGTGCCGGTGGCCACCAGCGCTGCCTGCACCTGCGCCTCGTCGTGGGCCGAGAGGCCGCCCAGCCAGCCGGTGTGCGGGTGGCGGCCCAGGCGCACCAGCTCGCGCACGGTGAGGTTGCCGGCGTCGAGGCGGTCGGTGAGCACAATGCTGAGCTGGCGCGCCCGCTCGGGCGCGCTCAGCGCGGCCAGCGGCTGCCCGCCCACCGCCAACTGGCCGCCCAGAGCGGGCTGCAAGCCGGCCAGCGTGCGCAGCAGCGTTGATTTGCCGGCCCCGTTGGGCCCCAGCAGGCACACCAGCTCGCCGGGGGCCAGGGCCAGCTGCAACGGCCCGGCCACGGGGCGGGGCTGCTTTTTGGCGGCAAAGTAGCCTACCACCAGGTCGGTAGCCACCAGCAGGGGCGCGGGAGGAGGGAGCAGCATCAGGAGAAAGACGAGCGGATATTCTGGCGGCGCAGCACCACCCACAGCACCACCGGCGCGCCCAGCAGCGAGGTTACCACGCTGAGCGGCAGCGAGGTCTGGCTGCCGGGCAGCTGCGCCACGCAGTCGCAGGCCAGCGTGAGGGCGGCCCCGGCCAGGCAGGTGCCGGGCAGCAGCAGGCGGTGGTCGGCGGTGCGCAGCAGGGCCCGCGTGAGGTGCGGCACGGCAATGCCCACGAAGCCAATGGGCCCGCAAAACGCCGTAATGGCCCCCGCCAGCAAGCTCGTGCTGGCAATGATGAGCGTGCGCGAGCGCCCCACCACCAGGCCCATGCTGCGCGCGTAGTTCTCACCCAAAAGCAAGGCATTCAAGGGCTTAGCCGAGGCAAAAGCCAGCACCAGGCCCACGCCCACCACGGCCGCCAGCACCGCCAGGTGGCTGCCCACCACGCCGCCCAGCGAGCCAAACGTCCAGAGCAGGTATTCCTGAATCTGCTCGGGGGCGCTGAAGTATTGCCACAGGCTGACGATGGCCCCGGTAACGCTCGCAATCATCAGGCCCACAATGAGGAGCACCACGTTGTCGCGCACCCGCGCCGAGAGGGCCAGCACCAGCCCCATCACCAGCGCCGCGCCGGCGGTGGCCGCCAGCACTAGGCCCCAGCTGCCGCCCAGCCCCAGCGCCCGAATGGCAAAGCCGTTGGCCACGCCGCCGCCGGCCAGCATCACGGCGGCCACGCCCAGGCCCGCGCCCGCCGTGAGGCCCAGCACCGAGGGCCCCGCCAGCGGGTTGCGAAACAGCGTTTGCATCTGCAAGCCGCTCACGGCCAGCCCACTACCCACTACCAGGGCCGTGAGGGCCTTGGGCAGGCGAATTTCGCGCACAATAAACGTCCAGGCCGGATTGCCAGTGGGCTGGCCCAGCAGAATCTTCACCACCGCCGCCACCGGAATGCGCACCGGCCCCAGGGCAATATCGAGCACGAAGCCCAGCAGCACCAGCGCGGCCAGGGCCACCAGCCAGGTGGCCGGGCGGCGCGCGCCCGCTACCGGGGCAAGGGCGGGGGCCTCAGGTTGCACAGGCCTCATTTAACGGGTTGGTAATAGTAGAGCTGCCAGGTAGGGACCAGCTCAGGGTGCAAAATCCGGATTAAGTCGGAGAGCAGCAGGTCGGGCCGCACCGCCCCCGATTCCCAGTAGTCGTTGGAGCCCTGGGCGTTGGTGCGGCGGTTGTTGTTGTATAGGTGGCCATTTTTGAAGGGCGCAAAGGCCGCGTAACGGCCATCCTGGGCCAGTATTTCGGCCTTGGTGGTGGCGGTGCCCGTGTGCAGCCAGTAGTCGGCGGTGAGGGCTACCGGGGCCACCGTTTCGAACGACAGCGCCAGGCTGCCCTGCGGCGACTTGGTTTTGTTCCATTGGTAGGTGGCGCCCGCGTCGCGCAGAAACTGCGCCATGTAGCTGTCGGCATCGGGCACGTACCACACATCCTTGAAGGGCAGGCCCACTACCACGGTCGGCTTGTGGGCCGCCCGGTGGCCCAGGGCCGCCAGCCGCTGGTACTCGCGCGCCACCTGGCCAAACTTCTGGTTGACCAGGTCCTCCTTGTTGAGCAGCGCGGCCAGCACCTTCACCCACTCGGCGCGGCCCAGCGGCGTCGACTCGACCCACTCCGAGTTGAGCATCACGGGCACCCCGGCCGCTTGCAGCGTCTGGTAGCGCGTGAGGCCCTCGCCGGGCCAGCCGGTGGCCATCACCAGGTCGGGGTGCTGGGCAATAAGCTGCTCATTGTTAAGCTCTTTGCCCTGGCCGGCTTCCATAATTTTGCCGGCCGCAATGCGCTGCCGCACCCGCGGGGCCGAGGCGTACTGGAGGTTGCCGAGGCCCACCAGCACATCGGCGGCCCCCAGAAAATCGACCAGCGCCACGTGCATCGACGATAGCCCCACCAGCGTGCGAATGGGCGTCTCCAGCACGATGGCACCGGCGTAGCCCGCCGGGCGCGCCGCCCCGCGGGGCACCAGCAGGTAGCGGGTAGCGGTAGTTTTTTGCTCAACCGGACTCAGGATGGTCACCACTTTGCCACCCTTTATATAGCTGATGGTAAAGCCTTTGGCGAAATTGACCGTGGTGCGCCCCCTGGGGATGGCGGCGCTGGCCCGCAGCGGCGTGCTGGCGCGGGGCGCGGCCACTGGGGCCGGCCGGGCGCGCGGCGCGGCGGTTTGGCCCTGGCCCGCCAGCGCGGCCAGCAGCAGGGCCGCCAGCACGAGGCCGCGGCGGAATAAGAAAAGCGAGGGTACACCACCGGCACGGCCGGGGGGTAGCGGGGAGTGGAGCATGGTGCGACGAGCCTTTCTGCCGAAAGCTGGGACTGTATGAAGCAGGTGGCAGGTCTTCTGACTTCCCCGCCGGCTGATGGCCTTCCCATTCCCGCAGGAAACAGTGGCGCCTGATTATCAGTCGGTTTAGTGAGGGGGGTTACAGCAGCGGAGACTGTCCCGGATTCACACCGGATTCCCTATTAAAGCCGCCCCGCACCGCGGAAACGACTACCATTTGCTGGGGCGAAGGTAGGCACTATTGCCGGCCGCGCCGCCGCTGGCCCCCATCGCCCTGCCGGCCGACCACCGCCCGCACCAAGGCCCCGCGCTCCGCCACGGAGGCCCGGGTAAGTTTGCCACCGTGCGCGCCCGCGCCAGCTCAGCAAAGCCCGCCAAATCGAGCCACGGCGCCAGCCCGCTGCCCAGCGCTACCTGCTCCCGAGTGAGCTGGCGCGCTACCTCATCGGCCCCCGCGAAGCTCGCCCGGCGCAAAGCCGCCAGCAGCGTAGTTTTGCCAGCCCCGGGGCCGCCCGAAATCACGTAAAAAGGCATCTCGATTTCTACATAAAAAACGGGCGCACGGGCCGGGCAGGGCGCGGGCTGCGTCGGCTGGCCCGGCCCCGGTGCGGCCGGCAGAGGTCGCGCCCTTCGCGTTTCCCATGCTCCCTATTCCTTCCGAAAAGCCCCAGTTTCTGCTGGCTGCGCCCAGCAGCGGCAGCGGCAAAACCACCCTCACGCTGGGTTTGCTGCGGGCCCTGGCCCGGCGCGGCCTGGTGGTGCAGCCCTTCAAGTGCGGGCCCGACTACCTGGATACCCACCACCATACGCAGGCGGCGGGCCGCCCCAGCCTCAACCTCGACCTGTTTATGGCCTCGGTGGGGCACGCGCAGGCCACGTACGCGCACTACACCGCCCCCGCCGATGTGGCGGTGGTGGAGGGCGTGATGGGCCTCTTCGACGGGGCCGACCGCATGCGCGGCAGCGCCGCCGACGTGGCCGAGCAGCTGGGCATCCCGGTTATCCTGGTGGTCGATGCCAGGGCGATGGCCTATTCGGTGGCCCCGCTGCTGTTTGGGTTCAAGAATTTTTACCCCGGCATCCGGCTGGTCGGGGCCATTTTTAACTTCGTAAACACAGCCACGCACTACCATTTCTTGCGCGAGGCCTGCGAAGATGTGGGCGTGGAGCCGCTAGGTTATTTGCCTAACAATCAGGAATTTATTATTCCCTCGCGCCACCTGGGCTTGTCGATTGATACGGCTATCCAGTACGAAGCCATTGTGGAGGCCCTGGCCGATGCCCTGCCCCACACCGTGGACCTCGACCGCCTGCTGGCCGCCACGCGCACGGCCGCGCCAGTCGCTGCGCCGCTGCTACTGCCCGCCCCAGTTGGCCCCGCCCCGCGCCGCCGCCTGGCCGTGGCCCGCGATGCGGCGTTCACCTTCACCTATCACCAAAATTTAGTGGCCCTGGCGGCGCTCGGGGAAATCACGTATTTCAGCCCGCTGGCCGATGCCGCGCTGCCCGCGGGCACCGATTTTTTGTACCTGCCCGGCGGCTACCCCGAGCTCTTTGCCGGGGCGCTGAGCGCCAACGCCCCCATGCGCGCCAGCATTGCCGCGTACTGCGCCGGGGGTGGGGCCACGTACGCCGAGTGCGGCGGCCTGATGTACCTGGGTCAGCAGCTGCTCGATGCGCAGGGCCAGGCCTTTGCCATGGCGGGCGTGCTGCCCTGTACCACCTCCATGGCCCCGGCCCAAATGACGCTCGGCTACCGGTCGGTAGCGTATAATGGTCTGACTATCAAAGGGCACGAGTTTCATTATTCGAGCCTCACCGACCACGGCCTGACGCCCGCGCCGGCCGCCATCACCAACGCCAAGGGCGCGGCGGTGCCCGTGCAGCTCTACCGGCAGGGCAACGTGTGGGCCTCCTACGTGCACCTGTACTGGGGCGAAAACCCGGCGTTTGCGGAGCAATTGCTGGTGCTCGCCACGCCGGGCGCGCCGCCATAATAGCCCGATAATACCGGCCACCAGCACCGCGCACACGGCGCGGTTGAGGCGGACCAGGGTGGTCCCGGGGTAGCTGGCATTGGGGCTGCTGTGCCGATTATCAAACTGCCAGGCTAACCGCCAGGCGACGCCGCCGTGGAGCATTTTGAATTCGGTGACTGGGGTTAAAAAGCCGGCCGACCCGAGCAGGTGCCGCCTGGCTGGTCGTGCCCCGGTCCGCCGGCGCAGCCGGGGCCTATGCGCCGACTGGAAAACCGCTTTAGCGGTGCAGGTCGGCGTAAACCTTGCTCATGTCCACGTTGGCCCGAATAAGGTCGGCCAGGCGGTCGAACTGGCTGTTTTTGCAGGCCGCAAAGTCGAGTGGTGCCCCGGCAGTCGGCCGCGGGCGCCCCGAGGAAGGAAAAAGGGCGCCGCTGGGTTATTCGGTTCACCAAATTGCTATAAGTTAGCCGACTCACTTCGTAATGGTATGTTGACTCTTTCCATATTGCGGAGTTAATCATGCTAGCATAAGTTATTCACCAACAAATACTTAAGTCTTGCGCAGAAACAACTTCGGAGATAAAGCACGCTAAGCACTTCCAGTAAGCTTCTAAAAAGAGGGAGGGGTGTAAGCATAAACTATTGTCTATCAATATTTTATACTTACACCCCTCCCTCTTTACTGGCGGGCCGGCCACCCCCGAAAATCCGTAGGGCCGCCGGCCCTACGGCACCAGCTCGTGCAGCGGGCCGGCCAGCTCGGGGCGGCCGGGCACTAAGCCATCGGGGCGGGCCCAGGGCCGTAGCGGCTCCAGGGGCAGGGCCAGCAGGCGGCGGGCGGGCAGGTCGGCGGCGGTGGGGTAGGCGGGCACGCCGATGGTGAGGGCCTGCTGGGGCACGTTCAGGCGCAGGGTGCGGTGCAGCCGGTCCCAGAGGGTGAGCACGACGCCGAAGTTGCTGTCGGTTTCGCGCTGCACCTGCGAGTGGTGAATGCCGTGGGCGCGCGGCGTCACCAGCACGCGCACCAGCTGGTGCTCCACGGCAAAAGGCAGCTGCCAGTTGCTGTGGTGAAAGGCCGTGCAGGCCTCAAACACAGCTTCGAAGCCCAGCACCGTGGCGGGCCGCACGCCCAGCACCGCCGGCACGCCGGCGCGCCACGGAATGCTGGCCAGCATCTCGCCAAAGTGAAAGCGCCAGGCCGTGGTCAGGTCCATGTCGAGGTCGGAGTGGTGCACGCGGTGCAGCCGCCACAGCAGCGGGGCGTGCAGCAGGCGGTGCCAGGTGTAGCCCAGGTAATCGAGCAGCAGCACTTCGGCCGCCAGGCGCAGGGGCTCGGGCAGGCGGGCCAGCAGCGGCTGGCGCGGGGCCCAGGCCTGGGCCAGGCCCACCATGGCCGGCAGCAGCGTGAGGCGCATGGCCGGCAGCGAGGGCGCGGCAATGAGCGAGTTGCGCAGCCACCGCCGCGGCCGGGGGAGCGTGCGGCGGCGCAGGGGCCGGCGGGTTTCGAGCAGTAGCAGGCCCAGGGCGGCCACGGCCAACACCGGCCCCGCCCACCGGTCGAAGCGGCGCAGCAAGGGAGAGGAGAACACAGGTAATGCCATAATAATAAGGAGGTTAAAGTACTTAAATAGAATAATTGCATCCTCCGCAAGCGCCTCGCGGAGGGCGATAAGGCTGCCTGGCTGCCGGCTGCTTGTTTGAGAAAAACCAGCCTGGCGGCAATGACCTACGCCGCCCCTACCGGGGCAAGCTTGGCCAGCGGCAGCATGGGCCCCTCGAAGTGCTGCTCGAAAAACTCGTCGCACCAGCGGCACACGTTTTGGAGGTCCTGGCCCCGGGCCAGGGCGTGGGCTTCCGTTACGCCGATGGACTCGCCCATCTTCCAGGGGTCGCCCTCGTTGAGGCGCTGCATGATTTCGGATTGGGAGGCGCGCAGCAGCACGTCGGCCACCTTTTCCTGGCGGGCATCGCCGAGCGGAAATTTGGTGCCGGGGCAGCAGGGATTGATTTTCCAAAGCTGAATGCTGATTTCCTGGGGCAGCTCGGTGCCGCCCAAAAAGCCCCGGGCCCCGGACAGGATGGCGCAGAAATTATGGCTGGGGTCGCGCAGCCAGATGTCCTTTTCGAGGGCGCGGCCCCGGGCCCAGTTGCCGCCCAGCCACATGTCTTCCGACGCGCCCCAGTAGCCCCAGCTCAGGCGGTGGCTGGCCACCAGCATGTGGTCTTTTTCGATGAGTGGGTCGTGGTCGTCGCCGTTCACGCCGCGGCTCTCGAAGAGGTCGGCCAGGGTCATGAGGCGGGCGCCGGCCGCCTTGTGGTAGCGGTCGATGCTGGCAATGTCGAAGCGGGTGACGCCCTTCTCAATCAGCAAATCGAGGATTTCGGGGGTCAGCAGGTCGCCGTTGGTTTGCAGCATTACCTGGGTGCGGCCCTGGTACTTCTCCTGAATGGCATCGAGGATGAGGTAGAGCTTCACGCGGTCGGCAATGGGCTCGCCGCCGGAGAGGATGAGGCGGTCGACCTGGTCGGGCAGGTTGCGCACAATGCGCAGGCAATCCTGGGCGCTGATGCGCGTGCCCTGCGGCCCGGAATTGTTGTAGCAATGGTCGCACTTGTCGTTGCAGAGCTGGGTAAACACCCAGTACACAGACTCGCAGTGGTTGAAATCGGTTTTCATTAGTTGGTTTTTAACGACTAATCAAGCCGTTCTGCTGCGCCTGTCGCAGCAGAACGTTCATATTTTTTCTCGAAGCGCCGTTTGCTGAATGGACTCCCAAAAAGAAAGCTCGGCGGCAATGCTGGTGCGCGGGTCCTGCACAAACTCGCGCACGCTGGGAAAGCTGGTGAGAATACCCCGGTCGAGGTAGCCAAAATGGGTGCCCACGGTGAGGGCCTCGCGGCTGTCGTGGGTCACGAAGAGCGAGGTAATCTGGTGCTGGCGGCTCACGCGCAAAAAAAGCTGCTGCATATCGGCCCGGGTTTGGGCATCGAGGTTGCCAAAGGGCTCATCGAGCAGCAGCAGGCGCGGCCGGATGATGAGGGCCCGCCCAAACGACACCCGCTGCCGCTGCCCACCCGAGAGCTGGTGCGGCGCCTTCTGGGCGTGGGCCCCCAAGTCGAGCTCGGCCAGCATCTCACCCACGCGCTGGGTTATTTCGGCCTTGGCCACCTGGCGAATGCGCAGCCCGAAGGCCACGTTTTCGAACACCGTGAGGTGCGGAAAAAGCAGCGGCTCCTGGTAGAGGTACACCAGCTGGCGCTCGTTGGGCGGCACCGGCCGCAGGTCGTGTCCGTCGAGCAACACCATGCCGGCGTCGGGGGTTTCGAGGCCGGCCAGTATTTTGAGCAGCGTGGTTTTGCCCCCGCCCGAGCGGCCCAGCACGGCCAGCACCTGCCCGGCCGCCAGCCCGCAGCTGATGTCGCGCAGCACCGGCTGGCTGCCAAAGCTTTTGGAAAGATGAGAGACGGTTAGCAGCATAAGGGAGGGGTAGCGGGAAGCCGCCGGGGCGTGGCCCGGGCGGGTGCCCCGCAAACAAAACAGAACAAAAAGCGCCCGGCCCGCACTGGCGGGCGCGGGCTCATAGCCGGGCCCCGGCCCCGTAGGCCGCGGCGTCGATGGTGAGGCGGGCGGGCGCGGGGCACACGCCACTCAGCCACTCGGTGAGGCGGTCTACGTAGTGGTCGAGGTGGGTAATCTGCTGCACGCCGTGCTCCACAAGGGGGTCGAGGGTGGTGGCCAGCAGGGTGCCGCCGTGCTGGTGGGTTTGCCAGGTAATGACCTCCCCGGCGGCATTGGCCTGAATGATTTCGGCCGCGGCCGGCACCCGGGTATATACGCCGTGGGTGTGCCAGCAGGCCTGGCGCGGCGTGAGGCCCTGGTACACGGGGTGGCCAAAGTTGGTGGTGGCCACGGGCGGGTTGGTGGGGTCGGCCACCCACCAGTAGTTGTTCACGGGCCGGTCTTCCCACTGCGCATCGAGCCAGGCCGTGGAGGAGTCGCCTTCGAGAAATACCTTTTTGCCCGCCGCCAGAAAGTCGTAGATAACGGCCTGCTTTTCGGTCAGCACCGCCTGGTTAGACTGAAACGGAATGGCCAGCGCGTCGAGGCCGCGCACGGCTTCGGCGTCGAGGTCGTGGATGTAGAGCAGGCGGTACAAGTCGCGGTACTTGGGCGCGGTGGCCAGCGCGTAGTGCGACCATACGCCGTTGAAAATCAAGCCTATCTTAGCCATGAGCGGGAACGGTAGAGGTGGAAAGCAGGTGAATGAAATTGCGGTACAAAGCCACCGGGGCCCTGTCGGGCTGGCCGGCGTAGCTTACATCGGCCAGCGGGCCGCTGGCCGTGAGCAGCAGGCGGCCGGGCGTGCTCACCTCGTCGAGCACCACAATGGGGCGCTGCCAGGTATCGTGCAGCAGCACCTCGGCGCCCGGCGCGGCCTGGATGTAGCCGCAGGCCCACCAGCCGCTCATGCCGTGCGAGAAGTTGAGCTCGTCGAGGTTGAGGCCCGCGAGCAGGCCGTGGCGGTCGGTGCCGCAGGAATAGCGCACGTCCTGGCTGCGGCGCGCGTTGTCCATCACCCACTGGTTGCCGGGCACCCAGGCCGTAAAGAAGCCGTCGCAGCACACCAGCGCCCGGCCCGCCGCCAGAAACGCGCGAACGTTATCCTTGATTTTGAGCAGGGCCACGTGGTCGGAGCCGTTGGGCACCACCAGCAGGTCGTAGGGCAGCAGGTCGGGGCTGAAGTCCTTGGTAACGAGGCAGGTAGTGTACTGCACCTGCGCATTGGAAACGTAGTACTTTTCGAGCCCCTGAAGGCCGTTGGAGATAAGCAGGGCGTGGAGCATGGCAGCGGAAAGAGGGGAAAGAAGGCTACGGATTTTTGCGCAGCAGCGCGGCGCGGTTGAGGCGCAGCAGCAGCGCCGGGGGCAGCAGCAGCAGCAGGCTGGCCACGGCCGCCAGGGGCGCATTGGCCTCGCCCACGTAGGCAAACACCTGCACCGTAAGCGTACGCACCTTGCCCACGCTCAGCACATTAGTCAGGCCAAAGTCAAACCAGGCCAGCAAAAATGTTTGAAACAGCGCTGTGCGCAGCAGGGGCCACGCCAGCGGCAGCAGCACTTGGCGCAGCGCCTGCCCCGGCGTGCAGCCCAGCGTGCGGGCCAGCTGCTCGTACTCGGTGGCCTGCCGCGTCCAGAAGCTGCGCAGCAGCAGCGTGGCAAAGGGCAGGGCCATCAGCAGCAGCCCCAGCAGCACCCCGCCCACCGAGCCCGACAGGTGCAGGCGAATAATAAACGGCTGAATGAGCACCGCCAGCAGCACCGGCGGCAGGGCGTAGGGCAGGTAGCTGGCCACCTCCCAGTGCCGCGCCCAGGCCGAGCGGGCAATGGCCCGCGCCAGCCCAAAGCCCCCGGCCGTGGCCACCACGGCCACCGTACCGGCCAGCAGCAGGCTGCGGCCCAGGCCGGCCAGCAGGTCGGTGCCCGGCCCCAGCAGGCCGCGCACGGCCGCCAGCGAGTAGGCCGGGGGCAGCGCCGCCGGAAACCGCCAGCCCTCGCCCACCGCCAGCAGCGCCAGCAGCACAAAAGGCACGAAGAACAGCACGGCCAGCGTGCCCAAAAGGAGGTTAGAGCGCATGGCGACGGATAGTGCGCAGGGCCAGCACCAGCAAAACCAGCAGCCCGCCCGCCACCACGAAGCCGGCCAGGTAGGCGGCCGGCAGTTCGCGCAAGTCGAAGCGCTGCAAACGGGTGGTGAGGTACACGGACAGCATTTGGGGGTAGGGGCGGCCCAGCAGCAGCGGAATATCATAGGCCCCCAGGGTGGCTACCGCGCTCAGCAGCAGCGTGGGGGCGGCCCGGCGCAGCAGCAGCGGCAGGGCCACCCGCCGCCGAAACTGCCCCGCGCTGGCCCCCAGCGTGCGCGTGAGCTGGTAGTAGTCGTCGAGGCGGCTTTCCTGGTAGATGGCCTGAAAAAGCAGGGCCAGAAACGGAAACGTGAGCAGCACCTGCGCCAACACAATGCCCACGCCAGCCGCGTCCTGCACCAGCTCCGGGAAGTCCTCCAGCCGGCCAGTGAGCCCCGCCTGGTAGCTCACGCGGGCCAGCCAGCCGGCCCGGCTCAGCAGCTGAAACAGGTAGAAGGCCATCACCAGCGTGGGCATCAGCAGGGGCACGTAGAGCAGGCCCAGCAGCGGCCCCCGCCGCAGCGAGGCCTGCGCGCCCAGCACCAGGGCCAGCGCCAGGCCCACCGACAGCAGTAGCACCGCGCCCGCCACGGCCGCGCTGTACAGGGCGGCGTAGAGCAGGCTCGTGTCGTGGCCCAGCGCCAGCCAGTAGCGGCCCGTGCAGCCCGCCGCCAGCGGCCCGGCCAGCCCCACGCTGCCCAGCAGGGCGTAGGCCAGCCCCGCCAGCGGCAGGCCCACCACCAGTAGGCCGTAGCTGCCCAGCAGCAGCTTAGGAAGCCGGAACGGCATGGCTTTCAATGATATAGGTACGAAAATCCTTGAACAGGCGGGTCATGTACTCCGGGTCGGGCTCGGGCAGGGCGCGGCCCTGAATGGCGGCGCGCCGCGGGGCGTAGCGCCGCGAGGGCAGCCGCTCGAACTGCTGCCGCTGGCTTGCCGGCAGGGCCGCCAGGTTCAGCACCGTGTGGTCGCCCCACACGTTGGGGTCCATCTTCTTGAGCTGCGCCTCGGGCGAAATCAGGAAATTGATGACCAGCAGGGCGGCCTCGGGGTGCTGGGCGCCCCGCACCACGCCCAGGTAGTGGGCGTTCTGAATAGTGCCCGGCAGGGGCACGTAGGCGCGGGCCGTGGCCGGAAACACCTTCTGGTTCACCTTGTTATCCACTTCTGCGTCGTTGTTGGAGAACGTGAAGGCCACCTCGCCGTTGGCAAAAAGCTGGTGCAGCAGGGCCAACTGCTCGGGAAACGTCTGGCCCTGCTTCCAGAAGTAGGGCTTGCTGGTATTGATGACCCGCCACAGCTCGCCCGACCACTTTTTATACACGGCCTCGTCAAACTTGCCCCGGAATAGTGCCGGGTTGCCCGACAAGGCTATCATCCACGATTTGAGCAGGGTCATGCCCGTAAACTCGTTGGGGATGGTGAACTGGCCGGGGTGGGCCTTGAGGTAGGCCGGCAGCTCGGCAAACGAGCGGGGCGGCTGCGCCACCCGCGCCGAATCGTAGATAATGTTGAACTGCACGTTGCCCCAGGGGCACTCCATACCAGCAATGGGCTGCTGGAAGTCGGTGTTAATGAAGGGGTTCTGCAAATCCAGCAGCCGGGCGTTGGGCAGCTTCTCCACGAAGGGGCCCAGCAGCGCATCTACCTGCCGCAGCTGGTAAAAGGTTTCGCCGTTTATCCACACCATGTCGGCCTCGCTGGGCTGGTTGGCCTGCTGCTCGGCGGCCAGCGTTTGCACCAGTTGCGCGCCCTGCCCGGCCACCAGCTGCAGCTCAATACCGTAGCGGCGCTGCACCTCGGGCTTCACGTAGGTGTTCATGTACTGGTTGATGAGCGGGTCGCCCTGCCACATCACCAGCGTCACGGGCTGGTTTTTACCCTTGTTTTCAATCTGCGGCCAGCTTTGCGCCAGGGTTTGCTGCGGCGTGCGCGCTTCGTTCGGGGCGGTACCGCACCCGGCAAGCAAGGTGGCAGCGGACAAAAGCAGGAAGAATATTTTTTTCATAGAAAAGTGTGCGTCTAAAAGGTCGTCATGCGGAGCGAAGCGTAGTCGAAGCACTTCTGTCGCTTCGCCCGAACTGTTGCAACGAAGCGGTAGAGATGCTCCGCTTCGCTCCGCATGACGTGCCAGCAACGTTTACAGCGCGTAGCGCAGGCCAAACTGGAACTGACGCGGCGCACTCGCGTTGCGCCGGATGATACCCGAGCCGGCCGGGCCGGTCTGAATCTGGTTGCTCTGGGTGGCGTTGTTGGCGTAGCCGCTCAGGTTCTGGGTGTTGAGCACGTTAAACACGTCGGCGGTCAGTTCCACGCGGCTGGTTTTCTCCCCAAAGTGCAGCGTGTACTGCGCCGCCACGTCGAAGGTCTTGGACCAGGGCAGGCGGTCGGAGTTGCGGCTTTCGCCGGGGTAGCGGTCGGCGTTGCCGAGGTAGGCGCTGCTAAACGAGCTGCCGTCGCCGTTCAGGTCGTTGGTGAATACGTTGGTGGTACCGGGCACCAGGTAAGTCCCCGTTACGCGGTTCACGGGCTGACCACTTTGCAGTAGCGCCGCCAGCGTAAAGCGCAGGTTCTTAATGGGATAGTAACTGCCGATGGCATTGATAACGTTGGTGCGGTCGTTGATGGAGTTGGCAAACTCGGGGCCGTAGTTGTTGGCGTCGGCGGCGCGGAAGTTCACGTCCTCGGTGTCGTTTTTCAGGTTCGAAAGCGTGTAAACCAGGCGGTAGCCAAACTTCTCGTCCCCGGCATCGTGCTGGATGTTGAAGCTGGCGGCCGCGTAGCGCGAGCGGCCCGCCGACTCGGTTTCGACCACGTTGGTGGCCACGCCCGGCACGCGCTGCCCCCCAATAAGGGCGCTGCCATCGGCCAGAATGGGCACCGGCCGGGTGGCGTTGGCCTGGGCGGCGGTGCGCACGGTCACGTTGTTGGGGTCGGTCTGGGCGTAGTCCGACACGGCATTCACGTTGCGCAGCCGAAACAGGTCGTAGGAGCGATTATACATCAAGTCCACGTATAACAGCGTTTTACGATTGACCTGGTACTGGTAGCCCAGCGTGCTCTGGTACGAGTAGGGGTTCTGGTAGCCGTTGGGGTTCAGAATGCGGCGCTCCAGGCTGGGCACGCTGGCGCGCTGGCCTTGCAGGGTGCTGGCCGAGGGGCCTTGCAGGTAGGCCACGTTGGCAGCGCTGCCGCTCAGGTTGCCATCGAAGGTGATGCGGTCCACGTTGGTGCTGCCGGGCAGCGCGCCCACGCGCACCAGCTCGCGCAGCTGGGCTTTGTAGTCGGCCGAGGTCGTGTTCTGCTGCAACGCATCGCTGTACACGGTGTACAGAATCTTGTCGTAGAACAGGCCGTAGCCGCCGCGCAGGGCGCTGCGCTCGGTGAGCCGGTAGTTGAAGTTGGCGCGGGGCGCCACGTTGTTGCGGTCGCCGTGCTCGGCCCCACCCTTCGAGAGGTTGTCGTAGTCGTAGCGCAGGCCCAGGGTCACGTTCAGGCGGTCGGTCACGGCCACCTGGTCTTCGAGGTAGATATTGTACAGGTTCTGGGTGGTGCCGAAGGAGGCCGGGCGCAGTTCCACGCTGTAGTTGAGCACCTGGGCATCGGCCGGCACGTCGTTGATACTCAGGCCGGGGCCCAGGTTGCGGGCGGCCAGCGCCGCCAGCTGCGTCGGGTTCAGCCGCACGGTGTAGCTGCCGTTGGGGTTGCCGCCGCCGTACAGCAGGTGCGCGGTGCTGATGAGGCCCAGGCCCGCCTTGAAGGTATTGCGGCCCTGCACGAGCGTAAATTTCTGCTGGGCCTGCCAGGTGCGCTGGTGCGAGTCGAAGAGGTAGCCGGGGTGGCCGAGTACGGCAATGGGTTGGCCGGCAGGGTCTTGCACGGTCACGTCGGGGCTGTTAGGGTTGTCGGCCCCGGCGTAGTTCCAGCGGAAAGTGGCGTACTGCAAATCGGTTTCCGAAGTGAAGTTGCGGCCCACGTAAATGTTCTGGCTGGCAATTTCCACCGAGTTGCGGTCCTGCTTATTGCCCGTGGAGGGGAAAGCCACGCCGCCGTCGAGGCCACCGCCCTGGCGCGCAATGTTCACGATGCCCACGTTGGCCCGCAGCGACGACCGGAACCGGTCCGTCCAGCGCTGGTCGAGCTTGCCCGAGAGGTAGGTGAAGCGGTTTTGGCCCCGCACCGTGGCGGCCACGCCCAGCGCGGGCGAGGTGAGGGCGTTGTCCTTGCGGTCGAACGTCTGCTCGGCGTTCAGGTAAAAAAACGTCTTGTCCTTCACCAGCGCCCCGCCCACGGCAAAGCCAAACTGCTGGCGCTGAAAGCCGTTCTGCACCTGGTTGCCCGAGAGGTCGCGCTGCGGAAACGCGGTTTTGCCATCAATGCCCGGGCCGGGCCGGGTGAGGTAAAACGCCTCGGCCGAGAGGTTGTTGGAACCCGACTTGGTGGTCACGTTCACGATGCCGTTGGCCGAGTTGCCAAACTCGGTCGAGAAGTTGTTGGTGAGCACGCTCACGCCCTGAGCAAAGCCCACCGGAATGGCGAAGCGCTGCCCGCCCAGGAAATTCTCGTTGTTATCGAGGCCGTCAATCAAGTAATTGGTATACAAGCCATTGGCCCCATTAATACTCACGTTGGGCGCTTCGGAGAAGAAGCCGGTGGCCAGCGTCACGTTGGGCAGGCGGTAGAGGGCGCGGGTGATGTCGCGGGCCTCAATCGGAATCTCGCGCAGCTCGCGGGCCGAGAGTTCCGACGACACCTCCGCGTTCTGGGTGTTGATGGTGGTGGCGTTGTTGGGGGCGCGCACCACCACGCCGGCCAGCTCCTGGGTGCTGATATTGGGCAGCACCAGCGTCACGCTGGGGCTGGAGTTGGCGCGCAGCACCAGGCTGGCTTCGCGCACGGCCTGGTACTTGTCGCTCACGGTGGTGCTCACGGCGTAGCTGCCGGCCGTGCTCAGGCCCCGGAAGCGGGCCTTGCCCTGGGCATCGGTGGGCTGCTCGGTACTGAAGCCGATGGCGGCATTGTCGAGGTGCACCGGCAAGCCCACCACCGGCCGGCGGGCAATATCCTGCACTGACACCACCAAATCGACCTGCGCCCAGGCCGGCAAAGTGGGCAATAACAAGCCCACCAAAAGGGCTATAAACGGGAAAAATCTATTCATAAAAATGGCTGCAAGCAAGCTGAAACGAAACGCGTGGGCCGGTCAGGGTCGGGCGCGGCCGCCCATAAGCAGCCCCGCCCGACCCCGGACCGGCAAATCATCGGAAGTTTCAGCGGGCCGGCGGCCCTCGGTGGGGGCGGGCGGCCAGGTGGCCCCGCTGGCTGGCCCGTGGCCCGGCGGGGCGCGCCCCGCGCCGCCGGGTGGTGCGCAGCCGGTGCAGGCCGCGCCGCAGCGGCCGGGCAAGGGGCTGCCGCAGCACCCGCGCCAGGCCGGCCGCATCGTCGATGTCGGCCAGGGCGGGCAGCTGGTGCACCACTGCGCCCAGCCGCCGCAGCTGCCGGCGCAGGGCCGCGCCCAGGTGCTGGGTTTGCCAGGGCAGCGCCAGCCAGGCCGCACTTTCAAACAAGGCCCGCGACAGGCCCAGCAGATACACGCCGCCATCGGTGGCGGGCCCCAGCACTGCGCCGGTGGCCTGCACCGCCGCCACGGCCCGCCGCAGGCAAGCCGCGGTAAGCTGCGGGCAGTCGTTGCCAATAATGAGCAGGTGCTCGTAGCCCAGCGCGAAGGTGGCCCGCACGGCCCCGGCCAGCCGCTCGCCAAACGTGGCCCCGGCCTGCTGGGCCGAGTCTACGCACACAAAATCGACGCCGGCCCGGCGGGCCGTGGCGGTGGCGTGCTCGATGAGGCGGGCGGCCACCGCCGCGTTGTCGGCACGGGTGCCGTGGCTCAAGAATCGCTTGCGCGCTCCTTCCTCGCCCGCCGAGCGGGTGAAGAGCAGAACGGCAATGCGGGTGGTGGGAAGTAGGGCCAAAAGAGTAGGTGCCCAAACGGGCGGGTGCGAAATAAGTTGGCCCCGCCAGCCGGCGGCGGTAGCCCTGGTCCGATTGTCGCCGCCCCGACTACCAACCTTACAACCTACGAGGAAAAAAAACGCGCTGGTTGGGGCCCGGGCCTAAAAAGACCAAAAAAAACCGGGTGGCGGCGGCAAGGGCACCAGTGAGACCGCGACTGCCGGCCCTGTTCGCCAGTTGCCCGGCCCGGCTCCAGTCGCCTGCTGCCCGCGTAGGCACCTGCTCCTCAGTGGCAACCTACTGCCCCCGACAACCCTGCTTTCGGCCTGCCCCGCAGGGGGCGAGCGGATGGTCGGCGGCCAAAGCCAGCCCGATGGCCCCGCCGATATCGTGCACTACCAGGTGGTAGCCCTGCTGCAGACCCAGGGCCTCGGTGGCGCGGTGCAGAAAACGGGCAAAGCCCCGGAAGGTGTAGTCGAAGTCTGCCGGGCGGCCCGTGAGGCCCAGGCCCGGCAGGTCCACAGAAATGCCGCGCAGGCCCTGGGCTTCGAGGCTGCGCAGCATTTTGCGAAACAGGCAGGCAGAAGTGGGCACGCCGTGGAGGCAGAGCACGGGCTCGCCTTGCCCGTAGTCGAGGGCGAAGGCGCGTACGCCGTCCACGTCAAAATAGCGGCCGCAGGCTTGGTGCTGGTCAAGCAGCTGGGCTACGGTGGTCGTGCTCATCGGTAAGTTGGGAAGAGCAGTAGCAACTACGGCCGGCTACATGTCTACCTTGAGCGTGGCTGGGCGGCTGGTTTGCTCAAACAGCTCGCCGTGGGGCACAATGGTGATGTTGCCGTACTCGCGTAGCAGCTTGCGGTAGGCCTCCGCCACGGGCCGGGGGTTGCGGTCCGGGTCGAAGAGGCCGCAGCCGTTCACGGTGCCCTCCTTGCGGGCCAGGCCGATGTTCCAGTCCACCTGGTCGATAAGCGAATACCACGTTAAGCCCAGCACGGGTACACCGACATTACGCATCTGCAAACATTTGCCCACTGCTTCCAAAGCCAAACGGGGGCCTCATTGGGGTCAAGCACGTTGGTTTCGGTGCGCATGACCGGCTTGCGGTAGCGCAGGTAGTACTCGTGGGTGATGTTGAACCAACCCAGCACATCGGTGGCCGTCACTACCTCACTATCGGGCAGAATCATGCGCTCGTTGCGGCCGTAGTAGTCGTTGCCCATAATCTGGTAGCCCGGCGGCTCGCCGGCCATAAACCAGTCGTACTCCTGCTGGCTCAGGCCGTTTTTATGCAGGTAGGCGCACACTTCGCCGTCGGGGTGGTGGGCATAGAGCAAATCCAGGGAGAGGAAGCGCAGCTTATTGTCCAGCTGCACCTCGGGCGTGCGCTCGGCCCGCAGCTCGTGGGTAAACTCGGCCGACTCGCTCTGCACAACCACGCAGTCGGGGCGGTGCTTGGCAACTTGCTGGTTTGTCCAGCGCAGCTTCAGGCCGTTGCCGGCTGCCAGGCGTACTTCTTAAAAGCTTCATCCACTGGCGTTTCAGCCACGTGGTTGGTGTAGTTGCTGATTACCTTCTGCGACAGGCCCAGGATGATGTCCAGCACCTGGCGCTGGGCGTAGCCAGCCGCGTAGAAGGCTTGCAGCTCCTGCTCGGAAACGCGGCCCCGGTTGCGGACCATCAGCAACGTGAAATCGTGCAAAGCCTGGAGCTTTTTGGTGGGCAGCGCCGTGCGGTTGCGCAGGGCCTCCGTAATGGCGGGGTCCACCTTCATCATGTGGGCAATGCCGGTGTGGGCCGGCACGCAGTAGTGGCACGCGTGCTCCACGTTGATGGTTTGCCACACCACCGTCTGCTCGTCGTTGTCGAACGACGATTCGGTGAACAGCTTGTGCAACATCTGGTAGGCTTCCAGCAGGCCGGGGGCTTCGGCCAGCGCTGCGTGCAGGCCGGGTATCATACCGAACGACTTCAGGGAGGTTTCCAAAAACGGCTTGCTCTTTTCGGGGGCCGTTTCGAGGGTATGAATGGGGAAAGTGCTCATGGTCTTTGGGTTAAGCAGGAATAAGCGCCGCCCCAATCGGGGAGCTTTTTGGTGGCGTCTTTCTTAACCCAAAGGTACCAGCGGCCCCAAGCGGCCAACTGGATAATGCGTTCTACGTTATGGACATTCGGGTCACGCGTGGCCGGGCCGCGCCAGGGGCCGCCGGCCGGTTCCGGCAGCGTTAGGGTGCCCCCGCAGCATTGCCCTCCAGCGAGGGCAGCGCGTGCGTGGCCCGGAAAGCGGTGGGCGTAATGCCTTCTCTTTTCTTAAATAATCTGGTAAAATAGAGCGGGTCATTAAAGCCGGCTTCGTAGGCGATTTCACCAATTGCTAAGTCGGAGAGGGTGAGCAGCTCCTTGGCCTTTTTCAGCTTTTCACGGATGAAGTAATGCGTAGGGTTGTCCGCGTACATTTTTTTAAATGCCCGCTTAAAAGCCGATAGGCTGAGGTGGCACAACGCGGCCAGCTCTTCGAGGCTCAGGTTGGAGTGCTTGTGCAGGTCGATGATGTTTTTCAGGTTGAGGGTGCGGGAAGAGTACAGGTCGGTTACCAGCTCCAGAATAGAGGCGGCATTTTTGGTCTGCACCAAAAGCAGCACCAGCTCCTTGATTTTTAACTCCAGCAAATCGTCGTTGACCAGCGCCGGGTTCTGGAAGTAAAATTCCAGGGATTCGACATACCGGGAAATAATGATTTCATTGGCAATAATGGTGCTCTGGCCCATGTAGGCCCTTTTCTCAAGGAGGGCGGGTAACTCGGTACTGTATATCTGCCGGAGAATATCGGGGTATAAATGGATGGCCAAAACCTCCATGGTATCGCCCGCTATCTTATGAATAAAATCCAAAAAGTAGGTTCCGCACTTCATGAGCACTGCTTCCTGGTTTTCTATCAGCAGGTTGTCGGCGGGCGAAAGCAGCTTGGTGCCCGCGCCCCTAATCTGGATAAAGCAGCCTTCGTTGTGGAAAATAGCCTCGTACCTGTAAGGGGTGCTTATGAGCACCTTTTCAATGAGTACTTTATCCCTGTAGGAGAAGGTTTTTCGTTCGATAATCATGCGGAAAGCGAAAGGTGCCCGTGAGCCGGTTGCGGCTACTTGCCTGTTTGCCAGGGCGGCAGCGGGGCGGGATGGAAGAAACTGCGCGCGGCGGCATAAGGTTGCCGGGCGGCCCGCCAGCCTGCGGGCGGGCCCAAATCCCGGTGCCTGGTGCAGGTTTGCGCCCACCACTTCCCGTTTTTCCTTCCCTCCCCATGCCCCGCCCCCTCGTTGCC
>NZ_JASITD010000015.1:104766-122799 GCF_030063445.1 Hymenobacter sp. H14-R3 | reverse complement strand
ACGTACCCCGCCTTGCCCCGGCAGGCGCGTTGCGCTTGCCGCAGCAACTGCCGCTCTGACTCCGAAAGCCCCACTTCCATAGCACAATTTTAAGCCCTAATTCGCATTTCACTTCGCGACGAGTATAATTAGTAACTCGGCCGTGAAGGAAAGATTGCCGCGCTCCACTGCGTTGCGCTCGCCATGACAAACGACTTTTGCATAAATCCTCAACTCTGTAACCCGCCGATAACACAGAAAGCAACTCACCCGCTATGCCGTGGCGGGCGCGGCCAGCTCCTGCAAGGTGAGCCAGGCCATGAGGCCGGCCCCGAGGCTAAGGGCCTGTTCGTCAATATCAAACTTGGGCGTGTGCACCGAGGCGGCGAAGCGGCCATCCAAGGCGCGGGTGCCGAGGCGGTAGAAGCAGGCCGGCGCGGCCTGCGAGAAGTAGGCGAAGTCTTCGGCGGCCAGCCATTGGTCGAGCTCAATCACGTTTTCGGCCCCCAGGTAGGCTTCGGCGGCGGCGCGCACGCGGGCCGTTACGGCGGGGTTGTTGTCGAGGCAAGGGTAGCCGCGGCGGATTTCCAGCTCGCACACCGCGCCCATGCTGGCCGCGAGGCCCTCGCAGAGCTGCCGCAGGTGCAGGTGGGCTTCGTCGCGCCACTTTTCGTCGAGGGTGCGGAAGGTGCCTTCGATGTACACCTCGTCGGGGATGACGTTGGTGGCGCCGTTGGCAATGACTTTGCCGAAGCTCAGCACCGAGGGCAGCTTGGGGTTGGCGCGGCGGCTCACGATTTGCTGGGCGGCCACAAGGAGGTGGGCGGCCACCAGCACGGGGTCGAGGTTGAGCTCGGGCATGGCGCCGTGGCCACCTTTCCCCCTGATGGTCAGGTACAACTCGTCGGTGCTGGCCATGTAGCGGCCGGGCCGCACGCCGATTTGCCCCACCGGCAGCCGCGGAAACACGTGCTGCCCCAGAATCTCGGCCGGCTTGGGGTTTTCGAGCACGCCGTCGGCAATCATCAGCGCCGCACCGCCCGGCAGCACCTCCTCGCCGGGCTGAAACAGCAGCTTCACAGTGCCCTTGAAGTGAGCGCGCTGCTCGGTGAGCAGCTGGGCCGCGCCGAGCAGGCAGGTGGTGTGCACGTCGTGGCCGCAGGCGTGCATTACGCCGGCATTCAGCGACTTATAGGAAATA
Organism: Hymenobacter sp. H14-R3; assembly: GCF_030063445.1. Lineage (GTDB taxonomy): Bacteria > Bacteroidota > Bacteroidia > Cytophagales > Hymenobacteraceae > Hymenobacter. The sequence goes on along the minus strand of NZ_JASITD010000015.1, from coordinate 121,619 downwards.
TCGCTCAGCTCCTGAATGGGCAGCGCGTCCATGTCGGCGCGCAGGGCCACCACCGGGCCGCCCGGCTGCCCCTCAATGAGGGCCACCACGCCGGTACCGGCCACGGTGTGCGGCTCCAGGCCCAGCTCGCGCAGCTTGCCGGCCACGAAAGCGGCCGTTTGGGTTTCCTTGAACGAGAGCTCGGGGTTGGCGTGCAGGTGGCGGCGCAGAGCCGAGAGCTCGGGGGCCAGGGCGGCGGCGCGGGCTTTGAGGGTGTCAAGCATAATCTAGTGTATTGTTGTCATGCCTATCTGGCGGCCACGCAGTGAAGCATTTCACTCGAATCGTTGGATTATGCGAGCGAGATGCTTCACTGCGTGGCCGCCAGATAGGCATAACGTTCTAGTGCAATTTACAGAATAGCTTACGGCACCTTATTCAGCAGCACCTGCATGGGCTCCAGCTCGGCGCGGGGCACAAACTGGCGCACCCGGGCCAGGCCGCGGGCGGCGTCGAGCTTGGTAGCGTAGTCGCCGATGTAGAGGCGGTACACGGGCTGCTTGAAGGTGATGTAGTCCGTTTCGTCGGGGTAGCGGCTGATAACCTGGCGGCGAATGCTCATCACCTGGTCGCGCTCCAGGCCCAGGTACGCCCGCACCCGGAACCCGCTGATATACTTCACGTTCTGGTTGGTGAAGGCTTGGTCGCGCAGACGCTGCTCTACCTGGGCATTGACCTGGTTGGTGGGCGCGGGCGCGGTGGTTTTAGGCACGGGCGGCGCGGCGGGCTTGGGGGTGGCAGGCGCTGCTGCGCCGCTCGCGAAGGGCAGCACAAACACGGGCCGGTACTTGGCCACCTCTTCGGTGGGCGCGGCGGTGGCGGCGCGGCGCGTGGTATCGGCCGGCGTTTGGGAGCGGGTGGTGGCGGGGGCCGTGGTGGCGCAGGCCGCCAGCAGCGGCAGGCTCAGGAGTAGCACGGCGTTACGCAGGCGTAGTATCATCTTCTTGCAAAATAGCCAGACTGTTAGAGGTGCCCAGGCGGTCGGCCCCGGCCGCGAGCAGGGCCAACGCCTGCGCCCGCGTGCGAATGCCGCCGCTGGCCTTGATGCGCACGTGAGCGGGCAGCACCCGGCGTAGCAGCTCCACATCGGCCACCGACGCGCCCCGGCTGGCAAAGCCGGTGCTGGTTTTCACGAAGTGCGCGCCGGCTTCGGCGCAGAGCCGGGCGGCGGTTTCCATTTCTTCCTCAGTGAGCAGGGCGGTTTCAATAATGACCTTGAGCAGGGCATCGTGCGCGTCGGCCAGGTCAGCCAGGTCTTCTATCTCGGCGCGCACGGCATCGTACTGGCCTGATTTTAAGGCGGCTATATTCAGCACCATGTCCAGCTCAGCCGCACCTTCGGCCAGGGCAATTTCGGCTTCCTTGAACTTCACTCGTGGGTTGTTATAGCCCAGCGGAAACCCGATAACCGTGCACACCGCCACGCCCGAGCCACTCAGCTCGCGGGCGGCCAGCGGCACGTAGCAGGGCGGCACGCAGGCGCTGGCAAAGCCATTGATGCGCGCCTCCTGGCAGAGCTGCACCAGCTGGGCTTCGGTGCAGTCGGGGCGCAAAAGGGTGTGGTCGAGGGTAGCGGCGAGGTTGGGCGTGGGCATGGGGCAAAGATAGGGAGAGGGCGGTGTGGCTACTCCACTACTAGTTGCCGCATTGCCTGGCCCTCGCCGGCCTGCACGCGTAGCGCATATACGCCGGGCATGAGGCCGCTCAAATCCAGCATGTAGTCTGAACCAACCGGGACTGCCGCAGTGCGCACCATACGACCTAGCGCATCAAGGAGGATGAGGGTAGCAGGACTGCCAGCTGGCACCCGCACGGTAGTAGTGCCGTGGGCCGGGTTGGGGTAAGGGACCAAGCTGGGCAAAGGGACAGTGTATGCAGTAGCCAGCACATTGGGACCAAGCAGGGCCAGAAAAGCGTTTTCACTGTAGAGGCCGGTGCTTGTGATAGCCTGATTACCGAAGTTGGCCGTCGCGTTGAAGCTGCCCACTACTACCGGCATAGTACCGCTCAAGGCCAAGCCGTAGCTGCTATCATTGCCAGCCCCACCAGCTTGCTGGGTCCAGGTAAAAATAGCGCTGGAGCCAGCATCGGTGAGGCAGGTTACGTAGACATCACCGCCCCCAAAGCTGGTCAGCGAGGTACTACCAAAGCTGGCCGTACCCGTAAATACGCTCGCTACATATACGTTGCTGCCAGCCACAGCTACCCGCGAGCCGAGGTCATCGCTGGGGCCGCCCGCTCGCTGCGCCCACACAAAATTACCCATTCCTCCCACATCCGTCAGCTTGGCCACAAAAGCATCGCGCTGGCCAGCGCTGGTCAGCGCTTGCGTGCCGAAGGTAGCTGTCCCGGTAAAATCTCCTGAGAGGTACACGTTCGAGCCAACCACGGCCACACTACCTGCATACATGCTGCTAGTTGTGCTCACCGGGGCCTGCACCCAGCCAAAACTACTGGTGGCACCGGCATCCAAGAGCTTGGCTACGTAAGCCGGCAAGCTGCCGTTGGTAGCCAGGGTAATATTACCAAAGGTAGCGGCTTGCTCAATTCGCCCGACCAAGTACACAGCGCTGCCGACTGCCGCCAGCCCTGCTACGCCGGTAATTCCACTGCTGGCTACCTGTTGCGTCCAGGTAAATACTCCTGTACTACCGCTGTCCGTAACTTTGGTTACAAAGCCATTACTACTGCCGCCCGTTGTGAGGGTGTTGGTGCCAAAGGCAGCGGTCTGGGCAAATGTGCCGGCCACGTATACCCCTGTGCTAGTAGCAGCTACTGCTCTAGCTTGGTCCGAGCCAGCACCACCGGCCTGTTTTGCCCAGGCAATTGTGCTACTGCCGCCCGCATCAACCAGCTTCGCCACAAACATATCGTAGTCGCCTACGCTGGTCAGCGTAGCGTTGCCAAATACGGCCGCCCCAAGGAAATAGCCCACCGCGTACACGCTGCCGCCTACCACAGCCACGCCGCTTACTGCACCGCCCAATTGCTTTGCCCAACTGAAGCTGCGCGTAGCGGGACTCCACTTCGCTACAAAGCCATTGTTGCCGACGGAACTGGTGAAGCTGAAGCTGCCCAGATTCACCGTGCCACTAAATTGCCCGGCCACGTACACGTTGCCCGCCGCATCGGTAGCCGTGGCGTTGGCGTAGGCCGAGCCAGTACTGGAAGTAGTAATAGCTACGGCCGCCTGCCAAGCAGGAGCCTGCGCCCGACCATTAAGGGTTACTACCAATAGTAGGAGCAGCGGCACCAGCCAGCGCTTTTGCAAGTAGAAGTAATTGAAAAACATAAGCAATCAAGAAAAGAGGGTAAATAATACAAAGATTTTCACTACATAAAGCGCACTACCGTTTGATGTATATACACTTGGCAATTTTATCGGGCATGGTCAATTAACTCATTTTGAGCATAATAATGGTTTTTATAATTACAAATTAATATTTAAATTTTTTATTATTTAACCTACCCGACTAACTGATGAGGAGTTTTAGGCTAGCAAGCTACACCATTCATCTTTTGCACAAAAAATAATTTCTTTTTTTTGGGATTGCCTTTATTCATTGTTTGCGCCCCTTTTTCATCTTGGTAAGTCGACCTGTTTTTAATTCAAATATCTATTCTTATCAAATAATTTCTACTCTTATCAAATAATTTCTACTCTAATCCCACTAACCCCTACTTCAGATTCATTAACCCTCATTAACCTCAGCTAACTATCCAGCAACAAAAAGGCCCGCTTGCGCGGGCCTTTTTGTTGCTGGATAGTTAGCTGAGGTTAATCCACCAGTACGCAGCGCTCGGCGGCGAGGTCTTCTTCCACCGTCTTGTACTTCACGTCGCGCACTACGCGGCCGTCCATGTACTGCACGCTCACTTTCTCGTTGCGGTTGGCTACCTTCTGGCTGCGGATGGGCTCCTGGCGGATGGGCGGGGCCAAGCCCAGCTCGGCGGCCTGATCAAGGTCTTCCTGACCCGCGCCGAGGCTCACGTCCGAAATGGCTTTCTCAGCTTTAAGCTTAGGCATGGGCGCGGGAGCCGGCAGGTCGTCTTCGTAGTAGAACTCGGGCTCGGCGAAGCCAGCTTCGGCAGCCACGGGCACGTCGGCTTTGAAGAGGAATGACCCAGTGCCGTGGTTCACCTTGCTTAGCATCCGCTTGAACAGCTCAAAGGCTTCGAACTTATACACCAGGAGTGGGTCTTTCTGCTCGTACACAGCATTTTGCACTACCTGTTTCAGGTCGTCCATCTGGCGCAGATGCTGGGTCCAGGCCTCGTCAATGGTCGAGAGCACGGCACCTTTCTCCATCTGGCGCACAATGTCTAAGCCGTTGGTAGCCTGCGCTTTGTGCAGGTTGGCAATTACCTGGGTGTGCTTGTGCCCATCGGTGAAGGGCAGGGCGATGTTCTCGTAGGGCGTGTTCTGAGCCAGCAGGTCGTTTATCATCGGCAGGGCATTCTGGCCAATGTGCTCGTTCTTGCTGTCGTAGTAATCAGCGGCCTCGTCGTAGAGCTTCTGAGTGAGGCGCTCGGCGGGCAGGGCACTGAATTCCTGGGCCGTGATGTGCGTGTCGTAGCCAAAATCCTTGATGACGGACAGCTTGAAGTCCTCGTAGTCGTTGGTGACTTTGTGGCCGGCCGCGATGTCCTCACTCACGTCATAAATCAGGTTGAGAATATCCAGCTCCAGGCGCTCACCAAACAGGGCGTTGCGGCGGCGGCGGTACACTACTTCGCGCTGGGCATTCATCACGTCATCGTACTCCAGCAGGCGCTTGCGGGTGCCGAAGTTGTTCTCCTCCACCTTCTTCTGGGCGCGCTCAATACTGCTCGTAATCATCGAGTGCTGAATCACTTCGCCTTCTTCCATGCCCATCTTATCCATGAGCTTGGCAATGCGCTCGGAGCCAAACAGGCGCATGAGGTTGTCTTCCAGGCTCACAAAGAACTGCGACGAACCCGGGTCGCCCTGGCGGCCGGCGCGGCCCCGTAGCTGGCGGTCGACGCGGCGGCTTTCGTGGCGCTCGGTGCCGATGATGGCCAGGCCGCCCGAATCGCGCGAGGTTTCGCGCAGTTTGATGTCGGTGCCGCGGCCGGCCATGTTGGTGGCGATGGTCACGGTGCCGGGGTAGCCGGCGGCGGCCACAATCTCGGCCTCGCGCTGGTTTTGCTTGGCGTTCAGCACCTGGTGCTTAATGCCGCGCAGCTTCAGCATACGGCTCACTAACTCGCTGATTTCTACCGAAGTAGTACCCACCAGTACCGGCCGGCCGGCCTGCACCAGGGCCTGAATCTCTTCGGCTACGGCGTTGTATTTCTCGCGCACCGTGCGGTACACTTTGTCGTGGTCGTCTTTGCGCGAAATCACGCGGTTGGTCGGAATCGCCACCACGTCGAGCTTGTAGATTTCCCAGAGCTCGCCGGCCTCCGTTTCGGCCGTACCGGTCATGCCCGAGAGCTTGTGGTACATGCGGAAAAAGTTCTGCAAGGTCACCGTGGCGTAGGTCTGGCTGGCATCTTCGATGCGCACGCCTTCCTTGGCCTCAATGGCCTGGTGCAGGCCGTCGGAGTAGCGGCGGCCGTCCATAACGCGGCCGGTTTGCTCGTCCACAATCATCACCTTGCCTTCCTGGCTCAGGATGTACTGGTCGTCCTTTTCAAACAGCGTGTAGGCCTTAAGCAGCTGGTTCACCGTGTGTACGCGCTCGCTCTTCTCCTGGTAGTCGCTCATGAGCTGCTCCTTTTGCTGGAGCTTCTCCTCGGCGGTGAGGGCGTCGGCCTTCTCGATGTTGGCAATCTCAATGCCGATGTCGGGCATGATGAACAGGTGCGGGTCTTCGCCCTGGGCCGTAATCAGGTCGATGCCTTTTTCGGTCAGCTCAATCTGGTTGTTCTTCTCGTCGATGGTGAAAAACAGCGGCTTATCGGCTTCCGGCATCTGGCGCGAGTTATCGGCCATGTAGTGGTTCTCGGTCTGCTGCAAAATCACGCGCATGCCCGACTCACTCAAAAACTTAATGAGGGGCTTGCTCTTGGGCAGGCCGCGGAAAGCGCGGAACAGCGACAGGCCGCCGTCGCCGTTTTTGCTGCCTTCCTCGGGGCCGGTTTTGCCTTCGGCAATGGCCTTGCGGGCCTGCACCAGGTAGCTCTGCACCAGCTTCTTCTGCTCATCTACCAAGTGCTGAATGCGCGGCTTGAGCTGCAAAAACTCGTGCACATCGCCCTTGGGCACGGGCCCCGAAATGATGAGCGGCGTGCGCGCATCGTCAATCAGCACGGAGTCCACTTCGTCCACCATCGCGTAGTGGTGCTTGCGCTGCACCAACTCGGCGGGGTCGCGGGCCATGTTGTCGCGCAGGTAGTCGAAGCCAAATTCGTTGTTGGTGCCGTAGGTCACGTCGGCCAGGTAGGCGTTGCGGCGGGCGTCGGTGTTGGGCTGGTGCTTGTCGATGCAGTCCACGGTGAGGCCGTGAAACTCAAACAGCGGCGCGTTCCACTCCGAGTCGCGCTTGGCCAGGTAGTCGTTCACCGTTACCAAGTGCACGCCGCGGCCGCCCAGCGCATTGAGGAAGGCCGGCAGGGTCGAAACCAGCGTTTTGCCCTCGCCCGTGGCCATTTCGGCAATTTTGCCCTGATGCAGCACCACGCCCCCGATAAGCTGCACGTCATAGTGCACCATGTCCCAGGTGATTTCGGCGCCGGCCGCCAGCCACTTGTTACTCCAGGTGGCTTTGTCGCCCTGAATAGTAACGTTGCCCTTGGTGCGCGAAATTTCGCGGTCCATGTCGGTGGCCGTTACCACCAGCTGGCCATTTTGGGCGTAGCGGCGGGCGGTTTCCTTCACAATGGCAAAGGTTTGGGGCAGGGCGTCGGTGAGGGCGGCTTCGAGGTCTTTGTTGCGCTGCTTTTCGAGCACATCAATCTGGTCAAAAATCTGCTCCTTCTTGGCTACGTCGAGCTGCGGCTGCGAGTCAATCTGACCTTGCAGGCCAGCAATCTGCCCGTCGATACCGGCCAGCTTGCCATCAATCTGCTGGCGGACTTCCTGGGTACGCTGGCGCAGCTGGTCGTCGGTCAGGCCGGTCAGTTTGGCATATTCCGCATTGATGAGGGCAACATAGGGCACCACGTCCTTGAGGTCCTTTTCTGCTTTGGAGCCAAACAGCTTGGCGACGGTTTTGCCGAAGAAATCTAACATTGGGTAAACAAATTGACTAAAAAAGACAGCGCGAATAAAGCAAATTTAGGGCCTGCCCGCCGAACCGGTCGATTGGCCTAAACTATAAAACCCCACCCTCTCAAAAAGAGTGCAGGGTTTTACAAGGCGGAAAAAGTGGCAGTGCGCCCACCGGGGCCCACTAGGCTAGTGGCGGCGGCCCCGGCGGCCGTGTCGGCCGCGGTAAACCGGCCGGCCATACTGGGGTCGGGGGCGGTAGTAGCTGCGGCCCCGGTAGCTGCGGTAGGGCGCGGCGTGGTAGTAGCGCGGGCCATAATAAGGCTGCCGGTACACGGGCGGGCGGGGCGCCACTATTACCCGGCCGGGCCGGCCGTAGTAGCCACGCTGGGCCTGCGCCGCGCCACTCAGCAGCAGCACCAAAGCAACTGAGATAACAATCAGACGATTCATAACCACTTGATTGACAAATAATTAAATAACAATGCCCCGCCGCACGGGCGAGGCATTGTTATACGCGACTGGCAGATAGACCGGTTATTCCTTGGCGGGCGAGCGGCTCACCAGCTTCTCGACCAGCGCGGGGCTACCCGAAATAACGGGGCGGGCCGGCTTGGCGGCTTCCTCCTTCTCGGTCAGGCGCTTGTAGAGGGTAAGAGCCTGGGCCACTACCTGGTCCATGTTGTAGTACTTATATGTAGCCAGGCGACCTACGAAATGCACGTTCGATGTTTCGTCGGCCAGCTTCTTGTACTTGGCGTACAGCTCAGCGTTTTCGGGCATCGGAATCGGGTAGTATGGGTCGCCCTCGGCCTGCGGATACTCATACACGATGGCCGTTTTGGGGTGCTGCTGGCCGGTAAGGGCCTTAAACTCCGTGATGCGGGTGTAGAGGTGCTCGTTGGGGAAGTTCACAACCGGCGCGGCCAAGTGCTTTTCCTCGTTCAGCGTGTCGTGCTTGAACTCCAGCGAGCGGTAGGGCAGCTTGCCGAATTTGAAGTCGAAATATTCATCTACCGGACCCGTGAAAATCATTTCCTTGAAGGGAATGAAATCCATAATCTCGTGGTAGTCAGTGTTCAGCATGATTTTGATGTTCGGGTGGTCGAGCATCTTCTCAAACATGCGGGTGTAGCCATGTAGCGGCATGGCCTGGAACGTATCGGTGAAGTACCGGTCATCGCGGTTGGTGCGGGTAGGTACCCGGCTCGTCACCGACTTGTCCAGCTGCGAAGGGTCGAGACCCCATTGCTTGTTGGTGTAGTTCTTGAAGAATTTGTTGTACAGCTCGCGGCCCACCTTGCTCACTACCACGTCTTCCGAGGTCTTGATAACCGGCACATCCTCCGCCACTGAGGCGAAAAATTCCTCTACCTCAAAGCTGGTCAGGCTCAGGCCGTACATCTTGTTGATGGTGTCGAGGTTAATCGGCATCGGCACCAACTGGCCATCTACCGAGGCGAGCACGCGGTGCTCGTAGGGGCGCCAATCGGTGAAGTTACCGAGGTAGTCGAAAACGTCTTTCGAGTTAGTATGAAAAATATGCGGGCCGTACTTGTGAATCAGGATACCGTCCTCGTTATAATGGTCATACGCGTTACCCCCAATGTGGCTCCGCTTGTCGATAACAAGCACTTTTTTGTTGCTGCGGGTGGCTAGCCGCTCGGCCAGCACGCTGCCAGCAAAGCCGGCCCCAACGATGAGGTAATCGAACATAAGAGGGAAAATTTAAGAGATAAGTTGTTCGTCTTTCAAGTAGTTATTCTTCGTAATTCACTATCCACCTATTTTGTTCATCAGCACGCAACTATCTGATTAACAATTAAATATGGGCTAGATTTTGGCAGCCAAACGCTTCTGCATCAGGTTCACCATATTCTGCCAGGTGAGGTCCCAGGAGATGGTCGCCAGGTATTCATCGGTGCGGGTGCGCCAGTCGGCATCCTTGCCCTGCTCCAAGGCGATGGCGATGGCCTGGCCGAACTCCTGGGGGTCGTCGGCAATCTGCACCAGGTTGAGGTCGCCGTAGGGGCGCACCACATCGCGGATGCTGGTGCTCACTACCGGCCGGCCGGCGGCCAGGTACTCGGGCGTTTTGGTGGGCGAGATAAATTCGGTGCTCTCGTTGCGGGCAAAAAGCAACGTGGCTACATCCCAGCCGCGCAGGTAGGCGGGCAGCTGCTGGTAATTTTTACCACCGAGGTAGTGGATATTTTTGTTGCGAGGCAAAGAGGCGGGGTCAATTTTAACTACTGGTCCAATTATGACAAATTGCCAAGCCGGATGGTTCGTGGCCAGCTGGCCTAATAAGTCGATATCAAGCCGCTCATCAACTACGCCAAAAAAGCCGATGCGCGGGTGGGCAATGCCAGCTTGGTCGGCGGGCTCGGCCAGCTTGGGGTCACGGGCCTGGCCAAAGTGGTCTTTGTCGATGCTACTCGGAAACGAGTGCGCATCGTTATGCTGCTCGCGCTTAGCCTCGTACAAGCGCTGGCCGCCGGTGTACACCAGGTCGGCTTTCTGGAAAAGCTCCTGCTCGCGCTGGCGCAACTCGGGCGGCGCGCCCTTGAACTGGGCCAGCTCGTCCATGCAGTCGTATACGGTGAGCACGGGCGCAAACAGGCGCGATTTGCCCAGCGCCATCGGCGTGTAGTACCACGCCACAAACTGCTCGACGCCACTATCCTGGAAAAACTTGCTGAGCACGCCAAACTGCGCCTGGTCGGCGGCGGCCTCATCGGCACGCAGGCGGTGGGGCAGGTGCGCCACCAATACTTTAACGCCGTTCTGGCGCTCCTTCACTTCGAGGTGCGGCTCAACGAGGTCGTCGGCGTGAAAAAAGGCGTCTTCGACGTAGAAAACGCGGCCGTGCTGAGCAAATCGCGACAGCAAGTGCTGGGGCCGCTGCCACACAAAGTCCCAGTGCAGGTGTGCGAAGCAAACCAGGTCGGGCAGCGAATACGTTAGGCTAGTAGCATCGGCTTGGTCCGCGGCCGGGGCGGTGGTAGAGGCACGCGAAGTAGCCTCCGCCGGAGTAGAGAGCGGCATGAAATAAAGACAGGAAAGAGCTTTTGAGCGCCACTACCACCGGGTAAAACCTTCCGGTGGGCGGCAACCGCATACTTCTACGAAAAGCCTTGCGGAAAAGATATGGCTGAGCTTAAAATCAGCCTTTTGGCGCGTGGGCTAGTCACTTTCATAGGAGTAATTGCATTTCTACGGCATTTTCCCAGCCCAGTGTGGTGTTGGCGCGCAGCCACTGGTGCCGCACGCCCACTTGCCGAAAACCTATTTTTTTGAATAGCTTGATACTCGCCCGATTACTCTGAGCTACGGTGCAGTATAACTGGTGCAGATGCAGCACGTTGCGGGCGTGGGCCACCAGCCATTCGAGGGTTTGGGCGGCGTAGCCCCGGCGGCGCTCGGTGGCCAAAATGGTGATGCCGATGGCCGCCCGCTGGTGCAGGGGCTCAAAATTAAATAAATCGACCACCCCTACTTGCTGCCCCCACTCGTACGAATCGATGACTAAGCGCAACTGGCGCACCTCAAAAAAATCGGCCGCCGCGTGTTTCAGGTATTCGCGCAGCGCGTGGCGCGACACCGGGGCCAGCGTGTCGGACACGGCCCAGATAACGGGGTCGTTTTCGAGGGCGTACAGAAAATCGAGGTCGCTGGGCTCCGGCGCCCGCAGCGCCACCAGCGGGCGCTCGGCCAGGGAAGGAATGGGGGGCTCGGGCACGGCAGGCGCGTAGTTGTATTGGCGAAAAGGTAGCAGGGAACAGGCTGGGCGGCGGCCCTAGATTTCACCACCAAACACGCGCTCGGCGGGGCCGCTCAGCCACACGTTTTCGAAGCCGCCGTCGGGGCGGTGGTCAAAGGAAACTTCGAGCCGCCCGCCGGCCGCTTGTAGCTGCACGGGCGAGGTGGCCCCGCGCGCCGAGGCGGCCAGCGCCACGGCGGTTACGCCGGTGCCGCAGCTCAGGGTTTCGGCCTCCACGCCGCGCTCGTAGGTGCGCACGGGCCAGGGGTGGGCGGGGTCGGCGGGCACTTCCACGAAGTTGACGTTGATGCCGCCGGGGTCGTAGGCCTGGTCGTAGCGGATGTCGTGGCCCACGGCGTGCACGTCGAACTCGGCCAGGGTGTGGCCCTCCTCGGGGTCGAGGAAATGCACGTGGTGGGGCGAGCCGGTGTGCAGAAAAACGTCGCTCTCCTCCCCCACTCCGGCGGGCTGGGCAGCGGCTACGTCAATCATTTTGAGGCGCACGGTGCCATTGGCTTCCACGCGGGCCTCGTGGGGGCCATCCACGGCCAAGAAGTGTGCCTTGTTCTCAATGACATTCAGGTACTTAGCGAAGGCCACCAGGCAGCGGCCCCCGTTGCCGCACATGCTGCTGGGGTGGCCGTCGGCGTTGAAATACACCATCTCGAAGTCGTAGCCGGCGCGGTTGCGCAGCAGCATCAGGCCATCGGCCCCGATGCCGAAGTGGCGGTTGCAGAGGTGCGCAATGCGCTCGTGGTCAGCCGTATCAAATTGCGCGGCGCGGTCGTCGAGGATAACGAAGTCATTGCCGGTACCCTGGTATTTATGGAAGGTCATGGGGGAGCGCGGAGGTAGCCGCGCCGCAAAATTACCGATACGAACGGCGGCGGTACTGCATGCGCCGCTCCCAGTGCTTGCGGCGGGGCGACGAAATGCTGCCCTTCAAGTACTTTTCGATAACCAGGGCGGCGCAGGGCGCGGCGGCGGTGGCCCCGAAGCCCGCGTTTTCGAGGTACACGGCAATGGCAATTTTGGGATGGTCGGCGGGGGCAAAGCCTACGAAAGTGGCGTGGTCGTCGCCCTCGTCGTTTTGCACGGTGCCGGTTTTGCCCGCAATGGCAATGCCCACGTCGGCCAGGCTTGATGCCTCGGCGGTGCCGCCGCGCCGCATCACGGCCAGCATACCGGGCAGCAGGGCCTCGAAGTTGGCGCTGTCTACCAGGGTGTGGTGCTTCTGGCGGAAGCGCGGCAGGGGCTGGCCCGTGTTGCCGATGGCGCGCACAAAATGCGGCGTGTAGTACCAGCCCCGGTTGGCGATAATGGCCATCATATTCACCATTTGCAAGCCGGTGAGGTTGATTTCACCCTGGCCGATGCTGAGCGAGTAAATGGAGCGAAACGTCCAGTTGGGGGTGCGGCGCGCCTTGTCGTAGTAAGCCGGCGTGGGCAAAAAGCCAGGGCTCTCGCGGGGCACGTCGGTACCAAGCAGCGTATCGAGCCCAAACGACTTGGCCTGGCGGCGCCAGGCGGCCAGGTTGGCGTGGCGGGCGGCCACGGTATCGGCCACCAGGCTGTCGGGCACGTGGTTGATGACGCTGCGCAGCACCTGGTAGAAGTAGGGGTTGCAGCTGTACTGCAAGGCCATGGTGAGGTTGCGGGCCGGCGGGTGGTAGTGCACGCAGCTCACCAGCGACTGGTCGCAGGGAAAGGGCGTGCCGGCCGTAATGCCCCCCAGCTGCAAGGCAATGGCCGCATTCACGAGCTTAAATACCGAGCCGGGCGGGTTGGCCAGCATGGCGGGGCGGTTGAGCAGGGGCAGGTCCTCATCTTCGAGCAGCTCGCGGCGCTTGCCGGCCTGGTCGGGGTCGGTGAGCAGGGCAGGGGCGTAGCTGGGGGCCGATACCGCGCACAGGATTTCGCCGGTGCGCGGGTCGAGGGCCACCAGGTACCCCTTGCGGCCGCCTAGCAGGCCTTCGGCGTAGGCTTGCAGCTTGCTATCGAGGCTGAGGTGCAGGTCTTGGCCCTCTCGAAAGGCCGTGTCGGCGGCCCAGGTGCCGTGCGGGTGGCCCTGCGCGTCGAGTAGCGGGTGCAGGTAGCCCCGGTGCCCCGTAAGCAGGGCATTGTAATAGCTTTCGACGCCGCCGGTGCGCAGGCGGTAAAACCGGCCGCGCCGGTAGCGCCTGGCCCGGGCGAGAAAGTCCTGGGCATTGGCGGCGGTATAGCCCAGCACGGCGGCGGCCGTGCGCCCGGTGTAGGTGCGCATGGGGCGTTGCGCCAGCGCCAGCTGCGGCCATTCGGCCTGGTGCTTGCGCAGGCGCGCGGCCTCGGTGGGGGTGAGCACCAGCTCCATCGGGCCGCGCGGCCGGGCCCAGGCGTTGGGCAGGGCGGTGGCCACGCGCCGCTCCAGGGTGCTATCGGCCCAGCCCAGCAAGTGGTTGAGCTGCACGGAGCTGGCCGAGTCGAGGGCCGGGCGCAGGGGCAGCGTGAGCACATCGACCGGCCGGGTAGCCACCAGCACCGAGTCGTGGCGGTCGAGCACCCGGCCGCGGCGCGTGGGAGGAGCGCTTACTTCGCGCCGCCGGGTATAGGCCTCCGTGGCCGGGGCCGAGAAGGGCGAGCTGGGCGAGGAGCAAGCCGCCGCGCCCGCCCCGAGGAGCAGCAGACTCAGGTAAAAAAGCTTTTTTTGCAAGAAGTGGGGGGTGGGCATCACGTAAAAATAAGAGCTTACCGCGCAGCAAAGCCGGCCCACCCGCCCAACCCCAGGTCCGGCTAGCCCAATGGATACCCCCGCCCGCCGGGGGCGCCCCGGCCCGGTCACCGTAACTTACCCGCCCTTGCATACAGCCCTTTTTAGCGGCTTACCTCTTTAAGTTAGGTGCTGTACTCCTTTCCTGGCCTCGGCCCTGCTGCTGGCCTCCGGCCTGCCCGCCGCGGCCCAAGGCCACCAGGAAACCCTGCTCAACACCGACTGGAAATTTCCAAGGGCGACCAGCCCGACGGGGCTAAGCCCGCGCTGCATGATGCCAGGTGACAGACCGTGCTCATTACGCACGCCTGGGCGACCAGCGGGCCATGTACTGGCAAAAATGATTTGCAAGTCGTTAATATTGAGCAGGGTAACGAGAAAAAACCACGCTCAAGGCGAGTTGCACGGGCGGGCTGCCTTGAGCGTGGGCTGGTACCAGTGCCCGCTGGCCGTGCCCGTGCTGGGCAAGGGTGGCCAGGCGGCACTGCTGTTTGGCGGGGCGATTGAGCAAAGCCCGCGCGTATATCAATGGCAGGAAAGCCCTGTTCTGGCCCTGCGGCCACAGTTCGTTTTCGGTGGCAATGGGGCCGCCAAACCAACGCCACTACCGCCGACCCGCAAACCCGCTACCGCCTAGAGTGGACAGGCGTTGTGTACCAGCCCGGTACTGTCAAAGTAGTGGCCTACGATGCCTAGGACAAGCCCACCGGCACCGGGAGAGTGCGCACCGCTGGCGCGCCCCACCACATCCGCCTCGTGGCCGACCACACCAAGCTCACCGCCGCTGGCGAAGACCTCGCCTACGTAACCGCCCGCGTGAAAGACGCGCAGGGCAACCTCTGCCCCGCCGCCGCCCGGCAGCTGCGCTTCACGATGAGCGGCGCGGGCAAGTTCCAGGCTGTGGGCAACGGCGATGCCACCAACCTTGAGCCCTTCCAGGAGTCGCAGATATACGCTTTCCAGGGCCAGCTCGTGGCCATTGTGCAGGCCAGTGAGGCAGCGCGGGCACGCTCTAGCTGCAAACCACCGCCACGGAGCTCAAGAGCGGGGAGCTTCAGCTGAAAACGAGTAAAAGCTAATCCTTAGGTGGTTAGTTTTATACCTGCAAGCCGATGACGCGGGGCTCTGCTTATCGCCTACCCGAAAGAAGGCCGCCATGCTGAGCATGGCGGCCTTCTTTTATGCTAACCTGATGAGATGCTTAGTTTACGTCGCGGCTAGCTTCGAACAGGAACCAAGCGCGGCGCTCGGCCTCGTCGATGTACACTTCGAGCAGGCTGGCGGTGGCTACGTCGTTCACGTCGTCGGCGATTTTGTGCGAGGCACGCAGGTTTTTAGTCAATTCGCGGTTCTCGTTTTGCAGGTCGATGAGCATGTCAAGGGGGTTCTCATAGATGTCATCGTTGTCCTTTACGCGCTGCTTGCGGCCAATTTCGCCCACCGAGTGGATGGTAGGGAAGCCCAGCTTGCGCACGCGCTCGGCAATGGGGTCAATTACTTCGAAAATCTGCCCGGCCTGCTCATCAAGCAGCAAATGGTAGTCGCGGAAATGGCGGCCGCTCATGTGCCAGTGGTAGTTTTTCGTCTTGATATACAGGGCGAAGTAGTCGGCTACCAGCAGGTTAAGGCTGTCGCTGAGCTTGGCGCGGCCTTGCTCGTCGAGGTCCGACGGCGTGTGCAGCAAAGTAGGCTGGTCTTTGGTGGTAATAGGCATAAGATGAATTTTAAATTAAGTTTTTGACAATCAACTGCTTGCCAGGCAAGCATTGCGTCTTAGCTTGTTTACGCAATCCTGCCGGGCTGGTTTAAAAACCGGGCATTATTCTGCATTTTTCGGCGGGCAGCCCGACCTTTGCCCGCCGCGGCGCTGGCTGCGAGGCCGCTCATTCGCTTTTTTTCTTCGTGTACGACTTTCTCACCACCGCCCCCTGGCCCGACTACGAGCTGCTCGACAGCGGCAATTTTCAGAAGCTGGAGCGCTTCGGCCCCCACGTGCTGGCGCGCCCCGAGCCCCAGGCCATCTGGGATGCGCACCTGCCCGCCAGCGAGTGGGCCCGCGCCGATGCCACCTTTGCCCGCGCCCCCGGCAGCACCGAAAAAGGCCAGTGGAGCCTCAAAAAAGGCATGCCCGAGCAGTGGGTTATCGCCTATGAGCGGCCCGGCGGCCTCAAGCTGAAGTTTCGGCTGGGGTTGTCGTCGTTCAAGCACGTGGGGCTCTTTCCGGAGCAGGACCCCAACTGGCAATTTATTTATAACCAAACGCTTAAGCGCCGGGCCAAGCTGCCGCGAGTGCTCAACCTGTTTGCCTACACCGGCGCGGCTACCCTGGCCGCCCGCGCCGCCGGGGCCGACGTCACGCACCTCGACTCGGTGAAGCAGGTCAACTTCTGGGCCCGCGACAACATGGAGGCCAGCCAGCTCGACGGCGTGCGCTGGCTGGTAGAAGACGCCATGAAATACGTGCGCCGCGAGGTGAAGCGCGGCAGTAAGTACCAGGGCCTCATCCTGGACCCGCCCGCCTACGGCCGCGGCCCCAACGGCGAAAAATGGCAGCTCGAAGATGAGCTGAACGAGCTGCTCAAGCTCAGCCAGCAGCTGCTCGACCCGGAGGACCACTTTTTTGTGGTGAACCTGTACTCGCTGGGCTTCTCGGCGCTGATTTTGGACAACCTGACGCAAGCCATTTTCCCCGGCCCGAAAGCCGTGCGCGAGCTGGGCGAAATCTACCTGCTCGATGCCGGCCAGCGCAAGCTGCCGCTGGGCACGTTCTGCCGCTTCGCCACGTAGCGTGATAGCAGCCCCACCCCCAGCCCCTCCCCTGCGGGGGAGGGGAGCCGAGAGTCAATGAGCGATAAGCTGTCTATTGATTGCTCATTAGAGCTAAGTACTCGTTGGTGAATAGTTTATGTTAAAAAAGAACGTCATGCTCACCTGGCGTCCACGCAGTGAAGCATCTCTACCGTGCAACTAACGCTAAACGTTGAGATTACCCGCGCGCGATAGAGATGCTTCACTGCGTGGACGCCAGGTGAGCATGACGTTCTTTTATAGCAAATTACTTAGCGACGGGTACTTAATTTCGGAGTTGATGGCTAGTAGCGCGGACTTTCAGTCCGTGAGTGAACGGACTA
>NZ_JASITD010000015.1:0-104719 GCF_030063445.1 Hymenobacter sp. H14-R3 | reverse complement strand
TGTAGCAGCCCCACCCCCGGCCCCTCCCCCGCGGGGGAGGGGCCGGGGGTGGGGCTGCTACAGCGGTCGGTTGAGCCAGTAGTGAAAGCCCAGGGTACCGAGGCCGTAGGCTAGCACATCGAGCGGGTCGGCCACGGCCTGGGCCGACCACAGCGGCAGCAGGCCCTCAAACCAGCCGGCCACGACTAGCCACGCTACTACCAGCCACGCCCGCGGCAAAGTGCCCACCGGGTTGATGAGCAGCCGGTGCGCCGCCAGCGCCAGGCTTAGCATGAGCGGCAGGCTGAGCAGGTCGCCCAGGTGCGACGTAATGGCCGTAGGCAGGGGCCAGTGCAGCCAGTGCTTATTAGTATATAACCCACTGTATAACAATACTATCGCTCCGAACAATGGGTGGCGCAGCCCCGTGGCCCAGCCCACCGCTAGGCGGCCACGGCTGTGGCTATCCAGACGAGCAGGCCCAGTATCGCCATAAAAAGCAGCTGCCCGCCGCGGCCTATCCACTTGAGGAAGCGCAGCGCCGGGCCGTCTTCGGGGTTTATCCGGATGAGGCGCACCGGCGACTTTTGCTTTTGGTGGGCGGCGGCGGCCTCCTGCTGGGCCTGGTGGTGGGCCGGCGGGTCGAGCAGCTGGCCGCAGTGCGTGCAGCGGTCGCTGGGCTGCAGCTGCCACTCGGACCACTGCTGGCAAGAAGGACATTTCTTAGTGGAAACGAGCGGAGTATCGGCCATTATTCGGTTTACGGGCCGGGTGGGGGCAGCGTTACGACCTGGGCCGGGCCGTATCTTTCGGCACTGCGCCCGCTGCGCCGGGCGCTTTTACCGGTAGTTTCACCCCCTATGCACGCCCCCGTTCTTCATCGCCGCCTGGCCCTTATCGACATGGGTACCAATACCTTCCACTTGCTTATTGTGGAGGACCGGCCCGGCCAGCCGCCGCACGTGCTGGTGCGCACCAAAGTGGGCGTGCGCCTGGGCGAGGGCGGCATCAGCAAAGGCGAGATTGCGACCGAGCCCTACGCCCGCGCCCTGCAAACGGTGCGCGGCTTCAAGGAAGAAATAGAGTTGCACCAGGTAACGGAGGTGCGCGCCACGGCCACCAGCGCCATGCGCGTATCGCGCAACGGCCCCGATTTGGTACGCGATATTCTCACCACCACCGGCATTCAGGTGGAAGTAATTGCCGGCAGCCGCGAGGCCGAGCTCATTGCCAAAGGCATTCGGCAGGCCGTGCCGCTGGGCCAGGCCAAGCACTTGCTCATGGACATCGGTGGCGGCTCAGTCGAGTTTATCATCGCCAACGAGGACACCATTTTCTGGAAGCATAGCTTCGAAATCGGCGCGCAGCGGCTGCTGGACAAGTTTTTCACGGAGCCCAGCGGCGTTTTTCCCCGCGAACAAATGGCGGCCGAGCTGGAATACCTGGCCGACGTCCTAGCCCCGCTCACGAAGGCCGTGGCGGCGCACGCGCCCCTGGCCGGGCTGGTGGGCAGCTCGGGCAGCTTCGACACGCTGGCCGACCTGACCGTGGGCCAGGTGCGCCTGGAGGCCGACCTGCCGCCCAGTACTGCGCTGCCGGTAGCCGACTTTGAGCGGCACTTCGCGCAGCTGTTGCTGCTCGACCACGCCGGGCGCGTGGCCATGCCGGGCATGTTTCCGATGCGGGCCGATATGCTGGTGGTGGCCAGCGTCATCATCAAGTACGTGCTGGCTACCTACGGGTTAACCCAGATTATGACCTCAGCATTCGCGCTGAAGGAGGGACTTTTGGCCGAGCTGCTGGCGCAGTAGCACAAACGCCGGCCGAACGCCAGCTTAGCGCCCGTCCGGCCAGGCGGTGGCAGACTAAGCACGATACTATAGGTAGCTGCTTATCAGATAGCTACTTATTTTTCTTCTTTAAACATCACCGGCACCGTAAAGCTCACGGCCACGGCTTTGCCCGACTGCTGGCCCGGCACAAAGCGCGGCAGCTGCCGGATGGCGGCTACCACGGCTGCGTCGTAGGCCGGCGCGAGGCCTTTTACCACTTTAGTATCGGCCACGCCGCCATCGGCCGCCACGGTGAAGCTGACAAATACTTTCCCATCCTGGTGCGCCCCGGCCGGGTACACCACGTTGCGCTGAATCTGCTCCACAATGGCGCCCATGCCACCACCACCGGGCAGCGCCGGCATTTGCTCCACGTAGGTGTAGATGCGGGTCGCCTCATTTGACTGCGCAGCTAATTCGCTCGTCGTTAGGGGAGTTAGCGGTGGCGGGGCAGTAGGCTGATGCGTAATGGTGACCTTGCCATCTTTGTCCACATTCATATTCAGTACACTGCGCTCGTCGCGCCACCCTTTGCCACCATTAGCTAACGAATCCTGGCGCATAGCTTCCTTCACTTTGGCCATGAAAATACCCTTGCGAACCTCTTTAGCTACCGTGGGCTGCACCGCATCCGGGCTGGTTTTCTGGCAAGCCACTAGCGATAATCCGCCCAGCACGGGCAAGACCAGCCACTGCTTCCAGCGGCGCACGGGGTTTTGGGTCTGCAACATGGCAATGCGGGTTAAGGTGAAGTAAAAGTTAAACGACTGAATTAAAGCTGAATAGCCCAGCCGCGGCGACTGGCCCAGGGCCAGCCGGGCCAGTAGCGTAGCGTAGGGCTGCGCCGCTACCGCCGGGCTGGCGGCCTGGTCAGCCAGTAGCTCGTGGGTGAGGCGCAGGGCCGGCAGCAGCAGGTGGGCAAACGGATTGGGCCACAGCACAAGGCGCCACATTTCGAGCCAGAGCACGTCGTAGCTGTGGCCCTGGCGCACGTGGGCCAGCTCGTGGTCGAGCACCGCCGTAGCCTCGGCGGGCGTGAGGGCCGCGGTTTCATCCCAAAAAACGGTGCGGCCGAAGGAGCTGGTGGGCAGCCGCCCGCCGGTGTAGGCCAGCGCGTAGCCGGGCCGCGCTTCGCGCGGCAGCCGGCGCGTGGCGCGGCGCAGCTGCCAGCCGCGGTAAGCCAGCCGGGCCAGCCCCACCCCTACCCCGGCGGCATAAAGCCAAACCAGCCAACCCCAGCTTACCCCGGTAGCGGCCGGGGCCGGCGCCGCGCTTTGCAGGGCGGGCAGCACCACGGCCAGCACCACGCCGGGCGCGCGGCTGGTGGCCAGCCAGCCGGGCAGCGCCACCTGCGGCAGCAGCGGCAGCCCCGCCGCCAGCACTGGGGCTAGCAGTAGTAGTACACGGTTGTAGCCGAAGCACTGCTCGCCGCGCAGTGCTACCCGAAACAGCAGCCACAGGCCGCCCAGCGGCAGCAGCGTGCCCGCCAGCCAGGGCAAAAGAGAGAACGCATTCATACGCAATCGGCTTGAAGGGTGAAATCAGTAGTGGCTATTTAACTATTTGTCAGTTGTTTACTGCTTTTTAATCGGGTAACGGGTACTTACGTGCTTACCCAGTTCATAAAGCTGCACGCTGTCGAGGGTGCCGGCCGGCGAGTAGTGCTGCCACTCGCCCAGCCAGAAAAAGTGCGCGCCACTGGGCTCGTCTACCACCCGCGCCCGGCCCTGGCGCGCCACTTGCCCGCCGGGGTAGTAGTAGGCAATGTCGCTGAAGCCGTGGCGGCGGTAGCGCTCCTGGCGTTGCAGCTCGCCGGCCAGCGCGTAGTAGCGCCAGCGCCCCACCGGGCGGCCGTGCCGGTAGCGGCCCCGCGTGAGCAGCTGCGTGCGGGCATCGTCGTAGTAGGCCAGGTGGCGACCTTGGCGCTGCCCCTGGCGGTCGAGGCGCTCGGCGGACCGCGCGGCGGCGCAGGCCGCCACGGTTGAAGCTAAAATAATTATTAACAAGGCGTTACGCATACCTCACACGCGGTTACTAAACTGGGGGCTGGCTTTCGTCGGCAGCACTTTCATCGGAGGGCTCCTCGGCCTGGGCGTGGCGCAGCAGGGCATCGAGCTGGGCGGCATCGAGGTTTTCGTCCTGGGCAAAGAAGGAAACCAGTTGGCCAAACGAGCCGCCGAAGTAGCCCCGCAGCAGCTTGCGCAGCGAGAAGCGCCGGTAGTCGTCCTGCGCCACCAGGGCGTGGTACTGGTAGCCGCGGCCCACCGGCTCGTAGCCTACGAAGCCCTTTTGCTCCAGAATGCGCACGATGGTACTCACCGTGGTAAGCGCCGGCAGCGGGGTGGGCAGCGCCTCGCGCAGGTCCTTCACGTAGCTGGGGCCGCGCTGCCACAGCAGCTGCATCAACTGCTCTTCGGCGCGGGTGAGCTCGGGAAATGATGGCTGCATAACTAGCTGGCTGAGTTGATGATGCGAAGTACGCTACTTTTCAACGTAAATCTTAGTTATAAACTAAAATTTACGTTGAAAGTAAGTAAATCATTGGCAATGAGTATTAAAATTTAGTAGTCGAGTGCGAGTAGCGCGAAGCTTCCGCTTCGTGCTACTTGCAGCCGTAGGTTTGTGGCCGAGCCACTCCTCTATCGCCATGACGTTCTCCTACCAACAGCTTTTTGCGTTCGCCGAGCAGGTATTCCTGGCCATCGGCTGCCCGCCCGCCGATGCCGTTCTGGCCACCGAAACCCTACTTTCGGCCGATTTGCGGGGCGTGGATTCGCACGGCGTGGCGCGGCTCTCGGGCTACGTGCGCCTCTGGGAGGCGGGCCGCATCAACGCCCGGCCCCGCGTGGGCGTCACCTACGAAACGCCCAGCACCGCCGTGGTCGATGGCGACGGTGGCCTGGGCCTGGTGGTGGGCCCGCAGGCCATGCGCATTGCCATGCAGAAGGCCGCGCTGGTGGGCACCGGCTGGGTGTCGGTGCGCAACTCCAACCACTTCGGTATTGCCGGCTACCACGCCATGCTGCCCCTGGCTCAGGACATGATTGGCATCGCCATGACCAACGCCTCGCCGCTGGTAGCGCCCACTTTTTCACTCGATAGACTGCTGGGTACCAACCCTATAGCCGTGGCCGTGCCCGCCGGCGAGCAGCCCGATTTTGTACTCGACATGGCCACCACCACGGCCGCCAACGGTAAGCTCGAAATTGCGCAGCGTAAGAACCTGCCCATCCCCGAGGGCTGGGCGCAGGACGCCGAAGGCCACGCCAGCACCGACGCCAACGCCGTAAAAAACGGGGGCGCGTTGCAGCCGCTGGGCGGGGCCACTGGCTCGCACAAGGGCTACGGGCTGGGCGCGGTGGTCGATATCTTTTCGGCCGTGCTCAGCGGGGCCAATTATGGGCCGTGGGTGCCGCCGTTCGTAGCGTTTTTGCAGCCGCCGGCCGACCCGGTGGGCCAGGGCATCGGGCACTTCTTCGGGGCCATGCGCGTAGATGCCTTCCGGCCCGCCGACGAGTTTAAAGCGCACATGGACAACTGGATAACTACCTTTCGCAACGCCAAGGCGGTAGAGGGCAAGCAGGTGCTCATCCCCGGCGACCCCGAGCGCCACATGGCCGCCCACCGCCTCCTCGAAGGCCTACCCCTGCTCGACGCCGTGGTGCAGGACCTTGCAACAACCGGGGCCAAATTCGGCGTGAAGCTCTAGTCGCTGGGCTACTTAGGGGAAGAAGACGGCTGCGCAAACACCAGCCAGTTGGACTGCCGGGCCGTTTCGGTGCGGCGGTGACCCAGCTCGACTACCTGGCCGCCGCGCTTGTACCAGCCGGCGTCCCAGTCGCCCATGTCGAGGTAGAGCGCATTTTTGGCCCCCAGCTCCACCAGGTCGTTGCCAAACTGCTGCATCTCCGTGGTATCCGCCGCGCTCTCCACCACGGCAAAGCGGTGGTCGGCAAAATCGACCAGGGCCCGGCGCTGGAACCGGCTACCACCAGCGGGCTGCTGGTTTTTGCCATCCAACACCAGCAGTTCCTGCAAGAGCAAGGTACCGTGCTGGCTTTGCACGCGCGCCAGCTGCGCGCTAGGAGGCGACTGGCCTTTGGCAATCTTGTTGATGGTGAGCCTGTTATCAATAATAGTCAATACGCCATCCAAGAAGCCTACCGTGGCCTTTGCTTGCCGCAGGCGGCCACTGGCTACCAGCAGGCCGAGCGGCTGGTTGGTTTCCAAATCGGTGTAAGCCGCCGCCACGCTTAGAGCGCACTTTTCGTCCTCAGCGTTGGGGCGAATAGTTACTACTTGAATAGCCAGGTCTTGGGGATAAAAAACCGAATACAGCGCGCCTTTTTGGGTTGTTCGCTCTTCTACCAGAACTTGCTGCGTGGCATTTTGGGTGCAGGCCACCAGGCTCAGCAGCAACCCCAGCAACAGGCTGTTATTCAGAATTTTCATTGAAAACTAAGCTAAGAAGCTAAGGTGTTGGCTTGGGACTGCGGCGAGGTAGAGGCTGCGGCCAGCAGCTGCACCAGCAGCACCCAGCCCACGGCGGCCCCCCAGCCAGCCAGCACATCGGAGGGGTAGTGCACGCCCAGATACAGACGCGCCCAGCCCACGGCCAGCGCGAATAGTGGGGCCAGCGCCCAGGCCCGGCGGTGGCGCGGCAGCACAAAAAACAGCGCCGCCGCCAGCGCCGCCGTGTCCATGGCGTGGCCGCTGGGGAAGCTGAACGTGTGCTCGGGCCGCAGGCTGAGCCACAGGCTGGGCCGGGGCCGGGTCGCGAAAAACTTGATGGCCTGGGTGAGCAGCATCGAGCCCCCGAGGCCGGCTACGAACAGCCGGGAATCGCGGCGGCGGCCCACCCAGCCCAGCGCGGCGGCGGTGAGCACCCCGGCCGTTATCATTGGCCCGGTATTGCCCACGATGGTAAAGAAAATGGCCAGCCCATCGAGCGCCGGGGTGGCGTGGCGGTGCAGGGCCAGCAGCAAGGGGTTGTCGAACGGTGCCCGGCCGGAGCGGGCCACCAGCGCGCCCATGGTACCAAATACGCCCCAGGCCAGCGCGGCCGGCAGCCACAAGCGGCGCACACCAAACGAAACAGCTGTCATAAGCACTAAAAGCAAGATTGCAGGCCCAAATACGGCAAAGCCGGGCGCGGGGTGCCCCGTGCCTAGCTTCGCCCTTCGTAATTCAGCCGTTCCTATGCTCCCTTTTACTACCGACCGCCTACTGCTGCGCCCCCTGCGGGCCGACGACGCGCATGGCTTATTTGAGCTGGATAGCGACTCTGCCGTGCAGCGCTATCTAGGCGGCATTGGCGGCCCGCGCCCGGCTAACCTATCTGACAGTGAGGCGACTATCATGCGAATTGAGGCACACTATGCGGCGGCCGGTGGCCTGGGGCGCTGGGCGGTGGTGCTGCGGGCCACCGGCGAGTTTATGGGCTGGGCTGGGCTGAAGCTGGTAGCCGAGACAATCAACGGCCAGCGCAATTTCTACGACATCGGCTACCGCTTTTTGCCGCGCTACTGGGGGCAGGGCTACGGCTACGAGGCCGCCCAGGCGTGGCTGACTTACGGCTTTGCCACGCTGGGCCTGCCCCGCATCTGCGCCTACGCCGACGTGGAAAATGCGGGCTCGCGCCGTATTCTGGAGAAAATTGGGCTGGTACCGGGGGCCACATTTGAGGAAAACGGCACGGCCTGCGTGTGGTACGAAGTAGCTGCGCCGTAGCTTCTTACCTTGTTTTAGGCGGTAATAAAAAAGGACTGTTTGGCTACCCAAGGGTAGCCAAACAGTCCTTTTTACTGGTCGCGGGCTTTTAGGCCCGTGGCCCTGGCTTGTCAAAGCCTGAAATAAACTACCAGCTTATTGCTGGCAACTTATTACTGACTAGCCTTTTAGCTGGCTAGCGGCCGAGCTAAGCGCCTGGCCAAGCTTCATGAGCTTGTCCTTGCTGTCGGCGGTGGCCGACGAGGCAGCTTTGGTGGTGTGCTCGCCCAGGGTTTGCAGGCTGCTGCTGATGGTGCTAGCGTCGCCGCTGCCGATGGCATCGTTCAGCTTCTTCAGCTCCGAGCTGATGCCGGCCAGCTGCTGGTTTCCCTGCAGCGTCGTAATCCAGCCCTGAATGTTGGAGCCGGCCGCGCCAGCGGCGTTAGTGAGACCGCCCTGCAAAGCCTGGAGGGTAGCGTCGAGTTGACTGGTTGCGTCTGCCATTGTGAGTAAGGAAAAAATGAGGTGAGAATGAGCCTTGATAACCCCCTACCCCAGCGCTTGTTAGCGAATAATAGTGTAAGATTTCGGCTTTATTGCTAAATCGTTTTATAATAGCCGAGCTTACTTTCGTTAAAAACTGCCCCAGCGTGTTCCCACCTGGCAGTAAGGGCCGTGTCGGCAACGCGTTAGCCATAAGACTTGTTCCCGAATAAAAAACGTCTGAAAATCTCAGTTGCTTTCGGGCGCTGGACAACCATTCTTGCCAGATTAAGCTCCTCTCCGTTGATTTTTTGAGAAGCCACTGTTTCTAGCTTCAAATACCGCCTAGAAATCCACTGATTTCTTATTGAGGAACAAGTCTATACTATACCCAGGCTTTCGGCGGGGGTACCCACGGGCCGGCGATGCTAGAGCTGCGCCAGCTCGGTGCGCAGCTGCTCCAGTGTGACGGCGTGGAAACTCAACGCGGGCTGCCCAGCCAGACTCAAGCTTACGCCGCTGGTGGCCAGGTAGGTAACTCCGTTTTCGCGGCGCAGCGCTACCACGGTGGCCGCCTGGCCAGCGGGCACCTGCTCAAAAATGGCGGCGCTGCCCTCGGTGCGCGAGCTGGCCAGAATGCTGCGCTGGCCCTTGAACACCAGCGACACCACCGTGGCCGGGTCGGGCGTGCCCACCGTGTAGAGGATGCGCGGGCCGGGCTTCAGCAGGCGGTCGCAGTTTATCCAACCCAGGCCGCCGGCCACCAGCTCGTAGTAAAGGCCCCCGTCTAGGGTAAGCGGGGTGCTGGCGCGGCCGAACTGCTTGGCAAATACCGCGCGGCGTCGTTGCGCCTCCTGGGCTATTTCTTCCCGCAGCTGCTTGTCCATGAAGTACCAGTTGAAGCCCACCAATTGCTTGCCCGAGCGGGTGTAGAGCACCGAAAACTCACCCTGCGCCTGGCTGGCGGTGCGGTGGCCGTGCGGCAGGGCACTGATAAAGCTGGCCGGCCGCTGGGTGGGCAGCTGCCGCACAAAAGCCAGCACCTTGGCCCCCAGCACCGAGTCTCCCTGCGTCAGGGTTGCCGCTTGCAGCACCCCGGCGCTGTCTACCACCACCTGCACCACCACCGCGTGCCGGATGGCCACGTGGTTGAGGCGACTCAGCTCCTTCAGCTGCTGCTGCTCGTCCTTGTCAACGGTGCGCTTGCGCCGCAGGCGCGCCTGGTCGGCCTTCGTGTTGGGCAGCGCGCGGGCGTACTCTTTGAGCAGCTGCTTGCTTTTCTCGAAGTAGGGCCACCGGGGGCTTTTGGGCGGGTGCAGCTTCACCCACTCGCCGAGGGCCGCGCGGCTGGCGAGGGGGTTGGCCGCCCCAAGCCCACGGCCGCTCGCTCGGGTGCTGGTGTCGGGCAACTGCCACTCGGGGGCGTGGCTGAAATCAATACTTTTGCCTTCGTAGAGCCGCATGCCCGGCAACTGCTGCTGGGTGGGCAGCTGCACCAGTAGCTGCATACCGGGGCGCAGGTGTACCGTCTGCCCCCCGGCCACTGCCGAGAGGTGCAGCATGCCGCCGGTTTCGAGCAAGCCGGTGGCCGTGCGCGTGCCCAAGCCCGCCAGCACAATATCAGCAATGGTATAAAACTCGCGCATCGACAGGGCTACCGGGCCGCTGCCGAGGGGCACGTCGAAGGCATTGGCTGGCACTACCAGCCGAGTACCCTGCTGGCCCAGTAGCACCGTGTCGCGCCCCGGCTGCACCTGAAACACCTCGCTTTGGGGCGCGGCCCGAACGCAAAAAGCGGACAGGTCATTATCGGGCGGCGGCCCCACTTCATCGGGGGGCAGGGGCGGGTATTGGGTGAGCCGGCTAGCCGTTTCGGCCGCACTTTCGGGCAAAGCCGCCCGCAACGCCAGGCTTTTGGCGGCCGGGGCCGGGCGCCTGACCCACTGCGCTGGGTGGGCGGCTGGGGCCGGCCGGGGCGCACGCGCGGCCCGCCAGGCGGCGGCCGGCGGCACTTCGGCAGAATGGGCCGGCGGGGCCGGCGGGGCGGTCGGCGCAGATACCTGGCTATACTGCGCCGGCTGGTCGGTGGAGCAGGCGGCCAGGCCGCCCGCCAGCAGCGCGATGCTAAAAAGGGGGTAAAAAGTAACTTTCATAGAACGGGGTAAAGCGGGAAATCAACCAATCGCTAAGCAGATGCTGGTCCGCATCAAAATGCGCACGAACACCAGCAATCAAGTACTTTATCGGCCCAATATACTGGCCTTTCGCCCTGGTCCGCTCCCTGGCACGGGCGCTAACTTGCGGCATGTTTCTTTTCTTCTGCCAATCGCCCGCGGCCCGGGTTGCGGCCCTGAGCCTGCTCGGGCTGGCCGCCTGCGCTACGCCCGACCAACCCACCCAGCCGGTTGCCATTGCGGCCGCGTGCCGCCCGCCCGCGCCGTTCACCGTGCAGCATCCGGCCTGGGCCACCAACGCCAGCCTCTACCAGGTAAACGTGCGCCAATACACGCCCGAGGGCACCTTCAAGGCATTTGAGAAGCACCTGCCGCGCCTGCAAAAAATGGGCGTGAGCGTGCTGTGGCTGATGCCGGTGCAGCCCATTGGCGTGGCTAAGCGCAAGGGCACGCTGGGCAGCCAGTACTCGGTGCGCGACTACCGCGGCGTGAACGCCGAGTTTGGCTCATTGGCTGATTTGCAGCACCTTATTAATGAGGCGCACCGGCTGGGTATGCACGTTATCCTCGACTGGGTGGCCAACCACACCAGCTGGGACAGCAACCTGAGCAAGCAGCACCCCGACTGGTTTACCAAGAATGCGCAGGGCGGTTTTCAGCCCCCCGTGGCCGATTGGCAGGATGTGATTGACCTCGACTACACCAAGCCCGGCCTGCGCCAGCACATGACCGCGAGCATGGCCTACTGGGTGCAGGAAGTGGGTTTCGACGGCTTCCGCTGCGACGTGGCGGGCCTGGTGCCCACCGATTTCTGGAACGACACGCGGGCCGCGCTGGAGAAAATCAAGCCCGTGTTTATGCTCGCCGAGTGGGACGAGCTGCACCACCCGCCCTTCCTCAAAAAGGGCGAATTCACCCCCAACACCCACCTGCTCGAAAAGGCGTTTGACGCTACCTACGCCCTCAAGCTGCACTACCTCCTTGATAGCGTGGCGCAGGGCAAGCGCCCCGTGGCGGCGCTGCCGGGCTACTTCGCCGCCGAGCGCCGGATGTATCCGGCCGGCGTGTACCTGATGAATTTTACCAGCAGCCACGACGTCAATAGCTGGGACAACCCCGAGGGCGTGCGCCTCGGGGCCAACGCCCAGGCCCTGGCTGTGCTCACGACGCTGCTCCCCGGTATCCCACTGGTTTACAGCGGCCAGGAGGCGGCTTCTACCAAAAAGCTGCGCTTCTTTGACAAGGATACCATTCAGTGGAACGGCTACCCACTGAACGCTTTTTACGCCGCCCTGCTGCACCTCAAGCAGCACAGCCCGGCCCTGCGCAACGGCGATGCCTGCGCCAAATTCAACATTCTGCCCGCACCGGCCGACTGCTTCGTGTTTGAGCGCGCCAGCGGCGACGACAAAGCCAAAACCTGGGTGGCCATCAACCTGGGCACCCGGCCCCAAACCCTGGCCCACCCCCTCGAAACCGTCACTGATGCCTTCGCCGACGTGGGCGCGCCCGTAACCGATACGCTGGTAACCGTGTCCGCCCACGGCTGGCGCGTGCTCAGCACCCAGAAGCCGTAATACCGTATTCCTAGTAGCGTGAAGCTTCCGCTTCGCGCTACATTCTACATTCCCCTATGTCTGACCAGTTTACCGTGCGCCACCCCGAGTGGGCCGCCAACGCCACTATTTACGAGGTAAATGTGCGCAACTACACGCCCGAGGGCACCTTCCGGGCGTTTGAGGCGCACCTGCCGCGCCTGGCCAAAATGGGCGTCGTCATCGTGTGGCTGATGCCCGTGCACCCCATCGGCACGGTGGGCCGCAAGGGCTCGCTAGGCTCGCCCTACGCCGTGCAGGACTACTTCGCGGTGAATGAGGAGTTTGGCACGCTCGACGACCTGCGTCACCTCGTGCAAACCGCCCACGAGCTGGGCCTCAAGGTGTTGCTCGATTGGGTGGCCAACCACACCAGCCGCGACAACGCCCTCATTACCCAGCACCCCGCCTGGTACCAGTACGATGCCCAGGGCCAGCTGGTGCCCCCCGTGGCCGACTGGACCGACGTGGTGGCCCTCGACTACACCAACCCCGAGCTGCGCGCCTACATGCTGGAAGCCCTCCGCTACTGGGTGCGCGAGGCCGACATCGACGGCTACCGCTGCGACGTGGCCGGCCTGGTGCCCACCGACTTCTGGGACGAAGCCCGGCCGGCGCTGGAGGCGATAAAGCCCGTGTTTATGCTGGCCGAATGGGATGAGCTGTACCCCTCGGGCGGCCTCACCTGGGAGGAGTTCAACGCCGACACGCACCTGCTCGAAAAGGCGTTCGACATGAGCTTTGGCCTGCGCCTGCACTACCTGCTCGACCGCATTGCCGAAGGCCAGGCCGCCCTGGCCGACATCGACACCTACCTGGCCGCCGAGCGCGCGAAGTACCCGCCCAGCGTGTACCTCATGCACTTCACCAGCAACCACGACGTGAACAGCTGGGACGGCACCGAAACGGAGCGCCTCGGCCCGCTGACCCAGCCCTTCGCCGTGCTCACGGCCCTGCTGCCGGGCATGCCCATGCTCTACAGCGGCCAGGAAGCCGGCCTCAACCGCCGCCTCGCCTTCTTCGACCGCGACCCGATTGACTGGGCCGCGCTGCCGCTGCAAGACTTCTACACCAAGCTGTTGCAGCTCAAAAAGCGCCACCCCGCGCTGCGCAACGGCGATGCGGCCAGCAACTTCCAGCGCCTCACCACGCCGGATGGCCTCTACGGTTTTGTGCGCGAGAAAAACGGCTCGGCGGTAATCGTGGTGATAAATGCCACCGCCGAGCCGCTGGAGCTGCCAGGGCAAAAAATGCTGGTATCGCCCCAAAAAGGCTTGTTCGACGTGTTCAGCGGCGAGGCCCTGACCCTGGCGCAGGCCAAGGCGCGGCAGGTGCCCGCCCACGGCTGGCGCGTGCTGCGCACCCGCGACTAAGGCGTTGGTAGCGTGGACGCTGCGAGTCTGCGCGTGAGCGTAGCGAGCATCTGGCGCTAGTGGTCGTTGGGCTGTTCCTAAGTTACTTCCTCCAAATTGCTCAAGCACCAGTTGTTCGCTCCGCTCACGCGCGGACTCGCAGCGTCCACGCTACACCCTCCTCCATCCTTATGCCTTATCTATTTCTGTTCCTGGCCATTATCAGTGAGGTAATTGGCACCACGGCGCTCACGGCCTCCAATCAATTTTCTAAGCTGATACCCAGCCTGATAACCGTGGCTGGCTATGGGCTAGCGTTCTACTTTTTCAGCTTCTCGCTCAAGGCCATTCCGGTGGGAGTGGCCTACGCCATTTGGGGCGGCGTGGGCATTGTGCTGGTCACGCTCATCGGCTTTTTCTACTTCAAGCAGCGGCTCGATTTGCCGGCGCTGGCGGGCATCGCCCTCATCGTGCTTGGCGTGCTGGTAATGCAGCTTTTCTCCAAAACCGTGACGCATTGAGTAGCTGCTTGCGGCGGGTGCTTCTTGAAAACTGATGCGCTCCTGACTTCTAACTCCTCCGGCCCGATGCGGGCCAAAACCCAGGGCTGGGCGGGTGGTTTCACTAGCCGGCGGCCGGGCTACGGCAGGCCGCTTTTTGGGAGCAGTAGCAGCCAGGCGGAATTAACCTAACGCCCCATTGCTGATAACTCCTTGTTAATCAAAACGAAAGCTGCTAGCTAAACACTAGCAGCTCACTACTTTAATGGCTGCTGACTTTCTTATTACCCCGCCGGCTACTGCGCCGGTTGTCATTGTGGGGGCGGGCCTATCGGGCCTCGTAGCAGCGCAGGCGCTGCACGCGGCGGGCCGGCCGGTGCTGGTGCTGGAGGCCCGCGACCGCGTGGGTGGCCGCACCCTGGCCGTGCCCGCCCTGCCCGGCAGCCCCGAGGCCGAGTGGCTCGACCTGGGGGCCACCTGGGGCTGGGCCCACCACCCCTACCTCACGCGCCTGCTGGCCCAGCTCAACGTGACACCTTTCACGCAGCCCAGCACCGGGGCCACCGCCTACGAAACGCCGCAGGGCGTGCACCGCCTGCCCCACCCCGCCGGCTCGGCGGGCTACCTGCGGCTGGCCGGCGGAGCCGCTACCCTGTGCCGCACGCTGGCCGCGCAACTGCCCACCGGCAGCCTGCGCCTGAACACCCAGGTAACGCATCTGCGCCAACTACCTGACTTGCAAGGCATTATCCTTACGGTGGAGCAGGCGGGCCAGGCGCACACGCTCGTGGCCCCGGCCGTGGTGCTGGCCCTACCCCCGCGCCTGGTGGCGCACCGCATCGGCTTCGAGCCGACGTTGCCCGCGCCGGTGCGGCAAGCGCAATTAGCCACCCCCACCTGGATGAGCCACGCCATGAAGAGCGTAGTGGTGTACGAAACGCCGTTTTGGCGGGCGCAGGGCTGGTCGGGCTACGCCGTGAGCCAGCTGGGGCCGCTGGGCGAAATCCACGATGCCTCGCCCGCGAGCGGCCGGCCGGGGGCGTTGTTCGGTTTTTTTGCCGCGGACCCACTGCGGGCGGCCGCGCCGGCCGCCCGCCGGGCGGCGGTGCTGGCCCAGCTGGCGCGGCTGTTTGGCCCCGCCGCCCTCACGCCCCTGGCCTACCACGAGCTGGACTGGACGCAGCAGCCCCACACCAGCGCCCCCGGCGACGAGCACCCGCCCCAGCAAGTGCCGCTGCAAGGGCCCACAGTGCTGCGCCAGTCGCTGTGGCACAATACCTTACACTGGGCCGGGGCCGAAACGTCCAGTAGCGAGTGGGGCCGGCTCGATGGGGCCATAGAGGCGGGCCAGCGGGCGGCCGGGCAGGTATTGGAGCGGCAATAGCGCGCAAAAGGTGGGCATCGCACTTATGTGTTCACTGTTGCGGGGGTGCTGGTGAAGCAGCTTTCCTCCGAAACGATAGCTTACTGGGCACAGGGTAGTATCATTGCCGTAAGTAGCCAAGCTACAATCACTTTATAGTTCTTACTATGCTGAAACGAGTATTCGAAATTACTGGCAATAAAATAGCGTCGCTACTCATTGGTGAAACGTCGCTGATGATTTCCAGCCAAGACTTTAGCTCCGCTGAGGAGTTTCAGACTGCCTGGGATAAAAAACTGTCGTTGGCTACTAAAGTAGAAGTCAAATACAGCGCTATCAAGTCAATACGAAAAGACGATGACGACGCAGATATCGTGATTAAACACAAAGCAGCGTTAGGTATTCCAACTTACTGTGAGTTTTCATTTGATGACGCAAGTGCTTACCCCGTATTCTTCTCCTTCTTACAAAAGGAGCAATATTTTACCAGGCAGGAAGTGAAATTAACGCCGTTGAAATCAATTGGTAACTACTTGATTGGCATAGTAGCAACACTTGCGTTTACCGCTTTTTGCTATTTCGAAGCCTTGAAAATTGCGAACGGTACCGTTGCGAGAACTACCAGCGGCAAACAGGAATTATTTAATAGTGCGGTAGGCGCGCTGGGCGATAAAGGAGTGCTGGCCGCTGGGGGCTTAGCTGTTTGCTATTTGCTGTATAAAGCATGGACCAGGTTTTCTAATCCACCGACGCGCCTCCTCTTTTTACCACCAACTACCTAGCAGTCGCGATTATACAACCAAAAGCCAAAAGGGCCCTTCACATTGCTATGAAGGGCCCTTTCGATGTTCACTAGAAGGCAGTTTACCCTACTCCGGCAGCTTCATGGCCCGCCAGGTGTTGTTGGAGCGGTTCACGTCGGGCAAGATGTTGGTGGGGTTCAGCACGACCGTGGTGAGCGGTGAGCTGGTGGCGGCCCGGAACGTCCAGGTGCCGCCGCGCTGCCAGATTTCGACGGGCAGGTGCACGGTAGTTTTCTGGCCGTTGCTTTCCGTGATTTCGGCGGTCACGGGCATGGCGGCCTGGCCCTTGTTTTCGATGGTGATGAGCGCGCCCTTGCTGGCGTCCTGGTTCACGTAGGCCACGCTGTTCACGGCCTGGTCGAGCAGCCAGTTCTCGAAAAACCACTGGTGCCAGAACCACGTCAGGTCTTCGCCGCCCACCTCGTTCATGGTGCGGAAGAAGTCGCGCGGGGTGGGGTGCTTAAAGGCCCAGCGCTTGATGTAGCTGCGGAAAGCGTAGTCGAAGCGCTCGGGGCCCAGAATTTCCTCGCGCAGTAAATACAGGCCGTAGCCGGCTTTAGAATACGCCGCGAAGCCCAGGTTGCGGGCCTGCGTCACGTCGGGCACGGTGTAGAGCACGTCGGCGTTGGGGTCCTGCATGGCCCGCACCACGCCGGGTGCCATGCGGCCCTCCACATCGGCCAGCGCCTTGTACTCCCCATTATTAAAGTCCTTGGTAGCCAGAATATTGATGAAGGTATTGAATCCCTCGTCCATCCACGGGTATTTGCGCTCGTTGGAGCCCACAATCATCGGAAACCAGTTGTGGCCAAACTCGTGGTCGGCCACGCCCCAGAGGCCACCTTTTTTGGCCTTGGCGCCGCAAAACACGATGCCCGGGTACTCCATGCCACCCACTACGCCGGCCACGTTGGTGGCCACCGGGTAGCTGTACTCATACCACTGCTTGGAGTTGAATTCGATGCTCTTTTTCACGTACTCGGTGCTGCGGTTCCAGGCCGTATCCTGGGCCGACTCCGTGGGATAGAGCGACATGGCCAGCGACTTGCGGCCGCTGGGCAGGTTCATCTTGGCGGCGTCCCAGACGAAGGCGGCCGAGGCGGCCCAGGCCACGTCGCGGGCCTGCTGGCACTTGAAGTGCCAGGTGAGGCGGCCGTTGCGGCCGGCCGGGCGCGAGCTGGCCTGCGTCACCTCGGCGGGCGTGCGCACGAGCACGGTTTGGTTGGAGCCGGCGGCCTGCGCCAGGCGCTTTTGCTGGCTGGCCGTGAGCACTTCGGCCCCATTCACCAGCTCGCCCGAGCCACCCACGATGAAGTTGGCAGGCACATTGATGGTGTAGTCGAAGTTGCCGTAGTCGAGGTAAAACTCGGCCGACATGTAGGGCAGCGTGTTCCAGCCCTCCACGTCGTCGTACACGGCCATGCGCGGGTACCACTGCGCCACCTCGAATATTTCGCCGTTCTGGGTTTTGAGGCGGCCCAGGCGGTCGGCCCCGTACTCGGGGATGTTGAAGGCGTAGGCAACGCTGATTTTGAGCTTGTCGCCCTTGGGCTTCATCGGCTCGGGCAGAATAATCTGCATCCGCGTATCGTACACGCGGTAAGCGGCTTTCAGCTTCTTACCGTGCAGCTCAATCGTCACGGTTTGCAGCGAGTCGCCGCCCAGGAAGCCGCGCGCCCCGTTGCCGAAGCGGCTGCCCGCCAGCGGCGTGGCCGCCGCCCCGCGCGAGTCGGCCCGAAACAGGTTTTGGTCGAGCTGCAGCCACACGAAGGGCAGCTCATCGGGGCTGTTGTTGGTGTAAGTTATGGTTACGTTGGACGTTACCCGGGCGGCCTTATCATCGAGCGAGGCGGCAATCTGGTAGTCGGCCGCGTTTTGCCAGTAGGTGGCGCCGGGCTTGCCGCCGGCCGTGCGGGTGGCCGGCCCCACCTGGTTGAGGTAGTCGGGGTTGAACAGGGCCCGGGCGTTGTAGGGCGGCAGGTTGGCCGGGGGCTGCGGGGCGTTGGGCTGGGCCTGGGCGGCGCTGGCCAGCAGCAGGCCCGCACCCGCCAGCAGCGTGGCAAGAGAGAATTTATTCATGAAAAAAGGATGGGCGTTTTCACCAAAAATAGGCAGCTATGCCAAAGGTTGGGTGAATAAATTGCGTTTTGGTGGTTGTAGCGTGGGCGCATGGCCTGTAAAACGGCGTGGCACGCCGTTTTACAGGCCCGGGCACTACTTCCGCGCCCGGGTGCTACCTCCCGCCAAAAAGGCGTGCCACGCCGCTTTACATTCCTTTCCATGCCCCTCGACCCCCAGCAATTCAACGAGCTTATTCGCACCCGCCGCAGCGTGTTTGTGCCGCAGTTTGAGCCCGGCAAAATCATCCCCGACGACATTATCTGGCAGCTGCTTGAAAACGCCAACTGGGCCCCCACCCACAAGCGCACCGAGCCCTGGCGCTTCACGGTGTTTACGGGCGCGGGCCTGCACAAGCTGGCTGATTTTCAAGCTACTCTGTATAAAGAAACCGCCGGCTTCAAGTTCAACGAAAGCAAGTACGAGAAGCTGCGTGCCCTGCCGCCGCAGTGCTCGCACATCATCGCCCTGGGCATGGCGCGCAGCCCCGGCGGCCCGCCCGAAATCGAAGAAGTGGAAGCCGTGGCCTGCGCCGTGCAAAACCTGGCGCTCTCGGCCCACGCCTACGGCCTGGGCGGCTTCTGGAGCAGCGGCGGCGTCACGTACACCGAGGCGGCCAAGGCGTTTTTTGGCCTCGGGCCGGAGGATAAGTTGCTGGGCTTCTTCAACCTGGGCTACGTGCGCACGCCGGGCTCGGCAGGCAAGCGCGGCCCCGTGCAGGCCAAAACCCGCTGGGTAGCCGAGTAACGTAGCGTAAAGCTTGCGCTACATTCGCGTCATGGCTATTTCTCTGCTGGGCGTGCACCACATCGCCATTATCTGTACCGACTACGCCGCCTCGAAGGCGTTTTATACCGAGGTGCTGGGGCTGGAAATCATTCGGGAGGTGCACCGCGCCGAGCGCGCATCCTACAAGCTCGACCTGGCCATTGGCAACCAGTACGTTATCGAGCTATTTTCCTTCCCCAGCCCGCCGCCCCGCGCCAGCC
Source organism: Hymenobacter sp. H14-R3 (assembly GCF_030063445.1). Taxonomy (GTDB): domain Bacteria; phylum Bacteroidota; class Bacteroidia; order Cytophagales; family Hymenobacteraceae; genus Hymenobacter. The sequence goes on along the minus strand of NZ_JASITD010000015.1, from coordinate 85,822 downwards.
GGCCCGAGGCGGCGGGCCTGCGCCACCTGGCCTTTGCGGTGCCCGACGTGGCGGCGGCCATCCGGCACCTCGAAGCGCAGCGGGTAGCGTGCGAACCCATTCGCACTGACGAGTTTACGGGCCGGCGCTTCACCTTTTTCAGCGACCCCGACGGCCTGCCGCTGGAGCTTTACGAAGGGTAATCTATGCGCAAAGGCTCCGTTGGTTTTTTAGTACTGCTGGCCCTGGCTGGCTGCGCTGGCAGCCGGCCGGCCCCACGCCTGCTGGCGGCGGCCGGCTACTGCGACCCGCCCCTACCCTACCGCTACAACCCGGCCTACACGCCCAAGGCCGACTTTGAGGCGGCCCTCACACCGGCGCTGCTGGCGCGCTACCCGCGCCGCAACCTGCTCACGGCCAACGCGGCCGGCATTTTGCCCGCGCTGCAAACCCTGCTGGCCCTGGAGGCCCAGGCCCGCCAGCAGCCCGGCCCGGGCCCCGAGGTAGCCGTGCTGCGCCAGCGCCAACAACTACTGGCGCAGGTGGCGCTGGTGAGCACCACCGTGGCCAGCGTAGCCGCCGAGCTCGACTGCGAGGGCGAGCGCGCCGACCAGGTGGCGGGCTACCTCAAAGAGCAGGACGACCGCCGCATCCAACAGCTCAACGTACTGTCTATCAGCGTGGGGGCGGCCAGCGGCATCGGCACTACGGTTATCGGCAGTACGCCAGGCCAGTATGCCTTTGGCATCGGGGGCGGGCTGCTGGCGGCGGGGCTGGGCCTGCTCACGCTCACGGGCGGCCACACCGCCGAGTTTGACCATCCGCGCAACCTGCTGGCCGAGGTGTGGGGCGAGCAGCCGACCTCCGCCGTGTTTCCGCCCAGCGTGTGGTACTTGCTCACCGAGCCGGCCTTCAGCAACCAGGGCCAAACGGCGCTGGCCCACAACACGCGCTAGCGCTGGACGCACTACGGCCAACTCGACCAGCCCGATTCTCCCAAGGGTAAAGCGCTGGCCGGCTTGCTGTTTGGCCCCGGCGGCCGGTACTCGGCCAACCAGCTCACGGTGCGCGCCAACATGCTCAACGAGCTGCAATCGGCGGTGCGCCTGCTTAACCAGGAGCTGCAAGGCCTGCTGCTGGTGCTGACGGAGTAGGAACGCGGGTTTTAGGGAAATTGAACATGAAGACCGGGCTTACTTTTAATTCTTCATTTTTAATTCCAACCCGGAAGCCGCCGGCATCTGGCGCAAATGGCGCAGGTAGAGCAGGCCGATGAGCAAGGCCAGCACGCCCTCGGCCAGCACGGTGGCCCGCACGCCGAAGCGCCCGGCGGCCGCCCCCACCACCAGGCTGCCCAGCGGCAGCGCGGTGGTGTACACCAGCACGTAGAGGCTGATGACGCGACCGCGCATGGCCGGCAGCACCGTGGTTTGCAGCAGCGTCACGTTGAGGGTAATCTGGGCCATCATACCAAAGGCGCCCCCCACCAGGAAGGCCAGCGCCAGCCAGTACCACGGCGTGTAGGCAAACAGCAGCAGCCCCGCGCCCAGCACAAATGTGTTGACGGTCATTACCTTATGCAAATCGGCGCTCGGCGGCAGCGACGTCAGGTAGAGCGCCGCCCCCAGGCCGCCCAGCCCAATGGCGCCGTCGAGCACGCCGAAGGTGGTGGCGGTGCCCCGAAAGATATCCTTCGCATACACCGGCATGAGGGCGGTGAAGGGTAGCACCAGCAGCGCCATCAGGCCCAGCGTGCTGATAATGAAGCGGATATCGGGCGTATCGCGCACGTAGCGGAAGCCGTCGGCCAGCTCGGCCAGCAGGGCCTGGGTGCGCGGCTTGGCTACGTAGGCGGGCAGCCGCAGCGCCAGCAGCGACCCGATAACGGCCACGAAGCTAACCGCATTCAGCCCGAAGCAGGCGGCCGCCCCCAGCCGCTCGATGGCCAGGCCCGCCACGGCCGGCCCCAGCAGCTTGCTCAGGTTGAGCATGGTTGAGTTGAGGGCCACCGCGTTGGGCACGTCCTCCTTATCGTCCACCAGGTCGTAGACCAGCGACTGCCGGGCCGGCACGTCGAAGGCGTTGATGATGCCCAGCACCGCGCTCAGGGCAATGATGGCCACCACCCCATCGTGCTGCCACACCACGGCCAGCGTCAGCAGCACGGCCTGCACCATCGAGAGCACCTGCGTGGCCAGCAGCACCCGGTAGCGCGAGTAGCGGTCGGACACGACGCCCCCCAGCAGCGAAAACACGGCCGACGGGAAGAGCGTAGCAAACACGCTCACGCCCAGCATAAACTTGGACTGCGTTTGGGCATAGACCACCCAGCTCACCGCCGTTTTCTGCATCCAGGTGCCCAGCAGCGACAAAGACTGCCCGGCAAAAAACAAGCAGAAATTGCGGCTGCGAAACGCGCGAAAAGCCTCACTCATAGGGCAGTGCAAAAACGATGGCCTGGATGCGGCCGGCCAACCCGTGGCAACGCCGGGCGGGGTAGAACGACGTACCCCGTTAAGAACCATACGTTTTTGCCGCGGCCAGGCACGATAAAAGCGTCAAGTAGCTACTCGCCAGCCCGCGCACCGGCGGGCGGCCACCCGCCCCAGGAGGCAACCCAAACCGCGCCGGGGAGTTATACACTACCGCGGCCGCCGTGCGCGGCGGCCCTTTCCAACTCCTCCTTTTCCATAAGATAATGACTGCTCACCGTGAACTCGGCCACTCGGGCCTGCACATCGCCCCGCTCGTGCTGGGCGGCAACGTATTTGGCTGGACGGCCGACGAAAAGACTTCCTTTGCCGTGCTCGATGCCTTTGTGGCGGGCGGCGGCAACGCCATTGACACCGCCGACGTGTACTCGGCCTGGGTGCCCGGCCACGAAGGCGGCGGGCAGTCGGAAACCGTACTGGGCAAGTGGCTGGCCCAGCGCGGCCGCCGCGACGATGTGCTGATTTTCAGCAAAGTGGGCATGGAACTGGGCCCCGATAAAAAAGGCCTCTCGAAAGCCCGCATCAAGCAGGCTATTGAGGACTCCTTACGCCGCCTCCAAACCGACTATATTGACCTTTACCAGAGCCACCAGGACGACGAAAGCCTGCCCGTAACCGAGCCGCTCGAAGCCTACGCCGAGCTGCTGAAGGAAGGAAAAATCCGGGCCATCGGGGCCAGCAACTTCAAGCCCGCCCGCCTGCAAGCGGCCCTCGACGCGGGCGGCAAAAACGGCCTGCCGCGTTACGAAAGCCTCCAGCCCGAGTATAACCTCTACGCGCACGAAACCTTTGAGCACGACGACCTGCCCATTGTGCAGGCCAGCGGCATTGGCGTAATTCCGTATTTCGGGCTGGCCTCGGGCTTTCTCACCGGCAAGTACCGCAGCGAAGCCGACCTCAAGAAAAGCCAGCGCGGCGACGGCATTGGTAAGAAGTATCTGAACAACAAAGGCTTCCAGATTCTAAAAGCCCTCGACGCCGTGGCCGACCGCCACGGCGTGAACCAGGCGCAGGTAGCGCTGGCCTGGCTCATGCAGGCGCCCGGCATCACGGCCCCCATCGCCAGCGGCACCAGCCCCGAGCAGGTGCAGGAGCTGACCAAGGCCATGGACGTGCGGCTGAGTGCCGCCGACGTGGCCGAGCTGCAAGCGCCCACCAACGCCGCGTAACCGCGCAGCCAGCCCACTACCAAAGAGGCCGCCCCAACCAGGGCGGCCTCTTTCTATGCGTTTGAAACTTATGCAAAAGACCCTTTTTTAGCGGGCGAGCGGGTTAGAGCAGTTTCGGAGTTGGTATACAGCGGCAGAAGTAGCGCGGACTTTCAGTCCGTGAGTAAAATAGCCCGTTTACTCGCGGACTGAAAGTCCGCGCTACTATTCACCAACTCCGAAATCGCCCTAAACCCTCGCGTGGCCGGGCCGGGCCTACTTCGCGGTTACGTCCTCGAAGGTGTAGGTGCGCGCCACTTCCAGCGGCTGGCCGTCGGCCTCGGCGTAGGGATACACGAAGTAGTTGAGGGGCGGGCCGGCCTGCTTGGGCGTGAGGGTGAGGTCGCGGCCGCGGGTGAACTCGACGCGGTTTTCGTCGTGCGCGCCGAAGAAGTAGTTGCGCTTATCGGGGTTTTTGGCGGCCTCGGAGGCATCGACGGGCACCCAGCCGGTTTGCTTGGTGAAGAATTCGGCCCAGCAGTGGTAGCCCTTTATTTCGCCCTTGCCGCGCTCGGTGGGCAGCGGCAGCCCAATGCTGAAGCGCGCCGGAATGCCCAGCGCCCGGCAATAGCCAATCACAATGGCGTGAAAATCAGTGCAGTTACCACGCCGCGCATCGCAGGCGTAGTAGATATCGCCGCGGCCCCAGCCCTGGCCGGTTTTGTCGTAGGTCACGGTGCTCACCACGTGCTCGTAGATGGCACGGGCCTTTTGCAGGTCGGTTTTGGCCCCGGCCTTGTTCACCACTTCCTGGGCCTGGGCCTTTATTTTGAAATCGAGGGGCACGAGGCGGTCGGGGGCCAGCCAGCGGGCCAGGTTGGGGTCGCGGGCTTCGGTTTCGGCGGGGGCGTGGTCGTCGGTGGCGCGTAGGTTGAGGTGCTCGCGGCGCGTGATGCGGGCCGTGAGCGTGACCACCAGCGGCACCGTGGGCACGGCGGCCGGCTTGAGGTGCAGCACCTGGTTGCCGTACTGGTCAGTTTCGACGGTGTAGGGCGCGCCGGCCTCTACGTGGAGGTCGCGCACGTCCTGGCTCTTATCGGAGTGGGGCACGGGCATCCACAGCTCCACCGTTTTGGTGCCGGTGGCGGGCACGGGCACCGTGGCCCGGCACAATAATTGAAACGCGCGGCTACGCGGTGCAACCGGGGCAGTGGCCGGGGTGGCCGCCGTGAGCAGCAGCGCAATAGCGGCGAGCAGCAGGTTTTTCATAAGAAGGGCAAAAGCACTAGGAATCAACTGGCAAAGGTAAGCCGGGGAGAGAGGCCGGATTAGGCAGCAGGAGGCTTTAGCAGCCCGGCGAGCGAATGGCAGCGCTTATTTTTGCTACAGAATTCCTTCATAATGCCCTCAGACCAGCTCCCTGGCCGGCGCGGCCTACGCTATCCTCCCCCCTGTTTACTAGCCCGCTAAACTGGCTTTATGTGCCTCTTACTTGTGCTTATGTTTTTTATTACGCCTTATGCTTTTTTTTCACCGCGCGTTCTACTAGCTGCTTTACTCCTGATTGCTACCCAGGCCGTAGCCCAAACAGCGGCCTCCGCCGACAGCATTACGGTGGCCATTGAGCCCACCTACAATGAGGTATCGAAGGTGCACCGGCGCTTGTTTGGCGAGAGCTACCGGGCGCTGTGGGCGGCCCCGGTCAGGCTGCCGGTGTTTCGCCTGGCCACCGAAAAGGGCGGGCTCACCATTGTGCAGCGCGGCGGCGGCCTGCAAACCAAGTCGCTGCGTATGCAGGATGCCAGCGGCCAGCAGTGGGTGCTGCGCACCATTCAGAAGTACCCCGAGCGGGGCCTGCCGCTTGCCCTGCGGCCCACCATCGCCAAGGATATTTTGCAGGACCAGGTGTCGACCTCGCACCCCTACGCCGCGCTGGCCGTGCCGCCGCTGGCCCAGGCGCTGGGCATTCCGCACGCCAACCCCCAGGTGGTGTACGTGCCCGACGACCCCGCGCTGGGCGAGTACCGCCAGGACTTTGCCAACCAGGTGTTTCTGTTTGAGGAGCGCGAGCCGCTGGACGCCGACAAAACCGACAACACGGAGAAGGCCCAGAACCGGCTCCAGAAGGACAACGACAACCGCGTGAACCAGGCAACCGTGCTGCGCGCCCGCCTGCTCGACATGCTGCTCGGCGACTACGACCGCCACGAGGACCAGTGGCGCTGGGAGCGTACCAAGGGCCCCAAGGGCAGCCTGTATGAGCCCGTGCCGCGCGACCGCGACCACGTGTTTTACAAGCCGTCGGGCCTTTTTCCGTGGGTTTTGTCGCGCCACTTGCTCATGGCCAACGTGCAGGGCTACGGCCCCCGCATCCGGTCCATCAACCGCTGGAACACCAAGGCGCGGTACTTTGACCGCTACTTCCTCAACGAGCTGAGCGAGGCCGACTGGCGCACCCAGATTGCCTACGTGCAGCAGCACCTGCCCGACAGCCTCCTGGCCCGCGCGCTGGCCCGCATGCCGCGCAACATCTACCAGCTTAGCGGCCCCGAGCTGGCCCACAACCTGCGCGCCCGCCGCGATTGCCTGGGCCCGCAGGCCCTGAAATACTACCGCTTTCTGGCCAAAACGGTGGACATCCCGGCCTCCGATAAGCGCGAGGATGTGGCCGTGGTGCACCAGCCCGGGGGGCGCATCGAGGTCACCATCAGCAAGCGCAAAAAGGATGGCAGCGCGGGCGACGTGCGCTACCAGCGCACCTTCGACCCGGCCGACACCGACGAGCTGCGCCTCTACGGGCTGGGTGGGGCCGATAGCTTTACGGTAGCGGGTGCGGCGCGTTCGGCCATTCGGGTGCGCCTGATTGGGGGCGATGGCAACGATACCTTCACCGTAGCCCCCGAGGTGGCGCCGCGCCGCAAGCTCACGGTGTATGACCGCTCGGATGAGCCCAACCAGCTGCCCGCCGCCCGCCAGGCGCGCCTGCGCACCTCCCGCGATACCACCGTTAACCAGCTCAACAAAACCAGCTTCCGCTACAGCTACCTGCAACCGCTGCTGCTGGCCGGCTACAGCCGCGACTATGGCTTTCAGCTCATTGGCAATTTCATCTATGTCAAGCAGGGCTTCCGCAAAGAGCCCTACGCCGCCCGCCAGAGCCTACTGGTGAACTATGGCTTTGGCAACAACTCGCTGCTGCTCAACTACACCGGCGACTTTAAGCGCGCCTTGGCGGGCAATGATTTACTGGTCAATGTATTATCGAAAGGCCCTAACTATAACAACAACTTCTTCGGGGTGGGCAACCAAACCGAGTTTGCCAACTCCGGCGCCCGGCGCATTCGCTACTACCGGGGCGTGTACAACCTGCTGAGCGCCGACGTGCGCCTGGCCCACACCTACCAGCAGTGGCGGGTGAGCGCCGGCGGGGTGGCCCAGTACTACACCGCCTCCGACGAGAAAAACGAGCAGCGCTACCTGGGCCTCTACGCCCAGCAGCACCCCGCGGAGGCCGTATTCAGCCGCCAGGCCTACGCCGGCCTGGTGGCCAGCGCCACCCTCGACACCCGCGACAAGGAGCTGGTATCGCACCGCGGCGTGTACTGGGCCACCACCGTCACCGGCCTCCACCGCCTCGATGCCGACCGCCACACCTTCGGGCAGGCCCTCACCGAATTTACCTTCTACGCCAACCCTCTGCGCGACTCCAGCCTCGTGCTTGCCAACCGCACCGGCGGCGGCACCACGCTGGGCGATGCCACCTACTTTCAGCAGCTCAAGCTGGGCGGGGCCCAAAACCTGCGCGGCTACTACCGCTGGCGCTTCACGGGTAAAAGCATGGCCTTCAACAACTTAGAGCTGCGTCTGAAGCTGCTCGACTTTACGTCCTACCTGCTGCCGGGCACGCTGGGCGTGGTGGCTTTTCACGACATTGGCCGGGTGTGGTCGCCCGAGGAGCAGTCGCAGAAGTGGCACAACGGCTACGGCGGCGGCCTCTACTTTTTGCCCGCCCAGCTGCTGCTGGTGCAGGCCGTGGTGGGCTTTTCGGAGGAAGGCGCGTACCCCTACATCTCGGCCGGTTTCCGGTTTTAGCGGGCGGCTGGGCGGCCAGGTTAGGCGCGGGGTGCGGCCGGCTTTCCTATCAACCTCAACCATTGGCTAATTTATTGACTTACTAGTAGTTAGTTATAGAAACAGTTTCGGCAGCAGCTCCCGTTCTGCCGTACTGAAAGCACGGGGCGCAGCCGGCGGGCCAGGTGGCCCGGGCCGCCCCGTATTCGTAACTGCTCCTTTATGTCAACTTCCCCCTCTGCTGCCAAGCGCGTGCTCGTAACCGGCGGCACCGGCAAGCTGGGCCAGGCCTGCGTGGCCGACCTGCAAGCCCACGGCTACGACGTGTTCGTGGTCGATATCGTGGCCCCCGAAAAAGGCATTCCGCACATCATCGCCGACTTGTCCGACTTTGGCCAGACGCTGGATGCGCTCTCCTCCAAGGGCATTGAGATTCATGCGGGCGTAGGCCCGCAGGCCTTCGATGCCATTGTGCACCTGGCGGCCTTCCCCACCCCGCGCCAGTACCCCGATGCCCATTTGTTTCAAAACAACCTCATGGGCACCTACAACATCTTCGAGGCCGCCCGCCGGCTGGGCATTCACAACGTTGTCTGGGCCAGCAGCGAAACCACGCTGGGCGAGCCCTTTGAGAACGACGCGCCCTACGCGCCCGTGGACGAAGACTACCCGCTGCGCGCCAAAAGCGCCTACGCCCTGGCCAAGGTGCTGATGGAGGACATGGCCCGCCAGTTCTGCTACCAAACCCCGGCCCTCAAGCTCGTGGGCCTGCGCTTCTCGAACGTGATGCAACCCGCCGACTACGCCAAATTCCCGGCCTACAACGACGACCCCGAGGAGCGCAAGTGGAATATGTGGGCCTACATCGACGCCCGCGACGGCGCGCAGGCCATCCGCAAGGCCATCGAGTGGGAGGCCACTGGCATGCACCCCTTCATCATCGCCAACGCCGACACCGTGATGACGACTTCCTCTACTGAGCTGATGGCCAAGACGTTCCCCAGCGTACCGGTGAAAAAAGAGTTGGGCGAGCACGAAACCCTGCTCTCCATCGAAAAGGCGCGTCGCGTGCTGGGCTACGAGCCCGAGTTCAGCTGGCGCGAGGCAAAGTCGCTGTAAGCCGGCCGCGCAGCCGCCAAAAAGCCTTCCGCCCAAAGGGGCTGCTACCAGTTGGTAGCAGCCCTTTTGGGCGGAAGGCTTTTATAAGTATAACTAGCTAACTATAAAATAATTATAACAACTATGCGGCAATGGTCACACTGTCGAGGCCTTTCTGCACGGCATTGTCCTGCACGCCGGGGATGGCCAGGCCTTCGGCCCGCACCACGGTCACGTCGGTCATGCCCAGGAAGCCCAGTACGGCTTTCAGGTAAGGGGCTACGAAGTCGTAGCCGGCCGACGGGCCTTCGGAGTAAATGCCGCCGCTGGCCATAGCCACGTACACTTTTTTGCCGGCAACGAGGCCCTCGGGACCGTTGGCGGTGTACTGGAACGTAATGCCGGCGCGGGCAATGTGGTCAATCCAGGCCTTCAGCGTCGAGGGAATGCCGAAGTTGTAGAGCGGCGCGCCAATCACGATAACGTCGGCATCCATAATCTCCCGGATGGCGTCGTCCGAGTGCTTGGCGGCGGCGTGCTGCTCGGGTGTGCGGGCTTCGGCCGGCGTGAAGAGGGCATTCAGCTTGGCCTCCTCCAGGTGGGGGAAGGGGTTGGTAGCCAGGTCACGCACCACTACGCTGCTGCCGGGGTGGGCCGCTTGCAGCTTGTCGATGATGCCGTCGGCGAGCTTAATGCTGGCCGAAGCCTCCTTGCGGGGGCTCGAAATGATGTTGAGAATGTTCATCGTAAAAATGGGGGTGGCCACGGGGCCGGTGAAATGCAGGTAGTGTTGGAGGGGCTCAGCTACTTACTAGCTGGCGCGCTACAAATGTACATACATTTCATGTACCCACATTGTTTAATTTATTGAAAGTCGTATTTTTACTGTAGTATCAGTGGCGGGACGTATCCGCACCCGTTAACTCTTTTATGATAACCGTAAATTTTGGGGAGCCAGCACGTGGCTGGCTCCCGATTACGTTTCGCGCCGGCACCTTCGAACTAGTACTCGATGCTGCCGATGTACCTGTGAACCCACTGGAATCACTTTGCGAGGCGCTGGCAGTGGTTTCGGCCGAAGGCAACGCGCAGGTTTTTTGGCACTTAGAGCCTGCCGAGTGCCGGTTTGATTTTAAAAATCAAGCCGCAGAAATAACATTGACCCTTGCGGAGCGGCCAACCCGCACTCGCCCGTTCACCCAAATATTTCAAGTAACTGGTACTAGCAAGGAAATGCTTATGCCGTTCTACCGGGCGCTTGCGCAGTTTGCTTCGCACTCCTACAGTGAGGCCCACTGGCCCACGCTCAGTAAGCACAAGCTGGTTCAATTAGGCTCGTCGTTAAAAAAATCGCGCTAGCCAACAAGGTCACTCAAGATACTACCCGCCCCATCTTTGCGCCCATGCCTGACCACGCCGCTCCCCTGCCCTACCTCGTTTTCGACTTCGACTCCACCTTCACGCAGGTCGAAGGCCTCGATGAGCTCGCCGACATTGCCCTGCAAGGCCAGCCCGACCGCGCCGCGCGCGTGGCGGAAATAAAAGCCCTCACCGACCGCGGCATGGCCGGCGAAATCGGCTTCCAGGAGTCATTAAGTAAGCGGCTGGCGCTGCTGGGGGCCAACCGCCGGCACCTGGCCCCGCTGGTGGCCCACCTGCAAACCAAAGTGAGCGCCAGCATCCGGCGCAACGGCGACTTTTTTCGGCAGCACGCCGACCGCATCTACGTGGTCAGCAGCGGCTTCCGCGAGTTTATTGAGCCCGTGGTGGCCGAGTTCGGCATTGCGGCCAGCCACGTGCTGGCCAACACGTTCACCTTCGACGCCGAGGGCAACATTACGGGCTGCGACCCGGCCAACGTGCTGAGCCGCGACGGCGGCAAGATTCAGCAGCTGCGCGACTTGCAGCTCGACGGCCCGGTGTACGTGCTCGGCGATGGCTACACCGACTACCAGATTCGGGAGGCCGGCCTGGCCAAGCGCTTCTACGCCTACACCGAAAACGTGAGCCGCCCCAGCGTGGTGGCCCACGCCGACGAGGTGCTGCCCACTTTCGACGAGTTTTTATACCAATTGAAACTACCCATGACGCTGAGCTACCCCAAAAACCGCATCAAGGTGCTGCTGCTTGAAAACCCCGACGCCCGCGCCGCCGAGCTATTTCGCCACGAGGGCTACCAGGTAGAGGAAGTGAAGGGCGGCCTCGACGAGGACGAGCTCATGGCCCGCATCGAAGGCGTGAGCATCCTGGGCATCCGGTCGAAAACGCAGGTGACCCAGCGCGTGCTCGACGCCGCCAACCGCCTCATCGGCATCGGCGCGTTTTGCATCGGCACCAACCAGATTGACCTGCCGGCGGCCATGCGCAAGGGCGTGGCCGTGTTCAACGCGCCCTTCAGCAACACGCGCTCGGTGGTGGAGCTGGCGCTGGGCGAAATCATTATGCTGGCCCGCCGCATTCCGGAGAAAAACCCCAAGATGCACGCCGGCGAGTGGGATAAATCGGCCGGCGGCTCGTTCGAGATTCGGGGTAAGACGCTGGGTATCATTGGCTACGGCAACATCGGCTCGCAGCTCTCGGTAGTGGCCGAGGCCGTGGGCATGAAGGTGGTGTACTACGACGTGGCCGAAAAGCTGCAACTCGGCAACGCCGTGAAGTGCAAAACGCTGGAGGAAATGCTGCCCCAGGCCGACGTAGTGACGCTGCACATCGACGGCCGCCCCGACAACCAGGATTTCTTTGGCACCAAGGAATTTGCACTCATGAAAAAGGGCGCCCTGTTCCTCAACAACGCCCGCGGCCACGTGGTGGATGTGCCGGCCCTGGCCACCGCCCTGCGCAGCGGCCAGCTCGGCGGCGCGGCCGTGGATGTGTTTCCGCACGAACCTAAAACGAACAGCGAAAGCTTCGAAAACGAGCTGCGCGGCCTGCCCAACGTGCTGCTCACGCCCCACATTGGCGGCAGCACCGCCGAGGCCCAGCGCAACATTGCCGAGTTTGTGCCCGAGCGCATTATGGAGTACATCAACACCGGCAACACCCAGCAGAGCGTCAACTTCCCCAACATTCAGCTGCCGTTGCAGCAGGCGCACCGCCTCATTCACATTCACGCCAACGTGCCCGGCGTGCTGGCCAACATCAACAACGTGCTGGCCCAGCACCACGTCAACATCCTGGGGCAATACCTAAAGACCAATGAGCTAATTGGTTACGTAATCACGGACATCAACCGCGAGTACGACCAGGAAGTGATTCAGGCCCTGCGTGAAGTGGAGCACACGATTAAGTTTCGGGTGCTGTATTAGGCGGTTGGGCAGTTGCGTAGGCAGTGCACCGGGCAGGTGTGCACTGCCTACGCAACTGCTACAAGCACTAAACTACTTCGCAGCCGCTACCGTTATCTTCCCGTTGCCTTTATCTTCCACGCCATGTCTCAGCTCACCATCAACCTCGATGACAACCTCTTGCAAGCCGCGCGGGCGTACGCCCGCCAGCATGGACAGGAGCTGGATGCGCTGGTGGCTGAGTTGCTAAAAGCAGCCGTGCAGCCGGCCGCGGCAACCGCTCTGCCGCCTGCGCGGCCTTTGTCACCGCGCATCCAACGTCTATTTGGGGCGGTGCAGGTACCTGCTGATTTTGACTACCGCAAAGTTTTGGACGAGGCCATGCAGGCGCGCTACGGAGTATGAGCCGCTTCTTCGTGGATACCAATGTGCTGCTAGATTTTATAATGCGGCGCCCGCCTTTCGCTATTTCAGCAGCAGAATTATTTCAGCTAGCCGAAGACCGGAAATTAGTGCTCTACTGTAGCAGTCTGTCCTTTAGCCAAGCCCATTACATACTTCGCAAAGTGGTGGGGTCGGCTAAAGCGCAGGATTTGCTGCTGGATACGGCCGACCTCGTGACTATCGTTGCCGTCGATTCGCGCAGTGTTCATGACGCGCTACGCTCCTCATTCAGCGATTTTGAGGATGCTTTGCAATATTTCGCAGCTACTTCCCAGGTTTCCCCCGCTATCGAAGCCATCGTTACCCGCGACCCGAAAGGGTTTGCGGCCGGCGCGCTGCCCTTCCTCACCCCGCCAGAAGCCCTGGCCCGGCTGGGCAGCTAGCCGGCAGCGCTACTCAGCCGCCGCTGGCTGCTGGGCAGCCGCTAATTCGGGCGATAAAGCCAGGGAATGGGTAAACGGCACCCGCCGCAGCTCGGGCACCGAAACGCTCATTTTCAGCTCGTTCTGCAACTCGCCCAGTAGTTGCAGCGCCTGGGCCATCGAGCACCGAAACTTACGCATGATGTAGCCCGTGCCCAAGCCCGCCCACTGGTCGATGCTGTACTGAATGAATTGCAGCTCGGCATCGGGGGCTTCGCGCAGCTGCGGCTGTTGGGCCAGGCGGTCGGCTTCTTCCAGCTGCAACCGAATGGAGTTCATGGCCAGGTCAAAAAGCGTTTTGTCGCGGCGCAGCTGGCGCGGGCGGGGGGTAGCCATAGAAGCTCGAATAGGTGGTAAAGCCGCTAAGGTAGAAGCTGGGCACGCACAGGGCCCACCCCGGAAACAACGTAGCTTTGAAGCCCTTATGTATCCATTTGAGATTCACCTCACTACGGCCGTGCTCACCCCCGCCGGGCTGACCGGGTTTGTGGCGGCGTGCGGCCAGCTGCAAGCCAAGCCCCTGGTAATTGAGCTGGCGCGCGGGGCCTGCCCCACGCAGCCCATGCTGGGCAAAGTGGTGCAGGCCCCCTGCCTGGCTGCCGCGCTGGCCCTAGCGGCGGCCGATGCCGACTACCTGCGCCGGCAGGGGCTGCCCACCACGCGCACTAAAATCGAAACCGACGCCCGCTACCCGCAGCTGGCCACGCCGGCGGCCGGGCCGGGCTTCGGGCCCTACTTTGAGTGGCACGGCAAGGTGCCCCACCACGCGCCGGCCGCGCTGCGGGCGCTTTGTGAGCAGCACGGGGCGCACCTGTCGGCCAATGCGTTGCGGGGCGAGTCGGCCACCCGGTTTGTCACGCTGCGCGAGTTTGGCCCGGCGGCCACCTTTCGGGCCCGCGTGGCCCAGGTAGTGGCCGCTTTGCAACCCCAATGGCCTTTGCTGAAGCAAGAATCGGAATGCTGCCTCTATGATAGCAACCAGGCCCTGGATGCGGGCTGGCTTTTACCCTGACAACCCATGCTTGACAACCCGCATCTGCGCCGCAACGCATTGGCCTACGAGGCCTTTATTCGCCGGGCCGCCGAGCTCGACCAGCCTTTTATGCTCAAAGGCAGCTACGTAACCCGGCAATATTTTGCGCACCCAACCGACCGCGTTGCCGACGATTTGGACTGGGTTTACCTAGAGCCGGTTGCGGACGTAGCGACTGCCCGCGCCTTATTTGACGAGTGGGTAACCAAAATCACGGAGCTGCGCCTACCCGACGGGGTCGTGTTTCGCAGCTTTCGGGAGAACGCCTTTTGGCGCTCCATCGACTACGCCATGGGCGATGATTTTCCCACCGTGAGCACGGATGTGGAATGCTGGATAGACGGGGAGCATGTCAACGGCCTCTGGCTTGACATCTCATTCAACCTACCCATCGACCTCCCCAGCCAACTGCTGGAATACCGCCCGCTGCAAGGCGACACCTTTTTGATAGCCCACACCACGCCGCTGGCCCTGCAAGTAGCCTGGAAGCTGCACCAAACGCTGGTGCGCCCCCGCTTCAAAGACCTTTTCGACCTGCTGCACCTGTTGCGGCACCCCGACTTCACCCCCACCGCCCAGCAACAGGCCCTGCAAGCACTGCGCCAAGAATGCCGCGCCGATGGCACCGACCCGAGCCGCCTGCGCTGGCTGCTGGCCGGTGACCTGGCCCCCTTATTTGGCAAAGAAGATGTGGCTGCCGTGTGGCAGTGGTGGCGGTACGGCCCACCCACCGACCGCGGCTACCTGCTAGGCACTACCGACGATGCGGCCCACATCACGGATGCCACACAGCTGCCCACCACCCTGAACGAGTTTCAGGAGCTGCTCCGGGCGGCGTTTCAGCAGAGCGGCTTAGCGGCGGCCAGCAGTTGGTTGCTAACTACCACTGGGCCGCCCACCACACGCAAGGAGCCTTCGGCCGAGAAGCGCGGCTTCCTGGATGGCTTGCGGGAGCTTTTCAACTGAGCAGGCTACTTGCCTAATAGCCAGGCCGGCACGCCAAGCAGGCTTTCCGTTTATTTATAACAAACGGATTATCAATAATTTATAACCTATCCCGCACTTCGCTCAATATCCACTGCATGCTGTTACGGGTGCGCTGGTCGTCGCCCGGAATGCCGTTGTTGAAAAACGTAACGGCCACCAGCCGGCCGCTTTTGCAGCGCACGTAGCCCGCCAGGTTGCAGGTGTGCGTGAGCGTGCCGGTTTTGCCCCAAAACCACGTCACCTTGGGCGGGCCGGGCTCGAAGTAGCGCTTGCGCAGCGTGCCCTGGCCCCCGCCGGCCGCCAGCAAACTCAGCAGGCGCGCCTCGGGCACCTGCTGGTGCAGGCGCACCAGCAGCGCCGTGAGGGTGCGCGGCGTGAGCAGGTTGAGGCGCGACAGGCCCGAGCCATCGACCCAGTCGGGGCGGTCGGGCAGGCCTTTCAGCTGGTTCTTAAGTAGGTAGCGAATAGCGCGGCCGCTGCTCAGCGAGTCGCGGTAGCCCACGCGGCTGCTGGCCATGAGCAGCAGCTGCTCGGCCAGGAAGTTATCGCTCATGCGCAGCATGCGGCGGTAGAGCGAGTCGGCGCGCAGCCCGCGCAGGGTGCGAATGCTATCCTGGGCCGGGCGCGGGTGCCAGGCGGTGCCCACAATGGCGCGGCGCAGCGTGTCGCCGAGCAGGCGCAGCAGCAGCGGGCGGCTGGTGCGGTAAGGCACCTCGTCAATCCACTTTTTGGGGCCGGGCACGTAGGTAAAGCGGTTGTCGAGCGGGGCGCGGTACACGTGCATCTCGTCGTCCTGGTCGGGCGAGAGCTTGAAATCGGCCGCGGCCCGCTCGGTGAGCGGCGCAAACTGGCGCGGAAACACCCGCACCCGCTGCGGCAGCACCCGCACCGCCGCGCCCGCGCCACCGCGCAGCACCAGCGGCGCGGCCGCATAAAAGCGCACCGTGTTGCCATACACCGGAAACGCCGTGCGCTCGGGCTGAAAGTAGTAGCCAAAATCGTCCCACGACCAACTCGGCCCGTAGGCCGGCACGCTGGCTATCTCGCAGTAGGCCAGCACTTTCTCGGGCCGGGTGGCCAAAAAGGCGTAGGCCCGCCGCGAGGGCACGTCGCCGTGCAAAAAGGTGGGGTCGCCGGTGCCCTGAAAGAACAGCGTATCGCCCCGCGAGAAGTAGCGCAGGCTGGGCAGCGAGTCGCCGAGCAGGGCCAGGCCGCCGGCCAGGCTCAGCAGCTTCATGGTGCTGGCGGGGGTAAAGTACCGCGCCTCGTTGTAGCCAAACAGCGGCTCGCCGGTAACGGCATCGGCCAGAGCCACGCCCACCTGCTGGCGGCGCAGGGCGGCGCTGCTGTCGAGGCGCTGGCGCAGCCAGGGCATGTCGATTTTGCCGGTGGCCGAATCTACCACAATGGCTGGGGGCGCGGGCGGCGTGGTGGTGGTTTGCCCGCAGGCGGTGGTAAGCGAGAGCAGGGCCAGCGAGAGCAAAGCCGCATAGCGCCGCGCCCGGCAATGAATAGCAGAAACAGGTAACGTAGGCACAGACGCAACTTAAGCACAAATGCCGCAGTCGTTGGCGCATTCGAGGGCTCAGCCGCATTTTTTACTTTTACTATTGCTGCTGGTCAGCACCTTTTAGCGCAAGCGACCATTTGGCAAATTCATCAACTCATTCATCTTGAACATCCTCCGCATGCATCGCAATTGGCTTCGATTAGGTCTGGGATTCTTCTTGCTTGTGGTAGTTGGTGTTGCGGGCATAGCCACCGCGCAGCTAATCAGTTGGCGTCGTTTTATGGAGAAACCCGCCCCCAGTTCCACAGCGGCCTACCAGGGCGGCACGCAGTTGGTGGTACTTGGCACCACGCACGCACCGCACGCCAACCTGAAACCCGATAGCTTGTACGCGGCGCTGGAAATCCTAAAGCCAGATGTCATTCTCTTTGAGAGAGATAGCGCCTATATACCGCAGCTGCGTCGCTCGCCAGGCTTGCCGCAAGCTTTGCAAGTGGCCCTGGGTGGCTCGGCCCCTGAAAACGAGGGCCAGGCAATACGAAAATATGTGCGCTGGCACCCAGCTACGGTATGGCAGCCCTTTGAGTGGAACCGCCGCAATGCTTACCACCGGCAATACGGCATCCTGACTAAGCCCGATGAGGTCATGCAACGGCTACGCCAATTACGCGCTACCCAGCAACTGGCCCCCTGGCAGCTTCGCAGCCTGCATACGTATGATAGCCTGAGTACCCACCTGAATATGCTGGCTCAACTACCGCTCGACTCGCTCAATACCACCGCTGCCGACTCGCTGGCGGCCCATCGGCAGCACGCTCAATACCAGCTACTTGGCAAAATAGTGGCGGCTCACCCCGCGCTTTCGGAGTTTCGGGCTTTTTACCAGATAAATGAAGCTTACTGGGGCATCCGCAACCGGGCAATGGCGCGCAATATTGCCGCCTGGCTGGTTCGCTATCCTCACAAGCGGCTGGTGGTACTCACGGGATTCAACCACCGCTACTACCTGTTGCATGAGCTACGTCCCAGGCAGAAAGCTCTGCATTTTACGCTGGTAGAATACGCTACGCTAAAGCCTTTGCCAGCTCATTAACTAGTTCATTTTTAACATTTTCAGCTTTCGGCGTTATCTGTGGCTCAAGAGGCGGCACCGGGCCACCTGGCCCATGCGCCAGTTGCTCGCTGCGCTCGCGCACGAAGCAGAGCTTCGCGCTACTGGCTACTTCATGCCCAGAAACTTCTGCTGCATTACGTCCTGCACCGAGCGGCCCGAAATTTTGCTTTCGAGCCACGAGATGATGTCGAAATATAGGAAAGGCCGGCGCTCGAAGGGTTGCACGGCAATCTCTTCCAGCTTGATTTTCAGGCTGATAAACTCTTCGCGGAGCTGGCTGGGCTCGATGTGGCCCACGCGCCTGAGAAACCGGAACACTGCCACTTGCATGGGCTGCTGGTCGTTCATTTTGCCCAAAAACTGGTACACCGAGCGCACCTGGTACTCCAGCTCGGCATCCTGGCCGGCCTCGAAGTGCGCCACCAGGTTGAGAATGCGCGCAAAGCACTGCAAGTCTTCGCGCAGGCTCAATTCCTTGTGGTCGATGATGCGGTTTAAGTACTTGATAGCCTGCTTATACTGCCCGCTGCCGAAGTAGAGGCAGGCGATTTTGTAGTAGAATACCAGCGTGCGGTGCAGGTCAAGCTGCGCCTTGTACTGGCCCAGCTGCTCCAACAATTCGGGGATGATTTCGACGCCCTCGGTGAAGCGCGCCTCTAGAAAGCAGGCGTTAATGCGGTTGGTCCAGATGTACTGAAACAGCAGCATCTCGGTGTTGGGCGTGGCGCGGCGCGTTTGGTTGGCCCCAAAGTCTTCCAGCTTGCGCAGCACCTCGCTGAACTTGCTGTAATACTGCATATTAAAGAGCGCCGCCAGCAAGTTGTGCAGGCCCTTGATGTAGAGCATCGTCTGGCTTTCCTGCAAATCGGGCTGGTTCTCAAACAGCTCGACCCACTTTTGCGCATAGCGGTAGCACGACTTAAAATCTTGGTTGATAGTATGATACCACACATTGGCCTGGTAAAAATACAGCTTCTCCCAAAACCCGCTGCCCCGCCCGATGCTGGCCGGCACATGCGCTCGGAAATAGGCCGTAAACTGCTCGTGGTCAGCCTGGTTGCGGGCGTGCCCGGCTTGCAGATACAGCCCATACAGCCGCAGCGAGGCATTGGACAAAGCGTGCTGCTGGCTGAGGTGCGCGGCCGTGGCCGTGGCCTCGGCTGCCAAAGATTCGGCCCGGCCCTGCAAGCTGCGCGTGATGTACTGCGACTCGATAAGCTTCTCAAAATCAATGGTTAGCAGGGCCACGTGCGGCAGCTCGGCCTGTTGGGCAGCCAGCTTCACCTTGGCCAGCATGCGCAGGGCCTGCTGGTAGAAGCCCTTGTTGTAGAGCACGCGGGCGTAGTCGAGCTGCTCGTGCAGCTGAATGTCCAGGTTTTGGCCGGCGTGGTAGAGGCGCAGGCTAGCCAGTAACTGCTTGTACAAGTTGGCCTTGAGGTTGGCCAGCTGGGCGCGCTTAAGGGTGGGCACCTGGGTCAGCACGCGCTCCTCGTCGGGCTGGTCCTGGGCGTCGAATGCGTCGAACAGTTGCAGAAATTTCAGGCCCTCGGTGGAGCCCTGCCGGTTGGTGAAAAGGCGAAAATGCCGCTTTTCGGACTGCGTCAGCGACTTTAAGAGCTGAAAAACAGGGTCGCTGAGCTTATTAGGCATTGTAGATTATTGGGCTATAACTTATTGATTAGTAAGTTTTTACGTAAAATTATAGTTAACCTGGAAATAATAGAAAACACCAAAGAATGTTTTACATCCTTCGCAGCGCGCTGGTACTTGCGAGCCATTAATAAAGCTGGCCCCGCACCGACGAGTTTTCTACTTCTTATGGCGACGCAAAAAATTCAGATTTTCGATACCACGCTCCGCGACGGCGAACAGGTGCCGGGCTGCAAGCTAAACCAGCAGGAGAAGCTAATCATTGCGCGGCAGCTCGAAGCCCTGGGCGTCGACGTGATTGAGGCCGGCTTCCCGGTGTCGAGCCCCGGCGACTTTGCCGCCGTGGCCGCCATTGCCGCCCAAACCCGCGAGGCCACCGTGTGCGGCCTCACCCGCGCCGTCGAAAACGATATTCGGGTGGCCGCCGAGGCCCTGCGCGGGGCGCGCCGGCCGCGCATCCACACCGGCATCGGCACCTCCGATTTGCACGTGCAGCAGAAGCTGCGCACCACCCGCGAAGACGTGGTGCAGCGCGCCATTGCCGCCGTGAAGCTCGCCAAGAGCTTCGTGGAGGACGTGGAATTTTACGCCGAAGATGCCGGCCGCACCGATAATGAGTTTCTGGCGCGGGTGTGTGAGGCGGCCATCGCGGCCGGGGCCACGGTGCTCAACATCCCCGACACCACCGGCTACTGCCTGCCCCACGAGTACGGCGCCAAGATTAAGTACCTCTACGAGAACGTGAAAGGCATTCACCGCGCCATTCTCTCGACGCACTGCCACAACGACCTGGGCCTGGCCACCGCCAACTCCATCGCGGGCGTGAGCAACGGCGCCCGCCAGATTGAGTGCACCATCAACGGCGTGGGCGAGCGCGCCGGCAACACGGCCCTGGAGGAAGTGGTGATGATACTGCGCCAACACGCTGACCTCAACCTCACTACGGGCATCAACACGCGCCTGCTGGCCGAAACCTCAGCCATGGTATCGCACCTCATGAGCATGCCCGTGCAGGCCAACAAAGCCATTGTGGGGGCCAACGCCTTTGCGCACAGCAGCGGCATCCACCAGGATGGCGTAATCAAGTGCCGCGAAACCTACGAAATCATTGACCCTAAGGAAGTTGGCGTCGCCGATTCGAGCATCGTGCTCACCGCCCGCTCGGGCCGCGCCGCCCTCGCCTACCGCCTCCAGAAGCTGGGGTACGACCTGGAGCGCCCGGCGCTCAACACAGCCTACGCCAGCTTCCTGCAAATGGCCGATAGCCAGCGCGAAGTATTTGATAATGACTTACATATCCTAATCGAACAAGAAAAATTAGTAGTCGTCGGCTAAAGGGCTAAGGAAGCGGGGCGGCAGGCGCTGCCAGTGGGTGGGAGCAGGGAGGTCAGGGGGTCGGGTTAAGCCCCCATAAACGCCATTCTTTCACACTATTAACCCGACCAAAACTTCCCCCTGCTGCTTCACTTCCTTAGCCTTTTGGCTGATTGCTACTAAAAATTTATTAACTGAAAAAGCAAAAAATAACGTCATGCTGAGCTTGCCGAAGCATCTCTACCGCTGCACTAACTCAATCGTTAAATAAGGCGACCAAGATGCTTCACTGCGTTCAGCATAACGTTCTTATTCATTCAGTTACGCTATTCTATCCCTACCATACCCCATGTCCCGCACGCTATTCGATAAAATCTGGGATGCCCACACCGTTCGCTCTGTTGAGGGACTGGACGTGGTGTACATCGACCGGCACCTAATTCACGAAGTCACTAGCCCCCAGGCGTTTGACGAGCTGGCGGCGCGCAACCTGCCGCTGTTTCGCCCGAGCCAGATACTAGCCACGGCCGACCACAACGTACCCACCCTGCACCAGGACCAGCCCATCCGGGAGCCGCTTTCGCGCTTGCAGGTGGAGAAACTGACGGAGAACTGCGAGAAATACGGGATTGAATTGTACGGCCTGGGCCACGCGCGCCAGGGCATCGTGCACGTTATCGGGCCGGAGCTGGGCCTGACCCAGCCGGGCATGACCATCGTGTGCGGCGACAGCCACACCAGCACCCACGGCGCGTTTGGCGCGGTGGCGTTCGGCATCGGCACTAGCCAGGTGGCGCAGGTGATGGCCTCGCAGTGCCTGCTGCTGAGCCGCCCCCAGCGCATGCGCATTTCGGTAGAAGGCGAGCTGCGGCCGGGCGTCACGGCTAAGGACCTGATTCTCTACGTTATCGCGCAGCTCGGCACGGGCGGGGCCACCGGCCACTTCGTGGAATACGCGGGCAGCGCCGTGCGCAGCCTCAGCATGGAAGGCCGCATGACCATCTGCAACATGAGCATCGAGATGGGCGCCCGCGGTGGCCTCATCGCCCCCGATGCCACCACGTTTGCCTACGTCGAGGGCCGGCCGTTTGCCCCCAAAGGCGCGGCCTGGCACGACGCCGTAGCCTACTGGGAAACGCTGTATTCGGATGCCGACGCCACGTTTGAAACCGAGTACACCTACCAGGCGGCCGACATCACGCCGATGATTACTTACGGCACCAACCCCGGCATGGGCATCCCGCTCACCGGCCACGTGCCCAGCGAAGTACCCGCTAACGAGGCCGAGAGCTTCGATAAGTCGCTGAAATACATGGGTTTCGAGCGCGGCGAGTCGCTGCTCGGCAAGCAGATTGACTACGTATTCATCGGCAGCTGCACCAACTCGCGCATCGAAGACCTGCGCGCCGTGGCCGCCTACGTGCAAGGCAAGCAGAAGGCCGGGCACGTAGAAGCCATCATCGTGCCCGGCTCCAAACAGGTTGAGCAGCAGGCTATTGCCGAGGGCATCGACAAGATTTTTGCCGCCGCCGGCTTCGAGCTACGCGAGCCCGGTTGCAGCGCTTGCCTCGCCATGAACGAGGACAAGATTCCGGCCGGCGCGTATTGCGTGGCTACCTCCAACCGCAACTTTGAGGGGCGGCAGGGGCCCGGCTCGCGCACGCTGCTGGCCTCGCCGCTGGTGGCGGCCATCACGGCCGTGCAGGGCCGCATCGTGGACATTACGCAGTATTTGAATTAGCAGCCCCACCCCCAGCCCCTCCCCTGCGGGGGAGGGGAGCCAGTCGTCAGCCAACTATCTCGATAAGTGACTCATTCATAAGTACCACCCCTTGTTATCGTCCGGCTCCCCCTCCCCCGCAGGGGAGGGGGCCGGGGGGTGGGGCTGCACCAATGGAGAAATTTCAAACCCTGCGCACCACCGGCCGCCCGCTGCCGCTGGAAAACATTGATACCGACCAGATTATCCCGGCCCGGTTTCTGAAGGCGACCACGCGCGAAGGCTTCGGCGAAAACCTGTTTTGCGACTGGCGCTACAACGCCGACGGCTCGCCCAAGCCCGAGTTCGTGCTTAATGACCCGCGCTACACCGGCTCCGTGCTGGTGGCGGGTAAAAACTTTGGGTGCGGCAGCAGCCGCGAGCACGCCGCCTGGGCGCTGTACGACGCTGGTTTTCGGGCGGTTATCTCCAGCTACTTCGCCGATATTTTTCGGGGCAACGCGCTGAATACCGGCCTGTTACCCCTGCAAGTGAGCGACGAGGTGCTGGCCCGCCTGCTGGCCGCCATCGAAGCCGACCCGCAGTTGGAATTAGCCGTCGATTTGCCTTCCCAGACGCTGGCCGTGCCGGCCTGGAGCGAAACGTTCAGCTTCGCCATCGACGGCTACAAAAAGGAGTGCCTGATTAACGGCTACGACGATATTGACTTTTTAGTAAATCAAAAATCGGCCATTGAGGCCTTTGAAAAACAACGCGCATGGACCTGGTAACCAAGAAAATAGCTTTACTGCCCGGCGATGGCATCGGGCCGGAAGTCTGTCGGCAGGCCGTGAAAGTGCTCGACGCCGTAGCCGAGCGCTTCGGCCACCGCTTTGAGTTTACCTCGCACCTCGTGGGCGCCTGCGCCATCGACGCCACCGGCAACCCGCTGCCCGACGAAACCCTGGCCGCCTGCCGCGCCGCCGACGCGGTGCTGTTCGGGGCCATCGGCGACCCCAAGTACGACAACGACCCCACCGCCAAAGTGCGCCCCGAGCAGGGCCTGCTGCGCATGCGCAGGGAACTGGGCTTGTTTGCCAATATTCGGCCAGTCACGGCCTACAACGCGCTGCTGAAGCATTCGCCCCTGAAATCGGACCGCATCGAGGGCACCGACCTGGTGATTTTTCGGGAGCTGACGGGCGGCATCTACTTCGGCGAGAAGGGCCGTACGGCCGACGGCGCGGCCTACGATAACTGCACCTACTCGCGCCCCGAGATTGAGCGCATCGCGCACCTGGCGTTTCAGTCGGCCACCGGCCGCCGCCAGCACCTCACGCTGGTTGATAAAGCTAACGTATTGGAAACCTCGCGCTTGTGGCGCGAAGTAGTACGCGAAATCGCCCACCAATACCCGGAGGTGACGGTCGATTACCTGTTCGTGGACAATGCCGCGATGCAGATTATCACCAACCCCCGGCAGTTCGACGTGATACTCACCGAGAACATGTTCGGCGACATTATTTCGGACGAAGCCTCGGTTATTGCCGGCTCGATGGGCCTGCTGCCTTCGGCCTCGGTGGGCGCGGCGGTAGCGGTGTTCGAGCCCATTCACGGCTCCTACCCGCAGGCCAAGGGCAAGGGCATTGCTAATCCGCTAGCCGCCATTCTATCGGCCGCGATGCTGCTTGAGCACCTGGGCCTCCCGGCCGAAGCCGACTTGGTGCGCGAAGCCGTGGATGAAGCGTTGACTAACAACATCTTGACGCCGGAGCTGAACCCTACCGCGCCCTATACCACTGAGCAGGTAGGTAGCTACGTGGCGTTCTGGATTACCGACTCGAACGAGCAGCAGTGGAACGCGCATAACATTGCGGTGGGCGTGAGCACGATTATTTAAGTGTAGCGCGGACTTTTAGTCCGCGAATATCAAGCGTCACCACTCGCGGACTAAAAGTCCGCGCTACTGCCCGCCATGCCCCTGCTACCCGTCATTTCCGTGGTCATTATTCCTACCCTCGCGGGCTAGCAGGTACTTCTTACCCCAAAGAAAACCTTCCTGGCCCGCGGCTCAGGAAGGTTTTTTTAGGGCCAAACTGAATTTCTTTGCCGAATTAACTCCATGATACTCAATAAATTCAGCCGCATCTACACCCAGGACGACAGCTTGCCCGCCTCGCAGGCCATGCTCATCGGCGCGGGCCTGTCGGATGCGGATTTGCGCAAGCCGTTCGTGGGCATCTGCTCCACGGGCTTCGAGGGCAACACCTGCAACATGCACCTCAACGGCCTGGCCGACGAGGTGAAGCGCGGCGTGGCCGCCCAGGGCTTAGTGGGGCTGCGCTTCAACACCATCGGCGTGAGCGACGGCATCACCAACGGCAACGCGGGCATGCGCTACTCACTGGTGTCGAGGGAGATAATCGCCGACTCGATTGAGGCAATGGCGGGCGCGCACTACTACGACGCCATTGCCACGGTGGTGGGCTGCGACAAGAACATGCCGGGCGCGCTCATCGCCATGGCGCGGCTCAACCGGCCCTCGCTGATGGTGTATGGCGGCACCATCAAGGGCGGCGAGTTTAAGGGGCAGCAGCTCAACATTGTGTCATGCTTTGAGGCTTACGGTAAGAAAGTTAACGGCGATATTTCGGAGGAAGACTACCAGGGCATTATCCACAACGCCTGCCCTGGCCCCGGCGCGTGCGGCGGCATGTACACGGCCAATACCATGGCCGCGGCCATCGAAACGCTGGGCATGAGCGTGCCCGCCTCGTCGTCGCTACCCGCCGAAAGCGCCGCCAAGGTGCAGGAGTGCCTCGATGCCGGCAGCTACCTGCGCAATTTGCTGGAGCTCGACCTTAAGCCGCGCGATATCCTTACCCGTGAGGCGTTTGAGAACGCCATGGTGATGATAACCGTGCTCGGTGGCTCCACCAATGCCGTGCTGCACCTCATCGCCATTGCCCACGCGGCCGGCGTGAAGCTGACGATGGAGGACTTCCAGGCCGTGAGCAACCGCACGCCGGTGCTGGCCGACCTCAAGCCCAGCGGCCGCTACCTCATGGAAGATTTGTCGAAAATCGGCGGCGTGCCCGCCGTGCAGCGCACGTTGCTCGACCTAGGCATGCTCAACGGCGACCTCCTGACCGTGACCGGCCGCACGCTGGCCGAGAACCTGGCCGACGTGCAACCCCTTGGCCCTGAGCAGGATTTGCTGCGCCCGCTTAGTAACCCCATCAAGGCCGACGGGCACATTCAGATGCTGTACGGCAACCTCGCCACCAGGGGCAGCGTGGCCAAAATCAGCGGCAAGGAAGGGCTGCGGTTTGAGGGCCCGGCGATAGTATTCAACTCGGAAGAAGAACTGAACCAGGGCATTATCGACCACAAAATCGAGGCCGGGCAGGTAGTCGTGATTCGCTACGTGGGGCCGAAAGGCGGGCCGGGCATGCCCGAAATGCTCAAGCCCACCTCGGCCATTATGGGTGCCGGGCTGGGCGATAAAGTGGCCCTGATAACCGACGGCCGCTTTTCGGGCGGCACGCACGGCTTCGTTATCGGCCACATCTGCCCCGAGGCGTTCGACGGCGGCGGCCTGGCCCTGGTGCAGAACGGCGACTGGATTATCCTGGATGCCAGCGCCAACACCATCGACGTGCAGCTCAGCGACGAGGAGCTGACCGACCGCCGCGCCACCTGGCAGCGCCCGCCGCTGCCCGCCACGCAGGGCGTGTTGCTCAAGTACATCCGAACCGTGAGCGACGCCAGCCACGGGTGCATAACTGACTTATTAGAAGAAGATTATGTCGCCGCAAACCTTAGCCCCGCCCGCCGCTAGCGCGGCCCCCGCCCTCGCCACCACGCCCATCACGGGCGCGGTAGCCACGCTGCAAGCCCTGGTGGCCGAGGGCGTGGACACGATTTTTGGCTACCCCGGCGGGGCCATCATCCCGATTTACGATGCGCTCTACGACTTCAAGGAGCAGCTCAACCACGTGCTGGTGCGCCACGAGCAGGGCGGCATTCACGCGGCGCAGGGCTATGCGCGCAGTTCGGGCCGGGTGGGAGTGGCGCTGGCCACCAGCGGGCCGGGCGCGACCAACCTCGTAACCGGGCTGGCCGATGCGCTCATTGACAGCACGCCGCTGGTTTGCATTACGGGGCAGGTGTTCGCGCATTTGCTGGGCACCGATGCGTTTCAGGAAACGGACATCATCAACATCACGACGCCCGTTACGAAGTGGAACTACCAGGTAACCAGGGCCGAAGAAATACCGGAGGCGCTGGCCAGGGCCTTCTACATTGCGCGTAGCGGCCGCCCGGGCCCCGTGCTGGTCGACATCACCAAGAACGCGCAGATGCAGCTGTTCGACGCGCCGGCCTACGCGCCGTGCACGCACATCCGCAGCTACCGGCCCGCGCCGGTGGTGCGCAACGAGTACATTGAGCAGGCGGCGGCGCTCATTAACAGCGCCAAACAGCCGTTTATCCTCTGGGGCCAGGGCGTGGTGCTGGGCCGGGCCGAGCGCGAATTCCAGGAATTTGTGGAGAAATCGGGTATCCCGGCGGCCTGGACCATTCTGGGCGTGGGCGTGCTGGCCACTGGCCACCCGCTCAACGTGGGGATGCTGGGCATGCACGGCAATTACGGCCCCAACGTGCTCACCAACGAGTGCGACGTGCTGATTGCCATTGGCATGCGCTTCGACGACCGCGTAACCGGCCGCCTCGATAAGTACGCCAGGCAGGCCCAAATCGTCCACCTCGACATCGACCCTACCGAAATCGGCAAAAACGTGCCCACCGCCGTGCCTGTCTGGGGCGATTGCAAGGAAACCCTGCCCCTGCTCACGGCGCTGGTCGAGCGCAAGGAGCACGCCGCCTGGCTGGCCCGCTTCAACGGCTACGCGGCGCAGGAAGTGGACGCCGTGATTCGGGAGGAATTGTTTCCATCCTCGGAAGAATTGACGATGGGCGAGGTGATGCAGCAGCTCAATGAAATAACTGGGGGTGAGGCCGTTATCGTGTCCGATGTGGGGCAGCACCAGATGGTGGCCTGCCGCTACGCGCGGCAAAACCAGTCGCGCAGCCACGTCACGAGCGGCGGCCTGGGCACCATGGGCTTCGCGCTGCCGGCAGCCATTGGGGCCAAGTTTGGGGCCCCGCACCGGCCGGTAGTGGCCGTCATTGGCGACGGTGGTTTTCAGATGACCATTCAGGAGATGGGCACCATTATGCAGACGGGCGTGGACGTGAAAATCATCATCCTCAACAACCAGTTTTTGGGCATGGTGCGGCAGTGGCAGGAGCTATTTCACCAGCGCCGCTACTCGTTCGTGGATATCCAAAGCCCTGATTTTGTGGCCGTAGCGGCCGGCTACCGCATCGCCGGCCAGCGCGTAGATGCCCGCGCCGACCTGCGCCCGGCGCTGGAGCGGATGCTGGCGCACCCAGGGTCGTTTTTACTGGAAGTGATGGTGACGAAGGAGAACAACATCTTCCCGATGGTGCCGCAGGGGTGCAGCGTGGCGGAAATCCGGCTGCGCTAGGCTGTGCGGTAAGCTTTAGCTTGCCGTAACTCCTTTCAAATTAATTACTTACGGCAAGCTAAAGCTTACCGCACACGCTATGGACCGCCAGGAATACAACATCACCGCGTACACCGAAAACCAGGTGGGCCTGCTCAACCGCATTGCCATCATCTTTTCGCGCCGCAAAATCAATATCGAGAGCCTCAACGTGTCGCCTTCCGAGATTGAGGGCATCCACCGCTTCAACATCGTGATTGTGGAAACGGAGGAGGTGGTGGAGAAGCTCGCCAAGCAAATCGAGAAGCAGGTGGAGGTACTCAAAGTGTACTTCAACACCAACGCCGACGTGATTTGGCAGGAGATGGCGCTGTATAAAGTGCCCACCGACATCATTGCCGAGAAAGTGCTCGTAGAGCGCCTGCTGCGCGAAAACGGGGCCCGCGCCGTGGTCATTCGCAAGGACTACACGGTGTTTGAAACCACCGGCCACCGCGAGGAAACCGACAATTTGATTAAGGCTTTGCAACCCTACGGGCTGATTGAGTTTGTGCGCTCGGCGCGTATTGCCATTATCAAGGCCAGTGATGGCTTTCACCACAAGCTCAAGGAGTTCGAGCGCCGCGAGCCGGGCGAGGAAGTGGCCGAGAACGAGTTTTTGAACGACCGCGAGCAGGTCTTTACCATGTAGCGCGGACTTTCAGTCCGCGAACCAGACGATTTTAATACGACACCTTTCTCAACCAACTCGCGGACTGAAAGTCCGCGCTACATCCCTACCCCCATGGCTACTATCAACTTCGGCGGCGTACCCGAAACCGTGATTACCCGCGACGAATTTCCGCTCGCCAAGGCCCTCGACTTCCTGAAAGACGACACCATTGCCATAATCGGCTACGGCGTGCAGGGGCCCGGCCAGGCGCTGAACATGCGCGACAACGGCTTCCATGTCATTGTGGGTCAGCGCGAAGGCACGCCTTCGTGGGAGCGCGCCCTCAAGGATGGCTGGGTGCCGGGCGAGTCGCTGTTTTCGATTGAGGAAGCCGCCGACAAGGGCACCATCATCTGCAACCTGCTGAGCGATGCGGGGCAGATTGCCCTGTGGCCCACGCTTGAGAAGTACCTCACGCCGGGCAAAACGCTGTACTTTTCGCACGGCTTCGGCATCACGTTTAATGAGCAGACCCACATCATCCCGGCCAAGGATATCGACGTGATTCTGGTGGCGCCTAAAGGCAGCGGCACCAGCCTGCGCCGCTTGTTTGTGGCCGGCGGCGGGT
Source organism: Hymenobacter sp. H14-R3 (assembly GCF_030063445.1). Taxonomy (GTDB): domain Bacteria; phylum Bacteroidota; class Bacteroidia; order Cytophagales; family Hymenobacteraceae; genus Hymenobacter. The sequence goes on along the minus strand of NZ_JASITD010000015.1, from coordinate 56,766 downwards.
TGAACTCGTCGTTCGCGGTGTTCCAGGATGCGACGGGTAAGGCTTGGGAGAAGGCCATTGCCATGGGCATCGGCGTGGGCTCGGGCTACTTGTTCGAAACCGACTTCAAAAAGGAAGTATACTCCGACCTCACCGGCGAGCGCGGCGTGCTGATGGGCGCCCTGGCCGGCATCATCGAAGCCCAGTACCAGGTGCTGCGCCAGCGCGGCCACTCGCCCTCCGAGGCCTTTAACGAAACCGTGGAGGAACTCACCCAAAGCCTCGTGCCGCTGGTGGGCGAAAACGGCATGGACTGGATGTTTGCCAACTGCTCGGTAACCGCCCAGCGCGGCGCCCTCGACTGGAAAGGCAAGTTCCGCGACGCTACCCTGCCCGTACTCAACGAGCTGTATGACAGCGTAGCCAGCGGCGAGGAAGCCCGCCGCACCATCGAGCGCGGCTCGACCCCCAACTACCGCCAGGAGCTGGAGGCGGAGCTGAAGGAAGTGCGCGAATCGGAGCTGTGGGCTACCGGCGCGCAAGTGCGCGAGCTGCGCTCGCGCAGCAGTGTCAGTGTGGAGGCGTAAATCCTTCTATCACCGATTATAACAGGCCGTCATGCTGAGCCTGTCGAAGCATCTCTACCACGCCGCCAGGGTTACCAATCCAACGAAGCGGTAGAGATGCTTCGACAAGCTCAGCATGACGTTCTTTTTTTCTGTACTGACTTAGAACCAGTTCCCTACCCCCATGCCCGACCTGCTCGCCCCGGCGGCCACCGCCGTCACCCTCAAAAACGTGGAGGCCGCCGCGCGCCGCCTCAAAGGCGTGATTACCAAGACGCCCCTTATGCTGAACCTGGGACTCTCGCGCACCTACGACGCGACTATTCTGCTCAAGCGGGAGGACTTGCAGGTGGTGCGCTCTTACAAAATCCGGGGGGCTTACAACAAGATTTCGATGCTGCCGATTACCGTGCCGGGCCGCCAAATCGTGTGCGCCAGCGCCGGCAACCACGCCCAGGGCGTGGCCTACGCCTGCCAGCTATTGGGCTTGCAGGGCGACATTTTCGTGCCAGCCCAGACGCCCGCCCAGAAGGTGGACAAGGTGCGCCTCTTCGGCAAAGACATGGTAACGGTGCACCTCACGGGCCGCACCTTCGACGACTGCTACCAGGCGGCGCAGGCGTTTTGCGACGCGCGCGGCAGCACCTTCGTGCACCCGTTCGACGACTTGGCCATTGTGGAAGGGCAAGCTACGGTGGGGCTGGAAATTCTGAAAGCGGCTCACCACAAGCCGATTGACTTTTGCTTCATGCCCATCGGCGGCGGCGGGCTGGCCTCGGGCTTATCGAGCGTGTTTCGGCAATTGAGCCCCGAAACCAAACTCATTGGCGTGCAGCCACTGGGCGCACCCAGCATGCACGACGCCATCCGGGCCGGGCGGCGGCAGGCGCTGGCCAGCCTCGACACCTTTGTGGACGGCGCGGCCGTAAAGTGCCCTGGCGAACTCACGTTTGAGATTTGCCAGGCCCTGCTCGATGAGGTGCACCTCGTGCCCGAGGGCCAGGTGTGCGAAGACCTGCTGAAGATGTACAACGAGGAAGGCATGGTGCTGGAGCCCGCCGGCACGCTCGCCATCTCGGCGCTGCACGCCTACGCCGACCAAATCAAGGGCAAAACGGTGGTGTGCATCGTCAGCGGCTCCAACAACGACATCACCCGCATGGAGGACATTAAGGAGCGCGCCCAGCGCCACCAGGGCCTCAAACACTACTTCATGGTAACGTTCAACCAAGCGCCCGGCGCGCTGCGGCGCTTCGTGAACAACGTGCTGGCCGAGGGTACTGATATCATTCAATTTCAGTACATTAAGAAGAATAACAAGGAGAAAGGCCCCGTATTCATCGGCGTCGAAGTCAGCAACCCGCACGATGTGGAGGGCATCAAAGCCCGCATGGTGGAGGAAGGCTTTGGGTTTGAATACCTCAATGGCAAGCAGGATTTCCTGAGCCTGTTGGTGTGATTACCAACTAATTGCCCGGCGCGGCCACCGGCGCGGGCGCTGGCGGCCGGCTCCTAATAGCGCCCGCTGCCACGCGCAGCTGGCCCCGCCCGGCGGTGGCCACCTCGGCCTGCGGTGGCTGGTCGAAATACGCGCCAGTTTCCACCACTAACTGCCCTTCAATCAATACCTTGGTGCGTGGCGCCAGCCGCAGCGCGCCGCCTTTTTTAACAACCAGCCGCGAGGCCGGGCCAATATATAACTCCGGCATCCGGCCCGCCTGGGCCTGTAGCAGCAGCACGCTGCCCGCCTCCACCACTACCTGCGCCGCACCCCCGGCCCGCCCAATACGCAGGCCCGACTGCACCACATAGTCGCTGGGGGCGGCCAGGCGCAGGCGGCCAGGCCCCAGCACCACCGTGGGGCTGCTGCCGGTTGAATCGCCCAGCAACATACGGGGGGCATTGATATTCAATGCATTACTATTCAATAGGTTATCACCACCAAACACGACGCCCAGCAGCTGGTCGCGGCTGCCCAGCGGCGGGTTGCTGCCGTAGGCGTAGCTGAACGTGCAGCCGCGCAGCCGGAAGGCACTGGCCGTATCGGGCGCGGCCGGGCGGGCCAGCAGCCAGTAGCTGTGGTGGCCGATGAAGTGGCAGTTGGTGAAGCTCATGCGGCGCGCCTCCTTGTCGGAATGCACCAAAAAGAGCCCGTAGGCCGCCTGCCCGCGGTACGGCCGGTCCTCGAAGGTGCAGCCCACGAAGCGGGTGGCCCCCGCCGCCTGGGCGCAGCCATTGACAAAGGCCCCGTAGAAGCGGCAGTTTTCAAACAGAAAGTCGGGCTGCCGCACCCAGGCCGACCAGTTGGTGATGCCCCATAACAGGCAGTTGCTGAGCACAATATCCTGCGTAACGGGCGGGCCATCGCCGTAGTGGTCCGATACCAGGCCCTGGCCGGCGTTGTCTACGAAGCGGCAGCCAGCCAGGCGCACGTGGCTGACGTAGCCGCCCTCGGGCTCAATGTCTACGCCCGCGCCGGGGTTGGAAAACAGCGCCTTGCCCAGCGCCGGAATCACGACCCGCCCGGTGTAGCTAAAGCTGCACTTGACGGCCCGCAGGCCATTGACGCCCGTGATGGACAGGCCCTGCCGGCCGTTGTAGTCGAAGGTCGAGTTTTCGAGCACAATATCCTCGCGGTTGGGGTCGTCGAGGCGCTTGGCCAGGCGATTGAGCACCTGAACACCGTCGCGGCCGAAGTGGTGCACCGCCAGCCGCCGCAGCGTAATGCGCCGCGAGTCTTGCACAAACACGCCATCGGCCGGCAGCTGAATGCCGGTGTCGCCCCAGTGCCCGCCCACCACCAGGTGCGGGCTGCTGCCATTGAGCATAATATCGGCAACTTCCACGTTATCACACTGTTGCAACACAATGGCGACACCCAGGCCGAAGCCGTAATTGCCATCGGTGAAGTACGCGGTGGCCGCCTCAAACGGCAACCTGGTGGCGGGGTCGAAGGAGCCGTAGCGCAGCCCCCGGGCGTAGCGGATTTCGGTGGTGGCGCTGTCGGCCCCCACTATGCGCAGGTTGCGGCAGCCGCTGAGGGCCAGCAAGTTACCCAGGCTACCGGGCGCGCCAGGGTCGCCCACGAGGTAGGTGCCCGCCGGAATGCGCAGCACAGCCCGCCCCGCCCCGGCCGGCGTGAGCGCCCGCTTATTAAAGAATTCGGCGGCGCGCTGAAAGGCCGGCTGGTCGTTGGCGCGGCCGTTGCCCACGGCCCCAAAATCTTTTTTCAAGTCTTTCTGCAACCCGGCCTGAGCGTGGGCGGGCAGCCCCCAGCCCACCCACAGCAGGGCACTCAAAAGCAAGGGCCCCAGCCAGCCACGGGCCTGAGTAGCCGCGCGCTGGGGCAGTATTTGGGTGTTTTTCATAAGAAGAAAAGCCGGCGCGGCCAGCCGCCAGCCGGGCTGGGCGCGGGCCGAAAGTAGGGCCTGGTTTTGGGGCGGGGCGGGTTGGGCCGGCTAGGGCCGCGGCTGGCCACGCCGTAACTTTGACCCCCGTCATGCCCGAACGCTCCACCTCCCCCAGCGCGTCGGCCACGAAGTATATCTTCGTCACCGGCGGCGTCACCTCTTCCCTCGGAAAAGGAATTATCTCAGCTTCTTTGGCCAAGCTCCTGCAAGCCAGAGGCTTCCGGGTAACCATTCAGAAGTTCGACCCTTACATCAACATCGACCCCGGCACGCTCAACCCCTATGAGCACGGCGAGTGCTACGTAACCGACGACGGGGCCGAAACCGACCTCGACCTGGGCCACTACGAGCGGTTCCTGAACACGCCCACCTCGCAGGCCAACAACGTGACCACCGGCCGCATCTACGACACGGTTATCCGCCGTGAGCGCGAAGGCGCGTTCCTCGGCAAAACCGTGCAGGTAATCCCCCACATCACCGACGAGATAAAGCGCCGGATGCTGCTACTGGGTCAAAATGGTGATTTTGACGTAGTTATCACCGAAATTGGCGGCTGCATCGGCGATATCGAAAGCCTGCCCTTTGTGGAGGCCGTGCGCCAGCTGCGCTGGGAGCTGCCGCCCCACGACTCGCTCGTGATTCACCTCACGCTGCTGCCCTACCTGGCGGCGGCCGGCGAGCTCAAAACCAAGCCTACCCAGCACTCCGTCAGGGACTTGCGTGAGGCGGGCTTGCAGCCTGATATTCTGGTGTGCCGCTCCGAGCACCCGATTCCGCCCGAGATGCGCCGCAAAATCGCGCTCTTTTGCAACGTCCAAATCAACTCCGTCATCGAGAGCCTCGACGCCGACACCATCTACTCGGTGCCGCTGCTGATGCTGAAGGAGGAACTCGATACGCGCGTTATCAGCAAGCTGCGCCTCAACGGCGGCCACGCCCCCGACCTGGAGGAGTGGAAGGAATTTCTGGGCCGCCTCAAGAACCCGACCGAGGAAGTAACCATCGCGCTAGTGGGCAAGTACGTGGAGCTGCCCGACGCGTATAAGTCTATTATTGAGTCGTTTATCCACGCCGGGGCCTTCAACGAGTGCAAGGTGCGGGTGCGCAGCATCCAGAGCGAGCACCTGACGCCCGAAAACGCCGTGCAGCAGCTCGAAGGCGTGGATGGCGTGCTAGTGGCCCCCGGCTTCGGCGAGCGGGGCTTTGAGGGCAAGGTGGCCGCCGTGCGCTACGTGCGGGAAAACAACATCCCGTTTTTCGGCATCTGCCTGGGCATGCAAGTGGCGGTGGTAGAGTATGCGCGCAACGTGCTGGGCCTGCCGCAGGCCAGCTCGACCGAGATGGACCCGCTCACGCCCGACCCGGTTATCGCCCTCATGGCCGAGCAAAAAGACGTGACCCAGAAGGGCGGCACCATGCGCCTCGGGGCCTACGCCTGCGAGCTGAAGCGCGGCTCGCGCGCCGCCAAGGCCTACGGCCGCAACCTCATCAGCGAGCGTCACCGCCACCGTTTCGAGTTCAACAACGAGTACCTCGCCCGCTTCGAGGAAGCCGGCATGTCGGCCAGCGGCACCAACCCCAAAACCGGTCTGGTGGAGGTAATCGAACTGCCCAAAACGGTACACCCGTGGTTTGTGGCCGCCCAGTTTCACCCCGAGCTGAAAAGCACCGTAGAGAATCCGCACCCGCTATTCGTGCGGTTTGTGAAGGCCGCCATGCAGCGCAAAAAAGGGCTGTAACCCCATTTGTCCTTGCGAGCGCAACGACAGCCGTTTGTATTCGCCGTAGCAATCGGCGCGCCTGCCCCGCCGTACCTTTGCCCTTCGTATTCTTTTTATTGTAAATGGACCGCAATCAAGCGACTGGCCTCTTCCTCATCTCGGCCTTGCTCCTGGTGTATTTGTTTTTCTTCTCGCCTAAAGCCGAGCCGGACAAAAACAAAGCCCAGGCAACTACCACCACCGCCGCTAAAACGCCGGTGGCCGCCGCGCCTTCGCCCGGCCTGCCGCCCGTAGTGGTGCTCGATTCGGCCGCCGGCCCGGTGCGCAGCATCGAGCTTAAAAACCCCGAGCTGACGCTGACTTTCTCCACGCAAGGAGGCCGCGTGGCCGCCGTGCGCCTGAACAACTACAAGACGTTCTTCGGCAAGCCGCTCGACCTGTTCGACGCCCAGAGCGCCCGCTATAACACCACCTTCACCACCACCGGCGGGCAAAAGGTGGACTTCGCGGGACTGAACTTTCAGGCCAGCGCTCCGGTAGCTACCGCCGATGGTGGCCAGCAGCTGGCCTTCGTGGCCCCCGTGGGCGGCGGCACCATCACCCAGACCTACACCGTGCCCAAAACCGGCTACGAGGTGAAGTATAACCTCAAGCTGGCCGGCGTGGCCGTGTCGGCGGATCCGCTCAAGCTCAGCTTCGTGGATAACGTGCGCCAGACCGAGCAGGACCTCAAGCAGAACCGCAACCACACTACCATCAACCACTACCAAGCCGCCGGCAACCACGATGCCCTGGCCGAGGCCAGCGAAAAGCCGGAGGAAGTGACCGTGGCCGTGCCCCTGCTGTGGGCCGCCGACAAGCACGACTTCTTCGTAGCGGGCCTCGTGGCCGACTCGCAGCCCTTCACCAGTGGCCAGTTCAACGCCACGGTGAACTTGGCCGACTCGACCTACATTAAGACGCTGAGTACCACGCTGGGCCTACCCGTAGCCGATGTGACGAGCGCGGCCGGCGGCCAGTACCGCTTCTTTTTCGGCCCCAACCAGTTTAGCCTGCTCAAGAGCGTGGCCCCGGATTTCGACCGCAACGTGTACCTGGGTTGGGGCTTGTTCCGCTGGGTAAACCGCTTCGTGGTGCTGCCCGTGTTCACATTTCTGGAGCAGTACATCAGCTCGTACGGCATAATCATCCTGCTGCTGGTAGTACTTATCAAGCTGGTAACGTGGCCGTTGACCTACAAGACCTACGAAAGCCAGGCCCGCATGAAAGTGCTGAAGCCCGAGATAGACGAGATTAAGGCCAAGCACCCCGACGACGCGGCCAAGACCCAGCAGGAGACCATGAAGCTGTACACGCAGTTTGGCGTGTCGCCGCTCAGTGGGTGCGTGCCTACGCTGCTCACGCTGCCCATTCTGTTTGCCATGTTCCAGTTCTTCCCCAACGCGATTGAGCTGCGCCAGCAGCCCTTCCTGTGGGCCAGCGACCTGAGCACCTTCGACAGCCCGATTCACCTGCCATTTACGCTACCTTACCTGGGCAGCCACATCAGCCTGTTCACGGTGCTGATGACGATTTCGACGCTCTTCATGACCTACCAGAGCAACCAGATGAACGCGGCCGCTATGCAGGGGCCCATGAAGTTCTACAGCTACCTCATGCCGCTGGTGTTCTTCTTCGTGCTGAATAGCTTCGCCGCTGGCCTCACGTGGTACTACCTGGTTTCCAACGTGGTAACCTTGGGCCAGCAAGCCCTCACCCGCTCCTTTGTGAACGACACCAAAATTCGGGCCCAGCTCGAAGCCAACAAGGTGAAGAACAAGGACAAGAAGCCCGGCGGCTTCCAGGCCCGCCTGGCCGAGGCCATGAAAACCGCCCAGGAGCGCGAAGCCCAGGCCAAAAAGCCTGGCAAAGCGTAGCTCCAACGCAAACGCCTTCCCAAGCCAAAAAGCGTTCCGCAGTGCCAGGCACTACGGAACGCTTTTTTTTGTGCGTACCTCTGGCCCGGTTTTCGTTTTAGCGCTTGCGCCGCAACTTTGCCGTACCGGGCTCAGTGGTTTACACTTGCCTCGGTCAAGTTATTTTTAAATCTTTCGCCCCTCCCTGCCATGCGTTCTTTACTCTGGCTCCTCGCCCTTTCCCTGGCCCTGCCCGCCTGCGCCCAGCAGAAGCCGCCGCGCAAAACCAAGGCCGTTCGCGCCGCCGCCGTGCCCAAAGAAGCCGCCCCCGTACTCGTGTTTCAGCGCACGCCCTGCAACGGTACCTGCCCGGTGTACACGGCCACCGTTTTTGCCGATGGGCGGGTGGAGTACGATGGCCAGCGCTTCGTGAAGTTCCTGGGCAAGCAAACGCTCAGCCTGCCCGTGGCTACCATCAACGACATCCTGGCCGAGGCTAAGCGCATCAATTTCAGCCAGTTCGACGAGCGCTACTCGGGCCTCACCGTCGACCTGCCGGCGGCCATCATTACGGTGCAGCCAGTAGGCCAGCCCCGGCACGCCGTGCTGGCGGAGGAAGGCTTTCCGCCCAGCCTCAAGGCGTACATCGACTACGTAGGTGCCCGCATTGACCCGTTGACGCAGCAGAGCCTGGAGAAATAAGGCACTTCCCAAGTCGCTGCCGGTAGCTGGCGCTCAATCCTTGCGCACCTGCTCCAGCAGCAGCTGGTTCATGGGGTTGGCCGTGAGGCCGCGCACATTGCGCTGCGTGAGGCGAATTATCTCATCGTAATACAGCGACACCACGGGCGCGTCGCGCACTACCAGGCGGTCCATGGCCTGGTACAGGGCCGTGCGCTTGGCACCGGCCTGCTCCCGAATAGCGCGCTGGTACAGCTGGTCGTACCCCGCTGATTTATAGTGCGTTTTATTGGGGCCGGCGGGGCTGAAATTGGGCGAGTAGAACAGGGCCAGGTAGTTCTCGGCATCGGGATAGTCGCCGAGCCAGCTCTTGGTGAAAAAGGCCGTGCGGCCGTTATCCACCAGCTCCTGCTGGGCCGCCGATTGGTTGATATCAATCTGCACCTGCACGCCCACGTCGGCCCAGTTTTTTTGCAGGTATTCGGCCACGGCCTTGCGCTCGGCCACGGTGCTCAGGCGCAGCTGCAAGGGCCGGCCGGGGCCGTAGCCGGCCGCCGCCAGCAGGGCCCGCGCCCGCTGCGGCTGGTAGTCGTAGCCCGGCACCTGCGCGGCCGAAAACGAGGGCAGCGCCGCCGGCACGAAGCCCGACGTGCCCGGCCGCCCCACGTGGTTGAGCACGTAGGCCAGCATTTCGGCCCGGTTGATGGCGTAGCTCAGCGCCTGGCGCACGCGCACATCGCGCAGCTTGCGGCCCTGGGTGGCTTGCTCGCCGGTGAGCTTGGCACTATCCAATTGAAAGCCAAGGTATTCCGTATTCAGGTAAGGAGCTTTTTGCAGGTTGAAGCGCCCCTGGAAATCACTGCGCACCGAGCCGTCGGGGTTGAGAATGAGGTCGCGCGAGCCCTCGCGGATACCACTCAGAAAGTCCAGCTTGCCCTGCAAAAACGTGAGGAACTCCGTTTTGCGGTCGGCGATGAAGCTGATGGCAACGGCGTCTAAATAAGGTAGTTGGCGGCCCTGCTCATCTTTTCGCCAGTAGGTGGGGTTTTTATGAAACAGCAGCACGTTGCCCTCATCCCACACCTTGAACTGGAACGGCCCGGTGCCCACCGGATGCTCCCGAAAGTCCTTGCCATACTTGGCTACCGCCTCGTGCGGCACCACGTAGGCGTAGGGCATCGTTAATATCCCCAAAAATGGAATAAACGGCGCTTTCATGTGAATGCGCAGCGTCGAGTCGTTGGCCGCGACAAAGCAAGTGTCGCTGCTATTTCCCTGCTTATCTTCCAGCACTTTACCCCGAAATATCCAGCCGCCCGGCGAAGCCGTTTTGGCATCGAGCAAGCGCCGAAAACTGTACACGAAGTCGCGGGCCACCAGCGCCCGGCCCTGACCGCCCGCAAACGCCTCGCTAGCCTGAAACCGCACCCCTTGCCGCAACCAAAAAGTGTACGTGAGTCCATCGGGCGAAATCTGGTAGCGCCTAGCCAGCGACGGCGCGGGCTGCAAAGTAGAATCTAGCTCCAGCAAGCCATTGTAGAGTTGCGCCACGGCCCAGCTGTTGGCCTGGTTGCGGGCAAAGGCGGGGTCGAGTGAGGTGAGCGCCTCGGGCTGGTTGTAGCGAAACACGCGCCGCTCATCGGCCGCCGACGGGCCCGCGCCCGAGCAGGCGGCCAGCAGCGCCGCGCCGGCCGCCACGGCCAGCCCAGCGGCCCGGCGCATTCGCAATTCAGGTAGAAACATCGGTTTGGGGTGTCGGTTGCAAAGGTAGGGGCCGCGCCGGCCCCGGTTTTTCGTTTTTTTCTACCCATTTTATGCAGCTTACCTATTTCGGTCATGCATCGTTTTTGGCCACCATCGGCGGCGTGCGCGTGCTTTTCGACCCCTTCATCAGCCCCAACCCGCTGGCCAAAGCCATCAACGTGGAGGCCATTGAGGCCGACTACATCCTGGTTTCGCACGGCCACGGCGACCACATTGCCGACGTCGAAAGCATTGCCAAGCGTACCGGGGCCAAGGTGCTGGCCATTGCCGAAGTCGCCGGCTACTTCGGCGCCAAAGGCCTCGACGTGATTGGCACCAACCTGGGCGGCAAAGTGGCCCTGCCCTTCGGTACGGTGCATTGCGTGGCCGCCGCCCACAGCAGCTCGTTCCCCGACGGCTCGTACGCAGGCGTGGCCATGGGCTTCGTTATCAAAACCACTGAGGGCCAGACGCTTTACTTCGCCGGCGACACGGCCCTCACCTACGACCTCAAGCTCATCGGCGAGCGCCATAAAGTGGATGTGGCCCTGCTGCCCATCGGCGACAACTACACCATGGGCCTCACCGACGCGCTGGTGGCCGCCGACTGGGTAGGCACCACCGAAATCATCGGCATGCACTACGACACCTTCCCGATTATCGCCATCGACCACGCCGCTGCCCAGGCCGAAGCTAAAGCCGCTGGCAAAAACCTGCGCCTGCTGCGCATCGGCGAAACGGTGGAATTATAAGGCTCCTTGTCCTTGCGAGCGCAACGAAGTGGCGCGCGGTAATCTTTCCTGGTCGGCTGCCTAAATGGTTTACTAACCCAGCGGAAAGGAAAGATTGCCACGCGCCACTTCGTTGCGCTCGCAAGGACGGTCGGGGCCAATTCTGGCTATCTACTTGGCTAATCCAGTTTTTTTAGCCTTATTTTGTAGATTAAACAGCGCCGGTCCCGGCTGACTTATTTCTTCGCGCAACGCGTTTCCTCTGTTATATCGTTTGTTGTTATGGGTAAAATTATCGCGGTAGCCAACCAGAAGGGTGGCGTCGGCAAAACCACCTCGGCCATCAACCTGGCCGCCTCGCTGGCGGCCCTGGACTACCGCACCCTGCTCGTGGATGCCGACCCGCAGGCCAACGCCACCTCGGGCGTGGGCTTCGACCCCAAAGACATCGAAAACAGCGTGTACGAGTGCATGGTCGATGGCATCGACCCGCAGGATATCATCCTGAAAACGAACATTTTACCCCACCTCGACCTCATGCCCTCGCACATCGACCTTGTGGGGGCCGAAGTGGAGATGATTAACCTGCCCAACCGCGAGGAGAAGATGAAGGAGGCCCTGCGCCCCCTCGTCGACCAGTACGATTTCATCATTATTGACTGCTCGCCCTCGCTGGGCCTCATCACGGTGAACGCCCTCACGGCGGCGCACTCGGTTATCATCCCGGTGCAGTGCGAGTACTTCGCCCTCGAAGGCCTGGGTAAGCTCCTGAATACCATTAAGATAATTCAGAGCCGCCTCAACACCAACCTCGAAATCGAAGGTATCCTGCTCACAATGTACGATGTGCGCCTGCGCCTCAGCAACCAGGTGGTGGAGGAAGTGCAGCTGCACTTCCAGCAACTCGTGTTCGACACCATCATCCCACGCAACGTGAAGCTGAGCGAGTCGCCGAGCTTCGGCATCCCCGTCATCCTGCACGACGCCGAGAGCAAAGGCGCGGTGAGCTACCTCAACCTGGCCCGCGAAATTGTGGAGAAGAACAGCGTGGAAGCCAACCCCGAGGAAGCCGCCGAGGATGAGCTGGTGTAAGTAAAATAGCTTACAGCTATGAATGGTTGGAAATTCGCCCTCAATCCGCCCTTCGCTGACGGCCTATTCTCGGAGCAACAAACTGCCGCTTGGGAAACACTAAAAAAGCAGCTGCCTTTGGGGACCATTCTCACTGGCAAGGTATATATTCAAACCCAGTTCGGTGTCTTTTACAATGCCGAACTGGGTTTTCCGGTGCTTCTGAGAGTTGTAGAATTCAATGTAAAGCAAGGGCCAATACTATTCCCGGATGATTACCCGGCGCTGGATAGTGTGCTTACCGGGAGGCTGGTTGGGTTCGATAATGGCAACCGGCAATTGGATGTTATGGCCTATTCACTGACAACTCCTTAGTCTATAATTACCCTTCATGCCTCCCCACCCGCACAACCCGCTCATCAGCACCGACGCTACCGTGCGCTCGGGGCGGCCCTACCTCACGGGCACCCGCATCAGCGTGGCCGATGTGCTCGACTGGCTCAACAGTGGCTTGACGGAGGCCGACTTGCTGCGCGATTTTCCGGTTTTAACCCCCGCCATGATTCGGGCCTGCCTCCACCATTCCGCCGACCGTGGGCACTGGTCGTATTGAATTTGGCAAAGGCTTGCCCTTCGCCCCCTAGTCCGTAATTTTGAAGTTCTGGGCGGGCCGGCCTTTCGGCCCCCAGACCCTTGCCAAGATGTCTGTAGAGAAGAATAACGATAAAATCCAGGCGGCCCTGAACGCCAACCCTGGCGCGGCCAGCGTGGCCAAGCGCCGCCTTGGTGGCCTGGGCCGGGGCCTCAACGCCCTTATTGAGGGCAGCTACGACAAACCCAGCGAGCACCTCCTTGCCTCCACCCCCAACCCCGTGAGCTCGGTGGGCCTGATTCCGGTGGGCCACATTGAGGCAAACCCCTACCAGCCCCGCACGCACTTCGACCAGGAATCATTGGCCGAGCTGGCCGATAGCATTAAGATTCAGGGCATTATCCAGCCCGTAACGGTGCGCCAGCTGGGTACCAACTCCTACCAGCTCATCTCGGGCGAGCGCCGCCTGCAAGCCAGTAAGCTGGCCGGCCTCGACACCATTCCGGCCTACGTGCGCAAGGCCGATGACCAGCAGATGCTGGAAATGGCGCTCATCGAGAACATCCAGCGCGAAAACCTCAACGCGATTGAAATTGCGCTCAGCTACCAGCGCCTGCTCAGCGAGTGCAGCCTGCGCCAGGAGGACCTGGGCGAGCGGGTGGGCAAAAACCGCTCGACCGTCACCAACTACCTGCGCCTGCTAAAGCTGCCGCCCAGCATCCAGATTGGCCTGCGCGACTCGGTTATTGGCATGGGCCACGCCCGCGCCCTCATCACCATCGAAGACCCGCAGCTGCAAGTAGACCTCTACCGCCGCATTGTGGCCGAAGACCTCTCGGTGCGCCGCATCGAGGAGCTGGTGCGCAACGGCTACGGCCGCGCCGAAGCCCCCAACTCCGCCAGCCCCCAGCCCGCGGCTGCGCCCGTGGTGCCCGTGGCCGAACTGCGCCGCACCGAGCGCCAGCTCACCGACCACTTTGGCTCGAAGGTGCAGCTGCGCCCCGGGGCCCAGGGCCGCGGCGAAATCAAAATATCCTTCGATTCGGTGGAGGACATGCAACGCATTCTGCATATTCTGCAACCTGCATAGGTACCGCACTACCAATCGCCGGTCGGCGTTAGCGGCTTACTTATGAAGAACTCCTTGCTTTTTCTGGGCCAGTGGCCCGCCCGTTGCGGCTGGCTGCTGGGTTTCGTGCTGCTGCTGGCCGGGGCGCGCCCGGCCCTGGCCCAAATACCCACCGCCACCAACCCGCTGGAAATCAACCCCGCGGCGCCCGTGCTGGTGCGCCCCGACACGGCCACCGTCCGCCGCAAGCCTACCAAAAAGGAGCGGCGCGCCCTGGCCGCCGCTGACTCGGCTAAGCGCACCGAACGGCTTTTCGGCCTGCACCTAACGCGTCCGCAAAAGGCTGGCATTCTGGCGCTTGCACCTAGCGGTGGGCAGATTTACAATAAGAAGTATTGGAAGCTGCCCATTGTGTACGGCATGGTGGGTGGCCTAGGTTACTGGGTTTATTTCCAGCAAAGCCGCTACATCGAATACCGGGAGGCATACTACATAGTTCGTGCAATTCCGGCCACGACAAATCCTTTACCGCTTACCAGCTACCTGAATAAGGATGATTATCCGAATGCCCGCAAGGAAACGTCCCTAACGAACGTTTACAATAACCTCACCGGCTACCGCAGCTACCGCGATTTGGCCATCCTCATCAGCGCGCTGGGCTATTCGCTGCAAATACTGGATGCCGTGGTGGATGCCCACCTGCACGACTTCGACGTGAGCGACAACCTCTCGCTGAACTGGCAGCCCACGCTGCTGCCGGTACCCGGCCAGGTGGTGCCTGCGGGCGGCATAGCCTTGACCTTAAGCTTAAAATAACTTGTTGCTTAACAAGTAATTAGCATGAAAATACTCCTCATCGGCTACGGTAAAATGGGCCAGACTATTGCCGGCCTGGCCGCCAGCCGGGGCCACGAAATCGCGGGCGTGGTGGACCACCAAACGGGTACCCAGCGCATCGAGGACTTCACCCCCGCGCAGGTCGACGTAGCCATTGAGTTTACGCATCCAGAGGCGGCGTTTGCCAACGTGGCGGCTTGCCTGCGCCAGGGCCTGCCGGTGGTGTGCGGCTCCACGGGCTGGCTGCACCAGTTTGACGAGGCCAGCCAGTTGGTGCAGGACACCAACGGAGCGCTGTTTTACGCCTCCAACTACAGCGTGGGCGTGAATCTGTTTTTCCACTTCAACGAGTATATGGCGGCCAAGATGAACCAGTTTGCGGCCGGCTACGACGTGCAGATGACCGAGATTCACCACGTGCACAAGGTAGACCAGCCCAGCGGCACGGCCCTCACGGCGGCCCACGGCATTATGGAGAATTTCCCGGCCAAAACCACCTGGCGCAATGCCCCCGCCCAGGCCCCGCACGAGCTAGCGATACTCAGCGAGCGGCGTGGCGAGGTAGTGGGCACCCACGAGGTACGCTACGTATCGAGCGCCGACACCATCGAGCTGCGCCACGAGGCCCACTCGCGCGAAGGCTTTGCCCTGGGCGCGCTGCTAGCCGCCGAGTGGCTGCCCGGCCGCCACGGCGTGTTCGGCATGAAAGAATTGCTGGGCCTGTGAAACGGCTTAGCCCGTCATGGCTTCGCAGGCTCGCAATGACGGGCTAAGCCGTTTATTTGTTGGATATTCTACTGGCTGGGTAACGCCCGCCGTCCCGTTTCATGCTTTTTCGCAAAACCGACCCTACTGCCCCACCCCGGCCGCCCAAAACCAAAAGCCGCGAGTGGTTCGATTCGCTGCTGTTTGCGGTTATCGCGGCCACGCTCATTCGCTGGGCCACGTTTGAGGCCTACGTTATCCCGTCGCCGAGCATGGAGCACTCGCTGCTGGTGGGCGACTACCTGTTTGTGAGCAAGTTGCACTACGGGCCCATTACGCCCCAAACGCCGTTGCAGGTGCCCCTCACCCACCAAACGGTGCCGATTCTCAATATCAAGAGCTATTCCGACGCCATTCAGCTGCCCACCTACCGCCTGCCGGGCTTTAGCTCGATTAAGCGCAACGACGTGGTGGTGTTTCACGTGCCGCACGAGGCGCAGTACCCGGCCGACCTGCGCACCAACTACATCAAGCGCTGCATTGCCATTGCGGGCGACACGCTGCAAATTCGCAACGGCGAGATTTTCCTCAACGGCAAGCCCGGCGCCATTGGCGGCTCGCCCCAAACCACCTACTTCCTGGAGGTAGAAACGCCCAACGACGAGGTACGCCAGGCCCTGCACGAGCAAGGTGTGGTGGACTACGACCAGCCCGACGGCATGCCCGCCGCCGGCACCGACCCCGAAACTGGTAAGCTGGGCTACTTCATCAGCTGCCCCGCCCCGGTGGCCGAGTTCTTCAAAAAGCAGCCCTACGTGAAGTCGCTGACCGTGACTGCGCCTGGCGTGCTGCTCTTCCCCGACGTGGCCGATTTCCACGGCTCGGGGGCCATGAGCGCCGTGCAGCGCAAGTGGCAGCTTGATAGCTACGGCCCGCTGCCGGTGCCCAAAAAGGGCCAGACCATTGCGCTCACGCCCGGCAACGCCGCGATTTACTACAAAATAGTGGGCCAGTACGAGCACAACACCAACATCAGCTGGAAGGATGGCATGATTACGCAGAATGGCCAGCCGCTCACCAGCTACACCATCAAGCAGAACTACTACTTCATGATGGGCGACAACCGCCACAACTCGGAGGACTCGCGCTTCTGGGGCTTCGTGCCCGAAGACCACGTAGTGGGCAAGGCCGTGCTCATCTGGCTCTCGCTCGACCCCTTCGGCGATGCCTGGCACAAAGTGCGCTGGAACCGCCTGCTCCATACCATCGACTAAGCGGAGGTAGCGTGGACTTTGTGAGTCCGCGTTTGCAGCAGCCAAAACGCGGACTACAAAGTCCACGCTACAAGCCCCAGCCGGAATTATTCGGCTGGGGTTTTTTGTTCATGTGCATGAAACCTAGTAGCTTGCAGTCTGCTAGTTTTCGCTATCGTATATGGACCAGAAAGTGCTCGTACTCAATGGCGATTACACCGCCATCACCTTATGCAGCGTGCAGAAGGCATTCGTATTATTATTCCTGGATAAAGCGGAAATGGTAGCCAAATCGGAGCACGGGGTGCTGCGCACGATTTCGCAAGCCTTTCCCAAGCCCAGCATCATTCGGCTGGCGCGCTACGTGCGGGTGCCCTACAAGGGCATTGCCCTCAGCCGCCACAATATTTTCAAGCGCGACCAGTACGAGTGTCAGTACTGCGGCTCAACCAAAACGCTGACCCTCGACCACGTGATGCCCCGCTCGCGCGGCGGCGATTCGGGCTGGACCAACCTCGTGGCGGCCTGCTCGCGCTGCAACCACGCCAAAGGCCAGCGCACCCCCTCCGAGGCCAACATGCCGCTGCGTACTCAGCCCAAGAAGCCCACCCTGGCGGGCTTTCTCAAGCTCTCGGCCGGCACCCTCGACCAGAACTGGCACGCCTACCTGGGCTAACCGGGCGAAACGCAAAAAGGGCTTCCCGCTACGTAGCGGGAAGCCCTTTTTTGTTAACTATCAGTCAATTAATACGTGGCCGTAGCAGAGCCGTTTTCAGCGCGGCGGGGCATGGCCTCTGGGCCGTCGGCATCAAAATTATCCCGCACCGGCTGGCCGCTGAGGAAGGTGAGCAAGTCGCGGTTGAGGCGGTCCTTGGCCGTTACGTTCAGGCCGTGGGGCTCGCCACCGTACACCACCAGCTGGGCACCAGCTACTAGCTTAACAGCGCGCTGGGCGCTGTTCTCGAGGGGTACCGTTTTGTCGGCATCACCATGGATGAACAGCGTGGGCACTTTAATACCCTGCAAGTCCTGGCGAAAGTCGGTGTCGCTGAATGCTTTGGCGCACTCGGTGGTGGCGCGGGGCGTGGCTTGCAGCGCAATGCTCTGGCTCCAGTCCAGCATAGGCTGGCTCACGGGGTGGCTCAACACACCCACGCCGTAGAAAGCTTTGCCGAAATCGGCCAGGAAGCCGGGGCGGTCCTTGCCTATACCCTCAATCATGCCATCGAAGGTTGATTTGTCAACCCCATCGGGGTTACCGTCGGTCTTCAACAAGTAAGGCGTTACGGAGCTGATAAACACTACTTTGCTCACGCGCGCGCCTTGGTGGCGGCTCATGTAGCGGGCCACTTCGCCGCCGCCCATCGAGAAGCCTACGAGGGTTACGTCTTGCAGATTTAACTCATCGAGCACGGCCTTCAGGTCGTCGGCCAGCGTGTCATAGTTGTAGCCGTCCCAGGGCTTCGACGACTTGCCAAAGCCGCGGCGGTCGTAGGCAATCACGCGCACGCCGTGCAGCGGCAATTCGGCCAGTTGAAATTCCCACGACTGCAAGTCGAGGGGCCAGCCGTGAATAAGTACCACGGGCTTGCCCTGGCCGTAGTCTACATAATTGATTTCTACTGGTTTTCCGGCAGCGTCGCTGCCTGCTTTAATGAAGTTCATATAAAAAGAAAAGGAACGGGAATGGAAAGAGAATGCCCTGTACTTACGGCTCAGCTAAAGCGAAAGACTAACAATGCCCAAATTTTATAGTGGATAGGCTAGCTGCTTGGTTAACATTGGCTAACGACTCAGGCTTTCCGACAGCGCCCGGGCGCGCAGGCAGCTGGCAATCGTGGGCTGCCCCGTTCTTTTGCGGCATGAAAACCTCCCTTCTGGCCCTGGCTGGGCTGCTCAGCCTGGCCGCCTGCAACCCGCCCACCACCTCTACCCCGGCGGCCACTACCCAGGCACCGGCCGGCCAAAAGACTGCTAGCCAGCCCATAGCCAACTCGCCCGGCACGGCCTACCAAGTGTATCGGGGGCTGCTACCCGGCCAGGCCGACAGCATTACGCTGCACCTCGTTGCGGCTCCGCAGCCCCTCTATGATGCGGCTGGCCCCAGCAGCCACGGCAGCTACTATGGCCCCGATGGCCACCCCTATGAAGTGCAGAGCCAACCCAGCTCGCCCGACAGCCTCGTGCTGGCCGACCTCAGCCCAGAGCACGGGGCTGGCCCTACCGGTAACGGCCCGGTTTGGCGCTTGCGGCGGCAGCCGGGCGGCGGCCTGGCAGGCCTGCTGCAGGGGCAGGCCGTGCGCCTGCGGCTAGTGGCCCCGCCGGCCGGCAGCCTCACGTTTGCCGTGCGCTACCTGGCCGATTCGCTGGCCGCGTACCCGGAAGACCTGGAGTCGCCGAAGGCCCGCTTCAGCCTGCAAGCGCTGGTACCGACTGGTGGAGCTGCCGCCGTGTGCCAGACCTTGCAGGCCAACATCTTGCGCGATTTGCGCGGCGATACCCTTAGCACCCTGGCCGCAACTACGCTGCCCGCGCTTTTCAAGCAGCAGCGCGACACGTTTTACCAAGAATACCGCGAAGACGTGGCCGATGTGCTAGCCGCCACCAGCCCCGACGAGCGCCCGTCGGCCACCCTCAACTACGCCAATCAGGCAGCCACCTACGTGCTGCACCAGCAGGGTAACTTGCTGAGCCTGGGCTTTTTCAGCTACTTATACACCGGCGGGGCCCACGGGCAGAACGGTACCCTGGCCGCCAGCTACGACCTACGCACTGGCCGCCGCCTGCGCTACAACGATATTTTTAGGCCCACCGCCGCGGCTCAGCTGCCCAAGCTGTTGGGCCAGGCTGTGCGCCCCCTAGTGGGCCTGGCGCCCGGCACCCCGCTCGGTAAAGGCCTGTTTGTGAGCCAAATGCCCGTGACGCACAACGTTTTTTTGACGGTGGGTGGCGTCGTTTTTATTTACCAGCCCTACGAAATCGCCTCCTATGCCCAGGGCGAAGTACGCGTGTTTCTACCCCTCTCGGCCGTGCGGGCGCTGCTGCGTGAAGACCTGCCGCTACCTGAAGCCAGCTCGGTAGCCAACCGCTGATATTTTATTAACTATCAGTACTACAAATACTTATGCCTAATACTTCCCGTCTGGCCGAAACCTTCCGTCTGTTTGACGCTGCCAACAGCGAAGACCTCAACCTCGAAACCGACGCCGCGGGCCAGCCCATTGCCAAAGAAGTGCTCTACGCCCAGCGCATGAGCGCCGGCCTGGCCCGCGTGGCCCCCGATGCGCCCGAGGCTGTGCAGCTGGCCGCCCGCGCCCAGCACATCAGGCGCTGGGCCATTCCACGGGCCGAATTCCCCCTGACGCGCCCCGGCTACCACCAGTGGCGCAACGCGCTCAAGAAATACCACGCCGAGCTGGCCGGCCAGCTCATGGCCCAGGCCGGCTACGAGCTGGCCACCATCGAGCGGGTGCAGCAGTTGCTACAAAAGCTACGCCTGAAGGACGACCCCGAGATGCAGCTGCTGGAAGACGTTATCTGCCTGGTATTTCTGGAATATTATTTCCTGCCCTTCGCCGCCCAGCACCCCGAGGAGAAGATAATTGAAATAATGCGGAAAACCTGGCCCAAAATGACGGAGCGCGGCCACGCGCTGGCCTTGCAACTGCCCTTCACGCCCGAGGCGCTGGCCATTATCGGCAAAGCGCTGGGCTAGCTTTTACAGGCTGCGCCAGGCTCAGCCAAATCGTAACTGTTTATTTTCTATTCCTGAAAAAATGT
This sequence comes from Hymenobacter sp. H14-R3, assembly GCF_030063445.1. GTDB lineage: Bacteria > Bacteroidota > Bacteroidia > Cytophagales > Hymenobacteraceae > Hymenobacter. Next base: position 36,733 of record NZ_JASITD010000015.1, on the reverse strand, counting down.
CTGCTCAAAACCCTCTTTTTCCCGCCTTTCTCAAGCTCGAAAACCTGCGCGTATTGCTAGTAGGCGGCGGCAACGTGGGCCTCGAAAAGCTCACTGCCATCCTGCGCAGCAGCCCCGAAACGGCCGTCACTATCGTCAGCCTCAGCTTCTTGCCCGAACTGCGCGCAGTAGTTGCCCAGCACCCGCGCCTGCGCCTGGTAGCGCGCGGTTGGCAGGAAACCGACCTCGACGCCGCCGATATCGTCTTCGCCGCCACCGACGACCCGGCCCTGCACCGCCGCATCAAAGCCGCCGCCCGCGCCCGCCGCCTGCTCGTGAACGTAGCCGACACGCCTGACCTCTGCGATTTCTATCTCTCCTCCGTGGTGCAGAAAGGCCAGCTCAAAGTGGCCATTTCCACCAACGGCAAGTCGCCCACCGTAGCCAAACGCGTGCGCGCCGTGCTCGAAGAAACCCTGCCCGACGAGTTGGACGACGTATTGCAGCAAATGACCGTCATTCGGGGCCGGCTGGCCGGCGACTTCGCCGCTAAGGTGAAAGCACTCAACGCCGTAACGGCCGGGCTGGCCGGCGGTCAGGCGTATGAGGCGCCCGCCACCAAGCGCTGGCGGCGCGTAGCGGTGGGGTCGTTGCTGGCCGTGGGCACGCTGCTGGCGGGGCGGCTGTTTCGGCGTCCAAAGTAAGACACATTAAGTGAGCGACTTACGTAATTCACACTTACAAAACAGATAGACGGTGTCGCTGCCCAGCTCAGTAGAAATAAGTGCGCAGGAAATTCAGGCGATAATCTTGGAAAAGACTGCCAGCAGGTAATTTGCGCCGGCTAGTTCCGCCGAGTTGGCTACGTTACTGGGTCGCCCGGTATCACTCCAAGAGTTGGCCGATATCCGGCACCTTATCGGCCTGTATTATGCCGAGCGGGCAGCCGATTTGTTTGATGCCCAGTGGACTGAGAAGGGCTGGACCAATGAAACCATGCACGAATGGCTGCGGAGTACCTGCGTACAGCCCACGGCTGGCCGAGTGCATGAGGGTCGTTTTAGATACCAACGCTGCTGCTAACCAGCATCGGTCGGCAGACGGCCTTCCGGCCAATCTTTGATGCTATTATGCGTCAGCGTCTTACGTTAGTCGTCAGTACCGGCATCCTGCTGGAATACGAAGAAATTATCGCCCAGCGCACCACCCCACATTGGCCCAAAATGTGTTGGCAGCCTTGGGCAACCTCCGCAACGTGAGCCGCCACGAAGTGCGTTACAACTAGCGCCTACCCTTCCCCGACCCCGACGACCAGAATTTTGTAGATGCCTACGTGGCTGGGCAAGTTAACTACTTGGTCAGCAACGACCGCCATTTTGCTGAACTACGAACGGCCGGCTTTCCACAGGTGCGGGTGGTATCGGCAGCGGAGTTTTTGGGAATATCAAGTATTATTCAGTAGATGAGCAAACAACGTCTTTCCAATCGAGAGCAACTGCGCAAAATGCTGAAAGGAAAAGAACCGGGCTCTGTTTTGAGTATCGAGCTTATAGCTACCCAAGCTATACTTGCAAAATCACCAGAGAAGGCAGTCTCTGAGCTAATTAAACTCCTCAGCTCGGTAACCCAACAAGCATCGAAGCACTTCATTGCTGAAGCTTTGGGTACAACAAAAGACCCGCGAGTTATTCGACCATTACTAAAAGCTGCGGCCGACCCCCAGAACGAGACCTATAGAAGCAATTTTATATGGCCCTTAGATAAGCATAATGTATGACTGTACTGCCTATTTACCGCAGATTGTTGATTTGCTCCTAACAAGAGTAGGGTTCGACGAAGTTACTTGGTCTTGCATAGAAGTTATTCGCAAAATGAAAGGCCATTTCGAGCCAGTGATAGCCAGAAAGTACATTCGCAAGCTGCTAGCTGAGATTCAACTTCCGCTGAATGAGAAAGACTTAGTAGCTACTCATGCTAACCGTTTGGAAGCGGCTGACAGAATTATGTGTGGCTATTTCAACCAGATAGCCCGTACCTACTGGGCGAAGTGGAACAAAAGCGAACAGCCTATAACGGATGTTAGCAAACCCACCTGAAAACCCGTACCTTTGCGGCCCTGTCAAGGCGGCAGGCCGGGGGCTTACCCCCTTCGGAACCAACTCAAAATGCGCTTCGCCCTGGGTTCCGGCGGTGGCGTTCAGTAGTTTAGGAACCTGCTATTACATGGCAGAATTGATTGACGATTTCGACTGGGACAATGTCGATGCCAGCGGCTTTGGTGGTAACTACAACGCCGACCAGCGTGCTGAGCTGGAAAAAATGTACAGCGATACCCTCACCACCGTTCAGGAGGAAGAGGTAATTAAAGGCACCGTGGTGGGCATGACCGACCGCGATGTTATCCTCAATATTGGCTTCAAATCGGACGGCCTCGTACCCCTGAGCGAATTCCGTGACCTGCCCGACCTCAAGGTTGGCGACGAGGTGGACGTGTTCATCGAAGACCAGGAGGATGCCAACGGCCAGCTCATCTTGAGCCGTAAAAAAGCTAAAATCAAGCAGGCCTGGAACGCGATTTACGCGGCCCTGGAGAATGATACCGTGCTGGAAGGCGTGGTGAAGCGCCGCACCAAAGGCGGCCTCATCATGGAGATGGATGGCGTAGAAGCCTTCCTCCCCGGCTCGCAAATCGACGTGAAGCCTATCCGCGATTTCGACATCTATGTGGGTCGCCGCATGGAAGTGAAAGTGGTGAAAATCAACGCCGCATTCGACAACGTGGTGGTGTCGCACAAAGTCCTGATTGAGAAGGACTTGGAGCAGCAGCGCGAAGCCATCCTCAACAACCTCGAAAAAGGCCAGATTCTGGAAGGCAACATCAAGAACATGACCAACTTCGGCGTGTTCATCGACCTCGGCGGTGTCGATGGTCTGCTGCACATCACGGATATTTCGTGGGGCCGCATCGCTCACCCGAGCGAGGCATTGCAGCTCGACCAGAAACTCAACGTGGTTGTGTTGGACTTCGACGAGGCCAAGAAGCGTATCTCGCTGGGCTTGAAGCAACTCACGCCTCACCCATGGGACTCGCTGCCGGCCGACCTCGGTCCAGGCTCGCGTGTGCAGGGCCGCATCGTGAACGTGGCCGACTACGGCGCCTTCATGGAAGTGGTACCGGGCGTGGAAGGCCTGATTCACGTATCGGAAATGAGCTGGAGCCAGCACCTGCGCAACCCGCAGGATTTTATCAAGCAGGGCGACATCGTGGAGGCAGTTGTACTGACCCTCGACCGTGAAGACCGTAAGATGAGCCTGGGTATCAAGCAACTGACCGAGGACCCGTGGACGCGTAGTGACTTCGCTGAGAAGTTTGCCGTGGGCACCAAGCACAGCGGTGCCGTGCGTAACCTGACCAACTTCGGCCTGTTCGTAGAACTGGAAGAAGGTGTGGACGGCCTCGTGCACGTATCGGACCTGTCGTGGACCAAGAAAGTGAAGCACCCTTCGGAAGTGGTAAAGGTTGGCGACAAACTCGACGTAGTAGTACTCGAGCTGGATATGTCGGCCCGTCGCCTCGCCCTGGGCGTGAAGCAGTTGGAGGAAAACCCCTGGGATACCTTCCAGACGGTGTTCACCACTGGCTCGGTACACAAGGCTACCATCACCGAGAAGTCGGACCGTGGCGCAGTACTCGAATTGCCTTACGGCATCGAGGGCTTCGCCTACCCCAAAGGCTTGGTGAAGGAAGATGGCTCGAACGCCGAAAACGGCGAGCAGTTGGACTTCCGCGTTACCGAGTTCTCGAAAGATGACCGTCGCATTGTGCTCTCGCACACCGCGGTGTACAACAAAGAGGACGAAAGCAACAAGTCGACCAACTCGAAGTTCGCGAAGAAGTCGCCCAACGCTGGCCAGAGCCAGGGTGAAGGCAAACTGAGCGACCTCAAGAAGCCGGCCGACAAGAACACCCTCGGCGACCTCGACGCCCTGAGCGCCCTGCGTGACCAGCTTGCTGGTGCCGAGCGCCAGACTGCTGAGGACCGCCTGAAGGCCCGCGTTGATGCCGAGGTGCCCCTGGCTGGCCCCTCGCCCGACAACGCTGAGATTTCCTAGTGCAACCCCAGTAGGGTAAAACAGGAAGCCCCAACCGCAAGGTTGGGGCTTTTTTGTGCGCGTTAGATTTGGCAATACCGGCTTTTTTCGTACCTTTGTGCCCCCAAGCCGGTAACGTGACCGAGCGGCTAGGTAGAGGTCTGCAAAACCTCCTACGGCGGTTCGAATCCGCCCGTTACCTCTAAAGCCCCCGCTGCTTCTTTCTGAAGTGTGGGGGCTTTTTCGTAGCCAGTTTACCGTAAAAGCACGAAGTAAGCCCGGCGCTGCCTACATTGCTATACCGCTGGCAGGGCCGGCGGCTTACCCCCGTTTTGGCTATATGAAGATTATTGACCTCCGCACCATGCGCGGGCCGAGCTACTGGTCGGTGAAGCACTACCGACTGATTGTATGCAAAGTTGATTTACAAGAACTTGCCGGCGAGTGGAGCAATACCATTAATGGGTTTGGCGAGCGGCTGACGGCTTTGCTGCCCGAGATTGGGCAGCCGCACGCGCAAAGCCTCCCCACCAGCAAGCAGCTGGCCAAGCACCCGCCACTCACCCAGGAGCAATTGGCCGATGGCGAGCCGCTGGGCCACGTAGTGCAGCATGTGGCGCTGGAGCTGCAACGCCTGGCCGGCATGCCAGTATTCTGGGGCAAGAGCTACCCCGCCCGTGAAGAAGGCGTCGAATACGTGGTATTTGCCTACCAGGAAGAGCGGGCCGGGCGCTACGCTGCCCAGGCCGCCGTAGAACTGGTAGAGGCCCTGTGCAAAGGCGAGGAATTCAGCCTCAAGCCCGTGATTGACGAGCTGCACGACATTCGGGAAGAGGAGTTTTTCGGGCCCAGCACCTGGAGCATCGTGGCCGAGGCCGCCTCGCGCAACATTCCGTACATCCAGCTGAAAAACAGCAATATTATTCAACTCGGCTACGGCGTAAACCAACGTCGCATCTGGGCTACTACGACCAACCTCACCTCGCACGCGGGCGTGGAGGTGGCCGGCAATAAGAACCGCACCAAGGCCATGCTGGAAGACGGCGGTGTGCCGGTGCCGCGCGGTACAACGGTGTACTCGGAAGACGGCCTGCGCGACGCCATTGAGGAGTTGGGCTTCCCCATCGTGACCAAGCCGCTCAACGGCAACCACGGCAAGGGCGCCACCATCCGCATTGTGAACTGGGAGGATGCCGTAGAGGGCCTGAAATTTGCCAAGGAATACTCGCGGGCCGTGATTGTGGAGCAGTTTGTGGAGGGCGACGACCACCGCCTGCTCGTGGTGAACGGCAAGCTCATTGCCGCCGCCCGCCGCACGCCCGCCGCCGTAGTGGGCGATGGCCAACTCACAGTGCAGCAGCTTATTGACAAAATAAACGAGGACCCACGCCGGGGCGTAGGCCACGAAAAAGTACTCACCTCCATTAAAGCTGACCAGCATACGCTGGACATTCTGAAGGGCCAGGAGCTAAGCCTGGAGTCGGTGCTGCCGGCCGGCCAAACCTTGTATCTCAAGAGCACGGCCAACATCAGCACCGGCGGCACGGCCACCGACGTAACCGACCTGGTAGCGCCCTACAACGTGCTGCTAGCCGAGCGCGTGGCCGGCATAGTGGGCCTCGATATTTGTGGTATCGACATGCTAACCAGCGACATCGCCATTCCGCTGAATGAAACGCGGGGCGCGGTGATTGAGGTGAACGCGGCCCCCGGCTTCCGGATGCACATTGCGCCTACTGAAGGGCTGGCCCGCAACGTGGCCGCGCCGGTGATTGACATGCTGTTTCCGGCCGGGGCCGCGACGCGCATTCCGATTATCGCTATTACGGGCACCAACGGTAAAACGACCACCACGCGCCTCATTGCGCACCTGGTGAGCAGCATTGGGTATAAGGTGGGCTTTACCACTACCGATGGCATTTATATTCAGGGGGTTCAGCTACAAAAGGGCGACTGCACGGGCGGGCAAAGCGCCGAGTTTGTGCTGCGCGACCCTACTGTGAACTACGCGGTGCTCGAAACCGCGCGCGGCGGCATGCTACGCTCGGGCCTGGGCTTCCATACCTGCGACATCGCGGTGGTAACCAACGTGGCGGCCGACCACCTGGGCATGCGCGACATTCACACCGTGGAGGAGATGGCGGCCGTGAAGGGCGTGCTGCCCCGCACGGTGCAGAAACACGGCTGGGCCGTACTCAACGCCGACGACAGCCTAGTGTACGAGATGGGACGTAACCTCGACTGTAAGGTAGCCTATTTCTCTATGAATGAGCATAATCCGCGCATTCAGGAGCATGTGGAGGCCGGCGGCGTGGCAGCAGTGTACGAGGAAGGCTACATTACGATTTACAAGAACTCATACAAGCTGCGTATCGACCGGGCGGCTGAGTTTCCGGTTACGTTTGGCGGCCGGGCCACGTTCAATATTGAGAATGCGCTGGCGGCCGCGCTGGCCGGCTACCTGGCGGGCTTTGACAAGGACGCCATCAAAACGGCGTTCCGCACGTTCGTGCCCTCGGCTACCAAAACGCCGGGCCGTATGAACCTGTACAAGTTTCCGCGCTTCGAGGTGATTGTGGATTACGCCCACAACACGGCGGGCATCGGCAAGTACGCCGAGTTTATGAACGCCACCACGGCCACCCGCAAAATTGGCGTGGTGTCGGGCCTGGGCGACCGCCGCGATGAGGATACGCTGGGCTTCTCGCGCATTGCGGGCCGCACGTTTGACGAAGTTATTCTGCGGCAGGACCGCGATTTGCGCGGTAAATCGGCCGAGTTTCTGCGCGAGATAATGACGCGGGGCCTGCGGCTGGACAACCCGGAGCTGCCCATTACCTATATCGAAAACGAGCTGGAGGCCATTGACCACGTGCTGGCCACGGCGCCCGATGGGGCGGTTATCACGCTGCTGACCGAGAACATTGCGGGCGTTATCAAGAAGCTCGACGAGTACGAGGCTAGCCTGAAAGCAGAATAAGCATAGGCAAGAGCAAAGCCACCTGTTCTTGCGAGCGCAACATTCTGCTTGATGCGCTCGCAAGAACAGGCAAGTTTTTTAATCAACAACGTTTCAATTAATGAAATACTTTGCGCAGGCGGCCGTTGCGGCGGCGCTCGGGCTGGCTAGCTGCCAGTCGGGCACTTCTTCAGACAAGGCCACGGCCGGCACCAATGTTGGGAATAAGGACTTAAGCGGGCTGTTTGGGCAGTATTGGGAAAAGCAGTCGCGCCTCGACCCGCTGGCCGCCACCGGCCAGGGCGACAACCGCTTCAACGACCAGCTGCCCAACGACCAGACCCAGGCCTACCGCGACACGCTGCGCACGTTTTACCAGAACTACCTGACGCGGCTGGAGAAATACGACCGCAACACGCTGGACGACAACGACAAAATAAGCTACGACATCTTTCAGTACGAGATGCAGCAGCGCCTGGCCGGCCTGAAGCTGAACACCTGGATGCTGCCGTTTCAGCAGTTTTGGGGGCTGCCCATTACGCTGGGGCAGTACGGCGCGGGCTCGGGCAACCAGCCGTTTAAAACCGTGCAGGACTACGACAACTGGCTGGGTCGGGTGCACGGCTATACGCTGTGGGCCGACTCGGCCATCGGCAACTTCCGGCGGGGCATGAAGGCGGGCGTGGTATTACCCAAAGCTTTGGTGGTGAAGATGATACCACAGATGCGCGGCAAAGATATTATCGTTACTGACCCTGCCAAGTCGCTGTTTTACGGGCCGATAGCGGCCCTGCCGAAGAGCTTTTCGGAGGCCGATAAAACGCGCCTGACGGCGGCCTACAAAAAGGCGATTCTGACCGAGCTGGTGCCGACTTATCAAAAGCTGGGCAACTTCCTGGCCACGGAGTACCTGCCGAAGTCGCGCCTCACGAGCGGCATTGCGGCCGTGCCCGGTGGGCCGGCTATGTATACCTACGCCGTGGCCTACTGGACAACCACGAGCCGCACACCCGCCGAAATCTACCAGACGGGCCTGAGTGAGGTGGCCCGCATTAAGGGCGAGATGGAGAAGGTGAAAACCCAGGTTGGCTTTAAGGGCGACCTGCCGGCGTTTTTCCAGTACCTGAAAACGGACAAGAAATTCATGCCCTACAAGTCGGCCACGGAGGTGCTGGACGCGTTCCGCAAAATTCAGGCGACCATCGACCCCAACCTGAAAAAGATGTTTGGGCGCACGCCCAAAACGCCGTTTGAGATTCGGCAGACGGAGGCTTTCCGCGCCGCCTCGGCCTCGGCCGAGTATAACTCGGGCTCGCCCGATGGCACGCGGCCGGGCATTTTCTACGTGCCAATTGTGGATGCCACCACGTTTAACACCACCTCGGGCATGGAGTCGCTGTTTTTGCACGAGGCCATTCCGGGGCACCACTACCAGACGTCGTTGCAGCAGGAAAACCAGGGCCTGCCCAAGTTTCGGCAATTTGCCTGGTACGGCGCAATGGGCGAAGGCTGGGCTTTGTACAGCGAGAGCCTGGGCAAGGAACTCGGCCTCTATACCGACCCCTACCAGTACATGGGCGCGCTCGGCGACGAGATGCACCGCGCCGTGCGCCTGGTGGTAGACACCGGCCTGCACTCGCGCAGCATGACCCGCGAGGAGGCCATCAAATACATGATGGCGCAGGAGCCCATCAGCGAAGACGGGGCCACGGCCGAGATTGAGCGCTACATGGCCATTCCGGGCCAGGCGCTGAGCTACAAAACGGGGGCGCTCAAGATTCGGGAGCTGCGCACCCGCTACGAAAAGGAGCTGGGTAGCAAGTTCAAGCTCAGCGACTTCCACGATGAGTTGCTGAAAGATGGCGTGATGCCGCTGGCCGTACTGGAGAAGAAGATGGACGCCTGGGCGGCTAAGCAGAAGTAGCTGGCAGTCAGTTAGGACTTACCGAACGCCTCGTACGCACATGGGCACCGTAAACACCGCCTCCGAGGCGGTGACGAACAGCGTGCGCATATCCTTGCCGCCGAAGCAGAGGTTGGCCGTCCAGGCGGCGGGCACATTGAGGTGGGCGATGCGCTGGCCGGCGGGGCTGTAGATGGTGACGCCCTGGCCGGTGAGGTACACGTTGCCCTGCTCGGCAAGGGTCATACCGTCGGAGCCTTGCTCTACAAACAACTGTTTATCAAGCAGTTTACCCTTGGGGCCGATGCGATAGTGGAAGGTCTTGTTGCCCTCAATATCAGCCACCTAGAGCGTGCGGCCGTCGGGGGGGCCGATGAGGCCGTTGGGCTTGCGCAGGGTGGTTTCGACGGCAGTGGGCTGCGCCGCGCCGGGGGCCAGGTAGTACACACACTGGCCAATGGGCGGGCGGTTTTGGTCGGTCCAGTAGTCGCGCTCATAGTGGGGGCCGGTGAAGTAGAGGCCACCTTTAGGGCTGACCCACACGTCGTTGGTACTGTTGAGGCGCTAGCCTCGCACCTGGGCTACCAGTACTTTTTCCTTACCGGCGGGCATGATGGCCCAGAGCTGGTTTCGGCCGTCGGCACAGGCGATGAGGCTGCCCTGCTTGTCAAAATACAGGCCGTTGGACCGGCCGGCGGGGCTCAAAAAAACGCTGAGTTGGCCGTGGAGGTCGTACTTCCAAATTTTATCATTGGGCTGGTCGGTGAAGAAGATATTACCCTGGCGGTCCACGGCGGGGCCTTCGGTGAAGGCAAGCTGCTTGGCCACTAGCTGCGGCGTGAGCGAGCCGGCAAACTGCGCCTGCCCGGCCGCCGTGGGCGGGGCAGACGCTACCTACGCAACCGCTCCGCCAGCCATCTGATGGCGAAATACTGTCATGTGCGGGTGCTATAAACGAGGAGAAAGGCCGCAAACAGGGCGGCCAAGCGATGCCGGCCGGGCAACCAACGTTGCGCCCGGCCCGCAAAAGTTACTGCTTGTGCGCGGGCTAGGCGGCTAACCCAGGTAGCCACCGTGCGTAAGCTAAGCTGGCACTAGGCCATCTCCTACCTTATGAAACTTAATAACTTCGAATTGGCCTTTGTGCTGGGCCGCCTGCTGCTGGGACTTAATTTCTTGATGCACGGGCTGGTACGCATTCCTAAGCTAGACGTTTTTCAGGCGGGTATTCTCAAGGAGTTTGCGGCCGCGCCACTGCCGGCGAGGCTAGTGAGCGCCTACGCCACCGCGCTACCGTTTGTGGAAGGCGGCGTGGGGCTACTGCTGCTGCTGGGCTTGTGGACGCGCCCGGCGCTGGTGGCATCTATGCTGGTGATAATGAGCCTGGTATTTGGCAGCAGCCTGCTCGAAAAGTGGAATCTGGTGGGCGACCAGCTGGTGTACGGCCTCTACATCATCACGCTGGTGCTGCACTTGCAGCGCAACCGCCTGTGTCTCGACGCAGTAGCGGTACCGGCGTAGGTAAACCTGGGGTAGCGAGCGCGCAGTGGATGCTGGCAAGTACCTTGCCGGCCGTTCCTTACCAACTTTCGCGGGCCGCCCTGTATGCCTACTCCTCCCCTGCCGGCCGCGTCGGCAGCCTTTCCTCGCGCCGTGCCGTTCATTATTGGCAACGAGGTGGCCGAGCGCTTCAGCTACTATGGGATGCGGGCCATTTTGCCCACGTTTTTGGTGGCGCAGTTTTTCAACCCTGGGCACAGCGTGGCCCTTACGGCCGGGGCCGAGGCCCGCGCCAACGACTTTGTGCACTCGTTTGCGGCGCTGGGCTACGCCCTGCCGGTGCTGGGCGCGCTGCTGGCCGACTGGGTGCTGGGTAAGTACCGCGTAATTCTTTATCTATCAATACTTTACTGCGTGGGTCACGCGCTGCTAGCCGCGTATACCAACGACCTGGCGGGGTTCCGGGCGGGGCTGCTGGTCATTGCCATCGGCATGGGGGGCATCAAATCGAGCGTAACCGCCAACCTCGGCGACCAGTTCGACGCCCGCAACGCCCACCTGCTGCCCAAGGCCTACGGGTGGTTTCAGCTGGCCATTGACGTGGGCGCGGCCCTGTCCACGTTCTTTATTCCGGAGCTGTATGCCCGCGCCGGGGCGGCCTGGGCCTTTGGCGTGCCGGGCCTGTTGATGGGCGCGGCGGCGCTCACGTTCTGGCTGGGGCGGCGGCACTACGTGCGGGTGCCGCCCACTGGCCTGCTAGCGGGCCTGCGCCACACGCTGGGGCCTGGCGAGGGGCGCGCCGCGCTGCGCCGGGTGGGCGTGGTTTTCCTGTTTATTCCGGTGCTGTGGGCCTTGTATGACCAAAGCGTGTCGGAATGGGTGCTGCAGGCCGCGCACCTCGACCGCCACTTGTGGCCCGGCTACGCGCCGCTGCCCGAGCAGCTTCAGATTCTGGGTATCGTGTTTGGCATCGGGCTCAACCCGCTGCTCACCTACCGCATTTACCCGGCCCTGGAGCGGCGCGGGGTGCGGGCCACGCCGCTGCGGCGCATGGGGGTGGGCATGGTGCTGGTGGCGGTGGCCATGTGCGTCATTGCCGGGGTGCAGCACGGGCTCGACGGGGGCGGCAGCCCCTCAGTGTGGTGGCAGGTGCTGGCCTACTTTATAGTGGCAGGCGGCACGCTCATGGTGGCCGTAACCGGGCTGGAATACGCCTACACGCACGCGCCGCCGGCCCTGAAAAGCCTCACGACCTCGCTGTGGCTGCTCACCATTGCGGGCGGCAACTACTTCTTGGCCATTATGAACGCCAGCATTGCGCGGGGCGGCTTCTTCGCCCGGTTTCAGGGCGCTAACTACTACTGGTTTTTTGTGGGGCTGATGGCCGTGAACGTAGTTTTGTTTGCCTTGGTGGCGGCGCGGCTCACCCAAAAAACGTACGTTGGCGCAGAGCCGCCGGCCCCGGAGCCGCTGGCCGAGTAAGGTCTCCTATCCATTTTTGACCCGCATTGCGTATGCCCAACCGCCCCTACATTCTGGCCGAAACCACCTGGCAGGCCGTAAAAGACGCCGCCTTTGAGGTGGTTATTTTGCCCTGGGGCGCCACCGAGGCCCACAACTACCACCTGCCCTACGGCACCGACAATATCCAGTGCGACTACGTAGCTGCCGAGGCCGCCCGCCTGGCCTGGGAGCAGGGCGCCAAGGTGGTCGTACTGCCCAACATTCCGTTTGGGGTGAATACCGGCCAGCTCGACATTACCCTCGATATAAACCTGAACCCCAGCACCCAGCTGGCCGTGCTGCGCGACGTAGTACGAGTGCTGGCCCGCCAGGGCATTCCCAAGCTGCTGGTACTAAACGGCCACGGCGGCAACGATTTCCGGCAGATGCTGCGCGAGCTGCAAGCCGAGTTCCCGGGCGTGTTTCTCAGCACGGCCACGCTCTTCCGCATCGTGGACCGCAGTCAGTTTTTTGACGCGCCCGGCGACCACGCCGATGAGATGGAAACCAGCATGATGCTGCACATTGCCCCCGACCTGGTGCGGCCCCTGGCCGAAGCCGGGCCGGGTACCGGCAAGCAGTTCCGCATGCGGGCGCTGCGCGAGTGGGCCTGGGCCCAGCGCGACTGGAGCCAGGTGAGCGCCGACACGGGCGTGGGCAACCCGGCCGCCGCCACCGCTGCCAAGGGCGCGGCGTTTCTGCAAGCGGTTACCCGGCAGCTGGGGCAGTTTTTGGTGGAGCTGGCCGCAGCTGATTTGCGCGATTTATATGAGTAAATTCAGCCTCTTCAACAGCCGGTGGCGCCGACTTTGTAGTCCGCGCTTTGTTTGTTCCTGACGCGGATTACAAAGTCCGCGCTACACTTGGCTAAACCTATCCTCCTAAACCTCTTCCATGCAGCACATTACCGCGGCCGACATCTCGGCCTTTGAAAAAGTATATCGCCTCAACTTCGTTAATGGCCTGCCGGGCTACAAGCCGGCCAACCTGGTGGGCACGGCCGCACCCGATGGCCGCACCAACCTGGCCATTTTCAGCTCGGTGCTGCACCTGGGCTCCGACCCGGCGGTGCTGGGCATGGTGACGCGCCCCACCACCGTGCCACGCCACACCTACCAGAATATCAAGGACAACGGCGGTTGCTACACCCTCAACCACGTGCCCCTGAGCCTGGCCGCGCAGGCGCACTACACGTCCGCCAATTTTGAGGACGTGTCGGAGTTTGAGGCCTGCGGCTTCACGGCCGATTTTCGCGACGGCTTCCCGGCGCCCTACGTGGCCGAAAGCGCGGTTAGCATTGGGATGCGCCTGCGCGAGGAGCACGCCATATTTAACGGAACCGTGCTGCTGGTGGGCACTGTGGAGCACGTGTACCTGCGCCCCGAGGCCCTGCGCCCCGACGGCACCCTCGACCTGGCCGCGCTAGGCGAGGCCGCCATCTCGGGCCTCGATGGCTACCACGAGGTGCTGCCGCCCGTGCGCTACGGCTACGCCCGGCCGGGCCAGTTTCCGCAGCCGCTTTAACGAAGGTAAAAACGGGCAAGCTTTATTCATAATTTACTTATAATCAATAAATTATGAATAAAGCTTACGTATTTTTCGGCTTAGGCTAAGCCGGATGGTTGCGGTAGGGTGCGCGGTACGGGTGCTTACGCTTCGTTTTGCGGGTGGCGGCGGCCAGCCCTACCACTGTGAGTAGGGTAGCGGCAATTGCCAAACTCTTCACCAAAGGGCTCACTACGGGCGGCGGCACCGAGCGCACGCCGCTGGCATCGGCCACGGCCGGCTGGTGGGCGTAACGGCCTACTTTGGGGCGGGTTTGAGTGTTGAAATTCACGGCCAATTGCGCTAGCTGGTGGCGTAGCTCATCGCCGTGCATGGCAATGCCGTGGCCGGTGGCGGCTACCTCGGGCACCAAGCTGAGCAGCGCGGCCACCGAGGTGCGGGCGGCGTCCCAATCGGGCGTGAAATAGGCCGGTGGGCCGTGCACCACCTGCTTTTGAGAAAACGTAGCCAAGCCCGACTCGCCCACCACAGTAGTAAACGCATCGCCAACTACCAGCACTTTCGTAGCCTCGTGGAAGAACGAAACGTGGCCCGGCGTGTGCCCCGGTGTGTGCAGCCAGCGCCAGCCGGGTAGGCCAGGCACGCTGCCATCGGCGGGCAGTGGCTGCACGCGGCCGCCGAGGTCATAGGGGCTTTTGGGGTACAGAAAGGAGCCCCAGGCCATGAGCCCCCCCCCCACGGTGGGGTCGGGCGGGGGGTAGCCCGAAAGGCCCGTGAGGTAGGGCAGCTCTAGCGGGTGCGCGTATATGGGCACCTGGGGCCAAGCCTTAGCCAGGCTTACGAGGCTGCCGGCGTGGTCGAAGTGCCCGTGGGTGAGCACGATGGCTACGGGCGGGTTGTCGGCCCCAAACACGGCGGCGGCGTGCTGCTTGATTTTGCTGGCCGAGCCGGGCAGGCCGGTATCAACCAGCACCCAATCGCCCTGGGGCTGGCTGGGGTCGGCGGCCACGTAGTAGAGGTTCACAAACACGTCGCGCAGCACGTGCAGGCCGGGCACTACGGTAGCAAAGGCTGGCGTGCTGGCGCGGGAAGCATGGTTGGAAAGCATAGGCGAAGGGACTAAGGACAGGGACAGAAGATGAAAATAGTACGGCACTTAGCCCAGTGAGTTCCGGCCGCCATCCACGCAAAGAGCCCACTACCAAAGAGGTAATGGGCTCTTGCTGTTCAACTTATGTCTAATTTGAGCAACTTACATGTTACCCGACTTATCCTGGCTGGTTTTGCTGTCTTTGTTGGGCTGGTTCTGGTCCGTGGAGCCCATTTTGCCGCTGGCGGTTTGGGGCGAGGTGGCGTTGTCGCCGGCCGGGGCCGCGTCGAGCTTGTCCTGCGCCGAGCCATTTTTGATGGCCGTAGCCGAGCCCTTGCCAATGGGCTTGGTCACGGTTTGCCGGTTGTTGATGCTGTCGCGGTCCACATCGGTAGCGGTGTAGCCGCGCGGGTTGCTGAAGCCTTCGCGCGACTGAGGGTTTTCACCGGGGCTGAGCGAGGCGTAGTCGCAGGCGGTGAGCAAGGTGGCGGAGCTGCCTACCAGCAACAGGGCCAGGACAGAGCGAAAAGAAACTTTCATGCGGATAGCGGGGGAGATTACTACTACAAAGATGCGGCCCGGCCGCCAATACTTGTTGGACGTAGCAACCAGATTTTGGTTGCCGCGGTATCTAGCAGCAGCGCCGAGTTGTTCTTTACCCAATACCCAATACCCAAGTACCCATTACCCCTTGCGTCTATGCTGCGCCGTACCCTTGCTACCCTGGCCCACGCGGCGCTGCTGCCCGTGCGCGGGGCCACCCTGCTCTACCAGGCGGGGCGCGCCCACCAGCATTTTTTTCAGCCGGTGCTCAACGGCGCGCTCGGCGACCAGCTGGCCGCCCGCCACGATGCCCGCACCATTGCCCTCAGCTTTCGGCGGGGCGGCCACGACGTGCCCGTGGCCGAGCTGGGCCTGAGCGAGGCCGCGCAAAAGACCGTCATTTTTCTGCACGGGCTCATGGGCGACGAGCTCATCTGGCAAACCGGCTTCCAGGACGAGCCCGGCGAGCCCCTGCGCTACGGCCCGCGCCTGGCCGCCGAGGCCGGCTGCCGGCCCCTGTACCTGCGCTACAACTCGGGCCTGCACATTTCCGAAAATGGCCGCGCCCTCAGCCAGCTGCTTACCGAGCTGGTCGAAACCTACCCCGCCGCCATCGGCGAGCTGGTGCTGGTGGGCCACAGCATGGGCGGGCTCATTATTCGCTCGGCGGGCTACTATGGCAGTAAATTACCTGTTGAAGGTCCCGTCAAAAAGAAAAAGCTGCGCACTGCGCACCACTCGCTGCGCACTGAAAAAGCGTCCTGGCTGGCGCACCTGCGCAGCGTGTTTCTCATTGGCGTGCCCAACGAGGGCTCGTACCTGGAGCAAAACGGCCTGCTGGTAGAGCGCCTGCTGCGGCGCATCAACCTGTTTCCGACGCGCTTTCTGAGCCAGGCCATTGCGCGGCGCTCCAACGGCATCAAGGACTTGGGCCAAGCCCTGCTGGTGGATGAGGACTGGCAGCAGCCCGACGACCCCGCCCTGCCCCGGCCCCGCACCGTGGTGCCCCTGCTGCCCGGCGTGCGCTACCACGTGCTGGTGGGCGACTGGCTGCGCGCCAGCCGGCCCCAGGTGCTGCGCGATTATTTTGGCGATGGCCTGGTGGGCGCGGCCAGCGGCCGGGGCCAGCTCTTTGCCGACGAAACCGAGCTGCCGCCTGGCACCGCGGTGCGCACCACCCGCTTTGGCGAGCAGCACCACGGCGGGCTGCTGCGTAATTCGGAAGTTTATCAATACCTTAGGCAGTGGGCCTGAACAGGTTGCGCACAGCTACCCCTAGTACCCAGGCAGCTCCCCTCCCCTTACTTTTCCACGTTAACCACTAATTCGCATGAACGCATTTCTTTACGCTATTGCCTTAGCTGGCAGCTATTTAGCTACGCTAAGCGCTACTGCCCAGACAATTACCAACGCGGGCTTCGAAACCTGGGCCACCCGCGGCAGCGCCGAGGCCCCCGCCAACTGGCTGACCACCGATGATATCTATGCTGCCTCGGACCCAGGCTATACCTATAATACTGGTACCGTTACCAAATCGACGGATGCCCATACGGGCTCCTTTGCCGCCAAGCTCACCAACATCTCGTTTCAGGGCAACAATGGCGCTTCGTTTGTGCAGGAGGGAGTTTTGATACTAGGCTCCAAAATCAGAGCCACCCCTGTCTACGAAGGCTACCCCATTGGCGGCGTGCCCAGCACCACGCGCCCCACGCAGTTTCAGTTTTTTTATAAGCTAACCGGCCCGGCCTCCGATGTGGCCATCGCCACACTGCTGCTCACCAAAAAAAGCGCTACCGGTACGGTGCCCGATATCATCGGGGGCGGCACCCTAACCCTGGCGCCCACTATGGGCGGCTACGTGGGGGTCACGATTGATATCCCCTACTCCTCCACGGCCACGCCCGACTCGGTGCGGATGCAGTTTAGCTCGGGCTCGGCTAATACGCCCACGCAAACCAAGATAACGGCGGGCTCGGTGCTGCTGCTTGATGATATTACGCTGATTGGGGGCGCGCTGGCCGTGCGCGCCGATGCTAGTACGCAGGCCCAGCTCACGGTGTCGCCCAACCCCAGCCCAGCCGGGCGCTTTCGCCTCAGCGCGCTCCAGCAGCCGGCCCTGACCTCGGCGCCCTACGCGGTGCTCGACCTCACGGGCCGGGTGGTAGCGCAGCAGCCCGCGCTGGCGGTGCCCAGCCCCGTGCGTGACATTGACTTAAGTAATTTAGCCACTGGCGTTTACCTCTTACGAGTCGATTCCAGGCAAGGCGCGCTGGTGCGGCAGCTTGTGGTGAAGTAAGTCTATTCCTTTCGTTTTTACTTCGGTACCCTAAAACCTCCCGCGCAGCTGCGGGAGGTTTTTTGGGCTTAGCGGCAGCGGGGCCGGCGGCCGCAACGCACCCCGGGCCGGCTAACCAGCGTACTGTGAAATAGCTTACTGCTTCTGCATGACTCCTACGCTTCCTTTGCCCGCGGCCGGGCCCCGGCCTGGCTTGCGCACGCCGTTTACCTACAGCCTGTTTCGGGCCATCTGGATTGCCTCGCTCGTGAGCAACGTGGGCACCTGGATGCAGAACGTGGCTGGCGTGTGGCTCGTGACTACCCTCACCACATCGGCCCTGCTGGTGGCCCTCATGCAAACGGCCACCAGCCTGCCGGCCTTTTTGCTGAGCATGCCGGCCGGGGCCATCGGCGACCTCATCGACCGGCGCAAGCTGCTGCTTTTTACGCAGGGCTTTATGGCGGTGGTGGCGCTGGGGCTGGGCGCGTTTGCGCTGTCGGGGGCCATTCGGGCCATTGATGTGCTGGGTTTCACGTTTTTGCTGGGCATGGGCGCCGCCCTCAACGGCCCCATCTGGCAAACGGTGACCACCGAGCTGGTGCCCCGGCCGGTGCTGCCATTTGCCATTACCCTCAACGGGGTGAGCAACAACATTGCCCGCGCCATTGGGCCGGCCGTGGGCGGAATTATTATCGCCTACTACCAGCCGGGCTGGGTGTTTGTGCTCAACGGCGTGTCGTTTATCGGCACCTGGCTAGTGGTGTATAACTGGAAGCGGGCGGTGCAGCACGAGGGTGGCCCGGCCGAAAACTTCTCGGGCGCGCTGCGGGCGGGCATTCGCTATGTGAAGTACTCGCCGCCGCTGGTGGCGGTGCTGGTGCGCACGTTTGCCTTCTCGTTTGGGGCCAGCGCCATGTGGGCGCTGCTGAGCGTAGTGGTGGCGCGGCGGCTGCACTTGCAGTCGGGTTCCTACGCCGTGATGCTGTCGTGGCTGGGCGCGGGCGCCGTAACGGGCGCGCTGCTGATTGGCAAAATCGGCCACCGCTTCAACATGAACCGGCGGGTGCTGGTGGGCTCGTTCGTGTTTGTGGGCACCAACCTGTGCCTGGCCCTGGTAAACAGCGAGTACTGGCTGTTTCCGGTGATGTTTCTCACCGGCACGGCCTGGCTCATTGCCATGACGAGCTTTAGCACCAGCGTGCAGCTGCACGTGCCCAAGTGGGTGCAGGCGCGGGCCGTTAGCATCTACATGCTTGTTTTTCAGGCTGGTATGAGCATCGGCAGCATAGTATGGGGCGAGCTGGCCGACCGGGCCAATACGGAGGTGGCGCTACTGGCGGCGGCGGGCTGGATGCTGGCCGGGCTGGCCCTGGCGCTACCCTTCCCCATGCACCAGCCCGATGGCCTCGACTTCAGCCCCGCCGAGCAGTGGAGCGACCAGCTCCCCGAAGGCGAGGAAACCATTGACCCCGACGATGGCCCCGTGATAGTGATGATAGACTACGACGTGGCCCCCGCTAACCACGCGGCCTTCCGGCTGGCGGCCCAGCACCTCACCCGCCTGCGCCTGCGCGATGGCGCACTGCGGGCCGGCGTATTCACCGACGTGGCCCAGCCGGCCCGCATCACCGAGTTTTTTTACGTGGCTACCTGGGCCGAGCACGAGCGCCAGCACCACCGCTTCACCCGCGACGACCAGCAGGTGGAGGCCGAGGTGCGGCGCTTCCACCAGGGCGAGGCCCCGCCGCGCGTTACGCACTTCCTGTCCTTCCCGCGCACTGCCAATGTGGAAGTGGCCGCCCCGCCGCTGCAAGTGGCTGGCAGCGTGCAGTGAGCGTACTCTCCAAAACCGTGGGGCCGGGTACTTACGTAGAGCCCTGGCCCGGCCAGCTCTGGCACCCATTTTGCCAAACTACCTGTCTTTACCCCGCTTTGTAAGTAGTGAGCTGTTGGCTTTTAGCTACTAGCTTTTAGTATTCGTTTAATACTCTGGCTAACAATCTCTTGCGAACAAGCCGACGCAAAATTAATTTCGACCAGCTACGTATGCACCGCTTTCTACTCCTGTTTTTGTGCGCGCTCTTCACGCTGGGCGAGGCCAGCGCGGCGCTCAGCGCGCCACCGGGCCGCCATCGCCCCCACTACACCGCCTACAAGCACCGCGGGGCGGCCCGCAAGCGCTGGAGCCGCATGGGCGTAGTGGGCCGCTGGCGCTACAAGCGCCGCTACCAGAAAGCCCACCCCCGGCGCGGCGTTATCAAGGTAGGCCGGCCCCGCACCACTATGCCCCGGCGCTAGGCAAGCCTTTAGCCCGCGTGCCAACGCTTATTTTATGCAAGCCGATTTTAGCAACTATTTGATTTATGAATACTTATAAAATAAACAAATTTATTCCCTACCGCGCGCGCCTACTGGTTCGGTAGTTGGCGCTGAAAGTGCAGCTGAAGAATGTTCGCAACCTTTTCCTTGGTGAGGGGCTTGCTGACGAGGCCGGCAATAGAGAGCTCATCGAGGCGGGCCAGGTCGCGGGCATCCATGGTGGTGGTGAGCATGATGATGACCGTGGCCGCCCGCTGCGCGGCGGGCAGGTCTTGGTAGGCTTCCAGAAACTGGATGCCGTTCATGCCGGGCATGTTCACGTCGAGCAGGATGAGGGCGGGCTCCTCGGGCGCTACCTGCTGCACCAACAGGTGCAGGGCCTGGGCACCGTTTTCGGCTACCAGGAGCCGGTCGGTCACGTCCAGGCTCTTGAGCAGCAACTCGTTTAAAAAATTATTGGTCGAATCATCGTCAACCAACAGGATACTGGATAGCTTTTCCATAGAATATTGGTGGCGTAAACCCGTGCTTAGCGCCCGGTGGGCAGCGACACGGTGAAGGTGGAGCCCACCCCCAGCTGGCTCTGCACCGTGAGGGTGCCGCCGGCGTTTTCAATCATTTTTTTGACCATGTACAGGCCCACGCCCGAGCCCGGCACGTGGGTGTGCAGGCGGCGGAACATGCGGAACAGCTCGCCCTGCTGCGCCTTGCTCAGGCCCAGGCCATTGTCTCGCACTTCGAGCACCGTGCAGCCCACCGCGTGGTGGCAGCGCAGCAGCAGTGGGCCGGGCGGCCCTCGGCGCGGTATTTCACGGCGTTACTGAGCAGGTTGTACACGATGCTGCGCAGGTTTTTGGCCGAGAAGTGCACGGTGTGGCAGCCGTCGAGGTCTATGGCCAGGGTGGCGTCGGCCGCCGTGAGCTCGGGCAGGATGTCGAGGCGCACGGCCTCTACCAGGGCGGGCAGGTCCACGGCCTCGGCGGGCTGGCTCTGCTCCTGTTGCAGGCGCGAAATGTCGGTGAGGTGCCCCAGCGTTTGCTGAAAGCGGCTCACGGCCCCGGCCATCATATCGAGCAGGCGCGGCACCACGGCGTGGTCGAGGGCGTTGGCGGGCAGGTGGTCGCGCAGGGCCAGCAGCAGGCCTTCTACGTTGGTAATGGGCGACTTCAGGTCGTGCGAGGCGGTGTAGACAAACGTGTCGAGGTCGGTGTTGGTGCGCAGCAGGCGGGTGTTGCTCTCGTGCAGCTCCTCGTTGGTGGCCTGCATTTCTTCGTTGATGGCGGCCAGCTCCTCGTTCAGGTTTTGCACCTGCTGGCGGGCTTCCACCTGCTCGGTCACGTCGAAGCCGAAGATGGACACGCCCGCAATGCGGCCCTCCTCGCGGTAGGCCTGGTAGGTGAAGTCGAAGTAATACGTACCCCACGGCTGGCCGGCCTCGGTGGGCGGCACCACTACCGGCATCTCGCGCCGAAACTGCGCCTCGCCCGACCCGTGCACTTCGTCGAGCAACGCTAGCAGCGCCAGGGCCTCGGGCTGCACCTCGGCCAGGGTGTGGCCCAGCAGCTGGCGGCCCGGAAACAGCGCCTGGTAGGCCGGGTTGAGGTACTCGATGCGGTGCGATGGCTCGCGCAGCAGGCAAATAACGGCCGGGGCCTGGGCAAAGAGCTGGTGCACGTTTTCGCGCTCCTGGCCCTGCCGCCGCACGGCGGCCAGCACGGCGGCTTGCAGCGTATCGGCCTGCTTGCGCGCGCGCGCACTATCGGTTACATCCAGCACAAAGGCCAGAATACCAGTTGTTTGCCCCTTTGCATTAAAGAGGGGCTGGTAGATAAAGTCCATGTACCGCGTTTCGGGCTGGCCAGTATCGTTATCGTGCAGCATAATGGGGGTGCCCGTGCCGCTATAGGGCTGGCCGGTGGCGTACACCCGGTTCAGCAAGTCGACAAAGCCCTGCTCTTCCACCTCCGGAAACACCTCGACCACCTTCAGGCCCAGCGCGGTGCGGCCCGCCGCCAGGGCCTGGTAGGGGGCATTAAAGAACGAGTAGCGGTGCTCGGGCCCCGTAAGGGTGGCAATGGCGGCCGGCACCTGGCCCAGAATCTGGCCCAGCAGGGCCTGCTGAGTGCGCAGCTGCTCGCGCTGTTTTTCAGCTTCTTGCAAGGCAACTTGCAGCTCAGCGGTGCGCTGAGTTACGCGGGCCTCCAGCTCCTCATTGAGGGCCTGCACCTGCTGGCGGGCCTGCACCTGCTCACTTACTTCGGTGGCCACCACCATGGCCCCCGTAATACGGCCGTCGGCGGCGCGCACCGGCAGGTACACGAAGTTCCAGTACACGGTATCGCGGCGGCCGTAGCGGTCAATGGTCGAGGGCATTTCCCTGGCCACGTACGGCACGCCGGTAGCCATTACCTCGTCGAGCAATTCCTCGTAGCCCTGCCCCTTTATCTCGGGCAGCAGCTCCAGCAAGGGCGTGTGCAGGGCCTGGGTCTGGGTACGGCCCCACAGGGCGCACACCAGCGGGTTAGCCAGCTCAATAATGTAGGTGGGGCCGCGGTACACGGCAATGGCCACCGGAGCCTGCTCAAAAATGCGCTGCAACTCGCCCCGCTGGGTTTCGGCGGCGGCCAGGGCGGCCCGCTCGCCGGCCTGGCTGACGCGCAAGGCTTCTTCTACGGCCGTGCGCGGCTGCTCGGTACCATCGGTAAAGCTCACCAGCAGCCCCTCGGCCAGCCGCCGGGCGGCTACCTGGTAGTAGCCGTCGTAGCCATTGGCCTGGTACAGCATTTCGAAGTGGCACACCTCGCCGCCGGCCAGCCAGGCAGCGCAGTGAAAGGCAAACGAGCCGTTCTCGCGGCTGCCCGGAAACTGCTGGGTATACGTGGTCACCGGCGGGGCCGGCAGCCGCAACGTGCGCTGGGCAGTGGGGTTGAGGTAGGCAAAGGCAAAATCTGCCACTGCCCCGGCCGCATCGAGCTGCGGCGTTAAGTACACCACGCCATTGGGCAGCAGGTCGAGCAGGGCTGGTAACAGCTGCGGCGTGGCAGGCAGCCCCGCCGGAAGCAACGCCAGGGAATCAGGCATGCGTAAAAAAACGAGTAGATGGAAAGCTACCTGCAAAAATACGGCCAGTGGGTAGGCCGGCTAACCCAGCAGCCCCGACACTACCGCCTGCTAAAAGCTCCGAACCCGACTCCCTGGCAGGGGCCGAACTCGGAGCTTACTTTCAACTACTTGTTAATCTGAATTTTACGCTAATAGTTACCGGCGCTTACCACGAGCCGCTGTTGTCGCTGCCCCCGTCGAAGCCCCCACCGCCCGTGTCGTCCGACGAGGTGTCGTCGTACGAGGAGTTGTCGGAGGAGAAATAATCGCCCGAGGAATCGCTGGCCGCGTCGTTGCCCGAGAAGTAGTCGGGGCTGTCGTTGCCAGCGCCCCCATTGCCGCCGCGCGAGGAGAAGTAGTCGCCCGCCGCGCCGGTGCCGGCTGCACCGGCAGCCCCCGCCGCGCCGGCTCCCAGGCCCGGCGTGTCGCTGTTGTTGCTGAGGTGCTGCGCCGAGTCGTTGCCACCGTGCGACGACATGCGGTTGCCGATGTACGCGCCCGCCGCCGCCGCCGCGCCCGTGGCCAGAATGCCGCCCATGCTGCCTATGCCGCCGCCGCTGTTGTTGCCCTGGTTGTTCAAATTACCCGGCCCCTGGTTGCCACCCTGGTTAGGGTAAAAATTGGGCTGATTTGGGTTCTGGTTCGGGCGGTTGGTGCCACCCTGGTTGGGGTAGAAATTGGGCGTGCCGCCGCTTTGCGCAGCGGCGCTCTTGTTGCGAAACATCTTGATAACGAACCACAGGATGCCGCCAATTACCAGCGCGCCAAGGAGCAGCGTGCCCATGCCGATGCCCGACGAAGCCGGGGCCGCTACTTCGCTCTGCTGCGCGCCCACCGGGTCGTTGGTCACCGGCGCGGCCGAGTTATCCGATAAGTTGGCGCTCGTGGCAGCCGGGTTGGTAGCCGCCACGCCGCTAGCCGCCGCCCCCGCCGTTGCCTTGCGCGGGTCCGAGCCGGGGTTGGCCGTTACCAGCAGCGTATTGAGGCCGCTGCGCAGGCCGGCAAAGTAGTTGCCCTGTTTGAAAGCAGGCGTCATTTCACCAATAATGCGGCTGGTAACGGCGGGCGTTATCACGCTGGCCAGGCCCGAGCCGGGCTGAATGGTTACTTTATGCTCTTGGGCGCTCAGCAGCACCACTACGCCGTTGTTTTTATCGCGCTGGCCCACGCCCCAGGCCGTGCCCAGCGCCCGGCCGTAGTCGGCCACGCTGCGGCCGCCCAGGCTGGGCACCGTGACGACGACTACCTGCGTGCCCGTTTTTTCGGCGTAGCTGCGCAGGCCGCCGTCCAGCTTTTTGGCGTCGGTAGCGCTCAGCAGCTTGCCCTGGTCCGTAACGAAGGTGAAGGGAACGGGGCGGGCCGGCAGGTCGGCCGCCGTTTGGGCCGCGGCTGGCTGGCCCAGCCCAACCCCGGCAAGCAGCAGGGCAATAACTACGAAGCGATACATGGCAAAGGGAAAAGGTGAAGGAGTACCTTCTACGCAACAGCCGGCCCCGTGGCTGCCCGCGCCGCGGTGGGCGGCCCGGTGGGTACGACATTCGGGCATTCCGCATTTTGGTGCACTTACCCGCCCGGCGGGCCGTTGTAATTTTGTGGCTGGTTACGCCGTCAATCCCAACACAATTGCGGTTGCGTAGTTACCCTGTCAAAACCCCCGGCTTGTGCATCGTGCAGAAGCTTACCGCAGTTGCCGCCCGGCACTACGGCACCGCCCCAGCGGCCCGCCTTTTAGTAGGTAATCAGCTGGTTATTAACATAATATGCTTTTGCCTCGTTTTGCGCCCCCGCGCTCCTTCCACGCCGAACTCAAGCGCCGCACGGCCGAGTACTTCACCACCACGGGCAAGGCCCAAACCGGCAACTCGTCGCTGCTGGGCAAGGCCCTGCTGCTGGTGGGCAGCATGATTGCGCTCTACGTGCACCTCGTGTTCTTTACTCCGCCCACCGGCTGGGCCCTGGCCGAGTGTGTGCTTATGGGTACCGTGCTGGCCCTCATCGGCTTCAACGTGATGCACGACGGCGCGCACGGCAGCTTCAGCCGCCACAACTGGCTCAATAAAACGGCGGCCTTCACCCTCAACGTGTTTGGCGGCAGCAGCTACATGTGGGATGCCAAGCACAACACCGTGCACCACATGTACACCAACATCGACGGCGTGGACGACGACCTCGACATCCGGCCCTGGATGCGCCTCACCCCCGAGCAGCCGCGCCACCGCGCCCACCGCTTCCAGCACCTGTATTTCGGCTTTTTCTACTGCCTGCTCTTCATCTCCTGGGTGCTGTTTACCGACTACCAGAAGTACTTCAGCCGCCGCATCGGCAGCGTGGCCCTCAAGCCGATGAGCACCAACGACCACCTCATTTTCTGGGGCTTTAAGGTCCTGAACCTGGGCCTCTACGTGGCGCTGCCCATTTACATGGTGGGCTGGGCCGGCTGGCTGGTGGGCTTCTTGGTGGCCGGCGCAGTAGCGGGCTTCGTGCTCAGCATCGTGTTCCAGCTGGCGCACACCGTGGAGCAGGCGGCCTTCCCGGTGCCCCACGAAACCACCCGCAAGATGGAAGACGATTGGGCCATTCACCAGCTGCGTACCACGGCCAACTTCGCTACCGATAACCGCCTCATTAGCTGGTTAGTAGGTGGCCTCAACTTTCAGGTAGAGCACCACCTGTTCCCCAAAATCTCGCACGTGCACTACCCCAAGCTGAGCAAAATCATCCGCGCCACGTGCGAGGAGTTTGGCCTCCCCTACCAGGAATACCCCAAAATGCGCTACGCTGTAGCCTCGCACGTGGCTTTCCTGCGCCAGATGGGCCGGGCGTAGAACCGTCGTTTCAAGCGGTAGCGTGGACGTTGAGAGCCGGCGCGTAGAACGACCTACGCGCCGGCTCTCAACGTCCACGCTACTTGTTTTTAATAGCCGCCAGCATGCGCCCCAAATCGGCCCGCGCGTACAGCTTGCCGCGCGACACCACGGCCTCAATCTGGCGCGTGTTGGTAATATCAGCCAGCGGATTAGCCGTAAGTAGCACCAGGTCAGCATCTTTGCCCTCGGTAATGCTACCGCTACGGGCGGCCACCCCCATAAACGTAGCGCCGTTGAGCGTGGCGGCCCGCAGGGCCTGCGCGGGCGTGAGGCCGGCCTGCACCAGCAGCCGCAGCTCGTCGTGCAACGACGCGCCGGGGTAAGTAAACGAATTGAACGGCCCGCTGTCCGAGCCGGCCAGAATAGCAACGCCAGCCGCCTGCATCTGCGGCACCAAGGTTCTGAACCTGGCTTCCAGCTTTTGCGAAAAGGCCCGCGCGGCGGCCGACTGCTGCCTGGCCCCGGCCAGCCGCTTGGCATAAGTGCGCTGGATTTTGGGGTCGATGTAGGCCCGCAGCGTGTCGTGGGCGTGGTCGTTTTCGGCTAGCCCGGCCAGCGTGTGGCCAATGGCTAGCGTAGGCACGGCGGCCGTGTGGTGGGCCGCCATAAGCCGGAAAATACGTTGCGCAGCGGCCGGGCTATACGTGTCGTACACGGCCGGCAGCAAGGCAAATAAACCCAGTGGCTTACTGGTAGTCAGGCTATTGCGCACCAGGGCCGTGAGGCTATCCTCCTTACCCGAGCAGGCCTTGAACACGTAGTACAGGTGCTCGGTGGCGTCGAGGCCCCGGTTCACGGCCTCGGCCAACGTCACGGAGTAGGGCATGTGGCCGGTGGTTTTCAGGCCCCGCTGCTCGGCCTGCGCAATGGTTTCGAGGTACGCCTCGCCCGATAGTTTGCTGTCGTAAATCTTCACGTAATCTACCCGCAGCTTTTGCAGCGAGTCGAGCGCGTGGCTTACCTGGGCGGGCGTAGTCACCTCCAGCGAGCCGGGCCAGGTAGCGCCGGGCCCGTCAATTTTGGGGCCCGAGGTGAAGAGGCGCGGGCCGGCCAGCGTACCCGCCGCTTCCTCCTGCCGCCACTGGTAAATAAAGGGTGTGAGGTCGCCGCCCGCGTCGCGCACCGTGGTAATGCCGTGGGCCAGATACAGCGCGAGGCTCTTTTTATTGGCCGCCGCCAGGCTGTCGCCGCCGCGAAAATGCACATGCATGTCCCAGAGGCCGGGCAACAGGTAGCGGCCGGTGCCGTCCACGGTTTGGCGGGCGGCGTAGCGCCCCGTAGCGGGCCCCACGCGCACGATTTTGCCGCCGGCTACGGCCACCGTTTGGTCGGGCCGCAGCCGGCCGGCGGCCACGTCTACTACGCTTACATGGTTGATAACCAAGTCGTAGATTTTGGCGGGTGGCGCGGAGCGGCGGGCCTCACGGGCCAGCAGCGCGGTGGCGGGCAGGGCCAGCAGCAGCAAAGTTTTTTTCATGAGGCGGGCCCCGAAAGCAGGCGGGCCGCAAGGTAGCCGCCCCCGCCCCAACCGCCACTGGCAACCCCACCCCTACCTCAGCAGTATGCCCGGCTATGAATAAATTACATACGCTGTGGCGCAACATCAACGACAGCCTCTGGTTTGTGCCTACCCTGATGGTGGCCGCGGCCATGGTGCTGGCCTACGGCTTGGTCAGGCTCGACATGAGCATCGAGCACGGTTGGGTGAAGGACTATCCGCTGCTGTTTGGGGCCGGGGCCAGCGGCGCGCGGGGCGTGCTCACCGCCATTGCGGGCTCCATGATGACGGTGGCTTCGCTTGGTTTCTCGCTCACGCTGAGCACGTTGGGGCAGGTATCGAGCCAGTACAC
The DNA here is from genome assembly GCF_030063445.1 of Hymenobacter sp. H14-R3. Classification (GTDB taxonomy): domain Bacteria; phylum Bacteroidota; class Bacteroidia; order Cytophagales; family Hymenobacteraceae; genus Hymenobacter. The sequence continues at coordinate 9,242 of NZ_JASITD010000015.1, read as the reverse complement.
CTCGCGGGTGCTGCGCAACTTTATGAGCAGCCGCGTCAACCAGATGGTGCTGGGCTCTTTCGTGAGCATTTTCGTGTATTGCCTGCTGGTGCTGCGTACCATTCGCGATGGCGACGAGGGCGGCTTCATTCCGCCGCTGGCCGTAACGGGCGGGCTGATTTTGGCGGTGCTAAGTATTGGGGTGCTGGTGTTTTTCATCCATCACATTGCCTCTATTATGCAAGCCGGGGTCATCATCGAGGGCGTAGCGGAGGAAACGGAAGCGGCCATCCGGCGCTTGTTTCCGCAAGAGTTGGGCACCGCCGCCAGCGAGCCCGCTCAGCAAGCACTTTTCGAAAAGGCCGATAAAATGACCTGGGTACCCGTGCCGGCTGAAGCCACTGGCTACGTCCAACGCATTAATGAAGAGGGGCTTATAACCTTAGCGCGCCGCCTCAATGGCGTGGTGCGCATGGAGCGCGGCGTGGGTGGCTTCGTGGCGCAGGGCGCGCCACTGGCCTCCATAGCTTCCTATACTGGTGGCCCGGCCCTCACGCTCACCGATGAGCTACTGGCCGAGCTGAACGGCCAGTTTAGCACCGGCCGCCAGCGCACTACCGAGCAGGATGCCGGCTTTGGCGTGCGCCAGCTCGTCGATATCGCCCTCAAAGCCTTGTCGCCGGGTATCAACGACACTTCCACGGCCGTAATGTGCATCGACTACCTGGGCGCGCTGGTTGTCAGCCTGGCCGCCCGCCGCTTCACCGACCCGCTGCGCACCGACGAGGACGGCCCGGTGCGCATTATCACGGTGCAGCCCTCGTTTGCCACGTTCGTCAACACGGCCTTCGACCAGATTCTGGTGTCCGGCGAGGGCAACCTGGCCGTGTACCTGCGCCTGCTCACGGCCTTGGACACGGCCGCCAGCCGCACCCAAGTGCCCGCCCGCCTAGCCGTGCTGCACGCCCACGCCACCCGCGTGACCGAGGCCGCCACCCAAACATTAACGGCCGCTTACGACCGCGACCAGGTGCAGGCCCGCGCCCGCAAAGTGCTGCCCCGGCTCTCCTAAACCACCCCAATTTTACCTTGGTAGTAAAGGACTTGGCCGTGGCCGAGCTACTGGTGTTTATGGGCCTGCTGGCCCCGCACTTCCGGCTGGCCAATCTTCTGGCGCATCCGGGACTGGTGCAGGCGGGCAGCGCGGCCGTTTGCCATCTGGTTTTACCTGGCCATTGAGGGCGTGGCCCCGGTGGCCGAGGAAATAAGAAAGCCGCGGCGCACCATTCCGCGGGCCTACGGCCCCGGGCTATTTGCACCGGCACCACCGACCAGGTGATTATCCTCTCGATGCTGAGCGCGGTGGTCATGTACAGTATCAGTGTGCTGAGCCTGTGCAGGTTGGGCTGCGAGCCGGAGCTGACGCGGCCGTTTCGGCTACCTGGCAGTGCCACTGGCCGCGCTGACGCTTTCGCCACTAAGGCATTGTGCAATAGTGCGTTCAGTTGTTTTAGAAAATATTTTGCTAACTAGAGGGTCGGGGGTAAGGCGCTCCGCTAGAGTACATGCGCGCAACCCCACATCAATTCTTTCCCTCACTCAGCTTTTGGGCCAGCGGCTGCGGCACCCCCGCGCTATTAAGCAAGCCGCTCACCAGCGCCTGCCGCCACAGCACAAATACCGCCGAGTGCAGGTCGCGGTTGCTGCGCAGGCGGCCGGGGGCCAGCTTGCCACTGGCGCGCGGGTTATTGTTGCGAATGAAAAGAGCATTGGCTGCGCCGGACTCTATTTTAGCTAGCAAATTGGTTTTCAGCTCATTGCCTTTACTTTTCAGCACGCGCAGGTGCAAGCCAGAATACTCGGCCCACATAGTGCCATCGGCCTGGTGCAGGTCAGCGTGCAGGGCGAAGCGCATGGTGCGCAGTTGGCCGCTGCTGAACTCAAACAGCCGCGTGGGGCCAATCATGGGGTTGAGAATGGCAAACGGCGCGGCCCCAAACGTGCCCGTGACCTGGTGCCGCCCCAGCGGGTCGAGCAGCGGAATGCGCAGTTGTAGCTGCATTGGGCACTGCCCTTGCAAGGCCGCGGTGGCCGCGCCGGTGAGCGGGTGGGCGGCCGTCATGCGGCGTGGGTCGTTACTGAGGTTGCGCAGCGCACCGCTGAGGTTAGTTAGCGTGATGTGGCCTACCACGGGGCTGCGCGGGCTGCGGTAGGGCAGGCTGATATTGGCGGCCTGCACCCGCACTTCGGCAATACTCACCAGCAGCGGTAGGCGGCGCACGGCCAGCGGCGTGAAGATGGACGGCTGGCTGGGCAACGGCGCGCGGCCGTCGCTGGCGATTTCGACCCGCGGCCGCTCGGCCACCAGCTGGCGCACTACCAGCTCGCGCTGCCGGGCCAGCCGGCCAAAATCCAGCCCGCGCAGGTGCAGCGCCGGCAGCCGCACCACCAAGTGCACCGATTGCTCACCCTTGCGCCGGTCTTGCTCGGCGGCCGAAAAAGTGGGCTGAACGGCCAGGCCCCGCAAGCTGAGCGTTTGGCGCCGCGTGTCGAGGCGCAGCCCACTGGCCGCCAGCCGGTAAAAGGGCGCGTCGTACCCGGCCATGATGCGCCCGGTGGCCACCTGCCAGGCGTGGGCATAAGCCACCCGGCGCGGGTCGCGGGCCGCAGCGGCATCTACTTGCAGCGCAGTGGCTTGCACCATAATATTGCTTATCACCGAGGCCAGGCCGGGGCCAACGGTGCGCACCGTGCCGTGCCGCACGCGCAGGCTCGCCAGGCTGGCCCGGCGCAAGTAAGGAGCCAGCAGCTCGTGGAGCGGTTGGCTGGGCGCGCAGGGCGCAGGGCCTTGCACCAGCAGCTTATCAAGCGTCAACGAATCGGCCACAAAGCACTTTTTATGCTGAAGCACAGCTGTTTGCCAGCCCGTGAGCCGGAGCTGTGGCAGCCAGAGGCGGGTGGGTACCTTAGCCGCCGTGAGCACCCGCAGCGAATCGAGCGCCAGCCGACCAGCGGCAAACTGGGCGTGGGCCAGCTGCGCCCCCCCGCCCCCCGTGCGCACGGCCACGCCGCGCAGCTGGCCCGCCAGGTAGGCCGCGTAGGCGGTGCGCTGCGTATCGGCAGCCCCGGCGGCGCTCAGCAGCACGTCGTGAGCCAGGAAGTCGGCGCGGGCCACGGCTGCCAGCGTGCCAGGGCCATCGGCGTAGCGCACGCCCACCCGGCACAGGGCCAGCAAGCCGAGCCGCAGGCCCGCAATACGCCGCGGCAACTTCTTGTATAATAGTTTCTTATCATTGAGTAACTGCCGGGGTAGGCCGGCGGGTACGTTCAAAGCAATGTCGGCCAGCACGAGGCTATCCACGGGCACCACGCCGCCGTGCAGCAAGGCTAGCACGCCCAAGCCGCTGAGGCGCGCGGTGCCCACAGTGAGGTGCAGCCGAGGCAGCGCTGCTGGCCACGGGCCGCGCCAGTGGGGTGCGGGCTGCATCTGCAACTGGCTCATTTCCAGGCTGCGGCTCCACAGGTGCGTGCGCAGCGCCCCAATGCGCAGTTCATACGCACCGCGGCTTTGCTGGCTGGCCTGCTGCTCCAGCGTGCGGCGCAGCCAGGGGTCGAGCCAAAGCGTAGCGGCCAGCCCAGCCAGCAGCCCCAACGCAACCAGCAGCCCGCCCCACCGCAACCAACGGCAAAGACGGCCCCGGCGGGTGGCAACAGGACGAGGGCCGGCGGCCGGCGGGGCAAAACGAAACATCAGATGGGCACTAAACAGCCCCCTAACGGTAACGCGCGCCATGGCGCCGACAAGCATTCAAAAAATTATCTCATACTACTACTAATCAACTACTTATTAACTTTTTGAGCCCTCCGCTAGCAAACCAAAGTCATCTTTCAGCCGCACGCCGGAAAGCTGCCGCCGCCGGGCTTCAGCCAGCAGAAAAAACAGCTTGGCGGCCGCGGCCTCATAGCCCAGGCCCTCGGGCCGGATATTAGACACGCAGTTGCGGGCCTCATCGGTGAGGCCGGGCTGGGGGCCGTGGGTGAAATATGCGCCCAGGCTGTCAGGCGCGCTCAATCCTGGCCGCTCGCCAATGAGCACTAGCACCAACCGGGCTTGCAGCAAGTGCCCCACCTCATCGCCGAGGGCTACCCGTGCCTGCTCGGCCAGCACCAGCGGCCCCAGCTGGAAGCTCGCCTGCCGCAGCGCGGGCACCAGCAGGCGCAGCAGCGGCAGCACATGACTATTGACGGCAGTGGCCGACAGGCCATCGGCCAGCACTACCACCAAGTCACGCCCCCCGGCCGCCTGGCCCATTAGCTGCGCCCGCGAGTCCTCGGCCAACTGCCGCCCAAGGTCGGGGCGCTGCAAATATTCCTGCCGCGTAGCAGCCCGGCTATGCACTTGAACAAGAGGCAATTGCAACTCAAGCAACTCATTCATTAGCTGCGCGTTATCCAGTACCGAATACACCGCGTCGCGGGCGTGCGCGTGGGCCAGCTTAAAAGCCAGCGCCTCCCGCAAGGGCACGCTGGTGCCACTACGCCCCAGCGCAATGCGGGCGGCCGTGAAGGAATTCAGGCTGGCCCAAGGGTCGGGTGCGGAATTTGCGGCGGCAAGCTCGGGCAAGTCAGGCATGGTTACGGATGGTTAAGGGCGCAGCGCGGGCGGCAGCTGCTTCAGTAATTGGGCCGCCGTTGCGGGTAATTGCCGCCCGCTCTCGTCAAAAATACCTTGCTGCGCCAGCCAGGCTGCAAACTCGGGAGCCGGGCGCAGGCCCAGCACCCGGCGCAGGTACAGGGCATCGTGAAACGAAGTGGACTGGTAGCCGAGCATGATATCATCAGCCCCTGGCACACCCATAATAAAGTTGCAGCCTGCCACGCCCAGCAACGTAAGCAGGTTGTCCATGTCATCCTGGTCGGCCTCGGCGTGGTTGGTGTAGCACACATCCACGCCCATCGGCAGGCCCAACAGCTTACCACAAAAGTGGTCCTCCAGCGCCGCCCGAATGATTTGCTTGCCATCATATAGATACTCGGGGCCAATGAAGCCCACCACCGAATTGACGAGCAGCGGCCGGTAGTGCCGGGCCACGGCGTAGGCCCGGGCCTCGCAAGTCTGCTGGTCGAGGCCGTGGTGTGCATTGGCCGACAACGCGCTGCCCTGCCCGGTTTCAAAATACATCACGTTGTGGCCCAGCGTACCGCGCCCCAGCGCCAACGTGGCTTCCCAAGCTTCCTGCAACAAGCTGAGGCTGATGCCAAAGCTCCTGTTGGCCGCCTCGGTACCGGCAATGGACTGAAACGCCAAATCGACAGGTGCCCCCCGCCCAATCAGGTCGAGCGTAGTAGTAACGTGGCATAGCACGCACGTCTGGGTCGGGATTTCATACTGCTGGCGCACCCCATCCAGCATTCGTAGCAAGTCACTCAGAACCCGCACGTTATCAGTAGCCGGATTAATGCCCAGTACGGCGTCGCCGCTCCCATAAAGCAGGCCATCGACGAGGCTGGCCGCAATACCGCGCAGGTCGTCAGTAGGGTGGTTGGGCTGGAGGCGAGTAGCCAGGTGCCCCCGCAACCCGAGCGTATTACGAAAACGCGTAACCACCTCTATGCGCCGGGCCACGGCAATCAGCTCCTGGTTGCGCAGCAGCTTACTCACGGCCGCCACCATCTCGGGCGTGAGGCCAGCAGCCAGCGCCGCCAGCGTCAGCCCATCGGCTGCGTCCGACACCAGCCAGTCGCGCAACTCGCCCACCGTGAAATGCGCCAAGGGCGCAAAAGCCCCCGCATCGTGCGTGTCGATAATAAGGCGTGTCACCTCATCCTGCTCATAAGGCACCAACGTCTCGCTCAGGAAGTTACGCAGCGGCACATCGGCCAAGGCATACTGGGCGGCCACGCGCTCCTCATAGGTGGCGGCAGCCACGCCAGCCAGCACGTCGCCCGCCCGTAGCGGCGAGGCACGCACCAGTAGCGCTTTTAAATCTGCAAACTGGTAGGTGCGGACTCCAATAGTATGACGATACGACATATTGATAGAAAATGCTGTGATTCCCAGTAAGACACTAATCGATTATTTAATATAACATACTAATTTAAAGCTAATTACAGAGTTCGCTCCCCCAGTCATTCATACGTGACACATTATTACTCGTTCATTTTCTCCTTCCATAACTGCTTAACCTAACGTAATGCCCACCGGCATAAACCAAGTGCTTGACTAATCACGTATAAGGCGCACATTCCTTTTCCCCCATCCCCATCATGGCCGCTTCCGTAAAAACCCCCAGCCACACTGACCCCGAAACCAAGAAGAAAGAGAAGGATAACGAAGAGGTTATCAAGGATAAGCCTTCAGGCAAAACTGTAAAGACCCAGAAGAAATAAGTAGTTGTCTCAACCACCTGAAAGGCCCGGTCAAGAATTTGGCTCGCCCTTACCCAAATATCGAAAAGCGCCGGCCGATTGGCTGGCGCTTTTTTTAAGCATTGCTCATCAAATAGTTGCGTAACCAGCTTAACGCTTTTAACGCGCAGGCCGCGATGACTAAGTCAGAGAATTTGCCAGCCGCGTAGGTCATAATCTGTGCTATCCAAATGCCTGCCTAACACGGCAAGGGCTAGCTGCACGGCGCGCACCATATCACAAGAGTGGCTACTATAATAGCACAGCATTCATAAATTCGTGGCCTCCTTGGCAGGATTGCCCAGCACTAACCAGCTTTGCTCACGCAGGCCCCCTAGGGTCAGGGCCCCAAGACTGAGCACAGCCTAAAGGGCGTACTGCTATCTGCAGTTGCCACTTTTCGAATACTATCCCCGTTTTCAGAGCCTTATGGAAATCTTTGACAAGCCAGTAGCGGGTAGTAGGACCAGCTTAGAGCATAAGGGAAAGGCGGACAGGTGCTGGCCGCAGAGTAAACACTACCCCAGCGTGAAGGCTCGCGCTCAAAGAACCATTTCTTTTCAACCCCACACTATGTTGCCGCACACCGGCTCACGCCTACCGATGGTCCCACCCAGCCATTGCGAAGCCCGAAATACCCGCGCTAAACTAAAAAATACTTGGGTTGGCGCACGTGGATTTGCTAGTCTACTAGGCTCAGCAATAACAGCGTGGGTCGCTTAGCGGTCGGGTCGGGGCTGGCGGCGCGCAAGGTAGTGGCCACCAATAAGTACCATAACGCAACTTACGTGCATATCCGAAAGATACCGTCAGCCCACAAAAGAAGCACTAACCACTTGGTCAGTGCTTCTTGAATTTTGGGTGAGGCTAGGCTAAGGAAGTAGCCGAACTTTACGGATTATTAGGGCCGCACCAAATATCAGGCCTTTTGTAGTAGTTGCTAAAGGTACTCATTGTCATAGGCCGCTTGTTTACGCTTTCGTTTGAGGCTGATGGCTTGTGGGTCCTGGACCAGCAAATACAAGGGCGTTTTGCGTAAGATATTGGCGTTAAGCGCTGCATGGCCTGTTCGTAAGCGCGACTGGTCTTCCTTGAAGGTGAGGTCGAGTTGCCAGTGCAACTGATTTTCCACCGCCCGGTGCCCCCGGATGAGGTGTGCGTAGACCGCCGGGTCAACGTCCGTTAAGGAGCTGAGGTAGAAGCGTTGAGCGCGGGTAACGCCTTGGCTCGTGTACCCCTCGGTTTCCACCAGCACGAGCGTGCGCAGGCCTCGACCAGGGCCAGGTCTTGGCAAATGCGTATCGTACGCCGCTCCCCCCGCCCGTGGCCCTTGTCCAGGCTACGCCAGGCCGGCAAGCAGGCCGTGCGGGCCAGTAGGTGCTCGCTATCCTGTTTGTACAGGGTTTTGGCGTTCTTCTTCAGGGCAATCACGTAGTCGGCTCCGCGCGCCACAACCTATCCCACGATGCTCGGCTGACAAGCAATGGCATCGATGGTGACGATGCTGCCGGCCACGTCGAGGGCGTCGAGTAAGGCCGGAATCGCCGTTTTTTCGTTCGTCTTCGCCCCAATCTGGGTTTGTCCAAAGCGCAATTGCGCATTGGCTACCCACACGCTGACCGTGCGCACCAAGGCATGGCGCTGGCCGGCGGGGGTGGTGGCGCGGTGTTCCTTGCCATCGACGCAGAGCTGCCGGCCGGCCAACGACCCAGCGCAGGCCCGCAAGGTTTACTCTAACTCCTTTGGATCCAAGCGCTTGAGTAGCCGTTCCAAGGTATCCTCGGACGGGATGCCGTTGGCAAAAGCCAAGCCTAGTTCCGACCGCAAAAAGTCGAGCAGGGCACGGCCATAGTCACGGATTTCCGGTAAATCGTCACAGCCGGCCAACGTGCCGCAGAGTAGCAGACCTAGCATATCAAGCAGTTGATGTAAGCACCGACCCTGTACGCGCGGGTCCGTCAACTGGGCAAAGGAGGCGAAATAATCCATCCCCGAAACTAGCCTATCACTCGCTTACATTTGGTGCGGAAGCTCTAACGGATTATTGACTAACTGTATAAGTACAGCCTATGCCACATCTTGCAGCCGCGGGTCAGCAGCAGGCTCTACTGCGCGCTCAAAGCGCACGTATCCAGCAGGACCAGGGCCGACCAGCGCAAAACCATTATGAAGCAATGCCTGCTGCGAAGCAGGATTATCAGCACGAGCATGAGCCACCAACCGATGCACCATACCCGTAGCGGCGGCCTGTTGTACCAATCCGCTTACTAGTTCGATACCTAATCCTTGGCCCTGCCAGTCTACCGCAATAGAATAACTTATTTCAGCCGAGCCATCCGTATCGGGCGGTCCCATAAAACCTCCCGCGCCCATTAGTGTTCGGGGCACATCACCTTCAGCTTTGCGCAAAGCATACCAGTTGTACCAGCCGGCAGCATCACGACCTCCTATTGTGAGTTGGTCTAGAAAGTAGACCATTGCACTGCGGTCGTAATCACTAGGTGGCCAGTTTTCCGGTACTACAGCCCCCAATAAGGTAGAAAAATATTGCGGCTTGTGCAGTTCAGCGGTGAGCAAAGCCCGGCTAGCAGCCAGAATCGTAAGGCGAGGCGTTTGGGTGATTAGCGGAATCATAACCAGCTTATACGGCCCATACCAACGCATGGCGTACTATTAGCTAAACTTTACCCTATACTTTTCTAAGTAACAGGCCTCCAAATTTCTCCACAAACGGGAGAGCCCCCTGCCGGGCGCTGATAAAAGCGCTTGGCAGGGGGCTCTCTGTCTAAAGTTGGCGGCGACCGACTCTCCCACCGGTGAAGGCAGTACCATAGGCGCACCGGGGCTTAACGACT
>NZ_JASITD010000014.1 GCF_030063445.1 Hymenobacter sp. H14-R3 | reverse complement strand
CCACCTGCTCATCCGCTGGGCCAAAAAGCCGGAAAACTACCTGGCCATGCTCCATTTTGCCTGCGCCCGAATTACGTGGTACAATTGTCTTTTTGGGTGACGCTGTTTCCCTATTCGGATAGGCACTAAGTAGTTGATTGTTAAAATGTTCGGGTTATTTGGGGCGCTCAGCAACGATAGCCACACCCGCATTCGCTTCAACGGCACGATATTGCTGGGGCTACTGGCAGTGCTAGGCGTGAGTTTGGGTGGCCTGCTGGGGATAGGGGCAGCCTTGCTGCTGCTGAGCTTATGCAGTTTCCTCACGGGCTGGGGCATCGTCAGCAACTCGGCGGTTCCGTAACCAAGGCCAGCGCGGCCTGTTACAAAGGAGGCTTTCGGGCCACCGCAGTATTCATTCAGCTTACCGTATTCTAATGCCTATTATCCCCACGAACCGGCCCCGCCGCAATCGTAAGTCGCAGGTAATCCGCGACATGGTGCAGGAAACGCGCCTCACGGCCCACGACTTTATCTACCCCGTTTTTATTATTGAAGGCCAGAACCAGCGCCTCGAAGTGAAGTCGATGCCCGGCGTGTACCGCTACTCGGCCGACCGCATTATCGACGAAATTGGGGCGGCCGTGGAACTGGGCGTGCACTCGTTTGCGCCGTTTCCGGGCATTAATGACGCGCTGAAAGACCCGCTGGCCCGCGAATCGACTAACATGGATGGGCTGTACCTCAAGACGATAGCCGACATCAAGCGGCAGTTTCCGGACGTGGTGCTCATGACTGATGTGGCCATGGACCCCTACTCCTCCGACGGCCACGACGGCGTGGTGAACCAGGAAACGGGCGAGATTCTCAACGATGCCAGCCTCGAAGTGCTGGGCCAGATGGCGCTGGCCCAGGCCCGCGCCGGGGCCGACATCATCGGGCCCAGCGACATGATGGACGGCCGCGTGGCCTGGATTCGGGACGTGCTGGACCGCAACGCGTTCTCGCACGTCAGCATCATGAGCTACACGGCCAAGTACGCGTCGGCCTTCTACGGCCCATTCCGCGATGCGCTGGACTCGGCCCCCAAAAAGGGTGATAAAAAGAGCTACCAAATGAACCCCGCCAACCGCCTGGAAGCTCTGCGTGAGCTCCAGCTCGACGAGGCCGAAGGGGCTGATATGGTGATGATTAAGCCCGCCCTGAGCTACCTCGACATTATTCGGGAAGTGAAGAACCACACCAACTTGCCCGTGACGGCCTACAACGTGAGCGGCGAGTACGCTATGGTAAAAGCCGCCGCCCAAAACGGCTGGATTGATGGCGAAAAAACCATGATGGAGGTACTCATGAGCATTAAGCGCGCTGGCGCCGACGCCATTCTGACGTACTTCGCCAAGGACGCGGCCGAAGTGCTGCGCCGGTTGAATTAGCTATTAGCCATAGCTGTCAGCTGGTAGCTTTTTCCGCTGAGAAAGGGCCAACAGCCAGCCACTAATGGCTAACAGCTTTAAGCTAACAGCTCCAAAAAATGACGCAAGACTTAACCATCCGCCGCGCCACGGTGGCCGATTTGCCGGCCATCGTGGCGTTGGTGCGTGCCGTGGTGCCGCTGATGAATGCCAGCGGTAACTACCAGTGGACCAGCGAGTACCCGAACGAGGAAGTTTTTCGGCAGGACATTGCGCAGCAGCACCTGTGGGTGGCCGAGCGCCTCGGCGACCTCGAAGGCGTGGCCGCCCTCACCCAGGACCAGGACCCCGAATACGCCGACGCCGACTGGGATGCCACTGTGCCGGCCCTGGTAACGCACCGGCTGGCCGTGGCCCCCGCCGCCCAGGGCCGGGGCGTGGCCGCCGCACTACTGCGCCAGGCCGAACACGAAGCTACCGTGCTGGGAATGCGCACGTTGCGCGTGGATACCAACTCGGAGAACGCGGCCACCCAACGGCTTTTTCCGAAGCTGGGCTACCGGTTTGCGGGCGAGATAAAGCTGGCGTTTCGGCCGGGACTGCGGTTCTTTTGCTACGAAAAGCAGTTGGCATAGCTGGGCGTAGTTCGCTGGTTAGGACCCGAGTGGGCAGTTGCCCCGGTCGGCCGGCTGAAAAAGCCGGCGGACCGGCCCTTGTAAGCACCGTATTTTGCTGGCATGACTGATTTTTTCCGTTTGGGCGTGGTGGTGGGGCTGCTCGGCCTGGGCATGGCATATAGCGTACGGGCGGGCAAGCTGACCACGGCCGCCGCCTGGACGGGCGGTGCGCTGGGGCTACTCATTTTTTTGGGCAGCGGCTTTGCCGGATTGGCCCTGCTGGGCCTGTTTTTTGGCCTGGGCACGGCCGCTTCCAGCTGGCGCGTGGCCGACAAGCGCCGCCTCGGGCTGGCCGAAGAAAACCGGGGCCGCCGCACGGCCGGCCAGGTGCTGGCCAATGCCGGCGTAGCGGGCCTGCTGGGCCTATTGGCCTGGCAGTGGCCCCCCGCCGCGCCGCTGGCCCGCCTGATGCTGGCCGGTAGCTTTGCCGCCGCCACTGCCGATACGCTGGCCTCGGAGCTGGGCAACGTGTGTGGCCGGCGCTACTACAACATCCTCACCTTCAGGCCTGGTACGCGCGGCCTCAACGGCGTGGTGAGCCTGGAGGGCACGGCCCTGGGGCTGGCCGGCACCGCCTTGCTGGCTGCCGCTTACTGCCTGGGGTTTGGCTGGGGGCCGGCCTTTTGGTGGCTGCTGGTGGCGGGCACGGCCGGCAACCTGGCCGATTCGGTGCTGGGGGCCACGGTGGAGCGGCGCGGCTACCTCGCTAATAACGCGGTTAATTTCCTTAACACGCTGACCGGTGCACTGGTGGCGGGCGGGTTGACGTGGTGGCTGGGGTAGCGAGTAGCCCCACCCCCGGCCCCTCCTCTGCGGGGTTGGGGCTGCACATAAGCCACTGCTACCTCACAAACGGCCACTTAGCCTCCCTACGGCTCCAGAGCAGGAAGGCTACCGTGCCCACGGCCATCATACCGAGCGCGGCTATCTGGAAGTAGAGCTTGAAATGCAGCCCGCCCCAGGTTACCTCGGCCGGCGCAATGCCGGCGAATACGAACAGCCACACGATAACGGCCAGGATGACGGGCAGCGGGTAGAGCGGCATTTTGAAGGGCAGCGAGGCCGTGCCGCGCCGGCGGCGCAGCAACACGAGCCCCACCGCCTGGCCCACAAACTGCACCAGAATCCGCATGGCCAGGATGGCCGAAATAACCTCGCCCAGCCGAAATAACAGGCTGAACACGAAGCCCACGCCGCCCAGCAGCAGCAACGACACGTAGGGGAACTGCTTGGTAGGATGCAACTTACCAAACACGGGCAGGAACTCGCCATCGGCCGCGGCGGCGTAGGGGATACGCGAGTAGCCTAGCAGCACCGCAAATAGCGACGCGAACGCCACCAGCAGCACCATGCCGGTGGCAATGTTGGCGGCCGTGGGCCCGTAGAGCCGCTCCATAAACACGCTGATGATGAACTGCGACTTGTCGCTGGCCCCAGCTTGCCAGCCCTGCACCTCCTGCCACCCGATGACCGTGCCCACGCTCCAATTGAGCAACAGATACAGCGCCGCAATGCCGAGGATACTCAGGAAAATGCTGCGCGGAATGACTTTCTCGGGGCCTTTTATCTCAGCCCCCAGGTGGCACACGTTGTAGTAGCCGAGGTAAGAATAGATGGTTTTGACGGCCGCCTGGCCCATGGCCACCGAAATGAGCAGGCCGGGCAGCTTGCCTACGCCGCCCGCCGGCAGCCAGGCCACCGGGTGATTGGCGTGGGTGAGGCCGCCAAAAATCAGCCAGCCCATGAGGCTCAGCACGCCCACCCACAGGGCCACGCCGAGCTTGCCAATGTCCTCGATGCGGCGGTAGAGCAGCGCAATGAGCAGCAGCACCACCGAGCCGGCCACCAGCTTGGGCTGCCACCACTCGGTCATCGGCACGAGGTAGCCGAAGTATTGGGCAAAGCCGATGGCCCCGGAGGCCAGCACCAGCGGCGACTGAATAAGCGTTTGCCAGACGTAGAGAAACGACATGTAGCGGCCCCATTTCTGCTCGCCGTAGGCCAGCTTGAGGAAGCGGTACGAGCCGCCCGCTTCGGGGTAGGCCGCGCCCAGCTCGCTCCAAATGAGGCCGTCGATGGCGGCCAGGGCCGCCCCTACCAGCCAGGCCAGCAGAAAGTTAGGCCCCATAAAGCCCATGACCAACGGCAGCGTAACGAAGGGCCCGATGCCCACCATGTCAATCATGTTGAGGGCCGTGGCTTGCACCAGGCCCAAACGGCGCTGTAAAGAGGGTTGCGACATAGAGGGCGAAGGTACAGCCCCACCCCCTGGCCCCCTCCCCTGCGGGGGAGGGAGAGCCAAACGATTTCAGTGGGCCGCCGTGGCTCCCCCTCCCCGGCAGGGGAGGGGGCCAGGGGGTGGGGCTGCTAGCGCACGCCTACGGTTTGGCCGGCTGGGGCCAGGCCTTCGGCCAATTGCACGAGGCGCAGCAACTCGGCGCGGTAGCCGTCGGCGTCGGGGCCGCGGCCGGCCTGGGCCAACTGGGTGGCGCTGGCGTAGGTGGCGGTGCCGCGCTGCTCGCTCTGGCGCAGCAGCAGGCCAAACTCAGCCACGGCGGCGGCAAACTGCTGGTCTACTGAGGCTTGAGAGATGGGCAGCGCCGCCCCCGCCAGGGGCTGGGCCAGCAGCTGGCTGGTGCTGCCCTGCGGCTCTTTGTAGCGCAGCTTCACGGTGAGCACCTCGGTGGTGAGGCTGGCCGACCGGGCCAGCACATCCTGGCCGGGCTGGTAGGTAGTGGGCTGATACTTAAGCTTATCTACCAACGGGCTGGCCGCGCCCGTGGGCACGATTTCGTAGAGGGCCGTTACGGTGTGGCCCGCGCCCAACTCGCCGGCGTCTTTGCGGTCGTTGTTGAAATCTTCGTTGGCCAGCAGGCGGTTTTCGTAGCCGATGAGGCGGTAGCTGGCCACGCGGGCGGGGTTGAACTCGACTTGCAGCTTCACATCCTTCGCCACCGTGAACAGGGTGCCGCCAAACTGCGCCACCAGCGTGCGGCGGGCCTCGTCGAGGTTGTCGAGGTAGGCGTAGTTGCCATTGCCTTTGTCGGCTAGCAGCTCCATGCGGCTGTCGTGCAGGTTGCCGCGGCCCACGCCCAGCACCGTCAGGAACACGCCTGTTTCGCGCTGATTCACAATCAATTGCTCCATGGCCGCATCGGAGCTTTCGCCCACGTTGAAGTCGCCATCGCTGGCCAGAATCACGCGGTTGTTGCCCTCCTTTTTAAAGTGCTGCTGCGCGGTAGAGTACGCCAGGCGCAGGCCCGCGCCGCCGGCCGTGGAGCCACCCGCTTCGAGCCGGTCGATGGCTTCGAGAATGGTGTTTTGCTGCGAGCCGGCGGTGGGCGGCAGCACCAGGCCGGCCGCGCCGGCGTAGGCCACCAGGGCCACGTGGTCTTGGGGCCGCAGCTGGCGCACCAGCAGCTTGAGGCCGCTGCGAATGAGTGGCAGGCGGTCGGCGTCCATCATCGAGCCCGACACATCGACCAGAAACACCAGGTTGGCGGGCGGCAGGCTGGCGGTTTCGATTTTCTTGGCCTGAATACCGATGCGGGCCAGCTGGTGGCCGGCGGCCCAGGGGCAGTCGCTGAGCTCGGCGCTGATGCGCACCGGGGCCGCGGCATTGGCGGCCGGCGCGGGCAGCTCGTAGCGGAAGTAGTTGAGCATTTCCTCGACGCGCACGGCATCGCGCGGGGGCAGCTGGCCCTCGTTGAGAAAGCGCCGCACGTTGCTGTAGCTGGCATTGTCCACGTCGAGCGAAAACGTGCTCAGCGGCTCGTTGCCGACGGGGTGAAAGGCGTTTTCCTTGATTTTGGCGTAGGTGTCGCCGGCCCCCGCTTCGGCGCGGGCGGGGTAGGCGGCAACGGGCGGCGTGGCGTTGGTATAATATTCAACCTGCGGGGGAGCCGACTGGTCGGCCAGCTCCACTTGGTCGGGCATTGCCTGGGTAGAAACCTGCGGCCTGGTAAATAGTATCCTGGGGGCAGGCAGCGGCCGGGATTTGGCCGAGGGCCGGGGCGCGCCGGCCGCACGGGTACTCCGGCTCACCACCACCTCGCTCAGCGTCTTGTTGTCGGCGCGCAGCACCACATTGAGCGGCGCGGAGCCGGCGGGCACGGCCACCTCCTGGGTGGTGAAGCCCACGAAGCTGAACAGCAGACGCGCGCCCTGTGCCGGCAGGCCGGCTAGCACGTAGCGGCCGTCGGCATTGGTACTGGTGCTGAGGCGGGTGCCTTTGAGCAGCACCGTAACACCGGGCAGGCCCTGGCCTTTGCTATCGGTTACGCGGCCGGTGAGGGTGCGGGTGGCGGCGCTGACGGGCACGATGGACTTAGGCTGCTGTGCAACAGCGGGATAGCCAACGGCTAGCAGCCCAAGGGGCAAGAGCAGCGCGGGGAGAAGCTTTTTCATGGCAACGGCGAGGAGTAAGTGAGATACTTACCCTGCTGATGCCGGAGCGCCCGCAATTGCACAAGATGTTTCTTGGGGTTACTGCCCTTCTTCAGTAACAGCGCTCAGCGGTCCCACGTACCCCAGCGCCCTGAGTGACTGCTCAGCTTGGCTACGGGTGTACGCGTCGGGGTCTTGGCAGAACGCATGTAGCACCGTTTCTAGCTCCTTGGTTAGGGCGCTGAACTTTCGGCAAGCTGCCGCAAACTGGTACTTGGCATCGGTAAGTGCCGGGTGTTTGAGCGTGACAACCGTGGTAGCCAGCCGCAAAAAATCGGTGACCGCTAAGTCTCCCACGTTGGAAAGCGGACTGCCCGGGGTGGGCGAGAGCCAGCCAATCAGGCTACCAATGTCCCAGTTGCGTGCAATCAGGTAAAGCAGATTTACCTGGTCGGCGTGGCTAAGCGAGGCAAGCTGCTGCTGTGCCAGTAGCTGCGCAACGTAGCGTTCTATCTCAGTCCACGCGGGGTAACCCGCAGCGTCTATCCGGAGCGCTTCGATGTCTGGTGGCGAGTACGTAGCGGTCAGCCATTCTTTGTACTGCGTGACCAACTTACTTAGCAGTAGCGGCTTACCTACCATAAATTGCAACTACTTTATGGTAAGCCTATTAGCTCACCGATTCAGGATTACCGGCCCGCCATACGGCCCACATCAGCAGGGGCTGCAAGGGTAGCCGCGCCCACAGCGCCCACTGCGGAATGTGCAGCTGCTCATGCAGTTGCAGCATGTGCACATTGGCCGGAAACACGGCTACCAGCAGCGCCAGCAGGCCCCAGGCGGCCCAGCGCCGGGTGGCGGGCAGCAGCAGGCCCAGGCCGCCCGCCACCTCGGCCACGCCGCTCAGCAGCACCAGCAGCCGGGGCGCGGGCAGGGCGGGCGGCATAATGCGCAGGTAGGTTTCGGGGTGAATAACGTGCAGCGTACCAGCCCCTACAAACCCCAGCGCCAGCAGCCACCGCAGCCAGGGGCGGCCGCCGGGGGCCGCGGCATTAGCCCCCACTAGCGGCGGCCGGCGCGCATGGCCGCCAAGCCGCTATCGAGGAAGCGCACGAAGTTATCGGGGTCATAGTTAGCGCCTTGCGGGGTGGCCAGCACGCGCTCGGTGGCGGGGTCGAGCTGCACGTAGAAGGGCTGCGAGTTGGCGTTGTAGCGGGTGGCCTGGAAATCGCTCCACTTGTTGCCGATTGTTTTCAGCTTTTTGCCGCTGAATTTCGACACGGTTTGCTCGGCCGCGGGCAGGTCGGTTTTGTCGTCTACGTAGAGCTGCACCAGCACAAAGTCGTTGCGCAGGCGTTGCAGCACGCGCGGGTCGGGCCACACGGAGGCCTCCATTTTGCGGCAGTTTACGCAAGCATTGCCGGTGAAGTCGATGAGAATCGGCTTGTTGACTTTTTGAGCGTAGGCGCGGGCCTCGTCGTAGTCGAAGTACGCATCGAGACCCAGCGGAGCGTGGAAAACGTCGCCGTACTTGTGCTGCGCGTGGGGCGCGGTGGCCGGGCCGGTGGCGTTGCCGCCGCCCAGCGTGGGCGTGTAGAGGTCAAAATCCTGGGTGTGCTGCGGGGGCAGGAAGCCCGACACGGCTTGCAGCGGCGCGCCCCACAGGCCGGGCACCAGGTAGGTGGTGAAGGCCAGCACGATGATGGCCATAAACAGCCGCGGCAGCGACACGTAGGGCAGGTCGCTGTCGTGCGAGAACTGGATTTTGCCCAGCAGGTAAAAGCCCAGCATGGCAAAAATGATAATCCACAGCGCCAGAAATACCTCACGGTCAAACCATTGCCAGTGGTAGGCCAGGTCTACATTCGACAAGAATTTCAGGGCCAGCGCCAACTCCAGAAAGCCCAGTACCACCTTCACCGAGTTCAGCCAACCGCCCGACTTGGGCAGCGCCTTCATCCACGACGGGAACAGGGCAAACAGCGTAAACGGCAGCGCCAGCGCAAACGAGAAGCCGAGCATGCCCACCGCCGGCCCCAGCAGCTGCCCGGTAGCGGCGGCCTGCACCAGCAGCGTACCAATGATGGGCCCGGTGCACGAAAACGACACCAGCGCCAGCGTGGCCGCCATAAAGAAGATGCCCACCAGGCCACCCTTATCGGCCTGGGTATCCGTCTTATTAATCCACGAGCTGGGCAAAGTCAGCTCAAACGCACCCAGAAACGAGGCCGCAAACACCAGCAGCAAAGCGAAGAAGACCAGGTTGAACGCACCGCTTGTGGCCAGGTTGTTCAGGGCATCGGCCCCGAAAATGACGGTCACCAGCAAGCCCAGCGCCACGTAGATGAAGATGATGCTCAGGCCGTAGAAGCTGGCCCGGCCCACCGCCACCCCGCGCGAGTGGTCGCCCTTGGTAAAGTAGCTGACCGTGAACGGCAACAGCGGGAAAATGCACGGCATAATAAGGGCCGCCAACCCGCCCAGAAAGCCGGCCAAAAAGATACCCCACATCGACTGGCTGTTGGCCGGAGCGGCTGCGGCCTGCGCCACGGTGGCGGTGGTAGTAGTGGCGGTGGTAGTAGTGGCGGTGGGGGCCGCCTCGGTGGTTACTGCCGCTACGGGGGCGGCGGTAGTAGTGGCCGCCAGGGTAGCCGCCGTATCAACCCCAGCATCTGCTGCAACTACCGGCGTAGTCATCAGCATTTTAGGAATGTGCGCAGCTGCGGTAGCTGGCGCAGCAGCTACTACGTCGGCTTTGGCGGGCGTGGCGGCGGGCGTGGCGGCGGCCCCGCCTTTGGCGTCGATGCTGAAATCGAGGTCATCGGGCGGCAGGCACTTTTCGTCGTTACAGACCATGAAGGTGAGCGTGCCCTTCACAGTGGCTTGCGAGGCCTTGAGGCGGATTTTCTGGCTGAACACCGCCCGCTTGGGGAAGTAGGCGATGTTCATGTTAAAGGCTTTTTCGAAGGCCTTCACCGGCTCGGGGCTTTCCGTCACCTTGCCCACCAGCTCGTAATCGGCCGAGGGCGTAAACTTGAAGCTCGTGGGCTCGGGGCCGCCTTCCTCGATAAACTGCGAGTAGATGTGCCAGTTGCCGGCAATGGCCGCCGAGAACGTGAGCGTGGCCTCGCCCGCCGCCGCGCCCGGCTGGGCGGCAAATTTCCAGGTAACAGGGCGGTCAATCTGGGCCTGCGCTAATTGGCTGATACCTAATAATATAACCAACAGCCAGCCCAGCCACAAGGCAGCGGGGCGGCGCACAATAGTTTTTAACATAACGAATAGCAGCCCTTGGCTGCCAGGAAAATACGAGGCGTAAAGGTCGGGCACAATAGCCTCCGTAACAGCGGCGGCAAGCTGGCAGTTTTGGCGGAGATGTAAAACGGAGTGGCACTCCGTTTCCGCGCGAACGAGTTCGTTCTAGCGGAAACGGAGTGCCACTCCGTTTTACATTGCGCGGGGGCTTAGCGGCCGAAGTCGTCCTGCACGCGCACGATGTCGTCTTCGTCCGAGGGCTGGTTGGCGTCGGTATGCTGCCAGATTTCGGCAATCACGCCCCAGCCGGCCAGGCCCACCAGGCGGTGGCGCTCGCCCTGCTTGAGCACGATGCGCTCACCGGGCTGGTACGATTTCACCTCCGTCTGCTCATCGGTGTCGCTGATGGCCACGCCCACCGGGCCTTCCACCACCTGCCAGATTTCGGCGCGGCGGAAGTGGTACTGCCAGCTCAGGCGCTGGTGCGGGGCCACGAGCAGAATCTTGGGGCTCAGCTGGCCCGAAATGCGCAGCTTGGCCACGTCGAGGCCATTGAAGTACACATCGGCAAATTGCTGGGCCTGGCTCTCATCGAGCACAAAAAAGCCGCCCCAGGGCCGGCTGGCATCCTGGCGCTCTACCCGAAAGCCTTGTTCGGCCAAGCGGGCAGCGATGTCTTGGAAAAGTTGTTCTTTCTGAGGGTCGGAGGCTGCCATGGGCGAAAGTGATGATTTTTTAACCGAAGGTGATTTGCTGCCCGCCAGTGTGGTAGCAGCGGGGCGTAAAGTTACTCGCAGGCACCAAGTAGCCGCTTTTACACCCCAAACGCCGGCCCCTCCCGAAGGAAGAACCGGCGCTTGGATAGTGTTGCCTGACTAGTTAAAGCCCGCTAGCGCGCCCGGCGGCGGTCGCGCAGCTTTTTGAGGCCAAACGCCACGCCGCTGGCCAGCAGCAGCGAAGCGCCGCCATCGAGGGGCACGGCCGTGGGGTCGGGGGCCTGGGGCGTGGGCGCCGGGCCACCTGTGTCGGCCTGGGCATGGGCTGCCCCAGTGGTGAGCAAGAGGGCCACAGCCGCGGCACCCATACCTTTTAAGATTGCTTGTTTTTTCATGTTAATACCAGCTGAAGGAGAGAGGATTATGCGCAAAAAACCATCCTTTTCCAACGCGGACCCGGGCCGGAGAAGAGTTTTTTCAGGGCATTAATTGGCAATCACCACGCGCTTTACCACCTGGTTATCACCTGATTTGAGGCGGAGCGTATACACGCCCAGGGCGAGGTACGACACGTCGAACTGGGTGGTAGCCCCGGCGGCCGTCATGGGTAGCACCTGTTGCGCCACTTGCTGGCCCAGCTGGTTGAAGAGCGTGGCCGTAACCGGCGTGCGGCCCAGCTCGGCGGGCACCACTACCGTGAAGTTGCCTTTGGCCGGGTTCGGATACAGCTTAACCTGGTCGGCAACGGCGGCGGGGGCCGTAGCCAGGGCATTATCGGGGCCGAAGTAGAGGCTGAAGCGACCAGTCAGCGACGCGCTGTTGGCCGTGAAGCTATATACGGGCTGCTTACTGAGGTCGATGCGCGCCCCGGTCTGCGTATCAAGCAGATACACGCGGGTAGCCGACCCAAAATTGAGCACGTCCACGGCATTCAGGCTGTAGCTGCCAGCGCCGGCTACCTGTACGTTGAGGGGCACGGTGGTAACCCCCATGAGCGGGGCCAAGCCATTCACCGACAGTTCGTCGCCGGTAATGAGGCTGCTCACGTTCATGCCTGACGAGTTGGCCAGCTTGAAAGCATCAAAGTGCGGGTCGAACGCGGCGGTGGCGCCTTGCTCAAAGTACACCGTGGTCTCGTCGATGAGCGGGGTGCTGCCTTGCAGGCGCAGGCGCACCTGCGGCCGGGTATCGGCGGCAGTGCGGTTGAAGCTCGGCGCGGTAGCGAAGGTGGTCACGCGGGCCGCGTTGGTGAAGGCTAGGCTACCGTTGGTGGTGCCGGGCGTGGTCACTCGCATAAAGAAGCCCTGCATAGCTGCCACTAACGGGCTACCACCCATACCATTAACATAGCCGCGGTACTGGCCCACGTACTGGCCGGTGCTCTGGTACACGTACACGGCGTCGTCCATGTTGGTGCGCGTTACGGCGGTGGTCTGGCTGAAGTCAATCGGCGACGGGTAGGGATTACCCAGCAGCTGCCAGCCGCTTTTAACCTGCGTGCCGCGGGCCAGGCCACCGATGCTTAAGGGGCCGTTGTTAAGCGTGCCCATTAGGTCGGCGGTGGCGCCGGACATAATATTCAGGTCATAGCCGCGCAGCGGGGTCATCACGTCGGTAGCCAGGGGCACAAAGAATCCCTTGTCGAAGTCAATCGAACCGGCGTTGCCGCTGGTATTCACGCGGGCCTGGTCGTAGGCAAACACGTTCGGGAAGGGCGTTACCGAGCCGGGCGTCGGCGAGTTGTTGTAGGCCTGGTTGTAGATGGCGGTAAAGCCCGTGGTCGTCGTCAGGTCGCTGAGCGTGGTGCTCACCATCGGCGAGCTGTAGTGGCGGTAGCCGGCCCCGGCGTTGAAGGCGGGGTCGATGGCGCGCTGCATGGTAGCCGGCCCCATTACCGAGCCGGCGGTATTCACCACGAGGGCGGTGCCAGCGGTGGGCGTCGAGAGCAGGGTCAGCATCTGGCTGGCGCTGGTGGTGAGGTTGCCGCTGGTGAGGGCTACCAGCTGAGCCACGGCCACGCCGCCGTTGTTGAGGGTCAGGCCGGCGCCGTTCACCGCGAGGCTACGTACCCGGCTGGGTAGGCCAGTGCCCGAGGTCTGGGCACTGCCCCCGATGTAGGCGTAGTTGGCATCGTTGGAGTACGAGCGCGCCCCGGTGAGCTGAATAGCGCCGGTGGCACCCGTGGCGGCAATACCGTCGGGAGTGCATACGCGCAGCGTAGCGCCGGCGGCCAGCGTAAAGGTGCCCGTGCCGGTGATGGCTACGCAATTGGTAGCCAGCTGGCCCTGGGTGCTCAGTACGCCGCCCGCTTGCACGGTCAGCGCGCCGTTTACCACGATGGGGCCGTTGAACGAGGCCACGCCGGTGCTGGTGATGGTGATGTTGTTATACGTACCCGACTCCACCGGCATGGCGGTGCTTATCGTCAGGTTGGGGCTCACGATAACGTCGGTGGGGCCACCGGC
This sequence comes from Hymenobacter sp. H14-R3, assembly GCF_030063445.1. Taxonomy (GTDB): domain Bacteria; phylum Bacteroidota; class Bacteroidia; order Cytophagales; family Hymenobacteraceae; genus Hymenobacter. The sequence continues at coordinate 137,353 of NZ_JASITD010000014.1, read as the reverse complement.
CGAGCCAGTACCGCTCCAAGGCGTTTGCACGAAGGGGAACGTGGTGCGGATGGTCGTATCGTTGGCCTCCACGCCCGTGGTGTAGGTGAGCACGTTGCCGAGCTGCGCCGTTACGGGGCTGGTCGAAGCCGTAGTGAAGTCGTCGTACCACAGGCCGATGGCGGCCAGTACCACGCCGCTCACGGCCTTCAGCTCAATCTGGTCCACGGCATCCTCCAGGCGGCGGCCGTTGGGGAAGCCGTCCATGTTGGGGATATTTTGCAGGGTTGCATCCCCATTAAAGCGCTTGTCGGTGAGGCCCAGCACGGCCGCTTGCAGCAGGCCCTGGTTGCTGAAATCGGCCGAAGTGCGCGGGGTAGCGGGCACGGCCATGTTCAGGCGCAGCATATCGCCGATAATCGGCAAAAAGTTGTTGATGAACGGCTTACCGGCCGTGAGCGGGTTCACACCCGAGCCGCCGGCAATCTTCGCCTTGCCCGTTGCCAGTTGGTACGGCACCAGGTTGGGCACACCGGTGTGGAAAATCGGCTTGATGTCGACCGAGCGGGGCGAGCCCGCGGTGCCGCTGTTCAGCAAATACTCGCCAAAGCCGGCCGGCGCGGGCGCGAGGGCCGTGCCCGCGTACGACCCCGGGGTGGCGTTATACAAGGCACTCAAGCCGGCCGCACCGTTGCGGAAGTCGAAGCCACCGCCGAAGCCCGGCTGGCCCGCCAGCGATTTGGTCTGGATGCGCAGGGGCGCAATATTCGTAATGGCCTCGCCATAGTACGTCTGGCCAGCGGGCTTGGGGGCCGCGCCGTTCATGGGCACGTTATCGGCCATGTACAGGCCCAGCTCGGGGTTCGAGAGGTAGGTATCGGTAGTCGGCGACTCTTTGTAGGGCGAGCGGGCGTTCCAGGCATCCTTGTCGCCGATGGGGCTGATAACCTCGTTGGTGAGCGGCATGCCCAGGCGCGATACCTGCACCCAGTCGCCGCTGGCGCCCTGGCCCATGTTGGGGTCGAAGGTTTGCAGCTGCGGGCGGCTGGCCGAAGCCCACACCCCGATTACGTAGCTGGGGTCGAGGATGTTAGCAGCCACGGCGGCCGTTTTGCTCCCGCTTTGCAGGCTGGCCACCGGAATGCTGAGCGCAATGGAGTGGCAGTTTTTGCGGGCGAGGCCATCGGTGGGCGTGCCGCCCTTGCCGGTGGTACCCCGAATGCTGGCCAGGTCAAAAATGGCCCCCAGGTCGGCAAAGAACGGGTCGTCCGAAGGCCCGCAGAGCACCTGCTCGCCGGTCGAGGCCGTGGTGATGGCGTTCAGGCGCAGGTCGGTGTAGCTGGTGGGCTGGTTGAGACCGGCCGGGCCATTGATGGAGCGCGGCCCGATGTTGTTGGCCGGCACCACGCCATTGGTGATGATGTCGGTAAACGTGGCCCCGCCATCCGTGCTCTTCGAGCAGGTGTAGGTGGTTTTCAGGTTCTGCTTTTGCAGCCGAATGTTGAAAAACGTGCTGGGGTCCTCGTTGACGCGCGTAAACACGAACCGGTAGGTAATGTCGTCGGCCGTTTTGTTGGTGGTGGCCTGGTTTTTTACGTGCACCTCGTAGCGCACATTTTCGCCAAACGTAGAGTAGTTGGGCCCGCCCTGCGGCAGCTCAAACGGGATGTAGTTGGCAATGATGACGATACGCTCGGCGTTGTTGGGGTCTTTGAACGCGTAGAGGTCGGTGTTGTCGGCCACCGGGTCGTCGGCAATGAGGGGCGCCTCGCGGTGCGAGGAAGCCTCCAGGGGGGTGTAGTGCAGCTGGCTCCAGGTGGAGAAGCCGACTACCGCCGCCGCCAGCACGGGCAGCGCAGCGTAGGTACGTACTTGTTTAGATGTCATTTTAGTAAGACGATAGCAAGCTGAGACAATGAGTTAGCGGCGGATGCGGGTACCCTGCCACGGCGTTTGCACGTAGGGGAAGGAGGTGCGGAACGTGGTGTCGTTCTTCTCGACCCCGGCCGTGAAATTCAGGACCCCCTTCAGCTGCGGCGTGGCCGGCGAAGGCGTGGTGCCGGGCGTGTAGTCGTCGTACCACAGGCCAATGGCCGCCAGTACGGCGCCGCTCACGGCTTGCAACTCAATCTTCACTACTTCGTCCTCCAGGCGGCGCCCGTTGGGAAAGCCGTCCATGTTGGGGATGTTCTGGATGGTCGTGTTGCCATTGTAGCGCGCATCGGTGATGCCGAGCACGGCGGCGGCCAGCAGACCCTGGTTGCTGAAATCGGGCGAGGTGCGCGGGGTGGCGGGCACGGCCATGTTCAGGCGCAGCATATCGCCCACCACGGGTAAGAAGTTGTTGATGAACGGCTTACCAGCCGCCAGCGGGTTGCCGTTCTTACCCGTCGCCAATTGGTACGGAATGGCATTGGGCACGCCCGTGTGGAAAATCGGCTTGATATCGACCGAGCGGGGTCCACCCTTAGCAGCGCTGTTGTCTAGCAGGTAGGGGCCATAAGCGCCTTCAAAGACGGTACCAGCCCGCTGGGCAGTGGTGAGGCCCGAGAGGCCCGCGGCCCCATTGCGGAAGTCAAAAGAACCCAGCGACTTGGTCTGAATGCGCAGCGCGCGCAGGGCCGGAATGGCCTCGCCGTAGTACGTCTGGTTGGCGGGCTTGGGGGCCGCGCCGTTCATGGGTACGTTGTCGGCCATGTACAGGGCCAGCTCGGGATTCGAGAGGTATTTATCGGTGGCATCGGCTTCGGCACCGGGCTTGGCGCGGTTCCAGGCATCCTTGGCCCCGATGGGGATAATGGCCTCGTTCATCAGCGGCATGCCCAGGCGCGATACCTGGGTGTAGGCCATGTTGTCGGTGGTAGCGCCGCCACTCATACTGAGGGTGCGCATGGTGGGGCGGCTGGCCGAGGCCCACACCCCGATTACGTAGTTGCCATCGAGGATGCTGGTGGCGGCAGCGGCCGTTTGGCCGGTCGCTTGCAGCGTCGATACCGGAATGCTCAGCGCTATCGAGTGCACGTTGTACTTGGCCAGGCCATCGCGGGCGCCGTTGTTGGCGCGCAGGCCGGCCAGGTCAAAAATGGCCCCCAGGTCTACGTAAAACGGGTCGTCGGACGAGCCGCAGAATACCTGCTCGCCCGCGCCGCCCGCGGCAGTGGTCACGGTGCCCTGCCGGTAGTCGGTGTAGCTGGCCTTGGCCAGGCCCGCGCCCGAGGTAATGGAGCGCGGCCCGATGTTGTAGGCCGGCACCACGCCGTTGGCCACGATGGTGGTAAACGCCCCGCCGCCCACGCTCTTCTCGCAGACGTAAGTGGTTTTCAGGTTCTGCTTGTTCAGCCGAATGTTGAAAAAGGTGCTGGGATCCTCGTTGGTGCGCGTAAAGGTGAAGCGATAGGTAATGTCATCGACCGTGGGGTTGGTCGTCTTGTTTTTGATGTGAATTTCGTACCGGATGTTCTCGCCAAAAGTCGAGTAGTTGGGCCCGCCCTGCGGCAACTGAAACGGGATGTAGTCGGCAATGAGCACGATACGCTCCGGGTCGCTGGGGTCTTTGAAGGCATACACGTCGGTGTTGTCGGCCAGGGGGTCGTCGGCAATCAGGGGCGCTTCGCGGTGGCTACTGGCCTCAAGGGGCGTGTAGCGCGTGGCGCTCCAGACCGAGAGCGCCGTGACGGCGCAGGCCGCCACCAGCCACTGCGATGGTTTGGTTAACAGATGCTTCATGGGAAAATGAAAGGGGGAAAAGAGGAAATGGAAAGAACGCGGCAAAGCGCATTATTTTGTAATGCACTGACAATCAATAAGTTACATTTATTAGTATAGCCGACTATCCCTGCGCTGCGCGGCAGCGGGACAAGGGGCCAGCAGAAAAACCGATGGATGGCACTCCGGTGAGCGCTTTGAACCAGGAAGCCGGGAGCCCAGAAGGCGTGGCTACCGGGCGCACCGGAGGGGAGGGCAAGGTGCCCGTTTGCGAAGTAAAAGGCCAGCTTAGAATACTGGCAAATAACCCGAAAGTCAGGAACTTACGCCAGCCATAAGCTTCCGGTTTTCGAGAGTCAGAATTTTTTTCAAAATGAATTGTTGTCTGCCTTCAGGACCCCTATTGGTAGCTTTTTCAAGGAATTTTACGCCTGCCAGGGCTGTACTTACCGGGCGCTTTGGGCGTTGGGGGCGGGCGGGCCGCACGGCGGCGGCCGTTTTACCTTTGTGCCACAGCCTATGATTCTCCGCGCCGAGCACCTCGTCAAGCAATACAAAGCCCGCACCGTCGTCAACGACATGTCGCTCAGCGTAGCGCAGGGCGAAATAGTGGGGCTGCTAGGCCCCAACGGGGCCGGCAAAACCACCTGCTTCTACATGATGGTGGGCATGGTGAAGCCCAACGGCGGCCGCATTTTTCTGGGCGAGGAGGAGGTCACGCGCCTGCCCATCTACCAGCGGGCGCGGCGCGGCATGGGCTACCTGGCCCAGGAAGCCAGCGTGTTTCGCGACCTGAGCGTGGAGGAAAACATCCTCGCGGTGCTCGAAATGACCGACATGCCCAAAAAGGAGCAGCTCGACAAAGTGGAGCAGCTGCTCGAAGAATTCAGCCTGGGCCACGTGCGCAAAAACCTGGGCAAGGTGCTGAGCGGCGGCGAGCGCCGCCGCACCGAAATAGCCCGCGCCCTGGCCGTGAGCCCCAAATTTGTGCTCCTCGACGAGCCCTTCGCCGGCGTAGACCCCATCGCCACCGAAGAAATCCAGGGCATCGTGGCCAAGCTCAAAACCCAGAACATCGGCGTGCTCATCACCGACCACGACGTGCACAAAACCCTCGAAATAGTGGACCGCGCCTACCTCCTCTTCGAAGGCAAGCTCCTGAAAGCCGGCACCGCCGAAGAGCTGGCCGCCGACGAAACCGTGCGCCGCGTGTACCTGGGCCGCGATTTCGAATTGAAAAAGCGCAAAACCTTTGAATAGGCTATAAGACTGATTACGTGTTAACTAAAGAACGCCATGCTCATCTGGCGTCCGCTTGCCGAAGCAGCTCTACCGCTTCATCGGGTCCGCGCAACGAAGCAGCAGAGATGCTTCTCTGTGTTCAGCATGACGTTCTTTCTTACTTAACTCACACTTCACACCTCATACTTCACACTTAAAAAGGTGCTTGACCAGCTTATTACCCGTGCCGTTCAGCTTGGCAGCCTGCCCCGGCTGGCGCGGGTGCGGCACGAGCCACTGGCGGCGCAGGCGGCCGTGCTGCGCTACCTGCTGGGCCGGGCGCGGGGCACGGCCTGGGGCCAGCGCTACGGCTACGCGGCCGGCCTGAGCGCCCAGGCGTTTGGCCAGCGCGTGCCCGTGAGCACCTACGAGCAGCTGTATCCCGAGCTGGAAAAAGTGCTGCGCGGCCAGCCCGATGTGCTCTGGCCTGGCCCCGCCCCGCAGTGGCAGGCCCGCAGCAGCGGCACCACCAACGCCCGCAGCAAGTACCTGCCCCTTACCCGCGAGGCCCTGCACGACAATCACTACCGCGCCGGGCGCGACATGCTGGCCCTATCTACCCACCTCTACCCCGCCCACCGCCTGCTACAAGGCAAAACCCTGAGCCTGGGCGGCAGCCTGAGCCCCAGTCCCTTCCAGGCGGCCGCCCTCACCGGCGATGTGTCGGCGCTGGTAATGAACAGCTTACCCAACTGGGCCCAAACCCTGCGCACCCCGCCCCTGCCCCTGGCCCTGCTCGATGAGTGGGAAGAAAAAATTGAGCGCATTGCCCGCCACGTGCTGCGCCAGGATGTGCGCGTGCTGGCCGGCGTGCCCACCTGGATGCTGGTGCTGCTGCGCCGCGTGCTGGCCCTGGCCGGCGCCGACGACCTGCGCGCCGTGTGGCCCCGGCTGGGCCTGTTTCTGCACGGCGCGGTGGCATTTGGGCCCTATAAGTCACTTTTTCAGGAGCTTATGCCCGGCGAGCAGCTGCGCTACCTGGAGATTTACAATGCCTCGGAGGGCTACTTTGCCTTGCAGGACGAGCCCGGCAGCGCCGACTTGCTGCTGCTGCTCGACCACGGCATTTACTACGAGTTTTTGCCGGCTGGGCAGTTCGACCAGCCCGACCCGCGCCCGGTACCCCTGGAGGACGTCACCATCGGGCCCAGCTACGCGCTGGTTATCAGCAGCAGCGCCGGGCTGTGGCGCTACCTGGTGGGCGACACCGTGCGCTTTACCTCGCTGCGGCCCTACCGGGTGCGCATCACGGGCCGCACCCGGCAGTTTCTCAACGCTTTTGGCGAAGAAGTGGTGGTGGAAAACGCCGAGGCCGCCATTGCCGCCGCCGCTGCCGCTACGGGCTGCGCCGTGCGCGACTTCACGGCCGCGCCCGTCTACTTTGCGGCGGGCGGCGGCACCTCGCGCGGTGGCCACGAATGGGCCGTGGAGCTGAGCGGCCCACCCCCTACCGATGTCGCCCTCTTTAGTCAATTACTTGATAAAGAGCTGCGTAACTTAAATTCTGACTACGACGCCAAGCGCCACCGCGACTTAGCTCTGGCCCCGCCCCGCGTGCACTTTGTGCCGGCGGGCACCTTCGAGGCCTGGCTGCGCCACCGCGGCCGCCTGGGCGGCCAGCGCAAAGTGCCACGCCTGGCCAACTCGCGCCAGGTGCTGGAAGAGGTGCTGGCTACCCGGCCCGGCTAGGCAGGCGCATAGCCAGCCAAACGGAACGGCGCGCAGCAGGAAGGCAGGCCAGGCTTTGGCTTGCTGGCAACGAGGCCGGCTATTACGTATCTATCTGTTGAATAACGTTTTACTAATATTTATTGGCAAGCTGAAGCTTAGCCTACGCCTCGGCGTGCAGCAGCCAGCTGACCGCCGGGGCGGTTTCGCCAAAGAAAGCGTATTCCATGGTGCCCGCTACCTGCTGCCCAATGGCCTGGGGGGCCACCGGGTTGCCGTGGCTGGCTTCCACCAGTGCGCACCGCTCGTAGCCGGCTTCCCGAATGGCGCGAGGTATCCACTCGGCCACCAGCCAGCGCTGCACCGCCGCCGGAATCTCCTCCTGCTGGCCGTGCACAAACAGCAGCGCCGTAACGTGGTAGCGCTGCATGGCCCGCAGCACATGCTCATAGATGGCGCGCAGCTCGCCGGGCTCGGCGGCCATCGAGCGCCAGTCGGTACGGATATAACCGCTTGAACAATAAGAAATTGCGGCGGCCGGATTACGGAAATACTGGGTAGAGTGACTCATAGCAAGCGTAATTGGAGAGATAACACAGCAACTTACTCCCTATCCTACCCATCCGGTTTTGGCCTTACGACCAACGCTCCCCAACGCCTGCCGAACGGTGGGCTTTCGTGGGTGTTGGCTACCCCACCAGCCTAATTGCCAACGTGCGCCGGTCCGGCGGCGCAGCCGTCCGACCGGTTGTCGCGCAAGTGATGCCCGCACGACCGGCCAAGCGGCGCACCCGCACGTCGGTTGATGCAGGGACGATGCCTGCACGCCTGGCCAAGCGGCGCACGCGACAACCGGTCGGACGGCTGCGCCGCCGGACCGGCGCGCGTTAGTAATTGCGCCAAGCGGCACTTTTGGCGGGCCGCGGGCCCTCAACCAGCGCAATGGAGCCACCCTTACATGCAGCGAACAGCTAGGCTTTCGTGCTGGCGCACCTAGCCGTTTTAGGCAGTTTTGCGTTAAAAAGCAACTCGTTCCCTGATTCCCTTTCCCATGAAATCCAAGAAGCTCCAGAAGTCTACCCCGACCGCCGCGCCGCGCACCGCCAAGTTTTGGCCGGCGCTGGGTTTTGCCGCCATCACGGGGGCCCGCGCCACCAGCGGCCCCATGTTTCTAGCCGATTACCTTTCGCACCGGGCCCTAGCCCCGGGCATGGCCTCCTCGCCGCTGCGCTTCCTCACCAAGCCCGGCGTGGCCGCCACTCTCAAGGTGCTGACCGCCGGCGAGCTGGTGGGCGACAAGCTGCCCAACACCGGCGACCGCATTATTCCGCAGCAGCTTTCGGTACGCGCCGCCTCGGGAGCACTGGTGGGCGCCACCTGGTATAAGAGCCAGGGCGGCAGCGCCTTAACCGGGGCCCTGGTGGGCAGCCTGGGGGCCGTGGCCGCCACGTTTCTGACCTTTTACCTACGCAAGGGCCTGAGCGAAAAAACGGGCATCAACACCGCCACCATCGGCGCGGGCGAGGATGCCCTGGTGCTGGCCGGCGGCGTGGCCCTGAGCCCACGCCCCAAGTATTAGTAGCAGGTAGTAGCGTGGCCGCGCGCCGGCTTTCACTTGATTTTTGTGAGTATGAATCAGTATGATGTGACCGTTGTGGGCTCGGGCCCCGGCGGGTATGTAGCCGCCATTCGCTGCGCCCAGCTGGGCCTGAAAACCGCCCTCATTGAGAAGTACCCCACCCTGGGCGGCACCTGCCTCAACGTGGGCTGCATCCCCAGCAAGGCCCTGCTCGACTCGTCGGAGCACTACCACAATGCCCACTCGGTGTTTGCCGAGCACGGCATTGGCCTCGATAACCTCACGGTGGACATGAACCGCATGATTGACCGCAAGGCCGGCGTGGTGAAGGCCAACGTGGAGGGCATCGGCTACCTGATGAAGAAGAACAAAATCGACGTGCTGACCGGCGTCGGCGCGTTCGTGGATAAGAACCACCTCAGCATCACACCCCTGGGCGGCGGCGAGGCCCAACAGATTGAAACCAAGAACGTTATCATCGCCACCGGCTCCAAGCCCACGGTGCTGCCGTTCATCGCCCAGGACAAGCAGCGCATTATTACCAGCACCGAGGCCCTCAACATTCGTGAAGTGCCCAAGCACATGATTGTGATTGGCGGCGGGGTTATCGGCCTCGAAATGGCTTCCGTGTACGCCCGCCTGGGTGCCAAAGTATCGGTGGTCGAGTTCATGGATTCGCTCATCCCGACCATGGACCGCGGCCTCGGCAAGGAGCTGAAGCGGGTGCTGGGCAAAATCGGCATCGAGTTTTTCATGAGCCACAAAGTGACCGGCGCCACCCGCGAGGGCGACACCGTGACCGTAACCGCCACCAACGCCAAGGGCGAGGAAGTGACCTTTGAGGGCGACTACTGCCTCGTGGCCGTGGGCCGCGCGCCCTACACGGCCGGCCTCAACCTGGAGGCCGCCGGCGTGGCCATGGAAGAGCGCGGCCGCATCAAGGTCGATGAGCACCTGCAAACCAACGTGCCCGGCATCTACGCCATCGGCGACGTTATTCGGGGGGCCATGCTGGCCCACAAGGCCGAAGAAGAAGGCGTGTTCGTGGCCGAAACCATCGTGGGCCAGAAGCCGCACATCAACTACCTGCTCATCCCCGGCGTGGTATACACGTGGCCCGAAGTGGCCGGCGTGGGCTACACCGAAGAGCAACTCAAGGAGCAGGGTAAGGCCTATAAAGTGGGTTCGTTCCCGTTCAAAGCCAGCGGCCGGGCCCGCGCCAGCGGCGACACCGACGGCTTCGTAAAAGTGCTGGCCGACAAAACCACCGACGAAATCCTGGGCGTGCACATGATTGGGCCGCGCATCGCCGACCTCATCGCCGAAGCCGTGACCGCCATGGAGTTCCGCGCCTCAGCCGAGGACGTGGCCCGCATGAGCCACTCGCACCCCACCTACGCCGAGGCCATGAAAGAAGCCTGCTTGGCCGCTACCGAGAACCGGGCCATTCACATGTAAGTATTGCCCACGCGGCAGAAACGCAAAAGAGGCTGAAGCTTCCAGAGCTTCAGCCTCTTTTGCGTTTCTTAATGGTTAATCGGCAGTTTCTAATTCCTCCGCCTGAAGTAGATTCTTTTTCAAGAACGTTTTTGCGCCTGTACGCTCTATCAGGTCAGCTATAAGTTCGGCTTCGTCGGTAGGCAACACTTTCAACATTGGTTCACCTTGGATAGCACGCCAAAACTTGTGTTTATCTGGCTCAACTTGTTCATCAGGTTCGTCAGCGAGTAGATATAGAATATTCGACTGAGGCTTGTGAGGCTTATAATGCTCTGATAGGCTCTTAATTGCAAAACGGCATTCGCTAAAATGCTGCTGCAAAGTGTCTATCCGTAACTGGTCGATTGGCAAACTGTGTGCTCCTATAAGTGAGCCATTCATACCCAAACAATCTAAACTCAGATTAAAAAACAAGTCGGGCAATAGCTTGGGTGTTAAATTTATATTAGTATGAACTTGCGATTGAACGCGTTGAATCAGCGTGCGTATTGATTTCTTTACTAGAGGCTTTACCCGATGATGCTTAACCTGTTCATTGGAATCAACAAGGTTGGTATAGAGCTGATTAAATACGGTGGTTACGTCATCATCCGAGAAGAGGGCCACATTCATCAAACTGTCTACCCGAACCATTCCGTTGGAATAACGAGCTAAGTATTCCCAGTCTGACCAATTCATCAAGCGTGACGGCTCCGGTAGGCACCCAGCCAGTATAGCTTGTCGCCGAACATTAGTGTCGGCTTCTACACGGGCTTCAATTTGTCGTACCGCGTAGCGAATAGTGGTTTCGGCATGCTTCGCAAACAATAATGCTAAGCGTAGTTTGCGAGTAGAAATCTGGATTTCGTGGCGAGTTCCGTCAAAGAGTACCAAGCCTACTACCACGGCTTCGCCAGATGCCGGATTAGGCACAACGCGCAACAAGGTGTAAAAAGCAGTGGTATTCATTACTGAGGTAAAGAGGCAAAGAATTCGTCCCAAAGAGACGAAATTCGCTTACGGCAAAACAGGAAATAAAATAAATGAGTTTGCTCGGACTCACTTAATTGGTAAGGCTCTGGTAGTAAGCCGCATATTGCAGCAAAATGTTGGCGGCAGTTTGCAATACGAAGGTAGTACCCATCTTTTAACTCGCTTTCCCACCAAAGCGGGCGTTTCTCTCGCCATTGATTTAGTGTAGCACGTGCCGCTGCTGCTTGAGACAAATTTATATTGTAACTAAAGTAAGTTTCGTTGTAGTCGAGCTGCTCAAATGGCTGGCTATTAAACGTAAATGCGTGGTCAATGGCCCAGCATTTAAATCTGCCTTTCCCACCAAGGACATCTGGTGCTACTACTAGGTTGTGATGGCTGGCCCTTCTGTCATCGTTGGAAACCCAAGCATCAAATAGCGCAATCCACAGCAGGTCATCGGAGTTCGTAAGTGCGGCTAGTTCCGTGGCAGAACCGTGCTGGATGAAGTCGCTGCTATCAATAGCACCTTGAATCAACTTCGAGCCGAAGGCAGGGCGGTGTAAATAGCGTATTGTAGACTGGGCCGCAGACGGGAAAGTTGGAAAAATTTCTGCGGGTACGGTCAAAATTGCCGTATCGGGTGTTGGAATGTTCCAAAGCGTAAGCAGGTAGTGGCAAATCCACTCACATTTCAACTCATAAAGTTGATGGCGAGCATACTTGAGATAATAAATTTCCCCGTTCTCCGCCAATACAAGCAAGGGGCGGTGTGCTGTTTCTATTACGTCTCGTACCGTCCGGACTCTATATAACTCGGGTGGCTTCAGCATCTACTATCACGCGATGAATTGTGGTGCATAAAAACGCGTGAATTCAAAAGCAAAGGACAGAAAAATGGCAATTTGAAGGCCGCGAAGTTACACAATGACAGCTACCTACCAGCAGATTTGGCGCTGAATTATAGTCATGTTGTCTACTATCTACTAAACACTCTCGAAAGAAACGCACCCCCTTACCCGCACCGCGCTGACCCACATCTACGTTGTTGATGCAGTGATGACGGAAGCTCAGGCCAGCGCCGTATTGGGCCGGGTCAGGTCCAGCACGTCGCCGATGTCGTAGTCCTCGAAACGGTCGATGAGCGCATCGGCACCCTGCGCCATCTTGAGTGCCATTTCCTCGCGGTAAATGGGGTAGAGCGTGTAGAACTGCACCGTTTTTTCGGGGCTGATGACCAGGGTTTGAAACTCCTCGGGCAGGCTGAGTGCCGTGAGCAGCAGCATGCAGCCCAGCTCGGTGTTGTCGGCAAAGGGCGCGGCCTCTTCCCCGTTGGGGATGGTGTGGCCGAAACCCAGCCAGCTGCCGTACTCGTGCGGCAGGCGGGCCAGCATTTTCAGCCAGCGAATGGGCCAGTACACGTTGTCGTCGGCAAAGGCGGTGGCTACCTCGGCCGGGTCGGTGGGAATGTCCCAGGTGCTGGGCAGCAGGATGCACAGCTCGGCAAAGGGCGGCGCATCATCGAGCGAGGCTTCGGGCGGCACGGTCATGGGCCGGTCGCTCATGCCCGACGTGATAAGGGCGTAAAACGGGAAGTCGGCGCTGGGCGGCACGATGTGCACGTCGAGGTGCACCTTGTCGGAGAGTAGCTCGTGGTACACGCCACTCACCGGCCCCAGGTAGCGCTCGATGTGCGCCGCAATGGCCGAGATGGTGGCGTCATCGCCGCTGGCCAGCTCAAACGGGACCGCTTCCTCATAGCGGTAAATGGGCGCACCCGAAGGCGAAAGCTCCGGCTCGTCGTGGCCGGGGCCGGCTGGGAAAATGGGCGTGTCAGACATAAGCGGCTATACGGCGGTGGTTTGCGGCGGGGTTGCGGGCAATGTGCCGCTATTCGTTGGGCAGGCGAATGAAACGCAAAAAGTTGCGGCAACAACCAGTAAGTCAGCGTACGTGCCCCGGTCGGCTGGCTACGCCGGCGGACTGGGGCACATAAACACCACAGCGGGTTAAGCTGGCGTGTAGCTAAAGTCGGTGGTGGTAGTGCCGACGGCCTGGCTGCGCGCTTCCTTATACAGCGTGTCGATGGCCAGGCCAGCGGCCAGCAGCAGGGCCGCCGTGGCGGGCTGCGCGGTGCCTTGGTCGGTAAGGGAAATCAGGTAGTTGTCGGCGGTGGTAAACAGCTCGCGGCCGATGCCTGCCCACTTTTTAGTCACCAGCCCCAGCACCTGCCCGCTGGCATCGAGAAAGCGGAAATTCCAGCCAATCCAGTTGCCCTTGATGTCGGCCACCCGGATGCCCCGGTCATTGTACACGTGGAAGCCCCCGCCCACGGTCAAAATTTTACTCTCGAAATAGCCAAGCAGCTCATTTTGACCATCATACACTCGTATTTTGGAGCGCAGGAAGCGCCAGCCGCGCTCCAAGCGCAGCAGGGGCGCATCGTCGGTGAGGTTGCGCACCACCAGCGTAGTGGGCATGCGGTGCTTCTGCAACAGCAGGCGCGTCCAGTTAATCCAGGCCGGGTTTTCTTCCGTGGCGTAGCCCAGGTGCTCCCGGGTTTCGGCATCCAGAATGTCGAAGGTATCCTTCAACTTCAGCAACCCGATGTGCTCGCGCACAAAGTAGGCGCGGCGGTTAAAAAACTGAGCAGTACCCATCACGAGTAAAGGAATGGTTCAGTGGGCTTGTACGTAAATCGGGCGGTGAGGGGGTGTTTTAGAGCGGGTTACAGGTAGGCGCGTTGGCCACGGTACGGCCGAGGGTCAAGCTTATGCACCCCTGCGGCGGGCACAAAAAAGCGGCTGAAACCCCAAGTGCCTCAGCCGCTTTTTTGTCGAGAGTAATACTACTTCTCCAGCACCTCCTTCAGCGTTTTCAGGCGGAAGCGCTTGTCATATTTCACAAAATCCTGCATCATGGCGGCGTGGCCGGCACCGACCAGCACCACGGCGTTGCCGTCTTCGGCCGTCATGGTTTTCTGCACAATGGAGTACATGTACAGATTGCGGCGGTACCATTCGGACACCAGGAAGGGTCCGGCGAAGCTGTCGAGGCTACCCGCCCGGTTGAGGATATTTAGATAAAAACCCTTGTTGATTACGAGGTTTTTGGGCTTGTTGGCATCGAGCAGCATCTCGGTGAGGGAATACGTCTCGGCTTTCTTATTTTGAGTAGCTTCCTCGTTTTTAATAACGTCCTGCAGTTGCTGAATGAGAGCATCCTGCTTGGCCGCTTTCATCGCCTTCATCACGCTGTCGAAGGGAAAAGACGTGGAGTAGTCAAGCCCGTAAATGCGGGTTAGCTTAGCTTTTTTACCTGCCCGGAAGGCGAGCTGCACAATCTCGTTTTTTAGATAAAAGCCTTGTTGGGAGGGCTTCGGATACTTGGTGCGGATGTACTGCTCGTAACCGTCTTTGAGGTAGGCGCTGTACAGCTCATCCAACCCAGCTTGGTCCTTGACGGGCCACTCCACAAATATTTTTGCAGGCTGGAAGGCGCTGATTTTCTGCGCAATAACCTCCAGCTCAGCCTGAGGCTTAGGGGTCATTACCTCGAAGGTTTTAGTCTTTGCAATATCAGCCCCTGGGTTGTGGAAGTGAAAGGTGCCCAGTAGCAGCAAATCGCTCTGCTTGGTTTGCGCAAAGCTCTGCGAGGCAAGGGCCAGGAGGAGTACCAGTAGGAAAAGGTGTTTCATTGGGCGCGGAAAAAGCTGGTTCGGGGCTAAATCTACTATAGCGCAGCAGGAAGCTTCCTATACTATGCCCGCTGCGGCAGCCCCAAACGCAAAAAAGGCAGCCGAAGCTCCCAGAGCTTCAACTGCCTTTTACCTTACAAACTCAATTCGACTAGGCGCTCATTTTCACGCGCACGGCGGTCGGGCCTTTCATGCCCGGCTCTACCTCAAACGTCACCTTGTTGCCTTCCAGCAACTGGAGGCCGCCGAGGGCGTTGGCGTGCACAAAAATGCTTTCCTGGCTGGCGGCATCCTTGATGAAGCCGTAGCCCTTGGAGTTGTTGAAGAATGTGACGGTGCCGGTGCGCATAACGTCTTCCGGCTCGCGGTCTTCCTGCTTGGGCACGCCCACCAGGATGTCTTCCACGTTGATTTCTTTCTTTTTACGGGTCGGGTCGGGCGGGGTAGAGGTGATGTTGCCGTTCTCATCGACATAGGCCATCATCTCTTCCAGGCTCGAATCCTTCTTGTTGGCCTGGCGCTCTTCGCGGCGCTCGGATTTCTCCTGCTGCTTCTTCTGCCGCTTCTTTTCGTTCTCTTTCTTACTGAAACTCTCTTGCGCTCTGGCCATAGGGGGGGTGTAGGGTATTCGGCTGCGTTGCGTTGGGATGCTACCACCGGGCGGCAACCGCCTAGTTTATAACCATCTTGCACCGAAATAAGTCCCGAATTTACTCCTTATTTTTCGAAAAAGCTACTTACCTCCCGGTTGGCCCCGGCCGCCAGGTCGGCCAGCCGCACCTCGCCCACGCGCACGCGCACCAGCCGCAGCGTCGCAAAGCCCACGGCGGCCGTCATTTTACGCACCTGCCGGTACTTGCCCTCCGTAACCGTGATGGCCACCCAGCTGGTGGGCCCGTGGCGGTCGTCGCGAATGCGCCGGCCGCGGGGCGGCAGGCCGGGCGCGGTGGCCAGTAGGCGGGCCTGGCAGGGCAGCGTGCGGTAGGGCGTGCCGTGAATGCTAATGGCCACGCCGCTTTGCAGGTGCGCCAGCGCCTCGGGCGTGAGCTCGCCGTCTACCTGGGCGTAGTATTCTTTCTCCACGTGGCGGCTGCGCACCTGCTCGCTCACGCGGCCATCGGTGGTGAGCAGCAGCAGGCCCTCGCTGTCTTCATCGAGCCGACCGATGGCCATGGTGCCCGCCGGAAACTCGCCCAGCTCACCCAGGAAGTGCTTCTTTTTCACCTCTTTGGCAAACTGGCTGGTAAACTGGCTGAGGTAGCCGTAGGGCTTGTGCAGCGCAAAGTGGCGGTGGGGTGGACCCGTGGTATCAGCGGGGTAGGCAGGCGGCAAATCGGACACGGGCAGAAGAAAGGCGAGCCGCAAAGGACTGGATTTTCCCGCGAAAAATCCCCTTGGCAGCAACCCGGCCCGGCTACGGCCGTTAAGTTGAGCCGTTTACCTCCTTTCCTTATCCACAAGTTACCATGTCTGACAAACCCACCATTTTCCCGCCCCAGCACCAGGACGCGGGCGCCGGCAAGCCCGGCCTCGAATACAAGATGACCCCCGAGCCCGAATATATCCGCAAGGGCTACAAAGGGGCCGATAAGCTCAAAAATAAGATTGCCCTCATCACGGGTGGCGACTCGGGCATTGGCCGGGCCGTGGCCGTGCATTTTGCTGTGGAAGGGGCCGACGTAGCCATCTGCTACTTCCCCACCGAGCAGCAGGATGCCGAAAAAACCCAGGAGCTGGTGCAGGCCCACGGCCGCCGCTGCCTGCTCCTGCCCGGCGACCTCAAGCAGCGCGAGTTCTGCAAGGAAATTGTGGAGCGCACCGTGGCCGAATACGGTCAGCTCGATGTGCTGGTGAACAATGCCGCCGAGCAGAACTGGCACGACACGCTGGAAGAAATAACGGACGATGAGCTGGACAGCATTTTCAACCTCAACATCATCGCCATGTTCCGCATTACGCGGGCGGCGCTCAAGCACCTCAAGGAAGGCGCGGCCATCATCAACACCACTTCGGTGAATGCCTACAAAGGCCATGAGATGCTGCTCGACTACACCTCGACCAAGGGAGCTATTGAGGCCTTTACGCGGGCGCTGTCGCTGCAGCTCATCAAGAAAGGCATTCGGGTGAATTCGGTGGCGCCGGGCCCCATCTGGACGCCCTTTATTGTGGGCGTGGGCCTGCTCAAGCTGCCGCTCTTCGGCCACGACACGCCCATGAGCCGCGCCGGCCAGCCTTCGGAAGTAGCCCCGTCCTACGTGTTCCTGGCATCGGAAGACGCCTCGTACTTCTCGGGCCAGACGCTGCACCCCAACGGTGGTTCGGTGGTAAATGCCTAATTCGTAGGTACTGCGTAAAATGATGATTGCCAGCCTCTTGCCCAGGGGCTGGCAACATCGTGTAGTGGGTAGCCGTACTAGCTGCCGAACGCGGGTAAAGCCGCACCTTACTTTGCTCTAATCCCATGAATACCAAACTCCTCTTGCTGGCCGCGGCCGGTGCGTTTACCTTCGCTTCCTGCTCGCAGGAGAAAACAGCTGAGACGACCACCACCATGTCTGCCGACCCGGCCGCCACCCAGCCGATGGCCGTGGACACGCTGGCCTACCGCAGCTCGGCCGCTGACCTGGCTGCCCGCGTGGCCGCCGATATCAACCCCGCCGATACGGCCCTGCCCACCAAGCTGCGCCCCATCTACTATAACCGCGGCCGCGTAATGCGCGACATTGAGGCCCGCTACGCCGCCGCCGACAGCGCCGGCCGCTACGCCGCCATCAAGGCAGCTAACGACCAGACCAGCAGCTCCGTAAAGGCTGCGGTGGCCGCTCCCCAGTACACTACCTATACCACCAAAGCCAGCTCGTACTACGGCGGCCCCTACTCGGCTACCACGGTGGCCGTAGCCAAGGCTACCGAAACCAAGCCTAGCCTGGGTGCCCGCGTGGGCCAGGGCTCGGGGGTAAAGAAGCTGGAAAACAGCACCGACGAGGGCAAAGTGAAATACAACAACGGCGCTAAAATTAAGCGCAGCGACGATGGCTCGCTGAAAATCAAGCGCGCCGATGGCACCAAGGTTAAAATTGACGAAGATGGCAAGCGCACGGTAAAGAAGCCGCTGTTCTAGACTACCCAAGCCAGTAGAAGAGGCCCCTTTCCAGCTTGGAAACGGGCCTCTTTTGCGTTGGGCTGAACCGCTTGGCGCTACTCAGCCGCTTTGCTCCAACAGGCCGTTTGCCACTTGCAGGAACGGCGTTATCTTTCAACCTCTCAAGCGGATAACGGCGGCGCGTAGCTGGCTGGCTTCCACTCCACTGCGTATGTCTGCTCCTGTTTCTTTAGTTGCCCCGCCGCTTGCTGCCTTCGCAGCTGCACCCAACCGCTTTGCCACCGAGTTTGCCGCCCTGCGGGCCAATGCCCCGGCGCTGCGCGCCGAGGACGTAGCCGCCCGCCGCCGCCGCCTGGGCCGCCTGGCCGATTGGCTCACGGCCAACCAAACGGCTATTCAACAAGCTTTATACCAGGATTTTAAGAAGCCGCCCGAGGAAACTGACCTGTCCGAAATATGGCCCTCACTCACCGAAATCCGGCATAGCCGCCGCAAGCTGAAGCGCTGGGCCGCCCCGCGCCGGGTGGGCACGCCGCTGGCGCTGCTGGGCACAAAGGGCTGGGTGCAGCCCGAGCCCAAGGGCGTAGTGCTCATTATTGCGCCCTGGAACTACCCGTTTTACCTGGCCGTCGACCCGCTGGCCTCGGCCATTGCGGCGGGCAACGCGGTGGTAATCAAGCCCGCCGAGCAAACGCCCACCACCTCGGCCTTGCTGCGCCGGCTGGCCGAAGAGTTATTTCAGCCCAACGAAGTGCTGGTGCTGGAGGGCGATAAGGACGTGGCCAGCGAGCTGCTGCGCCTGCCCTGGAACCACATTTTCTTCACCGGCTCGCCCCAGATTGGCAAAATCGTGATGCGCGCGGCCGCCGAGCACCTCAGCGGCCTCACGCTGGAGCTGGGCGGCAAGAGCCCGGCCATTGTGGACGACACCGCCAACCTGCGCGACGCGGCCGAAAAAATCGTGTGGGGCAAGTTTATCAACGCCGGCCAAACCTGCGTGGCCCCCGACTACCTGCTGGTGCAGCGCAGCGTTGAGGCCCCGCTGCTGGCCGAAATGCGCCAGGCCATTACCCGCTTCTACGGGCCGGATAACGAGGCGATTAAGGCGTCTAAATCGTTTGCCCGCGTGGTGAATGCCCACCACTTTGCGCGCCTGGCCGCCCTGCTCGATGATGCCGAAACGCGCGGGGCCACCGTGGCCCAGGGCGGCAGCCGCGACGAGCGCCAGTGCTACATCGAGCCCACTATTCTCACTAACGTGCCCGCCGGGGCCACCGTGCTGGAGGAGGAAATATTTGGCCCGCTGCTGCCCGTGCTCACCTTCGAGCGCCTGCCCGAGGCGGCGGCCTACGTCAACGCCCGGCTGCCGCCGCTGGCGCAGTACGTGTTCACTACCAGCCCCGCCAACCGGCGCTACCTGCTCGATACCGTGGCGGCCGGCGGCGCAGCCGTGAACGAAACCATCATCCAGCTCGCGCACCCCGACCTGCCGTTTGGCGGCGTGGGCAATAGCGGGCTGGGCAAGGCGCACGGCCACGCGGGCTTCCTGGCGTTCAGCAACGAGAAATCGGTGTTGCAGCAGCGCGTGGGCTTCACGGGCATCAAGCAGTTTTACCCGCCCTACACCGGGCGGGTGCGGCGCTTGCTGGGTCTGCTGCTGAAGTACTTGTAGCGCCCCGAAACGGCTGACTTTTAGTAAAAGAAAACGTAATGGAACCGCCTGACCTAACGCCGCGCTCCCCGGTCCGTCGGCGCAAGCCGGCCAACCGGTTGTCGTTGCGCAGCCCACGCCGTTCAACGATAACCGGTCGGCCGGTTTGCGCCGGCGGACCGGTCAAGCGGCGGGGATGGTGGAGTGGTTTCGGCGCGATGAGGCGGGGGAGTGGTTTTATACCCTGCTCAGCACCCCAGAGCGCGTACTGGGAGTCCCGGACCTGAACTTGGCGCTGCCCCTGCGCGAGCTGTGCGAAGACACCGATGTGGCCCCGCTACGGGTGCAGCCGGGGCCGGATTCAGAAAATATTATGTAAATATCTTATAGCAAAATACTTACTTCTGCTGCATTTCGGCTTGAATTTGGGCACGCTTCACCAACATTTCCTTGTACGAAACGGGGCCGAGCACTTGGCGCAGCTCCTTATCGGAGGAGGCGTTGATGCGGCCCAGGGCGGCCTTGAGCTGCGGCGACTGGGCGGGGTATTGCTGGCGGGCGGCGTTGACCTGCTCCACGGTCGAGTTCAGGACCTCGCGCGCTTTCACGGTTTGCTCGGGGCGCAGGCGCAGCACGGTGGTCATGGCATCGGCGAGGTCGCGGGCGGCGGTGGGCGGCGTGGGCGAATTGGGCGTGCGCACGGCCTCCACTACCGGCGGGGCGGGCGCGGCGCGGTGGCGGTGGAAGATGGAGCAGCTGGCGGTGCCCACCAGGGCGAGGACCAGTAACGGACGAAGCGCAGAAAAAGAATGCATAGACTAAAAGCGGCTTGCAAAAGAAACCGACCTCGCAATACGCAAAAGCCACGCACATGGCCAATACCAGCCGTTGGCGGGGCATATACAGATTGGCAGGAACGCACCACGGCACGTTCGTCGCCTACCATTATTCAACGGTAACACGCGCCGTGGTGCGTTCCTACGGCTGTTTTTCAGACCTATTTCAAGCCCTGCGCCGTGTAGTGGGCCAGCGCCATGATGGTGAGCATGGGGTTAACGCCGCTGCACGCCGGAAAGGCCGAGCCATCGGCCACGTACAGGCCCTGCACCTCCACGGTTTCGCCACTGGGGCGTAGCGGGTGGGTGGCGCGCTGGCCGCCGAGGCGGCAGGTGCTCATTTGGTGGGCGCTATACAGGCCAAAGCGGTTGGGGTGCCAGCGCAGGCTGGTGAGCTGGCCGAGCAGCGCGGGGTTGTGCAGGGTGCCGCCTTCGGCGTGCAGCGTGGGCAGGGTGCCGTGGGGTAGGAACACGGTGTGCGCCCCGGCCGCCACGTGGATTTCGGCGGCGGCGCGCACGCCGGTCAGCATATTCTGTTTATCAAACTTAGATAACTTGTATTCAATCAAAGGCTTACCTTGCGCATCGGCCTGCACACGGCCGCCGTCGCGGTCGCGGGTGAGCACAATGAACGAGCCCAGGTGGCTGGCGGCTTGCAGCAGCAAGCGGTGCTGCGTACCCGACTGCCAGGGCAGCACCATGGCCAGCAGGCCGGGGTGAGTGGGCGGCGTTTCGAGCTTCACGCCGAAGTTGGTGCCTTGCAGCCGGGTGAAGGTGTCGTTGACCACGCTCATGCTGGGGCCATGCCACGAGTGCATGGCGTGCGGGTAGTGGGCGGCCACCACCACGGTGGGGTGCAGGTGCAGGTGGCGGCCCAGGTGCGGGTGCCGCAGCCCCGAGCGCAGCAGCAGCGCCGGCGTCTGAATGGCCCCGCCCGCCACCACCACCCGCTGCGCCCGCACCGTAATGCGCACCGGGCGGCCCTCGGGGGTGGTGTGCACGGCCTCGGCCCCGGTGGCGCGGCCGCCCACCACGGTCACGCGCTCGGCGCGGGTGTCGGGCAGCAGGCGCGCGCCGTGGGCGGCGGCAACGCTTAGGTAGGTGTTGAGGGTGCCCTGCTTGACGCCGTGGGCATCGCCCAGCGTGGAGAAGCCCAGGCCCTGAAAGTACAAGTCATTATCAATCAACCCTTTCTCATTGCGCGGAATGAGCCGGGTGGCCTGCCCCAGGCGGGCCGAGCCGTCGAGCAGGGCCTGGTTCTGGCCGTTGTGGCGCGGGTAGTCAGTGTTCACGCTCAGGGCCTGGGCCACGGCATCGAGGCTGGCCTTGAAGGCGGGGCTGGTGAACTGCGGGGCCCGGTGCTCGCGGGCCCACTCGTCGAGCACGTAGTCGGGGGTGCGGAACGCGCCGGCCCAGTTCACGGTGGTGCCGCCGCCCAGGCAGGCCCCGGCCAGGATGCTCACGCCGCCATCGCGGGTGCTGAGCGCGCCACGCCCGTCGTAGAGGCGGCCCAGCATATCGGCCTCGCGCTGCGTGAAGTCGGGGCCGTGGCAGTAGGGGCCAGCTTCCAGCACCAGCACGTCGTGGCCGGCCTGGGCCAGCTCGGCGGCTACTACCCCGCCACCGGCCCCAGAGCCAATCACCAGTACATCACAGTGATACGTGGTGTCAACCACGGGCGTTAGCGGTTTCAGAGGGCGCTCGGTGGGCCCGGCCGGGCCGGGGGCGGCCGGGCCTACCGGGCCGGGGTAGCCCAGCGCGGCCCAGGTGGGGTTGAGGGAGCCATCGGCCGGGCTGCCGCCGTAGTAGAGAAACGTGCACAGCTTGCGCAGCGCCTGAAAGCCCTGCCGCAGCGCGGGCACCCGCGAGCCGGCCCAGCTTTGCAGCAGGCGCTCGCGCTGCGCGGGCACCAGCCCCCGGAAGGGCCGCAGCGGCCCCCACCACGTGAGGCCCGCCAGGGGTTTATCCAGTAAATCAAGCAGTTGCCCAAATTCAGTTTGCGCACCCAGGGGCTGGGCCTGAATGGCAGCAGCTAGCTTGTCGAGGTCCACCAGCGCGGAGCCAGCTGGCGCGCTGGCCGGCGTGGGGCCGGCCGGAATAAACGTATCGGCGAGGGCGCGCAGGGTGGCGGCGCGGGCGGGCGTGAGCACAAACATGGCGGGCGGGTGGGAAAAGGCGAGCGCAAGTGATTGGGGCTGAAAAGATAAGCCGCAAAAGGCCAAAGTAGTCGGCACGCCTACTAGTTGGGGCGAATACCAGCCCCGCCCCACCTTTGCCGCATGGCTACTCTTCTGCGCACTCCCGAAACCCAGCACCGCGTTCATTTTCAAGATTGTGACATGCTGGGCCACCTCAACAACGCCCGCTACCTCGACTATTTTCTCAACGCCCGCGAAGACCAGGTGGCCGAGCACTACACCCTCAACATGGGCGAGCTGGCCCGCGAGCAGCAGGCCGCCTGGGTCATTACCAAGCACCAGCTCAGCTACCTCAAGCCGGCGCGCCAAGGCATTATCGTGCGCATTCTCACCCAGCTTATCCACTTCGATAACTCCAACCTGGTGATAGAGATGCAGATGCGCACCGCCGACGGCCAGCGCCTGCTGGCCATCCTGTGGGCCGAAATGACCTTTGTGAAGCTACCCGCCGGCACCCGCACCGACCACGCCGATGCCCTCATGGACTTGCTCGACGAGCTCGACGTGCCCGGCATCGACTACGAGCCCGATGGCTTCGACCACCGCGTGAAAACCGTGCGCCACGAGCTGAAGCAGGTGCGCCGCGCCGCCGGCCAGCCCGACTGACTATAAAGCCCGGCCGTAGCAACCCGGCCCCGGTGCGAGGCGTACAATGCCGCACTCCCGGCACGCTCTTTCCAGCCGGCTCCTTTTCCACCCGTACCATGTCACTCTTCAGCAGCGATAAGCTCAAAGGCAAGCGCATTGCCATCTTGGCCACCGATGGCTTTGAGCAAGTAGAACTCACCGAGCCCCAGAAATTTCTTAAGAATGAGGGGGCCGATGTGCACGTAGTTTCCCTCAAGTCGGGCTCCATCAAGGGTTGGGACCAAACTGACTGGGGTGATAGCGTGGACGTTGACAAAGTGCTCGGCGATGTGCGCGTGGCCGATTACGACGCCCTCGTGCTGCCCGGCGGCCAGATTAACCCCGACAAGCTGCGCATCGAGCCCAAAGCTGTAGATTTTATTCGCGAGTTTGCCCAGTCGGGCAAGCTGGTGGCCGCCATCTGCCACGGCTCCTGGACGCTCATCGAGGCCGACGTAGTGCGCGGCAAGCGCATGACCAGCTGGCCCAGCGTAAAAACCGACCTGCGCAACGCTGGTGCCGAGTGGCAAGACTCGGAAGTAGTAGTCGACGGCAACTTCATCACCAGCCGCAAGCCGGAAGATTTGGATGCCTTCAATAAGAAAATCGAAGAGATGCTGCTAGCCGGCAAAGCCGCTTAGCTTCACAAATAACCTTGTAAAAAAGGCGTGCTTTACTTATGTAGAGCACGCCTTTTTTGTAAAGTTTGCTGGACTTACGCACGGTAGCTTTCCAGCTGAGTACATCAGAAAATCTCAGCGAACCTCAGCGGTTTACCTCCGCGTAACTCAGCGGGAAAGCTATCTTGTCAACTCCTTGCGTAAGTTCTACTAACTTTTATAACGAAGCTAATACTTTAATAATAAGTACATTACGGTATCAAAGACCAGCAGAAAAAGCCCTTGCATCTGCACCGAGCGGCCGTATCCGTGCAGGCGTTCGGGCCGCTTGGCGGCGGGGGAGGCGGTGCGGCGCAGCAGCCATACCCCCACGAGGAGGTAGCCCACGTCGAGGGCCGCGTTAAACAGGAATACCTGCCCGGTGAAGTGCATCTCGGCCAGGGCGGCGGCGGGCGAGAAGCCCGCGGGCGGGTGGCCGGGGTGCGTGCGCAGGATGCCCACAGCCGCCAAAATAGCGTTGATGAAGCCCCAGCCGCAGTTCATGAGGTGGAAGTGGTGGTGCCAGGTGCGGCGGTCGGTGCGTGGCAGCTCGTAGCCGCTGAAGGTGAGGTTGAGCAGCGCCCACACGCCCAGCACACTCAGGCCCCGGCTCAGCAGCAGCTCGTGGTGCTGGTAGGCGGCCAGCCAGGCCGGCGCGGCCGGCAGCGTAGAAAGCAGTAGCATAGCCACAAAGAAAACGCCCGGCCCGCCCAGTTGCGCGGGCCGCAGCCAAAAGTTGCGGCCCGCGCAGCTGGCAATGGGCCCAGCGGCGTACTTTTACGCCCGGCGCGCCCGTCGTGCCACCCAGCCCCGGGGAATTAGCTCAGCTGGTTAGAGCGCTACCTTGACATGGTAGAGGTCGCCGGTTCGATTCCGGCATTGCCCACCCTGATACCCTCTGGAAAAATCCCAGAGGGTATTTTTGGTTTTTGCTCCTGGTTAATAGACCAAGCTTTACTTACTGCGGCACAAGATGTTGCGCTTGGGGTCTCCGAACGTAAAGCTGGCCGTCGGTACTGGTTTATTTGCGCCAACGCAAGGCTGGCAGCCATGGAGGGCTGGTGGCTAGATGGCCCTCTTTAGGGAGTGAGCCGGCGCAAATGGAGCGGCAGTCTTTTTAGTAACTTAGCGGCTCACTTATATAGTTTACGGGCAATGGCAAACACCGCAGAAAGAAGGTACGATATGTATGCTGCAAACTTCGGCACGCTGGGTGTGCGAGATGCTTTTGCTAATCTGCTGCAGGAGTTTCGAAGGGCCTATCCCGCCAGCGAGATTATTTCGATACAGCATACCACATGTCAGACAGGCGATTACGGTCTTCTTAGCAACCGGAATCACCTGCTTTTGAGTCTTATCATCGAACACAGAACAGCTTAGTAAAGAGCCCTGCCAGCACACGCTAGCAGGGCTCTTTGCTTTTCATGAATTCTCGCTACTTTTACTACTCACTTTATTTGAATACTTAATGGGACTTTTTTCCGCAATTCTCGGTAACGCTGGGGTAGCTCAGCCCACCGAGCTACAAGCTGAGTATGGAATATTATTAGCCGAGGGCGAAGCCATTGAAATTGGGTTCAAGCTCCTGCGCGATGTGTTTATCTTCACCAATAAGCGCCTCATATTGGTAGATAAGCAGGGTCTGACCGGCAGGAAAATAGCGTATCTATCGGTGGGCTACAAGAGCATTTCGCGCTTTGCGGTGGAGACTGCCGGCCACTTAGACCTCGACGCTGAATTGAAGATTTGGGTTTCCAGTGAGTCACTGCCCAGCGTCACGCGTAAGTTCACAAAACAGGTCAACATCTACGATGTGCAGCGCATCTTGGCCCAGCATGTGCTTGGGTAGGGCACCGCGAAACGTAGGCACGAGTTACCGCTACACGCAACGCCCCGGCCGGTCGAGGCGCTGCGTGTAGCGAGCAGCAAAGCTTTATGCCTGCGCCAAGCCCCTGCGCGGCTCATCATCGCGCTACGAGCTTTCATGGGTGCGCGGCCCTTTGCCAGCGGGTTTAGGCTTTATTTCATTGGTGTTGTTCGTCGTTTTGGTGGGCCGGGCTGGGTCACTAGCCGTGGCATCGGCACTGCCTACAAGCTGGGCCAGTAGCAGGTGGTTGCACCGCATCCCGGCCAGAGGCGTGCCCATGTCGGACGCCAAAGCCTAGCCGCCGAGGTATTCTCACTGCCCAGGATGTTCCGGCCTGAAAGTGGCCTGTATTGCTCACCCTAACTCTCTCTGGTAGCTTACCAACGGGGTTTTTACTTATACAAAATCAAAAAGAGCGCCGACCAACTGGCTGGCGCCCCTCCTGATAAGTAGGTAAAGCTGAGCCGCAAGGCAGCCGGGTTTTACGGAAAGCGGTTTTTCTGAACCAGATGTATAGTCTGCAATTTGGGTTAGGTACGCATTTTTCAACCACGCGTACAAACACCTACCGTAAGGCAATATTTCACGCTAAGTCATTATTTATCAGTATTTTAATTAATACGTTATTCATTAAAAAAAGGCTGCCCTCACTGAAGGCAGCCTTTCCATAATTCAATTCAATTCAATACTTATTAAACACCGAGCAGCAGGCGGGTCGGGTCTTCGAGCAGCTCCTTCACACGCACCAGGAACGACACCGACTCGCGGCCGTCAATCACGCGGTGGTCGTAGCTCAGGGCCAGGTACATCATGGGGCGGATAACCACCTGGCCGTTCTCGGCCACGGGGCGCTGAATGATGTTGTGCATACCCAAAATGGCCGACTGCGGCGCGTTGATAATGGGCGTGCTCATCATGGAGCCGAAAATACCGCCGTTGGTGATGGTGAACGTGCCACCCGTCATCTGCTCGATGGTGAGCTTGTTGTCGCGGGCCAGGCCGGCGAGGCGCACCACTTCCTTCTCGATTCCCTCAAAACTCAGCTTCTCGGCGTTGCGAATCACGGGCACCACGAGGCCCTTGGGGGCCGATACGGCAATGCTGATGTCGCAGAAATCGGAGTACACGATGTCGCCGCCGTCGATGTAGGCGTTCACGGCGGGCCACTCTTGCAGGGCCACGCACACGGCCTTGGTAAAGAACGACATGAAGCCGAGGCCCACGCCCTTCTTCTCCTTGAACTTATCCTTGAACTTGGTGCGCAAGTCCATGATAGGCTGCATGTTCACCTCATTGAAGGTGGTGAGCATAGCCGTTTCATTCTTCACCGACACCAGGCGGCGAGCCACCGTTTTGCGCAGGTTGCTCATGCGTTCGCGGCGCTGGCCACGCTCGCCGGTTGCGGCGGGGGCAGCGGCCGGCTGGCTAGCCGGGGCAGCCGCGGGGGCCGGTGCGGCAGCAGGAGCCGCAGGCTTGGCCTGGGCGTTCTGAGCGTCGTCTTTGGTGATGCGGCCGTCGCGGCCGGTGCCGGCTACGTCGGCGGCGTTGATGCCTTTCTCACCCAGTATTTTGCCGGCGGCCGGCGAAGGCACGCCCGTGGCGTAGGTGGTGGCACTGGCGCTGGTTGGCTGGGCCAACGCAGGGGTAGCCGCCGCCGCGGACGGCGCGCTGGCCGCTGGTGCCACAGCCGCCGTGCCGCTCCCACCCTCAATGCGGGCAATAACGGCCCCAATGCTGATGGTTTCGCCTTCCTGCACGGCGTGGCGCAGGATGCCTTCGGCCTCGGCGGGCAGCTCAAACGTGGCTTTATCCGACTCTAATTCTGCAATTACCTCATCACGAGCTACTTGCGCGCCGTCGGGCTTCAGCCACTTAGCCACCGTTACTTCGGTGATGGATTCGCCTACGGCGGGAATCTTCATCTCCAGCGAGCTGCTGCCGCCGGCGGCGGGGGCAATGGGGGCAGCCGAGGCCGCACCGGGAGTGCTGGGGTCAGCGTCGGGGCGGTCGGCGGGGGTGCCGCCGTAGCCGGCCTGGTCGCTGGCCTGCGGATTCTCTTCGCCCTTGCTTAGCGGGTCGTTGGCAGCGGCGGGCGCGGCGGCGGCCGGGGCGCTAGCCGGGGCCGCGTTGCCGCTGCCCGCGCCATCGAGCTCGGCGATGACCGTGCCGATGTTAATCGTTTCGCCTTCCGCCACGCGGATTTTGAGCACGCCGTCGGCCTCAGCGGGCAGCTCAAACGTGGCCTTGTCCGATTCCAGCTCGGCGATAACCTCGTCGCGCTTCACGGCCTCGCCGTCTTTCTTGAGCCACTTGGCAATGGTGACTTCGGTGATGGATTCGCCGACGGCGGGGATTTTGATTTCGGTGGGCATAGTAAGGAGCGGGAATTTTGGCAAAGGAAAGAATTACGTCAGGCTTTGCCGAATGCGCTGCGTAAAAGTCTGGTAGAGGGCCGCCGCTGCGTCGAGCAGCGCATACGTTGTAGGCAGGGCAGCTGTGGCGAGGTGCTAATTACTTGAATACCTGCACCATACAGAACAATTATACACGGCGCAGATACTCACGCAATGCGCTAAACCACAACCTGGATTTGCGCTTCGGTTGTTACAGCTAGTCCTGTTTTTTGGCTACCTCGTTGGTTGCTTTGATTTGCTCGGTGGCCACTTCCTCCTTAGGCTTGTCGAAGGCGCGGGCCACGATTTCCTTTTGCTCTTTTACGTGCACCTTGTTGTAGCCGGTGGCAGGCGAGGCCGAGGGCTTACGGGCCACCACGTCGTGCAGCTCGCGGCGCATGAAGCGCAGCAGGTAGTTCCAGTAGCCCATGTTTTCGGGCTCTTCCTGCACCCAGATGAGCTTGGCTTTCGGGTACTTAGCCAGCTCGGCGTCGAGCTGCTTCTTGGGGAAGGGGTGCAGCTGCTCCAGGCGCACGATGGCCACGTCCTTGCGGGCGGATTTCTGCTGCTCGTCGAGCAGGTCGTAGTACACTTTGCCCGAGCAGAGCAGCACCTTTTTCACCTTCTTGGCATCGGCAAACGTGTCGCTGAGCACTTCCTGAAAGTGGCCGCTCGTGAAATCGGCTACCGGCGACACGCAGAGCGGGTTGCGCAGCATCGACTTGGGCGCCATTACTACCAGTGGCTTACGGAAGCTCCAGGCCAGCTGGCGGCGCAGGGCGTGGAAGAAATTAGCGGGCGTGGTGATGTTGGCTACCACGATGTTATCCTCAGCCGCCAGCTGCAAGAAGCGCTCGGGGCGGGCATTGGAGTGCTCGGGGCCCTGGCCTTCGTAGCCGTGGGGCAGCAGCAGCACGATGCCGTTCATGCGCTGCCACTTGCTTTCGCTGCTCACCAAAAACTGGTCAATCATGGTTTGGGCACCGTTGGCGAAGTCGCCAAACTGGGCCTCCCACACCACCAGGGCCGTGGGGTTGGCCATGGCGTAGCCAAATTCGAAACCCAGCACGGCGTACTCACTCAGCAGCGAGTTATAGATGCTCAATTGCTCGTGCTCGCCGGCAATGTTATTAAGCGAGTTGTAAGGGGCCGACGTTTCGGCGTCGTGCAGCACCGCGTGGCGGTGCGAAAACGTGCCGCGCTGCACATCCTGGCCGCTCACGCGCACCATGTGGTTTTCGGTGAGCAGCGAGCCGTAGGCCAGCAGCTCGCCGGCGGCCCAGTTGAGGGTACGCGTTTCGAAAAACATCTTGCGACGCTCCTTCAACAGGTTGTCAATCTGCTTGATAGGCCGGAAATTCTCGGGAATAGTAGTCAGTGCCTGCGCTACGCGCTCGATAGTTTCGGCCGAAATTCCGGTTTCTGGCGACTGCTCAAAGTCCTCACTCTTGGAGCGGCGCAGGGTGCGCCACTCGTTTTCGAGGGCCTGGTACTTATAAGGAAGCGGCTGTTGCTTCACCTGGTCGAGGCGGGCTTGCAGCGTGTCGCGAAACTCGCGGTCCATTTGGGCGGCCAGCTCGGCATCCACATCGCCGCGCTGCACGAGGCGGGCGTTGTAGACCTCGCGCGGGTTGGGGTGCTTCGAGATGACGTTGTAGAGCGTGGGCTGCGTAAACTTGGGCTCGTCGGACTCGTTGTGGCCGTGGCGGCGGTAGCACACCATATCAATGAAGATATCGGCGTGAAACTGCTGGCGGTACTCGGTAGCCAGGCGCACGGCAAACACTACCGCCTCGGGGTCGTCGCCGTTCACGTGAATCACCGGCGCGTCGATAATCTTCGCCAGGTCAGTGCTGTAAATAGACGAGCGCGCATCCTCAAAGTCGGTGGTAAAGCCCACCTGGTTGTTAATCACGAAGTGAATCGTACCGCCCGTTTTGTAGCCCTCCAGCTGCGACATCTGGGTCAGCTCGTAGCCGATGCCCTGGCCGGCCAGCGCCGCATCGCCGTGGATGAGGATGGGCAAAATCTGGTGGTAGTCGCCGCCGTATTGGTGCTCAATCTTGGCGCGCACGAAGCCTTCCACCACCGGGTTCACCGCCTCCAAGTGCGAGGGGTTGGGGGCCAGCTTCAGGTTAACCTTCTGACCGTTAAGGGCTTCTACCTCCGACGAATAGCCCATGTGGTACTTCACATCGCCGTCGCCCATGGTAAGGTCGGGCGTAGCCGTGCCCTCAAACTCCGAGAAAATCTGCTCGTACGTCTTGCCCATGATGTTGGCCAGCACGTTGAGGCGGCCGCGGTGAGCCATGCCAATCATCACTTCCTTCACGCCCAGCTCGGCGCCCCGGTTGATGATGGCATCAAGGGCCGGAATGGTGGTTTCGCCGCCTTCCAGCGAGAAGCGCTTCTGGCCTAAAAACTTGGTGTGCAGGAAATTCTCAAAAACAACAGCCTCGTTGAGCTTCTTGAGAATGCGCTTCTTGTAGTCGGCATCGGGGTTGAAAGCCAGCGCGTCGTGCTCCGTTTTCTGCTGGAACCACTCCAGCACTTGCGGGTCGCGGATGTAGGTGTACTCGAAGCCCACGGTGCCCGCGTAGATGCTGGTGAGCGCGGCCACAATCTCGCGCAGCGTGGAGCCCTGGCCCAGGCCGAGGTCGTCGCCCTGCCGAAATTTGGTATCCAGGTCGCTGTCGCTCAGGCCGAAGTCGGCGAGGTTGAGGCGGGCCTGGCGGTCTTTGCGCTCGCGCACCGGGTTGGTTTTGGCGCGCAGGTGGCCGCGGCTGCGGAAGGCGTGGATGAGGTTGCGCACGGCCGTTTCCTTGTCGTCGGCCGGGGTGCCCTGCGCCAGGGCGGGCGCGTTGTTGGTGGAGGCGCTGGTATTGAGCACACCGTAGGCATCGGGCTGCGGCACGGGGCCGGGGCTGGGCTCGGCAGTGGTTTTGAGCGCGCTGCCGTTGGTAGCGGGCGGGGCACTAGCGGCGCCGGGCACTAGCGGCTCACCCTCCGGGAATTGCTGCGAGAAATCGAACCCCTCGAAGAACTTACGCCAGCCAAAATCGACGGATTCGGGGTTGTTTCGGTACGCCTGGTACAGCGTTTCGATGGCCACCGCGTCAGCGTTGGCGATGTAGGAGTAGGTATCCATTGCGGGAATTTGAAGGGTCAGGCGAAAGCAATGCAAAAGTAAACTAGCTGGCAGCAAGCACGAAACCTGTATTCGGGTTTACAAATTTTACTGACAGTCAGTTTATTAGCTACATAGCTTACTGGCTAGGGTGCCGATGGTTGGCCAATTTAACTGAATTAGCCAGGATATCCGCCTACCTGGCTGCCCCATGTTAGTGCACAAGGGCAGCCTTTTGCCCACGGCACGGCAGCTCCGGCACCTGATTCTGGTTGAGAAACCAGCCCGGTTTGGATAGAATTTTTCCAACTACAAGGCTCACCCTAAGCTAATAGCGCTAGTGTTTGTTGGACAATAAGATTACCCAAAACCATTCTATCTTATTCATTGTTAGTGATTTTCTGCCCGAATAATTTGGCAGGCAGAACGCCCAGAACGCCGGGCCTAACTGGCGCAAGAGTCACTATTTTATGAATGGATAATGTTAAATTAGTTGCAAATATTTTGCTAGCTGCCGTGGCGCTGATTACCGCGCCTCACCCAGCCGAAACGGCGGCCCCTACCGCCAATATTTCTGCTTTTATCGCTTCAGCGGGCCGTAGCCACCGGATGGTAACGCGCACCACAAAGAAGAAAAAGCTGCTCAAAACCAGCTCCCGCACCTTTACCGTTACGGCTACGGCTTACCAGGCTGTGCCGGGCCAAACCGACAACGAGCCGTTTGTAACGGCCGATAACTCGCGCATTAAGCGCCACTACAGCAGCAAAACGCGCTGGATGGCCCTCTCCAACGACTTGCTGACGCGCTGGGGCGGCAAGTTCGACTACGGCGACAAGGTGCTGGTACGGGGCATTTCGCCAAAGCTCGACGGGGTGTACACGGTGCACGATACCATGAACAAGCGCCACCGGCACTGCATGGACATCCTGACTCACCCGAACGAGAAAGTAGATATTTTTACCAAAGACGTTAAGATACAATTAGTTACTAAGGCACCGAGCGTAACCGCCAACGCGCCCCCTGGCCGGACGCAGAAAGACCACACCCGGCCAATTGCCAGCCTGAGCCGCCTGCGAACGCGCCGGCCAGTGGCCAGCGCGCTGCGCATGCATAGGAGCTTTTTGGCCAGCGATAAAGGCGGCAACTATTTTGCCAGCGCCATTTTGTAGATGCGGTAGGGTTCGCGGGGCTGCCCCACGCCCTTGTTCCAATGCGGCGTTTTGTGAATGGCCGACGTGGTGAAGTAGATGGACTTGCCATCGGGGTCCCAGGCGAAGGTATCGGGCCATTCGAGGCGGGCTTCCTTCACCAGCGTTTCTATTTTACCATCCGGCGTACGGCGCAGTATCTCCGCGTTTTCGAAGGCCGTGAGGTAGAGGTTATTCTTGCTATCCATTTCCATACCGTCGCAGGCCGGCGCATCGGCCAGCTTCTCCACGGCAGCTTCTACCTGGGCCTCGGTGAGGGCCGCGTTGCGCAATACCGCAGTTTTGATGCGGTAAAGGGAGTGGCCCGATAAGGCGCGGTAGTAGAGGTACTGATTATCGGTACTGAGCGCAATACCATCGGCTTTGAAGGCGCCGGGCTTGCCGGTGGGGTCGTACAAGGCCGTGCCCTGGGCCTTGGTAATGAAGTCTTTATCAGGGAGCGTGGAGGGCTGCTTGGCCAGCAGCTGGCGCGACTTGGTGGTTTTGAGGTCGGTGACGACCAGCGCGCCGGTGCCCGAGTCGGTGAGGTAAGCGTAGTTGTTTTGCAGGTCGATGCGCACATCGTTGAGGTACGAATGGCGCGGGGCCACGCGCTCGGGGTACAGGATGGTTTGGAGGACCTGGCCGGTTTTGGGGTCGGTTTTCACCAGCTTCACGCCGCCGGGCACCGTGAACTTGAGGCCGGGCGCGGCGGGGTCAACTATCCAGAGCATGCCCTGGCTATCGACGTAGCCGGCCTGCGGGCAAATCCAGTGCTTCTGGGGCTCCGCTTTTACCGAGTCGTTCCAGGTGCACCAGCTCGCGTCGGGGTACGGCGTGAGGGTACTGTTGGCTCCCACCAGGGCCACTGGGAAGGTGGGGTTATAGTCCCAGCGCGGCGAAAAGGCGAATATTTTGCCGCCGGGCGCCACGGCCACGCCCGTTACCTGCGGGTCGGGAAATTCGGCCACGATGGTGAGCGGCGAATTGGCGGGCACCGGCGCCGGCACGTGGGCCGTCGTAGAGTCGGCGGGCATGGTGCCGCGCGCCTTGTTGGTGGCCGAGTCGTTGCCGTTGCAGTTGGCCAGCAGCAGGCCGGCGGCCGAGAGCGCAGCCCCGGCTTTGAGAAGAGAAGCAGTCATGGAAAAGGAAGGTTACTAAAAACCCCGGCCTCGTTGCGAGGCCGGGGTTTTGCATACGGGCGAGGCGGGTAGGGCGTTCGGCGGAGGTTATTCGCTCTGCGCGAGCCGCTCTGGTACCTGCTCTACCGGGCTGCCCCACCCCCGGCCCCTCCCCTGCGGGGGAGGGGGGCTTTTCGTCCGCGCGAACGTTAGGCTCCCCTCCCCCGCAGGGGAGGGGCCGGGGGTGGGGCTCCTCACAGCCACACGGCCGCCTCGGCGGCGCTCTGCACCTGGCCCTCGGCATTATAAAGCAGGCTCATGGGCTGGAAGGGGTTGGCCAGAATACGGTCTTCGCCGATGCCCCAGCGGGGCCAGAGGCCGGTGAGGGTGTGGGCGTAGCCGAGGTTGTCCCAGGGGTTGAAGATGGTGGCCGTCACGTCATCCACGAGCGCGTCGAGGACCAGCTCGGTGCCGGGGGGGTCGAGGGGGCCGGGGCGGCGGGGGTATACGTCGGGCACGGCTGCCAGCAGGTAGGCCGCGTAGTAGGCCCGGGCCTTAAATTCAGCTACTTGCGCGGGGTGCAGCGGGCGCTGGGCATCGTGGTACACCTGCCGCATGGCCTGGCTGATGAAGCCGATATCCACCAACGTGCCCACTACCACGGCGTTACCCATTTTAATGCTGAAAACCAGCGTATTGAGGTCGTCGTCGTACTCAAAGGCCGGGGCTTCGTAGGCCGCATCCACTTCGAGCACGAACACCGAGCCGGGGATAAAATCGGCGTAGTCGGTGGGCACGCGCAGGCCTTGCAGCAGCTGAAAAAACGCCCGAAACCGCTGGAGTAAATGCACGTTTTCGGCCAGCGGATACTGGGGCTTGATGAGCGGCTCCTGCTGCTGCACCAGTTCGGCGGCAAAGATGCCGTAGAACATCTTGCCCAGCCACTGCCACAGGCGGGCGGGCGGCAGGGCGCGCAGGGCGGCGGGGCCGGCCAGGGCGGCGGCCTGCACCTCGGCTTCCAGCGCGGCCAGGCGAGCGTGCAGGGCCGGCACCAGCGGCAGGCGCAGGGCGGCGTAGGTGGTGTGGCTTTGGTCGAGCAGGTAAATGGGGCGCTCGGCCAGGCCGTAAGTGGTTGTTAGCCAGTCGGAAAACACGGACACGGTAGCGGCCGGGCCCACGGGCTGGCCGGTGAGGAAGCAGCGGCCGGGGCCGAATTGCATGCCCTCGAAGGGGTCGTAAAGCGTAATCATAAGCAGCGCGGGTAACGGCCGCAAAGGTCGGGCGCGGCGGCTTAGGGCAGGCTGGGCGGCGGGCCGGCCGAGCGGCTGCCGGCGTAGTAGTACAGCTCGGCGCGCGATTTTTCGTAGCTGGCCCGCAGGCTTTCCTGCTTGATTCTGAGGTCTATGAGCTTGGTTTCGCGGGCGTTGATGAGGAAGATGGTGCTTTCGCCCAGCTCAAACTTGGCCAGCTCGGCGCGCAGCAGAATGCGCTGATTGGCAATGGTTTGGGTTTGCAGCACCAGCTGGCGCTCGTAGGCCTTGAGGCTATTGTATACCGTGCTCACCTGCGTCACGATGGTGCGCTGGCTTTGCTGCTGCTCCAGCACGTTTTCCTTAATTTGGATGCGCGTGTATTGCAGCTTGCCGCGCTCGGCGCGCAAAAACAGCGGGAAGGCAAAGTCAACCCCCACTTTGTGGTTATCGAGCCCAAACCGGTAGTAGTCAGGTACTTCATTCTGATAAAAATTGCCCTGGCTGATGAGCGTACCCGTCAGGTTGAGCTTGGGCTTAAGCATCTCGCGGCGGTAGCGCTCCTCGATGCCAAGCTGGCGGCTTTTGGCGCCCAGCTTCACCAGGGTGGGGTGGCTGGCGGCGGCCAGCTCGGCGAGGCGCTGGTACTCGGCGCGGCGCACGGTGTCGCGCACGGGCACCTGGGGCGCGGCGTAGCGCGGCAGCTCCACGGGCTGGTTATTGTTGTTCCAGAGGTGGTTAGATAGTACTAAGCGGGCGTTTTGCAGGTCTACTTGCAGCTGGGTGGCCTGCACCTGGCGGTCCTGCACGGTTATCTGGGCCTCCACCGAGTCGATGGGGGCCTGGTCGCCAATCTGGGCGCGGCGGGCGGTGCCCTGGAAGCGGCGGTCGGCCAGCGCTACACCCTCCCGGATGAGGGCCGCCTGCTGGAAGGTGTAGTACCAGGTCCAGTAGTCTTTGGCAGCTTGCAGCCACACCTCGTTTATCTGTTTCACGCGGTCGGCCTCGGCGGCGGTCTGCATAATTTGGGCCTGGCGCAGGGTGCTGCGGCGCGCATCAATGAGCAGGCCCTGGCCGATGGGGATGGACAGCCCCACGCCGGCCAGGCCGTTGAGCGGCGTGCGGCTTTCGGGGTTGACGTAGGTGCCGGCGTAGCGGTCGTAGGTGGCCTTGAGGTCGATGCCGCCGGGCCAGAGGGGCACCTTCAGCTCGGTGCCCCAGTTATTATAGTACTCAGTACCACCAAATTGCTTGCGGCGGAAGTCGGAGCCCAGCTTGGGGTCGAAGCCGCCGCGGGCTTGCAGCACCTGGCTGCGGGCCTCGTCGCTGAGCAGGGCGGCCTGCCTCACAATGGGGTGGTTGGCAAACACGAGGTCAGCCAGGTCTTGCAGCGAAAACACCTTGGCCGTGTCGTCGGGCTGCACCTCGCCCAGCTGCTCGGTTTGGAGGCGCGCGCGCTCCAGGCCCGGCCGGCGGGCGGGCAGCTGCGGGGCCTGGGCCCGGGCAGAGTGCGCCAGGCCGGCCAGCAGCGCCAGCGCGGGCAGCCAGCGCCGGGCCGGGCCAGCCGCCGCTAAGTATAAAACTTTGAAAATCAACGCGAATGAATACATGGGCTACTTGGCTTTCTCCTTGTCTTCCTTCACGGGGGTGCCGTCGGGCTCGGTGCCCAGGGTGGGCGGGAAGCCGTTGAGCTGCCGCCAGATTTCGTACCACACGGGCACCGAGTCGAGGATAACCCAGCCCTGCACGCCCGAGCCCAGGCGCAACTGCTTGGGCCAGGGCTGGTCGCCGGGCTGGGGCTGAGCGGGGCGCACCAGCAGGCGGTACTTGCCGCCGGGGCTGCTCACCACGTCAATCACCGTGACATAACCGCCAAACGTACCCACGGCCACCGAGGGCCAGCCCGAAAACTGGATGGCCGGCCAGCCATCGAACTGAATGCGCACCCGGCGCCCGCGCTGAATGAGGGGCACATCCATGGCCCGCACGTACATCTCGGCGGCCAGCAGCGGGGCCTCGGGCTGGAGCGTGGCAATGGATTCGCCCTCCTTAATCGTTTCGCCAATACCCGCTTTGAGGGCGCGCACGATGAAGCCGGTTTGGGGCGCGCGCACCACGTAGAGGCCGCGGCGCACGGCCACGTTGCTGATTTTGTTGCGCAGCGACGACACCTCGCCCTCCGAGCTGGCCCGGCTCGACACGGCCGAGCTGCGGTCGGACAGGTTTTTGGCCAGGTCCTGGTCATACTTGGCGCGCAGGTTGGCCAGCTCGATGCGGGCAATGGCCAGGCCATCGAGGCTGCTGGCCAGCTTGTTGCGCTGGGCCGTTACCTTGGCCAGGTCCTCTTGCAGCTTGAGGCGGCGCGTTTCGATGTCGGTGAGCGAGAACAAGCCGTTTTTGTAGCCTTCCTCGTAGCGGGCCAGCCGCGAGAGGGTGGTGGCGTAAAAGCTTTGGGCGGCTACGAGGTCGGCGCGTTCGCTGCTCACGGTGTTGGTGGCCTGCTCCACGCGGTTGCGGGCCGACGACAATTGCACTTCCAGGGTGGTGCGCAGGGCGGCGAGCTGCTGGTCGGTGGCCGATATCTTGGCCACGTTGGCGGCCACGTTGCCGCGCTTGGCGGCCAGTTGCTCGCGCAGGCGCTCGGGCAGGTTGGGGTCAAAGTACTCGTCCTTTATCTCGGAGAGCATGAGCAGCGTATCGCCGCGGTGCACCAGCTGGCCCTCGCGCACATTCCAGTGCTCGATGCGGCCCGCTATCTGGTTCTGAACGTTTTGCGGACGGTCCTGCGGCGTAAGGGCCGTGAGCGTGCCGGTGCCGTAAATGGTTTGGCGCCAGGGTAAAAACAGGATAATCAGAAATGCCAGGCCAATCACCCCCAGGATGCGGCCCAGCTTACGGCTGGCGTAGGTGCGCAGCAGCTCGGGGCGCGACTGCCGGGGCACCTGCTTCCACACCTCCTCGGCCACGTTTTGGTTGGAGAGATTAAGCATGGGTCAGGGCTTCGGGTTTTTTGTATTCTTCCATGGGCAGGTCGGTGAGGGCCGCCACCTTCTCCACGCCCGTCAACACGTCAAAAATGGTGTTAAGACTCGTCATTAGCTTTTCTATCGAGCCGCTAATCATCACGATAAGTACCTCGGCGGCCACAAATTGGCCCAGCGTCATTTGGCGCGACACCACGAAGAGCGTGCCCGCAATGAGCAGGCCCGCCGTGAGCACGGTGCGCAGTGCCACCCCGTAGGCGTAGTACGTTTTCAGCACCCGAAAATGCTGGTTGCGGGCGTGCAGGTACTCGGCCGTCAGCTCGTCGGCGCGGGTGAGGGCGGTGGCTTGTTCCTCGTCGCTGTCGCGCACCTCTTGCAGGCGGCCGGCCACGTTCTGGAGCCAGGCCACCAGTTCGTACTTATAGGCCGATTCGTCGATGCTCGTGCGCAGCGCCTGCCGGTAGTTGAGCATGTAGAGCAGCGCCATCGCCAGCAGCGTAAACACGCCAAACCCAATAAAAACGGGGTGATAAAAGGCCAGCACTATCACGCCCAGCACTATTTGCAACAGGGCGAACATGATGTCTACCAGCAGCTTAGTGAGGCCCTTCTGAATGGTGAGCACGTCAAAAAAGCGGTTCACCAGCTCGCGGGGGTCCTGGCCGGCCAGCGCCTCGGCCTTGATGCGCGGCAGCCGGTAGGCGTACTCGATGGCCGCCTTGGCAAAAATGCGCTGCTCAATGGCCTCTACCAGCGTCATTTGGCCCACCAGCAGGATGCCGCCCAGTAGCACGCCGCCCACCACCACGGCCACCAAAATGTAGGTAGAGCCAAACACGGCCCCCGTCGAAACCAGGTTGAACACGGCCTGCGTGCCCAGCGGCAGCGACAGGCTGATAAGCCCCGTCAGGATAGCGTAAAAAATGATGTAGCGAATGGTACGGCGCTCCGTGTTGAGCATGCGCACCAGGCGCTGCCAAGGAGTGGGCGGCGGCAAGCCAGCCCTAGCGTGTGAAG
This sequence comes from Hymenobacter sp. H14-R3, assembly GCF_030063445.1. Lineage (GTDB taxonomy): Bacteria > Bacteroidota > Bacteroidia > Cytophagales > Hymenobacteraceae > Hymenobacter. The sequence goes on along the minus strand of NZ_JASITD010000014.1, from coordinate 98,972 downwards.
CCATAGGTATTCTAATTGACAGTATATGAGGTAGTTGATGAGCCCGCTAGTGGAAGTTGGCCGGCCAGGAACGGCGCGGTGCGGATGGGTAACTACCGCGGTGAGGCACACGTTGGGTAAAGATGAGCAGCAGTAGTTCGTTGGTTTTGCGTCATCTACCTCTAACGAACTCGTTAGTTGCCTTTTTAATGAACATTTAATGAATATGAAGTTGATAATACGGATAAATAACTTATAATCAATATTTTATACCAAATAAATCGCGTGCGCTAACGCGCTCATGCCACACCAAAAAACCCAAGTACGGGCAGGTTACCGGCGGTTGGCTACAACCAGCGGTATCCTGCCCGTACTTGGGGCATTGCAAGGGGAGAAAAGTAGGGTGGCTGGGCGGCTAGCGCGAAAGCAGGTTGCCGGCCTTAATGAGCGTGCGGCTCAACTGGTGCAGGGCGTCGGAGTAGCCATTGGCCGACTCCTCGCCTACCTTGGCGGCTTCGGCCCCGAGGCTGGCCAGCACCTCGGCCACTTCGTGAGCCTGGGTGTCGGACGAAGCCAACATTTCGCGCAACAGCTTGATTTCCTGCTTTATTTTGGCCAGGCCAGGGCGGTCGCTGGCGGCCAGCACGGTTTCCCAGCGCTCCAGCTCGCGCAGGCCGGTGGCGCCGTCGGCATTGGGCAGGCCCTGGCCCAGCAGGGCGAGGGTATCGGTAAGCAAGGCCGTGTTTTGCTCGTCGCTGATGTGCAGCTGCACTTCGGGCGTGGGGGGCGTGTACGGGGTGGCGGCGGTAGAGTCCATAAGAGAAAGGATAAGTTAACTGGCTATACTTAGCGCGGCCCAAAAAAGTTAGTTTTCCCGGCTTCGCCTAAGGTTACCTTTTGGCCCCGTCGCTAATTAAGCCGCACAAACTCACTGGCTCCTCATTTTCTTTTTCAATTTTATGAATACTTCACTCAAAACCCTGTTCGCTGCCGCCATCGCCCTGAGCTTCACCGCTTGCTCGACCGACACCGCCAAAACCGACAACCCCGACGGTAGCACCACTACCACCACCGAAGTAACTACCCCCAGCGCCGACCAGGTAGGCGACAAAATGGACGCCAAAATGGATGCCGCTGGCGATAAAATGCAGGCTGCCGGCGACAAAATGGACGCCAAAATGCAGGCTGCCGGCGACAAAATGGACGCCAAAATGGATGCCGCCGGCGACAAAATGAACGCCAAAATGGATGCCGCTGGCGACAAAATGGACGCCGCCGGCGACAAAATGCAGGCCAACGCCGCCGATGCCAAAGCCAAAATGGAGAACAAAATGGATGCCGCTGGCAACAAGATGGACGCCATGGGCAACGCCGCTGCCAAGTCGGCCCGCGAAACCAAGGAGAACATGAAGAACGCTGCCAACTAAGCAACGTTTGCCGCCTAGTGAAAGCCCACGCCGCTCCCGGCGTGGGCTTTTTTTGTGGGCTCTAGCGCCGGTTGGGCGTATTTTGCCGCCGTGTTCTTTAGTCGCCGCGCCCCTACCGTCCCAGCCGCCGCCCTCTCCGACCAGGAGGTGCTGGCCCGCTACCGCCAGGGCGGCGACGTGGCCGCGCTGGGCACGCTCTATGAGCGGCACCTGCCCGAGGTGTTTGCGGTGTGCCGACGCTACCTGGCCCCGCCCGACGAAGATGCGCAAGATGCTACTATGCAGCTCTTTGAGCAGCTCGTGACCAAGCTACGCACCCACGCACCCGACAACTTTGGGGCCTGGCTCTACACCACGGCGCGCAACTTTTGCCTTATGGAGCTGCGCGCCCGGCAGCGCGGCACGGCCAGCGGCGGCGTGCTGGTGCTGCTGCCCGAGGCCACCGATGTGGAAAATGCCGCCGCCCGGCATCTGCCCGATGCCGGCCTGGAAGCCGAAGCCGCCGACCAGCACGAGGCCGACCTGCAAGCCCTGGAGCTGGCCCTCAGCCAGCTGCCGGCCGAGCAGCGCCGCTGCCTGGAATTATTTTACCTCGAAGAAAAATCGTATCAGGAAGTGGTGGCCGCCACCGGCCTGGCCCTCAACCTCGTCAAAAGCCACCTGCAAAACGGGCGGCGGATGCTCAAGCGCAACCTGAGTACTGAGTTGAAAATCAGAAACGAGGAATGAACATCCCATCCTGCTTCGGTAAGCTCATCAAGACGGTCTGCTAATTGCTAGAACACCTGTTATTCCTCACCCAAAAATTCAATTCCTACTTCTTCACTCCTACTCCTTAATTCAACCAACATGCTGCCTGCCAACCCCTTACTGAACGCTACTGCCCCGGCCGGCCCGCACCTGCCGGTGGCACTGCTGCGCCAGTATGCGGCGGGCACGCTGGCTCCCGCGGCCCAGCACCGCGTGGAGGCCCACACGCTGGCCTGCGCCCGCTGCGCCGACGTGCTGGCCGGCCTCATGCAAACGCCCGCCACCACCACCGACCAGGCCCTGGCCCAGCTGCAATTGCGGCTGCGCCAGCGCGTGCAGCAGCAGGCCGCCCCGGCCCGGCTGGTGCGCGAAACGCGCCGCCACCGCTGGTTGGTGCCCCAACTCGCCGCCGCCGCCGCCCTGCTTTTTGGCTTGCTGGCCGGCGGCTGGTGGACGTGGCAACAGCGCCAGCATTCGCCGGCGGCGCAGCTGCCCGTTGCCGTTAGCACGCAGCCCACTGCCCCGGCCGCCACCACTGCGGTAGCCCCGCAAGCGGCAACTAACGAGTCAGTTCCCAATGCCAGCGCGGCCGCATCAGTGGCAGTAGCCCGCCCAGCAGCCCGGCCCAAACCCACCGCAATGACGCGGCCTGCCCAGCGGCCGCTTGCAACGCTGTCGAATAAGGATGTTGCCGCTACTAAGCCTACTCCGATAGCTGAAAGGCTAGGTGAGACGGCCCCCGACCTCATTGTGAGTTCGGCTGCTATTCCCGCCGCGCCGGTAGCCCGCGCCGCTGCCGCTGCCCCTACCGACTCCGTGGCCCTGGCGGGGCGCGTGAATGGCCTGGCCCTGCGCAAGAGCGCGCTGGACAATGCCGCCAAGGTGCGGGCCACGGCCATGCCCGCCGCGCCGGGCCTGCCGCCCACGCCGGTAGGTGGCTACGCCGCTTGGCGCGAGCAGCTGCGCCGCGAGGCCACCGAGTTCAAGCCCGAAGCCCCCGACCAACCCCTCTCGGGCACGGTGCAGCTGGGCGTAACCATCGGGGCCGATGGCAAGATTCAGGAAATGAGGGTGTTACACGGTCTGCGCGCCGACTACGACGCTGAGGCCCAGCGCCTGGTGTGCGACGGCCCCAAGTGGGTGCCCGGCATCAGCGGCGGCCAGCGCGCCCCCCGCATGGTGATGGTAGCAGTGCCTTTTTAGGGATGAGTTGGTGAATCGGTGAAAGAATTTAATCGCTCATTCACCAACTCACTCATTCACCAACTTACTGATTCACCCCTTTGAAAGAGCCGTCGTCCACGGTTTTCAGGAACTTGGTGAGGCCGGCCATGTACACTTGCTGGTCGTCGTACATGGCCATGTGGCTGCCCTGGGGGCAGATGAGGGAGTTGCCGTGCTTGACTTGGGTGGCAATCCAGGCCATGTGGGCAGGGTCCATGGTGTCGTACTTGCCGCCGATGCTGAGCACCGGCACTGTGAGCTGCGGCAGGTCCTTGGTGCGGTCCCAGGTAGTGAGCTTGCCCGAGATACCGAACTCGCTGGGGCCCTGCATGGTCACGTAGAGCGACTGGTTGACCTTGCTCATGGCGCGGGTCACGGGCTCGGGGTTGGGCACGAGGCGGCACAGGTGCTCGGCGTAGAAATTGGGCTCCAGCAGCGCCATGTAGCGCGGGTTGGCGAAGTCTTTTTCGGCCTCAATTTGCCGGATTTCGGTTAGTACGGCGGGCTTCATCTGCTTGGCCAGCACGTCCTGGGCATATTTGCCATAGGCGGGGCCGCTCATCATCATATTACTGATAATGAGTCCTTTAAGATTTTGCTGATACTTGAAGGCGTACTCGGCCGCCAGGATGCCGCCCCAGCTGTGGCCCAGCAGGTAGAAGTTGCTTTTATCCAGCTTCAGGGCTTGGCGCACCTGCTCCACTTCCTCCACGTAGCGCGGCAGGCTCCACATGCTGGTATCGCGGGGGTTGTCGGAGTTGCCGCAGCCCAGCTGGTCGTAGTAAATGAATTCGATGCCCTCCTGCGGCAGGAAGCTTTCCATGCACTCGAAATACTCGTGCGTGGCGCCGGGGCCGCCGTTCAGCAGCAACACCTTGATTTTGGGGTTGTTACCAAACCGCTTGGTCCAGACGTTGAACTTGCCCTTGGGCGTGGTGATGGGAATCACCTGCACACCGCCGGTTTTCACACCGGTTTCGACGGCCGGGAAATAGGTGCTGGGCGCGGCCGCCGGAGCGGTAGTGGCGGCGGGTTGGCAGGCGGGCAGCGCGGCGGCCAGTAGCAGCAGGTAGCGAGTGAAAGACATAGCGCTAAGCTACTGGGTTTTCACCGCAGCGGACGCAGCGGGTTTCGCAGAAGAGACGTAGAGGTTGTTCTTCTGCGTCTCTTTTGCGGAACCTTCCGCGGCCGCTGCGGTGAAAACACCGATAAGGCTAGCCGCTGTAACCACCGCCGCTTTCGGGCTCGGTGGCGCTACCACCAGCTTTGTCGGGCGTAGGCAAGTCCGATTCGGTGTGGATTTCGAGGTGGCTGTAATCGGGCACGCCGTCGCCTTGCACGGGTACGGGGGGCTCGGTGTGGGGGTCGGGAGTGGGCGTGGGCTTGTTCATGATTAATAGGGTATGGGGGTAGGAGGTTTTATGTAGGGCGGGTAACAGGCTTTACGAGCACGGCCGGCCAATGGCTGCCGGGCGGTGGGCAGCGGCCTTACTTTTGCCCTGCCCAGCGCACGGTGTTGCCTGGGTTTCGGCAGGGCCGCGCTGGCCCCACCCCTTCCTACCCGCCTACCCTCACCCCCTCATACCCTACTCAGAATGAGCCAGTTTCGGACCGAAAAAGACACCATGGGCCAGGTGCAAGTGCCCGCCGACGCCTATTGGGGCGCCCAAACCCAGCGCAGCATCGAAAACTTCCCCATCGCGCAGGATATCAACAAGATGCCGAAGGAGATTATCGCCGCCTTCGCTTATTTGAAAAAGGCCGCTGCCCTCACCAACCGCGATGCCGGCGTGCTCGACGCCGACAAAGCCGCCCTCATTGGCCAAGTGGCCGACGAGATTCTGGCCGGCAAGCTCGCCGACTCGTTTCCGCTGGTGGTGTGGCAAACGGGCTCGGGCACGCAGAGCAACATGAACGTGAACGAGGTGATTGCCTACCGCGGCCACGTGCTGCACGGCGGCCTGCTCAGCGACGAGAAGAAGTTTTTGGCTCCCAACGACGACGTGAATAAGTCGCAGTCGAGCAACGACACCTTCCCCACGGCCATGCACATCGCGGCCTACAAGATATTGGTAGAGAACACGATACCGGGCATCACGAAGCTGCGCGACACGCTGCGCCGGAAGTCGGCAGACTTCAAGCACGTGGTGAAAATCGGTCGCACGCACTTCATGGATGCCACGCCGCTGACCCTGGGCCAGGAGTTTTCGGGCTACGCCTCGCAGCTCGACCACGGCCTGCGGGCTATCAACAACACGCTCAGCCACTTGAGTGAGCTGGCGCTGGGCGGCACGGCCGTGGGCACGGGCATCAACACGCCCCCCGGCTACTCCGAAAACGTGGCCAAGTACATTGCCGAGCTTACGGGCCTGCCCTTCGTCACGGCCGAAAACAAGTTTGAGGCCCTGGCCGCCCACGACGCCATCGTGGAAACCCACGGCGCGCTCAAGCTGGTAGCCGTGAGCCTGATGAAAATCGCCAACGACATCCGGATGCTCAGCAGCGGCCCGCGCGCGGGCATCGGTGAGATTCATATTCCTGATAATGAGCCCGGTAGCAGCATCATGCCCGGCAAGGTAAACCCCACCCAGTGCGAGGCCATGACGATGGTTTCGGCCCAGGTAATGGGCAACGACGTGGCCATTACGGTGGGCGGCAGCATGGGCCATTTCGAGCTGAACGTATTCAAGCCCGTCATGATTTACAACTTCCTGCACTCGGCCCGCCTGCTCGGCGACGTGTGCGTAGCCTTCAACGACAAGTGCGCCATGGGCATCGAGCCCATCCTGCCCAATATCAAAAAGCACGTCGATAGCAGCCTGATGCTGGTAACGGCCCTCAACCCCCACATCGGCTACTACAAGGCCGCCGAAATTGCCCAAACGGCCCACAAAAACGGCTCGACCCTCAAGGAAACCGCCATCCAGCTCGGCTACGTGACGGCCGAGGACTTCGACCAGTGGCTGAAGCCCGAGGACATGGTGGGCGAGATTAAGTAATTTTCCATCAAGCTGTTAGCAGACTGTAGAACGTCCTGCTGCGCTTGCCGAAGCACCTCTGCCGCACCGCTAGGATTAACTCCTCAGCGATGCGAGCGAGGTGCTTCGGCAAGCGCAGCAGGACGTTCTTTATTTTCTTTGCATTCTCATACTCAGCACCTTCACCCCATTGTTTAACACCGTTCTCCCCTACCGCCTGGTGCAGCGCAACCGCAACAGCACAATGGGGCGGGAAAGCTGGGTATTTGTCGATATCTACAAGTTTTTCATGCACACGCCGAGTTCGCGGCGGAAGTATCTGGTAGAGATTCATGCCTACACCAACCATCTCTACACGGCCGACTTTTATGCCAAGGTGCAGAACGTCAACCGCTACCGGCTGCGCACCAACCAGCAGGCGGCGGGCAAGCTCGGCGGCACTGTGCTGGCCATTCTGGCCGAGGTGCTACGCCACGACCCGCAAGCCTGCTTTGGCTTTATTGCCGCCGCGATGATGAATGAAACCAGCGACGAGAGTACCAAGCGGTTTCGGCTTTACAAGCGCATGCTGGAATTGAAAATCAATCCGTTGCGTTTTACCGTAACTACCAGGCCCAAAAACAGCACTATCTTCATATTGCCCAATGGGGTAGCAGCCAACCAGTTGCTCAAAAAACAGATTATCGCGCGTTATGAAAACATTTTCCGGGAAGCGTTCTAAAAAAATCGACCTGCGGCAAGCCGTTCGGGAGGCCCGCAAAGCCGCGCGCCCGGTTTTTGCGCCTGGCGAGGCCGAGTTAGATTTTATCGGCCCTAATGGGGAAGAATACTATCGCCTCAACCCCGTTACCATCCCCGGCTACACGTACTCGTTTTAGCATTGGCGGCCCGTTGGCCCCGTAAAAGCCGCCCGGCCCTGTGCCGGGCGGCTTTGTTTTTTTGCATCTTTGCAGCTTCACTATTCGCTACTAGCTATGCCCTTCGACTTCACCCAAAACCTGGTACTGGAAAACAGCCGCGTGCGCCTACGCCCGCTCGAAGCCGCTGATTTTGAGGAGTTAAAGCTCGTGGCCTTTGCGCCCGAAATCTGGGAATTCACCGTTACCCGCGCCGGTGATACGGTGAGCCTGGCGGCCTACATTGCGGCGGCCACGCAGGCGCGGCAGGCCGGGCAGCGCTACCCATTCGCCATTATCGACCGGGCTACGGGGCGGCTGGCGGGCAGCACCAGCTACTACAACCTGGACCTCGACAACGACAAGCTGAGCGTGGGCTACACTTGGATAGGCACTGATTTTCAGCGCACTGGCCTCAACCGGGCGGCCAAGCACCTGCTGCTGGGCTACGCCTTCGACCAGCTGGGCTGCGAGCGCGTGGAGCTGGAAACCGACCGCCGCAACCAGCAGTCGCAAAACGCCATGCGCCGCATGGGGGCCACCGAGGAGGGCACCCTGCGCAGCCACCGCATTTTGCACGACGGCTACCGGCGCGACACGGTCATTTTCAGCGTCTTGCGGCCCGAGTGGCACGAGCTGCGCCGCACCACCTTTGCCGAATACAATGTCTGAGCCGGGGGCGGCCGATGTGGCCCGCCCGGCGGCCCGGCCGGGACTGCTGCGCCGCCGGGCGGCCAGCTTCGGGCACGCGTTTCGGGGCGTGGGGGCGGCCCTGCGCACCGAGGTACACTTGCAGTTTCACGCCGTGGCCACGGCGGTGGTGCTGGGGGTGGGCTGGTTTTTTGGGCTGAGCCCGACCGAATGGGCGCTGGTGGCGCTGGCCGTGGGCAGCGTGTGGGCCGCTGAGCTGTTCAACACGGCCATTGAGGCACTCACCAACCTGGCGTCGCCGGGCTACCACCCGCTGGCGGGGCGAGCCAAAGACGTGGCGGCCGGGGCCGTGCTGCTGGCCGCGCTGGCCGCGCTGGTGGTGGGCGGCTGCGTGTTCGGGCCCAAGGTGTGGGCGCTGGGCAGTAAGCTTTAGCTGGCCGGTGGGTGGCTGCACCTGCTAGCTCAACGGCAAGCTGAAGCTTACGGCACGCTTTTCAACTATTTAGGCTGGTTGGCGTAAGGCTAAGCACTTTTTACCTGTGCCTTACTACCCCTCCGCTATGCGTCGTTCGTCTATTCCACTTATCGCCCTCACCCTGTTGCTGGGGGCCTGCCAGCAGGATGTGGTAGTGAATACCCCCACCACGCCGCCCTCCGAAGGCTTTGTGAGCCAGCCCAATACGCCCGCGCCCACCAGCACCAACACCGTGGATGCCGTGCCCGCCCGCGATATGCGCCTCGACAGCACGGCCCGCCCCGCGTGGCTGCAAAACCGCATCCAGAAGATATTGGCTACGCGCAAGCGCAACCCCATTATTCGGGTTACGCGCTATCAGTTTGAGGGCGAAACGGTGTACTACGAGTCGGCTCCGTGCTGCAACCAGCAATCGACGCTCTACGACCCGAAGGGTAAAATACTATGCCACCCCGAAGGCGGCATCACGGGCAAGGGTGATGGGCGCTGCGGCAACTTCGACAAGCGCAAGACCAACGAACAGCTGGTGTGGCAAGACCCCCGCTGAGGTAGGCTATCTCAAAAGAACGTCATGCTGCGGCAAGCGCAGCATGACGTTCTTTTGCATTTCAAACCCAATTTTTGCCTTTCTTCATGATTAACACCATCGCCAAGCTCGGCGTTTTCAACGTGTGGGCCAACGAAACTTTGCTGCGCCGCCTCGACTCGTCGGTAGCTGCGGGCAAGGAAGCGCCGCAGCCGGCGCTGCGCATTTTCAGCCACGTCATCAATGCCCAGGCCATCTGGATTGCCCGCCTTTCGGGCACGGCCAGCCCGCTTAAAGTATGGCAGGAGCACGACCTCGCCGGCCTGCACCACTGGCACGAGCAAACCTCGCAGGCCTTTGCCGACCTCTGCGCCAACGCCGACGAAACGGAGCTGCTGCGCCACATTCAATACGCTAATTCTCAGGGTGATGCCTTCGACTCGCAGGTGAGCGACATCCTGACCCACTGCGTGATGCACGCCAGCTACCACCGCGGCCAGGTGGCCGTGAAGATGCGCGAAGGCGGGCTGGAGCCCGTCAATTCCGACTTCATCACCTACTGCCGCGAGCAAGCCGGCCAGGTGACCCCGCAGTTGTAAGCTGCGCGCCCGTTTTTGGCAGGCTGCTTCGCACTTGATTGCGGGGCAGCCTGTTTTCGTTGGGGCCGTATAGGATGCGTAGTTCGTTGTAATTTATGAAAATTCTGTTGGTCGAAGACGAGCCGCCGCTGGCCTCGTTCGTCAAAAAAGGCTTTGCCCACGAGGGCTACGACCTCACCGTGGCCTACGACGGGCGCACGGGCTGGTCGCTCTACGAGCAGCAGCCCTACGACCTGGTGATACTGGACGTGAACCTGCCCTACGTGAACGGTGTGGAGTTGTGCCGCCGCATTCGGGCGCACAGCCGGCGGGTGCCCGTACTGCTGCTCACGGCCCTCGACAGCCTCGACGATAAGGAGGCCGGCTTTGCGGCTGGGGCCGATGATTATTTAGTTAAACCCTTTGAATTCAGAGAGTTGCTAATGCGCGCCCGCGCCCTCACCCAGCGCTACGCGGCCGCCAGCGGCGAACGCCGCGAGCTGCGCATGGCCGACCTCGTGCTCGACCTCGATGCCAAAACCGTGGCCCGCGCCGGCCAGCGCATCGCCCTCACCACCCGCGAGTACTCGCTGCTGGAACACCTGCTGCGCAACCGCGGCCGCGTGGTGTCGCGCGTGGATATTGCCGAGCGCGTCTGGGACCTGGACTTCGATACGACTACCAACGTTATCGACGTGTACGTGAGCTACTTGCGTAAGAAGCTGGACCGCGATTTTTCGCCCAAGCTCATTCATACCGTGGTGGGCATGGGCTACGTGATGCGCGAGGGGTAGGTAGCGTGGACTCTGCGAGTCCGCGCATAGGTCGTTTCAGTGCTGTTCAACGCGCGGACTCGCAGAGTCCACGCTACCTCCCTTAGTATGCTGATTCGCAATAAGTTGATGCTGCGCTTTACGCTGGTGGTGCTGGCCATTCAGGTCAGCTTCTCGGCGTTCATTTACTACTTCAATGCTGGCACGCGGGCGCAGCGCTTTGAGCACCGGCTGGGCACCAGCGCCACGCTGGCGGGGCGGCTGCTCATCAGGCCCGGCAAGCTCGAAACCGGGCGGCTGGGCAGCCTGCGCCGCCGCGACCTGCTGACGCTGCCCGAGGAGCAAATCAGCATTTACGGGCCGGGCGGCGAGTTGCGCTACAGCAGCGCCGACAACATTGACCAGGGCCCCAACCGGGCGCGGCTGGGCAGCCTGCGGCCGGGCCAGCTCACGGGCTTCGGGGCCGGCGGGCGGCGCGAGGCGGTGGGCCGGCCCTACGACCACGAAGGCGAGCAGTACGCCATTTTTGTGTCGGCCGACGACCAGGTGGGTAGGGCGCGGCAGCAGCAACTGGGCCTGCTGCTGCTGCTGGGCAACGTGGGGGCGCTGGCGCTCACCATTTTAGCGGGCTGGTACTTTGCGGGCGCGGCGCTGGCGCCGGTGGCGCGCATTGGGCGGCAGGCGGGGCGCATTTCGGCCACCAACCTGGGCCGGCGGCTGTCGGAGGGCAACGGGCGCGACGAGCTGGCCCAGTTGGCGCGGGCCTTCAACGCCATGCTGGCGGGGCTGGAGCAGGCGTTTGAGTCGCAAAAAAGCTTCCTGGCCCATGCCTCGCACGAGCTGCGCACGCCCCTCACCACCCTCACCGGCACCCTCGAAACGGCCCTGGCCTACGACGCCACCCTGCCCGACGCCCGCGAGAGCTTGGCCCAGTCGCTCGATGCCGCCCGCCACTTGCAGGGCCTCACCACCAGCCTGCTGGCCCTGGCCAAGGCCGACGGCACGCTGCCGCCCTTCGGCCCCGTACGCCTTGATGAGTGCCTAGGCCAAGCCCTCGATTTTGCCCGCGCCAAATACCCCGGCCGCGAGTTTCGGCTCGCGTTTGGGGCGCTGCCAGCCGAGGCCGAGGCCGATGTGTTTATGCTGCCCGGCAACGCCGAGCTGCTCACCACGGCCCTGCTCAACCTGCTCGATAACGCCGCCAAGTACTCGGCCGGCCTCGTGCTGGCCGAGCTGGCCTACGACGGCCCCGCCACCCTGCGCGTGCGCGTGGCCGACGCCGGCCCCGGCCTCAGCCCCGACGAGCTGAGCCACATTTACGAGCCGCTATACCGCGCCGCCGGGGCCATGGGCCGCCCCGGCTACGGCCTGGGCCTACCGCTTACCCAGCGCATTGTGCGCCGCCACGAGGGCCGGCTGGAGCTGGTTTCGGCCGTGGGCCAGGGCACTACGGCCACGGTGTGGCTGCCGGCCTCGCCGGTGTAGCGCGAAGTTTCCACTTCGTGCGCGAGCGCAGCGAGTATAATCGTTCGCGCCGTCCTAAGCCGCCTGCTCGCTGCGCTCGCGCACGAAGTGGAAACTTCGCGCTACTGCCTTCACTGCCTTTTCATCTTTTCTAATACCGTTCTCATACCGTTTTAATGTCGCGGGTGGTGCTTTGTGGGCAGTTGCCACTGCCCCGCTTGCTCATGCTCAATCCAATTCGGTCGTTGAATTTCCTGGCTCTGCTGCTGGCGGGGGCGTTAGCTTTATCGCTGATGCTCAATGGCTTCTTGCTGTATAGCCGCGCGCCGGCCACGGCCGACTACGAGGACTTGCAGGAAACCGAAGCCGACCTGCGCCTGACGCAGCGGCTGCTGGCCCGCTGCCAGTCCGACCACCAGCAGCAGGACAGCCTGCTGGCGCTGCGGCCCACGCCGCCGGCCATGTTGCCCACCGCCTCGGCCCAGTAGCCGGCCGGGGGCTTTTTGCTTGCTCATTTTTCTTTTAGTATGAATTCCTTATTTCGCCGCGTGCTTCTTCGTCCTTTTTCCCTGGCAGCCGTGGCTGGCGGGCTGCTGCTGAGTGGCTGCGGCAAAGGCCAGGCCGAAGGCACCAAGGCCGACGCGGCCCCCCAGGTGCCGGTGGTGGCCCTGCAAACCACCGACCAGCGCCTGTTCCGCGAGCACGTAGCCGATATTCAGGCCGAGCGCAACGTGGAGGTGCGGGCCAAGGTGCGCGGCTTTCTCGAAGCTATTTATGTGGATGAGGGCAAGTTTGTGAAGAAGGGCCAGCCCCTGTTTCGCATTCAGGCCAGCGAGTATAAAAACCAGCTGGCCCACGCCCGCGCCGCCGAGAGCAGCGCCCTGGCCGAGGTGGCCGCCGCTGAGGTGCAGCTGGGCCGGGTACAGCTGCTGGTGAGCAAAAACATTATTGCCGCTACCGAGGCCGACCTGGCCCACGCCAACCTGCGCACCGCCCGCGCCCACGTGGCCGAGGCCCGCGCCACCCAGAGCACGGCCCGCCTCAATCTCAACTACACGCTGGTGCGCGCGCCCTTCAACGGCGTTATCAACCGCATTCCGCTCAAGGTGGGCAGTCTGATTGAGGAAACCACGCTGCTCACGACCGTGTCGGATTTGACCCAGGTATTTGCCTACTTCGAGATTCCGGAAAACGAGTACCTCACGTTTGTGAAGCTGCGCGAAAAACACCCCGAGCAGAGCCGCTCCGACACCATCGCGCTGGTGCTGGCCGACGGCAGCCGCTACCCCTACCCCGGCTACATCGAAACCTCGGAGGGCGAGATTGACGAAAACACCGGCTCCATCGCCTTCCGCGCCCGCTTCGACAACCCCCAGCGCCTGCTCAAGCACGGCGCTACCGGCCGCGTGCGCCTCACCAACGTGGTGACCGCCGCGCTGCTGGTGCCCCAAAAGGCGGTGTTTGAAGTGCAGGACAAGAGCTACGTGTACCTGCTCGACAGCAACAACGTGGCCCACACGCGCGCCTTCGTGCCCGGCACCCGCACCGGCGACGACTACGTGGTGAAAAGCGGCCTCCAGCCCGGCGACCGCGTGGTGTACGAGGGTATGCAGCAGGTGAAAGACGGCCAGAAAGTGGTGCCCCGCAAGGCCGAGCTGCCACAGGCAGAAGCGTCGGCGGTGGCTAAGGTGCGGTAGGGCTTAACAAGTAGCTGCCTAATAACACAACGTTTGTCATGCTCATCTGGCGTCCGCGCAGCGCAGCGGAGTCAAAGCATGACAAACGAATCCTAGTTGACTACCAAGTTCTATGTTCGATATCTTCATTCGCCGCCCGGTGCTCTCGCTGGTTATCTCCCTGCTGATAACCCTGTTGGGAGGCTTGGCGCTGTTTCAGCTGCCCATCACGCAGTTTCCTGACATTGTGCCGCCCTCCGTAACCGTGACGGCGCACTACACCGGGGCCAACGCCGAGGTGTGCGCCAAGGCCGTGGCCACGCCCCTGGAGCGCTCCATCAACGGCGTGCCGGGCATGACCTACATGACGTCGGTGAACAGCAACGATGGCACCACGCTCATCGAAGTTTTCTTTGAGGTGGGCACCGACCCCGACCTGGCCGCCGTGGCCGTGCAGGGCCGCGTGCAAACCGTGGTGGACGAGCTGCCCGAGGAGGTAATCAAGGCCGGCGTGACCACCGAAAAGGAGGTAAACTCGATGCTGCTCTACCTCAACATCACGAGCACCGACAAGGCGGCCGGCGAGAAGTTTATTTATAACTACGCCGATATCAACATCTTGCAGGAGCTCAAGCGCATCAACGGCGTGGGCCTGGCTGAGATAATGGGTGCCCGCGAATACTCGATGCGCGTGTGGCTGAAGCCCGACCGCATGGCCGCCTACAACGTGGGCGCCGAGGAAGTGGTGGCCGCCATCCGGGCCGAAAACGTGGAGGCTGCCCCCGGCAAATCGGGCGAAAGCTCGGGCGGCAAGGCCCACGCCCTGCAATACGTGCTGCGCTACACGGGCAAAATGTTTGAGCCCGAGCAGTACCGCAACATTGTGCTGCGCGCCAACCCCGACGGCTCGGTGCTGAAGCTCAAGCAGGTGGCCGACGTCGAGTTTGGCTCGCTGGGCTACGGCATGGTGTCGAAGGAAGATGGGCGGCCCTCGGCGGCCATCATGCTCAAGCAGCGCCCCGGCTCCAACGCCAGCGAAGTAATTGCGGGCGTGAAGGCGCGCATGGCCGAGCTGAAAGCCACCAGTTTCCCGCCCGGCATGACCTACAGCGTGGCCTACGACGTGTCGCGCTTTCTGGATGCCAGTATTCACGAGGTGCTCAAAACGCTGGTCGAGGCGTTCATCCTGGTGTTTATTGTGGTGTTCGTGTTTTTGCAGGATTTCCGCTCCACGCTCATCCCGGCGCTGGCGGTGCCGGTGGCCCTCATCGGCACGCTGGCTATTATGAATGCGCTGGGGTTCAGCATCAACCTGCTCACGCTGTTTGCGCTGGTGCTGGCCATCGGCATCGTGGTTGATGACGCCATTGTGGTGGTGGAGGCCGTGCACGCCAAAATGCACAACGAGCACATGGGCCCCCGCGAAGCCACCTTCGCGGCCATGCACGAAATCAGCGGGGCCATTGTGGCTATTACGCTGGTAATGACGGCAGTATTTGTACCCACGTCGTTTTTGAGCGGTCCGGTGGGCGTGTTCTACCGGCAGTTTTCGCTCACGCTGGCCTCGGCGATTTTGATTTCGGCTATTAATGCCCTGACCCTTACGCCGGCTTTGTGCGCGCTGCTGCTCAAGGAAGTGGACCACGACAAAAAGCCGGGCCTGATGGGCCGGTTTTTCATCTGGTTTAACAAGCGCTACGACGGGCTGGCCAACGGCTACAAGCGCGTGCTGAGCGCGGTGGCCAACCGCCGCCTCATCACCCTGGGGGCCCTGCTGATGTTCATCGGGCTGGCCTGGGGCACGAGCGCCATTCTGCCCGCCGGCTTTATCCCCACCGAAGACCAGGGCATGATATACGTGAACGTGACCACCCCCCCCGGGGCCACCGTGGAGCGCACCGAAAAGGTGCTGGATGAGATTCAAAAAATCGCGGCCAAGCTCAAGCCCGTGGAATCGGTTTCGACCCTGGCCGGCTACAGCCTGCTCAACGACGTGGCGGGCTCGACCTACGGCATGGGCATGATTAACCTGGCGGGCTGGGAGGAGCGCAACCAATCGGTGGATGAGCTGATTGTCGAGCTGCGCGAAAAAACCAAGGGCATTTCGGATGCCAGCATCGAGTTTTTTCCGCCGCCCTCGGTGCCGGGCTTCGGCAACGCCAGCGGCGTGGAGCTGCGCGTGCTCGACAAGTCGGGCACCGGCGACTTGCAGCGCACGGCCACCGTGACCAAGGACTTTATTATGGCCCTCGACAAAACGCCGGCCATCGGCAACGCCTTCACCAACTACGACGCTAATTTTCCGCAGTACCTCATTCATGTGGACCAGGAGCAGGCCGCCAAAAAGGGCGTGACCGTGGACCAGGCCATGAGCACCCTGCAAACGCTGATTGGCAGCTACTACGCCTCCAACTTCATCCGCTTCGGGCAGCTGTATAAGGTGATGGTGCAGGCCTCACCCGAGTACCGCGTGAACCCCGACGACTTGCTGAAGCTGTACGTGAAAAACAACCGCGGCGAGCTGGTGCCCTACTCCACCTTCGTGCGCCTCGAGCGCGTGTACGGCCCCGACCAGCTCACGCGCTACAATATGTATACCTCGGCCATGGTGAGCAGCGATGCCGCCCCCGGGCACAGCACCGGCGACGTCATCAAGGCGGTGCAGGAAACTGCTAAGAAGGTGCTGCCCAAGGGTTTCACCTTCGAGTGGAGCGGCATGACCCGCGAGCAGGTGCTGTCGGGCGACCAGGCGCTCTACATCTTCGCGCTCGTTATCGTGTTCGTGTACCTCATTCTGGCGGCGCAGTACGAGAGCTTTCTGCTGCCCATGCCGGTGCTGCTGAGCTTGCCCACGGGCATTTTCGGGGCCTTCCTGTTCCTGAAAATTCTGGGGCTCGAAAACAATATCTACGCCCAGGTGGCGCTGGTAATGCTCATCGGCCTGCTGGGCAAAAATGCCATTCTGGTCATTGAGGTGGCCGAGCAGCGGCGGCGCGCCGGGGCCTCGGTGTTCGATGCCGTTATCGAGGGCACGCTCTCGCGCCTGCGGCCGATTTTGATGACGTCGTTTGCCTTTATCCTGGGCCTGATGCCGCTGGTAGTGGCCGACGGCGCGGGCGCCCTGGGCAACCGCAGCATCGGCACGGCGGCGGCGGGCGGCATGCTGCTGGGCACGGCCTTCGGCCTGCTGCTGGTGCCGGGCCTCTACGTCATTTTTGCGGGCATGATAAAGGTGGAGAAGCCCGAGCCGGTGACCGAAGCCGTGGAGGAAGAAGCGGAGGCGGCGCACGCCTAGCGCCCGTGGCACCCCACCCCCGGCCCCACACCCGGCTCCTCCCCTCCGGGAGAGGGGAGCCTGACGATTATTAAGTTCAATTATTTGATTCTGATGCTTTTTTCACGGTTTTTAAATTCATTTCTTAATAAGAAAGAAGTCGTCAGGCTCCCCTCTCCCGGAGGATGCCGCGCATTAAGCGGAGAAGGGCCGGGGGTGGGGTCCCACAGTCGGCGAGCCTACGCGGCCTTGGTAATTACCCTAGCCCTGGGTTCCTGCCAGGTCGCTGCGCCCCACACCTACCCGGCCGCCACCCCGCTGCCCGGCACCTACGGCTACCCCGCCGTGGGCGATAGCGCCAGCATCGGCGATTTGCCGTGGCGCAAGTTCTTCGCCGACCGCACGCTTATCGGCCTCATCGACACGGCTTTGCAGCAAAACCTGGACCTGCGCCAGGCCATTCAGCGCGTAGAGCAGGCCCGCGCCAACGTGCTGGAGCGCCGCGCCGCCCTGCTGCCCACCGTCAACGCCACTGCCACCGCGGGCTACGACCGCTACGGCCGCTACACCATGACCGGCGTGGGCAACTACGACACCAACCTCTCGCAGAATATCGACGGGCGGCAGATGGTACCCACCAGCGTCACGCCCGACTATTTCCTGGGGCTGCGTAGCACCTGGGAGGTGGACCTGTGGGGCCGCCTGCGCAGCCTGCGCAATGCCGCCCAGGGCCGCCTGCTGGCCTCCGAGCAGGGCCGGCAGCTCGTAGTAACGGGCATTGTAGCCGAGGTAGCTAATAACTACTACGAGCTGCTAACGCTTGACAATCAGCTGGCTACCTTGCAGCGCAACCTCGTGTTGCAGGAGCGGGCCTTCGAGATTACCAAGGTGCAGAAGCTGGCCGGCCGCGCCACCGAGCTGGCCGTGCAGCAGTTTCAGGCGCAGGTGCTGCGCACGCGCAGCCTGGTTTTTGAAACCCGGCAGCGGGTGGTGGAAACCGAAAACCAGCTCAACCAGCTGCTGGGGCGCTACCCGGGCCGCATTGCGCGCCCCGCCGAGCTGGCCGATGTGCAGGTGCCCGCCCGCCTGCTGGCCGGCGTGCCCGCCCGCCTGGTGCTGCGCCGCCCCGACGTGCGCCAAGCCGAGCTGAACCTGGCCGCCAACGGGGCCGACCTCGACGCGGCCCGCGCCGCCTTTTTGCCGGCCCTCACCCTCACGCCCTACGCCGGGGTCAACGCCTTTCGGGCGTCGCTGCTGTTTGAGCCCAGCTCGATAGTGGCGGGTATTTTGGGTGGCCTCAGCGCGCCCATTCTCAACCGCCGGGCGCTGCGCGCCCAGCGCAACCGCGCCACCGCGGCCAGCCTCGAAACCTACTTCGCCTACCAGAAAACCCTGCAAACCAGCGTGCGCGAGGTCACCAACAGCCTGCGGGGCGTGGCCAACTACGACAGCGCCGTGGTGCTGCGCCGCCAGGAAGTAATAACCCTGCGCCGCGCCGTAGAAACCGCCAGCCTACTGCAATACACCGGCTACGCCACGTACCTCGAAATCATCACGGCCCAGCGCAGCGTGCTCGACGCCGAGCTAAGCCTGGCCGAGCTGCGCCGCAGCCAGCTGCTGCAAGCCGTGGCCCTGTACCGCGCCCTGGGCGGCGGCGTGCAATAGGGCCCCACCCGGCTGCGGAGTGCTAGAACTGTCGGCGGTTCGGCGGTTACACCCCACAATTCACCCTGCTTTATGTCTGCTCCCGTTCTTACCACCGACCAGCTGGCCACCGGCCTCCCCTACGCCGCCTACCGCCAGCACATTGCCGACGCGCTGGCCACCCCCCAGCCCGATGAGCACCTAGCCAAAATACTGCCGCACTACCAGGCGGGTGTCAACCGCATGGACAAGGTTACGCCCACGGTAGTGGTGCTACCCGAGCTGCAAACGGTTCTCAACCAGCTTACTAGCAAATACCTCTGGGCCATCATCACGGAGGGCTGGTGCGGCGATGCGTCGCAGACCGTGCCCATCTTTGAGGCCATCGCCCAGGCTAGCGGCGGCCAGCTCGAAACGCGCTACTTCCTGCGCGATTCGCACCCCGAGCTTATCGACAAGTACCTCACCAACGGCGGCCGGGCCATTCCCATTACCGTATTCCTCCACGCCGACTCCCTTACCGAGGCTGGCGTGTGGGGCCCGCGCCCGGCGCCCGTGCAGGCCATCATGCAAGACCTGAAAGCGCGCGAAGCTCCCTTCGAGGAAATCGTGACCCAGGTGCACGCCTGGTACGACCAGGACGCCACCCGCACCACCCAGCACGAATTGCTGGCAGTGCTCCAGCGTCTCAGCTAGGTCGTTGTCAACGAATACGTTACCCACAAAAAAGCCCCGCGCTCGTCCAGAGCGCGGGGCTTTTCTGTGGGTAACGTATTCGGCTACTTTTTGGTCGTGTCGGCAGGCGCGGGGGCCGGGGCGGGCGCGGCGGGCTTTTTGCGGCCGCCAAACAGGCTGTTCAGCCCCGCGCCGATGGCTTGCTTGGCTTTTTCCTGCGCCTCCAGCTTCTTCTTCTGAATCTCCAGGTTGAGCTGCTCCTGCGAGTTTTGCTGCGCGGTGGCGGTGGCTTTATTCGTGCTGTCGCCCTTGGCTTTGTTCTTATTGGCGAGGCCCAGGAGGGCATCGGTGAGCTTGGTTTTCACCACGTTGGTCACAATGGCTTTGCCCTGGTCCTTGAGGCTGCCGCTGGTGAGCTTCACCACCGGGCTGGCCATGGTGCCACCGATGTTGAGGCCCAGCGTCACGCGGTCGGTGCCCTGGATGTTTTGCACGCCCGTGAGCTGCGTGAGCTTGCCACTCAGCGCGTTACCGAGCTTGCCGGTGGGCGCGTTGATGGCCGTGACGTACGAAAGCAGGCCGGCCAGGCTGTTCGAGCCGCCCACGGTCATCTTCACATCGCCGATGTTCAGGTCGAAGGGCTTCACCAGGAAGTTGCCGTTCACAATCTGGGCGTCCACAATCTTGTTGAGCACTTGCAGGTTTTTGAGTTCGGGCAGCGTGGTCAGGCTCGAAATCTGCGACATTACCGGCGACTGCAACACGCTGGCTTTCACGATGTCAAACAAGCCCTTGCCGCTCAGCGTGCTCAGCTTGGGCAGCATGTCCTGGCCCATTTCGCCGCTCACGCTAAAGTTGGTGCCGAATATCCCCTGCACCTGCGCGGCCAGCGGCACCAGCGCCTTAATGGTATTGAAGGAGCTAAACGCCTTCTGAAAATCGAGGTTCTTGATGTTCAGCCCCAAGTCAAACTTGGGGTGCGCCAGGTCCTGGGTATTGTAACTACCAGTGGTACCGAACGTTGCGCCCAACGTATTAAAGGTCAAATCCTTGAGCGTCGCCACCTCGTTCTTCACCGTCACGGCTCCGCTGGCGTTGGTCAGCTTCAGGTTGTCGTAGGTCACGTTGTCCACCTTGCTGTTGAGCACCAGGTCGAAGAACTTCGGAATCGGCACCACGCCGGTAGCTTTGGCGGGGGCGGCCTTGCCGGTGGCAGTCGATTTCTCACTCACCGGGTCCACCATAAACTCGTTCACGTTGAAGTTGTGCGAGGTCACGTTCATCGTGCCCTTCAGCGCCTGGCCGGGCGTGAAGAGGTAGCCCAGGTAGTTGCTCACCGTGCCGTTGGCCGCAAAATCGGAGGTGCCGGCCGTGCCATTGAGGCTCTGAATGGCAATCTGGTTGTTGTTGAACGTGCCCGCCGCGCTGCTGATATTCACGCCCTGCGGCAGGTCTTTGCTCTTGTAAGTCACGTTCTTAGCCTGCACCGTGCCGCTGGCCTTCACGTTCTGGTAGCGGCCGGCTTCCACGTCGGCCATGTTGCCGGCGGCGGCTATGTCGCCGCTCACGCGGCCCGTCACGGTCATGCCTTCGAGGGGGAAAATCTTGGTGATTTTGGTGAGGTCCACGGTGCCCTTTACATTGGCGTCGAACACGGGCGAGTTGATGTTGTGGGCTGCCAGGCGGCCGTCGAGCGGCTCGCCCTCCAGCATCATGTGAAACTGGGGCAGGTTCACGTAGGTATCGTTCACCTGGCCAGTCGAATTTACTACCGTACCGCTCAGGTTAATATCCTCAATCGGAGCCGGAAACTTATCCGATTTCACGTAGCCGTTGGTCATCTTGATGGCGGCGTTTACCACCGGCATCTGGGTTTTCGAGTAGGTGCCCTTGCCGGTGGCATCCACAAACAGCTGGCCGCGCATGGTGAGGCCGGCCACGGGGTACACTTTCAGCGCCTCGGCCAGGTTCACGTTGGCGCGTACGCGGCCATCCACCTTCATGGGCGCCAGGCCGTCGATGGTCACGTTGCCATCCACGGGGTTGGTGCCCAGGTCGAGGTGAAACTTCGACACGTTGACTTTCACGTTGTTCGTAAAGCCCGAGGGGTTATCCACCACCATCGCCACGTTGATATTCTTGGCCTCCTGCGGCAGCTGCGGGTACTTGAAGCGGCCGTTGGTCACGGTCAGGTTCACGCCGTAGCCGGGCATGCGCAGCTTGTTTTGCACGCCCTTGTAGTAGCCGCTGAACGCCACCTGCCCGCTCGCCGCCACATCCTTAAACTGCGCGTTGAACACGCCCGGCACCAAACTCAGAATGTTCTTAAAGTCGGTCTTCAACGCCTTAAACGTCACGTCATAGGTGATATCCGTGGCGTTGGGCAGCCCAATGGCGCCCGCAAAGCTGAACGGAAAGTCATTCAGCTTCACCTGGTTTTCCTTGAACGTGTAGAGGCTCTTGTTCAGGTCCATGCTCATGGCGATGGCGGCATCTACTTGCTTGTCGGTCAGGTAATTAATGCCGGCGTAATTGGCCGTGAGCTTGTCAATGGTCGTGTTGGAGGTGAGGTCGAAGACGTTCTGGGCAAAGTCGCCTTTGCCTTTGTGGTTCACGCCGCGCGCATCCATGCTGAACGGGATGGTGCGGTCCTCGTAGCGCAGCCGCCCGTCGGTGATTTCCCAGCCCCGAATGGCCAGGTTCACGGCGCTCGTATCCTGGCCCTTGGCGGCGGCGGCCGAGTCCGAAATCATGATATCCCAGTTGGGCAGGCCGCTTTTGAGCACCTTCACCGAAAACTCGGGCCGGTCGAGGGCCATGCTCTTAATAGCAATCTGCTGGCCTTTGATAACGCTCATCAAGTCCAGGCCTACTTTCAAATCGGGCAGGTACACCAGTGTATCGCGGCTGAACGAGTCGAGGCCAATTACGCGCAGGTTCTTGATGTCCAGGCCCAAATCGGGAAACGTGCTGAGCAGCGTCACCCCAATATCGTCGGGGTTGTACTGCACCTTGGCCCGCACGCGCTGGGCTATCTGCTGGTCGGCCAGCGCCCGCAATTTGTCTTTAAACAAGAACGGCGCGGCCACCAGTGCCACCACCAGCAGCACAACAAACACCAGAAAACCAAGCAGAATTTTACGCATCGCAGAAGAGAATGAAGAGCCTTTGGGCAAAAGTAAGCGCCGGCCTAGCCCAGCTTAACGCGAAAAGGAGGCCGATTGCACCCGGCGGCGGCATTTTTTCTGCCAATGACTGGGTTTTATCCAGCAAAAAGCCCCTTTGCGGAGGAGCAAAGGGGCTTTTCAGATGGGTTACGTCAGGGCACTACTTCCCCGCGTGCTGCTCCAGAAACAGATACCGCGCCCGCGTTTGGTCGGGCACTGCCTGGGTGGTGGCATCCAGGCGCAGCAGCTGGCCGTTTTGCTGGCTGGCCTTGGGCCAGGTGGGCAGACCCGCGCCGTTGGGGTTACCGGTTTTAATGAAGTTGGCGAAGTAGCCCTGCATGGTTTTGGATACCTGGTAATCATCAGCTGTCCAGGCATATACCTTATTGGTGGGTAGGTTACCCAGGGCATACTCAATCTCGGCCGAGTGCACGGCGCCCTTGGCGAGCGGCGCGGGCTTGGCATTGGGGTCGCCCTTGGTTACGCCGCCGGCCAGGTTGGCGGTGGCGCTGCCCATTGCGGGCGTCATGGCCGGGCGCGGGCGCGCGTAGAGGTAGCGGTACACGGGCTGGCCGCCGGTTTGGAGCTGGGCCTCGGTCAGCTTCCAGGTGCTGTAGGCGATGAAGCGGTCGCCAGCCAGGTCGGTGGCAGCCTGCTCGGCCTCGGCATCGGTGGTGGCGGAGTAGAGGCGCTGAATATCAGCTCCTTGCTCACCATATAGCTTTTGCACGGCAGCCTGGTAATTCTCCCTGGTAGGTGCGGCCGGGCCAAGCACCAGCTGGTAGCCCATCTCCTGCGAGTTCCAGCCCACCAGCAGCGGCACGTGCGCCTGCTGGCCAGCAGCAAAAATCTCGGCCGGCGAGCGGGGCAGGAAGTAGCCATCGACCACGGGCGCAAAGCGCGGCGCGCCCTGCTTGCCGCTGGCTTCCAGCAGCTGCTGGGCCGGCAGCGCCCGCAGCGCCGCCAGCGAGGTAGCGCCCACGCGCGCGCCGAAGGCCGTGCCCGTTTCCTCGCCTTGCGCCAGGGTGGGCAGCGGCTGCAAGCCCAGCAGCGAGCCGCTTTCGGCAATGGCCCCGGCTATCAGGCCTCTAGAAACCGGCGCGGCCATTTGCGCGCTCACCGACCACGAGCCGGCCGACTCGCCGCCGATGGTAATGTGCTGGGGGTCACCCCCAAAGGCCGCAATATTGGCCCGCACCCACTGAATAGCCGCCGCCTGGTCGAGCAGGCCGTAGTTGCCCGAAGCGTGGTGCGCCGACTCCTTGGTGAGCTCGGGGTGGGCCATAAAGCCGAACACGCCCAGGCGGTAGTTCACCGTCACGGTCACGATGCCTTGCCGGGCTAGCGCCTCGCCGTCGTAGCGCGGCTCCGAGCCATCGCCGGCCACGAAGCCGCCACCGTAGAAATACACCAGCACCGGCCGCTTTTCCTGGGCCGTTTTGGCACCCGTCCACACGTTGAGGTACAGGCAGTCCTCGCTCACGCCATTCGAGCGAAAGTTCATGTCGCCAAATAGCGGCAGCTGCATGGCGCGCGGGCCAAACTGGGTGGCCGGCCGCACGTTGGCCCACTTCGGGGCGGGCTGCGGGGCCTGCCACCGGCGCCCGCCCACCGGCGGCGCGGCGTAGGGAATACCCTTAAACTCGTGGATGCCGCTGGGCGCGGTGCTACCGGCCAGCCGGCCGCCGGCCGTTTGCACCTGGTTATGGAGAAGGTCGCTACCGCTCTGGGCCGCGGCCACCAAGGTCAGGAAAAGAATGGGCAAGGAAAGGAGCAGTTTCATGCCGAAAGGTAGTAGCGCGAAGTTTCCACTTCGTGCGCGCGAGCAGCGAGCAGGCGGGGCCGTGCGGCGCGCACGCACGAAGGCGGAAGCTTTGCGCTATACGCAAAAAGCCCCGTTGCCAGCTGGGCAACGGGGCCTCTATCAAATTAAAAATCTGTCAATTACCCTAAAGCAGCGCTTGGCCGGGGCCTCTGGTCGACCAGCTTGCGCCGGCGGACCGGGAGCCGGCCGGCTTACAGCAATTCGGTGCTGCGCTTTACGAAGGCCGTGAGGGCCTCGCCCTTCAGCATGCCCTGCGTGAGCAAAGCCAGGTCAAACGCCTGCTTGGCAATGGTGGCCCCGCCGTCGGCGAGCACCTTGGCCACGAGCGGGCTGTTGGCGTTTACGGTCACGTCGAACGAGTCGGGCATGGCGCCAAACATCTGCATGCCGCCGCCGCCACCGGAGCGCTGCATATCTTTCATGCGGCGCATAAACTCGTTTTGGGTAATGACCACCGGTGCATCCTGCGGCGAGAGAGCCGCCACTTTGACGTGCATGGCCGGGTTGCTGATGGCGTTCACAAACACCTCGCTCAGCTTGGTCTGGTCGTCGTCGCTGAGCACACTGGCCTGGGCGTCGTCCTTTTCAATGAGCTGGCTGGCCGTGGCCGCGTCTACGCGCTTGAACGTGGTTTTCTCTAATTTCTGCTCTAGCTGGCCGATGAAGTGCGGGTCGAGCATGTGGTCGAGGCTCAGCACGTCGTAGCCGCGCTCCTGAGCGGCGGCCACGAAGCCGTGCTGCTGCTCGGCATCGGTGGTGTAGAGCACCACGGTATTGCCATCCTTATCCTGCTGGTTGGCCTGCACGTGCTCGGCGTATTCGGTGAGGGTGCGCAGGGTGCCGTCCACGCTTTTCAGCAGTACGAAGTCCTTGGCGCGCTCGTAAAACTTCTCGTCCGAGAGCATGCCGTACTTCACAAACAGCCCAATGTCAGCCCATTTCTCCTCGTAAGCGGGGCGGTCCTTGCGGAATAGCTCGGCCAGTTTATCGGCTACCTTCTTGGTGATGTAGGTGTTGATTTTGCGCACCGCGGCATCGGCTTGCAGAAACGAGCGCGATACGTTGAGCGGGATATCGGGCGAGTCAATTACGCCATGCAGCAGCATCAGAAACTCAGGCACCACGTCCTTCACCTCGTCGGTGATGAACACCTGGCGCGAGTACAGCTGAATCTTGTTGCGCGAAAATTGCAGCTCATCCTTCACCTTGGGGAAGTACAAAATACCCGTGAGGTTAAACGGATAGTCCACATTCAGGTGAATCCAGAACAGCGGCTCGTCCATGCTCATCGGGTAGAGCTCCTGGTAGAACTTCTTATAGTCCTCGTCGGTGAGGTCGGCGGGCTGCTTGGTCCAGATGGGCGTGGTGTCGTTAATCAGCTCCCCCTCAAACTCAATCGGCACTGGCAAAAACTTGCAGTACTTGGTGAGAATGGTGCGCAGGCGGGCTTCTTCGAGAAACTCGTCCGAGTCGTCGGCTACGTGCAGCACCACATCGGTACCGCGCTCGGCCTTTTCGTGCTCGCCGGTGGGCTCGTCGATGGTGTACTGCGTGCTGCCGTCGCAAGTCCAGTGGGCGGTCAGCGCATCTTCCTGGTACGACTTCGACCAGATTTCAACCTCTTTCGACACCATGAAGGCCGAGTAGAAGCCCAGGCCGAACTGCCCGATTATCTGGTCTTTAGCCGTGGCATCGGTATCCTTGTACTTCTCCACAAACTCGGTGGCCCCGGAGAAGGCAATCTGGTTGATGTACTTCTTAATTTCCTCGGCGCTCATGCCCAGGCCGTGGTCCGATACCGTGATTTTGCGGGTTTCTTTGTCCACGGTTACGCGCACTTTCAGCTCGCCCAGCTCGCCCTTAAACTCGCCCTGGCGGGCCAGGCTTTGCAGCTTTTGGGTGGCATCAACGGCGTTGCTGACCAGCTCGCGCAGGAAAATCTCGTGGTCAGAATACAAGAACTTCTTGATGATGGGGAAGATGTTCTCGGTATGGATGGAGATGGAGCCGGTTTCGGACATCGGAAAGAAATAACTGAGTGAAATAATAAAAGGCTGACTAACAGGCAGGGCCCGCTAGCCAGCCTTTCAATTCAAAGGCTGTTCCAAGGTGTGGCTAGCTGCCAGGTTGGCAGTCGGCGCGCGCGCGGCGCTGGTAGTGGGCGCGGGGCTCGGCTACTCCGCTGGGCGCGTTATAGGCATTGCCGCAGCCGCTGGCCCACTCGGCAAGCAGTGCGGGCAGCTGCGGCGAATCATCAGTAAGCCAGGCCATTGCAGCGTCTGCATTCGTAAAGAATTGCACGTCGAACGGAATGGTTTTGGCCACGGCGACCAGCAGGCCCTCCAGCACGTGCTGGTTGTAGATGCGCTGGCCCGAGAGCACCACCACCATCTGCCGCAGCGGCAGCTTAATCAGGGTGGGCATGAAGCTGGTGCTCAGCCACAACTGGTCATACACCGACACGTCGGGCAACGCGTTGAGGTCCAGCACTACGCGGCCCACGCCAAGGTGGGTAAGCACGCGTTGCAGCTGCGTAAAGGCGCGCTGAAAGTAGCGCATATTGCGGCCACCCACCCACGCCACCCGCGCCACGTTCAGGGGCTCGTCATTTTGTACGCAAAACTCCTCTATCGTGTTAATAATCATAAACTTATTCTGCCTTCATCTTTAGTAGTGGCAGCTGGCTGAGCACCAGGGTAGCAGCGGAGCGGCACATATACGCAAACGCGCTTAAAATGGACGTAGTAGTACTTGAATTCAAGTAGTAACCATGCGGTAATTAGTACTTGGGGCGGCGGTATTCTACCTCCTCCAGTACGCCGGGAAGCTCCTCGCCCACCAGAAACTCCACTACCAGCTTGCGCCGGCCCACCTGCACAAGCCGCTGGTGGTCGAACGACGAGCCGCCCGCCGTGGCTGGGCTCTGGGCGAAGAGCGTATTGTCCCGAACGAAGTAGGTGCCTATTTCATTGCGAACGGGCTGGCCGGGGCGGGCAATGCTGAACGCATAGGTGCCGTCGGGTCGAAACGTGACCAGCAGGCGGGCGGTTCCCGCAGTTACCGCCCGGTTGAGGGCGGCTACTTCGGGGTTATCCATGCGGGCCAGCAGCGCGGGGTCGGCCCCCTGGTCGGTCACAAAGCTGATTTGGCGCAGCTCCCATTGGCCCAGCAGCGCGGCCGGCACCTGGGCGCAGGCGCGGCCCATGAGCAGCACCAAGCCCGCCAGCAGCCATAACCTACGCCAATAAACAGGGTGCATCAAGTAGCTATATAGTATGAGGTGGCCAAGATACGCGGCTAGCAGAGTATCTCGGCCAGCCTGGTGGCGCTGCACTACGGTATTCAGCCCGAAACGACCTATTTTGTAACATTGTTGCAACAAATAAGTCTCCCAACGTTTCCTTACCCCTAACTTTGCAGAACCGATGCAACCATTGCGCGGCAGTTGTCTCTATCCAGTAGCGCTTACTTGGTTATTACCGTGTTACGGCTCGCCTTCCGCCCCTACCTCGCCCTGCTGCTGCTGCTCTGCCTGGTGCGGACGCTGCTGCCCGAGGCGTGGGTGCTGGCGCTGCACCGCCACGGCCACACTACTGAGGTAGCGGCCACCCACCGCCCCACTGGCCAGCCGCTGGCCAGCCCCCAGCACACCCACTGCCATACCGAGCAGTTTTACAATACGCCCTTTGTGGCGGCGTTCCCGATACGCGTGCCACAGCCGCGGCTACGCGCCCACTACCAGCCGCTGGCCGTGCCGGCCCAGCTGGCCAGCCTGGCGGCAGTGCTGCGAAGCACGGCCCTGCGCGGCCCCCCGCGGGCGTAGGCTGCCCTAGGGTAGCCACCTATTCGCAGTGTTTTGTCTTTTATATTTATAGGCTATTCGCCTGATTGTCAGCATTTATAGCTGACCTTATCCGCTTGCCGCCCGGCCCTACAGGGCCCGCCGCCCCGGTTTTTCTCTGGTTTGGTTTTAGAGAAAATGTGAACATACCCTGGCCCCTGGCTGAGGTTTGTTTGCGGGGCGGGGTGCGGCTGGCTGGATAGCGCAACGCGGTAGCCTGCCCCTCATTTCGCGGTTTTTTATGCTTCGTACCTCTGTACTGGTGGTGCTAGCCAGCACCTTGTCTTTTTCGGCGGGGGCGCAGGTAGCCCCAGCTACTACCCCAGCTCGCGGCCGGGCCGCCACCTTCGCCGGCCGCCTCACCGATGCGGCCACCGGCCAGCCGCTGCCGGGTGCCAACGTTGTCTTTCCTGACCTCAAGCAGGGCGCGGCCACCGATGCCGATGGGCGCTTCAGCTTCGCCAACCTGCCCCGGGGGCGGTTTTTGGTGCAGGTTACTTCGCTGGGCTACAACACAATAACCCAAACCATTGCTACCGGCACCGGCCAGGCCCTCGACCTCAGGCTCACGCCCGCGGCCACCGAAATAGGCCAGGTAGTAGTCACGGGCGTGAGCCAGGCCACGGAGCTACGCCGCTCGCCGGTGCCCACCACCGTGGTGGACCGCACGCGCCTCAACCAGACCTCGGCCACCAATATTATTGATGCCATTGCCCACACGCCGGGCATCAGCCAGATTACCACCGGCGCGGCCATCAGCAAGCCCGTGGTGCGCGGGCTGGGCTACAACCGCGTGGTGACCCTGAACAACGGCGCCAAGCAGGAGGGCCAGCAGTGGGGCGACGAGCACGGCATTGAGATTGACGAGTTCAGCATCGACCGGGCCGAAATTATTAAGGGGCCGGGCTCCTTGCTGTATGGCTCCGATGCTATGGCGGGCGTCATCAACTTCCTGGCTCCCGACCCCATTGCCGAGGGCCGCATCACGGGCTCGGCCACGGCCAACTACCAGACCAACAACCACCAGCAGGGCTACTCCCTGGAAAACGCGGGCAATATCAACGGCCTCAACTGGCTGGCGCGCGGCACCCGCAAGGTGGCCGGCAACTACCAGAATCGCTACGACGGCCACGTGTTTAACTCGGGCTTTAATGAGTGGAACGCCAACGGCTACCTGGGCCTGAACAAAAGCTGGGGCTATTCGCACCTCACGTTCAGCACGTTCAACCAAAACCTGGGCCTCGTGGAGGGCGAGCGCGACAGCCTGAGCGGCCGCTTTGTGCGCGAGGTGGCCGTGGGCGGCCAGACAGAGTCGCGGGTGGTGAGCAACGACGAGCTGCGCGGCTACGGCCTCACCCAACCCCGCCAACTCGTTAACCACCTGCGCTTTGGCACCGACAACAGCTTTGTGGTGGGCCAAAACGGCGGCCGGCTCACGCTGCAAGTCAACTACCAGCAAAACCTGCGCCGCGAGTACGGCGACGTGCTCAACCCCGACCAGCCGCAGCTCTACTTCCAGCTGCGCACCGTGGACTACGCCCTGCGCTACTTCGTGCCCGAGTTTGGCGGCGGCTACAACCTGGCCGTGGGCACCACCGGCCTGCGCCAGCAAAACCGCAACCTGGGCACCGAATTCCTCATTCCGGCCTACAATATGACCGAGGGCGGCGTGTTTGGGGTGCTCAAAAAGTCGTTTGGCGGCCTCGACCTCAGTGGTGGGCTGCGCTACGACGTGCGCCGCATTTCGGCCCAAACCCTGTTTCTCGACGGCAACGAGCAGCCCACCGCGCCGGGCGCCGAAACCAAGTTTCCGGGCTTCCTCAGCACTTTTAATAACTACAGCGGCAGCTTGGGCGCGGCCTACAACCTCAGCGACCGCCTCACGGTGAAGGCCAATATTTCGCGGGGCTTCCGGGCCCCCAACATTGCCGAGCTGGGGGCAAACGGCGTGCATGAGGGTACCATTCGCTACGAGGTGGGCCAGCCCGGCCTCCAAGCCGAAACCAGCTTGCAGGCGGATGCGGGCGTAAGCTATACCTCTGAGCACGTGCGCTTTACGGTCGATGCGTTTGAAAACAGCATCAGCAACTACATCTTTGCGCGGCGGGTGCTGAACCGGGCTGGCACCGATTCGCTGGTGTCCACGGGGCCCGATATTGGGTTGTTCAACTACGTGCAGGGGCAGGCGCGGCTGCTGGGCGGCGAGGTCACGCTCGATTTTCACCCCCACCCGCTCGACTGGCTGCACTTCGAAAACTCGTTTGCCCTAGTGCGCGCCCGCCAGCTCGACGTGCCCGCCGAGCAGCAATTCCTGCCCTTCATTCCGGCCGACCGCCTGCAAAGCGAGCTACGCGGCAACTTCCGCCGCCAGGGCCAGCGCCTCACCAACGTGTACGCCCGCTTTCAACTGGAGCAAACCTTTGCCCAGAACCGTTTTTTTGGGGCTTTCGACACCGAAACGGCCACCCCGGCCTACACCTTGTTTAATGCCGGCGTGGGCACCGATGTGGCCGATGCCAAGGGCCGCACGCTGTTCTCGCTCTACATCACGGCCAACAACCTCTTCGACGTGGCCTACCAAAGCCACCTTAGCCGCCTCAAGTACGAGGCCGTCAACTACGCCACCGGCCGGCGCGGGGTCTACAATATGGGCCGCACGCTGAGCGTGAAGCTGGTGGTGCCGCTGGCGTTTAAGTAGTACGTTCTCCGGTACAACGGCTTTGCCGGCCGACTGGTTGTTGCGTGCGCCACCTGGCCAGTCGTGCGGCCAGCGGGCGCGCAACAACTAGTCGGCTGGCTCCGCCACCGTGTCGGCGCCCGCAAAACCTGAGTCGGATAGCCTCTAAATCAAAATTAGTTGGGCTTGCCCGAACTATCCGGAGGGCCCTGCGTTGAAGACGCGGCCACGTAAACGGGCTTTAATTTATCCTATGAAAAAGTTATTTTTTGGGGCTGCTTTTGCCCTGAGTGCCTTGGTTGCCACTTCGGCCCACGCCCAAACCACCACTACTGACCAAACGGGCCCCTCTCCCCAACCGGTGCAAA
Organism: Hymenobacter sp. H14-R3; assembly: GCF_030063445.1. Taxonomy (GTDB): domain Bacteria; phylum Bacteroidota; class Bacteroidia; order Cytophagales; family Hymenobacteraceae; genus Hymenobacter. The sequence continues at coordinate 68,104 of NZ_JASITD010000014.1, read as the reverse complement.
ATACCCAAGCCACCTACGACCAGCAGCGCGACCAACGCAAGGCGGCCGACCTAGCGGTAGAGGACAGCCGCCGCCAGGTAAAGCAGCAGGAAAGCCAGAACCGCGACCTGAAGAACCAGATGAAGCAGCAGCGCCAGCAGGCTAAGCAACAGAACGCGCAGATGAAGGTGGCCCGCCAGCAGGCCAAAGAAGCCCGCACGCAGGAGAAAGCCGCTAAAACTCAGCTGCGCGCGCAAAAAGCGGCTGAGAAAGCTGCGCGCAAAATGCAGTAAGCCAGCCAATAGTGCACGCAGTTGCGCCGCTACCAACAAAAAGCTCCGGCCCTGGCCGGAGCTTTTTTTGTTTTGCCCGTATGCTTGCTTTTACTCACGCCGCTCGCATTTTCGCCCCATGGCCGCCAAAAACCCCGCCCAATACTACCCGCTGCACCATTTCGTGGTGCTGCCCCTCACGCTGCTGATGGTGGGCTATACCATTCGGCGCTACGTGGGCGTGGCCGGCGACGACTCCGAAATTTCGCGGCTCTGGTTTTCGCTGGCGGCCGTTACACTGCTCTTTTTTGTAACCGTGGTGATGCTGCGCCAACACTACGCCCTGGTGCTGCAAGACCGAGTGGCCCGCCTCGAAGTGCGCCAGCGCTATTTTGAAGTAAGCGGCCAGCGCTTCGCATCACTCGAAAAAAACCTCACTCTCAAGCAAATACTTACCCTGCGCCTCGCCGGCGACCAGGAACTGCCCGCCCTGGCCCAGGCCGCAGCCCAGGAAAAACTAACGCCCAAAGACATCCTGGCCCGCATCAACGACTACCAGTTTGACACCATCCGCGTGTGACCATGCGGTAACTGAGTAACTGAGTACATCGACTACTCGCCGGCTTTTCTGCTCAGTTACTCAGCTACTCACTTACCCATTTACCATTTATGATTCTTTACAACGTCACCACTAGTCTCGAACCCAGCATTGCCGACGAATGGGTGGCCTACATGCGTGAGCACCACATGGCCGAAGTAGTTGGTACTGGATGCTTTATCAAAAGCACGCTGCTACGCCTCCTCAATGAGGAAGACGGCGGTGTGACCTACGCTGCCCAGTATTTCAGCGTCAGCCTGGAGCAATTAGATGCTTACCAGGCGCACTTCGCGCCCGCCCTGCGCCAGGAAATGGATAAGCGCTTTGCGGGCAAATACCACTCCTTCCGCACCACGCTGGAAGTGGTGGAGTAAAGAAGTAGCGCGAAGCTTCCGCTCCGTGCGCGAGCGCAGCGAGCAGGCGGCACTGAATAACCCGAATGCAAGATGCTCGCTGCGCTCGCGCACGAAGTGGAAACTTCGCGCTACCGCATTTCAAACAACGTGAAGCTCCACACATCGGCCCACTCAGCTATTTGGAGTTGGGTGCTTTTGCCCGCGCCGTGGCCAGCGTTCACATCGATGCGGATGAGGGTGGGCGCGTCGCCCGCCTGGTCGGCTTGCAGCTGGGCCGCGAATTTGAAGGAGTGGGCCGGCACCACGCGGTCGTCGTGGTCGGCGGTGGTGATGAGGGTGGCGGGGTAGGCCGTGGCGGGCTTCAGGTTGTGTAACGGCGAGTAGCTGAGCAGGTTACGAAATTGCGCCTCGTCATCGGAGGTGCCGTACTCGGGGGCCCAGTTCCAGCCGATGGTGAATTTCTGGTACTTGAGCATGTCCATAACACCCACGGCGGGCAGGGCCACGCGGCACAGCTCGGGCCGCTGCGTCATAATGGTGCCCACCAGAAGGCCACCGTTCGAGCCGCCCGCAATGGCCAGCTTGGCAGCGCAGGTATAGCCCTGGCTCACCAGGGTTTCGGCGGCGGCAATAAAGTCGTCGAACACGTTTTGCTTGTGGGGCGTCATGCCGGCCTGGTGCCAGGCCTCGCCGTATTCGCCGCCGCCGCGCAGGTTCGGAATGGCCAGCACGCCGCCCTGCTCCAGCCACAGCAGCCGCGCCACCGAGAAGCCCGGCGTCACGCTCACATTGAAGCCGCCGTAGGCATAGAGGTAGGTGGGATTTTGGCCATCGAGCGCCAGCCCCTTTTTGTGGGTGATGAACATGGGCACCCGCGTGCCGTCTTTGCTGGCGTAGAACACCTGGGTGGTCACGTAATCAGCGGGTTGCACGTCCACGGTAGGCGCCTTAAACACCGTGCTCACGTTGGCCACCGGGTCATAGTGATAGATGGTGGTCGGGTACGTAAACGAGGTGAAGGCGTAGTACAGCACCTTGTCGTCGCGCCGGCCGCCAAAGCCGCCCGCCGTGCCAATGGCCGGCAGCGTCACATCGTGCTGGTGCTCACCCTGTTCCGAATACACCCGCACCCGCGAGCTGGCATCGTGCAGGTAGGTAGCCAGCAGGCACCCCGCCGCCAGGCTGATGCCTTCGAGCTTCTCCGTGGCTTCGGCAATAACGTCTTGCCAATCAGCCGCTTGGCCGGGCCACACGCGCACGATGCGGTAGTTGGGCGCGTGGTCGTTGGTATACAGCAGCAGCTCGTCGCCGAGGCTGCCGATTACGCTGGTGTCAAACGCGTAGCTGGGCTGCACGGTGAGCCAGGCCGCCGCCTGGGCGGGATTTTGCAAGTCGCGCACCAGCAGCTGGTTACCATCGCTTTGGCCATCGGTGAGGCTCAGGCAGAGCCAGCGCTCGTCCTCCGTCACGTCGGCAATGCGGAAGCCCAGGGCCATTGCTGGGTTTTCGTACACCAGCTCGTCGGCGCTTTGGGGCGTGCCGAGGCGGTGGTAATACACTTTGTGAAACTCGTTTTTGCCGGCCAGCGCGGCCTCGCCGGGCCGGGGCGCGTCGTAGGCGCTGTAGTAAAAACCCTCCTTAGCCCAAGCCACGCCCGATACTTTTACCCAGTCCAGGGCATCGGGCAGGGGCTGGCGGCTGGCCATGTCGAGCAGCCGGATTTGCTGCCAGTCCGAACCGCCGCCGCTGGTGGTGTAGGCCAGGTAGCGGTGGTCGTTGCTGAAGTGCAGGCCCGTGAGCGCCGTGGTGCCATCGGCCGAAAACTGGTTGGGGTCGAGCAGCACCGTGGCCGTGTCCAGGGGCTGGCCCACCGGCACAGCGTACACTACGGCCTGGTTTTGCAGGCCATTGTTCTTACTAAAAATCAGCAGTTTACCTTCCTGGCTCGGCACGCCGTAGCGCTCGTAGTCCCAGAGTTGGGTGAGACGCTCGCGCAGCTTATCGCGAAACGGAATCTGGGCCAGGTAGGCAAACGTTACCTCGTTTTCAGCTTGCACCCAGGCGGTGGTTTCGGCCGAATCGGCGTCTTCGAGCCAGCGGTAGGGGTCGGGCACTTCGGTGCCGAAATAGGTGTCGGGCTGCGGGTCGCGGCGGGCGGCGGGATACGTCAAAATGAAAGAGCAATAAGGGAGCTACGGGCCGGGCACCACCTTGGGTGCAGGGCGCTCCAAAGTGGGCGACTCGGTGAGAATATGCTTATTGGAAATAGCGTTGGCGCGCACGGCCGCCTTGCGCTCCGGCGCGCGGGAGGTGGCAATGCGGCAGCCGGCCGCCAGCGGCAGCCCCGCCAGCACCAAACCCAGCCGAAGGATAGTAATGCGCGTCATAACACCATAAGAATAAGGAGCGGGGCCGGATGTTTGCCCCTCCGGCCCGCGGGGTCAGGCATCGGGGGTAGTTTCGGGGGCTGGGCGTAGGGCCTCGGCCACGCGGGCGGCTACCAGCGCCTCTACCTGCTGGTGCTGGGCGGCCGTGAGCCCGGCGCTGGCGGCGGGAGCCGCCCGGCGCAGCTGCCGTAGCTCGCGGCCCAGGCTCAGGCGTAGCATGGCGTAGAGCACCAGACTCAAGATACTTAATATCAGCGCTAACGGCGCAAATATTCGGTTTAGGAGCGGCTCGGCGGCGGGCGCGGGGCCGGCGGGGGTAAGCTGGGTAGTGGGGCCGCCGCTGGCTTCAGCGGCTTCGGCGGGACCGGCACCGGTGCCGGCATCAGCCTCGGCCTGGGGCGCGGGGGTGGGGTCGGTGGGCGGCAGGCCGGTTTGCACATAGTCGTTGAGCTTTTTTTCGAGGGCTTGCAGGCCGGCCAGGCGGGCGGGGTCGCGCTGCCGGGCGGGCGAGGCCTTCAAGCGACCAATGATGGCCTTGGCGAGCGCCGCTACCCGAGCCGGATTGTTCTTTAACCCTTTGTAAATCTTGCCTTTGCCCTCAATGGGCAGGTACAACACCGAGTAGATGCGCAGGCTGTCGGGCCGCAGGCTGGCGGCTAGGCCGGCCAGGTTGCCGCCCTCGCAGCGCAGCGTGCGTTGCAGCTGCGGCCGGCCGGCATCGGCGTACACGTAGCGGGCGGTGGCGCACCAGATTTGCACCTTGGCCTCGTCGAGCGAGGGCTGGCCGAGGGGGGTTTGGGCGCGGGCGGCGGCGGGGGCCAGCAGCCAGGCCGCCAGCAGCACCAGGCACCAGGGGCCGACAAGTTGGTTTTTCATAAGTAAGAAGAGTAGGCAGCAGATGGGGACCGGAAAGTACGACGCGGCCCCGCCCCCGCCAAGGGGCAGTTATCTTTGGGGGCTTTTATAGTTTTTAGCTATGCACATCGAAGTTCTCAAGTCCAAAATCCACCGGGCCAAAGTGACCCAGGCCGAGCTGCATTACGTGGGCAGCATTACCATTGACGAAGACCTGCTCGACGCCGCCAATATGGTGGAGAATGAGAAGGTGACCGTGGTGAACGTCAACAACGGCGAGCGCCTCGAAACCTACACCATCAAGGGCGCGCGCGGCACGGGCATGATTTGCCTCAACGGCCCCGCCGCCCGCAAGGCCGCCGTGGGCGACATCGTCATTGTCATTTCCTACGGCCTCGTCGATTTCAAGGAGGCCCGCGCCCACCAGCCCACCATCATTTTCCCCGACCAGCACAACCGCCTGGGTTGAGCCGTTAGCTAACAGCTGCTAGCTGTTAGCTTTTTTGTCGAACGAAAGCTAACGGCTAACAGCTGTTAGCTAATAGCCAAAAAATGAAGCACTTAATTACCATCCTCAAGTACGCCCTGCTCCTGGGGATTTCGGGCGCGCTCATGTGGTATGCAGTGCGCGGGCAGGATTTGTCGCGCATCGGGCACTACATCCGCACGGCCAACTATTTCTGGCTTTCGCTCACGCTGTTTCTCTCAGTGCTGGGCTACTTCAGCCGCGCCTACCGCTGGCAGATGCAGCTCACCGCCTCGCGCACCCCGGCCCCGTTCTGGACCATCTACCACGCCATGATGGTGGGCAACCTAGCCAACCTGGTGCTGCCGCGCATGGGCGAGGTTATTCGCTGCTCGGTGCTGCGGCGCACGGGCGGGGTGCCGGTGCAGGTGGCGCTGGGCACCGTGGTTACGGAGCGCGTTATCGACGTGCTGGTGCTGCTTAGCTTACTGGGGGCCACGCTGTTGCTCGATTTCAACACCTTCTGGGCCTTTGCTACTGATAAGCTCTTGGGGGGCCAGTACGATGCGCTAGCCCGCAACCGCACGCCCCTGCTGCTGGCCGCGCTGGGCGGCTTGGTGCTGCTGGCCGTGGCCACCTACACGCTGGTGCGCAACCTGGAGCGCCTGCGCCAGAATGCCCTTTTCAACAAGGCGGCGCTCTTCATGAAGGGCCTACTGGCTGGCGTGTTCAGCGTGCTCAAAATGGAGCACAAGGGCGTGTTTCTACTGCATACCCTCTTCACGTGGGGCGTGTATTACCTCATGGATTACCTGGCGTTTTTCTGCTTTCCCGAAACCTACGGGCTGGACATGAAGGCCGGCCTGGCGGTGCTCACCTTCGGGGCATTCGGCATGGCCGCACCGGTGGCGGGCGGCATCGGGCCGTTTCACGTGCTGGTGCAGGGCATTTTGCTGGCCTACGGGGTCAACAAGGAAGCCGGCATTGCCTACGCCCTGGTGGTGCACGGCGCCCAAACGCTGCTAGTGGTGGTAATGGGCGGCATCAGCTTCGTGGCCGTGGCCGCCGCCGACAAAGGCAACATGGTGGCCGAAGCCGAAGCCCTGGCAGATGAGCCCCTGACCACGGAGTGAGTTGGTGATTGGCCCCGGAGGGTGCGTACCACCGCTCGCTTTGCGTTAAGCCTGATAAGCCGCCTGCCAACACCCCCTCTCCTTACTTAGTAGCTTATGAGCCTGTTTACCCACCCAGCTTTCTTCTTTGTCCTGGCCCTGCTGTACGTAGGTATTCGGCTGTATATGCACCGGCGCAAAGCCCGTACGCAGGCGGTTGGCCAGCCCAGCCTGGTGGATAACCCGCCTCCGCGCCCCGACTTTGCGCTCACCCGTGAGAGCCTGGAGGGCATCGGCACCATGGAGCTGCCCAGCGGCCCCGAGTGGGCGCGCACGCCGGCCGGTTTCTACCACGCGCAGCTGGGGATGAGCCTCGTTATCCAGACGCAGATTGAGGGCTTTGCCAATGACACGGCCAGCTACCTGGCCAGCTACGACCTTGTGAACCAGCGCGATGCACTCAACTGGCAACGGGGCCCCGAGCAGCTGGGCCAGGTGGCGGGCGTGGTAGCCGCCCGCACCGGCGGCCGCTTCAACAATGGCACGGCCATGGTCACCCGCGACTACTTGTTTTTTGCGTCGTTCACCACTGTCCTTCTGCAATCGCGGGTACCTGCCGAGCACGCCCAGGCCCTCCTCATTACCGATTACCTGGCTTCTACTTTTCAGCCTAAGTGAGGGAAGTAACCTGAGTGGGTAGGCTGCTAGCCTTTCAGATAATGCCTTGATAACAAGTAATTTACTATTTTACGCCATGACCGCCGATAAAATCCTCACCCCGGCGCAGCTGCCCGCCACGCTGGCCGCCTGGCGCGCCGCCGGCGAGCGCGTGGTGTTCACCAACGGCTGCTTCGACCTGCTGCACCTGGGCCACGTCGATTACCTCGAAAAGGCCCGCGCCCTGGGTACCCGCCTCGTGGTGGGCCTCAACACCGATGCCTCGGTGCGTGCGCTGAAGCCCGGCCGGCCCTTACAGGACGAAACCGCCCGCGCCCGCATTCTGGCCGCGCTGGCCTTTGTCGATGCCGTGGTGCTGTTTGGCGAGCCCACGCCGTTGCAGCTAATTGAGGCCGTGCAGCCCGATATTCTGGTAAAGGGCGACGATTATGCCGTGGCCGGAATTGTGGGCCACGAGCTGGTGTTGGGCCGGGGTGGGCAGGTACGCACCGTGCCGCTGGTGGCGGGCTATAGTACCTCCAACATTGTTAAGAAGATAACCGACGGCCTGAAGCCCTAACTACTCGGCACGCCTACTAGTTAGGGCAGCCGTTTTCGAGCCAACTAACGTATTTTTGCAGTCTACTCTCCCCTCTCCCACCCCTATCCCCCACCCCCGTATTTTGGAAATGACCACTTCGACGGCCACGGCCTCCCCCTTCCAGCTCACCGAAGAGCAACTGGCCGTGCAGGCCGCCGCCCGCGACTTTGCCCAGAGCGAGCTGTGGGAAGGCGTGATTGAGCGCGACGAGCACCAGAAATTTCCCGCCGCCCAGGTAAAGCGCATGGGTGAGCTCGGCTTCATGGGCATGATGGTGAGCCCCGAGTACGGCGGCTCGGGCCTCGACACCATGAGCTACGTGCTGGCGATGGAGGAAATCTCCAAGGTCGATGCCTCGTGCTCAGTTATCATGTCGGTTAATAACTCGCTGGTTTGCTGGGGCTTAGAGCAGTACGGCACCGAGGAGCAGAAGCAGAAATACCTGCCCCGCTTGTGCTCGGGCGAAATCATCGGCGCCTTCGCCCTCTCCGAACCTGAGGCCGGCTCCGATGCCACCAGCCAGCGCACTACCGCCGAGGACAAGGGCGACTACTACCTGCTCAACGGCACCAAAAACTGGATTACCAACGGCACCACTGCCTCGGTGTACCTGGTTATTGCCCAAACCAACCCCGAGCTGAAGTCGCGCGGCATCAACGTGCTGATTGTGGACAAGGACATGCCTGGCTTCATCCAGGGCCCTAAGGAGAACAAGCTCGGCATCCGGGGTTCCGACACCTGTTCGCTCATGTTTACCGACGTGCAGGTGCCCAAGGAAAACCGCATCGGGGCCGATGGCTTCGGCTTTAAGTTTGCCATGCAGGTGCTGGCGGGCGGCCGCATTGGCATCGCCTCGCAAGCCCTGGGCATTGCCTCGGGCTCGCTGGAGCTGAGCATCAAGTACGCCAGGGAGCGCAAGGCATTTGGCGTCGAAATCGCCAAGCACCAGGCCATCCAGTTTAAGCTGGCCGACATGGCTACCAACATCGACGCGGCCCGCCTGCTGTGCCTGCAAGCCGCCGCCGACAAGGACAACCACGCCGACTACGCCAAGAGCGGGGCCATGGCCAAGCTCTTCGCCTCGAAGGTAGCCATGGATTCGGCCGTGGAGGCGGTGCAGATTCACGGGGGCTACGGCTTTGTGAAGGAGTACCACGTGGAGCGCTTTATGCGCGACGCCAAGATTACCCAGATTTATGAAGGAACCTCGGAAATCCAGAAAATCGTAATCTCCCGCGAAATCCTCAAATAGCACTCTACCGGCTATCAAAATCACGAAGTTGCACGGAACCCAGGCCAAATAGGCCTGGGTTTTTGTTTTTGTGAATTTTTTTTAGAAAACATTGCAGTAAATAGTAGTAACTTTAGCCACTTTTGCGGGGAACTGAGGGGACCTATCCTTATAATGAAAACAACGTAGATGGAAGATTATAATAAAGTAATTGAATCTTTGGGGGTTCGTTACATCAGAGCCAAAAACCTGGTACTGAGGCAGGCCTTCACGGTGCGCAATGCCTATGATGTAGGCAATAACATTATTCTGCTGCACCAAGGCAAAGTGATTTTTGGGGAAGACGAGCAAACGGTGGAGGAAGGCGAATTGCTTTTCCTGCCCGGCGGGCGGGCTACGCGCGTGGGCTACGGCGAAAGCGCCGCCACCCGCGTGATTTCCAACGACGACTTAATTACGAATAAAGACCGGTTTTTTACCTCCAACGATAAGCTCGATTTCATCGGCGATGCCGAGGAAAGCCACAGCTTCGTCTCGTTTGAGGCCAAGGTGTTTGACTCGGTCAACTTCTTCGCGTCGCTCGACGTGCCGGCCTTCATTATTAGGGGCAACACGAAGCTGGCCAACCTGGTGATTAAAATCATTGAGGAATCGCTACAGGACCTGCCGGGCCGCGAGCGCCTCATCAACATCTACACCGAGAACCTGGTAGTGGAAGTGGTGCGCTACATCTTGCGCAACAACCTGTTTGTGGAGCAGCTCGCCACCAACAGCACCTACTTCAAGGACCCGCGCCTCATCGACTTGTTCAACTTTATTAAGGAGAACCTAAGCGGCGATTTGTCCAACAAGGTGCTGGCCACGGTAGCCAGCGTGAGCGAGGACTACGTGGGCCAGTATTTCAAGATGCTGACCAACATCAACCCGCAGGATTACATTGAGTACCAGCGCATGGAGCGCGCGGTTTCGCTGCTACGCACTACCAAAAAAAGCATCCGCGACATTGGCAAGGAAGTGGGCTATAAGGACACGGCCTACTTCTGTCGGCGCTTCAAGATGATGTTTGGCATTCCGGCCGGCAAAATGCGCCGCCGCGAAACGGCCATGAACATATAAACCGCAGATTTAGACAGATTTCGCTGATTCAGACGAGCCTTGGTTGGGCCGGTGAGTTGGCCGAGACTGGGAAGCCTAAAGCTCCTGACGCTTTGCTTGGCGTTGGGAGCGTTGGGCTTTTTTGCTGCGGTGCGGTGTGGGAGGGGGTTACTCCGTACCTGACTTTTACCCTATGCTACCGCATTGACTAATTAGTGCTTAGCTGCCTGGCGGGCCAAAAAGGTTTGCACGCCCAGGCGGCCGCTGTCCATGAGCTGCTGTTTCTGAGCGCTGGAAATCCGTTTGATGCGGGGGCTGAAACCCAGGAAGTTGATGCTAATGGTGCGCTGCCAGTCGGCGGGCGGCACGGGGTTGAGATTTTCGAGGGCCACGGTGTAGAGGGCCCCCGCGTAGGATTTGAAATCGGTGATGGCGTAGGGCGCCAGCTGCTGGCGGCCGGTGGCGGCGGTGTCGTAGGCAATTTGCTCGGCGCGGTCGAGGCGCAGGCCCAGTGTTTGGGGGTTGTAGACGTTGCCACGGGCGTCGGGCGCGGCGGCGGGGCCGGCGGGCAAGTAGCGCGGCTTATCAAACAAATCAATGGGATAATTGGCCAGCAGGCCGCCATCGACGAGCACCTGCACGGGCTGGCCGGGGGTTGGCCGGCCCAGCACAACATTGCCCCCGGCATCGAGTAGCACGGCCCGGAAATAGAGCGGAATGCTCATACTAATGCGCACGGCATCGGCCACGCGCATGGTGGGGTTGGTTTCGTAGCTGAACACCTGCGTGCGCTGGGTGGTGAGGTTGGTGCCAGTGGTGTAGAGGTCGCGGTAGTGGCCGGGGCGCTGCTGGGCCAGGGCGTGCAGTTCGCCCAGGGTGAGGTGGGGCCGCTGGGTTTTGCGGCCTATCAGCTCGCTGAGGTAGGTGGCGAAGGCATCGCCGCGGTACCAGCCGTACTGCTTCACCAGGCGGTGGGTGCCCCCAAAAAAGATGAACCGGCCGTCGTTGAGGCGCTGCACGGGCGTGGCATTTACCACGGCCACAATCTCACTAGCCGAGTAGCCCACCGCCAGCAGCGCCGCCTGAATAGCCCCCGCCGAAGTGCCCCCCACCCGCTCGATGCCGGCCAGCACGCCGCGCTGCTCCAACTCTTGCAAGGCCCCGCCGTAGGCAATGCCCCGAATGCCGCCGCCCTCCAGCACGAGGTTGCGATAGGGTGGGGTAGTGGATTGAGCCTGCGTAGTAGCGGGGCTGCTCAAAAATCTCAATAGACTGAGCAACAAGAACAAACGACTAGCCATAGCCCGCAAGATACTGCTCCGTCTCGCTACTGCGGCAACCACCCGGCCACCCGGCCCCTGAGGCTGGCCGTATCTTTGCAGCCTGTCTGCTCCCTTCCCATCCCGCTCACTCCCAGCCTGCTCATGACTACTTCGCCCAGCGAACCTACCACCACTTCCCGAACACCCGGCAACGTCCTTGTCATTGGGGCCTGCGGCCAACTGGGCCTAGAGCTCACCGCCGCCCTGCGCCAGCGCTACGCCCCCGAGGCCGTGGTGGCCGCCGATGTGCGCCCGCCCAAAGACCCCGCGGCCCTGGCCGGCGGCCCCTTCGAGCTGCTCGACGTGCTCGACCAGCCCCGCCTGGAGGCCCTGGTGGCGCAGTACCAGCCGGTGCAGATATACCACCTCGCGGCGCTGCTCTCGGCCACGGCCGAAAAGGACCCGATGTTTGCCTGGAAGCTGAATATGGATGGCTTGCTGAACGTGCTGAACCTGGCCGTGCAGTACCGCGTGCCGCAGGTGTACTGGCCCAGCTCCATTGCAGTGTTTGGGCCCGACACCCCACGCGAGCACACGCCCCAGACCACCATCATGAACCCCAACACGGTGTACGGCATCAGCAAGCTGGCCGGCGAGCAGTGGTGCGAATGGTACCACCGCCACTACGGCCTCGACGTGCGCAGCCTGCGCTACCCCGGCCTCATCGGCTACAAGAGCCTGCCCGGCGGCGGCACCACCGACTACGCCGTGGACATCTACCACAAGGCCGTGGCCGGCGAGGACTTCGAGTGCTTCCTGAAGGCCGACACCTACCTACCCATGATGTATATGCCTGATGCTCTGAAGGCTACGCTCGACCTCATGCACGCCCCCGCCGATAGCATTAAGGTGCGCACCAGCTACAACCTGGGGGCCATGAGCTTCTCGCCCGCCGAGATTACCACGGCCATTCAGCAGGAAACACCCGGCTTCCAGGTCAGCTACGCGCCCGACCAGCGCCAGGCCATTGCCGACTCGTGGCCCGCTAGCATCGACGACACGGCCGCCCGCCAGGATTGGGGCTGGGCCCCGGAGTTTGACCTGGAGAAAATGACGCGCGACATGCTGGTGCATTTGCGCGAGCCGGTAGTGGCGTAGTTGGCTGCCCGCTCCTATCCAAAGCAACCGTTTGGTTCAGGTGGGAGCGGGCAGCTTCGCCTTTCGGCCCCGAGTTGTGTAACACCGAAATAAGTTAAAAAAGGTTAAAAACCTGGCATATTAGGAGGGGTAAGTGCGGCTATTTTTGTTGGCACTTTATTCTTATCTATGATGCTACGCTTACTTTGCCTGCTCGCGGGCTTGCTTCTCTTTACCAACCGCCTGTGGGCCCAGGCCTACGAGCCGGGCCTGCTGGTACGTAGCAACGGCGACACCCTGCGCGGGGAAATCGAAAACGATTTCTGGGAAGCGCCACCCACGTTTATTCGCTACCGAAGCACGACGGCCAGCCCCAGCCAGCTATTTGCACCGCGCCAGCTGCGGGCCGTGCGCCTTACTGGGGGGCGTCATTTTCGCTACGAAGTGCTGCGCCTCGACCACGCGGCCGAAACCCGCCTCGAAAGCCTGCCGCGTGGCAACTACGCCGATATCCGCACCGATTCGGTGCTGGCCGAAGTACTGCTGGAAGGGCCAATTGACCTGCGGCGGGTAGTGCTGATGGGCACCACTCACTACGTGCTGCGCCGCCCTGGCCAACCCGACCTGGCCCTGAGCGAGCGCAAGTTTCTGCGGCAGAAGGACGACGGCGTTTGGTCGATAGCCGACGGCAACAACTACCACAGCCAACTGGATATCTACTTTATTGATTGCCCGGCCGCGTCCCAGGCGGCGGCCACCGCCCCCTTCACCGCCGAAGGGCTAGCGGCCGTAGCCCAGGCCTACGCCATGGCGTGCAGCCCCGGCCAGCAGCCGGCCAGCAGCTGGCTGGGGCAGGCCCGGCGCCGGCGGCAGGTGGCGTTTCAGGGCGGGGTGCTGGCCGGCCTGCGCTACAATGGCATCAGCAGCCCGGTAGAGGCGATAGACGGAGCCTCGCGCGCTGGTTCGCAACTGGTACCGTTTGGCGGCCTCTACACCGAGCTACTGCTGCCCAGCCGCACAGCGGCCATCTACGGCGAACTGAGCGTCAGCACGTTTCGCAATCGAACGGCTTATATTTCCAGCTTAAGTAGCCAGGGAATTATTATTTACACCCCATTTGGCTACCACGGCACGCTGGGCACGGCGCGCATTGGGGTGCGGTACTACCGGCCACTGGCCCACGACCAGCAACTTATTGTGGGTCTGGGGTTTGAGTATGACCAAGTGTGGGGACTTGCCGCAACCGATGCAGCCACTGCGCAATACCTGCAGTACGAAGACCAGAATGTCTACTACCCCCAAACCGTGCTGCTGCCCAACCTTACCCTAGGCTGGCGGCAGCGGCGCTTCACGGCAACCCTCGACGGCCAACTGTATCGCTCTGGTATTGAGGGTCTTTCCGGCAACTTGGTTGGCAGCAACTTCGCGGCGCGCCTGGGCCTGAGCTACCGCCTGGGCCGCAACCCCGACGTGCCAACCCCGCCCCGCCCCTAGCCCTACCGCCCGCCCAGGCGGCGCGGCCAGCCCAGCAGCCGCGAGGTGAGCAGCGGCACCCCAAACGTGGCAATGGTGAGCACCGTAAGGCCCACGTCGGCGGCTTCGCTGGCCAGAAACCGGCTCACCGGGTAGCTGGGCGCAAAATGCTCCAGCAGCGAGAGCACCAGCTTGAGGCCCAGGATGCCGATAACCACGAAGGCCGCCGTTTCCAGAAACGGGTACTTACCCATGAGCCCCACGAAGGCCTGTGCCACCAGCCGCATGGCCAGAATGCCGATGAACACGCCTACCACAATCAGAATCAGGTTGTTGCTAAAGGCCACCACCGCAAACACGTTGTCGATGGAGAAGGCAATGTCCATAATTTCAATAACGACCACGGTGGCCCAGAAGGGGCCCAGCAGCCCCAGCGTGCGGCGGTAGAGCCAGCTTTTCTGCTTGTCGGGCGCGTCGTCGTCGGTGGGGCGCGTGGCGCGGAAATAGTCAAGCGTGAGGTACAGCAGGTACAGGCCACCCAGCGGCTTCAGAAACCAGAAGCCTACCAGGTACGAGGCAAAAACCAGGCACAGACCCCGAAAAAAATACGCCCCGAAGATGCCGTAGCGCAGCGCCTGCTTGCGGCGCTCGCGGGGCAGGTCGCTCACCAGGGTAGCCAGCACGGCGGCATTATCTACCGAAAGCAGGCTTTCGATAATGACGAGGTTACCGACCACCGCCAGCGAGGGCAGCGGGTGCGTGAGGATGTCTTGCAGTTGGGCGTACATTGGCGGGTGAATGCGGAATTTGGAGGGAAAGGAGAAAAATTGTTGACCATCCAACAGTTATTCCGTTGCCTGTGCCTGCTCATTTAGCGTAAAGCGGCCCCAAAACTGCGACAAAATACTGAGAACCCGCGCATGATAGTTAACCCAATACCTACCGGCTGGCAGGTAATTTACCAACAGGCCCACGCCTTGCTGGCTGCGCAGCTGGCCTGGCACTGGGCCCCCTTTTTATCGGCCGACCGCTGGGTGGGCCTGCTGGCCGCCACGGCGCAGCACGACGACGAGCAGGCCGCCTGGCACGGGCGCGGCGGCCACCACGGCCTCACGCCCGCCGGCGCCCCAGCCAACTTCACCCAACTGCCCTTTTCGCTGGAGCAGGCCGAAGGCGTGCTGCACGCGGCGCGCTTCCAGGGGCGCTGGCGCAGCCTGCTTACCAGCCTGCACCTGAGTACGTTGTATGAGCCCATGCGCGATAGCAAACCCGAATTGGTTGACTTTCTGGACGAGCTGCGCGCCCGCCAGGCCCGCTGGATGAAGGAGCTGCACCTCGACAAGGTGCGGACCCACCAGGCCTACGACCTGCTGCACTGGTGCGACCGCCTCTCCCTCATTCTGTGCCGCAACGAGCTGCCCGAAATGGGCCGCGCCGTCGAAATTTACCCCGACCCCCTGGGCAACGGCCACCGCACGGCGCACCTGGTGCGGCAACCCGGTGGGCCCGGCACGCCGGTAGTCGTGAGCCCCTGGCCCTTCGCCGACAAAGAACTGGTGGTGAGCGTTGAAGCCCAGCAACTGCACCAGCTTCGGTTTCGCGACGATGCCGAGCTGGCGGCGGCGCTGCACTTTGGCCCCACCCAAACGCTGTGCTGGATATTGCAGCCGGGCTAGGTTATTTTTTCGTGCATTTTCCGGGCAAAAATCCGGGCGGTCCGTATTGGAGTAAACACCTACTTCAGCGCGGCCCGCTGCTGCGCCTGGTAGCTGGCTGAGTACCCGCGCTCGCCGCTTCCCACGCTATTTCCGCCCCTGCTTATGACGCAGTATAAATTTTCCGATATCGTTGCGATTTTCAAAGCTTCAGCAACCGAGTTTACCGTTAACAATTCGTTTCGGCACGCGGCAGCGCTATCATACTACACCATTTTTTCGCTGCCACCGCTGCTGCTCATCGTTATCACGCTGGCCAGCTCGGTATATGGCGGCGAGGCCCTGACCGGGCAGATTTATGGTCAGCTCAAAGGGTTGGTGGGGGCCGATTCGGCTAAGTTCCTGCAAGACAGCATCGCGCAGTTTACCTTGCAGCAAAAATCGGGCTTGGCTACGGCCATTGGCCTGGGCACGCTGACCTTCGCGGCTACCACGTTTTTCGTTACGCTGCAAGAGAGCATCAACGACATCTGGAACCTGAAAGTCAAGACTGAAGGTATTGGCATCTGGGATTTTGTGCGCCAGCGGCTACTTTCGTTCGGGCTCATCCTTAGCGTAGCTTTGCTATTGCTTATCTCCTTCGTAGTGAGTGCTTTACTAGGAGTATTTACCGGTTATCTACAGCGGCTGCTGCCCGAAATCGGCCTCATCGCCATTAAGCTGGTCGATTTTGTATTATCGCTGGTTATCACCACGCTGCTGTTTGGGTTGATTTACCGGTTTCTACCCGATGCCATCATTCGCTGGCGCGATGTGGGCATTGGCGCGTTTATCACGGCTTCGTTATTTATTTTGGGCAAGTATCTGATTTCCTTTTACATAGCCAAATCTAATCCAGGTTCGGCCTTTGGGGCGGCGGGCTCGGCCATTGTGCTGCTGGTGTGGATTAATTACTCATCACTCATCATCTTTTTCGGGGCTGAGTTCACTCAGGAATTTGCCGACGCCTTTGGGCAGCGCATTCAGCCCAAGGCCCACGCCGTGCGCGTGGAAGTGCGCGAGGTGCCGCCCGGTGAGTCGGAAGGCGAAATAGCCAGCGGCCGCCCGCCCAGCACCGGCAGCTGGAAAGGATAAAAAAAAACAGCGCCCACCACCGGCTGGTAATGTCCGGTTAGCTTCAAGCGAAATTGCTTTATATTCAATTGATAATAAGCTTATTAATTCGTTTCAACAGCTTGCTAAAGGCTGGAAATTCGCTGAATTAGAGTCTGATGCGTTGCAAAACGGGCTTGCAACTATCGGCCCTTAGCAAGGCATCTTTGCCCCAGTTGCCGGCTACATAGCGGTGGCCCCAAAGTATGCGCGTTGTTTTACTGCTAGGAGGCATTTTGATGGCGGCCCTGGCCCATGCCCAGCAACCGGTGGCCCTGCCCGGTGCGCCGCAGCCCAACCAACCACTAACGCCCCCGCGCACGGCCGAGCTACCGGGAGCCGAGGTTATTGGCCACCCCGGCGAAGTTATCGGGCAGAGCTACAGCGTCGAAACGGTGGGCGGGACGCTTTTCGACGGCACGCTGCGCGAGGTAACCGACTTAGCGCTCACGTTTGAAACCCGCGAATTGGGACTGGTAACGATACAGCGCGTTAATATGCGGCAGCTAATGAGCCAAACCCCCGAGCAGGTGCGGCGGGGCTTCGACTACGTGGGCAATGGCACGCGCATGTTTATTGCCCCCACAGCCCGCAACCTGCACAAGGGCGAAGGATACGCGCAGGCAATTGACGTTTTTTTGCTGGGAGTCAACTACGGCGTGACCGATAATTTTTCGGTGGGCCTGTTGGTGCCCGTGGTGCCGTTTGTGGGCATTCCGGCCATAGCCGTGACCCCCAAGCTGACTGTGCCGGTGAATGATAAGCTTAACCTAGGGGCAGGCGTACTGTACGGCTTTGCCACGGGCGTTGACGGGGGGCGCGGCAGCGCCGGTGTGGGCTACGGCCTGGCCACTTACGGCTCGGCCGATACCAACGTGACGCTGGGGCTGGGCTACGGCTTTAGTAGCGACGGGGGTAGCAGCTCGCCAGTGGTAGTTGTTGGGGCCAACGCCCGGATATCGCGCCTGTTTTCGCTGGTCAACGAAACCTACCTGACCACCGCCACGAATAACGATGGCGTTTTTGGCTTGGCCGGCCTGCGCTACGCCGCACCGCGCTTCAGCGCCAGCCTGGGGGCGTTGTACTACTCCGTGCGTAGCGAAACCGGCCTTTACCCGGCCTACCTGGACGTATCCCTACGCTTTGGGAAGATTAAGCTGCGGTAAGGCAACGGTTACGAAAGCCTACGCGCCTACCGCAACCGTCTCTTTATTAGCTAGTTGGCCACAGGCGGCATCAATATCCTTGCCGCGGCTGCGCCGGATATTGGTTTGCACGCCACGGTCGGCCAGGTACTTGTGGAAGGCCGTGATTTTATCGGCCTCCGCGTTCTGGTAATCGGCGTTTTCGATGGGGTTGTACTCGATGAGGTTAATCTTGCAGGGCAGCCACTTGCTGATGAGGTAGAGCTCGGCGGCGTCTTGCAGCGAGTCGTTGAAGCCATCGAACACAATGTATTCGTAGGTGACTTTACGGCCCGTTTTCTCGTGGTAGTATTGCAGCGCCTCCTTAAGGGCGGCCAGCGAGTTGGCCTCGTTGATGGGCATAATCTCGTTGCGCTTCACGTCATTGGGGGCGTGCAGGCTCAGGGCGAGGTTGGCCTTGATGTCGTCGTCAGCCAGCTTCTTTATCATCTTGGCGATGCCGGCCGTGCTGATGGTGATGCGGCGCGGAGCCATGTTGAGGCCATCGGGGGCGGTGATGCGGCGCACGCTTTCCACCACGTTGGCGTAGTTGAGCAGCGGCTCGCCCATGCCCATGTACACGATGTTGGTGAGCGGCGTACCATACTGAGCCTCACACTGTTCGCGAATGCGCACCACCTGGTCGTATATCTCGGCCGCGTCGAGGTTGCGCTTGCGGTCCATGTAGCCGGTGGCGCAAAACTTGCAGGTGAGCGAGCAGCCCACCTGGCTGCTGATGCAGGCCGTCATGCGCGTATCGTGCGGAATGAGCACGCCCTCCACAATGTTGCCGTCGTGCAGCCGGAAGGCCGACTTGATGGTGCCGTCGTTGCTGAGCTGCTGGTTTTGCACGGCCACGCCGTTTATCACGAAGTGGGCGGCCAGCAACTCGCGGGTAGCCAGCGAGATGTTGTTCATTTCCTCAAACGAGCCAGCCGTGTTTTTCCACAGCCACTCGCTCACCTGCTTGGCGCGGAAGGGCTTTTCGCCATTCGCCACCATAAACGCCTTGAGGTCGTCGGGCGAGGTTTTGCGGATGTCGCGTTTAGCGGGGGCGAGTTCGAGTTCCAGTAACATAGTGCAAAGATACAAACAGCCAGAACGTTGGGTTCCCGGCATTTTGGAGAACTTTTGCAGGGCCGGGCGTATTTTGCAGAAGTACTATCTCCGCTATTCCCATGCGCAACGAAACGCTCATTGCCGAAACTGGCCGTTTGTTGGCCGCTCTATCTGAAGAGCAAGCGCGCACGGTGCGCGACTTCGCGGCTTTTTTAGCCCAGCAAGCGTGGCACAATTTACCGTTGGTTGATGATAACTTGTCGGCTGATGAAACCGAAGAAGAATTTGCGGCTGATATCAGGGCTATTCAGCAGCACAGCCGAGCTTATGATTTTCTGCACGATGAATCCAGCCTATCAGAAGACAAATTAGAAGTAACAACTCAAATTGGAGTTGCCTGATGAAAAAAGGTGATATTCTCCAGGTTCAATTTCCGTTTACCAATCAGCAAGGGGGCAAGCGCCGGCCAGCGCTCGTGCTAGCCGTAGAAGCGCCCGATGTTACGGTGGCTTTCATAACCGGCAACCTGGCCCTTGCGCAACCGCACGACGTAGTGTTGCAGCCAACCGCGCTAAATCGACTACAGAAGCCTTCGCTGGTGCGCGTACTAAAAATGGCTACCCTCGACCCGAGTCAGCTGAGCGGTCGCATCGGCGAACTCACTATGGCCGAGCTTCAGCAAGTCGATACCGGCTTGCGTTTAGGCCTGGGTTTGTAAAAAACCGGCTTGCAGAACCATGTTTTTGCTTACCTTCGCCGCATAAACTTTAGGGGTGCTTTGCGCAAGCAAGGCTGAGACGATACCCTCCGAACCTGAACCAGATAATGCTGGCGAAGGGAAAAGTACTGGTCCGCCCGCGGCTGCCTTATGGGGCACGCCGTGGCCGGCGCCGCCTAGTGTTTATGGCCTGCCCTTGTCCCAACTAACGCTAGTTGCATGGTTTGCTACGTAAACAATTCTGAGCACGAAGTCACTGATAACCAGTGGCTAGCTGATTTGCTCGCCACGCTGGGCCAGACCCAGACGCGCGGCCTCGCCGTGGCCATCAACGACGTGGTGGTGCCCCGCGCCGAGTGGGCCAGCCGCGCCGTGCAGCCCCACGACCGCCTCACCCTCATCCGGGCCACGCAAGGCGGGTGACTTTTCAATTACCAGGGAACAATTATCAATTATCAGGTGGGTATTTTGCCCAATTTATTGATTGACTGATAATTGCATGAAGCTGGCGGATAATCAATTAATCATTTTTTCAGATGAAGCAAAAAGACCGCGCCCCCCAGCAGACGCTGGTGGAACGCCAGCCCCTGACGGGCTCGCGCAAGATTTACGTGCCGGGCCAACTGCACCCCGGCATCCGGGTGGCGATGCGCGAAATCGTACTGGCCGACACCGAGCGCCAGTTCGACTTTGGCTTCCCATCGGAGCCGAACGCGCCCGTGACGGTGTACGACACCAGCGGCCCCTACACGGACCCGAATATCGAGATTGACCTCAGAAAAGGGCTGCCGCGCCTGCGCGAAAGCTGGATTCTGGGCCGCGGCGACGTGGAGCAACTGGCCGGCACCACCTCCGGCTACGGCCAGCAGCGCGCCGCCGATAACAGCCTGAACCACTTGCGCTTCGAGCACATTGCCGCCCCGCTGCGCGCCAAAGCCGGGGCCAACGTAAGCCAGCTGCACTACGCTAAGCAGGGCCTTATTACGCCCGAGATGGAGTACATCGCCATCCGCGAGAACCAGCGCTTCGACGAGCTGCCGGCCGATGACCCGCTGCGCACGCAGCACCGCGGCCACAGCTTCGGGGCGCGCACGCCGGAGGGCCACATCACGGCCGAGTTTGTGCGCCAGGAAGTGGCGGCCGGGCGGGCCGTTATCCCGAGCAATATCAACCACCCGGAGAGCGAGCCGATGATTATTGGGCGCAATTTTCTGGTGAAAATCAATACCAATATTGGCAACTCGGCCGTGACGTCATCCATTGAGGAAGAGGTAGATAAAGCCGTGTGGAGCTGCCGCTGGGGCGGCGATACGCTCATGGATTTGAGCACGGGCAAGAACATCCACGAAACCCGCGAGTGGATTATCCGCAACTGCCCGGTGCCGGTGGGCACGGTGCCCATTTACCAGGCCCTAGAGAAGGTGAACGGCAAGGCCGAGGACCTCACCTGGGAGCTGTTTCGCGATACGCTCATCGAGCAGGCCGAGCAGGGCGTGGACTACTTCACCATTCACGCGGGCGTGCTGCTGCGCTACGTGCCAATGACGGCCAAGCGCGTGACGGGCATCGTGTCGCGCGGCGGCTCCATTATGGCCAAGTGGTGCCTGGCGCACCACCGGGAGAGCTTTTTATACACGCACTTCGAGGAGATTTGCGAAATAATGAAGGCCTACGACGTGGCCTTTTCGCTGGGCGACGGCCTGCGCCCCGGCTCCATCGCCGATGCCAACGACGAGGCCCAGTTTGCCGAGCTGGAAACCCTGGGTGAGCTCACCAAAATAGCCTGGGCCCACGACGTGCAGGTGATGATAGAAGGCCCCGGCCACGTGCCCATGCACCTCATTAAAGAAAACATGGACAAGCAGTTGCGCGAGTGCCACGAAGCGCCTTTCTACACGCTGGGCCCGCTGACCACGGATATTGCCCCCGGCTACGACCACATTACCTCGGCCATTGGCGCGGCCATGATTGGCTGGTTTGGCACCGCCATGCTCTGCTACGTAACGCCCAAGGAGCACCTGGGCCTGCCCAACAAGCAGGACGTGAAGGACGGCGTAATCGCCTACAAAATTGCCGCCCACGCCGCCGACCTCGCCAAGGGCCACCCCGGCGCGCAGTACCGCGACAACGCCCTGAGCAAAGCCCGCTTCGAGTTCCGATGGGAAGACCAGTTTAACCTCAGCCTCGACCCCGACACCGCCCGCGCCTACCACGACGAAACCCTGCCCGCCGAAGGCGCCAAAGTGGCGCATTTCTGCTCGATGTGCGGGCCGCATTTCTGCTCCATGAAAATAACGCAGGAGGTGCGCGACTACGCGGCCAAGCAGGAGAAAACGGCGGCCCAGGTATTGACGGAGGGGCTACGCGAGAAGTCGCGCGAGTTTGTGGCGAAGGGCAGCGAGATTTATCTGTAAACCTCTGTCGCTAAGTAATAGCTACGCCATGCGCCCCTACGCCCTCACCATTGCCGGCTTCGACCCCAGCGCCGGGGCCGGCGTGCTGGCCGACGTCAAAACGCTGGAAGCTAGCGGCGTGTACGGCCTGGCCGCCTGCACCGCCCTTACGGTGCAGAACGACGTGGCCTTCGAGCGGGTGCGCTGGGTGCCGCTGGCCGAAATTCAGGACCAGGTCCGACTGCTGCTGGCGCGGTTTGCCATCGGCTTCGTGAAAATCGGTCTCATCGAAAGCCTACCCATGCTGCGGGAGCTAATCGGCTGGCTGAAAGCGCATAACCCGGCCGTGCAAATCGTGTGGGACCCCGTGCTAAAGGCTACGGCGGGCTACGAATTTCACGCCCGGCCCGAGGTGGCACTGCTGCAAGGCATCTGCCGCGAGCTGGCGCTGCTCACCCCCAACCAGCCCGAGGCGCTACGCCTGCTGCCCGCCGCCACGGCCGAAGCGGCGGCCAGAACGCTGGCCGCCTGGTGCCCGGTGTTGCTCAAAGGCGGCCACGCCGCTGGTGCCTGCGCCACCGATGCGCTGCTGGTGGGCGACGCCCGCCACGAGTTTTCGGCTCCGCGCCTGCCGCACGGGGCCAAGCACGGCAGCGGCTGCGTGCTGTCGGCGGCGGTGCTGGCCCGGCTCGCGCTGGGCGACGACCTACCTGCTGCCTGCCGGGCGGGCAAGGCCTACACGGCCGCTTTTTTGGCTAGCAACGACACGCTGCTGGGCTATCACTTTGGAAATCAATAGTATGAAAATCAATAAGTTGCAATACATCGCCACCACGGCGCAGGCGGCCGGGCTGGCCTGCCAGGGCGGCGTGCGCTGGGTGCAGCTGCGGGTAAAAAACCTGCCCCCGACCGAGTGGCGGCAGCGGGCGCTGGCTACTCAGGCCGCGTGCCGCCAATACGGTAGCACGCTCATTATCAACGATAACCCCGCGCTGGCGCTTGAAATAGGGGCCGACGGCGTGCACCTGGGCCAGCAGGACATGCCGCCCGCCGAGGCCCGCGCCCTGCTGGGGCCGGGCTTTATCATCGGCGGCACGGCCAACACCTTCGCCGATATCGAGGCACTAGTGGCCGCCGGCGTGAATTACATCGGCCTGGGGCCGTTTCGCTTCACTACTACCAAGGAAAAACTGAGCCCGATACTGGGCCTAGCGGGCTACGCAGAAATTATGGCGCAATGCCGGGCCACGGGCATTACGGTGCCCATTGTGGGTATCGGTGGGGTAGGGCTCGCCGATATGGCGGCGCTTTGGGCTACGGGCGTGCACGGCGTGGCCGTATCGGGGGCCATCGGCCAGGCTGCCAACCCCACGGCTACGGCCGCGCTTTTTGTAGCTGAAGTAGCTGATAACCAGTACGTAGCAACCGCATGAAAACCCAACCTTTAGTAATTGCCGGCCGCACCTTCACCTCGCGGCTGTTTACGGGCACGGGCAAGTTCAGCTCGTCGGCCCTGATGGAGGAGGCGCTGCTGGCCTCCGGCTCGGAGCTGGTGACGGTGGCCCTCAAGCGCGTGGATATCACTGATAAACAAGATGATATCCTGCGCCACCTCGGCCACCCGCAGTTCAGCCTGCTGCCCAACACCTCGGGCGTGCGCACGGCGCGCGAGGCCGTGTTTGCCGCCCAGCTGGCCCGCGAGGCGCTCGAAACCAACTGGCTCAAGCTCGAAATTCACCCCGACCCCAAGTACCTGCTGCCCGACCCTATCGAAACCCTACGCGCCGCCGAAGAGCTGGTGAAGCTGGGCTTCGTGGTGCTGCCCTACACCCACGCCGACCCGGTGCTGTGCAAGCGCCTAGAGGAAGTGGGCGTGGCCGCCGTAATGCCGCTCGGCGCCCCCATCGGCTCCAATAAAGGCTTGCTGACCAGGGATTTTCTGGAAATTATCATCGGCCAGAGCCGGGTGCCGGTGGTGGTCGATGCCGGCCTGGGGGCGCCCTCGCACGCGGCGGAAGCCCTCGAAATGGGGGCTGATGCGGTACTCGTGAACACGGCCATTGCCGTGGCCGGGCAGCCGGTGGCGATGGCCTACGCCTTTCGGCTGGCCGTGGAGGCCGGGCGCATGGCCTACGAGGCGCGGCTGGCCGCGCCAGTGGCGCACAAGGCGGTGGCCAGTAGCCCGCTCACCGCATTTTTGGATTAGTAGCGCAAAGTTTCCACTTCGTGCACGAGCGCAGCGAGTATGGACGTGAGATTGGCGAGCGTGGATACTCGCTGCGCTCGTGCACGAAGTGGAAACTTCGCGCTACACGCAATTTAACAAAACAAAGTATGAGCTTCCACCCCGTTTTTGAAGCCCACCCCTGGGAGGCGGTGAAGGCCAGCATTTATGCCAAAACCAGCGCCGACGTGGCCCGCGCCCTGGCCGCGCCACGCCGCACCCTGGAAGATTTTAAGGCCCTGATTTCGCCCGCCGCCGCGCCCTTTCTAGAGCAGATGGCGCAGCTCAGCCACCAGCTCACGCGCCGGCGCTTTGGCAACACCATGCAGCTGTACGCGCCGCTGTACCTCAGCAATGAGTGCCAGAATATCTGCACCTATTGCGGCTTTAGCCTCGACAATAAAATAGCCCGCCGCACCCTCAGCAGCGTGGAAATACTGGCCGAGGCGGCCGTGCTCACCGGCTGGGGCTACGGCCACGTGCTGCTGGTGACCGGCGAGGCCAACCAAACGGTAGGCGTTGACTACCTGGCCAATGCGCTGCGTACGCTGCGCCCGCACTTCGCCCATTTAGCCATGGAAGTGCAGCCGCTCGATGAGGCCGACTACGCGCGCCTGATTCTCGAGGGATTGCACACGGTACTGGTGTACCAGGAAACCTACCACCAGGACGACTACAAAAAGCATCACCCGAAGGGCAAGAAATCGAACTTCCACTACCGCCTCGACACGCCCGACCGCCTGGGGCGGGCCGGCATCCACAAGATGGGCCTGGGCGTGCTCATCGGGCTCGAAGACTGGCGCACCGACTGCTTCTATACGGCGCTACACCTTGATTACCTGGAGCGTATGTATTGGCAAACCCGGTACAGCCTCTCCTTTCCGCGCCTTCGGCCGGCCGAGGGCCTGCTGCAACCCAAGGTGGCGATGAGCGACCGCGAGCTGGTGCAACTCATCTGCGCCTACCGGCTGCTCAATGAGGAGGTAGAGCTTTCGCTCTCGACCCGCGAAACGCCGGCTTTCCGCGACCAAGTTATCAGGCTGGGAATCACCAGTATTAGCGCGGGCTCGAAGACTAATCCGGGGGGCTACGCCGTGGCCCCCGAATCGCTGGAGCAGTTCGAGATTTCGGACGAGCGCAGCCCCGCTGAAGTGGCGGCTATGCTGCGCCGCCAGGGCTACGAGCCGGTGTGGAAGGATTGGGACGCGGCGCTGACATAAACGGCTGTCGTTCGGGAAGTTACTGCTGAGGTACGCTGAGCGCGGACGTTAAAACTCAGCGTACCTCAGCGATTCCCCCTGCGCACCTCAGCGGTAACTTCCTGCGCCAGCCGCTGAAAAGCCGCCACCGGGTCGGCGCTGCCCCACACATCGCCCAGCACGGCCGCGCCCGCAAAGCCAGCTTCCTTCGTTAAGCTAACATTCTGGCTGTCAACGCCGCCAAGCGCCAATACCTGCGGGCAGTAACCAGTCCGGCAAGCTGTCTTTTGTAGAAAAGCCCGCACTACGGCGAGGTCAAACGCGCTCCCGTAGCCCGCTTTGCTAATGCTATCGAAGATGGGACTCAGGAACACGTAGTCGTAGCGCCGCCGATGCTGGCTGATTTCGGCCAGCGAATGAAACGACGTGGAGAGGGTTTGCCCCGGCAGCAGCGCCGGGCGGCGGGCGGCGGCCAGTCGCCCGGCAGCCGTAAGATGCAGTCCTCCAAGCCGATATCCCCGCACTAGCTCGGGGTGGCCGTGCAACACCAGGCGCGCACGAAACTGCGGCGGCAGCGCTTCGATAAGCGCGGCCACTTGGCTAGCCGGCCAGCCGGGCTTGCGCAGGTGCAGGCGGGGCAGGCCCAGCGCCAGTAGCTCGGTGAGCAGGCGGGGCTCGTGGGGCAGGGCCGTGGGGGCCGTGATAAGCAGCAGGCGAAACATAGACTACCTAGCCGACCTGGGCCGCCAGCGCAGGCGGCAACGGCCGCAGCTTGCGGGTGGTGTAGTCGAAGCAGAGCATCCCGGTTTTAGCGCGGGCTACTTCTTTATTAGCTTGATTTTTAACCTGATACACGATATCAAACCCGTACTTATTGGGGTCGTTGGCGGCGAGCGCGATGGTGAGCACATCGCCGTGAAACGCCTCGGCCTTGTACTCAATCGCCACATCGACCAGGATGAAGCCCTGCCGGGTGGCGGGGTCAAACTCGGTGGCCCCGAGGCTGGCCAGAAACTGCACCCGCGCCTCGTGCAGCAGGCTCAGCAGGGCATCGTTGCCGAGGTGAGCGCCGTAATTGAGGTCGGTGATGCGGACGGGAATATCCACCGCGAAGCCAAAGCTGGCGGGCAAACTTACTTTTACGCGGGGCATCTTTTCAGTGAATAGGGAACAATGAGCAGGGAGCAATTGGATAAGGGGTCAAAAATAGAGGTGCGTACCACTGCCGACGGCTCGCCCACGCTCTACGTGCCCGCCCTCGATGAGCACTACCACAGCACGCACGGCGCGGCGCAGGAGTCGCGCCACGTGTTTATCGAGGCGGGCTTGCGGCCGTTGTTGGCGGCCGGGCTGGGGCCGGCTGGGGCCGGGCCACTGCGCATTTTGGAGGTGGGCCTCGGCACCGGTCTCAACGCCTTGCTGACACTGCAAGCAGCCCACGCCGCGGGGGCTGTTATTGAATATGATGGGTATGAAACTTACCCGCTACCGCCCGATGCCGTGGCGGCGCTGGCTCCGCAGTGGGCTAGCGAACCAACACTCAGTGTGGCATTTAAGCAATTGCACGCCGCACCTTGGCAGGAGGTTGCAGAAATTGATGAAACGCTTTTTCTAACCAAAATTCAGGAGGCGGTGCAGCAGGCCAACTTGGGCAAGGAACTCTACAACCTCATTTACTTCGACGCCTTCGCCCCCGAAAAACAGCCCGAGCTGTGGACCGAAGACGTATTTGCCCGGCTCTATGCCGCCGCCGCGCCCGGCGCGGTGCTCGTGAGCTACTGCGCGCAGGGCCAGTTCCGGCGTAACCTGCGGGCTGCGGGCTGGCTCACCGAAAAGCTGCCCGGCCCGCCCGGCAAGCGCGAGATGACCCGCGCCCGCAAACCCTCTTAATCATTTACTAATCTTTACTTTAACGCAATGCCTGCTTCTTCAGCTATCGAAATTTATTGCCCGGCCTGCCAGTGGGAGCCCGATGGCGGCGCGCACTGGCAGTGCCGCTGCGGCCACGTCTGGAACACGTTTGACACGGGCGGCACGTGCCCCAAATGCCACTACCGCTGGGCCGTAACCACGTGCCCGCCCCGGCCGGGCGGCTGCGGCGTTACGTCGGCGCACATCGACTGGTACCACGGCCTCGATGCGCTGGTCGAGGAGCTGGTGGAGGCGGCCATGCCCGCGCCGGTGGCCGTTTACCGCCCGTAGCATGAGCCGTAAATTTCTCGATACCGAAAGCCCCGCCTGGGTCAGCGAGGGCCTCATCACCGAGGACCAGCGCCGGCGCCTGCTGGCCCGCTACCCGCCCGAGCTGGTGCAGGCGGTGGGCCTGTTGCCCTTGCTGGGCAGCATATTAGTGGGGCTGAGCGCGCTGAGCGTGGTGGCTGCCAATTGGCAGAGCCTGCCCACCGCCGTGCGGCTGGGGCTGCTGCTGGGCAGCCTGCTGGCTGCCTACACGGCCGGCGAGTACTTCTTGCGGCGCGGCAACCGGCGGGTGGGCCACGGCCTGCTGAGCCTGGGCCTGGTGCTGTTTGGGGCCGGTATTATTCTCACCAGCCAGCTTTTTCAGCTGGTGGGCTACGATGTGAGCGGCCTGCTGGCCTGGGTAGTAGCGGGCGTATTACTCAGCTATTTATATGATAGTCAGAGCCTTATCTTATTACCCATCGTAATTGGCGCGGCGGTGCAAACATACTGCACCCAGGCGCTGGGCACGTTCAGCTACGCTACGGTGGCGCTGGTAGCGCTGGGCAGCGGCTACCGCTGGTGGCGCCGGCCCGATGCGCTGGTGGCCACCATTCTGGCGCTGGGGCTACTGTGGCAGGCGGGGCTGTGGGTGGCGGTCAGCCACGCCAAAATCACCTGGTTTTTTATTCCGGCCATGCTCGTGTACGCGGCCGGCGACTGGCACCGCGACCGCGCCGCCGGCCGCGCCCTGCAAGGGCCGCCGCTGGTGGCGGCCTATTTGTTTGCCCTGGGCCTGGCCCTGTTTGGCGAAACCGACCAGTACGCCGGGCTGCTGCGGCCGCCGGTGCTGGCCTACCTGGGGGCGCTGGCGGCCGTGCTGGCGCTGTCGGCGGCGGGCAAGCGGGCGCGGGCCCACCTGGGCAGCCTGCCCGACTGGCTGCTGCTGCTACCGGGCTTTTACCTGCCGGGCGGGCTGCCGCTGGCCATTGCCACGCTGGTGGTGCTGTACGCCCACGCCGGCTCGGTGCTGGCCCGCGCCCACCGCTCGGGCGAGGCCGGGCAGCTTACGCTGGGCACCGTGCTGTTTGTGGTGGCGACCATGGTGGCGTACTTCAAGCTGACCTGGGCTTTCCTGGATAAGTCGCTGTTTTTCCTGATTGGCGGCGTGCTGCTGCTGAGCCTGAGCTGGTACCTGCGCCGCCGCAATGCTCAGCGGCTGGCGGCCGGCGCGGCCGCCGTCACGGCCGCATCCGAAGCTCCTGAACCGGCCTAAATTATGCTCACGCGCACTTCTCCCTCGCACCGAATGCTGCTGCGCCTGCTCGTGGCGGCGCAGGTGCTCTACGTGCTGGGCGTGGCCGGGGCTGGCTACGCCACCACGGCCTACGGCCAGCACATCTGGCTGGCTACCAGCCCCGTCGATTTGCACAGCTTGCAGTACGAGAGCTTCGTGCGCCTGCGCTACGCCGCCGCCAAGGCCCCGCTCACGGCCTGGCACGGCGCGGGCCCACCCCAGCGCCGGCAGGCGGTATACGTGCTGCTGAACGCGGTGCCGAGCCCCGACAGCCTCGCCACCGTGGCCGGCGTCTATGATAAAACCCTCAGCCCCGGCGCGGGCCAGGCCGTGCTGCGCGGCTGGGTTACCGATGTGTACAGCCGCACCCTGGGCCTGCGCTACAACCTGGAGCGCTACTACGTGCCCGGCGACAGCCCCCTGCGCCTGGGCAAAACCAGCCCCGCCGTGCGCGTGCGCGTCAGCATCGCCCCCTGGGGCCAGGCCCGCATCGAGCGCGTAGCGCTGCTGCCGGCTACTGCCGCTCGCTAGGCGGCAGCAGCTGGCGGTCGGCCGCCGAGAGGTCGGTGAGGGCGTATTTCGACTGGCCGGTGATGTTCATCTCGTCCAGAATATCCACCATGTCGCTATATTTGGCGTGGGGGCCAGTCTTGATAAGCACCACGGGCGCGGGCTGCTGGCGGCCCCGCGCTAACAGCGCCTGCCGGATGCCTTTGGGGCCAAAATCGGTAGTGTGTAGCGTGGGCGCCGGCACGCTGGGGTCGGTGGTCGCGTTCAGCCCAAAGTAGTAGAATACCCGGTGGCCCGCCCCCAGCATAATGGTCATGGCGCGTGACGCCCGCAGGGGTTCATTCTGGTCAGCTGACTGCGGCTTCACCGGCATGGTCAGCTGCATCACGCGGGGCTTGGCGAAGGTGGTGGTGAGCATGAAAAACGTGAGCAGCAGAAACGCCAGGTCCACCATCGGCGTCATGTCGAGGCGGAAATTGTGCTTGCGAGCGCGCGGTTTTTTACCAGCTTTTGGGGCGGGTCGGTCAATGGCAGCCATAAGGTAGCGAATTAAGAATGAGGCCACTGCACGCGCCGCGCCGCCGCAGCGCTACCATAAGCAGTAGCTACCTTCCTGATGCCCCGCGCCTAAAAATTCCACACGCCGCCCGGCGTGATAAGCGCGTGCAGCGGCACGTCGGTGGGCAGCACGTCGGCCAGCGCGGGCACCGGGGCCTCCTCCAACATACTGAGGCCGATGAACACCGCCCCGGGCCGGCACTGGGCCAGGAAGCGGTCGTAGAAGCCCCCGCCGTAGCCCACGCGCTGGCCCTGCTGGTCGCAGGCCAGCAGCGGCACCAGCACCGCATCGAGCTGCGCGGGCCGCACCTCGGTGGCCAGGTCGGGGGCCGGCTCCGAAATGCCCCAGCGGTTGAGCAGCAGCGGCGTATGAGCAGTCAACTCATAGTGGTTCAGGAAGATGCCATCGGGCTGCACCACGGGCGCGGCCAGGCGCACCGGCAGCCGTTCGGCCCAGATGCGGCTGATTATTAACCAGGTATCGGGCTCGTTTTGCTTCAGCAGCGGCAAAAAAACGTGCAGCCAGCGCCACTCCGCCACCGGGAAATGCTGAAACAGTTGGGCGCACAGCTGCTCGCTTCTCATCGCTAACTCGCTTTCGGATAATAACTTACGCTCGGTAAGGGCGGCGCGGCGCAGGGCGGCTTTGGCGAGGGGCTGCATGGCGCGCTACTGGCAGGCGCTGAAGGGCCGCTCCACGAGTTCCTGCTTTTTCTCGTCCCAGCGGTAGCAATGGCGGGCCAGCGTTACCAGCTTGTTATTCAATACTTTATACTCCACATTGATTACCGACGAGCCGGCGCAGCACGAGTTGTGCTCGTACACGCGGCGCTTTTTGGGGTCAAATTTCAGCGACGTGCCCTCGTAGCCGCTGGCCACGTAGCGCTGCCTGGCGGGGTCATAGAGGTAGTACAGGCTCGTGGTATTGGGACCGGCGTAGGTACTCTCAAACACCGAAAAATCGGGCAGGCCATCGAAGTTATAATCGCCCACCTGCACGCTGTAAATACCCATCGGCTGCACCTCCACGGGTAGCTGTTGTAGCACCCGGTTAGTCTTTTTTTCGAGCAGCTGCACGGCCGTCGGCTGGTCTTCGTCTTTGCCCGGCTTGCCCACCAACACCATCTTGAAGTAACTGTCTTTCAGGGCCTCGGCTTGCAGCAGCCCGTGCTGGGCCGGCTGGCTGGGGCGCGCCAGCACCAGCGGCAGCTGCCGGCCGGTGGCCAGGCTGCGCCAGGTGCCCGTGAGCCGGGCGGCCCCCGCCGCAAAGCTGGCGACGGTGAGCGTGGCGGCCGGCTTGCCGTGGGCGTCGGGCTCGGTCAGCGTGAGCGCGCCCTGCTTCAGCCGGCCGCTGAGCTTAATCGGCGTGCCGATTTTGGTGTAGAGGTACACCCCAGCCAGCTCGCCATCGCCTACCGAGTTCAGCGTCAACTCAATGGGCGCGGTGCCTACCGTGCCCACGTAGGCGGCCTGGCCCCGGGCCGCCGAAGCCGCGAGGGTTATTAGGCAAAATATTGCTAATGAGTATTTTATCATGATAATCAATCCTCCGCCGTTACGTAGAAGCTGAGCTTGGGCTGCATGCCGGCCAGCAGGGCGCCCACCGACGCCCGGTCCCACGGGGCCTGGCTGGTGCGCCGCCAGTAAATCTCGTTATTGGCATAGCCGATGGCGGCCGAGAAGGTGAATTCGGCCCGCGGGGTGGCGTTCTCCCACTTCAGCATTTCGATGGCGAGGAAGAAATTCTCGTCTAAAATGAGCTGGTCGGCGCTGAGGTCAACGGTGATGGGGCCGCGCACGGCGGGGGCCGTCACGATGATGTCGCGGGTGAGCAGCTTGGTATCGGTAGGGCGTCCGCGCGCATCGAGGCGATAAATATTAACCCGAAACGTGACTACGCCCTGCGCCGTGCGCGCGATATTGAACGTGGCATTGCGCAGGCGGGTGGGCCGCCGGCTCAGCTTGATAACGGTGCCCACCTGGCCCCCCAAATCGTTGTTGCTAAGCGTATTGGTAGAGGTTTCGCTGTTGCCGGTGTTGCCCAGCGTGTGCACCCGCCGAAACTGCGACTTGCCCGCCACCCGCACCTCGGCCAGCGCCACGGCGGCGGCGGTGAGCGCCAGGTTGGGCGCGCTTTGCAACTGCCGCAGCGTGAGCAGCCGCGGCTGGTAGCCCAGGTACGACACCCGCACGGTATCGGCGGCCAGCTGCTCCTGAAACGCCAGCCCGTACTGCCCCTGCTCGTTGCTGACGGTGCCGAGCGCCTTGCCCACCACCCCAATATTCACAAACGGCAGCGGCTGCCCGGTTTTGGCGTCCGTCACGCGCCCGGTTATGGGTTGGGCCCCGGCGACAACGGCCAGCAGCCAGAAAAGCACGAGCAGCGAATAGCGAACCATAGTCGCAAAGAAAGAGCCCAGCGCCGGAGTGGCACTGGGCTCTTTTAGATGCAGTGCGGCGGCTGTGGGTTGCCCCGGACCTGCGCAATAGCCGGGAGCCAGCTTGAGCAGGGCGCCAGCTAGTCGAGTTACGGACGGCGCTACCTGGCTGGGGTGGGCAGCTGCCTTTTTACCTCCGCAATGTGATGCTCCAACTGTTGTACGCGCCCCTGCCAATAGGCCAGGGCAGCCGGCGCGTCTACCCGGCCTTTGTCATCTTTTTGCAAGCCCCAGTTCTGGTGCCAGTTCTCTTTTTTATCCGCCTCATGCTCAATTTTAGTTATTGGTGCTGAGCGAATTAACCAGTAGCGTAGCTGTTCTACGTAGCCGCTGAGCTGCTGGGTTAAGTGGCTCACCAGCTCCTCGGCCGTAGCAGGCACCAGGCCGGGGCCGCCGCAGCCGCACGAGTGAAACGCAATGCCCACTTTGTACAGCCTGCGCAGGTGCTGCCAGGCCCGGTAGTCATCTTTGGGCGGGGCCTTAAAGTCGCGACCCATGCTAGCCATTAGGCCACCGCAATCGGGGCATTTGGCAGTTTCCGGCTCTTCCTTAAGCACTTGCTTTTCTTGCAAAGTGGCATTCACCCTAAACCAGTGCCCCGCCACCGACTCCTGACGTTCGGGTTGCACATCGGTCAGGAGCCGTCTTTTAAAAGCCTTGCGGCAATCGAAGCACGCATAATGCTGCTTATAACTGTGCATGGCGTAGCGACACATGAGCGAGGAATTAGATAGGTAAGACTATGGTGTACGATGATTACCAGCGGGCTGGTTGCTCAGCCCTCCGTCACCACCGCAAACTCCAAGGCCAGCGGCTCAAATGCCGCCACCAGCTGCTCGATAAAGCCGGGGTTATTAAGCAGGATACTCAGCACGTTATCCGTCCGCTCCTGCAAGCCGCCCTCGGGGAAGAGCTTGTCTTTGAGGGCCGTGAGCTGGGCGTAGGCGGTTTCGTGCTTGGCTTCGGCGGCTTTGGCGAGGCGCTTTTCGAGGCCGGCGAGGCTGCCGGCGGCTTTCTGGGCTTCGGCGGCCACGGTTTTTACCAGCGTGGGGTCGAGGCGCTGGGCCAGGGCCTGCACCTGCTCGAAGGCGGCGGCCAGCGCTTGCTGCTGCGCGGCCAGGCTGATTTCCTCCTGCCCCAGCTGCGCGCCGACTTGCTTTTTCAGCTCGGCCAGCGGCTTGAAAATATCGGTGGCCGTGAGGCCCAGCTTGGCGAGCTTGCCGGCGTTGGCGCGGCTCAGGTACATGGCCGAGTTGCGGGGCAGCACAATGGGGTAGGGCACGCCGAGCGCCGCAAACACGTCTTTGAGTTGAAACCAGTAGGCCACCTCGGCCCCACCGCCGATGTAGGCGAGGTTCGGCATCAGGATTTCCTGGTACACCGGGCGCAGCACCACGTTGGGGCTAAAGCGCTCGGGCTCGGCGGCGGCCAGGGCCAGCAGCTCAGCTTGCGGCTGGGAATCAAGCTCCAGGCGCTCGCGCTTGCCTCCATCGGTGAGGAAAAACAGGTTGAGCGGGCGCGAAAACACCTGCGGCTTGTAGCCGGCGGCCGTGAGGCGGCCGTTGGTGGCCTGCACCGCCTGGTTGGAAAACTGCTCGCGCAGCTCCTTCTCCAGTAGCGGCTTAAGCGCCTGCTTTAGCGCCGGCCGGTCGGCGTCGAGGCACAGCAGGCCGTAGTCGCCAAAGAGGCTGGTAGCCAGCCGGCGCGTGGCCTCGCTCAGGTTTTGGCTGCTGGTGTAGGCCTCGCGGAAGGCGGCGGGCACCTCGGGCGGCAGCTGGCTTAGCAGCTCTTCGTCAAGGCCTTGCAGGCGCAGGCGGCCTACGGGGCCGCCCAGACCGGCCGCGCCGCCGGGCCCGGCCCAGCTATACGTTTTGCCGAAGAGCGGAAAGCTGTTGATTTCGGCAAAATCGTGGTCCTCGGTGGCCAGCCAGTACACCGGCACGAAGTCGTAGGCGGGGTAAGCCGCCTTTAGTTCCTGGCTCAGCTTGATGGCCGTAACTATCTTATACACAAAATACAGCGGCCCGGTGAGCAGGTTGAGCTGGTGCCCCGTGGTGATGGTAAACGTGGTGTCGCGGGCCAGCAGGTCGAGGTGGGCGGCCACGGCGGGCGGTACCTCACCGCCCAATTCGGCGTATTGGGCGCGCAGGTCGGCCACGAGGCGCTGGCGGGCTTCGGGCGAGTAGCTAGCTTTTTTCTCGTCGATTTGGGCCTGAAAAGCCGCCAGTTCGGGCCGGCGGTTATAAAAGGGAGCCAGGGCCGGTGCGCCGGCGATGTAGTCGGTAAGCAGGCCCGAGAACGCGCCGGTGGTAGCGTAGGAAAGTGTCTGAACCACGGATTTTTCGGATTTAGCGGATTGGTCGGATTTTGTGGTCGGCGCGGTGCCGCCAGGCCCTTACCGGTTGGCAAAGGTCGGGAGTAAACAAAAAAGGCAGCCAAGTGGCTGCCTTTTCCTAAAACGAGCCTACTTGCCCGTTATTGAATCGTCTACAAAATCCGCGGCTCTCATACCTAGCGCACGACCTCGCCGTACAAATCGAAGTCCGACGCGCCGGTGATGTTTACGTTGGCGAAGCTGCCCTGTGGGATATGCAAGTCGTTGGTAGCCAGCACCAGTACCTCGTTGTCTACCTCGGGCGAGTCGAACTCGGTGCGGCCCACGTAGTAGCCGCCTTCGAGCCGGTCGAAGAGCACCTTATACGTCTGGCCCACGCGCGACTCGTTGTAATCCAGCGATATCTGCTGCTGAATTTCCATGATGCGGTCGGCGCGGTCCTGCTTTACCTCAGCAGGCACATCGTCGGCCAGGGTGTGCGAGTGCGTGTTTTCCTCGTGCGAGTAGGTGAAAATGCCCAGGCGCTCGAACTTCGATTCCTGCACAAATTCGCACAGCTCCTCGAAGTCCGCCTCCGTTTCGCCGGGGTGGCCGGCGATGAGCGTAGTGCGCAGCGCAATGCCCGGCACCCGGTCGCGGATGTCGCGCACCAGCTCCTTGGTGCGGCGGCCCGTGATGCCCCGACGCATGCTTTTCAGCATGTTATCCGAAATATGCTGCAACGGCATGTCGAGGTAGCGGCAGATGTTGTCGCGCTCGCGCATCACGTCCAGCGCCGCCAGCGGGAACTGCGACGGGTAGGCGTATTGCAGGCGCAGCCACTCCACGCCGGCCACGTCCGAGAGGCGCTCCAGCAGCTCGGGCAGCTTGCGCTCGCCGTAGGCTTGCAGGCCGTAGTAGGTGAGGTCTTGGGCAATGAGAATCAGCTCTTTAGTACCCATGCTCACCAGGCGCTTGGCCTCGGTTACGAGGTCTTCCATGGGCCGGTCCACGTGCTTGCCGCGCATCAGCGGGATGGCGCAAAACGAGCACGGGCGGTTGCAGCCTTCGGCGATTTTGAAGTAGGCGTAGTGCTTGGGCGTGGTGAGCAGGCGCTCGCCTACCAGCTCTTTTTTGTAGTCGGCCTCCAGCACTTTCAGCATCTGAGGCAGCTCCAGGGTACCGAAAAACGCGTCGACCTGCGGAATCTCGACTTCCAGCTCGTCTTTATAACGCTGTGACAGGCAGCCCGTTACGTATAGCTTCTCCAGCTTGCCGTTCTCCTTCTCCTCCGCGTAGCGCAGAATGGTGTCGATGCTCTCCTGCTTGGCATTGTCGATAAAGCCGCAGGTATTGATAATCACGATGTTGGCGTCCGACTTCTTGGCTTCGTGGGTCACCTGGAAGTCGTTGGCCTTGAGCTGGCCCATGAGCACCTCGCTATCGACGAGGTTTTTGGAGCAGCCCAGCGTTATAACGTTGACTTTATTCTGTTTAAGAGTTCTAACTTTCATAAATCACTGATTAACACGGTGTAGCGTAAACTTTAGCTTGCGAGTGAGCGCAGCGAGCAGGCGGGACCGGCCGGCCCTGGCGCGAGTTGCTCGCTGCACTCACTCGCAAGCTAAAGCTTACGCTACGTGCGCGTTGGGCAACAGGACTGGGCGGTTTAGGGTTTCCTGGCGGACTAGAGCGCCTCGAACTGGCGCAGGAAGCGCACGTCGTTTTCGGTGAACAGGCGCAGGTCCTTCACTTGGTATTTGAGCATGGTAATGCGCTCGATGCCCATGCCCCAGGCGTAGCCCGAGTATTTTTCGGGGTCGATGCCGCAGTTTTCGAGCACGGCGGGGTCTACCATGCCGCAGCCGCCGATTTCGACCCAACCGGTGCCTTTGCAGATGTTGCAGCCCGCGCCTTTGCAAATGAGGCAGGTGATGTCGATTTCGGCGCTGGGCTCGGTGAAGGGGAAGTAGCTGGGCCGGAACCGAATGTTGATATCCTCGCCAAACAGCTCACGCACAAAGTAATAGATGGTTTGCTTGAGGTCGGCAAAGCTCACGTTCTCATCAATGTAGAGGCCCTCTACCTGGTGAAACAGCATGTGCGCCCGCGCCGAAATGGCCTCGTTGCGGTATACCCGCCCCGGCATGACGCGGCGAATGGGCAGCGGCTCGTTTTCCATCACCCGCACCTGCACCGTGCTGGTGTGGGTGCGCAGCAGGCCGGGCTGCGTATCGCCTTCCACGGCGGGCACGAAAAACGTGTCCTGCATGTCACGGGCCGGGTGGTTTTCGGGGAAGTTGAGGGCCGTGAAGTTGTGCCAATCGTCCTCAATTTCAGGGCCTTCGGCCACGGCGAAGCCGATGCGCGAGAAGATACGCAGCATTTGCTCGCGCACCAGGTTGAGGGGGTGGCGCGTGCCCAGGGCGTGCGGCACGGCGGGCAGCGTGTAGTCGAAGCCTGCGTCGGCGGGCTGGTTGGCGGTGGCGGCTTCCACGGCGGCCTGGGCCTCGTCGAAGCGGGCCTGGGCCTGCTGCTTGAGGCCGTTGAGCTGCTGGCCAATGGCGCGGCGCTCGTCGGCGGGCACCGTTTTGAGCTGGTCAAAGAGGTCGGCCAGGCGGCCCTTGCGGCCTAGGTAGAGAAGGCGAAACTGGTCGAGGGCGGCGGCGGTGCTGACGTCGGCGGCGGCCACCTCAGCGGCCAGGCCCGAAATAGATTCCTGCATGATACCCGCAAAGGTACGGCCGGCCCTGCGGCGCGCTAAAACGCAGTCTAGCATTGCTTTTCGAATAAGTTATAATATTCTAGCCGAAAGCAAGTTACATTATGGGTGCCGCTGCGCAATGCGGGGCTGCCCCAGGGCTTTGCCAAAAATTGGCATCGCCTTTGCAAACACCTTTTCAGCTTTCCACTCCTCCCACTCCTTTTCCTTTCTCACCATGGTACGCCGTTTTCTCCTGCCGCTGTTGGGTATTGCGCTTTTTGCTAGCACCGCCGCCACTGCCCAAACCGTGCCCGCCAAGCCAGCCGCCGGGGCCTACGCCCGCCCCGTGGCCCGCCCCGGCCGCACCCTCACCGCCCGCGAGAAGCGCGCTGCCGAAGCCACCGCCAAAGCCCAGGCCGCCCAAGCCACCGTGGCCGCCGCCCAGGTACCCGCCACCGCCAGCAGCACCAGTTGGAACGGCTGGGGCGACGAGCCCGTAGCCGCCGGTGATAACACCGCGGCGCACCGCCCCACCGCCAACCTGTCGGTGGCCCCCGGCATGCCCATCAACCAGGTAGGCCACGGCGTAACCACCGACTACAACGGCCGGCCCCTGCGCCGCGAGGTAGCCAGCACCACCATCACCACCCGGCGCTAGCCGCCCGCTTTTCTCCCTTTTTTCTGCCTACACTGCTGCGGCCACGGAAGCTAGCCTTTCGTGGCCGCTTTGCGTATGAAGAGGCAGCCCGGCCGGGCAGTTGTGCCGGGCATTTCCAACTTCATTATCAGAATCTTATGTCATCCTTTCGTAGCCTTTGCCTACCCCTGCTGGGCGCAGCGGCGCTAACCCTGTCGGGCGTGCCCCAGGTAGCCAGTGCCCAAACCAAGCCCAAGGCCAGCCCGGCCCGCAAGCCGGCCCCCCGCATGGTGCCCAATACCACGCCCGCCGCCCGCGCCGCCGACCCGCTGCGCGGCACCAACAACAATGGCCAGGGCAACAACGTGTACGCCGCCCCCGGCGAACCGGTAAACGTGCGGGACAACGGCAAAAACACGCCCCCCTACGACGGCCCCGCGCCCCAAGGTGCCGCCCGCACCCGCACCACGCTCGGCACCGTGAAGTAGCCAATCCGAGGTAACCAAAAAGGCCCGTCGCAATCCCTTGCGACGGGCCTTTTTTAATTATTTAATTAAAAAACAAGTAGTTACTCGGCGGCCTGGTAGTAAAGCGTGCTGCAATTTTCGGGGCGCAGCACCAGCTCGGCGGCGGCGCGCAGGTCGGCGGGGGTTACGGCTTGCAGCTGGGCGGGTTCCTCGTTTACGAGGTTGGCGTTGCCGAGCAGCTTACCGATGGCCAGGGCCAGGGCGCGGTTCAGCAACTCGATTTCGCCAAAGACCAGGCCCGCTTCGGCCTGGTTTTTTACTTTTTGCAGCTCGTCGGCGGGCACTTCGTCGCGCAGCAGCTCGGCTACCACGGCCTCCACGGCGCGGTCGGCATCTGCGAGGGCCACGCCGGCGTTGAGCTTGCCGCTCACCACAAACAGGCCGGGGTCGAGGGCCCCCGTTACGGATGCCGATACGTTGTTAAATAGTTGAAGCTCTTTTACTAAGCGCTGATGCAGGCGCGAGCTTTTGCCCCGGCCCAGCAAGTCGCTCAGCAGGTCGATGGCGTGGTAGCGCGGGTCGAGGCGAGCGGGCATGTGGTAGGCTTTGTAGAGAGCCGAGAGGGGCACGGCGGCCGTTACCTCGGCGCGGCGCGCTTCGGTTTGGGCGGGCTCCTGGGGCAGCTGGCGCAGCGGGCGCTCGCCGCCAGCAATGGGGCCAAACCACTTCTCCGCCAAGCGCTTAACCTCCTCAAACGCCACGGCGCCGGCCACTACCAGAATGGCGTTTTGGGGCGCGTAGTGCTGGCGAAAAAAGGCGCGCACGTCGGCCATCTCGGCCTCTTCGATGTGGCTGATTTCCTTGCCGATGGTGTTCCACTGGTAGGGGTGGTTTTGGTAGGCCAAGGGCTTGAGCTTCAGCCAAACATCGCCGTAGGGCTGGTTGAGGTAGTTCTGCTTGAACTCCTCCACCACCACTTTGCGCTGCACGTCGAGGCCGTTCTCCGAAAACGCCAGGTCCAGCATGCGGTCGCTTTCGAGCCAGAAGCCGGTTTCGATGTTGGCGGCCGGCAGCGAGAGGTAGTAGTTAGTAATGTCCTGCGAGGTGAAGGCGTTGTTTTCGCCCCCCACTTTTTGCAGCGGCTCGTCGTAGCTCGGAATGTTTACCGAGCCGCTAAACATCAGATGCTCAAACAGATGAGCAAAACCCGTGCGGTCGGGGCTTTCATCGCGTGAGCCCACATCGTACAGGATGTTGAGCACGGCCAGCGGGGTGGCAAAGTCTTCGTGCACCAGGCAGCGCAGGCCGTTGGGCAGGGTAAATTCCTGAAAATGAATCATAGCAGGGCGGGTCGGGCCAGCAAGTGGCTGGTTTGACAAACTTAACAGCGCCACCCCCAAAAAGGTGTGCATGCCTACTACATAGCGGTGGCAGGCTATTGCCTGGCGGGCTTCGAGCCCTTTTGAATAGGCACTTCTGTGGCTAGCGCCCAACGGTAAAATGAGACAAGTAGCGCGGCGGGCGGCGAGGCCGGCCGGTGGGCCAGCGGACCCGCCGCCGCTTACATTAAAATACGTACAGCCCACGTTGTGCCGTGCGGGCAGCTAGCTGCCGCCCGCCGCTACCTTTGCCACCCCCAACCCGCCCCCCAACGCTCATGATTTTTGACCGCAAAGACTACTCCAACGACCTGCTACTGCGCCTGTACCGCGAACTGCTGAAGCCGCGCATGATTGAGGAAAAAATGCTGATTTTGCTGCGCCAAGGCAAGGTAACCAAGTGGTTTTCGGGCATCGGGCAGGAGGCCATTTCGGTGGGTAGCACGCTGGCGCTCAATGCCGATGAGTACATTTTGCCGCTGCACCGCAACCTGGGCGTGTTTACGGGGCGCGGCGTGCCGCTGGGGCGCTTGTTTGCGCAGTGGCAGGGCAAGGCCACGGGCTACACCAAGGGCCGCGACCGCAGCTTCCATTTCGGCACCAACGAGCACCACATTGTGGGTATGATTTCGCACCTGGGCCCGCAGCTGGCCGTGGCCGACGGCATTGCCCTGGCCGACGTGCTCGACAAGCAGCCCCGCGTAACGCTCACGTATTCGGGCGATGGCGGGGCCAGCGAGGGCGACTTTCATGAGGCGCTCAATGTGGCGGCGGTGTGGCAGTTGCCGGTTATTTTCCTCATCGAAAACAACGGCTACGGCCTCAGCACACCCAGCAACGAGCAGTTTCGGTTCAAGTCGTTTGTGGATAAAGGGCCCGCCTACGGCATGGAGGCCGTGCAGGTAGACGGCAACAACGTGCTGGAGGTGTATGACAAAATAGCCACCCTGGCCGCCGACCTGCGCCAAAACCCGCGCCCCGTGCTAGTGGAGGCCCTCACCTTCCGGATGCGCGGCCACGAGGAGGCCAGCGGCACCAAGTACGTGCCCGCCGAACTCATGCAGGAGTGGGCCACCAAAGACCCGGTCGAGAACTACGAAAAGTGGCTGCTGGCCGAGGGCATTCTCAGCGAAACGGCCAAGGCGCAAACCCGCGAAAGCATCAAGCAGGA
Organism: Hymenobacter sp. H14-R3; assembly: GCF_030063445.1. Lineage (GTDB taxonomy): Bacteria > Bacteroidota > Bacteroidia > Cytophagales > Hymenobacteraceae > Hymenobacter. The sequence goes on along the minus strand of NZ_JASITD010000014.1, from coordinate 27,386 downwards.
GATAGAAAAAGGCTGGCAGGAAGCCGAAGCTGCCCCCGCGCCGGTGGCCGACACGGCCACCGAGCTGGCCGATATGTATCAGCCTTTCGTGCAGCCGCTTACTGAGCCGGCTGCCGATGGCCCGGTGCCCGAAAAGCGCTTCATCGACGCTATTTCGCAGGGCCTGCGCCAGAGCATGGAGCGCTACCCCGAGCTGGTGCTTATGGGCCAGGACATTGCCGAGTACGGCGGCGTGTTTAAGATAACGGAGGGCTTCGTGGCCGAGTTTGGCAAGGGGCGCGTGCGCAACACGCCGCTCTGCGAGTCGGCCATTGTGGGGGCGGGGCTGGGGCTGAGCATTCGGGGCAAGAAGAGCATGGTCGAGATGCAGTTTGCCGACTTCGTGACCTGCGGCTTCAACCAGATTGTCAACAACTTAGCCAAGAGCCACTACCGCTGGGGCCAGAACGCCGACGTGGTGGTGCGCATGCCCACCGGCGCGGGCACGGCCGCCGGGCCGTTTCACTCGCAAAGCACCGAAGCGTGGTTTACCCATGTGCCAGGCCTGAAAGTGGTGTACCCCAGCAACCCGCACGACGCCAAGGGCCTGCTCTGCGCCGCCTTTGAAGACCCCAACCCGGTGCTGTATTTCGAGCACAAGCTGCTGTACCGCTCGCTGAGCGGGCCGGTGCCGGCGGCGTACTATACCACGCCCATCGGCCAGGCGGCGCTGGCCCAGGAAGGCAACGACCTGAGCATCATCACCTACGGTCTGGGCGTGCACTGGGCCTTGGCGGCTTGCAAAGAGCTGGACGTGCAGGCTGATATCATCGACCTGCGCACGCTGCTGCCCTGGGATACCGAGGCCGTGGGCCGCTCGGTGCGCAAAACCGGCCGCGTGCTCATTCTGCACGAAGACACGCTGGCTGGCGGCCTGGGCGGCGAAATCGCGGCCTGGATTGCCGAGCACTGCTTCGCCAGCCTCGACGCGCCGGTGCGCCGCGTGGCTGCCCTCGACACGGCCGTGCCGTTTGCGCCGCAGTTGGAGGCCGACTTTTTGCCCCAGCAGCGGCTGCGTGAGCAGCTGCGGGCCCTGCGCGACTACTAGCCGGGGTGCGTGGTTTGTATATTGCCCGTTGCCCGGCCCAATCTCTTTGCTGTGAAGTTTTTAAAGAAGCTGCCCGTTTGCGTTGTCCTGCTGCTGCCGCTGTGGCTGCTGAGCGGCTGCGCGGTGTACGACTCCGTGTTTCACCCCCACCGGCTGGGCACGCCGCCCATGACGTCGAGCACCAAGGCCCGCATAAAGGCCGCCGAGAAAGCCCGCCGCAAGGGCACCTCACTGAAAGCCGCCGAAGCCACCAGCGCCGACGGCACCACCGACCCCGGTGCCCCACCCGCCGCCGATGACGCCAAAAGCTTATCGGACAAAAACAAGTCGATTGAGGACATGCTGGGCAACACCTATAATACCAAAACGGGCCTGCTCAAGCGCAGCCGCCTGCAACGGATGCAGTACAATGGCCACAAGCTGCACCACTACGATACCCGCCCCCTCACCCCGCGCGAAGCCAGCACCGAAAACCGCAAGCTGCGCAAAAAGGGCCACACCGACCACGGCAAAGACGCGCCCCGTAACAGCGACAAGAAGGAAAAAGACCAGCCCCTAGACCCCGCCCTCGATACCGGCCCCGACCCCGGCCCACCCGCCGCCGAGCCCACCAACCCGCCGCCCAAAGCCAAGAGCACCAAAGCAATAGCTCCCAAGCCCGAGCCCACCGAGCCCGAACCCGAGCCAGCCCCCCAGCCCAAGAAAAGCAAGGATAAAAAAACGCCCGTACCCAGGCCCGACCCCACGCAGTCCGCGCCCGGCGAGTAGCCACTTTTCGCATTGTACTCATGCTTACCTACTTACTCGTGGGCCTGCTGCTGGCCACCACCCCCGCCCAGATAGCGCCCACCACCCCGGCCCAGCAGCGCGCCGCCGAGCGCCAGGCCCAGCGCGACGCCCGCCGCGTAGTAGCGCCCTACAAAGACAGCCACCTCGACCCCGCCAGCCTGGGCAGCGCCGCCGCCCGGCCCCACCCCGCCCGCGAGCCGCGCTTCGGCCGCGATGGCACGCCGCGCGTCAGCCAGAAAAAGTTTCCGGGCCTGCGCCGCCGCGCTGCCCGCGAACCCAAGGCCTCGCTACGTGGTTAAAGGGCCTGGCAGCACGGCCGCTTGGCTGGCTGGCCTTCTCCTCCGTATTCAACTTTTCCCTTTAATATGGCTACCCCCTGGCTTCCCCTTACCGAATCTGAGCAGCTACAAGCACTGGTGCAAGAATCGCACGAGCACCCGGTTATCATCTTCAAGCACAGCACTACCTGCTCTATCAGCGCGGCGGCCAAGTCGAAGATTGAGCGCCAGTGGCCCGATGCTTCCCTGCCCGCCGACACGGCCATCTACTACCTCGACTTGCTGCGCTTCCGCCCCATCTCGGGCCAGATTGCCAGCGAGCTGGGCGTCGAGCACCAGTCGCCGCAGCTCCTGATGCTGCAAGATGGCCAGGTGCGCTATCATGCCTCGCACATGAGCATCCGCCTCAGCGAAGCCGGCGAGGCTGTGGTATCTAAGTAATTGCTAATCAAGCTTTTAATAAAAGCCCCCGCGTTGTGAAACGCGGGGGCTTTTGCGTACAAGAGGTGGGCGCGGGAAGCGAGTAGATGGGGCCATGCAGCGCCGTTGGGTGGGCTCAGTTGCCCCTCAGCTAACTGCTACCTCACCCGCAGGCTGCAAGCCGGCCAGGTGCGTACGATGCCGCCGCCGGTGCAGCCACGAAAAAGGCAGCGTGAGCAGCGAGGTAAACGGAATGAGCAGCGATAACGGGCTGCGGCTGGGCAGCAGCAGCACCACCAGCGTGGCCGCCCCAAAGCCCGCCACTGCCACCAGCGGCCGCCAGGTATCGAGGTCGGGGTGGGTGCGGTCTTCGGGCAAGATGAGGGCGTGGGCCGGGGCCAGCAGGTAGCGCAGCAGCAGTACCTGCGCCAGGCCCGCCAGCATAATGTTGATGGCGTAGATGATAAAAGCCGCCCGCACAATGCCGAAGGAGCTGAATAAGCCCGACGAAAACGGCATGAGCACAATAAACAGCAAAAATAACATATTGAGCCACAGCATCTTGGTATCGTAGTTGCGCACGAAGCGGAAGATGCGGTGGTGGGCCGTCCAGTACTGGGCAATGATGGCAAAGCCAATGAGGAAGCCCATAAACTTGGGGGCCAGCGCGCCCAGGCCGCGCCAGATGTCGGCATCGGTAGGCAGGCCGTGCAGCTCCGGAAACCGGATTTCGATGGCCAGCAGCGTGATGGCGATGGCAAACACGGCATCGGTAAACAGAATCAGCCGCTCCAGCTGAAACTCGGTGCGGTCGTGGTGGTCGAGGGCGGTATCGGGCTGGTTCATAGCGTGCTACTGATGGACGACTAAATGTAGCCGCCCGCCCACAAAAAAGCCGCTCCGGACTTTCCGAAGCGGCTTTTTGCGGGCCTAAGCCGTGGTGCCAGGGCGCTGGGCCGGTTACTACATCTTCATTTTAGAATCCTTGTCGGCCATCGAGAGGTGGCTTTCTACTACGGGCAGCGTGTTGGTGATAAACTTCTGCAAAGCAGCATTTTTAGTCATTTGCTGATGAGCGGCCATGGTGTTGGCCGTTTTCTGGTGGTCGGTTACCATCTGGGCGTTGTACTTGTCTTCGAAGGCCTTTCCGCTCAGCTTTTCCATCATCGGGGCCATGGCTTTGTGGTCGGCATCCATGTCGGTGGGCAGTGTTACGCCGGCTTTGGCCGCAATGGGCTTGAGGGCGGCGGTGCTTTTGGTGTGGTCGGCTATCATCTTTTCAGCGTAGGTTTTGGTCATCCCCGTCACGCCCTTGGCCAGAGCCATTTTGCTGAACTGCATCTCATTCTGGTCAGAGTGAGCGGCCGACATCATAAATTCCTTATCGTCGGCGTGGGGGGCCGTGGGGCCGTTGGGGTCGGCCTTACCCGCCATGGGGGCCATGGCCGTAGCCGAGCTATCGGCGGCGGGCGCGCCCATTGGGGCGGTCGGCGAGTCGGCGGCGGCGCCGGGAGTAGTAGTGGTACTGGCAGTATCGGTGCTGGAGCCGCACGAGCTTAGGGCAAGCAGGCAGGCCCCAAGCAGGGGCAAAGTGGAGCGAAACATAGGAGTTGGGAAAAGGAAATGAGCGTTAATAACCCTGATTACGAACATCTTAGCTAATAGTTGCCGATTTCCGCTAAGGCGCTGACTACCAGCAAAAGCGGTGCGGAAGCTGTCGAGGTAGCCCAACGATTTTATTTTCAGCGCGCATTAAACTCTGGGGAAGACTGCCGCTCTGAGTGGGTGTAACTCCTTAACCTCTCCTGTTTTACCGCTCTCCTATGCGCCACGCTACTCCCCTCCGCACCCTCGCCCTGGCCGCTCTGGCCAGCGGCCTGTTGCTTGCCACCGCCTGCCACCGCGCCGACGTGGTGGCCGAGGACGTAACCTCGGCCCAGGATGCCGGCCTCGGCGATGAGGAAAACGCCGCCACTGCCGACCTCGTGGAGGCCGCCGCCCCCCAGGATGCCACCGCCGCGGCCAGCGCCCCCGTGGCCGACGCCACCGAGCTGCAAGGCCTGCTCGCGGGCTGCGCCAAGCGCAGCTACGACGCCGCCACCCGCACGCTCACCCTCGATTTTGGCCCCACCAACTGCCTGTGCCCCGATGGCCGCTACCGCCGCGGCGTACTCACGGCCGTGTTTAGCGGGCCCTATCGCCAGGCCGGCGCGGTGGTCACCATCAACCGCACCAACTACTTCGTCAACGATAACCAGCACCTGGGCACCCGCGTCATCACCAACCTGGGCGGCGGCTCGTTTGACCTGAGCGTGCAAAACGCCAGCATCATCTTCGCCAACAACGGCGGCACCACAGCTTGGACTTCCACGCGCCACTACGCCCGCACGGCCGGCTTCGGCACCCGCACTATCCTCGACGATGCCTACAGCATCACGGGCACGCTCACGGGCACCAACCGCCGCAACATCAGCTACAACGCCGCCATCCAGCGCCCGCTCATCAAGAAGTTTGCCGTGGGCTGCGCCCGGCATTTCGTGGCCGGCACCGTCCAAATCACCAATTCCAAGGAGAAGACCATGCTGCTCGACTACGACCCCATCGGCACCGCTGCCTGCGATAACATTGCCTCCGTCACCATCAACGGCCACACCCGCACCATCTACCTGAAATAACCGGACCGCAGATTCAAACGGATTTAACTGATTTCGCAGATACGGGGCTGGCGCCCCTGGCTACGCTAATCGAGCTTACAATTCTACTCTACTACAGTGAAAAGTAGGGTAGTCGTAATTCGATTAGCGTAGCCAGGGGCGCCAGCCCCGTATCTGCGAAATCAGTTAAATCCGTTTGAATCTGCGATTAACGCTTCGGCCAGCAGCAAATCCTCGGGCGTGGTGATTTTGAGGTTGCGGTAGTCACCCTCCACCAGCTGCACGGGGTGCAGGTCATCCACCACACTAGCGTCGTCGGTGAAGGTGGACATTTCGGGCAGGCGGTAGGCGCGGCGCAGCAGGGCCAGGTCGAAGGTTTGGGGCGTTTGCATGAGGCGCAGGCGGCGGCGGTCGAGCGGCGACGAGCCGGCCGCGCCCAGCATCCGCACCGAGTCTTTGGGGGGCACCGCCACGGCCACCGCGCCGTGCTGGGCGGCCGCCTGGTAGGCCGCCTCAATAATGGCGGGCGTAATGAGCGGGCGCACGCCGTCGTGCACGGCTACCAGCGCCCCGGTGGGGGCGTCGGCAGACGCGTCGGCGGGCAGCGCGGCCAGTCCGGCCTTTACCGAGGCCCAGCGCGTGGCTCCACCCGCTACTAGCTGGTGCGGTATAGTAATCGTATACTGCTCAATTAGTTGCTGCCAATATGCCAACTGGTCAGCCGGCAGCACTACCACCAGCTGGGCCACGCCCAGCGCGGGCTCGGCAAAGCGCCGCAGCGTGTGCAGCAGCACCGGCTCGCCGCGCAGCAGCAAAAACTGCTTGGGCCGGTCGGCCCCCATGCGCAGCCCGCTGCCGCCGGCCACAATGATGGCGTAGCGGGGCTGTAAATGAGTAGCTGTGTAAGTGAGTAAATTATCCGGCGAAGGGAGAGGAGGCAGGGGCATGGGTCGGTAAAAATTGACGCGGGCGAAGGTAGCAAAGCCGCTGAAGCAGAACGCAAAATGGCCCGGCTTCCCAAGGAAGCCGAGCCATTACTCATTTACTCATTTATTCACTTACAGAATCAGCATCGCGTCGCCGTAGGCGAAGAAGCGGTACTTCTCCTTGATGGCTTCCTGGTAGGCTTCCATCATCAGCTTGTAGCCGGCGAAGGCCGAGGCCATCATTACCAGCGTGCTTTCGGGCAGGTGGAAGTTGGTGAGCAGCGAATCGGCAATTTTGAACTCGTAGGGCGGGTAGATGAACTTGTCGTTCCAGCCTGAGGTCACCTTAATGCGGCTGTTGGCCGACACCGAGGCATCGAGGGCGCGCACGGTAGTACTGCCGATGGCGCAAATCTGCTTCTTGGTGTCCATGGCCTTGTTGACCACCTTCACCGCGTCGGCGTTCACGAAGAACTGCTCCGAGTCCATCTTATGCTTGGTAAGGTCCTCCACATCGACGTTGCGGTAGGTGCCCAGGCCCACGTGCAGCGTCACGTAGGCTTTCTCTATCCCCTTGATTTCCATGCGCTTCATCACCTCGCGCGAAAAGTGCAGGCCGGCGCTCGGGGCGGCCACGGCACCGATGTTCTCGGCAAAAATGGTTTGGTAGCGCTCTTTGTCGGCGGGCTCGGTTTCGCGCTTCAGCACTTCCTTGGGCACGGGGGTTTCGCCCAGCTCGTGCAACGCCTTGCGGAACTCCTCGTCGGTGCCATCAAACAGAAACTTGATGGTGCGGCCGCGCGAGGTGGTATTGTCAATGACCTCGGCTACGATATCCGACTCACCGAAGTACAGCTTGTTGCCCACCCGAATTTTGCGGGCCGGGTCCACGAGCACGTCCCAGAGGCGGCCCTCCTTATTGAGTTCGCGAAGCAGGAACACTTCAATTTGAGCACCGGTGCGCTCTTTTTGCCCATACATGCGGGCCGGAAATACTTTGGTGTCGTTGAAAACGAAGACGTCGCCCTCCACGAAGTAGTCGAGCAAATCTTTGAACATCTTGTGCTCAATCTGGCCGGTGGCGCGGTGTACCACCATCAGGCGCGATTCGTCGCGGTGGCGGGCAGGGTGACTGGCAATCAGCTCTTCGGGGAGTTCAAACTTGAACTCATGCAGTTTCATCGCCATGATGGGCAGTACTAGGGGGAAGTTACCGAAAATTCGGGGGGCAAAGGTACGCTTTTTTTTAAGGGTAAGCTTGAGCTTACCAACTTAGTTCGGGCTAACTGCCAATACTGCAGTAATTTTCCGGCGAGTTGGTACCTTCCGGTCCTGGCAAGCCAGCTGAAAGACGGCGTAGTCAAAGCTTACCCTACATTCCTATGTTCCTCACCATTCGCCTCGTGCTTGAGAGCTTCGCCTTTGCCTGGCAGGCACTGCGGGCCAATTTGCTGCGCACCATCCTGTCGCTGCTGGGCGTCACGGTAGGTATTTTCTCCATCATCGCCGTGTTCATGGTCGTCGATTCGCTGGAATCGAACGTGCGTAGCAGCATGAACTTCCTGGGCGACAAGGTGGTGTACGTGGGCAAGTGGCCCTGGGTATTCGACTCCGACCGGCCCTGGTGGAAGTATTTCAACCGGCCCGTGCCCACGGTGCGCGAGTTTCGGCAGTTGCAGCGCATGCTGCCCGCCACCAGCCAAAAGGGCGTAGCCATCTTCGTGCCCAAGGGCGGCAACACCCTCAAAGACGGCATTAACTCGGTGAGCGACTGCACGTTGCAAGGCGTAAGCTACGATTACCGCAACGTATCGAGCATGCCCATTGAGGTGGGGCGCTATTTTACGCAGCAGGAAATGGACGGCGGCCGGCCGGTGGCCATCATCGGGGCCACCATTGCCGAAAACCTCTACCCGCTGGGCGAGCCCGTGGGCCGGCAGTTCAAGACCCACGGCCGCTACTTCACGGTGATTGGGGTGATGAAAAAGGAGGGCAAAAAGCTGCTCGACACGCCCAGCAACGACGCCAACTGCCTCATTCCGTTCGGCGCGTTTGCCAGCATCTTTGCCATGAGCAGCACCGGCATGAGCGGCCCCTCGCCGATGCTGGCCGTGAAGGGCCGCGACGACGACCCCGGCCTGCTCAACCTGGAGGCCGAGATGCAGGGCGACATGCGCATTATCCGGGGCCTCAAGCCCCGCGAGGAAGACAACTTCGCCCTCAACCGCCCCGAAATGCTGGCCGATATGATTGGCAAGCTCTTCAGCGTCATTGGGATAGCGGGGGCCATCATCGGCTCGTTTGCTATGGTAGTGGGCGGCTTCGGCATTGCCAACATCATGTTTGTGTCGGTGCGCGAGCGCACCAACATTATCGGCATTCAGAAATCATTGGGGGCCAAAAACTACTTTATCCTGTTCCAGTTTTTGTTCGAGGCCGTGTTTTTGTGCCTGCTGGGCGGGGCCTCGGGCATCTTTCTGGTGTGGCTCATTACGCTGGTGCCGCAAGATGCGCTGGCCCTCACCCTGAGCTTCGGCAACATCTCGCTGGGCCTGCTGGTATCGGTGGGCATCGGTATTCTGGCCGGCATCATCCCGGCCGTAATGGCCGCCAACCTCGACCCCGTTATTGCGATAAGGGCGAAGTAGCGCGAAGCGGAAGCTTCGCGCTACTCGCTTATCTTCGCGCCCCTACTTTTGGCCGCCCCGCTTCATCGAGCCGGGGCGGTTTCGTTTTTTCCCCACCCTGGCATTATGTCAAAACTTAAGAAAACCAGCAAGACCAAGTCTTCCGACGATAGCCTGAACGCGGGCTCCGGCAAGACCATTGTGCAGCCCAACGTAAACGATAACAAGCTGACCAGCATCACGGAGCTGCGCCAGCAGAACGGCGGCGTGGCCAAAACCGGCCAGGACCCCGACGAGCAGCGCATCCGCAAGGCCTTCGTGGACAAGGACTGGAACGAGATTAAAATCGCCGATAGCTGGCAGATTTTCAAGGTGATGGCCGAGTTTGTGGAAGGCTTCGAGAAGATGTCCAAAATCGGCCCCTGCGTAAGCATCTTCGGCTCGGCCCGCACCAAGCCCGATAACCAGTACTACCAGATGGCCGAGGAAATCGCCTCCAAACTGGTGCGCCACGGCTACGGCGTCATCACGGGCGGCGGCCCCGGCATTATGGAAGCCGGCAACAAGGGCGCCCGCGCCGAGGGTGGCAAATCGGTGGGCCTCAACATTGAGCTGCCCTTCGAGCAGACGCACAACATCTACATCGACCAGGATAAGTGCATCAACTTCGATTACTTTTTTGTGCGCAAGGTGATGTTTGTGAAGTACGCGCAGGCCTTCGTGGGCATGCCCGGCGGCTTCGGCACCATCGACGAGCTGTTTGAGGCCCTCACGCTCATTCAGACCAAAAAAATCGGTCGTTTCCCCATTGTGCTCGTGGGCTCGGCCTACTGGGGCGGCCTCTTCGAATGGATTAAAAACGTGATGCTGGGCGACGAGCGCAACATCTCGGCCGAAGACCTGGACCTCGTGCACATTGTGGACGATGCCAGCGAAGCGGTGCAAATCATTGATGATTTCTACCACAAGTACTCACTGTCGCCTAACTTCTAGGCTCCGGCGAATACTACGAAAACAGCAGAAGCCGGACGGCAACGTCCGGCTTTTTTGTTGGGTAATCGTAGAGCTAGCTTAGCCCCGCGCAGCCTGCCGCCCCGACCTTTGCCCCTACCTATGTCCGATACCGCCGCCGACCCCGCCCCCAAGCTTTTCCTGCTCGACGCATTTGCCCTCATCTATCGCTCGCACTTTGCCTTTTCCAAGAACCCGCGCATCAACTCGAAGGGGCTGAATACGGGGGCCATCCTGGGCTTCACCAACACGCTGGTGGAAGTGCTGCTCAAGGAAAAACCCACCCACATCGGCGTGTGCTTCGACGCGGGCAAGACGTTTCGGCACGAGCAGTTTCCGGCCTACAAGGCGCAACGCCAGGCCATGCCCGAGGATATCGGCACGGCCATTCCGTACATCAAGCAGATTATCAGTGCCTTTCATATTCCCATTCTGATGATGGCGGGCTTTGAGGCCGACGACGTGATTGGCACCCTGGCGCAGCGGGCCGAGGCCCATGGCTTCGACGTGTTTATGATGACGCCCGACAAGGACTACTGCCAGCTGGTGACCGAGCGCATCAAAATCTACAAGCCCGCCTTCATGGGCAACGCGGCCGAGGTGCTCGACGTGGCCCACGTGCTGGCCCGCTTCGAGATTGAGCGCGTGGAGCAAGTCATTGATATTCTGGGTCTTCAGGGCGATGCCAGCGACAACATTCCCGGCATCCCCGGCATTGGCGAGAAAACGGCCAAGACGCTGATTCAAAAGTACGGCTCGGTCGAAAACCTGATTGCCAACGTAGACCAGCTCAAGGGCAAGCAGCAGGAAAACGTGCGCAACTTCGCCGAGCAGGGCCTGCTGAGCAAGGAGCTGGCCACCATTCACGTGAACGTGCCCATCGACTTCGAGCCCGAGGCCCTGACCCTGGACGCGCCCGACGAGGCGCAGCTGCGGCAACTGTTTGACGACCTGGAGTTTCGGCAGCTGGCGGCGCGGGTGCTGGGCAGCGGCAGCGCCGCCGCACCCAGCGCCGGGCCGGCCGGCCCGGCCGCGCCGGTGGGCCGCGGGGCGCGTAGGCCCAAGGTGGCCGCGCCGAGCGCGCAGGGCTCGCTGTTTGGCGAGGGCAGCGGGGCGGTTATCAATGCCGCCGAGAATGGCGAATTTGAGAAAGGTGAGGAGGCCGGCGAGTACTACACCGGCCCGCGCAAAACGCTGGCCGACGTGCCCCACAACTACCACTTGGTCGATACGCCAGAGCTGCGTAAGTCACTGCTGGACTTCCTGTTGCAGCAGGCCGAAGTAAGTTTCGACACCGAAACCACGGGCCTCAACACCCAAACAGCGCGGCTGGTGGGCATGAGCTTCTGCTGGCTGGCCGGCGAGGCCTACTACGTACCCGTGCCGGTGGAAGACACCGCGGCGGCGCAAGCGGTGGTGGACGAGTTCCGGCCGTTTTTGGAAAGCGACACCATCCTGAAAATCGGCCAGAATATTAAGTATGACTTGTTGATTCTCAAGAACTACCAGGTGCGCATTGCGGGGCCGTTCTTCGATACCATGCTGGCGCACTACCTCATCGAGCCCGACATGCGCCACAACATGGACGTGCTGGCCGAAACCTACCTGCACTACTCGCCGGTGCCCATCACGGACCTCATCGGGCCCAAGGGCAAGAACCAGAAAACGATGGCCGACCTCGCCCCGGCCGCCGTGAGCGACTACGCCTGCGAAGACGCCGACGTGACCTTGCAGCTGCGCCACGTGTTCGAGCCCATGCTGCAAGAGCTGGGCCTGCTGGGCCTGCTCAATGACGTGGAAAACCCGCTGGTGCCCGTGCTGGCCGACGTGGAGTTTGAGGGTGTGCGCATCGACTCGGTGGCAATGGGCGAGTACTCGGCCGAGCTGCAAGGCTACGTGCAGGAGCTGGAAACGCAGATTTTCCGCGAAGCCGGCCAGGAGTTCAACATCGGCTCGCCCAAGCAGCTCGGCGAGGTGCTGTTTGACAAAATGGACATCGGCAAGGGCAAAATCAAGAAAACCAAGACCGGCCAGTACGCTACCGGCGAGGAAATTCTGAGCCAGCTGGCGGCCGACAACCCCATCGCCGGCCTCATTTTGGAGTACCGCCAGCTCAGCAAGCTGCGCAGCACCTATGTCGAGGCCCTACCCCAACTCGTGAGCCCCGTCGATGGCCGCGTGCACACCAGCTTCAACCAGGCCGTAACGGCCACCGGCCGCCTCAGCAGCACCAACCCCAACCTCCAGAACATCCCCATCCGCACCGAGAAGGGCCGCGAAATCCGCAAGGCCTTCGTGCCGCGCGACGAAAACCACGTGCTGCTCGCCGCCGACTACTCGCAGGTAGAGCTGCGCATCATGGCCGATTTTTCGGGCGATAAAACCATGATTGAGGCCTTCCGGCTGGGGCAGGACGTGCACGCCAGCACCGCCAGCAAGGTTTTTCATGTGCCTCTTACTGAAGTAGATAGCGAGATGCGCCGCAAGGCCAAGACCGTGAACTTCGGCATCATCTACGGCATTTCGGCGTTTGGGCTGGCCCAGCGCATCGGCATCAGCCGCAAGGAGGCCACGGAAATCATCGACACCTATTTCCAGGAATTCCCAAGCGTGAAGCAGTTTATGGACGACAGCATCAACCGCGCCCGCGAGCTCGAATACGCCGAAACCCTGCTCAAGCGCCGCCGCTACCTGCGCGACATCAACTCGCGCAACGCCACGCTGCGCGGCTACACCGAGCGCAACGCCATCAACGCCCCCATCCAGGGCACGGCCGCCGACATCATCAAGCTGGCCATGATAAATATCAACGACTGGCTGGCGCGTGAGAAGCTGGGTACCAAGATGATACTGCAAGTGCACGACGAACTCGTGTTCGACGCCGTGCGCGAGGAAGTGGACTACATCACCCCCAAAATCCGCGAGCTGATGACCACCGCGCTGCTGCTGCCCCGCGGCGTACCGCTGGAAGTGGAAGTGGGCGTGGGCGATAACTGGCTGAAGGCGCACTAATTCGGATGTGGTGCGCTGGCAACCCAACAGCCAGTGCCCCGCGTGCTGCTTATTTTTACCGCGCACCCACCTCAATAACCAATGAAATACGCAGTACTATGCTTCTGGGTCTTTTGGAGTGCGCTGGGCTCGTTGCGGGCGCAGGTTATCAAGTTCGAGAAGGATTCGGTGCGCCAGGTATTTGCGCAGGCCCGCCGGCAGCACAAGCCGGTGCTACTCATCTTTAGCCCCCCGCTCACCGCTACCGGCCGGCCAGCCAGTACCTCTGCGGCGGGCCGGCCAACGGGCTTGCAGGCCCCGGCCGTGGTGGCCGCGCTCAACAAGAAGTTTCTGGTAAAAGAGGTGGCCTTCGGCAGCGCCGAAGCGCTGGGGGCGGCGTTGCGCCGGTATCAGGTGGTGAGCTACCCAAGCTATCTCTACTTTACTCCGGAAGGCGATTTGCTGTATCGGAGCCGGGGCGAGTCGACGGCTGAGACGCGCTACCTGGACGATATGCAGGCGGTGCGCCAGGCGGCGGCCGACCCCCACAACCTGGGCTACTACCGGCGCGGGTTTGACCAGGGCAACCGGTCGCCCGATTTTTTGCAGGGCTATCTGCGCAAGCGCCGGGCCCTAGGCCAGTGGGTAGAGCCGGCGCTGCTCGACACCTACGCCCAGCAGTTGCCAGCCAGGCAATTTGACCGCGCCGCCGAGGTGTTGTTCATTCTCGAATTCGGCCCCGTGCTCACTAGCCGGGCCTCCCAGCTTACCCACCTGAACGGCCCGCTGCTGGACAGCCTCTACAAAGTGCTGCCCCTAGCCCAGCGCATTCAGATTAACACGCTGATAATCAATAATACACTTGCCCAAGCCATTGACACCAACAATGCCCGTCTGGCGGCCTTAGGTGCCGATTTAGCCCGTACTAGCTGGCTGCCCAACTACCAGCGGGGCGCGCAATCCTACGCCAGCAACATGCTAACCTTTTACCGCACTACCCAGGACACGGCCAATTACCTACGTCAAGCCGTGGTGTACTATGACCGCTATTACCTGAGCATTTCGGCCGATTCGGCTCGTAGTAGAGAGGCCACTACCTTAGCACGCCAGCTTACCGTAGCGCAGCAGGCTACCCAGAACCTGCCCGTCACCTACAGCATGGCCCTGAACAACGCCGCGTGGTCAGTGTACCAGAGTGGCACCCGCCGCGCGGCCTACTTGCAGCCCGCCGTGCTATGGAGCCGCCGCACCCTGGAGTTAAACCCTGTTGCCGCCCACTACGATACCTTGGCCCACTTGCTCTATCGGTTGCAGCGCTATGACGAGGCCCTGGCGGCGCAGCGCCAGGCAATAGCCTTGGCCCGCACCCAGCAAACCCCCACTGCCTCCTACGAGCAGGAGCTAACCAAGCTACAAAACCGCTCGCTATAACCCGCTGCCCACCTCCCCGCCGCCTGCGCTGGTAGGGCCGCCGCCCAAGAAACACCAAGCGCGGATAACAGATAACTTGCTGGCCTATGCGAATTCCCTTCCTACTCCTGCTTACCCTACTGAGCCAAACGGCCCTGGCGCAGCGAGCAGCCGAGCTTACGACCCTGCTCAAGCGCCACGGCGTGCCCGGCATGCAGGTGGTGTATACCAAAGGCAAAACCGTGGAAGCCTATAACCTGGGGGTGCGCGAAGCGGGTACCAAGCAGCCCGTTACGGCAACTACCACGTTCGAGGCGGCCTCGCTGGGTAAGGAAATGCTGGCCTACGTGGCGTTGCGTCTGCTCGACCGCCACTTGCTCGACCTCGACAAGCCGCTGCTGCAATACGCGGCCTACCCCCGGCTGCAAGGCCAGCCGCGGGCCGCCCGCATCACGGCGCGCATGGCGCTGGCGCACACGGCCGGCCTGCCCAACTGGTCCGAAAACCCGACCGGCCCCGGCTGGCAAGCCTCGGCCCTGGCGCTGAAGTACGCCCCCGACAGTTGCTGGAACTACTCGGGCGAGGGCTACACGTTTTTGCAAAAAACCCTGGAGCATATCACTGGTAAGCCGCTGGAAACGCTGGCTACGGAGGAGATATTTAAGCCGTTAGGGCTGAAAAACAGCAGCTTTAAGTGGCGCGAGTCGTTTGCCACCACGGCCAGCGCCGGCCACGATAGCGTGGGTAAGCCCGCGCCCATTGACCACTTTACCGAGCCTAATGCGGGGTTCAGCCTCTACTCGACGGCCACCGATTACAGCCGCTTTTTGCAAGCGTTGCGCACGGGCGAAGGGTTGCAGCCGGCCACCGCGCTACTGCTGCGCACGGCCGCCACGCCCGCCAACCCTTGCGGCCAGCCAGCCACCGCCACCGACCCGTACATAGACTGGGCCTGCGGCGTGGGGCTGGCCACCACCAGCCGGGGGCTGGCGCAGTGGCAGTGGGGCGACAACGGCAACTTTAAAGGCTTTTTTATGACGCTGCCCGGCCAGCAGGAAAGCCTGTTGATTTTCACCAATAGCGCCAACGGCCCCAAGCTGGTAGAGGAAGTACTCACGCTGTTCTTTGGGGCGGGCGAGTACCGGGCCACGCAGTGGCTGCGGGAGTAGGCGGCCGGCCGCGCCGGCTGCCTACTCCCGCAGCCGCTACCGACGGCTTACGGCCACCGGGTTGCCCTGGTACTGCACCAGGCGGGCCGGGCCGGTGGCAGGGCCGTCGCCGGCGCCCTGGCCTTTGCTCACAAACACCACCCGGAAGCTGCGCGCCGTAGCCATGCCGGGGTAGCGGCCCGCGCGGCGGCCGATGGTCAGCTGCTGGGTTTTGTCATCCCAGTGCATCGGAATGGTGGCGTAGGCCCCTTTCTGGTAGTTGTAGTTATCGTTTTCGTCCTCGTAAAGCGTGAAATCGGCGTCGGCACCGGGGTAGATGCGCAGTTCCAGGGGGGCGGTGGTTTTCTGGGTGGCGTACTGCACTACCGGGCCGAGGGGCAGGATGGAGCCCGCCCGCACGTAGAGCGGCAGCACGTCGATGGGCGTGGGGCGCGTCACGGTCTGGCCGCCGGGCAGGCGCTCGCCGGTCCAGAAATCGTACCAGCCGGTGCCGGCGGGCAGGTACTGGCTTTGAGTTTTGATGGTGCTGAAATCGAGTGCGCCCGGCTGTTTGCCATCCGAAGTACGCTGGCTGTACTGCGCCGTCGTTACGGGGTTTACCAGCAGCGACGGTCCAAACATGTACTGATTATCAATGCCGTACACCTTGGTGTCGCGCGGAAAGTCCATGGCCAGGCCGCGCATCAGAGTGTAGCCCTGGTTGGTGACGCGCCACGACAGCGAGTAGAGGTAGGGCAGCATGCGGTAGCGCAGGTTCACGTAGCGGGCCTGCGCGTCGTAGGCCCAGTCGCCTTTGTCGCCAAACTTATATATCTCGCGGGGCGTATCGGTGCCGTGCGAGCGGAACAGCGGCGAGAACGCCCCAAACTGGAACCAGCGCACGTACAGCTCCCGAAACGCGGGGTCGGCCACGCCCAGCGGATAGGTTTTACCCGTGAAAAAGCCCCCGATGTCAGTGGTCCAGTACGGAATACCGGCCATGCTGAAGTTCAGACCGCCCGAAATCTGCTTGCGCAGCACCTCCCAGCTGCCCTGAATATCGCCCGACCAAGTGGCGGCCGCGTAGCGCTGCTGCCCGGCAAAAGCCGAGCGCGTCAGAATAAACACGCGCTTATCGGAAGTAGTGGCCCGCTGGTGCGTGTACACGCCCTTGATGTGCTCCAGCGGAAAGGCGTTGCGCACGCTTTTGAAGCTGCCCAGCGCGGTTTGGGTCGAGTCCATCCGGCCCTCGCGGTCAAACTGCTCCGGCTCCGAGGCGTCGAGCCACCAGGCATCTATCCCCTTGGAAAACAGGTTCTTATTCAGGTAGCTCCAGTAAATATCACGGGCCTTGGGGTTGAAGGCATCGTAGACCCGCACCCCGCCGTCGGGCGGCCAGTTCTTGAAGTCGTACAGCAAATTAGCTTGCTTGAGCTCCTGAAAAATGGCCGTTTTATCGCCAAACGACGGCCACACCGATATCATCACGTGGGCGTTGAGGGCGTGCACCTGGTCCACCATTTCCTGGGGCTTGGGGAAGGTGGGGTTGCCAAACTCGGTGGAGTTCCAGTAGTGGTTGTCGGTGCCCCAGTACTGCCAGTCCTGCACAATGTTGTCGAGCGGCACGTTGCGGCGGCGGTATTCCTTCACCACGTCCAGCAGCTCGTCCTGGCTTTTGTAGCGCTCGCGGCTCTGCCACAAGCCCAGCGCCCACTTGCCAAACAGCGGGGCCGGCCCAGTGAGGTCGCGGTAGCCCGCTACCACGGCGTCGAGGGCCGGGCCATACACGAAGTAGTAATCAATGTAATCGCCTATCTCAGAGGCAAATGACGCGCCCGCTGCGTTGTCGCGGAACGTGGTGGTCGAGTAGTTATCCCATAGCACCCCGTAGCCGGCCGTGGACACCAGAAAGGGGTTGGCCACGAACTGGTTGTTCTGCCGCAGCTTCACCTGGTGGCCGCGCCAGTTCATCACCCCATCCTGAAACTGGCCCAGCCCGTACAGCCCCTCGCCCTGGCTAAGGGCAAAGCGCTGCCGCACCACGTGCGACGGCTTGCCCACGTCGAGGGTCGGGGTAAACAGCGAGTCGGCGGGCTCGGCCTCGCGCAGCAGCGACGCCCCCGCTAGGGTAGCGAAGCGCACGGCCCCGCTGCGCACATCCAGCACCACGCGCAGGCGGCTGGTCTTGATAGTCAGCTCAGTAGGGCTTTCGGTTACTTCAAACTTGGCCGCCGCCTCGGGGGTTTTGATAACCGACAGGCTGGTTTTCTGAAACTTAGCGCCCATTGGCGCGCGCCACACGCGCACCGTGCCGGGCGCATACACCTGAATTTCCAGGTTAACCGTGCTGGTGTGCACGCTCACGGCCTGCCCCCGCACCTGGTAAATAGGGTCGGCGGCCAGGGCCGGCCGCGCCGCGCCGCTCACAGCCAGCAAGCTGCATACTACAAAGACATTACGCATAAAAACCGCGCCGCCGGCGAAGGTGAGCCGGCCGCTACAAGCTAAAGTAGACCTGGTTTTTTGGTGAAGGCCACCCGCAGGGGCTAGCGGCCGGGTTCGGTCTAGTTTATGCTGAAAAGCTATTGCTTTTGCAGGGCACTGGGCGGGGCGGGCTGCCGGCTTTTGCGCCAGCTGTCCGCTCGTCGTGCGCGCCGCTTGTGCTCACTTATCCGCGCCGCTCGTGCTGGCAACGAGCGGACAGCCGGCGCAAAAGCCGGTAGCCCGCCCCGCCAACCCCAAACCCGCGCTAGTTTTGACTAATGATGCCCCCTAAAAAACCTGCCTGCCTCGCCGCCTGCCTTGCCTATGTGCAAACCCGCCTTGATGCGGCCCGCGCCGGCATGGCCGCCGCCCAAGAGTCCAGCAACTCCGAAACCAAAAGCAGCGCCGGCGACAAGTACGAAACCGGCCGCGCCATGGCCCAGCAGGAGCGCGACCGCCACGCCGCCCAGTTCCACGAGGCCCAGCAGCTACTGGCCACCTTGCAAAAAATAAACCCCGAACTAGCCAGCGACGCCGTGCGCACCGGCGCGCTGGCCAGCACCAGCCTGGGGCTGTTCTACGTAAGCATCAGCGCGGGGCGGCTGACCACGGCTGAGGGTCAGGAGTTTATGGCCGTATCGGCGGCCGCGCCGCTGGCGGTGGCCCTGCACGGGCGGCGGGCGGGCGAGGAAGTTATTTTCAACGGCAAGCCGGTGCGGGTAGCGGCAGTAAGCTGAATACTAGGCCAGACCCCGGCCGCCGGCGGGCCGTATGTAGCGGCATGGAAACCACCCTTCGCCAGCTCGCCAACCTGCCCGCTCCCAAAACCACCACGCTGCAAAACGTAGCCCGCTGCCTGCTGGGCACCTTTATGGTGGCGGCCGGCACGGGTCACCTCACCTTCGTGCGCCAGGATTTTCAGGCCCAGGTGCCCGATTTTGTACCCATGAGCAAAGACACCGTGGTGCTGCTCTCGGGCGTGGTCGAAATCAGCCTGGGGCTGGCGCTGCTTTTACTAAAGGGGAAAAACCGGGTGCGCCTGGGACTGGGGCTGGCGGCGTTTTACGCAGCTATTTTTCCGGGTAATATTCACCAGTACACGCAGCACCTGTCGGCCTTTGGCCTCGACACAGATGGCAAGCGGCTGGGGCGCTTATTTATGCAGCCCGTGCTGATTGGTGTAGCGCTGTGGAGCACCGGGGCTTGGAAGGCATTGCGCAAAATGTAGTGTAGCGTAAGCTTCAGCTTGCGAGCGCAGCGAGCAGGCGGGGCCGGGCCACGCGCAAGCTGCTCGCTGCGCTCGCTCGCAAGCTGAAGCTTACGCTACTTCTCGTTTCTGGCCACCACAAACATGCGGTCGCCAAACCGGCCCGTTAACTTATTCAGCCAGTAGGTGGGGTACTGCGTGCCGAGCTTGGTGGCCTGCTCCACCACGTTGCCGCCCAGGCGGATGTTGGCCGGGGCCTTCACCGGGTTGAGCAAATCGACCACCGAGAACCCGTTCTTAACCAGCATCTTGCGAATGGTATTCGGCGTGAACTCGTAGAGGTGGTAGGGCGGAATATCCATGCGGCGCTGGCGGCCCAACGCCTTGTAGGCCGCAAAGCCCAGGCGCATACTCGGCAGATTAGTGACACTCGGCAGGGCCAGCACCAGCAGCCCGCCGGGCTCCAGGATGCGGCCAAACTTACGGATGGCCGCCGCCGGCGACAGCAGGTGCTCCAGCACGTCGCCGAGGTAGGCGAGGTCGAACTGGCTGTCCTGAAAGTCTTCGGTGGTTTCGATGTTGCCGGTTACCACGGGCAGACCCAGCTCGTGGCGGGCGTATTCGGCGGCGTGGGCGCTTATTTCGAGGCCGTGGGTTTCCCAGCCCAGGCTTTGCAGGCTTTTGAGGGTGTAGCCGGGGCCGCAGCCCACCTCCAGGTACCGGAAGCGGCGGCCGGGGTAGTGCCGCTGCATATAAGTGGTGAACTTATCTTCCTTTACCTTACTCAAATCCAGTGCTTTACCTTCTTCGATAAACGTTTTTTCCTTCTCCGTGCGGTCGTAGTTGGGGCGGTCGGTGAAGTAGGCCTTGCCGTAGAGCTTTTCGAGCTGCGCGGGCGTGGGCTGGGGGTCCAGAAAAGCGAGGTCACAGCTCAAGCAGCGGGTACCTTGCAGGCGCTGGCCGTCAAAGAGATAGTAGAAGGGCAGGGGCTCGAAGCTGGTAGCTCCGCACAGGTCGCAGTGGCGCATCTTTTTCAATTATCAGTTGTCAGACCCTCCTGCTTCACGGCGTTCAGCACGGTGGTCTTCTTTGTATCCCAATTTCTGCTTTTCTACCCAAAAGCATCCGTAAAGTTCAGCACCAGAACCCAACCTGGCGGCGGGCCGTTGGTTGACTACTAAAAGCTGCTAACTGATACTTGTTAAATGATAACTGAAAAGCTAGATGCCGTCGTGATTGGGGCCGGCCCCGTGGGCCTGGCCTGCGCCCTCGAAATACAGCGCCAAGGCCTCACCGTGGCCGTGGTAGATAAGGGCGCGCTCGTGAACTCGCTGGTGGGCTACCCTACCCAGATGGAGTTTTTCTCGACCCCCGAGCTGCTCGAAATCGGCGGCCACCCCTTCCCGATGGCCAGCTACAAGCCCCACCGCGAAGACGCCCTCGACTACTACCAGCGCGTGGCCACCGCCGAGCGGCTCGACCTGCGCCTCTACGAGCGCGTGACTGGCCTGCGCGGCCAGGCCGGCGACTTCGTGGTCGAAACCACCAAGGGCGAACTCGCGGCCCGCGCCGTGGTAGTAGCCACCGGCTTCTTCGACGTGCCCAACCGCCTGAACATCCCCGGCGAAGACCTGCCAAACGTAAATCACTATTTTAAAGAACCTTACGCCCACGCCGGCCAGGATGTGGTAGTAGTAGGGGCCAAAAACTCCTCCGCCAAGGCCGCCCTGTCGCTCACCCGCGCCGGCGCCCGCGTCACGCTGGTAGTGCGTGGCCCCGAAGTGGCCGAAGCCGTGAAATACTGGATTCGCCCCGACCTGCTCAACCGCATCAAGGAGGGCCGCATCACGGCGTATTTCAACACCACCATCGACGCCTTCACGCCCACCACCGTGGAGGTAAACACGCCCGACGGCCCGCGCAGCATCAAGGCCGACTACGTGTACGCCCTCACCGGCTACCGCCCTGATTATAAGTTACTTGTGGATATGTTGGCCTTGCCGCTGGATGAAACCGACGATGCCCGCCCGCCCATTTTTGACGTGACCACCCACGAAACGGCCCGCCCCGGCGTGTACGTGGCCGGCACCGTGTGCGGCGGCCTCGCCACCAGCCGCTGGTTTATCGAGAACGGCCGCCACCACGCCCAGCTAATTGCGGCGGCGCTGGTCACAAAAAAGCAGCCCCAACTAGCGTAGCTACCTGGGGCTGCTTTAGATAAAATTTTCTTATTCAGCGAGTTAGAAAGCCGTCAGGGTAACGTCGGCAGTTAGTGGGGTGCCGCTTTGGCTATCGCTGATGTACAGGTGTAGCGTAGTGGCCGACAGCTCCTTGATATCGAACGTGCCGCCGGAGACAGGTAAGTTAGGAGCCGTTATGGTTAGCTTATCAGCGCTGGGCATGCTCCAGGTTCCTTTTTCAGTCTGAGCGTTGGTGGGGTCACACTTAGTTGGCCCCTCATCAACTATCAGCGTTTTATCCGTATTGAATTTCAGGTAGTTATCCTTGTCACAGGGGTCCAGCACAGCCGGGTAAGGCTGCCCAGCGGCTGTAACGCTGAAGGTAGACACCCGCCAGTTTTTGGCCGTTAGCAACTCAGTGGGCGACATACCGGGGGTATTGTTATCGTCTTTTTTGCAGCCCCCAAGCGCCACGAGCGTGAGCAGGAGAAAGGAGAGTTTTTTCATAAGAATGAAGAATATATTAAGCGTAGCAAAGCTACTGTTCTTCCACTTACACTTCCTAATGCGCTCCGCCAGAAGGAAATCTTTCTCTGCAAAGTTAATCTATTGATTATCAATAAGTTAATCACCGACACTTCTCCGCTGCCCGCACTGCGTATGAATACCCGGCCGCCGCACCGCGCCTAAAAAACTCGCAGCCGCTGGCGGCGTCGCCGGCCTGCTGGGCCAGGCGACCCAGCAAAAACAGGGTGCGGCCGTCTTCAGGCTGGGTTTCCAGGGCTTGCAGGTACAAGGCGCGGGCGTCGTCGTAGCGGGCCAGGCGGGTGAGGGCCGCGCCCTCGGTTTGAAGGGCTTCGAGGGGCACGGGGCGGCCGGCGCGCCGCAGCTGGGCGTGGCCGCGGCGCAGGTCGGCCAGGGCGGGGCGGGTTTGGTGGAGGTCGAGCAGGCGGTTTTCGCCGCGGGCTACGTACGCTTCGGCCAGGGCCGTGTCGAGGGCCAGGGCCCGGCAGTAGCTAAGCTCGGCGGCGGCGGGCTGGTGCAGGCCGGCCTGGCAGCGGCCCAGGCGATAGAGCAGGCGGGCGGTTTCGGGCGGGGGCAGCTGGCCATCGTCGGCCAGCAGGGCGGCCTGGTAGTCGGCGCGGGCGGCGGGCAGGTTGTGGGCAATGTCTTGGCTGAGTTGGCCGCGCAGGCGCAGGGCCGCCGGGTGGTCGGCCCGAAAGCCCAGGGCCTGGTCGAGCTGGCTTTGGGCCTCGCCCCACTGGCCCTTGGCAAAGGCGGTGCGGCCATCGGTATAGTACAAGTCGGCCTGCACGCGGTCCATCACGATTTTAGCCGAGATGCCAAACAGAAAAATCAGGAACGTGAGGCCCGCCACCAGCCAGAAATCCTGTTTGTTGAAGCGCACCTTTTGGCGCGGCACGCGCTGCTGGTAGTGGCGCTCGCGGGCCCCGGCGGGCGGGCGGGTGCGCAGGGGCGGGGCGGTGGCCGGCTCGCCGGGCATCTTATACACCGAGGGGCCGCCGCGGCCGGCTTCGGTGGGGGCGCGGCGCAGGTCTTCGGCGCGGCGGGCGGCTTGCTGCTGCTGGTAGTCGTACTGGGCCCGGCGGTCGGCGTCCGAAAGCACGCCGTAGGCCACGGCCACCACCTTAAAGCGCTCCTCATAGTGGGGGTCGCCGCCGTGCTTATCGGGGTGCAGCTCGGTGGCGAGGCGGCGGTAGGCACGCTTAATGTCGGCGATGGGTGCCGTGGGCGGCACGCCCAGCACCTGGTAATGATTCTGACTCACGTCCCGAAAGTTTTAAACAAAGCGCGACTTAAAAGGTAGCCCTGCTCCCAAGTTTTGCGTAAAGAACGCCTTAGCCAGCCAAGCTGTTGCCGCTGGCCCTGCTCCTTAACCGCATTTCTTCGCTAAACAATTCCGCTCACATGGCCTCCCTGACCGACGACAAAACGCCGCGTAACGATAGCCTCATCAGCAACCTCACCGGCTACCTCGATACCCGCATCGACCTCATCAAGCTCGAAACCCAGGAAAAGGTGAAAGGGGCCTTCGTGAGTACCGTGCACGGGGTAGCGCTGGGCGTGCTAGGCCTGCTTTTCGTTATATTCGGCTCTATATACCTGGGCTTCGCGCTCAACGAGGCGCTCGGCAGCCCCTCGGCGGGCTTTGGCCTGGTGGCGGCGCTGTACTTGGTGCTGGCCATCGTTTTCTTTGTGGGCATCGACAAGAAAATATTCCAGGGCGTGGCTGATAAGCTGCTCAACAACACCATCTACAAATCAGATAAGCGTGCGTAAGGCACTTATTTCTCTGGCTATTCTCGCAACCCATCCCGACCATGACCGAGCCTACTAACCCGTTGTTTGAAGACGAAAAAGATTTTCTGGAGCGTAAAAAGCTGGAATATGAGCGGGCCCTGCGCGGCGACGTGGCCGAGCTAAAGGAAACAACCGTGCAGGCTGGCAAAGTAGCCATCATCGGCGCGGGCGTGGTAGGGGGTATCTGGCTGCTGGCCAAGGCTTTCAGCGGTGGTAAATCCAAAAAGAAGAAGCACAAGCCCAAGAAGCACCGCCCCGCGTTTGAGGACTATGCGGGCTTCGATGGCTTCGACGAGAACGACCAGGAGTGGACCGAGCTGGCCGACGACTTTCAGGCCCCCGACTACGCCTACGACCCCGACAACAGCGGGTCGGCCGGCGACGGCTTCTACTTTGAAGCCCCCGCAAGCGAGGACGACGATGATAATGGCCTGGGCGATTACCCCGACTTCCCGGCGCACTCTACCGCGCAGCACGGCAACGAAGACGCTGACGCCTACCACTTTGGTGAAGACCACGGGGACAGCGAGGGCCCGGAAGGTTCGTTTGCCGATACTGATTCGTACCAGGCCCGCCCCTACGACGACAGCCGCCGCTTGCCCCACTCCAACAGCTTTGCTGGGGCAGAGGCAGACGAGGACGAAGAGCTTACTGCCAACACTTCCGCCAAAGCCAAGTCTAAGCGCAGCACTATTTTACCCATGCTGACTGCTTTTGCCCAAAGCGAAACCGGCCGCGTTATTGTGGCGCAGGCTGCCGCAGTAGCCTTGGCCCTGGTAACCAAGGCCGTACAGGGCTTTATGCCAAAGGATGAAGCAGAAACCGGCAAAAATGCCGACCTTGCGGCTTCATCGGCCCCGGCGGGCGTTCAGCCCGCTACCTGGCCCGCCACTTCTGCTACCTCTGCCGCTCAGAATGCCTCTGCCGCCGCCCACCACGACGACACCCTCATTCCCCGCGAGCCGCTTGCTTGACACGCTGGCCGGGCTGCGGCTACGCGGCCGCAAAGCCCTGGCCGTGCTACTTGACCCCGATGACTTTGAGCCGGCGCGCCTGCGCCAGCTGCTGCAACTAACTGAGCAGCATCCCGTTGATTTTTTCCTCGTTGGGGGCAGCCTGGTGCTTACGGAGCACCAGGCTGCCCTCATTGCGTTGCTCAAGGCCGAGGCCCCGCAGGTGCCCGTGCTGCTGTTTCCGAGCCACGCCCTGCACGTAGATGGCAGCGCCGACGGCATTTTACTGCTCTCACTCATCTCGGGCCGCAACCCCGATTTCCTCATCGGCCAGCACATTGTGGCCGCGCCGCGCCTGCGCCAAAGCGGCCTCCAGATATTGCCCACGGGCTACATGCTGGTCGATAGTGGCCGGCCCACCACGGCTTCCTACATTAGCGGCACCGCGCCGCTGCCCCACGACAAGCCCGGCATTGCGGCCGCCACGGCCATGGCCGGCGAGCAGCTCGGCCTGCGCCTCATGTACCTCGACGGGGGCAGCGGGGCGCAGCACCCCGTGTCGGCGGCCATGATTAGCGCCGTGCGCGCCGCCGTGGCCACGCCGCTCATTGTGGGCGGTGGCCTCAACACCGGCGAAAAAGTGTACGCCGCCCTGGCCGCCGGGGCCGACCTGGTGGTGGTGGGCAACCACCTGGAGCGCAACCCCAACTTCCTGGCCGATGCCGTAGCCGCCGTGCGCGAAGCCACGGCCAGCCAGCCAGCTTAGTAATCAAGTACTTGATTACTAATAACTTACGTGTAAGCCAGAAAAGCGGCGCTATTACTGGCCTGCGCAACTGCGCGTTTTCTGGCAGCTAGCGTGAGGCATTACTGCCCAAACTTTGTTCGGTTCTAAACGGCCCCTTTCCCAGCCATTCTCCATTCCCATCTACCATGTACGGTACCCTCCAAGCCGACCTTCAGCAGCAGCTCCAAGAAATAAAGGACAACGGCCTCTACAAGCGCGAGCGCGTGATTACCTCGCCCCAGGGGGCGGAAATCGACACCCAGGAAGCCGGTGACGTGCTTAACTTTTGCGCCAATAACTACCTGGGCCTTAGCTCGCACCCGGCGGTAATTGCGGCGGCTAAGGCCACCATCGACACCCACGGCTACGGCCTGTCGTCGGTGCGCTTTATCTGCGGCACCCAGGACATTCACAAGGCGCTGGAAGCCAAGCTGGCCGAGTTTCTGGGTACCGAGGACACCATTCTGTACGCCGCCGCCTTCGACGCCAACGGCGGGGTGTTTGAGCCGCTGTTCAACGAGCAGGACGCCATTATTTCGGACGCCCTCAACCACGCCAGCATCATCGACGGGGTGCGCCTGTGCAAGGCCCAGCGCTACCGCTACCAGCACAACGACATGGCCGACCTGGAAAAGCAGCTCCAGGATGCCCAGGCCAAGGGCTCGCGCCACCGCATCATCGTCACGGACGGCTCCTTTTCGATGGATGGCACTATTGCGCAGCTAGATAAGATATGCGACCTGGCCGATAAGTACCAGGCCCTGGTAATGGTGGACGAGTGCCACTCGACGGGTTTCCTGGGCAAAACCGGCCGCGGCACCCACGAACACCGCCACGTAATGGGCCGCGTCGACATCATTACCGGCACGCTGGGCAAGGCGCTGGGCGGGGCCATGGGCGGCTTCACCAGCGGCCGCAAGGAGGTGATTGAGATGCTGCGCCAGCGCTCGCGCCCCTACCTGTTTTCCAACACGTTGGCCCCGGCCATTGTGGGGGCTTCGCTGCGCGTGCTGGAACTGCTCACTGAAAGCACCCAGCTGCGCGACCAACTCGAAGAAAACACCGCCTACTTCCGCGAGCAGATGACGGCCGCGGGCTTCGACATTCCGGCCGGCGTGCACCCCATTGTGCCCGTAATGCTCTACGAGGCCAAGCTGGCCCAGGAATTTGCCGCCAACATGCTGGCCGAGGGCATTTACGTAGTCGGCTTCTACTACCCGGTGGTGCCGCAGGGCAAGGCCCGCATTCGGGTGCAGCTGAGCGCCGCCCACACCCGCCCACAGCTAGATAAGGCCATTGCCGCCTTCATCAAAGTAGGCAAGGAGCTGAAAGTTATTAGCTAATGAGCAGGCAGTAAGCTGCTTAAGTTTAAAAAAGAACGTCAGGCTGAGCTTGCCCCAGCATCTCGCTCGCGTAAGTAATTTCTACTGATTGAGATTGCTTATACGAGCGAGATGCTGGGGCAAGCTCAGCCTGACGTTCTAACGAAGCCTTTACTTATCAGCTACCTACGCGGCCCGGAAGCCCGTGGCTTGCCGTACGCTGCGCTCGTTGCCGCTGGCGGCATCGGTGTAGTGGTGGTCGCTTACCTCTACCGACAAGTGCTTGCCGAGCAGCTCTTTGGTATCCAAGTCTTTGCCTTCTTCGGGCTTAATGCCCACGGCCGCGTACAGCGACAGGATGATGGGGTGGCCGGCGGGCGAGTTGTAGAAGCGCTGGTCTACGTAGCCATCTTCGCTCTCCATGTGGGCCGCGAAAAACGGCACGCCCTGGTGCTCACTGGTGCCTTCCTCAATGTGGGTAATGGTAACCAGGTGGCGGCCGTCGGGCAGGAAACCTTTGTCCTGGCCTTTGTCAACTGCAATTTTCATAACGAAGCGGTTTTTACTAAATTTAGTAGTACTAACGTGGTTGACGGCACAGGGGTTGCCCGCGCGCGGCGGGTATTTCGCCGCGCCACACGTTATGCCTTACCAACAAGTAGTTATACTCGTTACGCGGTAGTCTGCGAATCGAGAATATGAAATTTGAGGGTTAGACGGGACGCGAGTTCTGGGCCAAACTCGGGGAGTCGGTCGAAGAAGTCGAGGACGGCCGTTTTGAACTGGCCCT
>NZ_JASITD010000013.1:60840-156674 GCF_030063445.1 Hymenobacter sp. H14-R3 | reverse complement strand
ACCCACCTGCAGACCTTCTTAGCTGCTTACAACTATGCCAAACGGCTCAAGCGGTTAAAGGGCCTGACTCCCTACGAATTCATTTGCGCCGAATGGCGTAAAAATCCTACTATCTTTAAACGTGACCCGACGCTTGACCCACTCCCCTATCCTCCGGGACCATACAGCTAAGCAGCAGAGATTGAGCGTAAAAACTCTCTTTTTCAAAAACAGGTATTTATACGGGGGGCGGCGCTAGTCAATCAGTCCGTGCCGGGCGGCGTACACCACCAGGCCGGCCGAGTTGGGGGCGCTGGTTTTTTCGAGCAGCTTCTGGCGATGGCCCTCCACGGTGCGGCGGCTGATGAAGAGCTGCTCGGCAATGTCGGCGGCCGTGCGGCCCTGGCAGATGAGGCGCAGCACCTCGTGCTCGCGGGCGGTGAGCTGCACCAGGTCGGGCTGGCGGGTGGTGGGGATGCGCTCGGGGTGCTGCACGCCCCGCACCAGCGCCCGCGATATGCGCGGCGTAAAGTGGTAGCCCGTGGTCACTACCTCCTCAATAGTATGGCGCAACTGCTCCTGGTCCACGTCTTTAGGTAAATAGCTGCGCACGCCCACCTTCATCATCTGGCTGATGTACTTATCGGCCGAAAACATCGACAGCACGATGATTTTCAGGTTCGGAAACTCGTGCAGCAGCAGGCGGGCCGCCTCGGGGCCGTCGATGTTGGGCATTTGCAGGTCGAGGAGCAGCACGTCGGGCAGGCGCTGGCGGCAGGTGGCCAGCAGCTCGGGCAGCTCGGCGGCCTCGGTCACGGCCTCCACGTAGGGCAGGGCCTGCAAAATATAGCGCATGCCTTGCCGAAACAGCTGGTGGTCGTCGAGCAGCGCAATGTGGATGGGACTGGTAGGCGTTGGCATAGCGGGAGGGGAAGAGTGGGGTAAAATAAACTAAGCGAAAGAACTGCTATCCAGCTCAATAAGCGTGCGGGTGCCCGCGCCGGGGGCCGATTGCTGGCTGAGGTGCGCCCGCAACATGCGCACGCGCACCTCAATGCTGCGCAGGCCCGCCCCGCTCGTCACGGACTGCCCGCTTTCGCGGGCGGCCAGGTCGAAGCCGCAGCCGTTGTCCTCCACCGTGAGCGTGAGGCGGGGGCCGGCCTGGTGCAGCGCCACGTGCAGCACAGTGGCACCCTGGGCGTGCTTCTGGGCGTTGTGAATCAGCTCCTGACATATACGGTAGAGGGCCAGCTCCTGGGCCAGGGCCAGGGGCTTGGGGTAGTCAATGGCCACCACCACGTCGATAGTGCTGGTTTCGTTGCACACGTCGGCCAGGTGTTGCAGGGCCTCGGCCAGGCCAAAGCGGTCGAGCACGGCGGGGTAGAGGCTGTGCGAGAGGCCGCGCACGTCGTGCACGGCATTGCCCAAAATCTCCTTCACCATAGCGGTGAGGCTCTCCGTTTCTTCGGCAGCCAGACTACTACCGAGGCGGCCCACCAGTAGCTTGGCCGTGGCCAGCGTCGAGCCGATACCGTCGTGCAGGTCGCGCCCGATGCGCTCGCGCTCGTGCTCCTGGGCCTCAATAACGGTGGCTAGCAGCTGCTGCTGGTAGTCGGCCTCGGCGGCGCGCAGGCGCAGCTGCTGTTCCAGCAACCGCTTCTGGTACACCACAATAAACAGCACCAGCGCCACCGCCGAAAGCAGCATGAAGCTGATGCCGCCTATCAAAAGCTGGCCGAAAGCTATTTCTGGGGGCGAATCCATAGGGCCACGCAGTAGCAGCTGTATAAAATGACGAGTAGCAGGGCGTGAATAGCCCAGATGTTCAGGTTCAGCTGCCTGGAGTAGTTGGTCAGAAGCAAGTTACTGAATAAGTAAATCTGAAGATTACCTAAATGGTTGATGACCAAACCAATAGATACCCAAAACATCGGCTCCCGACTCAAATTAGTCACCCGTAGCTCGCTGAGCAGCTTGCGAAAGTATAACCCAACCAGCCCAAGTACCAGCAGGCTCTCCACTACGAGCAGCGCCGGCTTGAAGCGGGCCATTTCGGGGGATAACAGGCTGTCTACTATGCAATAGGCTGCAAAGCTACCCGCCAGCCACGGCCGGACCCGTGAAAAGCTTAGCCAGTTCATCGTCTTGTCGTACACCAAGGCCAGCAGCCAGATTTCGCCAGCGGCAAAAATGGGCATGATAAATAAATTGGGTTGGTGGAAGAGGCTCAAGGTATAGGAAAGTGCCTCCGTCGCTACTTCCAGCCCAACCAATGCCACCAGATAACGCAGGTTGGTAGGTAGCTTTTTAAAGCGTAGCCCACCCACAAGCGCAGCTACCAAAAGTATCGCATAAGATAAAAAAGCAATTTTTGTCTGCATGTGAGCCGTCTACCGACGAGCGTTAATTGCCCCGTCGCTACTGGGGTTGAGTAGCACCTGGGTGAAACGATAAGAAAATTACCTGCTGCCTAACATGTTGGTGGGCAAGGCATTGCAGTATCCATGATGGGGTCATTGCCCTGCCGCAAGTATTGGTCTTTGCTATCGGTACGCCGCAGCTGCAGAGCCAGCGCAAACGTGTTGGCTAGCTGGTCGCCGCTCGTGGAGGGGTCGGGTTGGTAGTAATCGTGCAGCACAAAATGGGCTTCCAGCATTTCATCACCCAGTGTTTCCAGCAGTAGAAATAAGGCAATAAACTCATTTACCTCAAAGGTGTAGCCACGCAGCGGGCCATAGTGAGTAGCAAAGTATTCGGGAAGTACCTGCGTGAGGGCGGCCCACTGCTGGCGCCAGCGCTCGGCCAGCACGTGGTGAACCTGTTTCTTGTGAATGGTAAGCTGGTGCGGCTGGCGCGGGGCTACGAAGGCAGTTTTGTCAGTGTATGCCTTTTCCGACACGTAGTAAGACGAAACGCGGGCATCAAGCGAGTCAGTTGCAAAGAGTGCCAGCGCAAACTGCGGCTGCACCCCCGGCTGCGACTGCTGGATAATGAAGCGCGCCTTGATGTGCACTGTGCCAACCGTGGCCACAAGCCGCGCAATCTGGGTAGTAGAAAACCCGACGCCAGTGATAATCGCCCCTTCTTGCAGAAAGCTGTCCTGCAAGGCTTTGGCATTGGGTTGGTTGATAACCTCCACCCAGTTAGCACTATATTGGTCGAACAACTGCTGGCTGATGAGCCCAGCAATGGGCTTGCTTTGGTCGGACATGAGAAGAAAAAAGGAGAAAGGGAAATAGCCTGGCAAAAATGACGGCGCTGAGCATCGAAGGTGAGTCGCGCTACCAAAAAAGCCCCCACGCACGATGCACAGGGGCTTTTTATAAGTAGCCTTCTACCAATAAAAGCCGCAATTTGTGGTTGCAAAGAGACGGCCCGCACCACGCAGACTTGAGCGTAGTACTACGTAGTTTGTAAAACAGGTATTTATACCTGTTGCGCCCTCACAGCAGCGTGCCGCGCAGCATCACCAGGGCCACGGTGAAGTAGATAATCAGGCCCGTTACGTCCACGAGCGTAGCCACGAAGGGGGCCGACGAGGTGGCCGGGTCCAGCCCCAGCCGGCGCAAAATGAGCGGCAGCATGGAGCCCGCAATGCTGCCCCACAGCACAATGCCCACCAGCGCAATGCCCACGGTGCCCGCCACTGCCAGCCAGTGCGGCCCGTAAATGGGCGTGATGCTTTGCCAGATGGCGATGCGCCCGAAGCCCACCGCCCCCAGAATCAGGCCGAGCATGACGCCGCCCAGCAGCTCGCGGCGCAGTACGCGCCACCACTCGCTCAGCGTAAACTCGCCCAGCGCCATTGCCCTGATAATGAGCGAAGTAGCCTGCGAGCCCGAGTTGCCGCCCGAGCTGATGATGAGCGGAATAAACTGTACCAGCACGATGGCCTTCTGCAGTTCGCCCTCAAAAAACTGCATGGCTGAGGCCGTGAGCAGCTCGCCCAGAAACAGTACTACCAGCCAGCCGGCCCGCTTCTGCACGAGGCGCAGCAGCGGCGTGGTCATGTAGGGCTCGTCGAGCGCCTCCGAGCCGCCAAATTTCTGGATGTCCTCGGTGTCTTCTTCTTCCCGAATGCTCAGGATGTCGTCCAGCGTCACAATGCCGAGCAAAATGCCCAGGTCGGGGCTCACCACGGGCAGGGCCACGCGGTCGTTGCGCCGGAAAATGTCGATGGCCTCCTCCTGGTCTTGGGCCGCCGTGAGCTGCACAAAGCGGTGGTCCATGATGTCGCGAACCCGCGTGGTGGGCGCGGCCAGCAGCACCTCCCGAATCCGAATGTCATCAATGAGCTTGCCCTGAGCATCGGTCACGTAGAGCATGTTCAGGGTTTCGGACTGCCCGCCGTGCTGGCGCACGAAGTCGAGCACCTGCTGCACCGTCCAGTTCTCGCGAATGGCGATGTAGTCGGGCGTCATGAGGCGGCCTACCGAGTACTCGGGGTAGCCCAGCAACTGCAGCGTCACGCGGCGCTCGGGCTCGGAGAGGTTTTGCACCAGCTCGGCCACGAAGTTGGCGGGCAAAAACTCCAGCAGGGCCGTGCGGTCATCGGGCGACATCTCGTTGAGAATGTCGGTTACCTTGTCCTGGGCCAGGTTTTCGAGAAAGTGGCGCTGCACCTCCAGGTCGAGGTACTCAAACACTTCGGTGGCCAGCTCCAGCGGCAGCAGCCGGAAAATGATGAGCTGCTCGCGCTCGTCCTCATTCTCGATGAGCGTCACCAATTCGCTGGGCTGAAAATCGCGCAGCAGCTTTTTTAGCTTAAAAAACTCGCCCTCCTGAATCAATGTCGCGATGTGGTCCACGGTTTCGGGCGCAGTCATAGGCAAGGCAAAAAAAAGTGGTTGTTTCGCTAGGCAATAAGTGGTAGTGAGGCAAAATTACGCCCGAACCGGCCCCCAATCAGCACCGGGCAGGCAGCCCGGCCGGCATTTTTGGCGTACTTCGCTTCCGTATCCGCTTTTGCCCGTCCATTTGACTTCCGCCCTGCCTTTGCCCGCCGCCGCCGCCTCGCCCCAGGCCACTATTGTGGTGCTGGGCGGTGGCCACGACGACCCCACCCTGGCCCTGCTAGCCGGGCTGCTGCCCGCCCGCACGGTGCCCATCGAGATTCTAACCGCCGCCACCACCCACGACCCGGCCCGCACCTACGCTGGCTACGCCCGGGTGCTGGCCAAGCTGGGCTGCCCCAACGTGGGCCACCTCCACATCGACGAAGCCTACCCCGCCGATGCGCCCACCACCCTGGGCCGCCTGCGCGAGGCCAGCCTGGTGTTTTTGACCGGCGGCGACCAGGAGCGCCTCACCGAGCTGCTGCTGGGCACCGAGTTTTTGCGGATGCTGCACCAGCGCTGCCAGCACGAGGCGGGCTTCGTGCTAGCTGGTACCAGCGCCGGGGCCTCGGCCCTGGGCAGCCAGATGCTGGTGGCCGGTCGCGGCTGGCGCAGCCTGCTGGCCGGCGGCATTGAGGTGATTCCGGCCCTGGGTGTTCTGCCTAACCTGCTGATTGACCAGCACTTTGCTGAGCGCGCACGCTACCCGCGCCTGCTGCACGCCCTGCTGGCCCACCCCGCCCTGCTGGGCCTGGGCCTGAGCGAGGAAACGGGCGTCATCTTCCGGCCCGGCCAGCCGCCCGAGGTGTTCGGCGACGAAGTAGTGGTGCTGGTAGATGGCCGCCACGTAACGGCCAGCAACTACGCCGCCCGCCCCGCGGGCCAACCCATTAGTGGCAAAGGCTTTAGCATGAGTCTGCTGGTGGCCGGCGACACGTTTTCGCTGGCTAGCGAGCGCTAAAAGAACGTCAGGCAGACCGCCGGGAAGCATCTCGCTCGCTTCTTGCCCACGGTTGAGGTTAGCAAAGCAGGCTAGATGCTTCCCGGCGGTCTGCCTGACGTTCTTTGATGGCTTCCAATTAAAGGCCAGGGCACCAAAAACCGCCGGCTGTGCGTTTGGCTGTCAGATAAATACCGATTATTTAAACCAGAACATGCTATTGTTACGCTTTCGCTTTTGGGGGATGAGCTTGCTGGCGCTGCTGGCCGTGGCCTGCACCCGCAAAACGGTGTCGTTCAACTCGCGGCCCGGCGACGGCGCGGTATTGGCCCTCGCGGCCCCCGGCGACACCCTCACCACCACCGACCGCAAGGGTGCGCCCAAGCTCAGCATTGCCGGCCGCAAAGCCTTGGTAACCAAAGCGGAGGAAAAGGCGGCGAAAGACATTGAGAAAGCTGCGCAACGCAAAAAGCCCATCAAGAAAAAGCTGTTCCTGGGCGAGCGCACTAAAAAGGGCTTTATCAAATCGGGGGGAAAAGGCCGCAACCAGATAGTAGAGGTTTTTTACTACCTCAAAAACTTCAAACAGCCCGACCCCATGGCGCCGGCGGCCTACTACTTCAGCCCCAAAAAGCACAAGCTCTACAAAGCCACCGGCGAGCTCGACCCCACCACCGATAAGGTGCTGCACGGCCCCTACAAAAAGATGCAGAACAATAAGGTGCTCGAAAGCGGCTACTTCGCCTTCGGCACCCGCCACCTGCGCTGGGAGAAATTTGATACCAAAGGCACGCTGCTCACCAAGATTCACTACGAGATGGGCTTCCCGCGCGACGCCAACATCAGCTACTACGACGCCGGTAATACCATGCTGCGCGAGGTAGTGCCCTACGTAAATGGCAAGCTGGAAGGCGATTATGTAAAATACCGCAACGACGGCCGCCGCGAGTGGACCGGCAAATTCGAGAACGGCCACCGGGTAGGGGAGTGGGTAAACTACGGCGACTACAAAAAATACCCGCACTACGTGTACGCCTACGGCGAGAGCGGCTACGAGCCCGAAATAGAAGAGCCAGAGCTCATTCGTGAGTACAGCCACGGCGGCTCGGTCATCTACGACAAGGAAAAAAACCTCGACAAGCGCGGCGATGCCGACCCCGATGCTACGCCCGTGAAGGATGCCCGCCGCCCCGGCAGCCACGGCGTGCCCGCCCCCCGGGCCCCCGTGCGCAAGGTGCAGCCGCGCCGCCCCGGCTACCACCCGCCCGCCGCCACGCCGCCCGCCGTATCACCTACGCCGGCCGGCAGCGCCCCCGCCGCGGGAGCCACTACCCCCTAGCGCCGGCTAGTAAAAAGCATCCTCAAACGCCTCGATGCGAAAGCCTTGGCTGAGCTGGGTGATGGCCAGGATGTCGAACCGGATGTCGCCGCGCCAGTCCATTTCTTCCTGCAAATGGGTGGCGGCCAAGCGAAACAGCTCCTTTTTGCGGGCCGAAACAAAGGTTTCGGGCGGGCCATATTGCGCGCCCGAGCGCGTTTTTACCTCCACAAATACCAGCAGGGCCGCGCCTTGGCGCACTATCAGGTCTATTTCGGCCCGGCCGTGGCGGTAGCCCTGGGCTAGTATCTCGTAGCCCGCCCGTTGATAAAAGTTGGCCGCCGCCGCTTCACCAGCGTGGCCGAGGGCGTGGGCATCAGTTGGCATAAGTAATTCACTTAGTGTTGGTTGTAGAAATAAATTAGCTGTCTGGGCTGGCCCGGTTACTGGGTTGACCGGCCGCTGGCGCAAGCTAAAACACCTGGGGCGAAGTAACTTTGCCCTACTGGCTTCTATATTTTTTCTACTGCTTCCCATGGATATCTATTCGGCCTGCGCGGCTCCGGCCGCCTCTCCCGGCCCGCCCCTGGTGGCCGAAGCGTCGGCCGTGCCGGCTGCGACTGGCCAGCGGGGTATCCGGGTGCAACGCCTGGGCCTGGTGCCCTACGTGCCTACTTGGGAGTTGCAGGAGCAACTGATGGCCGCTACGGTGGCCATTAAAGCCGGTAATCGCCAGGCCGAGGCTACCGGCGCGGCTCCGCAACATACGCCCAACCACCTGCTGTTTTGCCAGCACCCGCCCACCTACACGCTGGGTAAAAGTGGCAAGCCCGAGCACCTACTGCTCGATGAAGAGGCCCTGGCGACCCATGGGGCCACGTTTCACCGCATCAACCGCGGCGGCGACATCACCTTTCACGGCCCCGGCCAGCTGGTGGCCTACCCGGTACTCGACCTCGAAAACTTCCGGCCCGATATCCACTGGTACCTGCGGGCGCTGGAGGAGGCTGTGATGCAAACGCTGGCCACCTACGGCCTGCGGGCGGGCCGCATTGCGGGCCTCACCGGCGTGTGGCTCGATTGCGAAGAAGGCGCCGCTAACCCGCGCAAAATCTGCGCATTAGGGGTGCGGTGTAGCCGCTGGGTTACGCTGCATGGCTTGGCCCTCAACGTGAATACCGACCTCAGCTATTTCGGCTACATCGTGCCCTGCGGCATCACCGACAAGGCCGTGACTTCGCTGCAAGCCGAGCTGGGCCGACCCGTGCCCGTGGCAGAAGTGGAGGAGCGCCTGCTCAGCAATCTGCTGGCGCAGTTTGATGCGTACCTGACTCAGTAAGTTGCCTTTATCCCGTTCTGTCCCAGTACCCAACCCATGAAGCAAGATATTTCCTTTGACCCCGTAGAAGGCGTATCCATTGCCATCGTGCCCGACGGCGCTACCGCCGCCGACCCGGATGCCGTAGCCGTATGGACGGTTTACCTGCTGAATAACAACGACGTGGCGCTCGATACCGTACTTATTGCAGCCGACGGCTACGGCACCCAGCCCACCGGCGAGGCCGTGCGCACCTCCACGCTGCGCTATCATTTTGAGACGATAGCGCCCCACTCGGCCACTGCCGTTGAGCTTATTGACCCCGCCGTGTTTCACCTCACCAACCAGTATTGGGTGAGCTACTACCGGGAAGGCCGGATTTTTGATAAGAAATTCCTCTTCGTGCCCGATTCCATTGTGCCAGACAATCTGAGTCCGCTCAGCTTGCTGGCTGGGCAGCCCGGCGTGCTGCACGGCTAGCGCCGTGCGGCCCCCTGCGTGCGCGACCTTTATTATTTATGAAACGTATCAATAATTAACTGATAATGACGAGTTTATTACAGCTAACAACTCCTGTTATCGGGAATCACTTTAGTGTTTATCTGGGCTTGGCGGGCATGTGGGCGCTGCTGGTGGCTATGTTCGCGGTACCGCCCATCGTGCACATCGCGCACCTCAAAAACCTGCTCGATACCCCCAACGGCCGCACGGTGCACCAGTCGCTAACGCCCCGCCTGGGCGGGGTAGCGGTATTTGCAGGCTTCATGTCGGCCCTCACCATTTTTGCCCCTCTGGAAAACGGGGTGAAGGAGCTATTGGCTGGCTGCATCATCCTTTTCTTCGTGGGCCTGCGCGACGACTTGGTAACCATCTCGGTGGCCAAAAAATTTGTGGGCCAGCTGCTGGCCACCGGCATCGTAATGATAATGGCCGATGTGCGCGTCACTAGCTTTCAGGGTATCCTGGGCATCTATACGCTGCCGGTGGGCGTTAGCTACGCCTTCACCTTCATCATGATTGTGGGCATCACCAACGCCATCAACCTCATCGATGGTCTTGACGGCCTGGCGGGCACTATCGTGCTCATTCTCAGCGGCACATTCGGGTATTATTTCTATCGCTATGGCGGCCCTCAGTTCAGCAACTACGCGTTTGTGGCCATTTGCCTGATGGGCGGGCTATTGGGTTTTCTACGTTATAACTTCCATAAAGCCAGCATTTTTATGGGCGATACCGGGTCGCTGGTCTGCGGCTTCATCGTGTCCATTCTGGCCATTGAGTTTATTGAGTTGGGCAGCCGCACGGGGCAGCCGTTTGGCAATGCCGCGCCGGCCGTTACGCTCGGCGTGCTGTTTGTGCCCCTCTTCGACACGCTGCGCGTATTTATTCTGCGCATGGCGGCGGGCCGCTCGCCCTTTTCGCCCGATAAAAACCACGTGCACCACCGCATCATGGCCATGGGCTTTTCCCAAATCAGCACAGTACTACTGCTAGGCCTGCTCAACATTGTAGTGGTGTTGTTCGTCATTAACTTCTATTTCCTGGGCGATTTGCCGCTGATTGGCGTGCTGGTGCTGTTTTCGGTGCTACTTAGCGTATTTCTGGGCGTGTACCAGAGCCGCGCCGCCCGCCGCCAAGTAGCCTCATCCTGATTAGCAACGTAGTGCGAGCAACCGCAGGCCGTCTGCTTCCCTATCGCTACTGCTTAGGCATAGTGCTGGCCTGGCTACTGGCCGCAGGGGCTTTGCTGCCGGCGGTGGCGGCCGAGTACCAGCCGCTGCCACCCGCTGCCGCCACTGGCTTATCGGCCGATAATTGGCTGCTGCACGATGCGGCGGGCAATCGCCTCATCCTCTATCTGCCGGGCTACCACGCCCCGGCCCATGCTTACTATCAGTGGGTGCGGCTGCTACCAAAGCAGTCCTTTCGCCTGTCGTTTGCCGCCGCCCCCGGCTTGAGTCTGTTTCTAGATAACCAACTGGTGTTCACGGCTCCCACTGCTGGGCGCTATACCTTCGACTTGGTCCGCACGGCCCCCGCCGCGCAGGTGGGCCAGCCGCATCTGCTTGCGGTGTGGCAGCCCGAAGGCTACCCGGCGCTTGGCTCTTTCAGTGCCTCAACCGCAACGGCATTGCCCGTGGCCGCTGCAACTTCGGCTACTACCGCTGCCAGCGCGCTGCCACTGCTTCGCCTGCCGCCGGTGCAGGGTTCCAATGTGTTGCTGCTATTGCTGCTGCTGCTTGGCTTGCTCTATGGCGTGGTGCGTAGCGCCTACCCGGTGGGCCTGGCACGCATTCTGCAAGTAAATGAGCTATTTGGCAGTTCAGCCGACCCGCAAAGCTTTCTCACGCGCCCGGCCTTCACGTGGCTCAATACGGCGCTGGTGCTCTTGTTTTCCCTGTCGCTGGCCCTACTACTCACGGCCTTGCATACCGATTTTAGCAACTTACCCTTGTTGCAGCGCGTGCTCAACGTGCCCGAGTCAGCTATTATAGCCCGCGTGTTGCTGTACACAGGGCTTATTATCATCTTTATAATCAGCAAGTACCTGCTAGTAGAGCTACTCAGCTACATTTTCGACCTGCGCCTGCTAGTCAACCTCCACTACCGCGAGTTTTTGCGCACTACCCTGCTGTTGGGGCTGCTGCTGCCCATCGTGCTTTTGCTCTACCTCGGACTGAACGCCCACTGGCCGGGCGTTGTTAGCCTGGCCAACGGCTGCGTGCTGCTATTGCTCACAGCCACAGTACTTCGCGTGGCCCGAACTTTGCACCAAAGGGCATCGCTCCTTAATCTTCATTTGTTCGCGTACCTTTGTGCTACCGAAGTACTGCCCTTGGCCGTATTATTGAAACTCATCGTGTTTACGTATCCTGCTTAGGCAGTGCCGCACCCGTTGGGCGAGGCTTATTTTCTCTTTATAGTTCTAGCGTTACCCTTACTTCTTCTATGGCCGAGAGCGCAGCACAGCCGGGTCTGGACCGGCACGCCCAGCCCATTCGCAGCATCCTGGTTACCCAGCCCACGCCTACCACCGACGTTTCGCCTTACTTTTCACTGGCTGAGAAATATGGTATTCGCGTAGATTTCCGGGAATTCATTGACGTGCAGGGGGTTCCTTATAAGGAATTCCGCAAGGATAAAATCAATATCCTCGAGTACACGGCGGTTATTTTCACCAGCCGCAACGCCGTCGACCACTTCTTCCGCATCTGCCAAGAGGCCAAGATTGAGATGCCCGCCGAGATGAAGTATTTCTGCATCTCCGAGCAAACGGCCAACTACCTGCAGAAGTACATCGTGCTGCGTAAACGTAAGCTCTTCGTGGGCCTGCGCACGGCCACCGACCTGTTTGAGGTTATCAAAAAGCACAAGGGTGAGAAGTTTCTCTACCCCTGCTCCGACATCCGCAAGGACGACCTGCCCGAGTTCATGCGCGCCAACAACCTCAAGTTTACGGAGGCCGTCATTTACCGCACAGTAGCCAGCGACCTTTCTGATTTGGCAGAAGTTAAGTACGATTGCCTGGCTTTCTTCAGCCCTTCCGGTATTAGCTCGCTATTCGTCAACTTTCCCAACTTCGCGCAGGGTGGCACGCGCATCGCCGCTTTTGGCCCCACCACCGCCAAGGCCGTGCGCGATGCCGACCTGATTCTCGACATTGAGGCTCCCATGCCTAATGCGCCCTCAATGACGGGCGCCATCGAGGCTTACATCCGGCAGCACGCCGCCAAGGCGGGCCTAGCAGTCGGCAAAGATAAGTCGGCGAGCTAGCGCTAGAGCGGTAATTGGCAACAGTCAAGTGAACGATTCCGACGGTCGTTTCTTTTTGGTGGTGGGTAGTGGGCACGCCCTTATTCGTAGTTACATTTGAACGTAGGCTGCCAGTGCTGCCTATTGCCCTCCAACCTTATCTTTCGTCCCCTTTCTTCGTCGCTCCCATGAAAGGAATTGTACTTGCCGCGCTGCTGGTATCGGCCGCTGTTCCTGCCCTTGCGCAGCAGCAGCCGCAGTTCACGCACTACGGCCTCAATGGCATGTACCTGAACCCAGCCTATGCAGGCATTAAGGGGCAAACGGAGGTAAACATCATTGGTCGCTACCAAT
Organism: Hymenobacter sp. H14-R3; assembly: GCF_030063445.1. Classification (GTDB taxonomy): domain Bacteria; phylum Bacteroidota; class Bacteroidia; order Cytophagales; family Hymenobacteraceae; genus Hymenobacter. The sequence goes on along the minus strand of NZ_JASITD010000013.1, from coordinate 144,177 downwards.
ACCTGAATCTGAACAACTCGCTGGGCGATGATAATGGCTCGCCGCGCACCGGTATGGTGTCGGCTTCCATTCCTGTATTACCCCTCGGCGGTGGGGTGGGGCTGGTAGTGTATTATGACCAGGCCGGGGTAACGAAGATGACCAATGCGGCGCTTTCTTACTCGCAGCATATCAAGCTGGGTAGCGGCAAGCTGGGCATTGGCATCCAAGGTATCTACACCTATATCGGCAAAGGCACGTACCGGGCCATCGACCCCAACGACGTCAATATCCCCTCCAACTCATCGGACCAGAAGTTTGACGCCGGGGCGGGCCTCTGGTACGAGTCCCCCAAGTTCTACGCCGGCCTGAGCGTAAATAACTTGTTACGCTCCGAGTATACCTTCAAAAGTAACGGCATTAGCGGCATAGCCAGCCAGTACCTGGGCGAGAACCACGCCTACTTCACTACCGGCTACAATATCGAAGCATCTTCCAGCGTTACGGTTACGCCAATGATACTGGTAAAGACCGTATTACCAGGCCGCTACGATACCAAAAGCAAGTACGACAACCAGCATAACTATTCCGTGGAAGGAGGTGTGCGGGCCACATTCAATGACCAGTTTTGGGCTGGTCTCAACTACCGTTACGACGAGTCCATCTCTGGCTTGCTGGGCTATGGCTTCGGCCCCGATAACCGCTACCGACTTGGCTATGCCTTCGACTTCATTGCCTTCAACCAGGCTGCCCGCGCTTTCAGTTCTCACGAAATAATGCTTTCGCTCCGGCTGCCCAAAGCAGTGCTTCTCACCCGGCCGCCTATTCGCACTCCCCGGTATAGCTTTTAACCTGCCAACGTTGCAAGTAACCAAACCCTCAGTTGTGCAAGCGTAAAGTTGTTGGGGTCTAATTCAGGAATTTATAGGATTTTAGGGCCATTTAGCGAGTTTTTTTGCCCGCTGAGCGAATAAGGCGCTTTACGCATCAATGCCGTATTGCGCAGCCACTGGTAGCAACGTAGATTTGCCAGTAAATACACAATTTGAATCAATTGCCCCCGGCTTATAAATTAGTTCTTTTCTTTCTATTATGAAAAAATTTCTGGTATTACCTCTATTAGCCTTATCGGGGGTATTTCTGGGTGGCTGTTTTACAAAAAACTTCCAGGGTGACCTAGTTGGTACCGATGACCGGCCCATTTTTAACCCCCAGGAAGTACCCTTCGGCATGGTGCCCTGCCCCGGCGGAACCTTCCATATGGGCCAGACTGACCAGGATATAGCGGCCTCGATGGTGAATATGAACAAGCAGGTGACCATCGCCGGCTTCTACATGGACGAAACCGAAATCACGAACAATGAATATCGTCAATTCGTGAATGCCATCATGCAAGACTCGGTAGAGGCTCTGGGTGAAGACTACATTAAAACTGAATTATACCCCGACACCACAGTTTGGGTGCGCGACTTCACCTACCACATGGGTGACCCGCTCTTGGAATATTACTATTCTCACCCCGCCTTTGACGACTACCCCGTAGTAGGCGTCGATTGGTTTGCCGCCCGCTACTTCTGCACTTGGCGCACCAAGCTCAAAAGCGTAGCTAGCGAAGAGACGGGCGAAGCTCCTTACCCCAACTTCCGCTTGCCCTCGGAGGCTGAGTGGGAGTACGCCGCCCGTGGCGGCCGCGAAGGCGCCACCTTCCCTTGGGGCGGCCCTTACGTTCGCAACACTAAGGGTTGCATGCTGGCCAACTTTAAGCCTGGCCGCGGCGACTACGCTTCCGATGGCTACGCTTACACCTCGGAAGTAGGCTCGTACTTCCCCAACGACTTCGGCCTGTATGACATGGCCGGCAACGTGAGCGAGTGGTGCGATGATGCCTACATGGAAGCCTCGGTGCCGGTAGTATGGGACTTGAACCCTACTAACCCTGACGATAACGAGCCCCGCAAAGTAGTGCGCGGCGGTTCGTGGAAAGATATTCAGTACTTCCTCGAAACGGGTACCCGCAACTTCGAATACCAGGATTCGGCCCGCTCTTACATAGGTTTCCGCTGCTCCATGATTCAGATTGGTATGGGCACCAACCGTCGCCTGAATTAATAACTGTTTGTAGTCCAATTCATTCTTTTTCTCTTTCTTTAAAACTAAGCTGCTAAAGCTTTACTACCCAAAATGGCTGTTAAGAAAAACTTTCTCTACGACGACGTAATGCCGAAAGTATATGGCATTGGCGCAGCAGTGGTTATCATCGGGGCACTATTCAAAATTCTGCACTGGAAAGGCGCTGACCAAATGCTGATGGTCGGCCTTGGTACTGAGGCAGTTATTTTCTTCCTGAGTGCTTTCCAGCCCCACCAGTCTGACCACGACTGGGCGCTGGTTTACCCCGAGCTGAGCGAAGGCTATGACCCGTCGACCAACGATAACCGCTTCCGTGATTCAACCCCCGCGCCCAACGGCCTGACCGGTAAGCTGGACGACATGCTGAAAAACGCTAACGTCACTCCCGAAGCCCTCACTAACCTGGGCCAGGGCCTGAACCGTCTCAGTGCCACCACCGCGCAACTCGGTAAACTCGGCGATGCTACCAACGCTACCGACGAGTATACCCAGAAGGTACGTACCGCTGCCCAATCACTCGACGGCATTAACAAGGCTTACTCGAACACGGTGGAAGCCATCACCTCGCTTTCCAACGCCACGGGCGATGCTAAGGAGTACCATCTGCAAGTGCAGAACGTAACCAAGAACTTGGGAGCCCTGAACGCAGTGTACGAAATGGAGTTGCAGGATGCCAACACGCACCTCAAGTCGATGAACCAGTTCTACGGTACGTTGGGCAAAGCCATGGAGAACATGGTGCAGGCTGGCAAAGACACCGAGAACATGCAGGGTCAGGTGGCTGCCCTCACTGGCAACCTCACGTCGCTCAACCGCGTGTACGGTAATATGCTGAACGCCATGCGTAATCCCGCTGCCTAAGCGAATAAACTAGTTGTAATCGCTTATACTATAACAATTTAGCAAGATATCTAGCAGATGGCAGGCGGAAAAGAAACCCCGCGGCAGAAGATGATTGGCATGATGTATCTCGTGTTGACCGCTCTGCTGGCGCTCCAGGTTAACTCAGCAATTTTGCTGAAATTCAAGTTTATTGACGATAGCCTCACGGATGTCAACGGCAAGACCGAGCAGGCTGCTGATGGCACCGTGAAAGGCATCGAAGCAGCCGTAGCCAAAAACCGTAACCAGGCGGCCGATATGGCTGTGCTCAAAAAGAGCGAGGAAATTCGCGACGAAACAAAGAAAGTGCTGGCTTACCTCAGCGAGGTGCGCAATAATCTCTACACCTCCACCGAGAATGTAAAGGGCCAGAGCGACTACAAAAACATGAGTGCCGAGGACAAGGTGGCCATCACCATGCTCGGCGGCAAGCAAAACGGCTTGGCCTACCCCATGCAGAAGCGCTTGAATGATTACTCGGAGTATATCAAGCAGTTTGTGCCCGATGCGCGGCCCCTTGCGCTGGATGCTAAGGCTGACTCCCGCATTCCAGCCAACTCGGAGCAAAAGAACAAGAGCTTCGCCGAACTGAACTTCGAAAATACGCCGGTTGTAGCCGCTTTGGCCATTCTAAGCCAGAAGGAAACGGAAGTACTTAAATACCAGGCTGATGCGTTGCAAAAGCAGGCGGAGAAGGTTGGTGCCAAAACCATCGTGTTCGACAAATTGGGCGCTTTTGCCTCGGCTGAGTCAAACACGGTAGCAGCTGGCACCAAATACAAAGCCGAACTGTTCTTGACGGCGGCGGCTAGTGGCCTAAAGCAGAACATGACTTACAACGGCAGTTCGCTAGCAGTTGACCCCAAGACCAACCACGGCAAAATCGAGTTCACGGCACGCCCGGGTAGCTTTGATGCCGCTGGCAACGCTAAAGCTAGCTGGACTGGTAGCATCCGCATCAATCAGAATGGCCGCGACACCACGTTTAAAGTAACGGTGCCTTACACCGTTACTAAGCCCGTAATGCAGATTCAATCGGCTTCGGTGCAGGCGCTTTACTACAAGTGTGGCAACAAGCTGAGTGTGCAGGTACCAGCCCTTGGCGCCCAGTACCAGCCGAGCTTCTCGGCCTCGGGTGCTTCGGTTATCACGGGTCAGAAAGGTGACGTGACGCTGGTGCCCAACGCCCGCGAAGTAACCCTAAACGTGAGCAGCGGCGGCAACGCCATCGGCTCGCAAACCTTCAAGGTGCGTCCGATTCCGAACCCTACCATCAAGTGCTACGCTGGCGGCAGCGAAGCAAATGAGAAGCAAGGAACTGCTGGTACTTCTATTCGGTCTATCACCATGCGTGCTATTCCTGACCCTGGCTTTGCTACTTTCCTGCCCGAGGATGCGCGTTACCGCGTGTCGCGCTTCACGGCTGTCTTGGCCCGTGGCAAGCGCCCGGTTGTCGGTCCGAAGACCATCAACGGTCCGCAGGGCGACTTCAGCGACATGGTGAACGCCTACAAAGAAGGCGACCGCTTGTTTCTGGAGGTGCAGGGAGTGCAGCGCATGAACTTTCAGAACCAGACGGAAGATGTGACTATGACCCGTACGTTCAACATTCCGTTGCAATAAGGTAATTACGTAATTCGTTAGCTTTAAAAATTCTATTATGACCCGCTATTTCAAAGCAGTGCCTTTTACCGCCGCAGCCCTTTTGGTTGCGCTGGTAGGCCGGGCGCAGGAGCAGGCTACCTCGACGGCCACGACGGGGGCCATCCGGCAGATTCCGGCTTCCGACCAGATGTTTCGCAAAACTATCTGGCGCGCCATTGACCTGCGCGAAAAGCAGAACCGCCCGATGTTCTCAGACGGCAAAGAAATTAGCCGGGTCATTATAGATGCCGTAAATCGCGGCGAGCTACAGGCTTACCGAAACGACTCCGTTACGTCAACATTCTCCCCTAAAGAGATGACGGAGAATATGTCATACGCCATCGAAGCCCCCATCAGCCCCGACGCTGATGGCGGTGACTGGGGCGCTGCACCAGCTGCCACAAACAAGAAGAAAGCCGCCCCTGCCAACGATGGTTGGGGTGCGCCGATAGCTCCGGCCCCGGCTGGCAACACCAAGCGCGTGAAGGTGCTGGATAGCAAGGGCAAGCCAGTGAAGAAGAATGGCCAGTACGTGTACAAGACCGTGAAAACTTCTACTGTAGCTGCCTTGCCACCACCCCCACCCGCTACCACGGCCCCTTACCGCGCCAAGGACATCTACCAGATGGAATTGACCGAGGAGATGATATTCGACAAGAAGCGCTCGCGGATGTACCACCAGATTAAAACGGTGTCGCTGAAGCTGCCTTCTACGTTGGCTACCAATACGTCGGGCTTGGAGAAGAACGTTGCTTCGTTTAAGTACTCGGACTTGGTGAAGGTGTTCCGCAACAATCCGCAGACGGCTATCTGGTTTAATGCGCAGAACGATGCCCAGCACAAAAACTTGGCCGATGCCTTTGAGCTTTGGTTGTTCAACTCGTATATCGTGAAGGTTTCTAACCCTTCAGGCGATGATTTAGCTACGCAGTATGGCAGTGAGCGCGAGGGCCTCTTGGCCGCTCAGCAAACGGCGGCTGACCTAGTGGAGTACGAGTATAGCCTATGGTCCTTCTAAACCGCTGACTCAAACTGATTTAACGGATTCCGCAGATACGCCTGCCTGCGGCGGGCTGACTACGCTAATGAAAAAAGAGAGGGCCCCGGCTACGTGCTGGGGTCCTCTCTCTTTTTGGTTTTGGTTGTATTAGTAAGTGCAGTATTTGATAATGTGCTCATAGAAAGTCACATAGCGTAGTGCCTAGCGCAGTTAGCCCGCCGCAGGCGGGCGTATCTGCGAAATCCGTTAAATCAGTTTGAATCTGCGGTCAGGTAGGTTAGGAGTACTTTGGTTTTGGCTTTGCCTATTTCGGCGATTAGCTCGGCTTCGGTTAGCTCCCTGATTTTCTTGACTGATTTGAATTTGTTGAGGAGTTTTTCGGCGGTGATGGGGCCGAGGCCTTTCACGTCGGTGAGCTCGGTTTTGAGGGTGGCTTCGTCGCGCAGCTTGCGGTGGAAGGTGATGCCGAAGCGGTGTACCTCGTCGCGCATACGCTGGAAGAGGCGCAGGCTTTCGCTCTTTTTGTCGATGTAGAGCGGTAGGGGGTCGTTGGGGACGTATATTTCTTCGAGGCGCTTAGCAATGCCGATAACGGACAGCTGGCCCCAGAGATTGAGGTCCTTCAGTGCCTTGACGGCCATGCTGAGCTGGCCCTTGCCGCCATCTACTATCACGAGCTGGGGCAGGCTGGCGCCTTCATCTACGAGGCGGCGGTAGCGGCGGTGCACTACTTCGTACATGCTGTCGAAGTCGTTGGGGCCGATTACCGTTTTGATGTGGTAGTGGCGGTAGTCCTTTTTGCTGGGGCGGGCGTTGCGGAAGCATACCATGGCTGCCACGGGGTTATCGCCCTGAAAGTTGGAGTTGTCGAAACACTCAATATGCTTGGGTAACTCCTTGAGGCGCAGGTCTTTCTTGATTTGCTCCATGATGCGCACCTCGTTCACATCCTTGCTCTTCTCATTCATGCTTTCCTTCTCCTTGCGGGCATAGAGCACGTTTTTGATGCTGAGCTCCAAGAGCTTGCGCTTATCGCCAATCTGGGGCTGGGCTACGCTCACGCCGGGCAGGGGCAGGTCGCCGACGGGCACGTTGGTGAGGATTTCCCGGGCTTCGCTTTCGTATTCCTGGCGCAGCTGCATGATGAGCGGCTCCAGAATTTCGGCGTCGGTTTCGTCGAGCTTTTTGGTCAGTTCCAGGTTTTGGGTGAGGATGATGCTGCCGTTCATCACCTTAAAGTAGTTGACGAAGGCGGCCTTCTCGTTGGAGGCGATGCTGAACACGTCGATGTTGGTGAGCGTAGCGCTCACGATGGTGCTCTTGGCCTGGAAATCGTCGAGCTTGTCGAGCTTCTGCTTGAACTGGTGGGCCAGCTCGTACTGCATATCCTGGGCCGCAACGGTCATCTTATCGCGGAAGTACTGTTTAGGCAGGCGCAGGTCGCCGCCCAGAATCTGGCGGATTTGCTGAATGTACTGGTTGTACGCGGCCTCGTCTTCGTTGCCCACGCAGGGGCCTTTGCAGTTGCCAATGTGGTACTCCAGGCACACCTTAAACTTGCCGGCGGCCACGTTTTCGGGGCTCAGGTTATACGTGCAGGTGCGCAGCGGGTACAGCGCCCGGATGAGCTCCAGCAGCACGTTGAGGCCGCCCTGGTTGGCGTAAGGGCCAAAGTAGTGGCCTTGGCCGGGCTGCTTGTTGCGCGTGGGAATGAGGCGCGGAAAGCGCTCATTGGTCAGCAGCAGGTAGGGGTACGTTTTGCCATCCTTGAGCAGAATGTTGTACTTGGGCTGGTACTGCTTGATGAGATTGTTTTCGAGCAAAAAGGCATCCGACTCCGAGTTCACGATGGTGAACTCAATGCGCTTGATGTTTTTGACTAGCTGCTGAGTTTTCTTGTTGTGGTCCTGCTTGGTGAAGTAGCTGCTCACGCGCTTGCGCAGGTCCACGGCCTTGCCCACATAAATGATGCCCTCGTCGTCGTAATAGCGGTACACGCCGGGCTGGTGGGGCAGGTGGTTGATTTGAACTTGAAGGGGAGAACTGGCAGCCATAAATCGCAGATTTAGACAGATTACGCTGATTTCGCAGATTCGACTGGTGCGGGTTGTCGCGGTCAAGCCATGCGGAGCGTACCCGGAAGCGGTGGGTAGGGAAAAGAGGGTGCTAGTAAACCCAAAAGAGCCGGCAAAAGTAGCCGGCTCCTCTACGTTTTATTGCTTTGGAGCTACAAGACAGCCGGCGCCAGTGGTACCAACCGCACTAGCCTGCGCCAGTAGAATCAGCGAAATCAGCGCAATCTGTCTACATCTGCGCTTTTTAGATATCCTTGTCGTCCAAGTCGTCCAGGTTGGGCTGGGCCATTTTCTGGTTGCTCGGGATGGTGTCACGCTGGCCGCCGTAGTACTTCGAGCAGTCGAGCTCGATAGTGAGCGGCGTAGTGGGCAGCGGGAAAGGGCCAGTGTCCACATCGAGCGACTTATCGGCGTACACCTTCTTCATGAAGATGCCGTAGAGCGGCAGCGCCAAGCGGGCGCCCTGGCCGTAGGCGCCGGTGCGGAAGTGAATGCTGCGGTCTTCGCCGCCAATCCACATGCCGCAGACGAGGTTGGGGGTGATGCCCATAAACCAGGCATCGGAGTAGTTGGACGTAGTACCCGTTTTGGCCCCAATGGAGGTGTTGAACTTGAAGCCCGTGTGCAGGATGGTGCTGGTGCCGCCTGGCTCGGTAGTGCTGGCTTGCAGCATGTTGGTCATCACGTAGGCCGTTTCCTCGCTGAGAGCTTCCTTGGTTTGGGCTACGAAGCGGCGCAGCTCGTTACCATTTTTGTCGTCGATGCGCGTCACCAGTAGTGGGCCAGTCCACACACCCTTATTTACGAAGGTGCCGTAGGCCCCGCACAGCTCAAAAATGCTGCAATCGGAGGCCCCGAAGCCCACGGCCGGCACCAGGTCGATGGGCGAGGTGATGCCCAAACGCTTGGCGTAGGCCACCACCGTTTCGGGCCCTAGCTTAAACACCAGCCACGCCGTGATGGAGTTCATGGAGCGGGCTAGCGCCTGCCGCAGTGTGAAGCTGCGCCCCGAAAAGCTGCCCTCAAAGTTGTGGGGCGTGTAGGGCGGCCGGCCGGCCACGCCGGGGAAGGTAGTCGCAATATCGGGCCGCGGGTAACAGGGCGAATAGCCTTGGTCGATGGCCGCCGTGTACACAATGGGCTTGAACGTGGAGCCCGGCTGGCGCTTGCCCTGCCGCACGTGGTCAAACTTGAAGAACTTATAGTTGGGCCCACCCACCCAAGCTTTTACGTAGCCGTTGAGGGGATTCACGGCCATGAAGCCGGCGCGCAGGTAGCGCTTGTAGTAAGCCAGCGAATCCATCGGCGATAGGAACATGTCGCGCTCGCCCTGCCACGAAAACACCTGCATGTGGTACTTGTGGTTCAGGTAGTAGTTCACCGAGTCTTTGTTGCCTTCAAAGCGCGTCATCAGTGACTTGTAGCGCTGGGTGCGGCGCATGGCCGTTTCCAGGAAGCGCGGAATAATCTTGCCGTTCTCATCGCGCCAGGGTAGCTGGCCCTGCCAGTGGGCCGAAAACCACTTCTGCTGCAAAGCAAGGTGCTCGGCCACGGCCTTCTCGGCGTAGGTCTGCATGCGCGAGTCGAGGGTGGTGTATATTTTCAGGCCGTCGGCGTAGAGGTCGTGGTCGGTTTCGCGGGCCCAAGCTTGCAGGTACTTGGCCACCTCGGTGCGGAAGTAGGGCGCCAGACCTTGCACCGAGCTCTCGACACTGTAGTGCAGCACGATGGACTTGGCCGTATCTTGCTGCATCTGGCTGGCGCTAAGGTAGTTGGCTTTCACCATCTGTTGCAGTACCCAATTGCGGCGGCGCTTGGAGCGTACCGGGTGCAGCACTGGGCTAAAACGTGAGGGCGCATTCACAATGCCCACCAACGTGGCCGCCTCGGCCGTAGTGAGGAGCTTGGGCTTCTTATTAAAAAACGTTTTGGCGGCCGTGTTGATACCGAAGGCGTTGGAGCCGTAATCGACGGTGTTGAGGTACATCCGCATGATTTCGCGCTTCGTGTAGTTGCGCTCCAGCTTGATGGCCAGTAGCCACTCCTTGGTTTTGGTGATGAGCAGGCCCAGCTTGCCCGCGCCGTTGAGGCTGCCGCCGTTGAGGTTGCTTTCCTCACCGGGGCGGGTTTTGAAGAGCACCTTGGCCACCTGCTGGCTCAGGGTAGAGCCGCCGCCGCTACGGCCCAGGCCCGCCACGGCCCGCATAATGCTCTTGAAGTCGATGCCCGAATGCTGCTCAAAGCGCACGTCCTCGGTAGCAATGAGCGCATCTATTACGTTCTGCGGCAGGTCTTTATAGTCAACGGGCGTGCGGTTCTCGCGGAAATACTTGCCCAGCAGCACGCCATCGGCCGAGTAGATTTCGGAGGCTAGCTCGCTCTTCGGGTTTTCGAGGGCGTGCAGGTTAGGCATGCGCCCAAACAGGTTCATGAAATTGCTGCTCACCGCCCCCAGGTAGAGCACCAGCGCCACCAACCCGCCCCCAAACAGCACCCACATGGTGCGCGTAAACGCCTGGAAGCGCCCCCTGCGCACCGGCGGCGGCCCCCGGCGCGCAGTAGAAGTAGGGCGAACCGGGGAGGAAGAAGAAGTAGGCATTTTAAGTAATTGGTAATGAAGAATTTAGAACGAAGAATTAGTTGAAGAGCAACGGGTAATTTCTCCTTCCAGACTCTTAATCCCAAATTCCCCTCAAGGGTAAACCTTCTGGTAGAATTGTTGGTAGCCGGCGAGGTCGCCGCCCGTTGCTTGCAGCAGCGTCAGGTTGGCCAGGCTGATGGTAAGCGTCTGGTAGCCCTGGCCGCGCAGGCGAGCCAGCGGCGATTGTGGGCCCCGCAGCTTGGTGGCGTAGCTCTGGGCCACCTTGGAGCCCGGCAAAGACCGGACCACCACCATTTCCTGGTCGGTGCCCAGCGGCTGGGCCGCCTGCACGGTGAGGGTATTGGCCCGGAAAAACTTGTTGTTATACGCTGTGAACTGCGCGGCCAGGTCGGCGGCCGGCGCGGTGCCCTTAGGGTACACAAGTACTACGGCGTGGGCGGCGCTCAGCTGCGTGGCGTAGGCCACGGTGGGCGCGGCTGGCGCGGGCTCCACGGTAGCAGGTGCGGATACAGTCGGCGTAGCTCCGGCGGGTACAGGGGTATCCGTAGCTGGGGCAGGAGTTGGATTAGCGCCGGGAGCCGGCGCAGTAGCGGGGGCCGGGGGGCCGGCCTTGGGTTTACCCGTGGTGGCTTTGCTGGGCTTCATTATAGCCTCTGCTGGCGCGTTGGTTTTGGCTGGTACGGCACTGGTATTGAGGCCGGTAGCTGGAGCAACGCGCGCCGGAGCCGCAGGCGTAGGCAACGGCTCAGCCGGCGTCTCGTCGGGAGCGTAGAGAATGCGTATCCGGTTGTCGACCTCGCCGGGGCGGAACACCGACACCACTGGCTTTTCGGTAGAAGCCAGGGCCCCAGCTAGTTGGCCATCTTGGGCTTTCTTGTAAGCTCCGGCTAAGGCCAGCGCCTGGGGCACTAGCGGGCTATCAGGATAGGCGGTGGCAAACTGCCCGGCCGAGGCCCGCACGGCGGCCGGGGCCTGGGTGCGAATAGCCAGCAGTAGCTTCAAGTACGCCACGCGGTCGGTGAGGTCGCTCTTGGGATATTGCTTTTCGAGGCGCGTAACGGCCGCCTTGGCGCGGGTAAAATACTGGTCCTTATACAGCGTAAAGGCCGAGTCGAGGCGGGCAGCCACGGCGTTGTGCAGGGCTCGCTCGTGCTCGCGGTACAGCGGGTCGGCAATGAGCTTGGCGTAGGTCGAGCTGGGGAACTCGCGCTGCAAAGCAGCGGCGTACTCGGCGGCCTTGGCCGGGTCGGGCAGGTCCTTGTAGTAGAGGTAGAGCAGGTAATCGGCATCGGGGGCGTGTTCGCCGCGTGGGTAGCGCGTTACCTCGCCGGCGTAGGTTTCGTAGCCGCGCTGCTTCTCTTTTAGCAGCTCCTTGTAAATGCCACCTAGCTCATACATAGCCCCTTCTACCTGCTTGTCGGAAGCTTGCAGCTGGCCGGGCGTGGTCGGAATGGCCTGGCGGTAGGTAGCTACGAGCGCGTTTTGCTCGGCCAGCGGGTCTACCACGGGGGCGGTGGCCGGGGTGGTGCCGGCGGCCGTGCCGTTCACGCGGGTTTGGTCGTTGCCGGTCACGCTCAGGGGCGCGCCGCCGTTTTGCGGGGCGTTGGGCGAAGAGCTGGGCGTGAGGGTGGTGCGCCAATTGTCTTGCAGCTTGCGGTCGCCCCAGAGGCGCAAGAAGTCGCTGCGCGCCGTGCCCAGCGAGGTGGCATTGTCAAAGTACCAGCCCGCGCCAGAGGCCACCGCCGTGGTGGCATCGAACGAATTAGGGTTGCTGATATCGCGCTGGGTGCCGCTGAGCGCACTCGGCGACGAGCTGATGCGGCTGGCGTCGGCCTGCTGCTTTTGAGCCAGTACCTTTTGGGAGGCCAGGGCTTTGGCGGCGGCTATGCGCTGGGCCTCCAGCTCGGCGGCGGCGTAGGTATTCAGGCGCTTATCTAGCTCAGCAGCAGGTAGCTTGGCCAGGGCTTGCAGGCTGTCCTGGGTTTCGATGATGGTGTACTGGGTGGCAAACTCCTGCAAAATGCCCGCGCGCTCCTGGGTAGCCAAAAACAGTGGGTTTTCCTTGGGCATGGCCTGCACGGTGCTGTCGTAGTAGGCGGCGGCCAGGCGGTATTTATGCAGGTTTTCGTAGTAGATGCGGCCGGCCAGCAGGTAGGTGTAGCCCTTCTGCGACTTGCTGACGGTGGGCATTTTAGCCGAGGTGCGCAGCAAGCCTAGGGCATCGCCGTACTTCTGCTGGCGGTAGGCCAGCCGCGCCATCTCGTAGTAAATTTTATCTTGGTACTCCTTGTTTTTGGGGTCTTTCAGCAGCGCGGCGAAGTACTTGTCCAGTCGCTCCTTGTTCTGCTTATCCAGCTCCGATACCTGGCCTAAGAGAAGTTTTGCTTGAAAGTCAAGCTCATACGGCGGGTTGTGCTTGAGAATATTATTGAGCTGGGCAGTGGCTTCCTTGTCCTGGCCCTGCGCCTGGTAGAGTTGCGCCAGTAGGAAGCGCGTGCGCGACCGCTCGTTCTTGGCCGGAATCAGCGGCACGGCGCGCTCCAACTGCTCAATAGCCTTGGCGGGCTCCTCCACCTGGAGGTAATAGTCGGCGCGGGCCAGGAATAGCTCGCGCGCATCCTTAGGCAGACCTACTTCCTTGTCGAGCAAATCGGATACCGCCTTGGCATTATCCAACTGCTTGGTTATCAAAAAGCTGCGCATTAACCCAATAAGTGCCTCCTGCTTGGCAATGGGGTCGCGGCTGGTGCTGTTCACGTACTTAAACGTGAGGATGGCGTCGTCAAACTCCATCTTATAAAACCGCGCCCAGCCCACCAGCAGGTAGGCATCGTCGGTCCAGTCGGAGCCCGCGCGGTGCTGAATGGGCAGCGACGCCTTCTTGATAATGTCGTTCAGGTCGGGCCGGGTGGCCCGCACCGTGCCGCTGTCCAGGGTAGGGTAGAGGGGCAGCACGCGGTTGTAGTCGTTGTTGCGGGCCTTGTACAAGCCTTCTTCCACGGCCCACAGCTTTTCGCGGGCCAGAAAAAACCCGTTGTCGCGGGCGGCTACGTTGTTGAGCGCGTGGCTCACCAGCGACTTATCGGAGGCGCAGCCGGCGGCGCTCAGTCCCAGCCAGGCCAGCAGCCACAACCGGTAATAGCTCAGAGGAATAGCGATTTTCAACGTCGAAAGCTGGTCTGGTAAGAACGATAAGTGGCTAGTGCAACGCCCGGCCCGGCCCAAAATGTTCGGCCCGCCCAGCGCTAACGGCTGACAACTCGTAAAATTACGCCCGCCCCGCCCGAAACCCGGCCCCGGCCTCACTGCTCCTTCACCACCTTGCCCACCGCCCCGCATGGCCACTAATTCGCCCCCGCCCAACGAACCCTCCTCCGACCGCTCGGCCCTGGCCCGGTACTCGGGCATCGCCATCCAGATGCTCGCCATCATCGGCCTCAGCACCTGGGCCGGCGTGTGGCTCGATGGCCATTTTCAACCCAAAACGCCCTGGTACACCATTGGCTTCACGCTGGGAGGCATCTTTCTGGCGCTGTACCAGGTTATTCGCAGCGTGAGCAGCGACCAATAAACTAACGGTTATTAGCTTTTGGCTGATAGCTCTTTTCTGATAAGTTAGGACTTACGCAATCGAGGCTACTGGCTAGCCCCGGTAGGGCGATGTATCAATAGCAAAATACTGATAATAAGTACTTTAACTCCGAGGGAATGACATTCGGATGCTGCGCAGGATAAGTATTGCCCCTGCCAGGCTTTGTTGTTCGCACACAGGTAGTTACCAGTGCCCTATTGCCCTACCGGGTACAACCCCGCTGGAGCTGAAAGTGGATTCTTCACGTAAGTTCTATAAGTAGTGGCTTGCATGGTAAGTGAGGTCATTTTTTAGTCTAACCAGCAAGGAAAAAGGGTGAGGCGGAAAACTTTTTTACACCAATTAATGTAGGTACATTAATTGTATCGTAGCTTTGATGCGTCATCAAGGTTACCTCTCTCTTTCCGCTATGCGCACGCATTTTTTTCCTGCCGCCGACCGCGGCCTAAAGGACATCGGCTGGCTGAAAAGCCACCTCACCTTCAGCTTCGGCCCCTACGCCCACCCCGGCCGCAACGGCTTTGGCTTGCTAAGCGTGTTTAACGACGACTACGTGTCCCCCGGCCAGGGCTTCGGCCTGCACGCCCACGCCAACATGGAAATCATTTCGGTGCTGCTGGCTGGCACCATGAACCACAAGGACTCGCTAGGCTACTCGGAGGTAATTCCGGCCGGCGGCGTGCAGATTATGAGTGCCGGCAGCGGCATCCGCCACGAAGAGTACAACGTGGGCGACGACGAGGTGAATTTTCTGCAAATCTGGATTGAGCCCAAGCTCCAGAACGTGACGCCGCGCTACCAGCGCCGCCAGTTTCCGGAAGAAAAGCGCGCCAACTGCCTCACCACTATCGTGAGCAACGAGGAAGGTACCGCCCACTGCTGGATAAATCAGAATGCCAAGCTCTCGCTGGGTTATTATACTGAAAACCAAGTGGTAGACTATCACTTCGCCCCGGCCAACAAGATGCTCTACGTATTCGTCCTCAGCGGCACCGTGCGGGTGGGCAACGAGGTGCTCGGCACCCGCGACGCGCTGGGCATTTGGGAAGGAACCGGCCACGTGCATCTCGGCTGCACCGCCGACACGCGCTTTTTATTGATTGAAGCGCCTATTAATCACTAGCGGCTCACCCCACCCCCGGCCCCTCTCCCGGAGGAAAGGGGCCGGGGGTGGGGTGAGCCGTTTGCTCATAGCTACTTAACTCACTAACTATCATGGATAATAAAATCTTAGGCCTGCACCACATCACGGCCATCGCGGGCGATGCCCAGCGCAATTTCAATTTCTACACTAAAGTGCTCGGGCTGCGCTTTCTCAAGAAAACTGTCAATTTCGACGACCCCGGCACCTACCACTTGTACTATGGCGACGAGCGCGGCTCGGCCGGCACCATCCTCACGTTTTTCCCTTGGGAGCACATGACGCCCGGCCGCCGTGGCCCCGGCCAGGCCACCGAAACCGGCTACGCCGTGCCCGTCGGCAGCCTCGATTTTTGGATGAAGCGCTTCGAGGCCAACGGTATCACCTGTAATAAGCCGGCCGAAAAGTTTGGCCAGCGCTACCTCACCTTCCTCGACCCCGACGGCCTCAAGCTGGAGCTGACCGAAGTGGCCGACGACCCCCGCACGCCCTGGACCACCGCCGAGGTATCGGCCGAGGTAGCCACCCGCGGCTTCCACCACATTACCCTCACCCTGAGCAATATCGAAGGCACGGCCGCCGTGCTTACCGACGTATTTGGCTACAAGCTGGTGGCCCAGCACGTCAACCGTTTCCGCTACGCCACCGATGCCCTGGACACCGCCAATATCGTGGAGCTAGTGGCCGCCCCTGGCGAGGCCCACGGCCACGTGGCCGGCGGCTCGGTGCACCACGTAGCCTTCCGGGTGAAGGACGATGCCAGTCAGCTGTATTTCCGCAACCTGCTCATTAAGAAAGGCTTGCAGGTAACACCCCAGATTGACCGCCAGTACTTCCACGCCATGTACTTCCGCGAGCCGGGCGGGATACTATTTGAAGTAGCCACCGACAACCCCGGCTTTATGGTAGATGAGCCGCTGGCCGAGTTGGGCACGCACCTCATGCTGCCACCCCAGCACGAAAGCAAGCGCGCCGCCATCGAAGCACACCTGCCCGTATTAGCTTAATTATGAGTGCTATAAGCCTAAGCACGGCGGTTTTTCAGCCCCTTACTTACGTCTACCAGCCCGCGCCCACGCCGGCGCGGGCCACGTTGCTCCTGCTGCACGGCACCGGCGGCGACGAGCGCGACCTGCTTGCTATTGCCGCCCGCTTTGGGCCCGGCCTCAACGTGCTCAGCCTGCGCGGCAACGTGCAGGAGGGTGGGATGCCGCGCTTCTTTCGCCGCCTGGGCATGGGTGTGTTCGACGAGCCCGACGTGATTTTTCGTACCCACGAGCTGGCTGATTTCCTAGGTAAAGTAGCTGTGAAAGAAGGCTTTGATGCGACCAAGCTCATTGCCGTAGGCTACTCCAACGGGGCCAACATTGCGGGCGGCCTGCTTATGCTGTACCCCGGCCTGCTGGCGGGCGCGGTGCTGTGGCGGCCCATGCAGCCGCTGGTGCAGCAAGTGCCCGTGTTTGCCGCGCCGCGCCCGGTGCCGGTGTTCTTCACCCCTGGCCAGCAAGACCCCACCGTGCGCCCCGCCGCCACCAATGCCTACGCCGCCCTGCTCACGCGAGCCGGCTACGTCCTCACGCGCCGCGATATGCCCACCGGCCACAACCTCGTGCCGGCCGACCTCGACGGGGCTGTGGCCTGGCTGGAGGCCAACTTCCCGGCCGTTTAATACCGTGCAAATACTGGTAATTCATCCTGCTGCTCGCGGTAGTTTTTTACTTTACCGGAGCATTAAAATAGCCCTACTGGCTCCGGCCGGCGGAGCTTTTGCGTGACTATTAGCCAGTTCATGCCGACCTTTGCCCCCCGGCTTCGGCTATTCCTTATATGAACGCTCGTTTTCTCACCCATTTTGCCGCCTTTGCACTGGCCATTTTCGTGGTGCTGTTTGGGTTGCGGGCGAGCTTCGGCGCGGCGGTCGTGCACCCATCAGCCCCGGCCGTATTGGGGGTGCTACTGGTTCTGACACTGCTTACTTACTGGTTCACGGCGCGGGTAACGCAGCGCTCACCCGATAATTTTTTGGTGGCCTACTTTGGAGGCGTTGGGCTGCGGCTGGTGTTAGGTATTGGCATCATCCTGTCCTACTTTTTTGGGGGCGGGTTGAGCAATAATCACGCGATGCTCACTTTCCTCGGGGCCTTCTTCATTGGCTATTTTCTGTGCGCTGGCTTTGAAATCTGGGCTATTTTTAGTAACTTGCGCCCGTTTTCAGCGAAGCAAGTCCCAAAAGAATAGAAATTTACCAACGGACTTGATTTTAACTACTATTGAATGAAGCGTTTACTAACCCTCTTTCTTTGCTTGTGCACGTTCGCCGGTTTTGCCGCCGAACCCACCGAGACGGGTGAAAAAGGGAAGGCTTTCAACCCGGGCGAAGTTATTTTGCACCACGTGGCCGACTCACACGAGTGGCACTGGTTCAGCACCGACAACAGCAACTTTGTCACCTACCTACCCGTGTTCGCCTACGAGCCGGGCCGGGGGCTATCCTCTTTTTCATCAGAAAAGCTTGCTGAAGGTAAAACTTACGGCAATTTCAAACTGGAACATGAAAAACTAGTGACGCTCGATGGCGGCAAGGTTTACGACTTTTCCATTACCAAGAACGTGGCCGCGCTAGCCATGAGCAGCCTGTTGCTGGTGTTCATCTTTGCCTCGGTGGCCAAGTCGTACAACCGGCGCGTGGGCCAGGCTCCCTCGGGCCTGCAATCACTGCTAGAGCCATTCGTGGTCTTCATCCGCGACGAAGTAGGCAAAAAAAGCATCGGCCCCAAGTATGAGCGATACATGCCGTACCTGCTCACGGTGTTCTTCTTCATCTGGTTCAATAATCTGCTGGGCCTCACGCCCGGCGCGGCCAACCTCTCGGGCAACATTGCCGTTACGATGGCCTTGGCTTTGATTACGCTGCTCATCACGCTTTTCAGCGCCAACAAAAACTACTGGGGCCACATTTTCGCGCCTCCCGGGGTGCCGTGGCCGCTCTACATCATCATGGTACCCGTCGAGCTGGTGGGCGTGCTGGTAAAGCCGTTCTCGTTGATGATTCGTTTGTTCGCTAACATCACGGCCGGGCACATTATCATTCTGAGCTTCATTAGCCTCATCTTCATCTTCCGCTCGTCCGCCACTGGCTTTATCGCCGTTCCCTTCGGTCTGTTTATCAGCATGTTGGAACTATTGGTAGCTGTGTTACAAGCCTACATCTTTACGCTGCTAACTGCCATGTACATCGGCAGCGCCGTGGAAGAGCATCACCACGACGAAGCCCACAGCCCCGACAATGACTTCGGCACGGCCGAGCAGCGTGGGGGCGGTTCCAACCTTGCGCATCTTACCCGGCCCGACGTAGCGGCTCACTAGTTTAGCCGCGCTACTCTGTTGGTAGCCTGGTTTTATTTCCCAAGTTTCTCTTTCCCTACACACATTTCTTTTTTACCATGCTTCTTTCGTTGTTACTGCAAGTTGTTAATTCGGTTGGTCTGGCTGTAATGGGTGCCGGCATCGGCGCTGGTTTGGCTATCCTGGGCGCTGGCCTGGGTATTGGCCGCATCGGTGGTAGCGCTATGGAGGCTATCGGCCGTCAGCCCGAGGCTTCGGGCAAAATCCAGACTGCCATGCTTATCGTAGCGGCACTCTTGGAAGGTGCTACGCTGTTCGCCATCGTAGTCTGCCTGCTCATCGCGCTGAACTTGAAGTAATCGCTTCGGTATAGCCCGGCCGGCTGGCTCCCGCTTTGGGAGCCGGCCGTGCCGGGTTTTCGTTCGGCTAAAGCCTGAGTTTACGTGGCAACGCCCGTCAAATCAGCAGTTTCGGCAACTTCCTTGCCGCTGCTGAATGTTTACTAGTGCGGCTTAGTTGCTGCGCTGCCACCCCCGATAATTGCCGTACTCATGTCGCTTATCACCCCCGAATTTGGTTTGCTATTCTGGCAAACTTTGATTTTTCTCCTCCTGCTTCTTTTGCTCGCCAAGTTCGCTTGGAAGCCCATTCTAGGTTCGCTGAAAGAGCGTGAGGACAGTATTGACCAGGCCCTGAAAATGGCCGAGCAAGCTAAGCTAGAAATGCAAAGCCTGAAGGCTGGCAACGAGAAGCTCCTGACCGACGCTCGCCACGAGCGCGACCAGATGCTGAAAGAAGGCCAGGCCATGGCTGCCCAGTTTGTGGAGCAGGCCAAAACCAGCGCTTCGGAAGAAGCCGCCCGCATTACCCAGCAGGCCCGCGAAGCCATTCAGCAGGAGAAGAACCAGGCCCTTGCCGAGGTAAAGAACACCGCTGCCCAGCTGAGCCTCGACATCGCCGAGCGCATTCTGCGCCGCGAGCTAGCCGACCCTACTGCCCAGCAGCAGTTGGTAGACGTGTACCTGAAAGACGTAAAATTAAATTAAGTAAGCTGTTAGCTGATAGCGGCTTAGCTGTTGGCTTACATATATCAAAAGCGAGTAGCTAACCGCTATTGGCTACCAGCTAAAAACCAATGGCCGACCAACGAGTAGCCGCCCGCTATGCCAAGTCCTTGCTGGATTTGGCGCAGGAAATGGGCACCCTGGCAACCATTAAGCAGGATATGGACTTGCTGGCCAACACCATGGCTGGCAGTCGCGACCTGCGCCTGCTGCTCCGCAACCCGATTGTGAAGCACGACAAGAAACTCAGCATCCTCACCGCCATCTTCGGCGGCAAGGTGTCGGAGATGCTGATGCGCTTCTTTCAGATTTTGACCAGCAAAAACCGCGAGTCAGCTTTGGAGCACATTGGTTTCGAGTTCCTGTCGCAGTATAACGCTCTAATGGGCGTGCAGGTGGCGGAAGTGACGTCGGCCACGCCGCTCACGCCCGCCACTCGTGCCGAAGTCGAGCAGCTGGTGAAGCAGCAAACCGGCCTCACCGAAGTTTCGCTCACCGAAAAGGTCGATGCCTCGCTTATTGGCGGCTTCGTGCTGCGGGTGGGCGACCAGCAAGTCGACGATTCGGTAAAGGGTAACCTGCGCCGCCTGCGCGCGTCCCTCACCGACAATACGTATCAACCTAGCTCAAATTAAGAAACCATATCATGGCAGAAGTACGCCCGGACGAAGTATCCGCTATCCTGCGGCAGCAGCTGTCCAATTTCAAATCGGCCGCCGAGCTGGAAGAAGTCGGCACGGTGCTGCAAGTTGGCGACGGTGTGGCCCGCATCTACGGGCTGTCGCACGCGCAGTCGGGCGAGCTGATTGAGTTCGAAAACGGCCTGCAAGCGCTGGTGCTGAACCTCGAAGAAGACAACGTAGGTGCCGTAATGCTCGGCGACTACGGCGACATCAAAGAGGGTGCTACCGTGCGCCGCACCAAAAAGATTGCCGCCATCCAGGTGGGCGAGGGCATTGTGGGCCGCGTGGTAAACACGCTGGGCCAGCCTATCGACGGCCGTGGCCCCATCGTGGGCCAAACCTACGAGATGCCCCTGGAGCGCAAGGCACCCGGCGTAATCTTCCGCCAGCCGGTGACCGAGCCCCTGCAAACGGGAATCAAGGCTATCGACGCCATGATTCCAATTGGCCGCGGCCAGCGCGAGCTGATTATCGGTGACCGCCAGACCGGCAAGTCGACCGTAGCGCTCGATGCCATCCTGAACCAGCGCGAGTTTTACGACCGTGGTGAGCCAGTTTTTTGCATCTACGTGGCCATCGGCCAGAAGGCTTCGACGGTAGCACAGGTAGTGCAGGCCCTCACCAAAGGCGGCGCCATGGAATACACGGTCGTGGTGTCGGCTTCGGCTTCGGACCCCGCGCCGATGCAGTTCTACGCCCCATTTACGGGTGCCGCCATCGGCGAATACTTCCGCGATACGGGCCGTCCGGCGCTGGTAGTATACGACGACTTGAGCAAGCAGGCCGTGGCTTACCGCGAGGTGTCGCTGCTGCTGCGTCGTCCTCCCGGACGTGAGGCCTACCCCGGCGACGTATTTTACCTGCACAGCCGCCTCTTGGAGCGTGCCGCTAAAATCAACGCTTCGGACGAGATTGCGCGCAACATGAACGACCTGCCTGAAAGCCTGAAGCCGCTGGTGAAAGGTGGTGGCTCGCTCACGGCCTTGCCCATCATCGAAACGCAGGCGGGCGACGTGTCGGCCTATATTCCGACCAACGTAATCTCGATTACGGATGGCCAGATTTTTCTCGAAACCAACCTCTTCAACTCCGGCGTGCGCCCCGCTATCAACGTGGGTATCTCGGTAAGCCGCGTGGGTGGTAACGCCCAGATTAAGAGCATGAAGAAGGTGTCGGGCACGCTGAAGCTCGACCAGGCCCAGTTTCGCGAACTGGAAGCTTTTGCCAAGTTCGGTTCCGACCTCGATGCTTCGACCAGGCTCACCATTGAGCGCGGCCGCCGCAACCTGGAGATTCTGAAGCAGCCCCAGTTTTCGCCCGTGAAGGTGGAAGACCAAGTGGCCATCATCTACGCTTCGACCAACGGCCTGCTCGACACCGTGCCCGTAAACCGGGTGCGTGAGTTCGAGGTGGAGTTCCGCCAGGTACTGAACGCCCGTCACCCCGAGGTGCTCAAGGCCTTGAAAGCCGGCAAGCTGGATGACTCGGTAACGGGTGCCATCCGCCAAACGGCCAAGGACGTAGCGGCTAGCTACGCTGTTAAGTAAGTATCAGAAACTAGTTGTCATTGCGAGGAGGAACGACTAAGTAATCTTTCCTTGCCGCCTGCTGTAACAAGTAGGGCGAATAGGAGGAGGGATTGCTTCGTCGTTCCTCCTCGCAATGACAATTGGTTTTTAGCTATTAATCAAGTTTATGGCCTCCCTCAAAGAAGTACGCTCGCGCATCCAATCGGTGTCGAGCACGCAGCAGATTACCAAGGCCATGAAAATGGTGGCGGCGGCCAAGCTGCGCCGGGCCCAGGACAACATCATTCGGATGCGCCCCTACGCCCAGCGGCTGACCAGCATCCTGGCCAACCTGACGCGCACTACTACCGACGAGGTGGTGAGCGAGTATGGCCAGGTGCGAGAAGTGAGCCGGGTGCTCATCATCGCCATTACCTCCGACCGGGGCTTGGCGGGTGCTTTCAACGCCAACGTATTTAAGGGCGTAAATGCCTTGATAGCTGACCGTTATGCTAACCTGCCTAAAGACAACATTACTATGTTGGCCATCGGCAAGAAGGCGCATGACTACTACACGCGGCGCGGGGCCAAGCGGGTGGGTGATTACACACATGTCTTCGCCAAGCTGTCGTTTGATACGGTGCGCGCCGCGGCGGAAGTAGCGATGGAAGGTTTCGTGGAGGGCACCTATGACCAAGTGGTGATGGTGTACAACGAGTTTAAGAACGTGGCGATGCAGGTTATCAATACCGAGCAGCTGCTGCCACTCGTGCCCACGGAGGTGCCCGCCGATGTGCCCAGCTCCACTGCGCCGGACGCCAACATCGACTATATTTTTGAGCCGAGCAAGGAGGACATCATCCAAACCCTCATTCCGCAGAGCCTGAAAATTCAGCTTTACAAGGCGGTGCTGGAAAGCAACGCCTCGGAGCACGGCGCCCGCATGACGGCCATGGACAAAGCCACCGACAACGCCGGCGAGCTGCTTAAAGCCCTGAAGCTGACGTACAACCGGACGCGCCAGGCAGCTATTACCACCGAGATTCTCGAAATCGTGGGTGGGGCCGAAGCCCTAGCAGCTACTCGCTAACACGCAGTGCCGCACAGTGCAGAAGCGCCGGAGCCCATAGCGGCTTCGGCGCTTTTTACTTGCGGATGAGTAGCGCGGCCCCGCATATCCAGGCTGCTCGCTGTCGTATGCTAGGCGCAGAAGCACCGCTTTTTGGCCTTCCTAAAAACCTGTAAGTAAGTAGGTTGCTGAAACTACTCGCGGGTTGATGAGTTAAGGAGTTAATTCTAGAGTAGTTGGCGTGCTTTATACCGGAAGGGGGTTTTTTCTTCTATTACTGTGCCTGGTGCTGGGCAGGGAGGCCGCCCAAGCGCAAGGGCCGACGCCGCCGCTGGCCCAGGTAGCTGCCGTGCGCGACAGTATCGGGCGCTTGCTGGTGGCCGAGCCCCGGCGCGATACCACACGGGTGGGGCGCCTCAATGCGCTGTCTTTCATTTTGCGCACCAACGAGGCCCCGCAGTCGCAGTACCTGGCCCGACAGGCCTTGGCACTGGCCCAGCAGTTACATTTCAGCAAGGGGCTGCTGGATGCACACTTCAACCTGGGCTACTACTTCCGGGCGTGTAATCAGTACGATTCGGCCATCTATTATTCTCGTAAGGCATTGGATATGAGTATGCGTATTCAGAGCCGCTATACCCAAACGCGCGCCTACTATAACCTGACGCGCATTTATACCGAGCAAGGTAACTATGCCGCTGCCTTGGGCCCCAGCCTGGATGGGCTGGCCCTGGCTCATACCATTCACAACGCCCGGGCCGAGCTGTTTCAGCTGGTGCAGGTGGGGCGTATCGAGCTGGCGCTGGGCGACTATGCCGCCGCTTACACCCACGTAATTGAAGCCAGCCGGCTAATTGCGGCGGCGCACGACCCGCTGGGCACTGGCTACGTGTATTTTGGCCTCGGCGATATCAGCCGGGAGCAGGGGCAGTGGTTGGCCGCCCGCCGCTACTACGTGCGGGCAGAAACCAACTGGCGGCTGGTGTACAATGCCCACGGCTTGCTGCCCATCGAACTAAGTAAGGCCGAAATGACGGACCGCCTTGGCGACCACCTGGCGGCCCGTGGTGCCGCCTATGGGCTGCTGCGCCGCGCCCAGGCCACCGGTGGCACTCCCGAGCAGGTGACCCGGGCTACGCTGCTACTCGCCCAAACCTGGCTGGCTACCGCTCGCCCCGATAGTGCCCGCTACTATGCGGCCCGCAGCCTGGCCGCCTCCCTGCCTGCCCACTTGCGCCCCGCAATCCGCGATGCGGCCCAGGTGCTGGCTCAGGCCAGTGACCAAATGGGCAAGGGCCATGATGCCTATCGCTACCAGGCCCTGGCTAGCACCTACGCCGATAGTATCAACGGTGAGGCTACCCGGCGGCGGGCCGCTGCCCTCCAGACGCAGGCGGCCCGTAGCCAGCAGCAAGACCAAATAATACTGCTGCGGCAGCAGGCGCGCCTCCAAACCCAGCAGCAGGAGCTACAGCACCTGCGCTACCGGCAGGGAGCGGCGGCCCTGGTGGGCCTGGCCTTGGTGGTGCTGGCGGCCGGTGGTTACGGGCTGTGGCGCTACCGCCGCCGCGAAACGTTGCGCCAGGAGGCGCTGCGCACCCGCATTGCCGCCGACCTGCACGATGAAGTAGGCAGCATGCTCACCCAGATATCCATGCAGAGCACGCTGCTGCGCGAGGGGCGCTACGCCCCGGCCCAGCAGCAGGCCTACCTCGACCAGATGGCCGACGCCAGCCGCCGCGCCGCCCGCCAGATGAGCGACGCCGTGTGGAGCATCGACGCGCGCTATGACTCGGCTGCCAGCCTGCTCGACCGCCTGCGCGACCACGCCCACGAAGTGCTGCCGCCCGCCGGCCTGGAACTCGACTTTGCGGCCGAGCCCGCCGTGGCCACCGCCCCGCTGCCGCTGGCTACCCGCCAGGCCCTGTACTACATCTACAAAGAGGCGCTGCACAATGTGGTGAAGCACGCCCAGGCCCGGCAGGTGCGCGTGCGCCTGCGCCTGCTGGGCCAGCAGCTAGAGTTGCTGGTGCACGACGATGGCCGGGGCCTGCCCACCGCTGCCGGCCGGCCGGGCGGCCAGGGCCTGCGCAACATGCGCATGCGGGCCCAGGCCGTGGGCGGGGTTATCACCTTCGCAGCCGCGGCGCCGGGCACCAGCGTGGTGGTGCACTTACCTCTGGGCTAACGCTGGTAAATTCACATCTTTATGCTATACCGCCGTACGCTGGCCGCGCCGACCTTTGCGCCGTGATAACTCTCGGCATCATTGAAGACCAGGCGGCCATTCGCGAGGCGCTGTTTGAGTATCTGGGCGCGCAGCCTGAGTTCGACTGCGTGCTGTGCGCCGCTTCGCACGAGGAATTCATGGCCGCGCTGCCCGCCCTAGCGGTTCTGCCCACGCTGGTGCTCTCCGATATTGGCCTGCCCGGCCGCTCGGGCATTGAGGGCCTGAGCGTGCTGCGGCAGGTGCTGCCCCAGGCCGAAGTGCTGATGTTGAGCGTGTACACCGATGCCGAGCGCGTGTTTGAGGCCCTGCGCGCGGGGGCCGTGGGCTACCTTGAAAAAACCACCCCGCTGCCCCTGCTCAAGGAGCATCTGCTGCAAGTAGCGGCCGGCGGCTCGCCCATGAGCCCGAGCGTGGCCCGGCACGTTACGCGCTATTTTGCCCCGCGCCCAACGGCCCCCGCCGATACGCTCACAGCCCGCGAGCGCGATATCGTGCGCGGCATTGAGGACGGGCTGAGCTACAAAAGCCTCGCCGACCGCCTGCACCTGAGCATCGACACGGTGCGCTCGCACATCCGGCAAGTATACCGCAAGCTGCAAGTCAATTCCAAGTCTGAACTGATGGCCAAGACCCGGCAGCGGCCTCTGTTCCTGCTGTTCTGGTAAAGCAGCTTTTCGCATTTTTATTTGCCCTTCCTGAGCTATGAAAAGCCCCCGTTGCCGACTGGTAGCGGGGGCTTTTACGTGCCGGAGGCGGTACTTTTGGCCTACCCATGCGTTATTTCATTCACTTAGCCTACGACGGCACGGCCTATAGCGGCTGGCAGGTGCAGCCCGGTGTGCCCACCGTGCAGGAGTCCCTCAACATTGCCTTGAGCCAGGTGCTACGCCAGCCCATTCGCACTCAGGGCAGCGGGCGCACCGATGCCGGCGTGCACGCCAGCCACCAGGTAGCCCATTTTGAGGCCGATTTTCCGCCCGAAATGACGCTCGACCTGCTGCGCTACCGCCTCAACCGCACCCTGCCGCCCGATGTGCAGGTGTTCCGCATTCATGAGGTTGATGAGCGCGCCAACGCCCGCTTCTCGGCCGAGGCCCGCACTTACGAGTACTTTGTGAGCCTGCACCCCGACCCCTTTCGGCGCGACCAGGTGCTGTACCTTGACCGCGCCCCCGACGTGGCGGCCATGAATGAGGCGGCCGCCTTCCTCGTGGGTCAGTTCGATTTCACGGCCTTCTCCAAGGTGAAGGGGGCCGAAACGCACTACATCTGCCGCCTCTACGCGGCGGGCTGGCACGAGGTACCGGGCGGGCTGGTCTTTCGCATTCGGGCCAACCGCTTTGTGCGGGGCATGGTGCGGTTGGTGGTAGGTACGCTGCTCGATGTGGGCCGGGGCAAGATTACGCCGCTGGCTTTTCAGCAAATCCTGTTTCAGCAGCAGCGCATTGCAGCCAGCACGGCCGCGCCGGCTAAAGGTCTGTATTTGAGTAAGGTAGAGTATCCCGATGAAATTATAACGGGAATAGCCCCACCCGAACGAGCCTGATTTAGGTACAAAAAAGCCTGTTTAGTTCAGCGGGTCTTTTACAGCAGTACAAAGCAGTTTAAATAAAGGGCCTATTTGCTTGCGCCCGAACCGGCGCTGGTGGCTGCCGTAGCTGGCCGGGGCTTGGCATACTTGCGCGCCAGCTGCTTGATGTAGCGCTCCGACACCGCCGAAAAGCGCGGGTACGTCCAGTTCTTTTTAGCGGCTTGCTGATAGAGCAGCACGAACGAAAACGGGTTGTCGGCATTGGCCAGCAGCGGCTTTTGATAGCCGCTTTTTACGATGGCGTACGCCATGTAAAAGCCCGGCAGGTGGCCATTCGAGCCATTGGTGAGGCGGCGGTAAAACTTGAGCGGCGTGGCCGCGCCGCCCGCCGCCTGCACCTGAATGGTCGAGTCAATTTTGTGAATAACGGCCGGGGCGGGCTTGAGCAGCCAGCTGCGTATTTCCGCCGAGTCGGCCGACTGCTCCAGCAGCACGCGCTTGTCGATGAGGTCGGCCAGGCCTTCGTTCTGGGCCGAGTAAAACGACCACAGCAGGCCCTCATCGGCCGGGTCTTCGGTGCCCGTGTTTATAGCAGTGCGTAGCTGGTGGTGCATTTCGTGCGCCTCCAGAATGCCCGGCCACTGGGAGTTGTCGCGGGCGCTGCGCAGGCTGAAAAAAATGCCTTCCGCCTGCGAGGTAGCGTCATTGCCCAGCGCCACGTAGCCGAGCTTGAGCCCAGCCACCCGCGTGTGGTTGCGGGCTGGCAGAAACTCGTAAGCGTAGGTGTACATCTTTTCCAGATAAGCCGGGTTTTTCACCGTTTCAGCCAAGAAGGTTTTGTACACTACCTCTTGCTCCTTATAGTCGTTGACGAGCACGTAATACCACGATTTGGCCGTGAGCTTGGTTTGCAGTATTGCCTGGTAACGAGGCCGATACACCACCTCGATGGCCCGCCGATACCGCCGCAGGCTGGCCGTGTCGGACCCCCATACCGAACTGGCGTACACCTTGTTGGCCGGCACCGCGAGCAGGGCCTGCCAGGCCTGGTCGGTCAGGGGCTCGTCGCGGCGCAGCGCGTCGGTCAGCTGCCAGTAGGCCGCGGCGCCGTCCGTGTCAATCGTTTGGGCCTGGGCCCCGGCCGCGGTCAGCAGCAGGCCAGCGAGGAGCAGCGGGCGTTGGGAAAAGCGGAGCATCGAAAAAAGATTGGGAATGAGCGCCGTAGCGCTGGCCGCCCGCCAGTGGAAAATACAGGCAGCGCTATCCGGCCATTTGCAGGGAAGACAAGCAAATGTATCGGCCGGGCCCCCGCCTCGCAAGCAATAGCGCGGCCAATTAGACTTTCCCCGCCCGACCTTTGTTACCAGCTACTGCTTATGGACCCAACTTCTGCTACCAAAACCGGCCAGGTTTTCGACTGGCTGGTGCTGCGCCGCCTGCTCACCTACGTGCAGCCCTACCGGGGCGTGTTTATCGGCCTCATTGCGCTCACCGTGGCCACGGCCGTACTGGGCACGGTGCGCCCCGCCCTCATTCAGCGCATGGTGGACGTGGACATTACCAACAACGACTGGAATGGCCTCAACCGCTCGACGCTGTGGCTGCTGGGCCTGCTGCTGGTGCACACGCTGGTGAGCTACCTTCAAACCTACTACGGCGGCTGGCTGGGCCAGTACATCGTGCGCGATATCCGCACCGACCTCTTCCGGCACCTGCTCAGCCTCAAGCTCAGCTTCTTCGACCGCACGCCCATCGGCGTGCTGGTTACGCGCAACATCTCGGATGTGGAAACGCTGGCCGACGTGTTCAGCGAGGGCCTCGCCGCCATGGTGGGCGATTTGCTGCAAATCGTGTTCCTCATGATTTTCATGTTCTGGACCAACTGGCAGCTCGCGCTCATCAGCCTGTCGGTTATCCCGCTGCTGCTCTTCAGCACCTACGTGTTTAAGGAGAAGGTGAAGGGCAGCTTCCAGGAGGTGCGCAACGCCGTGGCCAAGCTCAATTCTTTCGTGCAGGAGCACCTCACGGGTATGAACGTGGTGCAGATTTTCAACAACGAGGACCGCGAATACCGCAAGTTCAAGGCCATCAACCAGGAGCACACTAAGGCCAATATCAAGTCGGTGCTCTACTACAGTATCTACTTCCCGGTGGCTGAGGTGCTGGGCGCCATCGGCGTGGGCCTGCTGGTGTGGTACGCCGCCCAGGGCCAGATTGAGGGCAGCATTACGAAGGGCGCGCTCATCGCGTTCATTATGTATAATGCGTTGTTTTTCAGGCCAATACGCCAGATAGCCGACCGCTTCAATACCTTGCAGCTGGGCCTGGTGAGCACCGAGCGCCTGCTTAAGCTATTGGATAGCAAGGACTTGATTTCGACTTCCGGCACCCGCACCGTGCCGCAGCTGCAAGGCGAGGTCGAGTTCGACCACGTGTGGTTTGCCTACAACCAGCAGGACATCGAAGCCAGCCAGCAGGACAGCGAAGCCAGCCAGCCGGCCACCGAAGTCCCCGCGCCCGAGTGGGTGCTCAAAGACATCAGCTTTCACGTGAAGCCTGGCCAAACGGTGGCCTTCGTGGGGGCTACCGGTGCGGGCAAAACCAGTATTATCAACCTGTTGAGTCGTTTTTACGACATTCAGAAAGGCAGCATCAAGGTTGATGGGGCCGACCTGCGCGAGTATGACCTGAGCCAGCTGCGCCGCCAGATTGGCGTGGTGCTGCAAGACGTGTTCCTGTTTGCGGGCTCCATTCGGGCCAACATCACGCTCGGCAACCCCGACATCAGCGACGCCAAAATCTGGGAAGCGGCGGCCCTCGTGGGGGCCCAGCGCTTTATCGAGCGCCTGCCCGGCGGCCTCGATTATCCCGTGATGGAGCGCGGCGCCACACTCTCCGTGGGCCAGCGCCAGCTCATCAGCTTCGTGCGCGCCCTGGTGTACGCGCCCAGCGTGATTGTGCTCGACGAGGCCACCTCGTCCGTCGATTCCGAAACCGAAGAGATGATACAGGGGGCCATCGATAAGCTCATGGAGGGCCGCACGGCGCTCGTTATCGCCCACCGCCTCAGCACCATCCAGAAAGCCGACCGCATCATCGTGCTCGACCGCGGCGAAATCAAGGAAACCGGCACCCACGACGAGCTGCTGCGCCTCGGCGGCTACTACGCCCAGCTCTACCGCATGCAGTACAAGGGCAGTGAGAATCAGGGCAATGAGCAGTTAGCAGTGAACAAGGAGCAATTGCCGCTTGGTGATGGATAGCAATGCCTTGATAATCAATTGATAATTGCTCACTGTTTACTGCTAACTGCTCACTAAAAAATGCGTTTCTTCCTTCCCCTCGTTCTGCTGCTCACCGCCATC
The DNA here is from genome assembly GCF_030063445.1 of Hymenobacter sp. H14-R3. GTDB lineage: Bacteria > Bacteroidota > Bacteroidia > Cytophagales > Hymenobacteraceae > Hymenobacter. Next base: position 114,337 of record NZ_JASITD010000013.1, on the reverse strand, counting down.
GGCATTGGCATTTACGCTTACCTGGGCGGCCTGCGCACCCCCAGCGTCAGCCTCGAAACTACCGCCGCGCCGGTGCTGCTGGCCGGCCAGCCTTTCAACGGCAAGGTCGACGATGCCCGCTTTGGCGAGCTGTTTCGCGTCGCCAAGCTGCGGCAGGATGCTAACCCCGCCCAGCCGCTGGCCAACCTTTACTACAACGACCCCGAATCGGCCCACGACTCGGTGCGCGCCTTTGTGGGCCTGCTGGTGCCCGACACGGCCGCCCAGCTGCCCACTGGCTGGCGCTACCGCGTGGTGCCGGCCGGCCGCCGCGTGGTAGCCGCCCGCGTGCAGGGCGTGAGCTTTCTGCTGTCGCCGGGCAAGCTCTACGGCGCCGCCGCGCAGGGCATTGAGGCGCGCAAGCTCACCAAGCAGCCCTTCTACCTGGAGCAGTTTGGCCCCAACGAAACGGATGAGCTGCGGGTGGGCGTGAAGTGAGCGAAGCCAAAAAAGCCTTACTGGTACTTGGGTCTGCCCAACTCTTTTGAAGAGCCTTTGAGGGGAAAGTGCTTAGTCTGCCGGGGGTTTTGGGGATGAAAGATGTTGTCCAGCACCAGGGCAAACTCGGGCTGGCTCTGCTCGTAGCCCACCAGTACCGGCGAGCCCACCTCGGGGGTGAACATTTGCCCCTTGCCGTTGCCCGCATGCGGCGTGCTCACCCGCAGCCAGCCGGTTTCGGCGTCGTTCTTCACGGGCCAGTAGTAGCACACCCGTGCCCGGCCCACATTCTGCGGTAGGCGGGCAGACGCCGCCCACGGCCAAGCACAGACTCCGAAGAGGGACAGGCCCCCCCGCTACCCCTTGGCCTGGTTGCTGCGCGCGTAAATGCCGTATTCTCGCGCTGGCTGCTCGGCCGCAGGCCCTGGCTATAGCACCGTGTACTGGTCCCGACGGTGCGCGTGGCGCATGCGCCACCTGTGGCGGGCCGCGTTAAGGCGGTTTCCATGTGCCGCTACTACTACTACAGCGCATTTATGCCCGCTGCCAGCACCGTAGACCGCGATAGCCTGCCCCAGGGCGAGGCGAATGAGCTGGTAATGGGAGCTTATTTAGTTGGGGGCGACTATGTGCGCAAAGCGGCCAACTCCACCGTGCGCACGGTGCAGCACGGGACCCATACCAGTGCCTGGCACTGCCCAATGGCTGATTGAGGCACCGCTGCCACTCGTAAAACCTGGTTGGGGTTTCGATAAAGCATCCTGCTGAAACCCCCGCAGGCTTAATTTCCATTATCCTGCTATTGATTTGATAACCAGGTAGTAAGTGCTTAATCTGAATTAATTTTATAGTAATTCAGCTGCAATAAGCTGAATTTGAGTAAGAAAGCTAACAGCCAGTAGCGGGGCCGCCTAAAGGCTCCCGCTACTGGCTCACTACGTAGGCATGAAGTTCTTTTTTATCTTCGTCGTCATAGCAGCGGTTTTTCTGTGGCTGGCGCCTAAATTGATTAGCGGAATCGGCTACCTCGTGAGCCCGCCCTATGTAGCCGTAGAAAAGCAAACGGCCCTGGCGGGCAAGGTAACGGTGTACAGCGCCAACCGGGGCAAGTACCTCTACGCACTCGAAGGCCGGCGCGAAACCTTCGACTTTGATGGTTTTCAGAATGCCGCCCTCGGGCCGGCCATTTTGCTGGGCCCTTACCTGGAAGACGGTGACTTCGTGCAGAAAAAAGCCAACTCGGATACCCTGCGGCTCACGCGCCACGGCCAACGCTCCGACTGGATGCTGCTGCCCTAAGCCGCTGGCCGGTAGCGTGAAGCCGGGCCAAACAATGGCAGGGCCTGCCATCTTCTGGGTAGCTCATGAGTAAGCCATCTGCCCAACTGGCAGCCCAAATATATGTATTAGTTTAATAATAATTAAGTTTTTATTCATTCTTAGGTCTTCGCTCTACGCCGAGCTGGAAGTTACCGGCCAGACCTATCCGGTTACGCAGTGCTAGTATGGGTTTGACCAGCCGGCCGATGAGCGGGCGCGGGTGTGCCATCGCCTTGAGCGCGTGTACCAGTTGACCCCTGCCCGACCCCGCCACGGCGGGTAGCCTGCCTGCCTTCTACGCTTGGGAAGGCCCCACGGCCGCCCCGCCCGTGTCGGGCCTCTACCCCGAAAAGCAGGCCAGCGGCTACTAGCTGCCCGGCCGGGCACCCCAGCTTTTTTTGCCCAACAGCCTCACCCGGCACCCCGATTTTACTAGGTACATCCAGGACGTTAGCGCCACCCACAAGTCATGGGAGAGTACCTGCCCGCATACCTGCGCCTGCTGCAACGCGCCCTGGCGGCGCTGGATAAGCTGCCGCGCCTCTACGCCCCTGGCTAGCATACCCCCGGCGACTGGGCCGCCCGCACCCTGTGCCAAACTCAGCAGCTGCGCCAAAGCCTGGCCGAGCGCCTGGCCCACCCGCCCGCACCCCTCACCGCCGAGGATACCAGCACCGTTACGGTAGCCATTGGCCACTACCTAGACAGCCACTGGGCCGACTACCAGCGGCTGCCCCGCCAAGCGGGCGCAGCTGCTGGCCCAGCACGCCGCCCTCGAAGCCATCGTCCAGGAGATAGCTCCCATCCACAACGCCCTGCGGTAGCACTGGCGGCGGCTCCGATAAGCCGTATAAGATATTGATATTCTGGTAATTATCTTATGTCGTTTGAAGCAGACCTCATTCTCGCCGGCGAATCCACGTATTCAGTGCGCCGCTTCAGGTGGGGCCTGCGCCAGAGTACCGATGCCGTTGGCCGCCGCTCCGAAGCCTGGGTGCAGGGCGGGCAGCTGGAAGTAGAGCTCGGCTCGGCCCCCACTGAGCTACTGCACCGCTTGGCCCTCGACGATACCACGAAGCTGGGCGGGTAGCTCGCGGTTTATATTGCTAGCAAGCGTGGGGCCAGCCGCAAAACCATCAAATTCAAAAATGCTTATTGCCTGGAGCTACACAAAAATTTTGATGGCTTGGGTTCGAACGTGAGCATGACGCGTAGCTTATCAGCCTACCAGATTAGTAGTGGCACCGTATCCCCCAAAATAATTGGCCTACCTGAGTGCGGCGCTGCCGGCCGGGCAGCTCTTCTAAGGCAAGGCTAACCGCGGCTTTGGCGAGCTGCTTTGCGCCGCCAAAGCCCGGCAACATGCCCGCGCTGCCCCGCGCCATCCGCGTTGCGGGTAGGGGAGAAGCGAGTAACGTGCTAAGCACCACGAGCTACGGGAAATACTTATGAAGCTGGCGGTTTATACGTAGGCAGGGCCAATGGGAATTCGGATTACTACGTAATTTCAGCTAATACGCGCTTATACCTCAACCCTGGCCAGCCAGAGCAAGTACCCTTAGCAGCACGACAGCCAGTAAGTCCTTGCTGCCTGTCGCGTTTATTTTACGCTGCTTATGAAAGGAGAACACTCATGCTAGCTATGGAATACCGCGGCCCGAAACGAATTCGGGTCACCCAAAAGCCGATGCCCGAAATTCTGCACCCCGAGGACGCCATTGTGCGCGTAACCCGGTCGTGCATCTGCGGCTCCGACCTGCACCTCTACAATGGCAACGTGCCCGACACGCGCGTCGGCCAAACGTTTGGGCACGAGTTTACGGGCGTAGTCGAAGAAATTGGCTCGGAAGTAACCAAGCTCAAAGTGGGCGACAATGTGCTGGTGCCGTTCAACGTGGCCTGTGGCAAGTGCGTTTTCTGCAAGCAGGGCTTGTTTGGCAACTGCCACGAAGCCGCGCCGCAGTCCTCGGCGGCCGGCGGCTTTTTTGGCTACTCACATATTACGGGCGGTTATAATGGCGGGCAGGCCGAATACGTGCGGGTGCCCTACGCCAACGTGAGCCCCACGATTATTCCGCCGGGCATGGACCTGGACGATGCCGTGATGCTGACCGACGTGGTGCCCACCGGCTACCAGGCCGCCGAAATGGGTGGTATTCAGACCGGCGATACGGTGGTGGTGTTCGGCGCTGGCCCCGTGGGTATCATGGCGGCGCGCTGCGCCTGGCTGTTTGGGGCCGGCCGCGTCATCATCATCGACAAGGAGGATTACCGGCTGGAGTTTGCCCGCAATTACGCAAAGTGCGAAGCCTACAACTTCCAGGAAATGTCTGACCCAGTGGTGTTTATCAAAAAGCAAACCGACTGGATAGGTGCCGATGTCTGCATTGATGCCGTGGGGGCCGAAGCCGCCGGCAACGCTCTGCAAACTATCACCGGCCGTAAAACGCTGTTGCAGGCTGGCTCGGCCACGGCCGTGCACTGGGCCATCAACTCGGTGCGCAAAGGGGGGGTGGTATCTATTGTGGGCGTGTATGGCCCCACCGATAACCTCGTGCCGATTGGCAATGTGCTGAACAAAGGCATCACCATCCGGGCCAACCAAACGGCCGTGAAGCGCCACTTGCCCCGCCTCATCGAGCACGTGCAAAACGGGATAATCAATCCCAAGGGCCTCATCACCCACCGCCTGGCGCTGGAAGACGTGGCCGATGGCTACCGCATGTTCTCCGCCAAGCTCGACAACTGCATTAAAACTGTCCTCATTCCTTCCACTGCCGGAATGTAAAGCGCTGTTATCATGGAACCTATCACCACCAACCCGTCGCAGCTTCCTGGCTGGAATATCGACGCCGACCCCGAAAACGACCCCACTTACCCGATGCGCACGCGCACTCCGGACGACCACAAAGGCTACACTTGGGAGCGCCCCACCATGCAGCCCGTCACCATTGAGGTGCTGCAATCCATCGAGCGCCCCGGCATTACGGCCGTGTTTGGCACCTCCGTGCCGCCTAGCGGCCTGAGCGGCGTCATCCGGCGCTTCGCCTTCAACTACAGCGAAAACAGCTACCTGCACTGGCTCCCGCTATTGGTTGCCGACCGCGTAAACGTAGTAGAAGGCGTGCTCGAAGACCTGGCGCACGGCCATGTGCCCAATATTTTTGCCGAAAAGGGCTACCCAGTTGAGTGGAAGTACGACAAGAAGGGGTTGATTCTAAAGCTGGCCGCATTTACGGCCGTTGTAGCGGGCGCTACGGTGCTGCTCACCCGCAAAAGCGACAAGCCCCGGCAGCATAAGCACGTTCGCCGCCCTGCCGCCGCCAGCCGATAGGCCTTCGCTGAGGATAATACGACAAGCGGCCCCGCCGAACAGCTGTTCGGCGGGGCCGCTTGTCGTATTATAATGTCGGAATAGCAGGCTTTAAGCCTACGGCCTCTATGAGTTGCGGAAGCAGAACCCCAGCAAATGCTGGGGTTCTGCTTCCGCTATCTTTTCATAAGCGTAATGTGCTAGCGGCCAAAATAATAGGTACCGCTGAAAAGTAGCTGTGATAAGCCAAAGTTGGCCCCGAAGGTAGACGAGCTGTACGTGTCTGACCCGTTAAAGCCATTGGCCTTGTAGCTGAGGCGAGAGTAGTTGAGGCCCCCGATAGAAGCGCCAATCGCCAGCTTCGGAATAGGAAAAAACACGAGGCCCGGCGTCAGCCCGGCGTAAAAGCCGTTTTGCCCATCGTAGGCCGACGAGCTTTTGACGTGCTGGTAACCACCGCCCAGCGTACCGGTGAAGCCAAACTGCTCGCTCACCATCTGGTAGTACTGCACAAAAGCCCCGGCCTGGAAATACCGCGCATCGTTCTGGTTGGTGCTTTGGTAGTTTGCATTGATACCAACAGCCAGGTTATCAGCTACAAAGAAGCCAACGGAAGGGGCTATCGAAAACTGGCTGTAGGTGTCAGTTACTTTGGTAGAGGTATTGCCGTTATAGATAGTGCCTGGGCGGTCCTGGCTGGTGCGCGAGTAGCCTACGCCGCCCCCCAGCTGAATAGTGCCGGCCTTAATAGCTGTTTGGGCATAGCCTGCCTGCGCCAGCCCAAGAAGCGCGGCAGTTGCAAAAAGTAGTTTCATCAAGAAAAAAGTAAAGGTGTGCCTGATTACGCCCAAAGGTATAGAAATAGTATAGCACCTTACTAAAAAAAGCATAAAAAAACCGGCTTCTCGTGGCAGAGAAGTCGGTTTTTTTAAGTCAGTCGGGGTGGCAGGATTCGAACCTACGACCTCTGCGTTCCGAACACAGCGCGCTACCGGGCTGCGCTACACCCCGAAAAGTGCGGGGCCGGGGGGCGGCACCGCTATCGGAAATTTCCAAACTTAGAAAAGCTACCCTAAAAAGAGCCCCCGACCCGAAGGTCGGGGGCTCTTTTTGTGGGGGCAACTTGTCCCTCGGTCGGAGTGGCAGGATTCGAACCTACGACCTCCAGCACCCCATGCTGGCGCGATACCAGGCTACGCTACACCCCGAGGGTTTTTGGAGTTGCAAAGGTAGGCAAACAAAAGTTGATTCTGCAACGCTGACCCACTTTAATTTCATAATTAAGCCCCCAAAAAAAGCTAACATCGTAATAGGCAACACCTAAAAAACAGTGGGTGGCCCCGCGAAGTGGCATGATGCATGGTAGTGTACCTTTACCATCCCAAGTAAAACTAGCCGAGCAACCTGCTCAAGTTCGCATAGCGCTTATGAAATTAGTACGAACCGTAGTGGCGGGCCTGCTGCTGGCTCCGCTCGGCCTGCTGGCCCAAACTACCAAGCCGCCCGTTCGCCGGCCTGCTACGCCCGCCGCCCGCCCCGCTGCGCCAGCTGCCCGGCCTGCCGCATCTGCCTCGGCCCCGGCCGCTGAGGTGGAGCCTGCCCAGGTGCCGTTGGCCCTGGCCCCGGTAACCCCCGCGCCCGACCCCAACGCCTTGAAAATCAAGGCCGATCAAAATCCCATTACCCATACCCTCACGGTGCGCTGCGATGCGCCCGGCCCCACGCGCTTCGAAATCAACGACAAGGAGGGCCGCCCCGTGCTCACCAAAACGGTGATGGTGGGCAGCAACCCCGTGGTGATGAACGTGGCCTCGCTGCCCGCCGGCCCCTACGTGGTGCGCTGCACCGCCGGCGAAAAGCGCGGCACCCGGCTTGTGCAGCTTCAGTAAGTGGGTAGGTGAGCAAAGGGAATAACGCCGTTCGATTGCGAACACGGCGTTATTCTCCTTACTCATTTACCCATTTACTCCGCCGTGGCTTCTACCTGAAGCTGGCGCTCGTAGAGGGCGCGGTAGAGGCCCTCGGGCTGGGCCATGAGGGCGGCGTGGGTGCCGTGCTGCACAATCTGGCCATCGTCGAGCACCAGGATTTCGTCGGCCAGCTTCACGGAGCTCACACGGTGCGAGATGATGAGGCTGGTGCGGTTGGCCATCACGCGCTGCAGGGCGCCCAGGATTGCGTTCTCGGTCTTGGTATCGACGGCGGAGAGGGAGTCGTCCAGGATGAGGATTTTGGGCTCTTTGACCAGGGCGCGGGCCATGCTCACGCGCTGCTTCTGGCCACCCGAGAGCGTGATGCCGCGCTCGCCCACCTTGGTATCGAAGCCCTCGGGGAAGCGGATGATGTTCTCGTACACGTCGGCGTCGCGGGCGGCCTGCGTCATGCGCGCCTCGTCGGGCTGCTCCAGGCCGAAGTTGATGTTGCTGCGAATGCTGTCCGAAAACAGAAACACGTCCTGCGGCACGTAGCCGATTTGCTCGCGCAGGCTCGTCAGCGAGTAGTCGCGCACGTCGGTGCCGTCGATTTTGATGTCGCCGCTCTTCACGTCGTAGAGGCGGCAGAGCAGGGCGGCAATCGTGCTTTTGCCCGAGCCCGTGTTGCCAATTACGGCCAGCGTCTGGCCCTGCCGAATGCGGAAGCTCACGTCGCGCAGGGCTTTGATGCCGGTGTCGGGGTAGGTGAACGTGACGTGGTCGAACACGATGTCGCCGCTGATAGGCTTCGTGATATTCTGGCGCGAAACGATGTCCGTTTTCTCATCCAGAAACTCGTTGATGCGGGCCTGCGAGGCCTCGGCGCGCTGCACCAAGGACGACGTCCAGCCGAGCGCCGTAACGGGCCAGCTGAGCAGGTTGACGTAGATGATGAACTCCGCGATGCTGCCCGTGGTGATGGTGCCGCGGATAACCTCCTGGCCGCCAATCCAAACGGTAACGATGGTACTGATGCCTACTAAAAACATGATGAGCGGGAAGAACAACGAGTTTACGAAGTTGAGGCTCAGCGACTTGTCTTTATAGGCGTTGGTGGCTACCTGAAACTGCTCGGCCGAATCTTGCTGCCGCACAAACGACTTGAGCACCCGAATGCCCGAAAAGGCCTCCTGCGTGAAGGTGGTCATGGCCGAGAGCGACTTTTGGATTTCGTCGGACTTGCGCTCGATTAAGTTGTTGACAAAGAAGATGCTGACCGATAAAATGGGCAGCGGCAACAGCGTGAGCAGCGTCAGCTTCACATTGACCAGCAGCATGAGCGGCACCACGAGCACGAACAGCAGCACGAGCTGCAAAAAATACATGATGCCCGGCCCCAGGTACATTCGCACGCGGCCCACGTCTTCCGAAATGCGCGACATGAGGTCGCCGGTGCTGTGGCGGCGGTAAAAGCTGAGCGGCAGGGACTGGTAGTGCTGGTAAATCTGATTTTTCTGGTCGTTTTCGACGAGCCGTGACATTACGATGAGCGTCTGGCGCATGAAAAACAGAAAAATGCCCCGCAGCAGCGCCAGCGCAATAATTAACATGCCGTAGAACAGCACGTTGCGCCCAAACAGCTGGTACACGCCCACCTGCGCCTGCGTGCCCGCATAGAGGTGGTAGAGGTCGAGGCCCTCATTAACCAGGTCGAAGGAGTAGCGCACCAGCTGGGCCGGGAAAATGGTCAGCAGCGTGCTCAGAATCACGAAAAGCACCCCGCCGAGGAAGTGCCATTTATAGCGAAAAATATGCGGATTGACGGCAGCTAAGGCGCGGGTGGGCATGGGCGGGGGGAGGGCAAGGGCCGGAAAACCGACCCGCAACCAAAAAAAAACGGGTACTTTTGTGGCCGCAACGCTGTTTGGGCTGGCTACGGCTGTCTAAACAAAGTTACGCCCCACTCTTCCCTCCCATTCCCACCCATTTTTCCCTTTTACCCCCATGGTACTCGACGCGCCCACCCAGGCCCCCGCGCCCATTTTTGAGCAGGTTGCCGAATTTCAGCACGAGCAAGTAGTGCATTGCTACGACCACGAAACTGGCCTCAAGGCCATTATTGGCATCCACAACACCGTGCTCGGGCCGGCGTTGGGGGGCACCCGCATGTGGCATTATGCCAATGAGGCCGAGGCCCTGCACGACGTGCTGCGCCTGAGCCGCGGCATGACCTACAAGGCCGCCATTTCGGGCCTCAACCTGGGCGGCGGCAAGGCCGTTATCATCGGCGATGCCAAAAAACTGAAGAACGAAGCGCTGCTGCGCAAGTTCGGTCGATTTGTTAATAACCTGAACGGCAAGTATATAACTGCCGAAGATGTCAACATGACCACCAAGGACATGGAGTACATTCGGATGGAAACCAAGCACGTGGCCGGCCTGCCCGAGAGCATGGGTGGCAGCGGCGACCCCTCGCCCGTAACCGCCTTCGGCACCTACATGGGCATGAAGGCCGCTGCGCAAAAGGCGTTTGGCTCCGATAGCCTCGCTGGCAAGCGCATTGCCGTGCAGGGCGTGGGCCACGTGGGCACCTACCTGTTGGAGTATCTCCAGAAAGAAGGCGCCCAGCTCGTGCTCACCGACTATTACGAGGAGCGCGCCTACGAAGCCGCCACCCGCTTCGGGGCCGTAGCCGTGGGCCTGGACGAGATTTATGACCAGGATGTGGACATCTACTCGCCCTGCGCGCTGGGCGCCACTATTAACGACGATACCATCGGCCGCCTCAAGTGCCGCGTTATCGCGGGCTGCGCCAACAACCAGCTGGCCGTCGAGAACGAGCACGGCCCTGAGCTGGTGCGCCGCGGTATTGTGTATGCCCCTGATTTTCTGATAAATGCGGGCGGCCTCATCAACGTGTACTCCGAAGTAGTGGGTACCAGCCGCCAGGGCGCGCTGGCCCAAACCGAAAAAATATACGACTACACCCTGCAAGTGCTCGACCGGGCCGAGCAGGAAAACAGCCACCCCCAGGCGGCTGCCATTCGCCAGGCCCAGGAGCGCATCGAAGCCGTGGGCAAGGTCAAATCGACTTATTAAAACGTCTGTCATTGCGAGGAGGAACGACGAAGCAATCTTTCCTTGCCGCAAGGCGTCACCTCAACGACAAGGAAGGATTGCTTCGTCGTTCCTCCTCGCAATGACAGACGTTTTTAGCTTAACAACTACTCTTTAGTAACATGCTCAACCGCCGTCTTCTCCGTATTAAAGTAATGCAGGCGCTCTATGCCTACCAGCAATCGGTGGCCGCCGATTTGCTGCTGGCCCAGGACCGCATTGCAGCGGCTTTTGAGCCCGACCTGAGCGCCAAGGTCACGCCCGACCGCCGCCTGCTCGAAGGCCAGCGCAAGCTGGGCGAGGCGCAGCTGCGCGAGTGGCACCGCACCGGCGAAATGCCCGAATCGGGCTCCGACGACCAGGAGGTGGCCGAGGCCGTGCGCAACGCCATGGCCTACTACCAGCAAATGGTGAAGAAGGAAAATACCTTCTACGGCGGGCAGCTGCTGCACGGGGCCGAGAGCATTCACGACCAGTACCTGCACCTACTGAACATGCCGCAGGCGCTGCTGGCTATCATTACCGACGATAACGAGCGCGAAACCCGCCGCCTCACCGGCCCGCGCTTCGAGGTAGAGGGCACGGCCCGGCTATTCGGCAACGCCGCCTTTGCCAAGGTGCACGAAAACGAGCAGCTGCTGCAAACCACCATCAAGCACAAGCTGCAGTGGGACGACGCCGAGGAAACCGACGCCCTGCGCGACGCCTGGCAGCGCGAAATGAAGCCCGACGCCACCGTGCAGGCCTACCTGGCCGGCAAAAACACGGGCCTCGTCGAAACCGACTATGAAACCGACATGGAGCTGCTGCGGCACCTTTACAAAGACTTCGTATTCAAGGGCGAAGCCCTGCCGCGCTGGCTCGAAAGCAGCGACCTCAACTGGGAGGAAAACCGCCCCATCGTGCGCAACCTGGTGCTCAAAACGCTGAAAATGCTGCCCCACGGCGCCGAGCCAACCCAGGAGCTGATGAACCTGAGCGCCAACTGGCAGGACGACCGCGACTTTGCCGAAACGCTGTACAACCAAACCCTGACCGACGATGCTAAGTCGGAAAAGCTCATCTCCGACTCGACGCCCAACTGGGACGTGGAGCGCGTGGCGCTGCTCGATAAAATCATCCTCAAGATGGCGCTTTGCGAGATGCAGCTCTTTCGCGGCATCCCGGTGAAGGTGACCATTAACGAGTACATCGAAATCAGCAAGGTTTACAGCACCCCCAAGAGCAAACAATTCGTAAACGGGGTACTCGACAAGCTGGCCCAGGACCTGGCCGCCAGCGGCGACATCCGCAAGTCGGGCCGCGGCCTGCTGGATAATCAATAGTAATGTAGGGTAAGCTTTAGCTTGCCAGACGCCTGGCAAGCTAAAGCTTACCCTACATATTTTACTCCTAACCCTCTCTTTTTCACATCCTTCCACCCATGGCTAGCAAAACAACCACCGGACTGCTGTGCTTCACGGGCGGTGCCCTCGCCGGGGCCGCCGTCACCCTGCTCTACGCACCCGAAACCGGCCGCGAAACCCGCTCCTGGCTCAGCTACCAGCTGGAAAAATACCGCTCCGTCCTCGCCGACCTCACCGAAAGCCTCGTGACGGGCCGCGACAACGCGCCCTCCTCGGCCAAAAGCGAAGGCCAGCGCGTAATCCAGGATGCCAAGAGCAAAGCCGAGCAGCTGCTCGGTGATGTCGACCAGCTCATCAGCCAAATTAACTCGCGGCGGGCTCTATAAAAGTGTGAATGAGTGAGTTGTGAAGGAGTGAATCACGAATGAGTGAACAAGTATCAGTAATTCGCTCACTCATAACTCACTCCTTCGCAACTCACTCATTTGCTCATTCACTCACTCACTTACTTACAAAATGCACCTCGTAACCCTCACGCCTGGCGACGGTATTGGCCCGGAAATAACCCGCGCCGTCCTCGATATTTTTGCCGCCGCCCAGGTGCCGGTTCAATGGGAAGAGCACAACGCGGGCGTCACCACGCTGGAAAGCGAGGGTGCCCTGCTGCCCCAATCGCTGTTTGACTCGCTGGAGCGCACCCGGGTGGGCCTTAAAGGTCCCATTACTACGCCGGTAGGCAAGGGCTTTCGCAGTGTAAACATTACCCTGCGCCAGAAGTACGACCTGTACCAGAACGTGCGCCCGGCCAAAACCACGGCCGGCATCGATACGCCCTTCAAAGGCATTGATTTGGTGCTGTTTCGCGAAAATACCGAGGGCCTGTACTCGGGCCTGGAAATGTGGGACGAGCGCCTGGGCATTGCCGACTCCATCAGCCGCAACACGGTGGAGGGCTGCCGCAAAATTTCGCGCGCGGCCTTCGCCTACGCGGCCAAGCACGGCCGCAAGCACGTGACGCTGGCCCACAAGGGCAACATTCTGAAGCAGGCCGGCAAGCTCATGATTGATGCCTGCAAGGAAGCCTCGGCCGAGTACCCGGAGGTGACGTTTTACGACGACCGCATCATCGACAACATGTGCATGCAGCTGGTGGTCAAGCCCCAGCAGTTCGACGTGATTGTGACCACCAACCTGTTTGGCGACATTCTCTCCGACCTGTGCGCTGGCCTCGTGGGCGGCCTGGGCGTGGTGAGCGGCGCCAACATCGGCGACAACATGGCCATTTTTGAGGCCGTGCACGGCTCGGCTCCCGACATTGCCGGCCAGGGCAAGGCCAACCCCACCGCCCTGCTGCGCTCGGCCCTGATGATGCTGGAGCACCTCGGCGAAAAAGAGTACGCCACCCGCATTGAGGCGGCGCTCAACGAGACGTTTCTGCACAAAGAGCAGTGCACCGGCGACCTCGGCGGCAAGGCTTCGACCACGGAGTTTGCCCAGCACATTATTGATAAGCTGAAGTAGAAAATAGAATCTCCCCCTAATCGTCCTACGGTGGCCCGCCGGGCCCCGTAGGATGCTGTGTTTATGCTGCGTTCCACCGTTTCTTATTTTGCCCTAGCGGCCTTGCTGCTAGCGGGTTGCAACCGCGACAAGCCTACCGAAGCCGGTACCCAAGGCATGAACGCCGCCGCCGACGAGGCCGCCGCCGATGCCAAGGCCAACCCCACCATCGACAACCCCAACGTGGCCAGCGACACTGAAGCGCCCAACCCCGACGCGCCCGTGATGGCGTTTGCCGAGGCGCAGTTCGACTTCGGCGACATCAAGCCCGATAGCAAGGTGCAGCACACCTTCAAATTCACCAACACCGGCAAAACGCCCCTGCTCATTGCCGACGCCACGGCCAGCTGCGGCTGCACCACGCCCAGCTGGACCAAGGAGCCCGTGGCCCCCGGCGCGACCGGCGAGCTGCAAGTGCAGTTCGACAGCCGCGGCAAGCAGGGCCTCATCAACAAGCAAGTGAGCGTGCGGGCCAACACCCAACCCAATACCAATACGATTTACATCAAAGGCAATGTATTGACTGAAAAGTAGTTGGCTAACAGAAGGCAGGGGTAGCGAAGTCGCCTGACCTGCCCCTTGCCGCGCCGCCCTACTTTCTGCCTACCTTGCCGCCTTAGCTTAAAAACCATGAATTTTCTTACCCTTTTGCTCCAGGCTGCGGTTGGTGGCAGCATCATGCAGTTCGTTTTTCCGGTGGCCATCGGCCTCGTGCTGTACTTCTTCATGATTCGGCCGCAGCAGCGTAAAACGGCCGATGCCAAGAGCTTCCGCGAGTCGCTGGTGAAGGGCACGCGCGTGGTAACCATCGGCGGCCTGCACGGCCTGCTGGTTGAGGTGGGCCCCGAGACCGTGCTGCTCGAAGTAGAGCGCGGGCAGCGCCTGCGCTTCGACCGTAGCGCCGTGGCTCGCGTAGCCGGCACCTCCATGCCTGCCGACGCGCCCGCCGCCAGCTAGTATGAGGCCTGCGCCGCCCTCCGCCGCGAGCGGCCGGGCCAGCCAGCTGCTGCGCCGCCTGCTGCAACCCCTGGCCGGCAAGGAGCCAAGCTTTTACCGCGCCGTAGTCGCTTGCTTCTTGATTGCCAGTACCTTATGGATGCTTCGGGAGCTGAGCAACAGCTACACTGCCTCGCTCGACTACCCCATGCACTGGCACTACAATGCCCAGCGCTACCACCCGGCCCGCCGCCTGCCCCGCACTGTGCCCATTGAGGTGCGCGGCAACGGCTGGCGCTTGCTCAGCCGGGCTGTAGGCCTGCACTTGCTGCCCGCCGAGGTGCGCCTGCGGCTGCCCGGCTCGCTCCCGCAGCGCTCGGCGCTGCGGCCGCCGCTGCGCCGGGCGCTGGGCACCGTGCGCCTAGTGAGCCTGCCCGCCGACTCGGCCAGCTACTACCTGGTGCCGGGCGGCGATTCCTCTGCTACTGTAGAGTGAGGGGTTGCTGCGCAAGCCCCGTAGTGCATTCTAGACTACTCATTTCCAATTCAAAAGCTATGCGGCGCATCGGAATTACGGGCGGTATTGGCTCGGGCAAGAGCATCGTATCGCGGGTGTTTGCGGCGCTGGGCGCGCCCGTGTACGATTCGGACAGCCGGGCCAAGTGGGTGATGGCCAATGACTTGGTGCTGCGCACGCAGCTGCAAGCCGCCTTCGGAGCCAAAACCTACGACGCCGCCGGCCAGCTCAACCGGCCCTATCTGGCACAAGTCGCCTTCAACGATGCGGCCCAACTGGCGCGGCTCAACGCCCTGGTGCACCCCCGCGTGGGCGCGGACTTTGCCACCTGGACGGCCGCGCAGGCCGCCGCCGGCCACGCCTACATCCTGAAAGAAGCCGCTTTGCTCTATGAATCAGGCGCTTACAAAGGGCTCGATGCCATCATCACCGTGTTCGCGCCGCCCGAGGTGCGCACGGCGCGGGTGCGCGCCCGCGATGCCCACCGCTCGGCCGCCGAGGTGCAGGCCATCATGGACAAGCAGTTGAGCGAAGACGAAAAGCTGCAACGAGCTGATTACGTGGTTTATAACGATGACTCGCAGCTGGTGCTGCCCCAGGTGCTGGCGCTGGCTGCGGCGTTTAGCATGTAGGGTAAGCTTTGGCTTGCCGGGCACCAGGGCCGTGCAAACGTGCAGGCGCCCGGCAAGCCAAAGCTTACCCTACAGCACAGCTCACCGGATAATCGGGTAGCGCTCGAAGGGCCGGTCCGCGAATAGCTTGCGGTAGGTGGCGTGGGTTTTCACGATTTTGGCCCCGATGCTGCGGGTGGTTACGAGCATGCGAGGGTTGAAATCGCCAATCCAGTTCATTTCGATGTTGGCGTAGCCGGCTTCGATAAAGCGCTTTTGCTCCCAGGTGAGCAGGGCCTGGTCCACGCCTTTGCCCTGGTAATCAGGGATTACGCCGTAGATAATGCCGAGGAGCTTTTTGTCGCGCCGCTTCAGGTAGCGCCAGCGCTGCCACACGAAGCGCAGCTTGCCCAGCAGGTTGAGGCGGTGGCCGATGTGCTTGAAAATCTGGTTGAGCTCGGGCAGACTCAGGAAGAAAGCCACCGGCTGGTCGTGATGGTAGGCGAAGGCCAGCAGGCGCTCGTCGATAACGGGCTTCATCTCGCGCACCAGGTGGCGGGCCTGCTCGATGGTCATGGGTTTGACGCCGGCGTGGCGGCCCCAGGCCAGGTTATACACGTGGTGAAAATCCTGGGCCATTTTTTCGGGCTCGGCCTTGCGGGCGTAGGCAAAGCGGTAGGCGCTATCGGCCTCGAAGGCGGCCAGCTTTTGGTGAAAGCTGGGGTGCAGCGGCATCTCGACCGGGCGGTGGCAGGTGTACTGTTTGAAGTAGAGCTGGAAGCCGTAGCTTTCAAACAGCTTTTGGTAATAAGCTGGATGCCAGAACATTCCGTAATTAGGCTCGCGGTCAAACCCATCGATGAGCACGCCCCAGAAGCGGTCGCGGTCGCCAAAGTTGATGGGGCCATCCACGGCCAGCATGCCGCGGGCGCGCAGCCAGGCGCAGGCCACGTCAAACAACTCATTGGCAGCCGCCTGGTCGTCAATGCACTCAAAAAAGCCCAGGCCGCCGGTGGGCAGCGTGGCATCGGTGACGGAGGCAGTGAGCGGGTTGACGAAGGCCGCAATGCGTCCGATTACCACGCCCTGCGCATCGGTGAGCAGCCAGCGCTGCGCCTCGCCCCCGGCGGCAAAAAGCTGATTCTTAGCGGGGTTAAATACGGCCTCCACCTCATTGTCGAGCGGGCCGATGTAGGCGGGCTCGTGGCGGTGCAGGCGGTGGGGCAGGCGGCAAAACTGGCGCTGCTGGGCAGCGGAACGAACTTCGAGCAAGGGCATGGGGGTAAAATTACGGCGCGGTACTGGCCTTAGCCGCCGGGTTGCGCTGGCGAAAGGCCGCCGCGGCCGGTGAGAGCGGCCCAGCCAGCGAATCGAGCCGGAAGATGGACAGTGCCTTCACCCGGCCGCCGGGCCGGTAGGCCAGCACCTCGGGCCCCAGGCTATCGGCATACGACTGGGGGTGCCAGCGGTAGATGGTGAAAAAGTAGCTGGCCTGCTGCCAGTTGCGCACAATGCGAATGCGCTGCTGCTGGGCGGGCGTTAGCAGCGTCCAGTTGTTGTGCAGCAAGCCCGATATCGGCTCGCCCACCGTAATAACGGGTGAGGCATCGTGGCGCAGTAGCCATTCGAGGCCGAAGAGGACGCTGCCGCCCCAGTAGTCGCGCTCGAAGAGGCGCTCGGCTGCCGGGGTGCTCAGGAAGCTAAAGTAAACTTGCTGATTGGGGTAGGCGCGCACCATAAACCACACCGTGCGGCCGGTTTCGAGCACTAAGAGTAGCATAACCGTGCCCGCCACCCAGCGCCAGGCCGCGCGTTGTTGCCAGGCCTGGCCCAGGGCGCGGGCCCCGCGCAAGGCCAGCAGCAGCAGGGCGGGGTACACAAAGTAGAGGTGGCGCCAGCCATCATACACCACGGCCTGCACGACCATCACGGCGGCCAGCGGCCCGAGCAGCCAGGCCAGCAGCAGGGTATCGAGCCAGGCCCCCGGGCGGCGCAGGGCGGCGCGGCCGTGGCGGGCCAGCGTGCGCAGGGCGGTGCCCAGGCCCAGCGCGCCCAGCGCCGAGTAGGGCAGCGGAATGGTGATGAGCATCCACACCGGCAGGTAGTGCCAGGGCAACGCATTGGCCGCTACCAGCTTACCAATGTAGAATACCAAGCCCGGCCACGGAAAGTGAGTCGTATGCCCCATTACGTAGAGGAGGCGGGTGGCGGGGTCGGCCCAGAGGTAGGGCCAGCCGACGAGGGTGAGGGCGGCGGCCACCAGGGCAAACAGGCCGAACAGGGCCAGCCGGCGGCGGGCGGGGGTGGGGGTGGCCAGCGGGGCGTATGCCTGCAGCAGCAGGGCGGCGGCGGTGAAGGCGGTGAGCAGCACCAGGCCCGTGAAGCGCACGTCGGCGGCCAGGGCGGTGGCGGCGGCGTGGGCCAGGGCGCGGGGCCAGGTGGGGCGCTGGGCCAGGCGCACGAGCGTGAGCATGGCCAGGGTGAAGGCGGCCATGAAGACGATGTCCTTGCCGTTGTAGAAGGCTTCGGCGAAGAAGCGGGGGGAGGCGACGAGGGCGGCGGCGGCGAGCAGGGGCAGCCAGCGGGCGGCGGGGTAGCGCAGGCGGGCCAGGCGGTAGAGGGCCGCCACGCCGGCCACGAACACCAGAAAGACCAGCAGATGCCGCAGGCGGTAGTACTCGGGCGCGTTGCCGGGGTAGAGCAGGCGTCCGAGCAGGGCAGCGGGCAGCTCAAAGGCCACGCCGTGGTCGAAGCCCTGCCAGGTGCTTTTGGGGTGCAGCGGCACGCCGGGGGGCGTGAGGCGCTGCACCACAGCGGGGGGCAGCAGAAATTCGGCGGCGTAGTTGAGGTTCACTACGCCGTTGTAGTGGTTGTTGGGCTCGTCCCAGGTGAGGCCGTAGCCGCGGTAGAGGCTGGCGCCCAGCAGCAGCAGGGCCAGCAGCAGGCCCCCCGGCAGCCAGCGCTGCCAAAGAGGACGCCCGGCCCCAGGAAAATAGTTAGCCATAAGGCCGCAAGTTACGGGCCCCTGCGCGCGGCCTAAAGTGGCTATGCTAGCTGGTTAGTGCATAAAAATCAGTTAATCAAATGGTTGCGATATATTGCGGAGCGCCTCGCTACTTCTGCTCGCGTTTGAGAAAGCCACTGGGTGGCAGCGGCAGCGGCCGGCGCAGCGAGTCGCGGCGGAAGATGGACAGTGTCTTCACCCGGCCGCCGGGCCGGTAGGCCAGCACCTCGGGGCCTAGGCCAGCGGCGGAAGTCGGTGGGTGCTCGCGGTAGAAGGTGAGGAAGTAGCGCGCCTGGCGCTCGTCAACCAGTATGTGTAAGCGGCTTTGCTGCGCCGGGCTAAGCATCAGCCAACTATTGTATAAGACCAAGGGCAGCGGCCCACTTACCGTAATAACGGGTGAGGCATCGTGGCGCAGTAGCCATTCGAGGCCGAAGAGGACGCTGCCGCCCCAGTAGTCGCGCTCGAAGAGGCGCTCGGCTGCCGGGGTGCTCAGGAAGCTAAAGTAAACTTGCTGATTGGGGTAGGCGCGCACCATAAACCACACCGTGCGGCCGGTTTCGAGCACTAAGAGTAGCATAACCGTGCCCGCCACCCAGCGCCAGGCCGCGCGTTGTTGCCAGGCCTGGCCCAGGGCGCGGGCCCCGCGCAAGGCCAGCAGCAGCAGGGCGGGGTACACAAAGTAGAGGTGGCGCCAGCCATCATACACCACGGCCTGCACGACCATCACGGCGGCCAGCGGCCCGAGCAGCCAGGCCAGCAGCAGGGTATCGAGCCAGGCCCCCGGGCGGCGCAGGGCGGCGCGGCCGTGGCGGGCCAGCGTGCGCAGGGCGGTGCCCAGGCCCAGCGCGCCCAGCGCCGAGTAGGGCAGCGGAATGGTGATGAGCATCCACACCGGCAGGTAGTGCCAAGGCAACGCATTGGCCGCTACCAGCTTACCAATGTAGAATACCAAGCCCGGCCACGGAAAGTGAGTCGTATGCCCCATTACGTAGAGGAGGCGGGTGGCGGGGTCGGCCCAGAGGTAGGGCCAGCCGACGAGGGTGAGGGCGGCGGCCACCAGGGCAAACAGGCCGAACAGGGCCAGCCGGCGGCGGGCGGGGGTGGGGGTGGCCAGCGGGGCGTATGCCTGCAGCAGCAGGGCGGCGGCGGTGAAGGCGGTGAGCAGCACCAGGCCCGTGAAGCGCACGTCGGCGGCCAGGGCGGTGGCGGCGGCGTGGGCCAGGGCGCGGGGCCAGGTGGGGCGCTGGGCCAGGCGCACGAGCGTGAGCATGGCCAGGGTGAAGGCGGCCATGAAGACGATGTCCTTGCCGTTGTAGAAGGCTTCGGCGAAGAAGCGGGGGGAGGCGACGAGGGCGGCGGCGGCGAGCAGGGGCAGCCAGCGGGCGGCGGGGTAGCGCAGGCGGGCCAGGCGGTAGAGGGCCGCCACGCCGGCCACGAACACCAGAAAGACCAGCAGATGCCGCAGGCGGTAGTACTCGGGCGCGTTGCCGGGGTAGAGCAGGCGTCCGAGCAGGGCAGCGGGCAGCTCAAAGGCCACGCCGTGGTCGAAGCCCTGCCAGGTGCTTTTGGGGTGCAGCGGCACGCCGGGGGGCGTGAGGCGCTGCACCACAGCGGGGGGCAGCAGAAATTCGGCGGCGTAGTTGAGGTTCACTACGCCGTTGTAGTGGTTGTTGGGCTCGTCCCAGGTGAGGCCGTAGCCGCGGTAGAGGCTGGCGCCCAGCAGCAGCAGGGCCAGCAGCAGGCCCCCCGGCAGCCAGCGCTGCCAAAGAGGACGCCCGGCCCCAGGAAAATAGTTAGCCATAAGGCCGCAAGTTACGAGCGCTCTACGCGGCCCGATTGGGGCAACAACCACTGGCGGCAGCGGCGCGTTAAAAGCGCAGCCTTCAGCCTCTGTTTCTCCTGCCATGAACCGGACCGACCTCACGACCATCATCAACCGCCAAAACCGCGTGGTGTACACGTTGCTGATAGTATCGGCGGCCATTGGGCTTGCCTGGGTGCTGTGGCGGCACCAATACCTGGCGTCCCACAGTAGCCCGGCTCACTTGGCGGTGCCAGCAGCCTCGGCCCGCTAAGCCTGCCGCGCGGCGCAGGCGCGCTCGTTGTGAAGCGCACTATGGTGCAATTGGTATTAAGTTTTTATTAAGTTGTACTTATCATACAAGGGGTCTGGCGCGGCTTTCGCACAGCAAGCGATTAATGCCGTGGCTTTTACGAACAAATTAAGGAGTATATTTCGGCTTGCTAACTGGTCTGGCTATGTCGATTATTACTCCTGTCAAGTGCGTTATCGTTGACAACAACGAGATAGACCTGTATTTGACGGAGCACCTAGTCGAGCTCAACAAGTCGCTGCACCTGCTGGCGTCCTTCACCGACGCGCACGCTGCGCTGCATTTCTTGCAGGCTCACCCTGAGGTAGAGCTGCTGCTGCTCGACATTGAGATGCCCGGCCTCTCGGGCCTGGAACTGGTGCAGCAGCTAGCCTGCCCGCACCCGGCGGTGGTTATTATTAGCACGCACCGCGACTTTGCCGTGGAGGCGTTTGACCTGCACGTGGCCGACTACCTGCTCAAGCCGGTGGCGCACACCCGTTTTGATGAGGCCATTGCGCGGCTACCGGCGCGGCCCGCGCTGGCCAGCGAGCCTGCCCCGGCGCCTCCCGCCCCACCTGCCGAGCTGGCCTGGAACCTCGACCGCGCCAGCCACGACCTGTTTGTGAAGGTAAACAACCGGCTGCTGCGGCTCAACTTCGACGATGTGCTCTACATTGAGGCCATGTCGACGTACTCGGTGCTGGTAACGGCCCGCCAAAAGCACATTGTGCACTACACCCTCAAAAGCATTGTGGAGCGGCTGCCCTTTGCGCACTTTCGCCGGGTGCATCGCTCCTACGTCGTCAACACCAAGCTCATCGATAGCATTGAGGACAACATGCTCACGCTGGCCGGCCACGAGGTGCCGCTGGCCAAGTCGTACCAGGATGAGCTTTATCACTCCCTGCGGAGCTTGTAAATCAATGCATTAGCTACGGAAGGTGGCTGGGTAATACCAGCAGGGCCGCGTCGAGGTGGTCGGCCAGCTGGTGCGCCGCCCGGGCAAAGGCCGCAGCTACGGGCCCCGTAGCCGGTGGGGCCGTGCGCAGGGTAGCCAAGCTGGCTTCGGTGTGCTGAATGCCCAACACCTGAATATTGGAGCGCAGGTGGTGTACCAGCGCGGCTACCTCGGGCCAGCGGCCGGCATCGGCGGCGGCGCGCAGGTCGGCCAGCAGGGGTGGGGTATTACGCAAGAACGCGCTGATAATCTTGGTGATAAGCGCCTGGTTACCCTGCGCCTGCCCTTGCAGATACGTAAAGTCGAAGCTGGCCGGCGCGGGGGCCGGCCGGTGGCCCACGAGCTTGGCGTGGAGGCTGTCTTCGCCAAACGGCTTGGTGAGGTAATCGGTGAAGCCGGCGGCCAAATACCGCTCGGCATCGGCCCGGAACGCATTGGCGGTGAAGGCGATAGTGGGCGTGGCCGCCCGCTGGGGGTTGGGGTGCCGGCGCAGCTGCTGCAGCACCTCCAGGCCCGTCATGCCCGGCATCTGGATGTCGAGCAGCACCACGTCAAACGGCTGGGCCGCCAGCAGGGCCAGGGCATCGGGGCCGTTGCCTGCCTCGTGCAGCGCGGTGCCCCAGTCGTCGAGCAGGTAGCGCGCCACGCTGCGGTTTATCTCATTATCATCAACCAGCAGCACCCGCAGGCCGGCCAGGCTGCCCGTGCGGCTGGCCGCTACCAGGGGCAGGCGGGGGCGCAGCTCGGGCACGGCCTTGGGCAGGGTGAGCACCAGCGTGAAGGTGCTGCCCGCCCCCGGCTGGCTGGCCACGGCCAGGGTGCCGCCCATTTGCTGCACCAGGGCGCGGCAAATACTCAGCCCCAGCCCCGAGCCCCCGTATTGCCGCTGAATATCAGCACTTTCCTGAATAAAGAACTCGAATATCAACTCCTGTTTATCGGCCGCAATGCCGCTGCCGCTGTCGGCTACTTCTACTTGCAGGGTGAGCGCGTCGGCGGTTTGGGCCAGCACCTGGCTGCGCACATGCACGTAGCCGCTGTCGGTAAACTTGAGGGCGTTGCCCACCAGGTTCACCAGTACCTGGCTCAGGCGGTGGCCATCGCCGAGCACCCAGGGGTAGGGCGCGGGCGGGCCCACGGGCATAAACTGGAAGTCGAGGCCCTTCTCGCTGGCCTGCCAGGCCAGCAGCGCCAGCGCCTCGCTGGCCACCTGGCAAAACTCAAACGGCGCGTGGTCGAGCTCCAGCTTGCCGCTGGTTATCTTGCTCATATCCAGCACATCATTGAGCACGCTCAGTAAAAAGTGCCCCGAAGTGCGCACAATGCTGAGCAGCTGCTGCTGCTGGCTGTCGAGGGGTGTTTTGGCCAGTTGCGCGGCCATGCCCAGCACCCCGTTGAGCGGCGTGCGGATTTCGTGGCTCATGTTGGCCAAAAATGTTTCCTTGGCGGCGGCGGCAGCCTCGGCCGTTTCCTTGGCGTGCTGCAAGGCCCGCCCGGCCCGGTAGCGGGTAGTGATATCTACCAGGTACACATTGACATAGCCCGCCGCCTCAAACGGCACCAGGCATGCCTGCATCAGGCGGCTGTGGGCCAGCGGCAGCTCGGTTTCGAGGGGCTCGTTGCTGCGCAAGGCGGCCTGCGTAAGGGTCAGCAGCTCGGCTTGCTGCAACGGGGCAGTGGCCAGCTCAGCCCACAGCCGCTCGGCGGCCGGGTTGGCGTACAGCTGCTCGCCGCCCAGCCCAAAGCGCATAACGGGGTTGGGGTTTTGGTCCGGAATGCAGGCCAACTCTTGCATGCGCTGAAAAAAATCGCCTCTGGTAGTAGTATCGCGGCAACTGAGCAGGTAGCCGCCGTCTACCGCCGGCAGGGCCAGTACTTTTAGCTCAATTACCTGAATGGCAAGTAGCTGAAACGACACGTATTGCCCGGTAGGATGGGCCAGCAGACGGTCAAACGCCGCTGGGTCGGCCAGGCACGCCCGCACCTGGGCCTCCACGAGCGCCGCGGGCTGGCCCACCCAGTGGGCTGGTGGCTGGCTGAGCCCAAACAAGGTGCAGAGCGCCGCGTTGACTAGGCGCACGCGCCGGGCCTCGTTCACGAGCAGCACGCCATCGCTGGTATCAGCCAGGCTTTCTTCTACTAAGCGGTGCGCGGCGGCGGTTTTGGCCTGCGCGGCGGCCAGCTCCTGCTCCAGCGCCTGAATGCGCTGGCGGGCCGCTACCTTGCCAATGGGCTCGTGGCGGGCGCGAAGGAGGCCGTCGGAAGAAGTGGGCATGAGTAAAAGATAAATAAAGCTTGTTAAGGTACCAAAACATTCAGCTGCCGAAGCAAAATAATAGCTAAAGCGGGCTTCTGAGTCAGCGAACGGTTAACCTGGGTAGCTAAACCAATTTGGGCAGATTCGCGGGGTATTTGTTGGCAGGGCCAGGAGCGGGCACCAACTGGCATCTTAAGGGTCGGCTTTTGGATATAGCATACTCCGATTCACCCTTTGGGAGTAGTGGCAAGCCCACGGGCCTACTACTTTTATAATGCTTCAGCCTGCCAAGGTAGTCATCGGCTAATCAGCGGCTTGCTTATAGATACTGAGGAGTACCAAGTGGGCTGCCCCGGCCCAGCGCTCTTCAGAATACGCCACTCTCTCTTTCCTGACTATGAAAAAAATGTACTTTCCCTCGGTAGTTCACTCTCAACGTGCTGCCCGCCCCGG
Source organism: Hymenobacter sp. H14-R3 (assembly GCF_030063445.1). Taxonomy (GTDB): domain Bacteria; phylum Bacteroidota; class Bacteroidia; order Cytophagales; family Hymenobacteraceae; genus Hymenobacter. Next base: position 90,456 of record NZ_JASITD010000013.1, on the reverse strand, counting down.
TGCGGCCCCGCTAGCAAACTAGCGCGTTCCCGCATGCCCTGGCCTCAGCGCTAGCCCGGCCCATTGCCCGGCTGGCTAAGCTGCGGATAAGCGAAAGCTCATCCCATAAATATATTAGAACGGATTTTTAGGGCAGGTGGGTATAAAAGCTCCGGCTTACCTGCGCCCTGGGTTTGGGGCCGGTCCCGGTGGCCGCCCCCAAATAGTTGCCCTGTGGGTGGCCCCGCCGCCCGGCAGCTCGTTATGTTACCTCACTCTCCCTAACCTTCTGAAAACATGGCCTTAGCATACCTCAGCCCCACGCTGCAATTTGATTTTGCAGCTTCCGCCATCCTGTCGCTCGATGAGCAGCAGGCCTACGCCAACCGTCTGCGCGAAGTCGAAAACGCGCTGCTCTGCCAGGCCTTTGGCGGGCAAGTACCCCAGCCCGACAGCCAGCAGCGCCTGCAACGCTACCTCAACGGCGAGATAAGCCGGGCCGAAGCGTTCCAGCCCCTTTATCAGGCTACCGGCCATTGGGCCAACTAGCCCCACGGCGCACCCGCCACCCACTACTCGCTAAGAAGCTAAAAACCAATAAGAACCAGTTTGGTTTCTGACGGCTTGTCCGCGCTTTACCAACTGTTTTGCCCGCTCTTCTTTGCCTACCCCAACACCCGCTTCACGCCCCTACCTACTCACTCTCCTCCTCTCAACTATGTTACGACTTGCCACCCCCAGCTGCCAAAGCTGCCCGCATCGGCAGCACAACCAGCTCCACTGCTGCGCCCTGTCGGGCACCGACACCATTGGCCAGGAAAAAACCAGCCAGCGCTACGCCGCCGGCCAAACCATTTTTGGCGAGGGCACCCGGCCCGCCGGCCTCTACTGCGTGCACGAGGGCCGCATCAAAATCACGAAATCGGGCGGCGACGGTAAGGAGCAGATTATCCGCCTAGTAAAGAGCGGCGACCTGCTCGGCTACCGTGCCCTCATAGCTGGCTCGGCGCACGCCACCTCGGCCGTAGCCCTGAGCGATTGCACGGTATGTCTCATTCCGCGGCACGCCTTTGGGCAGCAGCTCAGCACCAACCCTCTATTCAGCAGCGCGCTAATGCAGCTACTGGCTACTAACCTCGGCGATACCGCCGAGCGCATGCTGCACCTGGCCTACAAGCCCGTGCGCGAGCGCCTGGCCGAGGCCCTACTGCTGCTGCTGCATACCTACCAGGCGGCGGGCGACAGCAAGCCCTTCACCATGGCCATCTCGCGCGAGGACCTGGGTGCCCTCATGGGCACCACCAAGGAAACTACCACCCGCATGCTCACCGAGTTTAAGCACGAAGGCCTGCTCACTACCCGCGGCAGCGCTATCACCATCTTGGCTCCCAGGCAGTTGCAAGAAATAGCTACGCTGTTCGACTAGCCGCTACCTGGCCCGCTGGTAGCGCCGCCCGGCCCGTAGTGGGGCGGGCGGCGCATGCGTGCCCACGCGCGCCAAATATGAGGACAATCACTTGAGGTAGTGAGCCTTATCAATGTAAGCCACGTGGGCAGTGGGCACCTTTGCAGCGGCTGCACGGCCGGGGCGGGGCTGCGGCCGGCCGCCGTGGCTATGCAGCCGCTCACGCTAGTGGTATTTTTTTCATGCTCAATAATTTGGAGAGCCCGGCTCCGACCTTGCCACCAGCGCACGCGGGCCTGCTGGAAGCGGTGCGCCAGGAAGCCGTGCAAATGGCTAATCGGCTGTTTGCCAGCCAGTTTTTAGTAGTGTTTGAGTTGTGGCGGCAACAGTGCTGCTACAGCAGCCCCGGCATTACCGAGCTGCTGGGTTACGAAGCCGATGAGCTGAGCCTAAGTCTGTTCTACGCCGCTATTCACCCCGACGACCTGCCCGCCGTGATACGGGCTTCGGCCCTGGCCAGCGAATTTTTGCAGCTGCACGGCCCAATGCCGGGTAAGGATGGGGGTGACCCCGTGCCCCCATGCTTCAGCGTCGATTACCGCCTGCGCTGCCGCGCCGGGCACTACCTGCATGTGCTGCGCCAAAACTTCATCATCGCCCAGGATGCCGTGGGCCACCCGCTGGCTACAGCCAGCCTTTTCACCGACATCACGGCCCACAAAAACACAGTGGATGTGCGCTTCAACCTCGACCACCCCGACTTTGCCGGCTGGCTATCCGTCCGCAAGGGCAAGCGCGAGGAAGACGAGCTCAGCAGCCGCGAGCAGGAAATCCTGGCCCTAATCCTGGCTGGTGAAACCAACGCAGAAATTGCTAAAAAACTGTTTATCAGCTACTTCACCGTGAAGACGCACCGCCGCAACATCCAGCGCAAAATCAAGTCTAAGAACGTGAGCCAGCGCCTAGCCCACCTGGGCGCCGGCATGGTATAGTCGGGCAGGGCGGCGTTGGCGAACTGCTTGGTGCGGGCGAGGCCAGTGGCTTCCACCGTCCAGGCATCGCCCGGCGTGAGGCCATCATTAGCTTGGCTGATGAAGATAAGGGAATAGCCATCGGGCGAGTAGCGCGGGTTCAGGTCGTTGGTGCCCACGGCCCTAGGAGTGCCATTGCCGCTGCCATTGCTACCGATAGCCGTCACGTCGAGTACGCCGGTGCCATCGAGGCGCTGCGTGAAAATGTGCGCGTCGAGCTGCCGACCGCTGGGACTGTCGAAGCCCGCCACGTCGCGGGTGTACACAATGCGCATGCCGTCGATGCTGAAGCTGGGCGAATCGAGCCGGCCCGGTAGGTTACCCATCAGTAGGCTGGCACCCGTGCCGTCTGCATTAAGTAGGTATAGTTCAGAATCATACACGTTTACGCCCACGGTTTGTACTACCAGCCGGCCGCCGTTTTGGGCCGTCCAGTCGCACTCTCTAAAGTGGCGGTCGGCGGGGGCAGTGGCTAGCAGCAGCAAGCCCGTACCGTCGCGGTTGACCCGGTAGGACTGGTTGTAGTGCGCATAAATAAGCTGGGCCCCAGCGGGCGACCAGCGGTAGCCGATGCCCGCATTGCTGTAGCCTTCTACGGCCAGCGTGGTAATGCGCCGCTGGTTCGAGCCGTCGCGGTTCATGGTGTAGAATTGAAACTGGCCCGTGGCGTTGGAGGTGTAGGCAATCAGGTCGCGGTTGGGGCTAAGCTGGGGAGCGGTTTCGGTGGTGGCCTCGCTGGTGAGGCGAAGGAGGTTGCCGCCGGTGCTGCGGGGAGCAGCTGGTAGTCAGGGCTTTTTGGCGGGTGGGCCGTGGTTGGCAGTTTCCACTTGGGTACTGGCGGCCTGCTGCTCAGCCAGGAAGCTCCGGGCCGTTTCGATGGCACTAGCTACGGCTTCTTCGAGCTGCTCGGTGCGGGTGGGCAAAGGCATTTCGAGCAGCTCGGTGTCGTTCACGCTCATAGATAGGAGGGAAGAATTACCCCGCAACGGTTTCTCCGTTAGCACAATAGTATATTCGCCCAGCCCCGCCGCCGCCGAGCTTTGAAAGGTGCCGCAGAACATCTCGTAGAAGTCGCGGCCTGGCTTAGTAATGGTTTGGTCCAGCACAAAGCCCTCGGCATCGGCCTCCATACCGGGCTGCACCCTGGTCTGCTGCATCGAATCGGCGCGCAGGAAAAGGCGTAATGCTTCCTCCATCTGCTTATTGGGTAGGGGCTTGTGGGCCGTGTCGGCCTGCACTACCGCTTTGTGCTGGGCGGGGCGTTGGCCCCAGCTTGGCCCCGCCACCAGGCTTAGCAGTAGTCACAGTAGCCAGCCCCATTTACCCATAGCCCCGCGGCTTGCTGCACGGCGGCAGCTAAATCGATGGGCAGAAGTAAGGGGCATAGCGCGGTGCAGTAAAATTCGCTTCACCAACTAGTTGCTTGGATGGCGCACGCGCTGCCAAAGGCAACTAGTTGGTAAAGTGATGGGTGGGAAGAGATTGGTACCCCAAAGCTCGTACTCCCTCGCGCGCAGCTAAATGCGTTGCATCCTGCTGAAAAGTAACCTTCCTCACTTTTTGCTAGAACGGCGGCCAGTGCCTGCCAGCGCGCTGAAGGAGCAGCGCAACTGCCGCTACGAAAGCCAGCCTAGGGCAACTTTGCTGACAAGCTCCCCGCCTCTTGAAAGCGCGGGCCCGATGCCGGGCAAAGAGGGCCCAAACGCAAAACAGCCACTCCGAAGTTAATCGAAGTGGCTGTTACTCAATGTGGGAGATACTGGGTTCGAACCAGTGACCCTCTGCTTGTAAGGCAGATGCTCTGAACCAGCTGAGCTAATCTCCCTTTTCCCGAGTGGCTGTGGCCGTTTGGGATTACAAAGATGGGGGGATTTTTTGGATTGGCCAAGCCAGGCGCTAAAAAAAGTGGTGGCAGCAGCCCATGAAATGGCGTAAAAAATTAGCAATCAGGCATAAAAAGTTTTGGAAAAAAGTGGGTGGTAGCGTGCAAGCGCTGATTGGGCAACGCCGTTGCCGCGTAGCCGTTAGCAAAACCGGGGTGGCCCATTGGTCTTCAACCCTGCTTTTTCCTTTTTACCTACTCTTTTTGCTTCTTTCATGGAAACCCAGTTGCTTCAAAACTATTCGGAACCCGAAAAAACCGCTTACCTCAGTGCCATGGCAGCCCTTGCTACGGCCGACCGCCAGGCCACGGCCCCCGAAGCCGAGTTTTTGCAGCGCCTGGCGCAGCAGGCCGGCCTCTCAGATGGAGCCATTCGCCAGGTGTTGTCTGCTGCCGATAGCGCCAACAACCAAACGGTGCAGCAGAGCCTCGACCAGCTTAAGAGTAGCGACCTGCGCTACTCGCTCATCACCGACCTCATCAGCTTTGCCCGCGCCGACGGCACATACTCGCCCGGTGAGGAAGAGATGGTGGGCAAGATGGCCGCCTACCTGGGTGTAAACCCCGAGCAGAAGCAAGCTCTCGAAAGCGTGGTAGACCAGGCCGCCAGCGTGCCCCACGATGCCCAGGACCCAGGTAAGCAAAGCTTCTTGAGCGGTATTGGCGACAAGCTGAGCAGCGTGGGCATCCCCAAGGGGGCCCTGATGGCCGGCCTGCTGGGCGTGGTAGCCCCCATGGTTATTTCGAAGGTAATGGGCGGCGGCAACAACAATAGCGGCCAGCCGCAGCAGCACAGCGGTTCGCTGGGTGGCCTGTTGGGCGGGGCTATGGGCAGCATGGGCGGCGGCGGCAGCTCGCTGGGTGGCCTGCTGGGCGGCTTGCTCGGCGGCGGCCTGCTGAGCGGTGTGATGGGCGGCGGCAACCAGGCCGCTACCAACCAGTACCCGCAGCAAGGCTCGATGGGCGGTGGCGGCCTCGGCTCCATTATGTCGGTGCTGGGCGGCCTGGGCGGGCAGCCCAATTCGCAGCCTGCCAGCGCGGGCGGCGGCGGCCTCATGGGCAGCGGCCTGGGCGGCCTGCTCGGCGGCCTGTTTGGCCGGTAGGCCATTGGTAAGTGCGTAAATGAGTAAGGGAGGGTGATGGCGTTCTTATCGCGGAACGCTATCATCCTCACTCATTTATGCACTGCTACTACTCGGAAGGCGATAATCGTTGCGTAATAAAAATTACTCATTTACTCAACTATTCATTTACCAATTTACGTACCGGAACAGGTCGTCGGGGCCGGCTTTTTCGTGGCTTTGCCAGCCGCGCAGGCCCAGGCGGGGGGCGGCTACGCCGCGCTCCAGGCGCTTGGCGCTGCGAAAAACCCTGATTTCATCCCAGAGGTTGTTGGAGATGAGCGCGTTGAGCACAGTGGGGCCCCCTTCTACCAGCACCGATTGCACACCGCGGGCGTGGAGGTCGGCCAGCACGGTGGGCAGCAGGTCGGGCGCGGGCGGCGCGCTGGCCGGCGCGAAGGGCAACGTAACGTAGGTGAGGTTGGGGCGGCTGGCGCGCTCGCGGTGCGTATAGATGATGGTGGGCTGCGAGCCGTCGAGGATGTGGTGGCTGGGCGGCAGGGCCAGGTTCTTATCGATGGTGAGCCGGATGGGCTGGGGCCCGGGCCACTCGCGGGCGTTGAGGCGGGGGTTGTCGTGCAGGGCCGTGCGGGTGCCTACCAATATGGCCGCCTCATCGGTACGCCACTGGTGGGTAAGAAGTTGGGCCTGCGGCCCGCTTATCTGCACCTGCTGAAAGTGCGGCCCCGCCAGGAAGCCATCGGCCGATTCGGCCCACTTCAGCACCAGGTAGGGACGCTGCTTTTCCTGAGAGGTAAAAAACCGGCGGTTGAGCTGGCGGCCGGCTTCAGCTAGCAAGCCGGTGCGCACGCGGATGCCGGCGGCGCGCAGCTTTTCCAGGCCCCGGCCGGCTACCAGCGGGTTGGGGTCGTCGTTGCACACGATTACTTCGGGCACGCCGTGGGCGATGAGGAGGTCGGCGCAGGGGGGCGTTTTGCCGTGGTGGGCGCAGGGCTCCAGGGTCACAAATACACGGCTTTGACGCAGCAGGGCGGGGTCGGTCACGCTGGCCAGGGCGTTCACCTCGGCGTGGGAGCCGCCGTACTGCTGGTGGTAGCCTTCGCCGATAATCGTGTTATCGGGGCCCACTACTACGCAGCCTACCAGGGGGTTGGGGCGCGCGTAGCCCCGGCCCAGGGCCGCCAGGTCGAGGGCGCGGTGCATGAAGAGCGAGTCGTCGGGCACGGACATAGGAAAAGGAAAATAACGCGGGTTAGAAGCGTAAAGCTATTCGCTGCGTAGGAGATGGCGGGTTATCTGCTGTTAAGAAGGTCACTAAAAAATGCCCTGCCCGCAGCAGCGGGCAGGGCATTGGGAAGGGCAACCGGCTAACGCGGGCTAGTAAGCCGGCGTTTCCTTGCGTTTGTAAAGCAGAAAGCCAGCGGTAAGCAGCCCCTGCCTGATTTGCTGCTTGTAACCGTAGGTCGTGCCGTCGAAGGTGAGGCGGCGGGTATAGGGTGTCAGGCTCTGTTCGAGGCGCGCATTAAAATCAAAGCGGCCCACGGTAATCCCGATGCCTAGCTGAGCTAACGTTTGCCAGGTAATAACGCTTTGGCTGAGAGAGTTATATAGTTTTGCAGAGGCTGGGTAAGCACCTGGAGTCTCTGTCAGTAAAGCTTCACGCTGGTTCCTGGCTACTACGGGGCCAAGCGTTACGTATCCGCGTCGGCCGAGGTGTAGGCCCGCCAGCGCCGAAACCTCCCAGCGCCGGATGTCGTGCCCAAAAACAAACCACGAGGCACCAAGACCAGTCGTGTTTTGTAAGTCGTAGAGAACTAGGTAGCATTGCCCTTGGGTAGCCGTGTAGCCCACTTCAGGTTGCACGAAGAAGCCGGCTCGCCCTATGCCCCAGCGCCCAAATGCCGCTAGCCGGTAACCCGTTTCATCGTATTTGGACCTATCACCATTGGTAGCAATAGCATAGTCGGGGGCCAGGTAAATACCTTCAGGGGTGGCCGGCGTCTGCGTTACGTTTAGGCTGCCCGACAAGCCGAATCCCTCCAAGTGCTGTGCGTTGCTACAAAGGGGAGCAAGTATAACTAGCATGATGGCCCACCATGGGCTAACACTTTGCTGCGTGCTTAACTGTGTGCGACGAAAAAAAAATTGCATCATAAGTTAAGGGCGGTTTTCCGTTACCCAACGAATTTCCGTCCGGCCACCGTTGGCAGAGTAATAGCCTTGGGAGGGGCACTCGGCGAAGAATATGAGGCCCTTTGCGATTTCATCATCATGATTAGCTACTTTATACGTAACCTTCACACTAGCAGATGGTGAGCCATCTTTGCTTGGATAGCCAAAGGTAAACTCTGCATCTGCGATGTCACCGAAATCTTCCTCAAGCCATACGTACGCAAGAACTTGTCCCAAAAATGCCTTGTCCCAATAAAACAGCCTAGCATCGCAGTGATAGGTGTCTTCAATGGTTCCGCGCCCCATTGTATAATGGTTGTCAACTACTGTCGAGCTTATAGTACCACCACTACCAATTGGCGAAATTAATTGTAGCCGAAGCTCAGGGTCGCCTAAAAACCAGGACTCATACTGACTCACATCGGCTAGCCATATACTACGTAAGAATTCCGTCTGCTTATCGGTGCGGCAAGGAGTAGCTGCTGTGCCCGTGGTGCCCAGCGGCGTGTAGCCGCCGCCGCCACCGCCGTCAGTTTCTTGCTGTAGCAAAAGGTTGGTGGTGTTACCGCCAATGGGTAACGTAGTGCTGACCGGGCCAGCAGTGGGCTGCTTGGCGGCGGCGGCCAGTGAGGTTACGCGCTCGCTAGGCCCTACCACCACCACTGGAAAGTCGGGGGCCTTTTGCGCATCGAGCCAATGCTCATTGCCGTCTTGGTTATAGGCTTTTACCCGCGTGGCCGTGCGCTCATTATAGCCCGCCGGAATAAAAACAACCAGGGGCGCATAGGTTGCCGCGTCCCACTTCGCGATGTTGACGGGTACCGAGAGGTTAAGCGTTGGGATGCGGTCTAGCAACTCAGGCATCGTCAGGGTATCTGAGCTGTTCCCGGCCACTGCGGCGGCTACGTGCTGGCCAAAATCGGTGTGCGCGGCTACAAAAGGCTGGTACAGCACATCGTAGTCCCCATCGACTTTTTTAAGGGCCTCGGCCTTCAATTGCTGCCGGGCGGCGGCATCCGTGCCCAGGGTGCGGGCCAGCGCTTTGGCCACGGCGGCTATCTCCTGGTTGGTTTTGAACTGGGCTGCCGTTTCGGTGGGCTGAGGCAATTCCTGCGCGCTTTTGTCGCGGTTACAACCCATTATACTAGTTGCCAGCACCAGCGCAGCTAGCCCCCCCTCATTAATCGTACCTTAGTTGTCATAAAATGTGGAAAAAGTTGGTAAAAAATGGTGTAGTGACAAAAAGGTCCGAAAACGTTCAAAGCCTCTGTTGCCGATGTGAATATAGACAAAAATGTTGAGAAATTTGAGTATTTATAATGTAATGGTGAAATGTTGCTAAGCAAAGAGCTGTCTGTCAAGAAAATAAAATTTAATTAATTAAATATCAATGACTTGTGTGTTTTACTCAATTTAATAGTATAGACTTGTTCCCGAATAAAAAACGTCTGAAAATCTCAGTTGCTTTCGGGCGCTGGATAACCATTCTTGCCAGATTAAGCTCCTCTCCGTTGATTTTTTGAGAAGCCACTGTTTCTAGCTTCAAATACCGCCTAGAAATCCACTGATTTCTTATTGAGGAACAAGTCTTATGACTACCCAACAGCTCACCACCGACCTGGCCGCTGCCCTGCTTGCCGTGTACCCCGAACCTGAGGCGCAGGCCGTGGCTACCCTGGTGGCCGAGTACCTGCTGGGCCTTTCGCCCTTGCAGCGCCGCATGCAGGCCCAGGCGCCGGTGCCCGGCCCCGTGCAGGCGCAGCTGCCCGCCCTGCAAGCCCGCCTACTGGCCCACGAGCCGGTGCAATACGTGCTGGGCACGGCCCACTTTGCCGGCCTGGAGCTGGAAGTGACGCCCGCCACCCTCATTCCGCGCCCCGAAACCGAGGAGCTGGTGCAGCTGGTGGCCCGCGCCCACGCCGGCCGGCCCGGCCTCCGCCTGCTCGACGTGGGCACGGGCAGCGGCTGCCTGGCCATTGCTATAGCAATGGAACTAGCTAATAGCCAAGTAGTAGCCGTTGATATTTCGCCTGGGGCGCTGGCCGTGGCGCGGCGCAATGCGGCCCGCTACGCGCCGGCCGTGGCGTTTGAGCAGGTCGATATTTTGCAGGCGCTGCCGGCGGGGGTGGCGCCGGGCAGCCTCGACATAGTGGTGAGCAACCCGCCCTACGTGCGCGAAAGCGAGCGCGCCCTGATGCGCGCAAACGTGCTGGCCTGGGAGCCCGCCACCGCCCTGTTTGTGCCCGACAACGACCCGCTGCTCTTCTACCGGCGGCTGGCCGAGGTGGGGCGCGCGCTGCTGCGGCCGGGCGGCAGCATCTGGCTGGAAATCAACGAGGAGCTGGGGCCCGAAACGGCCGCGCTGTTCGCCGCTACCGCCTTCGAGCCGGCCGCCGTGCTCAACGATTTCCTGGGCCGCCCGCGCTTCGTGCGCGCCGTGCGCCGCTAGCGCCGCCGGCTTCTGTGCCCTCTGCGCAAGCCTCTGCGCCCTCTGCGGGCTAAAAACCCCCGTGCCGCTCGCAACATAAAAAATTAATGTAGCAACACGAAACAAAAGCCCCGGCCAGCCGCTTATAAGCCACTCTCGCACCGAGAGTTCTTGTTTCTACTTCATTTTTGTATTGCCCCATGGCTGAGCAACCGCTTCTGACCCCGTATTACTCCGATAAATTAACCCTGAGAAACCGCGTGGTGATGGCCCCCATGACCCGCAGCCGCGCCGACAACCCCGGCACCGTGCCCAACGACTTGATGGCCGAGTACTACGCGCAGCGCGCCTCGGCCGGTCTCATCATCTCGGAAGGCGTGTTTGTGAGCCCCGAGGCCGTGGGCTACATCAACGTGCCCGGTCTCTACACGCCCGAGCAAGTGGAGGGCTGGAAAAAAGTGACCGCCGCCGTGCACGCCAAAGGCGGTAAATTCTTTGCCCAAATCTGGCACGTGGGCCGCATGTCGCACCCCGATTTGCTCGGTGGCAACCTGCCGCTCTCGGCCTCGACCCTCGACCCGCACAGCCAGGTGTATACGCCCACCGGCTTTAAGGATACCGTGGCCCCGGCGGCCATGACGGTGGCGCAAATCAAGCAAACGGTAGCTGATTTCGTGCAGGCTGCGCAAAACGCGCTGGCGGCCGGCTTCGATGGCGTGGAGATTCACTCGTCTAACGGCTACTTGTTTCACCAGTTTTTCAACGGCACCGCCAACCATCGCACCGACGAGTACGGCGGCTCGATGGAGAACCGCGCCCGCTTCTTCTTTGAAGTGCTGGATGCCATGCAGGCGGCCGGTGTGGACCTGGGCAAGGTGGGCTCGCGCCTCAACCCCTCGCTCGACGGTATGTTTGGCATGACCCTCGACGCGGAGACCATCCCCACGTTCGACTACATCGTGAAGCGCCTCAACGATTACAACCTGGCCTACCTGCACCTTTCGGAGCCCTTCACCGACGTGAGCCAGAACGAGTTTGCCGAGCCGCACATTGCCCAGCGCTACCGCCCCCTGTACCAAGGCACGCTCATCATCAACGCTGGCTTCGACCAGGAGAAGGGCAACAAAGTGATTGCCGACGGCAATGCCGACCTCGTGGCCTACGGCGTACTCTACATTGCCAACCCCGACTTGGTGGAGCGCTTTGCCCAAAACGCCCCGCTGGCTGAAGGCGACAAGGACACGTTCTACGTGCCCGGTGCTAAGGGCTACACCGATTACCCGGCTCTGGCTAAGTAATTGATTATGAAATAGTTGTAGCGGCGTTGGGCGAAAGCTCGGCGCCGCTTTTTTGTTAGGCCTGCTTCAGCAGCCAGGCCTGGGCCTCAGCTTCGTTGTCGAACGAGCGGTAGCGCATGGGCAGGCCTTTTACGCTGGTGGTGACGTAGGCCATGGCCAGGCGGGCGTAGAGGTTAGTGGCCAGCACCACGGCGCAGGCGCGGTAGCCGGCCTCGTGCACGGCCTGGGGCAGCCAGTGCTCGGCCACCCAGGCCTGCTCGGCGGTAGAGAGGGGGTGCATGTGCTGCTGGTTGCTGAGTACCCGGTGCTGGCTGTGGCGCTGCATGGCCCGGGTGAGGTGCAGCAGCAGGGCCTGGGTGTCGGCCAGGGTGCGGGGCTGCGCGCCCCAGTACGAGCGCACAAAGCCCGCGGGGTCGACCAGCACCCGGCCGGCGGCGTTCTCAAAAAAAACACTGGAAGACAAAACAGCGGCCATCGTATTTCAAAGGTAGCTGCTGGCAAGTGAGAGCCGCCTGAAGTTGCCTTATAATTTGTAATTAATTATAAACCAGTAAATTGTAAATAAACTTGCCCAAAATATAACGGCCCCGGCCCCTGGCGGACTCGCGCTAAAAGAGCCGCGCCGGGCCGGGACGGGGAATATCTGCGCGCCGCCCGGCGTTGGGGAGGTGGGGCGGGGCGGCCGGTGGGTGCGCCCGCGGCCCGACCTTTGTGCTTCTTCTCTTTTTAGTGCCTGCGTATGCGTTTTTTACTGGTAGTGGTGAGTGTGTTTTTGCTGGCGGGCTGCGCCCAGGTCAGCGGCCCGCTCAAGCTGTATTTCATTAGCTCGGCGCGCTTTACGTCGGGCAACCGGGCCAAAGTGGCGGCCGGCGACACCCTGGCCACGAGCCTGTATGCCGTAACCAGCGCCGTTAGCGGGCAGGCGGCCAAGCTCACCAATTTTCGGGCGGTGGTAACCTACTCGCCCCGGCGCGAGCCGTTTGCGTACCCGGCCGCCCTCAACCTGTTTATCGCCACGCCGCCCTCCGACGCGGAGGTAGTGTACCTCGACACCACGCTGAACGCGGCCAACTTCCTGTTTACGCCCGTGTTTGGGGTGCGCACCACGTCGGGCAGTGAAAACTGGACGTTTACCGCCACCGACGCGGAAGGCAATAAGTCGGCGCGCTCGTTCATTACCACGGTGCGCTACACCGACTCGCTCAAGCTCTACCACAACTACCTGCTGAAGCTGCGCGTGCCGGCCACCAAAAGGTCGGACCGCCGCTTTATCGACCTTAAATCGGGCATTGCGCTGCCCGCCTACACGGTACTGGGCAGTGTGGCCAACCCCACCTTGCAGCAACTCACCGACGTGGTGGTGCTGCCCAACGGCCTTAGCCTGGTTTCGACCGATTCGCTGGAGCTGTACCAGCCCTTCAGCAGCGCCCGCTGGGGCCCGGGCAACCGCAGCACAACCCGCTTCCGGCTGACTACCCTGCTGCCCGCCGACTTCACGGGTACGCAGGATACCACGGCCATCATCAACCAGTTTGCCGGGCCGGGCCGCGCCTACCTGCGTACACTGGCCGTCGGCCAGGTGTATGCTTTTCAGGCCCACCGCCTGCCCAGCAACAAGGCGGTGTACGGGCTGATGCGGGTGGTGAGCGTGCCCAACGGCACCACGGCCGTGGGCTTGCAGCTCGAAATAAGGCTGGCCAAGCAGCCCCTGCTGACTTTGTAGTTTGGGGCGGGCGGGCGGTTGTCCGCTCGCCGCTAGAACGAACGGCGCTTCCAACGAGCGGATAGCCGCCGCAAAGCCCGCCCCGTACTCATTCGAATAGCTGGGCATCAACCAAAAAGCGCCCCCACCTGCGCGGCCTGAAGGCTGCGCAAGTGGGGGCGCTTTTTGCGGCGCAAGCAGCGCGGGCGGGCCTAAAAAAGCAGGCCGCCGGTGAGGCTCGCCGTGAAGCGGTTATTAGAGTAGTTGACCATAGGCGGAACCAGGCGAGCCAATTGGTAGGGCTGGTACAACTCCTTGGAAGTGAGGTAGACACCGGCCACATCCACGAAAAAGGCCTTGGTGCGCACCCCGGCTCCGGCCGAGAAGTAGTTCTGGTTGCGGCTGGGCGAGTCGCCACCATTTTTGTAGGGGTCGGCGTAGTAGGCGTAGCCGGCGCGCACCCGGAAGATATCGAGGCGGGCTTCGGCACCCACGCGGGCGTTCACCACGTTGCGGTAGCCGTTGGCAATGCTGGCGTTGCCATCTTCGAGGCCAATGTCGCTGCTGCCGTCGGTGGTTTTGAACTTGGCCTGCGAGTAGCCCACGTACTCCACGTCGCCGGTGAGGAAGCCGACTTTGCCCAGTAGCACGGTAGCCCCGCCATTGGCCCGGAAGGGCGTGGTGATGCTGTAATCGAACGTGCCGGGAGCCGTGGACAGCGAGCTGCCGTTATTGGCGGCGTACTTGGTGTTGGCCACGAGCGAGGTGTTGTACACCTCATTTAGGCGGATGTAGGTAGGCGTTTGCACCGAGGCCCCGAGGCGCAGGGCGTCGGCGGCGCGCACAATCACGCCCAGGCGGGCGTTGATGCCGGTGCCCGTGGTTTTAAGGTAGTCGGTCGATACAAAATCCAGCTCGCCGCTTGAGCTTTCGCTGAACGTGCTGGTGCGCGTGCGGTTGAGCGATACCACCCCCACGCCGCCGCCAATGTAGAGGCGGTCGCGGTAGTTGCCGCCGTAGCCCAGGTCAAACTGCGAGAGCGAGCCCTTAGTCAGAATATCCTCGTTTTGGGTGATGGCCCCGTTGCGCACGGGCGTGGCGTTGCGGAAAATGGTTTTGCCCTGGGCCGAGCCCGTGCCGGGGTTATCTACCTTAATCTGGTCAACGAGGCCCGTGCCAAAGGCTAGGCCGTCGATGTTGGTGTAAGTGCCGTTGGTCTGGGCCTGGTTGAAGATGTCGTCCAAGTTGTTCTGGTAGCTGGCGCTGGTATAGTCGCCGTTGTTGTAGGGCTCGCGCAGGCGCTGAAAAAACGAGTGGTTATCGTCGGTCGTATTCTGGTAGCGCAGGGCCTGGTTGAAGTCGGCCAGGCGCGTGAAGCCCAGGGCAAACGAGCCGCCGCGCCAGTCGCTGCCGTCGTTGTCGGGCCGGCGGTTGGCAAACACCACACCCGCGCTAGCCATGTGAAAACTGTTGGCCGTTTGCGAAACCGACGGGTACGACCCACCCACGGCGGCCGAGTTGCCCACCTGCGTGGCGTTGGCCGTGCCAAAGCCCACGCCCGGCGTCAGGCTCACCTCCGACTTGGTGTAGAAGCCCAGGCCGGCCGGGTTGCTGGTGAGGTTGCCAAAATCGGCCCCCAGCGACACATTGGCCCCCGCCAGGCCCAGGCTGCGCGCCGTGCCGCTGGGGTTTTGCCGCATGTACATGAGGGCATCGCCCGCGTAGCCACCTTGCGCTTGGGCTGGTTGGCTCAAGGCCAAAAAACCGCCTAGCAACGTAGCCAGGCCCATAAATGTGTGCTTCATAAGAAAAAAGTATGGGCAAAAAAGAGCCGGCCCCTGAGACCGGCTCGGGTAAAATCAAGCGGTATTTACTAAATGACTAACTACTAGCGGGTTGCCTAGCGACGACCACGGCCACCGCCGCCGCCGCCCCCACCACCGCCAAAGCTGCCACCCCCACCGCCACCGCCACCCCCAAACGAGCGGGAAGGCTGCGACATTTGCTGCTGGGGCTGCGAGAAGCTGCGCTGCTCCATCGAGCGGCTGGGCTGGCTATAGGCGCGCTGCTGCATTTGCTGCTGCTGCATCTGGCCCTGGTTCTGGCCGTAGTTGGTGTTGGCTGAGCGCTGGCGAGCCCCGTTGCTATAGCCATTATTGTTCATGGGCTGGCCATTGGCGTTCATAGGCTGGCCGCCGTTGCTGCCATTGCCAAAGAAGCCTCCGAAGAACCCGCGGCGCGAGCTGCCGACCCCCGCTGCCTGCGGCTGCGGAGCCGCATTGGACTGGCCGGCCGAAGGGTTGGAATATACTGGCTGGCCCGTAGCATCACCCCCGAAGCTAACCGCCCGGCCGCCGCGGCCCGTGGGGCCGGCTGGCATGTTGGAGCCGGTAGCATTGCTTGGCAGGCCTACGGCATTGCCCGTGTAGGAGCCGCCGTTGCCCGTGTACACGCGCCCACCGTTGCTGTTGCCACCCCCGATGTTGACGGGGTTGCCGGCTGCGCCGCGGGGGTTCATTACGGCCCCACCGCGGTTGTTGCGCGAGCCATAGAGCACGGCACCCGCGCCGGGCGAGCTCACGCCCGCACCCCGCGTGTAAATAACCGGGCGATTGTAGCCCCCGCCGTACGCATCGTAGTAGCCGCGGCCGTAGCCCCCACCGTAGCCGTAGCCATAGGGCGAGCCGTAACCGCCATAGCCGCCATACCCAAATGGCGAGCCGTAGCCGTAGCCAAAAGGTGAGCCGTAGCGCCCAAAGCCGCCGTAGCCAAACCCGATGCTCAAGCCCGAGCCGTAGCCAAAACCACCATAGGGCGAGAAGAAGGGGTCATAGCCGAAGGGCGAGTAGCCGTAGCCGCCACCGTAGCCGAAGGGCGAAAAGCCATAGCTGCCACCATATCCCCCGCCATAGCCAAACGGCGAAAAGCCGTACCCAAACGCGCTGTTGTAGCCGTAGGGCGAGCCGTAGTACGACGGCGACACGGCGTAGGCCGTGGCGGGCGTGTAGTTGTAGGAGCTCACACCCGGCCCGGCGTAGGGCTGGCCAAAGCCACTGCCGCCGTAGCCCGACGAGTAATTATTGCTGTAATAATCGGTGCCCGTGGCCGCGCCCTGCGCCTGCCCGCCCTGGTAATCGGGGTTGGCATCGTCGGTGGTGGCGGCCGCCACGGGGGTGGTGTCATCGAGGGCGCGGGCCGGAATGGTGCCGTTGCTGGCGTACCCCGGGCGGGCCTGGTAGGCGGCCGTGGTGTGGTCGCTGGACGAGTAGTACACGCCGTCGTTCTCCGTGGAGGTCGTCAGCGCCCCGGAGGTGGCGCACCCGCCCAAAGCGAGCAGCGCCAGGGCCGGCAAAGTGGCAGTGAGCAGGTTTTTCATGACCAGAAAAAAGTAAGAAATCAGCCAGTAGCTGAGTGGGTTAGTAAAATAAGTGCGTGGCAAATGGAAGCTATGTGAAGTCCGGGCCCCTCGGCCCAGCCCAAAAAAACCTTTCTCCTCCAAACTTCCGTGCGGGTGCGCCCTACTATAACGTAATTTCGCCCCAAAACGGTGCCTTTCCTGCTAAAGTTACTGACACAAAACGCATACCAGAATCGGCCGGCCCCGGGCCTTCGCCGATATACTGGTTTTTAGATGCCATTATGAGTAAAAAGTTGCCTACCCGCCAGGAAGATTATTCGCTCTGGTACAACGAGCTGGTAAAGCGCGCCGGCCTCGCCGAAAACTCGGCCGTGCGCGGCTGCATGGTCATCAAGCCCTACGGCTACGCCATTTGGGAGAAGATGCAGCGCCAGCTCGACGACATGTTCAAGCGCACCGGCCACGAAAATGCTTACTTCCCGCTGTTTGTGCCCAAAAGCCTGTTTGAGGCCGAGGAAAAGAACGCCGAAGGCTTCGCCAAGGAGTGCGCCGTGGTCACCCACTACCGCCTCCAAAACGACCCCGACCGCCCCGGCAAGCTGCGCGTAGACCCCAACGCCAAGCTGGAGGAAGAGCTCATTGTGCGCCCCACCTCGGAGGCCATCATCTGGAGCACTTACAAGGGCTGGGTGCAGAGCTACCGCGACCTGCCGCTGCTCATCAACCAGTGGGCCAACGTGGTGCGCTGGGAAATGCGCACGCGCCTGTTCCTGCGCACCGCCGAGTTTTTGTGGCAGGAAGGCCACACCGCCCACGCCACCGCCGGCGAGGCCGTGGCCGAAACCCGCCAGATGCTTGACGTGTACGCCGAGTTTGCCGAGGAGCACCTGGCCCTGCCCGTGGTGAAAGGCGTGAAAACCCCCAACGAGCGCTTCGCCGGGGCCGAGGATACCTACTGCATTGAGGCGTTGATGCAGGACGGCAAGGCCCTGCAAGCCGGTACCAGCCACTTCCTGGGCCAGAATTTTGCCAAGGCCTTTGATGTGCAGTTTGCCAATAAGGAAGGCGTGCGCGAGTACGTGTGGGGCACCAGCTGGGGCGTGAGCACCCGCCTCATGGGTGCCCTCGTAATGGCCCACTCTGATGACGAAGGCCTGGTGCTGCCGCCCAAGCTGGCGCCCATCCAGGTAGTTATCGTGCCCATTTACAAAACCGGCGAGATGGATGCGCTCATCGAGCGCATCCGGCCCATTCAGCAGGGCCTCATTGCGCGCGGCATTTCGGTGAAGCTCGACGCCCGCGACACCGAGCGCCCCGGCGCCAAGTTTGCCGAGTGGGAGTTGAAAGGCGTGCCCGTACGCCTGGCCATCGGCAACCGCGACCTCGACGGCGGCACCATCGAAGCCGCCCGCCGCGACACCAAGCAGAAGCTGCAGCTACCCCTGGCCGACATAGTAGACAGCGTAGATAAACTACTGAACGACATTCAGTTGAATATGTACAACAAGGCCAAGGACTATAAAATAGCCCACACCACCTACGTCGAAACCTACGACGAGTTCAAGGCCGTGCTCGACGGCAAAGGTGGCTTCGTGGTGGCCCACTACGACGGTACCTCCGAAACCGAGGAGCTCATCAAGGAGCAAACCAAAGCCACCGTGCGCTGCCTGCCCCTCAACGAAGCCGACGAGGAAGGCGTGTGCATCGTAACGGGCAAGCCCAGCCCGCGCCGGGCGTGGTTTGCGCGGGCATACTAGCCTCGTTATCAATACCTAAGTAAAGAAGCCTCCGTGTCAGTACGGAGGCTTCTTTGCTTAGGTAATCCCTTCTGCCAAAAGAAACTAAAGCTGCCGGATAAGTCGCACGGCCTCTGCTTCGGACACGGCCACGAGTGGCGGCGTCACCACCAGGCCCGACTGGCTGGTGAGGCGCTGAGTGCCGTAATACAGTTGGCCCTGAACGGATTGCAGCACCACGGCTATCATTTCGACGCCGATGGGCAGCGAATAAGCCCAGCGCGTTCTCGCCGAGCCGGCCACCGGCGAGGGCAGGCGCGCCAAGCCGTTGTAGCCCACGGGCCGCAAGAATACCCGGGTATCACCGGGCTCTGTGGCCGGCGTAGCTACCTGCACCTCAACGGTGGTATTGTTGAGGTAGCGGTGCCAGAGCTGGTCAATGTTCCACCAGCCAATAGAATCGAGGGGTATTAAGGTGCGGTAAAAGCTGGGTACTTGGGCCCGCAGGGTATCGCGCAGTACCCAGCCCGTCGAGTCGGAAATGGGGCTGGCGAGCAGTTTGGCGGGCTGCTGCCACAAAAGCTGCGGGGTAATGTCTTGCTCTGCCCGAATGGGCGTTTGCAGGGCCAGGCCGGTGGCCGTGCCCAGCGGGGTAGAGGTGAACTTCAGGCGCAGGCGGCTTGCCCCCTGCCAGACTTGAATGCTGAACTCGCCGCCCGACACCAACAACTGCCGCGTAACGGCCACGGTCGTCGGCATGTTGGCCAGTACCATTTCGGGTACCGAGCGAATTTCTCGTACGCGCACCTCGGCCGTACCCGTAGCCGCTGCCCCACTGGGCAGAATAAAGCCATTGCCCGGAAAAACCAGGGTGGTGCCGGCTTGCGTGGTGAGCGTGGTGGTGGTGCCAACTGCGAGCGAAAACGCCTGCACAGGCGCACTGTTGCGGCGCGTAAAATCGGCTAGCGACAGGCTATCGGCCGGCGTTGGGTCGCACACAATGACGTCGGCTTTGCGGCAGCTGGCCAGCAGCAGCCCGGCCGCGGCTAGCAAGAGTAAGTGCTTCATAATAGGGTATTTACAAAATGGAAAATGGAGCATGAAACAAGGATTGTTTGCTAAGTGAAGCGGCCGGCCGGTCAGCTTCGGAGCCTAGCGAATATCCCAGGAAAAACCAGTGAGCAAGCCCACGTTAAAAGGTCGGCGAGTGCTGAAGCCCACGCCATTGGCCCCGGTAAGCGACGTAAGCACGTAGCGCCCGGTGGGCTGCACCACCCATTGCCAGCGCGAGGCTGGGCTACCCACCCGGTAGCGCAGGTCGAGGCCCAGGCTCAGGGCCAGGCTCCACGGCTGGTAGGGGTTGCTGCTAGCCGAGTAAGCCTGCTGCTGGCAGCCGCAGTCGCTGCCCTCGGTGCTGCGGCCGCCCTGGTACCAGCCCGCTTCGGTGCCCACCAGCAAGGCCTTGGCGAGCCGGCCGCGCGGGGCCCCCAGCGCGTAGCTGAGCTGCACAGGCAGCGTGAGCAACCGGTAGGTATCGCGCTGATTTAGATGCCGGGAGCCAGCAGAATCACCCAGCTGCAGTACCAGGCGCGTAGCGTATTTCTGGTAGCCTAGGCCCGCCGCCAGCGCCCAGCGGCCCGACAGCACCCGGCGTACCTGTACCTGCGCGCCCAGGCCGGCGGCGGGCCGCTCCAGGTGGGCCAGGTCGGGGTAGCCGCTGGTAGTAGCCGGCCGCGGCCCATTGGTGCGGTAGCTGAGCGTGGGGCCGGCCAGCGCCAGCAGCGCCCAGCGCCGCACCGGCTGGGTGGCCCGGCTCGAATCGGGCCGGGCCGCCACGGTGGCCGGCCGCGCAGTAGCCGGCAGCACGAGCCCGCTGTTGCGGGGCACCAGGCTAGCCAGCCGGCTCGGGCGGGCATCAAGCGGGCCCGCAGCCGCTAGCGCGGTAGCAGTAGTGCTATCAGTGAATTCGTTAGATGTAACTTATTCTCCTACAGTACGATGCGTATTTTTGTAACGTAGTGAATTGGATGTCAATTCCTTAGTGAATAATGGCTGGCGGCGCCTTTGCGGCCGGCCAAAGCTGGCCAGCTGGCCCTGACGCAGGTGCTGAATATTATGGTGCCGGTGGGCAGCTATAGTATGGCTCTTGTTCTTCGCTAATGAGGCCGCTACGCTCGCCTCGGCAGTGGTGGTTTTGCCAAAAGCCAGTTCCGAGTCTGCACATCCCGCTTTAGTAAGCCCAGCCGGCAGGTGCCATCGCGCCCGGCGTTGGGCTGCCACGGCGGCGGCAGGTAATAGGGTGCCACGCATGGCCAGGCTCTTCATGCGCCCGCCAGCCGTTGCCAAGTCGGCTATTGACCGCGACTTAACGGGAGCAAGCCCCCCGGCCGGCGTCCGTCGAGTGGTCTTTGCCGGCTCGCTGGTGCCGGTTGCTGCCAACGCTACTCCTTTCGCATCTTGAGGCGCTGACAGGGCAGATTGCCTCGCGTGTGCAGAGGGCGATGCTGGCTCTGCGCTAGCTGAGGGTAGTGGGGTAGATGGCGTAGAGGATAACTTGTTGCTAATGAGCGCGCGGGAATTTGGTTGCGGGGTGCGGGTGAGCGCACCATTGCCCGCCGCTGCTGTAGGTGTACTGGGCTCAGCGAAAAAAGACTGCTGCCGACTTACCAGAACGCCGGTCAGCCCTAAAGTAAGTAGCAGGACCAGCAAGAGCAGCAGGGGCCGCGAGCGCCGCCACCACGGCTGCGTAGCGGCGGGCAGGCGCTGCCGGATGCCCGCCCACGCACCGGGTGGCGGGGGCGCGCTGTAGTTGCCCAGGCGCTCCCGCAGCGCGGCCAGCAGCGGGTCGCTGGCGTCGTTGGGGTTTTCAGGAGTTTCCTCCATGGTTGACAGAGCTTGGATTGAGCTAGGTGCAGGCGCCGGGCCAGCAACTGGCGGGCGCGGGCCAGCTGCGACTTACTGGTGCCCTCCGCAATGCCCAGCAACTGGGCTATTTCGGGGTGCGAGTAGCCTTCGATAGCGTATAGATTGAGCACGGTGCGGTAGCCGGGGGGGTAGGGCCGCGAGGTGATTCAGCAGGTCGGCCGCCGCCAGCTCATCTAGGGCCGAAGGCTCGCCGCTGGGCAGGTCGGCGGCGTGGCCGTCGAGGTCGGCCGGGCCGTAGCCACCAGGGTGGCGCACCCGATGCTTCTCCAACGCGTGCAAGGAGGTGCGCACGGCCACGCGCCGCGCCCAGGCCTCAAATGGGCCCTCCCCCCGGTACTGGTCGAGGCGGGTGAAAAGCTTGACAAACGTGTTTTGCAGGGCATCCTCTGCCTCAGCCTGGCTGGGGCAGTAGCGCAGGCACACCCCCATCAGTTGGGGCGCCAGTAGATTATAAAGCCGTAGCTGCGCTGACTCTTCGCCCCGGCGGCAGGCCGCCAGCAGGGTATCAGAAATAGCAGAGGCAGGAGCAGTCATACGTGGGCAGCTAGCGATTGCCCGTCTGGTAGCAGCGGCATTCGGGGGCTTGACCGGGGCGAGCGCGCAGGGGTTGCGTTGGTCCAAAAAATAAGCCGGTGTCCTCGGCGGCGGCGCTTACTTCAACTCGGCTACTTGCCGGGAGTAACCACAGCCAGCCTTCCAAAGCAAACTTTTCTACAGCTTTTCTTCCAGCCACAAAAAGCCGGCGGCCAGTAAAAACAACCCGAAGAACCACCCCGCCGGCCACGGCTGCGGCACGGTAACTGTGGCCGTCGCAGCTACTGCGCCCAGGCGCGTAGTACGTTCAGCAAGAGCCTGTTGGCGGGCTAGTAGTTCGGGGCCGCGCCAAGCGGCCGAGTCGTACACGTAGAAGCTGTGCCGCGTGCGGCCGGGGCCGCGCAGCTGGTGCCAGCCGGCGCGGGCGGGCCAGTATTGCGCGGTGCTCCACTCGGGCAGGCGGGTATCCTGGGCCAGGGCCAGCTGCACGGCCGTGCCACCAGCCAGCGGCTGCACGGTGGGCAGGCTGGTGGGCATGGTACCCGCCAGGCGCAGCGTGAGCGGCTGCCGAGCGCGCGGCCAGCGGTCAAGGGTCTGCCAGGTGGCCGCGGGCGCGGGCGGCGGCGTGGCAGCGGTCAGCAATTGGCTCCAGAACGAGGCGTAGGCGGCCGCCTGGCCCTGCAAGGCCCAGCGGAAAGTTTCGGGCACCACTGATACTACCACCGTACCCAGGCCGTAGCGCTGGCTGGCGGCCACAAGCGCCGCATTCGGGCCCGTAATGAGGGGGCGCAAGGCCGCGCTCGCCCGCAGGCGGGCGGGTAGCAGGGCCCGCACCGGGGCCGGCGCATCGGGCCAGCTCAGCGGTTGGGGCGCGGCCCCGGCTGTTGGCAGCGGCTGCACCGCAAAGGCGGCGCGGGCCGGCACGGCGGCGGGCAGGGGCGTGGCATCGGCGAGCAGCACCAGGCCCAGGCGGCCCTGGTTGATGGCGGCGCGCAGGGCCTGGCCTTCGCCGGTGGGCAGGCTGGCCAGGGTGGCGGCATCGGCCACTACCACGGCGTAGCGGGCCAATAATGCGGGCGTGAGGCGGTCGAGGGCCTGGGCGGGCTGGTTGAGAAACTCGGTTTGCACCAGGCCGCGGCTTACGGTGGTGCGCAGGGCCACGGCCCGGCCAGCCGCAGACAGGCTGTTCTTCAAAAACTTGAATTCGAAGCCCGGCACGGCGGCCAGCAGCAGCACGGGCGGCAGCGCCTGAGCGCTGATTTCCAACGGAATGGGTTCAGTAATTGCGGGGTTGCCGGCGCGGCGCAGCACCAACTCGTAGCGCGCCAGGCCGGCCACTTTAGGCTGGTAGCGCAGGCGAAAGCTACCCCCGCCGGGCAGCCGCACCGAATCACGGCCCGCGCCATCGGCGTGCAGGCTTACCCAGGCGGGGCCGGGGCCAGTGGCTACGGTACCTTCTACCTCAACTCGCTGGCCCAGCGTGAGTTGCTGCGGCCAGTTGGCGGCCTGAAACCCGCTGGGCGCGGGCCCGGCGTGGCGCACCACGGCCACCCGGCCCAGCGCCGGCAGGACGCTGGCGGGCAGGCCCTCGCCCAGCAAGTGCAAGCGGCGCAGCGCGGGCCGCTGCTCGCCCAGGCTCAGCAAGCCGCCGAGGGCCTTGGCGCGGGCCGGCGGCGGGGTGCCGTAGGCCCACACCGGCGTGCCCGGCCCCAGGCGGCGCAGCAGCTGGCGCAACGTATCGGGCTGGTAGCCAGGCGTGAGCACGATGGCTTCGGCGCGGGCGGCGGGCACCTGTTGCAGCGGCGGGTGGGCCGTGAGCCACAGGGCCAGCGGGGCGGCCAGGCTGGCCAGCACGCGCAGCACCAGGCGGCGGCGGTCGGCGCGCCGCAGGGCGGCGGCCAGCAGCCCCAGGCCCAGCAGCACGCAAGCGCCGGCTAGTAGTAAAGAAGAAGTAGAAGTGAGCAAATTTAGTTTGTTAACTATTAATCAATAAGTTAGCTAAAATTACCGGCTCAGCTCCTGAAAGTATCGTCGGGCCAGTCGGTCGGGTGTGGCAGCTGGGGCTGCGGTGGGCACGGGGGCCGGCAGCAGGTCGGCGAGGGCGCGCTGCGCCGGGGCGAGGGCGCTGGGGCTGGGTACTTGGCCGGCGCGGGCCTCGGCCGCCAGTTGGCGCAGGGCGCGCAGGGCGGGGAGGTAAAAGCCCGGCTTTTGCAGGGCGGCCTGGGCCAGGGCCGCGCTGGCCTGGTCGAGGGCCGGGGCATCGGCGGGGCGGGCGGGTTGGCCGGTTTGGATGGCCAGCCAGCGTAGGGCGGCGCGCACGGCGGGCTGGGTGGCGGGGGCCGGCACGGTGGCTTGCCGGCGCGGAGCGGCGGCCCCTTTCAGCTCGCCGGTGAGGCGCAGCGTGGCCTCGGGGAAGGGCGGGAGCGTGAAGCCGGCCTTTTTCACGTAGGCGCGGGTTTGCTGCTGCACCTCCTTGAGCAGGCGCAGGGCGCGGTACTCGTAGGGGCGCGCGGCCGCGGGCTGGCCAGTGCGCAGGCGCAGCTCGGCGGCCCACATCTCGTCGAGCACGGCGTGGAGCTTGGCCTTCACGGCGGGCTCCAGGAAGTCGGCGGTTTCGGCGTCGTCGTGCTTGTGGATGTAGGGGTCCATGAGCGCGTCGGTGGCGGCGGTTTGGGAGGCGTGGCGGCCGGTGGGCGCCTCGGCGTGATGGTCGTGGTCATCGTCGGCCTCCTGGGTATGGGCAGCGGGCTTGAGGTCGGCGGTGGGGGCGTCGGCCGTGGGCACCTCGGCGGTGGGCGAGGCGGGCTCGTCGGCGGTGGGTGGGCCGGCCGTTACGCCGATTCCTTTTTCGGCCTCTTCCCCCAAAAACTTGCCGTAGCGCATCCGTAGCGACTGCTGGTCGAAGCCCAGCGCATTGGCCCGGTTGCTAAACTCGGCCGCCGTGAGCGTAGGCTTCTCTTTGATAAGCTTTTCGGTATCGATAATCACCTGGCGCTGACTGCGGAAGTAGGCCGGCGCGGTGTTCACGCCCAGGCCCACGTCGAGGGCGCTGGCGGCGGCGGCCGTGTCCTGCCACTGCACCAAAAAGGCGTCGGAGCGGGCCGAGTGGCCGTTGTTGTCGCGGGCCAGTAGGTAGAAGTACAGCTCGTCGCCGTAGGTGAGCCCGAGTTTGGGCAGGTTGAGCAGGCTGCCCACCGTGGCCTGGCCCGGCTGCCCGGCCAGGGCGGCGCTCAGGTCGCGGCGCACCTCCGTAAACTTCACCGCCTCGCCCTGGCCCTGCGCCACCGTGATAACCAGCTCGGCCCGCGTGAGGCCGTAGTCGTCGCGCAGCGTGGCCCGGATGGGTACCTCCGGCCGCGTGCCCACCGCCGCGATAAGCGTGTAAGGCTTAGGCGTTTGCAGGCGAATAGTCGGGGCCTGGTCGGGCCGCACGTCGATGGCGTAATCGTCCGAAGTCTGCCCCGCGTAGCGCATTCGGTACAAGGCGGAGGCGCTCAGCACCTGCTCGGCGGCAAACTGCGTGGGCTGGCCAGCCACGGGCCGCAGCTTTATCTTCTGGTCCCCAAGTTCGAGCGTGGGTGCCTCGTCCGCCGCCCGGTTCACGGTAGCCACCCAGCGCACCCGCGACCCCTGCGGGCACTGAAACGAGGCTGCCACCGGTGCAAAAGCCGCCCGCCGGGTGTAGGCCGGCGGCGTCACCAGCAGTTCCACTTTAGTGATGCGCGGCGCAGTGGCTGGTACCGGCCGGGCCGCGTCGGGGGCAAAGCGCAAGGCCACGGCCGCCGGGGCCATTGCCGCAGGCTGGCGCACCGGCAGCCACCAGGCCGCTACTGCACCCGCTAGCAGCAAGAAACTGACTAACAAGGAGTTTTTAAAGGCAACTGGCAGCAGGGGCGCTTGCGTAGCCGCCAGCCCAGCCAGCCGCTGCCCCACCCGCTGCTGCTGAAGCCGCCCCAGAAAAGGCAGCTGCTCAGGCGTTTGCAGCAACAGCCCAGCGCTGTCTTCCAGCTCGGGAAAAAGCCGGTCGAGCTGCCGCGCCGCAGTAGCCGGCCCGAAGTAGCGCAACGGCCACAGCTGCCAGGCGGCCACGGCCAGCACGGCTACCAAGCCCGCCAGCAGCGCCGGGCGGCCCGCCGGCCAGCGCGCTGCCAGCGCCCCCAGAAGCAGCAGCCCCGCCAGCGTGGGCAGCAGCACCGCCCCCGCCCGCCGCCCGGCGTAGCTGCGCCCGGCCGCCCGCACCTGTTGCCGGGCAGCCCCTAAGTCTATGGCAGTCTGAAGTTTTACCTGCGTCATACCGAAGTCGAAAGAGAAGAAGTCGCCGCCCTGCGCTGGGCCAGCCAGCGCTCCAGGCCAAATAAAAATGCCAGCGCCAGCACCAGCCACGGCCGCAAGTCAGTAAGCTGATAAGCAGCTGGTTGGGTGTTTGAATTAGTGGCCGATTGGATGCGAGAGGCCGGTAGCTGCGCCGGGTCGAGGCGGCGCTGGTCGTGCGCAGTCAGCCGGGTATCGGTACCCAGCTGCGGGTTGGTGGCCAGCAGGTCGAGCAGCAGCGCGGGTAATGCTGGGCTATCGGCAAAGGTGCTCCAGGCTGGGTTGAGGCGCGTAGTTAATTGATAGGCAGCGCCTTGGCCTTGCATTAATTCGGCCAGCACGGGGCGGCCCCGGCCATCGGCCCAGCGGGGCTGGCTGCCGGCGGGCATCGGCTGCCGGCCCCGCCGCGTGAGCAGAATGGGCGTAGCCCCGGCCGTGGCGGCGGTAGCCAGGGTGGCGGTGTCGGCCACGCCGGGGCCGGTGGCTTCCTGCCACAGGCGCAGCCCGCGGGGCACCTGGCGGCGCCAGGCGGCGGGTACGGGGCTGTCGCTCAGCCAGAACAGCCAGTCGGCCGCGGCGGCTGGGTCGGGCGGGGTGGCGCTCACGGTGAGGGCGAGGGGTGCGGCCAGGCCCACCTCGGCCGCCCGCAAAGCGGCGCGCAGGTAGCGGGCCTCCTCGGCGTAGCCGGCGGTGGCGTAGAGCATCACCCGCAGCGCGGCGGCTTGCACTGGTACCGGATGTTGGGCTTGGCTTGAATCGGTAGATATGGGCCGCAGATTGGCGCGGCCGCCGGCTACTTCGTAGCGCAGCGGCGGTAGGCCGGCCACCGTGAGGGTGGTGCCGGGTTGAGGCTGGCTGACGCGCACCGCCCGGAAGGTCGTCTGTTTTTCATCGCTCTGGCCCACCAGCAAACGCAGGCTGCCGGGGCTGGCGGCGGCGGCTTGCAGCCAGGTGGTAGCCGTGCGCGCCGGCAGCGTTTGCCAGGTGAGGTTGGCGGGTAGGGCCGGGTGCGCGCCGCCCAGGCCGCTCAGCGCCGCCGGTGTCACGGCGTACAGCGGCTGCCCGGCAAACGTATCGGCCGCCTGCTGGATTCTGGCCCAATAAGAAATAGTATTTAATTTATTGATTAGCAGATAATTATGATGACCTAAAGAGTCGGCCTGCCACTCGGCGGGCGTGATGGCGGGCAGCCCGGCCGCCAGCCAGCGCAGCACGTAGCCGCGCCGCCGCAGCGAATCGAGGGTGGGGCGCACGGCGGCCAGGCGGCTGCCATCGGCCAGCTCGGGGCTCACCAGCACCTGGCCCCGGCCGGCGGGGCGGGGCTGCCGCCACTGCGGGCCGGCCAGCGCCCCGGCCAACCCGGCCAGCAGGATGGCACGCAGCAGCAGCAGGCTCACCTGCTCGAGGCGCAGGTTACGCAGGCGGCGGTTGGCCCCGGCGGCCAGCCAGCGCAGGCTGCCCACTGCTACCTCGCGGCCCGGCCGGCGGTTCCAGAGGTGAATGGCCAGCGGCACGAGCAGGCCCAGCAGGGCAAGTAGCGCAGACGGGTTGGTGAGGGTGAGCAAATGGAGGACGTTTTATTGGCAAAAAGCGGCGCCCGTCCTTGCGAGCGCAACGCAGGGGAGCGCGGCAATCTTTCCTTGGTCGTTCGCTTCACAGGTTTACTAACCCCAGCGTGAAGGAAAGATTACCGCGCTCCCCTGCGTTGCGCTCGTAAGGACGGGCGGGTTTGGTGGCTATTAACTCATTTGCTGTCTGCGTTTTAAGAACTCGCGCAGGGCCGTGTTGAGTGGCTCGGCGGTGCTGAGCTGGTGGTAGTCGAGGCCCTGGCGGCGGGCGGCGTGGGCGGTGTCTCGCAGCCATTGTTGCAGCTGCTGCTGGTAGGTGGCGCGTTGCTGGTCGGCGTCGAGCTGAATGGTTTGCCCGGTTTCGAGGTCGCGGAACGTGACGGAGCCTTTGTAGCTGAAGTTCAGCTCGTTGCTGGCTACCAGGTGCAGCAGCAGCACGTCGCCGCTGGTGGCGCGCAGGCGGGTGAGTAGGCGGCTTATCTCGCCATCGGCTTCGTATAAGTCGCTCACGCACACGGTTAACGCGCGCTGGCGGCGGGCCGTGAGGGGGGCCAGCGTGGCGGCATCGGGAAAGGTGCCGGTGCCCTCGGCTTTCTCCAGTGCGTGGTAGAGGCGCGGCAATTGGCGGGTGTCGGCGCGGGCCGGAAAGTGCTGCAAGCCGCCGGGGCTCAGGATGGTGAGGCCCACGGCATCGCCCTGTTTTTGAGCCAGATACGCTAAAGCAGCCAGCAGCAGCCGGGCGTAGTCGAGCTTGGTGAGGCCGTTGTCGTCGCGGTGGTTCATGCTGGCGCTGGCGTCCAGCACGAGGTTGACGGTCAGGCTGGTATCGACCTCTGACTCGCGCAAATAGTACCTATCCGAGCGGGCGGCCAGGCGCCAGTCGAGGCGGCGCAGGTCGTCGCCGGGCTGGTAGGGGCGGTACTGGCTGAACTCCATGCCCGCGCCGTGCCGCCGGCTAGCGTGCGCGCCCGCCAAAAAGCCCTCGGCCGCCTGGCGGGCGGCCAGCGGCAGGTTGCGCAGGGCGTAAAGGAGTTCGGGGGTGAGCATGAGGTAGCGCGGACTTTTAGTCCGCGGGTTCAGTGATTTACCAGGGTATTATGCCCTCGCGGACTAAAAGTCCGCGCTACACCGCCACCGCCTTCAGTAGCTCGCGCACGGCATCATCGGGCGTGATATTCTCGGCCTCCGCATTGAAATTGAGCAGCACGCGGTGGCGCAGCACGGGCGGCGCGAGGGCCTTAATATCATCAAGCGTAGCGGCGAAGCGGCCTTGCAGCAGCGCCCGCGCTTTGGCGCACAATATGAGGGCCTGGCCGGCCCGCGGGCCCGCGCCCCAGCGGCCGTAATCCTGAATAAATTTCACCTCCGACGTGGCCGGGCGGGTGGCACGCACCAGCCGGTTCACGAACGCCAGCAGCTCGGGGCTGAGGCTCACTTGCCGCACCAGCTGCTGCAATTGCCGAATGTCTTCGCCGGCCAAAATGGGCTGCACCTCGGGCCGCGCCGTGCCGGTGGTGCCGCTGAGCACGGCCATTTCCTCCTGCTCGCTGGGGTAGCCGATGCGGACGTAGAGCAAGAAGCGGTCGAGCTGGGCCTCGGGCAGCGGGTAGGTACCGCTCTGTTCGATAGGGTTTTGCGTAGCCAGCAAGAAGAACGGCTTGGGCAGCGCGTGCTCCTGGCCGGCGTAGGTGACGTGGCCTTCCTGCATGGCCTCCAGCAGGGCGGCCTGGGTTTTGGGAGGCGTGCGGTTTATCTCATCGGCCAGCACGAGGCTGGCGAAGATGGGGCCGGGGTTGAACTTGAACGAGCGATGGCCAGTGCCGTGGTCTTCCTCCAACACCTCGGTGCCGAGGATGTCGGTGGGCATGAGGTCGGGGGTAAACTGGATGCGGCGAAACGGCAAATCGGTGGCCTGGGCCAGCGTGCGCACGAGCAGGGTTTTGGCCAGGCCGGGCACGCCCTCCAGCAGGGCGTGGCCGCCGGCCAGCAGCGCCACCAGCACCTCATCGAGCACGGCCGACTGGCCCACGATGACCTTGCCGATTTCAGCTTTAAGCGTTGGTAGCTTGGCGAGTAAGGTTGTTACGTCTTGTTCGGTCATAATAGTGATGGTTCATTCAGCGCCGTGTGGCAAGTTCCCGCTGAGGTGCGCAGTAGTTTTCGCTGAGGTACGCTGAGATTTGACGCCTGCGCTCAGCGTACCTC
>NZ_JASITD010000013.1:0-60830 GCF_030063445.1 Hymenobacter sp. H14-R3 | reverse complement strand
CAGCAAAAACCACTGCGCACCTCAGCGGGAACTTACGCAGGTGTCGGCCAAGGTCAGGAAAGCGCATAAAGCAAAATATTGACGCCAAACTTGGTGTTGTCCTCGGCCAGAAAGCGCTTATTGCGGAAGTCGTAGTCCCACTCGCAGCCGTAGTCTTTGTTGGAGTAGAGCACGCCGATGCGGCCCTTTATTTCCACGGCTTTGAGATAGT
Source organism: Hymenobacter sp. H14-R3 (assembly GCF_030063445.1). Lineage (GTDB taxonomy): Bacteria > Bacteroidota > Bacteroidia > Cytophagales > Hymenobacteraceae > Hymenobacter. The sequence goes on along the minus strand of NZ_JASITD010000013.1, from coordinate 60,619 downwards.
CGTGCACCAGGTCGTCGCCCCAGCCATTGAGCTCGAAGCCGGTGTTGGGCGGACCGTCCTTGAACTTAAAGAACTGATTATAAATAGGATGCGTTTTCGGGATTTTCTGCAAGGCGGTGGCCCCGAAGCACACGCGCATCTGCTCCTCGAAGGAGCGGGCGAAGAGGCCGTCGATGTCGTGGTTGCAATCGTCCACGAATACGAAGCCGCCGTTGCGCACGTACTGGGTGAAGTTCTTTTTTTCAGCCGCCGAAAACTGCACCAGCCGGTGGCCACTGAGGTAGCAAAAGGGGTAGTTGAAGAGCTCGGGGCTATCGAGGGCCACTACCTTCTCCTTGGCCTCGACGGGCACCGTGGTGTACTCCACCAGCGAATGCAGCAGGTTGGCGGGCATGCGCTCGTCCACGGCATCCCAGTCGCCGGAGTGGTAGCTGAGGCGCACAAAGGTGAAAGGAGTAGGCATTTAGCAGCAAGCCGCCAGCCGCATACCCGCGGCCGGACTCCGCAAATGAAACACGCGCGCGCTGGTAGTTGCGTGCCGGCCGCAACTTTTTATCGGCTGATTATCGGCACGTTAGCCTGAAAATAATAATAACCAGCTGACTATCAGCGCTTGCGCTCCCAAAACGACCGCCTGGTAAATCACCAGCCGCCGCGCCCCCTGCCAGCGGCCGGCCAGCGAGCGGGCCGGCGGCCCCACTTTGCGCCCCAAAAAAGCCGCCAGCGCCGCGTCGAAGTCCGCGGCCTGCGTCGGCTGCTCGTGCAGCAGCGCAAAAAACTCCACATCGAGGGCCACGCGCCAGGCCAGGTATTTGGCCAGCGCCGCCAGCAGCAGGGCTACCACTACGCACAGCTTCACCGTCGCCGACGCGGGTATCAGCGCCTGCACCAGCGTGCCCAGTAGCAGTACCGACGACGCGCCATCCAGCACGCGCCCGGCCCGTAAAAAACCCAGCACCACCCGCAGCATAACCGGATTGTCAGCGTTCATTGAGGAGTTGTTATCGAGTGATTTTCAACAGATAAGCTGGCAAAATAAGCTGCCAGCGCCGCCTGGTGGCCGGCTCCCAGCACCACCTGCGGCCGGGCGGCGCGCAGCTGCGCCAGCGCCTCGGCGGGGGTGGCGCAGCTGCCGCGATGCAGCAGCCAGGCCGCCACCACCAGCGCGCTGCGCGAGTAGCCGAGGGCGCAGTGCACCAGCACCGGCGGGTGGGCGGCCAGCTCATCGAGGGCCGCCACGGCTTGCGCCAATTGCGCGGGGGTGGGCACTACCAGGTCCAGCAGCGGAACGCTGCGGTGAGGGCGGGCGCGGGCGGCGCGGCTCAGGCTGAACTCGGCGGTGAGGTCGAGCACCGCGCCGGCAGGCAGGTGCTGCCAGTCGGCGCGGCCGGGTACGCGGCCCAGCCAGATGCCCGGCGCCACCTCGGCGCTCGGCGCGCCCCGGCGCGTAAACCAGCGCGAGGAGGCCCACGCGCCCACCTGGTAGGGCAGCAGCAGCAGGCGCGCCGCCCAGCTCAGCCGCCCGTCGTGCTTCTGAAAAATGGCCACGCCGCGGCCCGCGTAGGCCAGGCCCACCAGCAGCAGCGATGTGCTGGTCCAGAGTAGCAGCCACGCCCAGCCGCCGAGCGCCACGGCCAGCGCCAGGCACAGCGCCGCGCCCAGCAGGTAGCCGGCCGCCAGCTTGCGCTGCCAGGGCCGGTCGGCAGCCGGCGGCCTGGGGGCGCGTCGCCACGCAAGTGGCTCATCCGGAAATAGATACACGCAGAGTACGCCCACCGCCGCGCCGGCCGCGCCATCAATAAAATGGTGCTGATAGGTGGTGAAAACCGATAGCGCAATCAGCAAAAACCAGCCGTGGGCCAGCCAGCGTGCCACCCCGCGCAGGTGGCGCGCAAACACCAGCCACACCAGCAGCACCAGGCTGATGTGCAGCGAAGGCGCCTGGTTATACGGCTTGTCAAACCCCGCCAGCATCGTAAACAGCGCCCCCGTAAACCCGCTCGTGGCGGGCCGCACGAAGCTGAACTGCAACGGAAACAGCAGGAACCCCGCCACCGATAAGACACTGGCGCTCAGCAGCCGTTTGGCGTGGGTATCGAGTTCGGCGCGGGTGGCGCACAGGTACAGCGAGCCGGCGTAAAAGGCATCCAGCGCCATGTAGGGCACGATGGTCCAGGGCCAGAACGGGATATGCTTTTCCCAGCCAAACACCACCGAGCCCACGTGCGGCAGCCGGGCCGTCCACCAATTGGCGAAGCCGTAGGTGAGGAAGAAAAACGGCCCCAAAAACGCCAGCCACCCCGCCGCCCGGAGCCAGGGGCGGGGTTCGCTAGGTGGGTTTTTGGATTTAAAAAAGAACGTCATGCTGAGCTTGTCGAAGCATCTCTACCGCTTCGTTGAACGGTGTAGATGAAGCGGTAAAGATGCTTCGACAAGCTCAGCATGACGTTCTTTCTTAAACCTTAAAAATAACTGTAAACCACCTACTTGCGCCGGGCCAGTGACACCGTGAAAATGCCCCACTGGTCGGTGAGCTGGTCGATTTTCTCGAAGCCGGCTTCGGCCACCAGCTCGTCTATCTCGGCCTGCACGCGGCGGCGCATCACCCAGGCCGCGCCCGCGCGGTGGCTGGTGAGCGAGCGGGCAATCAGCTCCAACTGCGGGTGCCAGGGCTGGTTGGTGTAGAGGAGGTAGCCGCCCGCCTCCACTGCGCCGGCTACGCCAGCTAATGACTTGCTGACTAACTTGTTATCACCAAACAGCTCGTAGAGGCCCGATACCACGGCCAGCGTGGGGCGGGGCTGCAACGCGGCCAGCCCGGCCTGGTCGAAGGCGTCGCCTTGCTCGAACTGCACCAGGCCGGTGAGGCCTTTTTCGGCGATGAGGCGGCGGCCGTCGGCCACGTTGGCGGGGCTGTAGTCGCGCAGCAGCACGCTGTCGGTTTGGCCGGGGCGGGCGGCTACGGCTTCCAGGATGTAGCGGCCGTGGCCGGCCGCAATGTCGAGGATGCGCACCGGCTGGCCGGCGGCTTTCAGCAAGTCAATAGCCTGGCCGATAAGCTGTTCCAGGTGCTGCTTGCGAATGCGGATGCCGCGCCAGCCGATGCTGTTCAGGAATGCGTTATCGACCAGCTTGCCCACGGGCGTGAAGCCCTGCTGGCGGTTTTGGTACACGTAGTCGAGGGTGCTGCCCGAGTCGAAGCCGGTGGCCAGGCCGTTTTTCATGCCCGTCGAAAACCGGCCGCCCACGCCCACCCAGAAGCGGCTCATGGCCCAGTAGAGGCGCGCCGCGGCTGTGGTGGCGGGCGCGCTCAGGGTATCAAACTCGCGCTTGGTGAGGCCGTGCTGGTCGGCATCGAGCAGGCCGGGGCGGGCGGGCGTGGCGGCAAACAGGCGCTCGATAAACGCACGGGCCAGTCCGATGGGAATGGCGCGGTTGCGCTCGCCCAGCGTGTCGTGCAGGAAGTCGTCGAGGCGGTGCAGCTCCTTGTTTTCGGTGCCCAGGTTGTCGAAAAACGTCTGCTGCGGCTCCTCATACACCACGGCATCGCTGCCCGAAACCAGCACCTGGGTGGGCACGTGAATGGCCGCCGCATCGGCCACCACGCGGGTGGCGGCCTCGTCTACTTCGAGCAGAATATTGGCGGCTATGGGCCTGGTAATGAGTGGGTCGGCGTGGTAGGAGGCAATGCGCGCCGCATCGCTAGTGAGCTGGGTGGGTTTCACGTACGACTTCACGAAGTAGTTGCCCCGCGCCGCGTACAGCAGCTTGAGGCCGGCCAGCGCGCCGGGCACAATGAGGTTGATTTTGAAGGCCGGCGCGGCCAGTATCATGCCGCGCAGGCGGGGCGCGTAGTCGTGCACCCAGGTGGCCACCGTCACGGCCCCGAAGCTCTGGCCGATAACCACCACGTTTTCGGTGGCAATGCCGTGATTCGTAGCAATGTGGCGCACAAAGGCGTCCACGTCCTTCACCAGTACGCCGTAGTTGTCGGCCGCGCCCCGCTCGCCCGGCGACTGGCCGAGGCCGCGCGCATCCCAGGCGAAGAAATCGAAATCGGGCAGCGAGAATTCGTCGGCCAGGTGGGCCATGCGCCCGCCGTGCTCGTGGCCGCGGTGGAAAAGCACGATGGCTTTTTTGCCCGCCGCGCCGCCCGCCGCCGGCCAGTGCCGGTAGAAGAGCGAGGTGGCATCGAAGGAAGCGAAATGGCGCTCCTGGCAGGGGCGGATGGTGTCGTAGGTAGCGTTCATGCGAAAAGAAAAGTAGTGGTTGATAGTAGATTTTATATTGTGAGAAAATAACAAAAGGAACGTCCTGCTGAACGCAGTGAAGCATCTCGCTCGCTTAATTAAACGATTGATTTACTGCTGCGAGCGAGATGCTTCACTGCGTTCAGCAGGACGTTCTTGACCACTTTCGGCCAGCCCAAGCTGCGCGCGCAACTCGCAAAGCTGTTCGCGCAAGGTGCTCATAAACTGTGCTTTATCACCTAGGTAGCTTAATGGGTGGCCCACAATTGCCTGCACATTCATGGGCACCGCAATAGGCGCGCCGCGCGGCATCGACTTGCCCATGCCGGCCAAAAATACTGGCACGATGGGCACCTGCGGAAAGCGCCGGGCCAGGTACCAGATGCCCGATTTAAGCTCGCCGAACTGCTCGGGCTGGCCGCGGGTGCCTTCGGGAAAAACGATGACCACCTGGCCGGCGGCCAGGGCGCGGTAGCAGCCTTCAAGCGGGTCAATGTCAGCGGCTTGGCCGCTGCCGCGCACTATGGGGATAATGCCCACCAAATGGGTTGAAAACCACCGCAGCCACCGGCTTTTACAGAAATAATCGGTGGCGGCCACCGTTTGCACATCTGGCACGCGGCGTAGCGGAAACAGGGCCAGCAGCGCCAGAATATCGAGGTGGCTGTTGTGGTTGGCCACTATGATGGCGGGGCCCTGCTGGGGCAGCCGCGCACGGTGGCGCACCCGCAGGCCCAGCCACAGCCGCATGACCGGGTAGGCCATGCCCAGCGCAAACAGCTGCCGCCACAATGCACCTTGGCTTGGCATTAGTAGTAGAGATAATAGGTATAGTGAAAAAATAGCGGCGCTGCGTAGGTGAGCGAGTCGAGCCGGTCGAGCACGCCGCCGTGGCCGGGCAGCAGCGTGCCCGAATCCTTTACGCCCACATCACGCTTGATGGCCGAAACCACGACATCGCCAAAAAAGCCGAATATGCTGATAATGAGGCCCGCCAGCACCGCCTGCCCCGGCCCGAAGGGCGTGAGCCACGGCCCCAGCGCCCAGGCCAGCAGCGTGGTAGTGCCCACGCCGCCCAGTAGGCCCGCCCAGGTTTTGTTGGGGCTCACGGTGGGCGTTATGCGGCGGCCGCCCAGCATTTTACCCCACAAAAACTGCGCAATGTCGTTGAGCTGCGACAGCACCAGCAGGTAAAAAACCAGCAACTCGCCAGGTACCGGGCCGTGCGCGCCAGTGTGCGCGGGTAGTACCAGCAGGTAGGCTACGTGGCTGATGCTGAACACGGTAGCCATCAGACCCCAGTGCACCGTGCCCGCCGCCTGCAAAAACCCCTTGGTTTCGCCGGCGATAACCATGCGCACCGGCAGCAGCAGAAAAAAGTAGACCGGAATGAAGACGATGAACATCCCGTACCAGGCCAGGTGCACCCACAAATACTGCCCCGGAATGGCCAGGTAGGCCAGTAGCAGCACCGGGTTATCGACGGGCCGGGTGGGCACCAGCGATAAGAATTCCCGCAGGGCCAGGAAGCTCACCAAAGCCGCCAGCACGATGGCCACCGGGCGGCCCAGCGCCAGGCCCAGCGCCAGCAGCGCTGTGAGCCCCCACCAGGTTTGGATGCGCTGCCGCAGGCTGGTGTAGTCGTGCGCGGGGCGCCAGCGCATCAGCCCCGCCGTGGCGAGCGAGGCCAGCACCAGCAGCCCCGCGAGGCCACAAAAAGCGTAGATTAGGATAGGATTCACTGGTAATCAAGTAGTTGAATTTGCGGCGGCTCGCAGGGCCTGCCGTACCCGATTCCAGCAGGTGGCAACCAGCAGCAGGACCAGCCCGCCAAAGGCGTAGTTGAGGTAGGGGCTCACGGGCAGGCCCAGGGCCACGGCCAGCGCCAGCGCCGCAAAGGCGGCGGCCCGGTCGCTTTTGCCGCAGGGGCCGTCGTAGCGCCGCCCGCCGCCCACCACCTGGCCCACCACGCCCACAAACTCGCTAAGCAGCGCCAGCAGCACCACAAGCACCACGAGGCTGGCGTGCGCGCCCGGCAGCAGCGCAAACGGCAGGTAGAGCGCAGTATCAGCCACCACGTCGCCCACTTCGTTGAGCACCGCGCCTAGGCGGCTCTGCTGGTTGTACTCGCGGGCCAGCATGCCGTCTATCGCATTGAGGGCCATGCGGGTAAGCAAAAAGGAGGGCAGCAGGCCCCAGGCCCAGCGGTTGGCCGGGGCCAGCGCCAGCCAGCCGCCGTAGGCCAGCGAGGCGAGCCCGGCCGCCACCGTTACGGCATTGGCCGTGATGCCCGCGCCGTGCAAGGCCGCCAGCAAAGGCCGCAATAACTGTTGAAAGCGAGGCTTGAGTGCATAAATAGAAGGCATGGCGGCGAATGTAGGGGACGCCCGCGGCGCAAACGGCCCGTTGACTAAACAAAGCTGCGGGCTGCGCGCCCGCCTCACAAACGCATTTGTGCGCCCGTCAGACTTTAGCAAGCGCGCTAAAGCTGGCGCCATAGCTCATAATTCATTGATACTTAACGAGCCGGGCCAGAGCTTTGTCTGACTTTAAGCCGCGGCTGCCGGCGCGTCGCCGGGCCGACCGGTTGCGCGCCGCCGGGGGGCAGCTACCCGGCCGGGAGCCGTAAATTGCCGCTTTATTGGCGGTGGCGTGCAACGTACCAAACGCCCCGCGCACTCGTTACCCCGGCGGTGGCCACTGCGCCGCCGCGCTATTCACCCCTCTTTCTTTTGTTTATGAAATTCTCTGCTCTGGCCGCCGTTTCGCTGCTTGCTTGCGCGCTCGCGCCCAAGGCCCACGCCCAGTTCGGCATCAAGGCCGGCGTGAACGAGGCCGTGCTCAAGGGCCGCGTTGGCGAAGACGCGACCTACAAAACGTACTTCCACGCCGGTGTTTTCTACGAAGCCAAACTGATTGGCCCGCTCTCCATTCAGCCCGAATTGCTATACTCGTTGCAGGGCTCGCAGCTGAAAGGTGCCACTACCGTTACCAACTACACCACCCAGCTCAACTATATCCAGGTGCCCATCTTGCTGAAAGCCACCCTGGGGCCGGTGTTTGTGGAGGCGGGCCCGCAATTCGGCTACCTCGTGGCGGCCAATGAGAACGGCACCGTGCAGGTGCGCACCGCCAGCGGTAACGTGGCGTTTCGTGATATGAACCAGTCGTCGACCGGCAACTACAAGCGCGGCGAAATTGCTGTGTGCGCCGGCCTGGGCCTCAAGCTGGGCTCGCTCATCCGGGTGGGCGGCCGCTTCGTGGCGGGCCTCAACGACGTCAATAACCTTCAGTATCTGCAAGGCGTGAATGACCCGCAACTGAAAAACCGCGTGTTTCAGGCCTACGTGGCCGTGCAGCTGCCAAAATTGTAGGGTAAGCTTCAGCTTGCCAACGGGCGCGCCAGCCGCGCCTCAGTAAGTGTAGGGTAAGCTTTGGCTTGCCGGTAGGCGCGCCTGGTGCGCGCGCCGGCAAGCCAAAGCTTACCCTACACTTATATAGCGTCCGACAGGCTCGTGAACGTGAAGTCCCGAATTTTGAGGGGTGGCACCAGGCAGCCGGCCAGGCGCACGGGCCGGCCAATGGCCTCAATGTTATTGAGCATAATAATAGGGCTCTCGTTGAAGCGCAGGTTTTTAATGGGGAATTTGATGGCCCCGTTTTCGATGTAGAACGTGCCGTCGCGAGTGAGGCCGGTGTAGAGCAGCGTTTGCGGGTCGACCTCGCGGATGTACCAGAGGCGCGTGACCAGGATGCCCTTGGCGGTGCCTTTGATGAGTTCGGCGGTGCTTTGGGTACCGCCGCTCATGATGAAGCCGCTGGGGAAGGGCGTGGCCGTGGTCTTGTTTTTTTCGGCCCAGAAGCGCGAGTAAAACAGGTTTTTGACCACACCTTTCTCCACCCAGCTCATGCGCCGGGTGGGCAGGCCCTCGTCGTCGAAGGCGTTGCCGGGCACCTCGGCGTTGAGCGGGTCGGAGTAGATATTGATGCGCTCATCGAAGAGCTTTTCGCCCTTGCGGTTGCCGCCGCCCTTCTTGGTCATGAAGCTGCGGCCCTCGTCGGCCGAGCGCGCGCTGAGGCCATATACGAGCCCGCCGAGCAGCGAAAGGTCGTCGCCGGCCATGAGCGCGGCCGGCTCCAGAATCACGGTGTATTTGCCCGGCTCAATGGCCTTGGCATTCACCGAACCCAGGGCCTTGTCGACGGCGCGCTGGGTCAAGGCCTTGGTATTGAGCTTAGTAGGGTCCGTAACGTCGGCAATGGCGTAGCCCGAGCCCCGGCCGTCGGCGGTGCGCACCGTCACCGAAAAGTCGGTGTTGGTAGACTGCTGGTAGGCCTCCAGGCCCTTGGAGTTGCGCAGCGCCGTGAAGCGCGTGCCACCATCCAAGAAGCCCGCGGAGGTCAGGTTTTTGGCCGCGCACAGGGTCATGCTATCGGCCGCGGCCTGGGCGCGCAGCGCGGGCGTGAGCGGCGTAGAAGCTGCTGAGGGCGGGTTGAGGTAGGTTTGGGGCCCGAGCAGGGCCACGTACTCGGGGCTTTCGGGGGCCAGCTTGGCGATTTCCTCGGCCCGCTGCACGCAGCGGCGCAGGGTGGCGTCGTCAAACTCGTTGCAGGTGGCAATGCCGCTGCGCTTGCCAAAGCGCGCCTCCACGGCCAGCGACACGTTGTCTTGCGCGCCGGCCGTGCTCACGCTGTTGCGGGCGTAGCGGATGTTGCCGGCCGTGCGCCCGCTCAGCGATACCGCGCACTCGTCGGCGGTGCTGTAGCCGAGCACTTTTTTCAATAAAGCCTGGGCTTCGTCTTTGGATAGGATAGCCATGTTGGGGAGCAGCCCCACCCCCCGGCCCCCTCCCCTGCGGGGGAGGGGGAGCCGCGGCGGCGCAGGCATTAGCTTGATGATGATGCAGTTGGAAAATCGACTGGCTCCCCCTCCCCCGCAGGGGAGGGGGCCTGCCCCATAGGGGTCTCGTGGGGCTACACCTTCCGCGCCGTGTTAATGACGTTCACGCCATTAAACCGCGTGGTGGCCGAGCCGTGGCTCACCGACGACACCTGGGCGGGCTGGCCCTTGCCGTCGAAGAAGGTGCCGAAGAGGCGGTAATCACTCTGGTCGCAGCTGCCGGCGCAGGCGCCCCAAAACTCCTGGGTGTTCGACTGGTAGGCCACATCCTCAATCGGCTCCGTGATTTTGCCCTTCTCGATGGCGAAGAACAGCTGCCCGCCAAACTGAAAGTTAAACCGCTGCTGGTCAATGCTAAATGAGCCGGCGCCAGCGATGTAGATTCCTTTATCCACCTTGCTCACCATCTCATCCACGCTCAATTTGGCGGGGCCGGGCTTGAGGCTGATGTTGGCCATGCGCTGGAACTGCACATCCTCCCACGACTGCGCGTAGCAGCAGCCATCCGACTCCTTCTGGCCCACGATGTGCGCCTGGTCGCGAATCTTCTGGTAATCAACTAGTTTACCGGCCTTGATGATGTCCCACTCCTTGGTTTTCACGCCCTCATCGTCCCAGCCCACGTTGCCCACCGAGCCGGGTTGCAGCTTATCGGCCACGATATTGACCTGGGGCGAGCCGTAGGGCAGGTTTTTCGCCTTCCACTCCAGGGTGGCGAAGCTGGTGCCCGCGTAGTTGGCCTCGTAGCCCAGCACACGGTCGAGCTCGGTGGGGTGGCCCACGCTCTCGTGGATGGTGAGGCCCAGGTGGCCGGGGTCGAGCACGAGGTCGTACTTGCCGGGCGTCACCGACTTCATGGCCAGCTTGGCCTTGGCCTGCTTGCCAGCCAGCGCGGCATCGGCTAGTATGTCGTAGCGCAGCTTATAGCCCACAGTATCAGTGCCCTGCGGGCCGCGCACCTGCTCGGTGGCGCTGGGCGTGAGGTACTCGTAGCCCATGCCCACGGGCGCGCTTAGTGATTCGCGCGAGCGAAACTTACCCGACTTGGTATCCACGGCCGTGGCGCTGAAGGTGGGCCAAAGGCGGTGCACATCCTGGTCGATGTACGAGCCGTCGGTGCTCGCAAAGTACTTCTGCTCATTTACTTGGAAGAGCGCCGAGTTGATGTAGCTGGCCCCGGCATCCAGGGCGGCCGCGTTGGCGGCCAGCAGCAGGTCGGCCTTTTGCTTCACTGGCACCTCGAAGGCGCTTTGCAGCACGGGCGTTTTCCAGCTCACCTCGCCGAAGCCGGCCTGGGGGGCCAGCTGCACGGGCTCCTTCATTACCAGGCGGTTGGCCTTGGCAATGTCTACGGCCAGGCGGGCGGTGGCGGCCAGGCTGGCCTCGGTAACTACGCTGGTGGAGGCAAAGCCCCAGCATCCACCCACCAGCACCCGAATGCCCACGCCGTAGCTCTCGGTGCTCACGATGTTCTGCACCTGCTTTTCGCGGGTAAACACGTACTGGTTGAGCGAGCGGCCGATGCGCACGTCGGCGTAGCTGGCCCCGGCGCTCTTGGCGGCGTTGAGGGCCGCGTCGGCCAGGCGCTTCTTGAGGATGGTATCGGCGCCGGGCTCCAGCAAGCGGCTGGGGTCCACGCGCTTAGCCCCGAAGCCGGGCAGGCTGGGCAGCAGCAGGGCCGTAGCGCCCAGTCCGGTAAGGGCAGCAAAGTCGCGTCTGTTCATAGGAGGAAAGGTGTAATTGGTTGGCAGGAAGAAGTTGATAGCGGCAAGCTAGTACTGGTAGGGCTTAAAAGAGCGGTCCGTTTGCCTGGCCGCTCTTTTCTGGGACTGCACATATTCGGTTCGCGTCGCAATCCATACCATTCAAAGTATTGCACACGAAGGCTGTACAATTTTGTGCAACGTGCCGTATATTTGCCAAAAATAATAGCAAAATAAGATGGGCACGACAATAAACGAAGCCGCTGGCGACACGTCGTCAGCCTTGATGGGGGAGGTGCTAAGGCTCTTGGCAGCCTCAGATACGCCCACTTTAGCTTCCTTAATCGAAAAGAGAAGAGAAGAGCTACAATTGTCGACTAAGGCAGCAAGCGAAATACTTGGTATGCCCCGGTCGTCATACGAGCGGCTAGTTACGGGGGTATTGCAGAAGCTTGACGTTTTAACCGTTTATAAGCTAGCACACTTTCTAGATACCCGAATTGAAGATATTATGCAGCTATTCGCTGCATCTGCTATGCCACCTGAGGATTTCAAAGCAGTCGAAAAAGTAAAGGAGGCATCCTTTATCGCGAAGAACTTTGATGTTGAAAAACTTAGAAAAATTGGCTTTATAAAATCGGCTGATTATGAGCACATCAAAGAGCGTATAATTGAGTATTTTGGGCTGTCATCGCTTTATGAATATGGCGTAGAGACGGCAGCCATATTGTTCAGTAGGGCGAGGACTACTGTTGAGGATAAGATGATGAAGTTCTGGATTTTATCTGCTTACCAGCAGTTCCAGCGTATCAATAATCCTCATCCTTTTAATCCAGAAAGGGTAGAGCAGCTTGCTATGCAAGCTAGGCAGTACACCCGCAAGGAAAAAACAGGTCTGCTAACAGTTATGCGAGCGCTCGACGAAGCAGGTGTAACTGTAATTACGCAACGGGCACTACCAAATACATCGGTTCACGGGGCCACATTTATTGTGAATAAGAAGCCGTGTATTGTGCTGACGGACCACTTCAAGCGTTACCCAACCTTATGGTTTACACTACTTCATGAGTTAGCACATATCATATTTCATATGGATAAATTGGCTACTATGAAGTTTCACATCAGTGATGGAGTTGAAGACCTATTCTTGATTGAGGCACAGGCTGATAAATTTGCTAAGCAGCTTCTGCTGTCGCGCCAGAAATTTGATTACATCAAGAACTACATCAACATTGAATCATTCGTTACAACTTATGCCGAGCAGAACAATATCCATCCCTCGGTAATTTATTGGCTGTATGCACAAGAGTTGAGGGAGCAAAATGATGATTCTGGTTGGCGTTATTTCAGCCGCTATATCACCATGTCAGATGTTTGTCCCGCCCAACTTCATAGTGCGCCTTGGCTTGCTAAGTCAATCGTTGAAGAGGCCGATAAGAACAAAGCTCTAATTTCTAACCCTTCACAAATTTAGACTGGCTTTCCAATGCAAAATGACGAGTTTCCCAGCGCAGATGAATTTAAAGCAAGCGATGCTTCTGATACTGCCAAGAAAGAACGAGATGAGCAGGAGCGGCTTTTTCAGGACAAGCTAAAGCGTATGTCTGATGAAGCCGAAGCAAATGCGGAGGCAAAGCAGTCTGGTTTTGATTTTTCGGAAGGAGAAAGTGAGGATGAGCCGTTCAAACCTGAACTAGCTGGTGACTTACAAAATCCGAAGGAATCATACGACCTCTATTATACCATTCGACGGCTTTTAATGCAGGGGCTACCTACCGGAGATAAGAATAAAAAACTAAGACAATTCGTATACGACGAAAAGAATCTCTATCTCCGACAGGGTGTTCATCGTCCAGATGATGGTAGCATTGTTGGAGCAGATAGCCGGCAATCGCGGCTTCAGTTTTTGCGCGAAGCGTATGCTGCGACAAATGCCTGGGCAGCCCGGGGAGGAAGTGCTAACGATATCTTTTTAGAATATTACGACTTGAATAAGAAAATGCGCTTTCGTTAGATAGTATTTAACACATAAAAAAAGCCGCTTCTTGAAGCGGCTTTTTTTATGTGTTAAATAATTACACGGCGTCGGACAAGCTTGTGAACGTGAAATCGCGAATCTTAAGCGGCGGCACCAAATTGCCGGCCAAACGTACCGGGCGGCCGATGGCCTCCAGGTTGTTGAGCATGATAATCGGGCTTTCGTTGAAGCGGAAGTTCTTGACTGGGAACTTGATAGCGCCGTTCTCGATGTAGAACGTGCCGTCGCGGGTGAGGCCGGTGTAGAGCAGCGTTTGCGGGTCAACGGGGCGGATGTACCAGAGGCGCGTCACCAAGATGCCTTTTTTGGTGCCCTTGATGAGGTCGGCGGTGCTTTGGGTGCCGCCCTCCATGATGAAGCCGCCGGGGCCAGGCAGGTCGGGGATGCCCGATTTCTGGGCCCAGTAGCGGCTGGTGTAGAGGTTTTTCACCACGCCCTTTTCAATCCAGGTGGTGCGCTGCTGCGGGCGGCCATCGCCGGCGAAGGTGAGGTCGGGCACCTCGGCGTTGGTAGGGTCCGAATAAATCGTCACGCGCTCATCAAACATCTTTTCGCCCTTGCGATTGCCGCCGCCCTTCTTGCTCAAAAAGCTGCGCCCCTCATCGGCCGAGCGGGCGTCGAACGAGCGCATGAGCGCGCCCAGCAGCGAGGCATCGGAGCCCGAAACCAGCGCATTGGGCTCCAGAATAACGGTGTACTTGCCCGGCTCAATGGCCTTGGCCCCCAGCGAAGCCGAGGCCTTGCCGGCCGCCACAGCGGTCAGGACTTTGGCATCAAACTTCGACACGTCCGTAAAGTCAGTGGCCGCGTAGCCCGAGCCCAGCCCATCGGGCGTGCGCACGGTGATGCTGAAATCGAGGTTCGAGGTGCGCTGGTAGGCCTCCAGCCCTTTCGAGTTGCGCTTGGCCACGAAGCCCGCCTGGTCATTCAAGAAGCCCGCCGACGACAGCTTCTTGCCGTCGCAGTACTGCATGCTGGCCGCCATCTGGTTGGCGCGGTAGTCGGGCGTGATGTTGGCCGTGCTCTGCGCAAACGACTGGGGCGAAGCCAGATACGTCTGCGGCCCGAGTAGCGGCATCGACTCGGGGCTTTCGGGCGCGAGGCGCGCAATTTCTTCGGCACGCTGCACGCAGCGGCGCAGCGTAGCCTCGTCAAACTGGTTGCAGGTGGCGGTGCCCGAGCGCTTGCCGAAGTACGACGTCACGGCCAGCGACACGTTGTCCACAGCCCCGGCCGTGCTGATGGAGTTGCGCGCCGAGCGCACGTTGCCCTCCAGGCTGCCGTTGAGGTTGGCCTCGCACTCGTCGGCGGTGCTGAAGCTGAGGACTTTTTTGAGGATATCCTGGGCTTCGGTTTGGGAAAGAATTGCCATGTTGTGGAGTTGCAGCCCCACCCCCCGGCCCCCTCCCCTGCGGGGGAGGGGGAGCCGAGGAGGCGTAGGCTTCATTTGATTGACGATTGTAGATTGAAAATCGTTTGGCTCCCCCTCCCCCGCAGGGGAGGGGGCTGGGGGGTGGGGCTACCCGATTTTACGGGCCGTGTTAATCACGTTCACGCCATTGAAGCGCGTGGTGGCCGAGCCGTGGCTCACGGCCGAGCTCTGCGAGGGCTGGCCCTTGCCGTCGTTGAAGAAGCCCGCGAAGCGGTAGTCGCTCTGGTCGCACGAGCCGGCGCAGGCGCCCCAAAACTCCAGGGTATTGGTCTGGTAGGCCACGTCTTCGAGCATTTCGGTAATTTTGCCCTTCTCGATGGCGTAGAACACCTGGCCGCCAAACTGCGAGTTATAGCGCTGCTGGTCAATGCTAAACGAGCCGTTGCCAGCGATATAGATGCCTTTGTCCACCTTGCTCACCAGTTCATCCACGCTCATTTTGCTGGGGCTGGGCTTGAGGCTCACGTTAGGCATGCGCTGAAACTGCACATCGCGCCACGACTGCGAGTAGCAGCAGCCGTCGGAGGCGTCCTGGCCCACAATGTAGGCCTGGTCGCGAATCTTTTCATAATCAACTAGTTTGCCCTGCTCAATGAGGTTCCACTCCTTGGTTTTGACGCCCTCATCGTCCCAGCCCACCGCACCCAGCGAGTTGGCTTGCAGCTTGTCGGCCACAATATTCACCTGCTTCGAGCCGTAGGGCAAGCCCTTCTTTTTCCACTCCAAGGTGGCAAACGAAGTGCCCGCGAAGTTGGCCTCGTAGCCCAGCACGCGGTCCAGCTCCAGGGGGTGGCCCACGCTCTCGTGGATGGTGAGGCCCAGGTGGTGCGGGTCGAGCACGAGGTCGTACTTGCCGGGCACCACGCTCTTGCAGGTCAGCTTTTGCTTGGTTTGCTTGGCGGCCAGGGCGGCATCTTCCAGGATATCGTAGCTGTTTTTGTAGCCGATAACGCCCGAGCCCGCGGGGCCGGCCATCTTGTCGGCGGCCTTGGGCGTGAGGTACTCGTAGCCCATGCCCATGGGCGAGCTCAGGCTCTGGCGCGAGCGAAACTTGCCGCTGGCCCGGTCCACCACCGTCACCCCAAAGGTGGGATAGATGCGGTGAATATCCTGGTCGATATACGAGCCGTCGGTGCTCGCAAAGTACTTCTGCTCATTCACTTGAAACAGGGCCGAATTCACAAACGACGCGCCGTTGCCGAGCGCCGCCGCGTTGGCCGCCAGCAGCAAATCAACCTTCTCCTTGATGGGCACCTCAAACGCGTTTTTCTCGATGGGCGCCTTCCAGCTTACCTCGCCGTAGCCCTTCTGGGGGGCCAGCCGCACGGGCTCCTTCTGCACCTTCGAGTTGGCCTTGGCGATGGCCACCGCCTGCTGGGCCGTTTTGGCGATGCCCGCGTCGGTCACGTTGTTGGTCGAGGCAAAGCCCCAGGTGCCGTTGGCAATCACCCGGATGCCCACGCCAAAGCTCTCGGCATTGGCAATGTTCTGCACCTGCTTCTCGCGGGTGAAAATGCCCTGATTGAGCGTGCGCTGGATGCGCACGTCGGCGTAGGTGGCCCCAGCGGCCTTGGCGGCGGTGAGGGCCACGTCGGCCAGGCGCTTTTTCTGGGCCACGTCGAGGCCGGGCTCCAGCAGCTGGGCGGGGTCAACAAGGTTGCCGGCGAGGCTTGGGAAAGCGGGGAGCCACAGGGCACCGGCCGCCAATCCAGTAAGAGTAGTAAAGTCGCGTCTGTTCAAAGTTGAGGAGCGTAAAGGTTTGAAGGATAGAGAGTAGTTGGTTGTTCTGGCGGGCGCCTCACCCCCTAGCCCCCTCTCCGAAAAGGAGAGGGGGGACTAGATATTTAGCACTAGCTTAAAAGCTGAGTCTAAAACTAGAACTAGTCCCCCTCTCCTTTTCGGAGAGGGGCTAGGGGTGAGGCGCCCCGTTAGGGCCGCATAAGATTTACCCAATCTTCCGGCCCGTATTAATCACATTCACCGCATTGAACCGCGACGTGGCCGAGCCGTGGCTCACGGCCGACACCTGCGAGGGCTGGCCCTTGCCGTCGAAAAACGAGCCGAACATGCGGTAGTCGCGCTGGTCGCACACGGCCGCGCACGAGTTCCAAAACTCCTGGGTATTAGCCTGGTAGGCCACATCGTCGAGCATGCCCGCGATTTTGCCCTTCTCGATGGCGTAGAACACCTGGCCGCCAAACTGAAAGTTATAGCGTTGCTGGTCAATGGAATACGAGCCGCGGCCGGCAATGTAGATGCCCTTGTCCACCTTGCTTATCATCTCGTCCACGCTCAGCGGGGCGGTGCCGGGGCGCAGGCTCACGTTGGGCATGCGCTGAAACTGCACCGCATCCCAGGAGTCGGCGTAGCAGCAGCCGTCGGAGGCGGTTTGGCCCACGATGTGCGCCTGGTCTCTAATCTTCTCGTAGTCAACCAGTTTGCCCTGGTCGATGAGCGTCCACTCCTTGGTTTTCACGCCCTCATCGTCGTAGCCTACTGCGCCCAGCGAGCCGGGTTGCAGCTTGTCGGCCACGATGGTCACGTTTTTGGAGCCGTAGGGAATATTCTTCGCCTTCCAGGCCAAATCGGCGAAGCTGGTGCCCGCGTAGTTGGCTTCATAGCCCAGCACGCGGTCCAGCTCCAGCGGGTGGCCAATGCTCTCGTGGATGGTGAGGCCCAGGTGGTTGGGCTCCAGCACGAGGTCGTATTTGCCAGCCAGCACCGAGGTAGCCGTGAGCTTGGCCTTGGCCTGGCGGGCGGCCAGGGCGGCGTCTTCCAGCAGGTCGTAGCTGTTGCGGTAGCCCACCAGGCCGGTGCCGGCGGGGCCGGCTACCTTGTCGGCGGCGCTGGGCGTGAGGTACTCGTAGCCCAGGCCCATGGGCGAGCTCAGCGCGTCGCGGGTTTTAAATTTGCCGCTGGCCCGGTCAATGGCCGTGACCGAAAACGTGGGCCAGATGCGGTGGATATCCTGGTCGATGTACGAGCCGTCGGTGCTGGCAAAGTACTTCTGCTCGTTTATCTGGAATAGGCTGGAATTGACGAAGTTAGCACCGTTGGCCATGGCGGCGGCGTTGGCGGCCAGCAGCAGTTCGGCCTTCTGGGCCACGGGCACCTCGAAGGCGTTTTGCTTGATGGGCGTTTTCCAGCTCACCTCGCCGTAGCCCTTCTGGGGGGCCAGGTTCACGGGTTCCCTCTGGGTTTTGGCGTTGGCTTTGGCCATGGCCACGGCCAGCTTGGCGGCCTGGGCCAGGCCGGCATCGCTCACGTTGTTGGTGGCGGCAAAGCCCCAGCTGCCGCCCGCAATCACGCGCACGCCGGCCCCGAAGCTCTCGCCGCTGGCGATGTTCTGCACCTGCTTTTCGCGGGTAAACACGCTCTGGTTGAGGTAGCGGCCAATGCGCACGTCGGCGTAGGTGGCACCGGCGCTGCGGGCGGCGTTGAGGGCCGCATCGGCGAGGCGCTTTTTGGCGGTCACGTCGAGGCCGGGCTCCAGCAGGCGGGCGGGGTCTACGAGGGTGCCGCCGAAGCCCGGAAAGTGGGGCAGCAGCAGGGCGCTGGTGGCCAGGCCGGTAAGGCCCACAAAGTCACGTCGTTTCAAAGCGAAAGAAAATTAAAGGCAACCGGCAAAAACCGGCCGGCAAGATGGCATTTTTTTCATGAAAAAGACATATTCGCCCCGCGGGCGTTGCAGCGGGGCGGCCGTCTTTTTGTTGAATCAGCTTAAAAAAGCTTTGCCGGCGGACCGGGGCAACTATCCTGGTAAGCCAGGGGCGGCTTTTGCCCAAGCTGGCCGCCGATACCAACGTGGTGTTCGATGCGGTGCCGCCCAGCCAAGCTGTTAGGAAGCAGGGCGCAACCTTGGATTTTGGGAGCCGGGTAGTATATTTCTTGCCCGCTCTCCTTTTCCCACCCCAATACCCTGGTTTTTATGCAAATACGTCGACTTTTGGCGCTCGCCGCGCTCAGTTTTCTGGCGATGAGCAATAGCTGCAAGAAGGAGGACGATGTGGTGCCTTGCAATGCGTCGGCCGATGTGACGACCTGCCAGATAACCGGCCTCACGGCCCGCATCACCGAGCCGGTGCCCACCGTGGGGCAAACCAACGACTACGTTATCAACTCGGCAGCTGAGTATCGGGCGCTGTTTGCGGGCAAAAAGCTGCCGGCCGTTGACTTTGCTACCTACACCCTGCTGGCCGGCAAAACCCGCACCGCCAGCGCCAGCCACGTAGCCAGCCAGCAGGTGCTGCAAACCTGCGCCGGCTATACCTACGCCGTAAAGCTGGCCGCCGATGCCAGCCCCGCCGCCGCCAATGTGGTGTACTACGTACTGGTGCCCAAACTGAGCCTGGGTTCCCAGGTCAGGTTTGCGGTCGAGTTGCCGCCGGTAGTCGCAGTGGAGGGTGTTTCGACTATTGAGACGGTCAGGTAATTTAACTACTTATCAATAAATAAGTTAGTACATAAGGGTGCGTGCTCCGGTCCGTCGGCGAAGCCGGCCGACTGGTCGACGGGCGCGCCGCTTGGCCAGTCGTACCAGCATCGTTCACTGGCTCTAGTCCGTTGTGCCGTCGTTGTTCACGCGACAGCCGGTCCGCCGGCAAAGCCGGCCGACCGGAGCGTATGTGCTAACTACTTGCCCATCAGCTCCTTCACGGCCGCGTCGAGTTGCGCATCGCGCGTGGTGTAGCTCTCGCCGATGGGGCGGGTTACGGGGATGTCCACGGGGCGGGGGTTCATTTCCATCACCTGGCCGTTGCGGGTGGCGCGGATGGTGCTGGTGGGCAGGCGCAGGCTGGAGCCGTCGAGCAGGGTGGCACCCGAGGTGAAGATAATCCAGCCGCCGGTGGGCTCGCCCACTATTTTGCCCAGCCCAGAGGCCCGGTAACCTTCGCTAAAGTCTTCAGCATCAGAGAGGGAGTGCTGGTTGGTGACGAGTACCGTGGGTACTTCCAGGCTGCGCTGGCCGAGGGCGCTGCGGGCGGGCACGGCCGCTGCCATGCCCCGGCTGCGCATGCTGAGGTAGCTGCGGCGGGCCAGCACATCAATGGCGTACACGTTCACGAAGCCGCCGTTGTTGTTGCGCACGTCCACCACCACGCCCTCGCGGGTCATGTTTTCGGCGTCGAGGTCGAGGTACAGCTGCGCCAGGGCGGCGGCCGACATGTCGAACATGTGCACGTAGCCGAGGCGGCCGCCGCTGGCCTGGGCCACGTAGGCGCGGCGCTCCTCCACCCACTGGCGGTAGTCGAGGGCCTTCTCGGTGTCGCGGCTGAGGGGGCGCACCACCACGTCGCGCTCCTTATTATCCGAAGAAACGCGCAGCGTGGTGCGGCGGCCCACCTGGTATTGCAGCAGCTCATCGAGGTTGGTGGTGCCGGTGAGGGGCTGGCCGTTCACGGCGAGCAGCACGTCGCCGGGCTGGAGGCTGGCCAGCGCCCCCGCGCCCAGCGGCAGCACGGTGGTAATGCGCAGGCGGCCACGTTGCTCATAATCAGCGGCATCGAAGCGCAAGCCCAGGCGGCCGGTGGCGGGGGCTACCGTGCCGGTGGGCGGGGCGGCCGGCCCCATGCCCGAGTGCGAGGCGTTGAGCTCGCCAATCATCAGGTTGGTGAGGCGGCGGGCTTCGTCGGGGGTGCGGGCCCCGGCGATGTAGGGCGCAAACCTGGCGTGCTGGGCCGGCCAGTCGGTGCCGTTGAAGGCGGGGTCGTTGAAAAAATCGCGCAGGTAGGCCCATGCCTCGTCAAAGACCACCATTTTCTCCTGCTCAAAATCCACGTTCAGCTCGGCCGTTACGGCCACGGCGCGGGCCGTGCCCTTGCCGGCCTCCACGGGCACCACCTGGATGCGGCCCTGGTCGAGGAAATATACTTCCTTGCTATCGGGCGAAAACTGCGCCTCGCGCTTGGCCCCGGCCGTGGCCGTGAGCTGCCGCGCCGTGGCGGGCTCCTTGCCCAGCTCATCGAGCGGGTACACGTAGAGGTTGGTTTGGTTGGAAACGGTGGCCGTGAGCAGCAGCCACTTGCCATCGGGGCTGATGGTTTGGGTGCGCACATCCACGCCCACCGGCACTAGGCTCAGCCGCCGCCGAATGTCGTCGAAATTGATGGTGACGGGCGGCTTGGCGGGGGTGGCGGCCGCCGTAGCTGCGCCTTTCTTGCCTTTATCCTTCTTGCTGATTGCTTGGTCTTTAGCGCGAGCCGAGTCGGCAGCGGCTACCGGCAGCGGGGCCGGCGTGGGGGACTTGGCGGGCGCGGGCGCGTTCTTGTCGGGTGCGGTGGGGTTGGGGACTGACTCCTTGAATAAGTCACGAAACTGGTCCTCGCGGAAGCGCGGCGTGCGCAGCTGCAAATCCACGCGGGCCACCTGGGCATCCTCGGTGCGCTGGCCGGTGTCGAAAAGCAGGTACTTGCCATCGGGGCTCCACGAGAGCGAGTTGCTGTTGGTGTTGGCCAAAAAGCTGACTGGCCGCGCCGCGCCGCCCGCCGTGGGCACCACCTGCACGTTGGTGAAGCCCCGCGCCCCGGCTGGCGCAAACGCCAGCCAGCGCCCATCGGGCGACCACACCACCGAGCGCTCGGCAGCCAGCGGCGGCCGGCCAAAGCGCCCGGTGCCCGCCACCCGCTCCTGCTTGCTGGCCAGGTCCAGAATACGCAGCTCCTGGGCGTCGCGCTCAAAAGCCAGTAGCTTGCCATCGGGCGAGAAGCGTGGCCGGGCATCGCTGAGGATGGCGTTAGTGAGGCGCGTTTCCTGGCCCGTGGCGAAGGTGTAGCTGTATAAATGCTTCGCGCCGTCGCGGGCCGAGGCGTACACCAGCCGGCGGCTGTCGGGCGCCCAGGCCAGGTCGGTTTCGGCGGCCACGGTGGTGGTGAGGCGGGTAGCGTCGCCGCCATCGGCCGCGGACGCGGCAAATACTTCGCCGTGCACGATAAAGGCCACTTTCTTGCCATCGGGCGAGAGGGCCAGCTCCTGCAAGCGGTCAGTAAAGCGCTGGCGCTCGGTGCCGGGGCTAGCCGGCGCGCCCCGCCGCCGAATGGCCACCGGCTGGGCCTGGCCCGTGGCGGTGTTCAGCGTCCAGATGCCAAAGTCGCGCTCAAACGCCACGAGCTGGCCATCGTATGAAATGCTGGGCCACAGCACGCGGCCATCTTTGAAATTGGTAACCTGCTGGGGTTTAGCATTATCCAGGCCCACCGTCCAGATGTTTTCGGCCCCGCCCTGGTCGCTGGTATAAAACAGCTGCTGGCCGCCCGGCCCCCACATGGGCCACAGCGCCTTGCTGCCGCCGCTGGTGAGGCCGCGGTAGCTGGGGCCGGTTTTGCCCTCCTGCCGCAGCCAGATTTCGGACTCGTCCAGGTGGCTGTGGCCGTGCCGCCACCACTGGTTGGAAGCCACGCCGCGCGCGGCAAAGGCCAGCGTGCGGCCGTCGGGGCTGGGTGCGGCGAAGAACTCGTTGGCGTAGCGGTCGGCGCTCACGGCGGTGGGCGTGCCGCCGCCCACCGGCACGCGGTAGATGTCGTTCATGCCCGCGATGTCGCGGCTGGTGCTCGAAAAATACAGGTACTTGCCATCGGCGCTCCACCCATCCAACTGGTCCAGCCCGTCGTCAAACGTCAGCCGCTTCAGCTCGCCCGAGGCAAAATTGAGTAGGTAGATATCGCCGTTGCCGCTGCGCGTGGAGGTGAAAGCCAGCGACTTGCCGTCGGGCGCATACAGCGGGCGGCTCTCGGTGGCGGGGTGGGCCACCAGCAGCCGGGCCTCGCCGCCGGCCACCGGCACCGTCCAGATATCGCCGCCCGACACGAAGGCCAGCTCCTGGCGGTCGGGCGCCACGGCGGGCTCCGAGTAGTAGGGCAGCGGCGCGGGCGGGGTGGGCGGGGTAGCCAGCGCGGGCCTGGCGGCCAGCAGCGGCAGGCTAAGGCCGGCAAGCCGGCAATGGTGCACGAGGGTAGAAAAACGCATACGCTTGGGGTGAGGATACGACTGGCCCCAAGGTAGCCGCCGGCGCGGTAATCGTTGCACGGCCGCCAGGAGTAGCCCAGCTTACTGCGGTTCCCAAAGCAGGGCATATGCTCCACCCTCAGACCGGAGCACGTGCACCTACCCAGAAATTGTGCTAGTTTATATGAAAAAAGGGTCCCAGCCAACTAGCTGGGACCCTTTTAAGGATTTTAATTATAAGTACTTGTTTTACAAGTACTTATAAGAATTACTGCTTCTCGAAGCGGTCGGTGTAGGTCTGCTGCGCACCCACCACGCGCACCACGTAGAGGCCGGCGGCGAGGCCCGCCACGCGCTGGCTGAGCTGCTGGTTGAGCTGCTCTACCGAGCCGGTGCCGCGCAGCACGAGGCTGCCGGTGGTGGTGTACACGCTCAGGCTGAGGCTGTTGCCGGTTTCGGGCACCTCGAAGCGCACACTGTTGGCTACCGGGTTGGGGTAGAGGCCCAGCGAGGCCGCGCGGGCGCTCTTGGAAGCCAGCATAGTACCCGTGAACGAATAGCGCGTGAATATCGGGTAGTGGTCCGAAGTGGTGGTGCTGTAGTTGGTAATCTGGGCGGCAACGTCGGTGCGGATGGCCGCCGTGCCGTTGATGTAGTAGCGCGCCATGTTCTTGTTGGCGATAACGTGGTCAATCACCGTTTTGAAGCTGGCGGTTGACTGCAGGCCGGCTTGGGCCAGGGGCAGGGTCAGGGGCACGTAATTGATATCGTTGAGGAACGAGCTGTACGACGATACGGCCGGCGTGACACCCGTGGCGATGGTACCCTCCAAGATGTCGTTGTAGTCGCCCACGATGAGCGTGTTGTCGTTGCCGTAGCTGGTGTCGAGCAGGCCTTTGAGCAGGTCGGCCCCTGTTTTGCGGCGGGCGTAGTCATTGGCTGATGAGGCCGTGGCGTTGGCCTTGGCGTGAATCACGACGAAATCCACTTTCTTGGTTACGCCGTCGAGCGTTACGTCGGCGCGCATCTGCCACGGGAAGCGGCCCGATGCCCAGGGCGTGTAGGCGGGGCAGGCATCAGCCTCCGAGCAGCGCAGTAAGCCCTGGAACGACGGGTTTTTCACCATGTCGGTGCGGTAAATGAAGGCCAGCTTCTGGTCGCCGATGTATTCGGGGTCCTGCTGGTTGTCGCCGCGTGAGCCGTAGGGCGAAATCTTGTAGGCATACGGCACGCCGAGGGTAGTGCTGAGGTTGGTGGCAATGGCCCGCAGGCGCACGGTGTCCACTACTTCTTCCAGGGCGTACACGTCGGCCTTCAGGAAATTGAGCACGGCCGTGGCGTTGGTGTTTTGCAGGTTCTTATCCTTCGGCCCCAGGGTGGCATCGGCCGAGCCAAACCATTCCATGTTCCAGTTCACTACTTCCAGGGTTTTGGCCGGGTCGTAGGTATCGCCGCTCAGGGCTACAGTTTGGGCGGTAGCGCCGGCGCTACTCACCGTGAGCATGCCGCTGATGCTGGCCAGGGCCACGGTGGGTAGGAAGCGCACGGTTACGGGCTTGCTCAGGGCATTTACTTCCGCCTTGGTCAGGGTAACAGTGCTGGCGAAGTTGGTGCCGTCTTTCGAAACCGTGTAGTTGGCGTCCGACGAAGCCACCGTTACATCGGCGGTCAGGTCGTTGGCCGATACGTTCAGCGCTTGGGTGCTGCTGGTATTAATGGCCTGGTAGCCAAATGCCAAGCGGTTCACGTTCGTGAGCACGGTGGGGGCGGGGGGTGTGGCCGACTTGGTCAGGGCGATGTCGTCCAATGTCCAGCGGGCGGCCGCCATCGAAGTGGAGGTATACACGAAGGCCACGTACACCGTAGCCCCCTTGAAGGCTGCCAGGTTGATGTTGGCCGTCTGGGTCCAGGTATCCGAGCCGCCAGCCGGGAAAGCCACGCTCAAGTCCGTCCAGGTAGCGGCGCTGGGCGCGCCGGTGCCCGCATAGTTGGTCGACACGCGCAGTTTCAGCGAAGGGCCGTTGAAAGCCGTGCGGCTCCAGAACGAAAGCAGCGGGTAGGTATAGGTGCTTAAGTCAAGCACGGGCGAGATGAGCCAGTCTTCGTTCTCAATATTAGCTGCGGCGTAGCCGTTCATTTGCACGGCGCTGGGATAGGGGGCAGTACCGGCCGGGGCCATAGGGTCGCGGCCAAACGTGGTGCAGGCCCACATCTGCGGGCCCGTTACGCTGGTTTGCACCCAGCCGTCCGATAGCGTAGTAGTGCCAGTGCAGGCGTTGAAGTCGTATACCGTTTGGGTGGGGTCAATGCCCGAGCCCGTTACGGTTACCGTGCGGGCGGTAGCGCCGTCGCTGGTGTTGGTAATGGTGCCAGTAACTGCGCCACTCGCCAGGGCCAGGGTGGTAGGCGTGAAGCGCACGTATACCGGCCGGGCGCTGGTTAGCTCGGCGGCCGTGTAGGTAAGCGAGGTGCCAAAGGCCGTGCTCCCGTCCTTCGACAGGCTGAAGGGGGCCGCCGTGGTTACCGTGGTAGCACCCGTGAGGTTGGCCCCGGTGAGGGTATAGGTTTGGGTGGCCGAAGGCGTGTTGATGTTCTGCTTGCCAAAGGCCAGGGTGGCGGGCGTAGCGGTGAGCACCGGGGCATTGGCATTCGCGTTCCAGCTCAGCGAAAAGTCGTCGATGGCCGAGCTGGCGCGGGCGCCGGTGCCAGTAGTGCCATTGAGGGCCGTTATCCGCACCCACACTGGCCCGGTCTGGTTGTCGAGCGCCCCGTTGAAGCTGACGGTGACCGTGTTATTACTAAACGTGGTGCCCCCCGTGGTGGCGCTGCTGCCGGTGGTGGTGAAGCTGGTGGGCGTAGCCCCCACCGCGTAGTCTACCTGCCAGGTAGTGACGCGCGGCGACGCATTATCCAGCGATTGCAGCTTAAACGTGAGGGCCAGGTCGGTTTTGCCAGTGGTATTCAGCGCGCGAAACACAAAGGCTACGCCCGCATCGGTAGGCCCGGTTTGGCGCACGCCCAGGGCGCGGTTGGTGGCGGCGGCCTGCGCGGCGGTGGTAGCAGCGGCCGTGAGGTCGGTAGCCGAAGCAAAGTTTTTGAAGCCCGCACCGCTATCCGTCCAGCTCGTAGCGGCAGCGACGAGCGTGCCGGCCGTGCCGAGGGCAGCCGGCGTGGCGGCCGTGTACACGCTAAAGCCCGTGGGCAAGCCGCTGGCCAAGGTGTTAAAATTCTCGGTGTAGGGGCTGGTACCTAGTGTAGCCTGGGCCTGCGCCCCGAAGGCCGTTAATGCCAGCACACTGGCCCAACCAAAGGTGAGGAGTTTTCTTGTCATGTAAAAAGTAGGTAAATAGTCGGAATGGGGAGGAAAAGGGTGCGTATCAAGAAACAAAAATAGCCCCGGCCCGACCGAAAACCATGTTGCCTTATTGTTTCTAAATGAAGCGGTTTGGGTAGCAGCCTGGTGGGCTGGGCCAAAGGCAACGGAAGCCAGGGGGAGTTGCACGCGGCGAAGTAGTAGGCTAGCCTACTACTTATTATGAAAATTGGCGTTACATTTAACCCCTCAATCAACCCACCTAACTTTTTTGCATTTTATGCAGGTAAAATCTCTACTCCTCACGGGGGGGGCGCTGCTCGCTGCTTCCTCGGGAGCCTTCGCCAGCGGTTTCCAGGTCGGCCTCACCGGCGCCAAAAACGTCGGTATGGGTGGCACCGGCACCGGCCTCTACCTCGACCAGGCTTCGCAGTTTTTCAACCCCGGCGCATTTGCCTTTGCGCCCACGGGCTTTCAGATAGGTGGCAACATGGCCATTCCGCGCATCTCGTTCCGGCCCGGCGATGCCGACCAGGGGCAGCGTACCTTGCAGAATACCAACGTGTTCCCGTTTAGCGGGTTTATCGGCTTTGGCCCCAAGGAGGGCAAGTGGCGCGTGGGCGCGGGCGTGTACACGCCCTTCGGCAGTGAGCTGCACTACGCCCAGGGCTGGGAAGGCCGCTACTCGCTCACCGACATTAACTTGCGCTCGGTAATGGCCCAGGCTACGGTGGCCTACGCCATCACGCCGCAGTTCAGCATTGGCGGCGGCGTAACCACGCTGGTACTTGGCGACGTAGACTTGCAGCGCGATATTCCGGTGCAGGCCCAAGGCAGCACGGCCCCGGCCCACGCCCAGCTCACGGGCAAGGCCGAGCACAAAGTAGGCTACAACCTGGGCGTGATGTTTAAGCCCAGCGACAAGCTGAGCGTGGGCATCAGCTACCGCTCGGCTGTGAATGCCCACGTAACCGACGGCGACGTGAAGGTTACCGGCCTGCCCGCTTCGGCCGCTGGCAGCTTCACGGCTACCAAGTTCGACGTAACGCTGCCCCTGCCCGACGTGTACAGCTTCGGCGTGGGCGTGCGGCCCACCGACAAGCTGCTGCTGGCTTTCGACGCCAACCTTGTGGGTTGGAGCCGCTACCAGTCGCTGGACTTCCGCTACCTCAACGGCGTGCTCGGCGGCAACGCCCTGTCGTCGTCCAAGCGCCAGTACCAGGATGCGCTGGCCTTCCGCATCGGCGGCCAGTATAAGGTAACCGACAACTTTACGGTGCGCGCCGGTACGTTCTACGACTTTTCGGCCGTGCGTGATGGCTTCGTAACCCCCGAAACCCCTGATGCTGACCGCATTGGCGTAACGGCTGGCCTGGGCTACACCTTCGGTGAGCGCTTTGGCATCGATGCCTCTTTCCTGTTCGAAGACTTTATGAAGCGCAGCCAGAGCCAGGACGACCTCATCAGCAACGGCACCGCCGACCGCGTAGCCGGCACCTACAAAACGACCATTTATGTGCCCGGCGTGCAGCTGTACGTGAAATTCTAAGCCTGTCTTTTCTTCTACTCAATGACGACTTTATTCTCTACCGTTAAAACTGCCCGCCCGGCGCTTGCGCTGCTGGGCCTGAGCCTCGCCGGGCTGGCGGGCTGCCAGACCAATATCGACGCGCCGCCCTCCGCTTCGGCCGGCACGCTCGATTTTACGAGCTACGTATCCGTGGGCAACTCGCTCACCTCGGGCTACAGCGATGGCGGCCTCTACAACGAGGCGCAGGCTACCTCGTTTCCGGCCCTGCTGGCGCAGCAGTTTGCCACTACCAACAAGGGGCCGGCTGCCTTCGTGCAGCCCGCGTTTTCGGGTGCCAAAAAAGATGGCTCGGGCTATATCAAGCTGCAAATCGTGAACGGGGCGCTGGCTCCGGTAGTACCCTCGGCGGCCAACAAGTTTTTGGGTGAGCAGGTGGCCTACACCGGGGCCAACCCGGCGCTGCCCACCGAGCTGGAAGCCTACACCGGCGCGCAGCCCGACAACCTGGGCGTGCCCGGCATTTCGGTGCTGAGTGCCAGCGCCAAGGCTTCGTTGGTGCCGCAGGTGGCCGGGGCTGCCAAGGCCTACGGCGTGCTCAACAACTTTTACCAGCGCCTGCTGCCCGCCGCCGACCGCGGCACCAAAGACTACGTGACCTACATCGGCCAGAAAACGCCGACGTTCTTCACCTGCTGGATGGGTAACAACGATGTGCTGACCTACGCCACTAACGGCGGCGTAGCCGTAGCTACCAACCCCTTCAGCGGGCTAACCGATACAGCCAGCTTCCGCCGCGGCTACCGCGACATTGTTACCACCATTTCCAAGGCGGGCACAGTGAAAGGAGTCGTTGCCAACATCCCCAACGTTACCAATATCCCGTATTTTAATACGGTGACCGTGGCGGCCGTAGCCGCGGCCTTTAAAGCCGCCAACGTAGCTTCGCCGGGCGTTTTTATTCAGGTTAACGGTACGCCGGCGGTGCGCCTGGCTACCAGCGCTGACCTGCTGACCCTGACTGCCCAGTCGCTAGTGGCCGCGGGTGCAGGCAGCACGCCTGGTAACCCGTTACTTAACCAGTATGTGCTCGACGCGGCCGAAATCACGACCGTAGTTACCCGCACCAATCAGCTGAACGCCATCATCGCCAATGAGGCTGCCCGCTTCAAGGTGCCGGTGGCCGACATGAACACGTTCTTCACCAGCATCGCCACCCGCGGCATCTACACCAACGCCGTGAACAACACGGCTACGTTTGCCAGCGGCAACCTCTTCGGCCTCGATGGCGTGCACCCCACGCCCCGCGGCTACGCCGTGGTGGCCAACGAGTGGATTCGCGTTATCAACAACTACTACGGTGCGACTATTCCGAACGTAGACCCCAACACCTACCGCGGCGTACTGCTGCCGTAACTAGCGCTGGGCTTACCAACTAAAAAAGCGCCTTCCCCACCGGGAAGGCGCTTTTTTTTGCGCTCGCCGCTAGTATCTTCGTATCTGCTGCTATCCAGAAAGACCGAGGGACCAGGCCCGATGACGTCTTGGCAACCTACCCCGAGTAGGTGCCAACTCCTGTTCGGCCCGCGCTTGCGGCCGGAGAAGATATCAGCCGGAACCTGCGCCGTTTGGCGCGGCTTTCTTTCTGGATAGGGGCGTTTTACGCTTGTATTTTCTCCCGAAAGAAATGTCTGCTTCCCCCGCCGCCGTCGCTACCGACCCCGCCTGTATTTCGCCCCTGCCCGCGCTCCTGCGCCAGCGCTTGCTGGTGCTGGACGGCGCCATGGGCACCATGATTCAGCGCTACCCGCTGGAAGAAGAGGACTTTCGGGGGGAGAGATTTGCCGACCACCCGCGCCCGTTGCGCGGCAACAACGACCTGCTGAGCCTCACGCGGCCCGACATCATCCGGGCCATTCACGCCGAGTACTTTGCGGCCGGGGCCGACATGGTGGAAACCAACACCTTCAGCGGCACCACCATTGCGCAGGCCGACTACGCCCTGGAGCACGTAGTGTATGAGCTTAATTATGCGTCGGCTAGGCTGGCCCGCGAGGTAGCCAACGAGTTTTCGCAGCAAACGCCCGACCAGCCGCGCTTCGTGGCCGGGGCCATTGGCCCCACCAACCGCACCGCCTCGCTCTCGCCCGATGTCAACCGCCCCGGCTACCGCGCCGTGACCTTCGACGAGCTGGCCACCGCCTACCTGGAGCAAACCCGCGGCCTCGTGGACGGCGGCGTGGACGCGCTGCTCATCGAAACCATCTTCGACACCCTCAATGCCAAGGCGGCGCTCTTCGCGGTGCAGCAGTTCTTCAACGAGGGCGGCCGGGTGGTGCCGGTCATGATTTCGGGCACCATCACCGATGCCTCGGGCCGCACGTTGAGTGGGCAAACGGTGGAGGCCTTCTGGCACAGCATCAAGCACTTGCCCTTGCTAAGCGTGGGCCTCAACTGCGCCCTCGGGGCCGACCAGCTCCGCACCTACGTGCGCGAACTGGCCCGCCTGGCCGACGTGCCCGTGTCGGCCTACCCTAACGCCGGCCTGCCCAACGCCTTCGGCGGCTACGACGAAAGCGCCCAGGAATTCGCGGCGCTGGTCGAAGATTACTTGAAAGAAGGCCTGCTCAACGTGGTGGGCGGCTGCTGCGGCACCACGCCCCAGCACATTGCCGAGCTCAAGAAGCTGGCTGACACCTACGGGCCGCGCGCCGTTGCCTCACGGGACCCCTATGGGGCCGGCCCCCTCTCCTTCAGAGAAGGGGAGCCTGATGGGTTAGGCATATTGTTGGATGTTGAGCCTGCGCCTGGCTCCCCCTCTCTGAAGGAGAGGGGGCTGGGGGGTGAGGCAACTGGTGCCTTACCCAAAGGCACCACCCACCTGGCTGGCTTGGAGCCTTTTAACATCACGCCCGAAAGCCTGTTCGTCAACATTGGCGAGCGCTGCAACGTGACGGGCTCGCGGGCGTTTGCGCGCCTTATTCGCTCGGGCGACTACGAGGCGGCGCTGGCCGTGGCCCGCGCCCAGGCCGAAAACGGCGCGCAGGTGCTCGACATTAACATGGACGAGGGCATGCTCGACTCGGAGGCCGTGATGACGACCTTCCTGCACCTCATCGCCTCGGAGCCGGACATTGCGCGCCTGCCCATCATGATTGACTCCAGCAAGTGGAGTGTGCTCGAAGCCGGCCTCAAGTGCGTGCAGGGCAAGAGCATCGTCAACTCGATTTCGCTGAAAGAGGGCGAAGATTCCTTCCGCCGGCACGCCCGGCTGGTGCGCCAGTACGGCGCGGCCGTGGTGGTGATGGCCTTCGACGAAAACGGCCAGGCCGACAGCTACGAGCGCCGCATTGCCATCTGCCAGCGCTCGTATGATGTTCTGACCAAGGAAGTTGGCTTCCCGGCCGAGGATATTATTTTCGACCCCAACATCCTCACCGTGGGCACCGGCCTGGAGGAGCACCGCAACTACGCGCTCGACTTCATTGCGGCCGTGCAGTGGATAAAGGAAAACCTGCCCGGCTGCCGCACCAGCGGCGGCGTCAGCAACATCTCGTTCTCGTACCGCGGCAACGACGTGGTGCGCGAGGCCATGCACGCCGCCTTCCTCTACCACGCCATCCGGGCGGGGCTGGACATGGGCATTGTGAACGCCGGCCAGCTCGCCGTGTACGACGACGTGCCCAAGGATTTGCTCGAACTCTGTGAGGATGTGCTGCTTAACCGCCGCGCCGACGCCACCGAGCGCCTCGTGGACTTCGCCGAAACCGTGAAGCAAAAGGGCAAGGTCGAGGTAGTGGCCGACGCCTGGCGCAGCCTGCCCGTGTGGGAGCGCCTGCAACACGCCCTGGTGCGCGGCATCACCGAGTTTATCGACCAGGACACCGAGGAGGTGCGCCAGCAGGTAGCGCGGCCCCTCGACGTGATTGAGGGCCCGCTGATGGCTGGCATGAACGTAGTCGGCGACCTCTTCGGCGCGGGCAAAATGTTTCTGCCCCAGGTAGTGAAGTCGGCCCGCGTGATGAAGAAAGCCGTGGCCTACTTGCAGCCTTATCTGGAAGCCGAGAAGGAGGGCGCGGCCCGCCGCACGGCCGGTAAAATCCTGCTGGCCACCGTGAAAGGCGACGTGCACGACATTGGCAAGAACATCGTGGGCGTGGTGCTGGCCTGCAACAACTTCGAGATTGTGGACCTCGGCGTGATGGTGCCGCTGGAGCGTATTTTGGACGAAGCCCAGAAGCAGGGGGCCGATATCATCGGCCTCAGCGGCCTCATCACGCCTTCGCTCGACGAGATGGTGTACGTGGCCCGCGAGATGGAAAAGCGCAAGCTGCAAGTGCCGCTGCTCATTGGCGGGGCCACCACCTCGCGCCTGCACACGGCCGTGAAAATCGCGCCCGCTTACTCAGGGTCAGCGGTTTACGTGAACGACGCGTCGCGCTCGGTGGGCGTGGCCGCCAGCCTGCTCGGCTCGGGCAAGGACACCTACACCCAAACTATCGCGGCCGAGTACCAGGCCCTGCGCGAAGACCACGCCAGCCGCCAGCGCGACAAGAACTACCTCAGTATCAAGGCGGCCCGCGCCAACGGCTACCACGCCGACTGGGAAACCACGCCCATTACCAAGCCCAGCTTCCTGGGCACGCAAGTACTTGATAACTACCCCCTTGACGAGCTGGCGCGCTACATCGACTGGACGCCCTTTTTTCACACCTGGGAGCTGCGCGGCCGCTACCCCCGCATTCTGGAAGACGATAACCTGGGCGAAGCCGCCCGCCGCCTCTTCGAAGATGCCCAGAAAATGCTGGCTGAAGTGATTGAAAACAAGAGCCTTACTGCCCGCGCTGTGCTGGGCTTCTGGCCCGCCAATACCAAGGACCACGACACCATCGAAATCTATGAGGACGACTCGCGCCAGCAAGTGCGCGACGAGTTCTTCACGCTGCGGCAGCAGGGCGAAAAGGGCCCCGGCGTGCATAACGTGGCGTTTTCCGACTACCTCGCGCCCCGCGAAACCGGCCGCGCCGACTACCTCGGCGGCTTCGCCGTAACGGCCGGCCTGGGCATCGAAAAGCTCATCGAGAAGTACGAAGCCGACCACGACGACTACTCCAGCATCATGATAAAGGCCCTGGCCGACCGCCTCGCCGAGGCCTTCGCCGAGCGTCTGCATCAGCGCGTGCGCGAGGAGTTCTGGGGTTATTCACCCAACGAAAACCTAAGTGGCGAGGAGCTTATCAAGGAAGAATACCGCGGCATCCGGCCCGCGCCCGGCTACCCCGGCTGCCCCGACCACACCGAGAAAATCACCCTCTTCCGGCTACTCGATGCGGAGAATCAAACGGGTATTATCCTTACCGAAAACCTGGCAATGTACCCCACGGCGGCCGTGAGCGGCATGTACTACGCCCACCCGGCCGCCCGCTACTTCGGCCTGGGCAAAATCGGGGCCGACCAGGTGGCCGATATCGCCGAGCGCAAGGGCATGCCCCTGCCCGAGCTGGAAAGGTGGCTGATGCCGAATTTGAACTACGACCCACAGTAGCGCGGACTTTTAGTCCGCGAATAGTATCGTTAGCCCCGCCCACTCGCGGACTGAAAGTCCGCGCTACTACCATGAAAGTAACCGAACACCTGCGCCGCGCCGAGGGCAAAACGCTCTTCTCCTTCGAAGTTTTACCCCCGCGCAAGGGCGAAAATATCCACACGCTGTTCTCCAATATCGAGCCGCTGATGGAGTTCAAGCCGCCATTCATCGACGTCACCTACCACCGCGAGGAGTTTGTGCTGCGCGAGCGGCCGGGCGGCCTGCTCCAGCGCAAGGCCGTGCGCAAGCGGCCGGGCACGGTGGGTATTTGCGCGGCCATCAAAAATCGGTTTGATGTGGACACCGTGCCGCACCTCATTTGCGGCGGCTTTGCCAAGGAGGAAACCGAGAACGCGCTGATTGACTTGCACTTCCTGGGGATTGATAACGTGCTGGCCCTGCGCGGCGACCCCATCAAGAGCGAGGGCCACTTCCAGCCGCACCCCGACGGCCACACCTACGCCTGCGACCTCATTGGCCAGGTTTCAGAGTTGAATAAGGGCCGCTATCACGACCACGACGAAGAATATCAACCCATTGGCTCCGAGCCAGTGTTGTGCACTGATTTTTGCATTGGCACGGCCGGCTACCCCGAAAAGCACTTCGAAGCCCCCAATATGGGTTCCGATATCCGCTTTCTCAAGGATAAAATTGACCGGGGCGCCGACTACATCGTGACCCAGATGTTTTTCGACAACGAGGAGTTTTTCAAGTTTGAGAAGCGTTGCCGGGCGGCGGGTATCACCGTGCCCATCATTCCCGGCCTCAAGCCGCTAACTACTAAAAACCAGCTCATTGGCCTGCCACGCGCTTTCTTCCTGAGCATTCCGGAGGCGTTATCGGAAGCCATTCACCAGGCCAAGGACAACGCGGCCGCCCGCGAGGTCGGCATTGAGTGGTGCCTCAACCAAAGCCGTGAGCTCATGGCCCACGGTGTGCCCTGCCTGCACTACTACAGCATGGGCAAGTCGGAGGCCATCCGGCGCGTAGCCTCGGGCCTGTTTTAAGATAATCACCCATCATTGCCGCGCTCCACTTCGTTGCGCTCGCAATGATGGGTGGTTAATGGAATTTACCCTGCGGGTCGGGCATCTTGGCAATCAGCTCGCTGATGAACTGAAAGTCGAGGCTGGCGAGGCTGAGGTTCTGGCCTTTATGCAGGGCTTGCCAAGCGGCTGCGTAGTTTTCCTGGTAGTAGCGGATGTGCGCCTGGGCTTGCCAGGCGTTGGCGTTGGAGCTGTCGGCGAGCAGCGCGCGCTGGGTGTAGTCGCTGGCTTGCAGCAGCTCCTTTTTCTTCTTGGTTTGCTCGTAGCGGCCCAGGGCGGTGTTGGCCGCGTCGGTGAGCAGCAGGGGGTTGTTGGGAGCCACGGCCAAGCCTTGCAGCACCAGCGCCTGCACGGCCTCGGGTGGGGTGGTGGGGCGCTGGCTTAGTATGACGGCCAGGCCGCGGTAGGGGTCGGGGTTTTTGGGGTCGAGCAGCCAGGCCAGGTTGAAACGCACGATGGCCGTATCGGGCTGATTCTCTTGCAGATACTCGTAGCCCTTGGTGCTGAAGAACTTGCTGGCCTCGGGCCGCGACGGAAAGCTGCGGTCCACGTCGGCGAGCACGGCGGGGCCTACCAGCTGCTGGGCCTGGGCCGGTGTGAGGCCGCCGTAGAGCGGCTGCAAGCGCTGCGGGCCGGTGGCTACGGGTGGGGTGCCTTTGCTGCCTTTGCCCGCTCTTTGGGCGTGGGCGGGCAGGCCGAGCGCCGCCCCTAGCAACAACAAAAGCGCGCCACGCTGGGCACGGGAGGTAAGCCAAGAAAACACGCGGGCAAAGGGGTTAAAAGTCAACGGGAAGAAACTGCCGGCGCGGCCGGGACCGGGCAAAAATACACCCGGCCCCGGCGAAACGGGGGGCTAACAGTTTTCCAATCAACTGAGAACCCCGCGCTGCTTACCAGAGCCGCGTATCGGTGATGCCGGGTGGCAGCGGGGCCATGGTGCCCAGGCCCAGCACGCACCAGCCGTCTTCGACGCCGAAGGCGCCGCCGGGCATCACGTAGCTGGCCCAGCGCAACAGCGTCTGGCCGCTGTAAACCTTGGTATCGGGGTCGTATTCCCTAATCAGGAGCGCGTCCCCGACCTGATAATCACAGTCGTTCTCGCGCACGTCGAAGGGTTTGGTGCCGGCGGCCACGGCCAGGAAGCAGGGCGTCCAGAGTTGCAACTCGTGGGTGCGGGTGCGGGCAGTAGTGACGGTAGACATAGGGGAGGCAATGTAGTGCTGCATAATATAAAGGGGCCGCGTTCGAAGGCCGAATACTCGTAATTTACGTAGGAAACGCGTCAGTCGCTATTATCGTGCCGTTAAGTCTCAGCCTATTATGGTGGGCCGGCCCCGAGCTGCGCAACGTAAGCCCCTCTCTATGAAGCCTTTCTTCCGCTGGCTGGCCCTGCCCCCGCTGGGCCTGCTGCTGGCCGTGGCCGTCGTGCTGCTGGCCAACGAATGGGCCGTGGCCCGCGCCAGCCATCGCGTGGCCGACGTACCCTACGTGGCCGCTTCGGCCCCCGACTTCGACGCCCAGCGCCACTTGCTCGACATCTACCAGCCCACGGGCAAGGCCGCCGCGCCCCGGCCGGTGGTGCTCTTCATCCACGGCGGCAACTGGAACAGCGGCAGCAAAGACAATTTTCTGTATAAAGCCATGGGCCGGCGCCTGGCCAAGCAAGGCTTTGTGGGCGTGGTGATTAGCTACCGGCTCTCGCCGCAGGTACTGGTGACCGGGCAGGCCCAGGATGCCGCCCGCGCCCTGGCCTGGACGGTGGCCCACATCAAGGAATACGGCGGCGACCCGGCCCGCATCGTGCTCATGGGGCACTCGTCGGGCGCGGGGCTGGCCGCACTGCTGGCCACCGGTTCCGACACGCTGCTGGCCCGCGTGGGCCTGCCCGCCCACGCTGCCCACGCGGTGCTGCTCGATGACCCCGCCGGCCTCGACATGCGCGACTACCTCAGCAAAATGCAATACGCCGGTGATGCCGAGTACCTCATCCCGTTCAGCAAAGACCCGGTGGTGTGGCGGCAGGCCTCGGCCATCTACCACATGCGGGCGGGCGCGCCGCCGTTCAGCATCTACGTCGGCGGCGAAACGTACCCCGGCATCAGCAGCAGCA
This sequence comes from Hymenobacter sp. H14-R3, assembly GCF_030063445.1. Lineage (GTDB taxonomy): Bacteria > Bacteroidota > Bacteroidia > Cytophagales > Hymenobacteraceae > Hymenobacter. Next base: position 24,771 of record NZ_JASITD010000013.1, on the reverse strand, counting down.
GCGAGCAGTTTCGGCAGCGGCTGAAGCAGCTGGGTGAGGAGCCGAAGTTTACCATCGTGCCCGGCAAGAAGCATGTGGCGATGGTGACGCAGCTATTCTGGAATAATAATCAGATTTACAAGGAGTTGCATAGGTTGGCGAAGTAGCGGGGGAGTTAGCAAAGGGGAGTTAGCAAATAGGAGCCTACCGTCAGATTTTTAAGGTGATAGGTACTCTAAAAGAGAATCTAACCGGCTCACCGTCAAGGCGAGCGACTTTGAATCGCCTCAGCTTACTCACTGCCTGCACGGCCTCGGCGTTAACGGATGGGCAAAGGCCTTCGATAACCTTTGCATCTTCTACCTGGCCCTGCGTATTGACGTAGAAAGTGAGGATAATCTGGCCTTGGATACCCGCCCGGCGGGCATCTTCAGGGTACGTGAAGCGCCTGCTAATGGCCGCCGAAATAGCGCGCGGGCTACCGTTACCTTCCGAGTACACGGGGATAACGTAATACTCGTAAAAGGGCACGGCAGCTCCGCTGGCGGCAAAGCACTCACCGTCAAGCCGCTGGCCGGCGGCGTAGTGTTCGCGGCGCTTTAGCTGCCCGCTGGGGTAATACCAGCGGTGCTCGCCGGTAGTTGCGCCGTGCGTGTATTCCCGATGGATTTTCAACTGACCGTTTTCAAAGAAATAGGCGCTTACCCCGTGGGAGCGGCGCGTGCGAATGTTCTCAAATCCCTCTTGGCTTTGCAACTGCCCGCTCAGAAAGTAATCGCGTACTGTGCCGGCCGTGCTGTCGCGCCACTCAGTTTCACGCCGATACTTGGCCCCGGTTGCAGATGGTAATACCTGCCAGACTGAATCGAGAAACTGCCTTTTGAGCGGTGGAACTATCTGTTGAGCAGCTACTTCACCTATGCCCAAACCAATGCAAAGTAGGACGCATATCAAATATCTCATTCCCAAAAATAAAGCGGGATTCAGGCTAACAGCCTAAATCCCGCTTTTACTAGAATAAATAAGTTGCTCAGTAGCGCTATTGTGCCATCGGGTACTTCAGGCCCATGTTCTCAAACATAAACGCCCACTTATCCACCTGCTCACCAATGACTTGGGCCGTGGAGCGACCCGCGCCGTGGCCGGCCTTGGTTTCGATGCGGATGAGCACCGGGGCCGGGCCCTGCTGGTCGGCTTGCAGGCGCGAGGCGAACTTGAAGGAGTGCGCGGGCACCACACGGTCGTCGTGGTCGGCGGTAGTTATCATGGTGGCGGGGTACACGGCGGGCTTCAGGGCGTGGTAGGGCGAGTACTTGTAGAGGTAGTCGAACATCTCCTTGGAGTCCTGGGCGGTGCCGTAGTCGTAGGCCCAGCCCGCGCCGGCCGTGAACTGGTTGTAGCGCAGCATGTCCATCACGCCCACCGCCGGAAAGGCTACTTTAAACAGCTCGGGGCGCTGGCTCATGGTGGCGCCCACGAGCAGGCCGCCGTTTGAGCCGCCCGAAATAGCGAGGTAATTACTTGAGGTGTAGTTGTTTTTGATGAGGTACTCGGCGGCCGCGATGTAGTCGTCGAATACGTTTTGCTTCTGAAGCTTGGTGCCGGCGAGGTGCCAGGTTTCGCCGTATTCGCCGCCGCCGCGCAGGTTGGGCACGGCGTACACGCCGCCGTTTTCGAGCAAGATGATGTTGGACGTGCTGAAGCCGGGCGTGATATTTACCCCGAAGCCGCCGTAGGCATAAAGCAGGGTGGGGTTTTTGCCATTCAGCACCAGGCCCTTTTTGTAGGTGAGCAGCATGGGCACGCGCGTGCCGTCTTTGGAGGTGTAAAACACCTGCTTCGACTCAAACTTGCTGGGGTCGAACTGCACGCCCGCCTTTTTATACACCGTGGAGGTGCCGCTGGCGATGTCGTACTTGAAGATGGTGGGCGGGTAGGTGTACGACGTAAATGTGTAGTACGTCTCCTTCTGGCCCTTTTTGCCGCCAAAGCCGCCGGCCGAGCCCACACCCGGTAACTGTATGATACGCAGGCGCTTACCGCTCATGTCGTACTGCTCGATCAGCGAGGTGGCGTCTTTGAGGTAGGTGGCGAAGATGTTGCCGCCCACCGTGCTCACGCTCAGCACGTTCTTGGTTTCGGCAATCAAATTCTTCCAGTTGGCTTGCTTGGGCGCGGCGGCATCCACGGTTACCAGCCGGAAATTAGGCGCGTTGTGGTTGGTGTAGATGTAGAGCTTACTACCCACGTTATCAACCACGTAGCCCTGGCTTTTCTCGTCGGCCACCACGTTGATGATGGGGCTGCCGGGCTTGCTGAGGTCCTGCAAATACAGCTCGTTGCCGGTGGTGGTGTTGGCCCCCGTGATAATGAGGTAGCGCTCGTCCTCCGTCACGTTGGCCCCAATGTAGCGGTGCGGCGCGGCCTCGCCGCCAAATATCAGTTTGTCGGTACTTTGCGCGGTGCCCAGCTGGTGGTAGAACAGCTTGTGAATCTGGGTTTTACCGGCCAGTTGGCTGCCGGCCTTCGGCTTGTCGTAGCTGCTGTAGTAGAAGCCCGCGTTGCCCTTCCAGGCCAGGCCCGAGAATTTGACGTCCTTAAGCGTATCGCCCACCAGGCTTTTGTCGCTGGTTTTCAGCACGATGACCTTGCGCCAGTCGGAGCCGCCCTCCGAAATCTGGTAGGCGGCCAGGGTGCCATCCTGGGTAAACTCGATGCCGGCCAGCGAGGTGGTGCCGTCCTTGGAGAACGTATTGGGGTCGAGAAACACCTCGGGCGCACCGGTGCCCAGCTGCCGGTACATAACGTACTGGCTTTGCAGGCCGGTATTTTTGGAGAAATACGTGTACTTGCCCTCCTTGGTGGGGGCCGAGTATTTCGCGTAGTTCCAGAGCTTGGTGAGCCGCTCGCGGATGGCCTCGCGGAACGGAATCTTACCCAGGTAGTCCTGCGTCACCTGGTTTTCGGCCTGCACCCAGGCCTTGGTATCGGCGGCCTGGTCGTTTTCCAGCCACCGATACGGGTCGGCCACCTTGGTGCCGAAGTAGGTGGTCATGGTATCGACCTGGCGCGTGGCGGGGTAAGGCAGGGGCTTAATACTGGCCACGCCCTGCGCGCTTACCTGGCTCGCCGCGAGCAGCGCCAGGGCTGAGATAGGAAGAAAGTGCTTCATAGACAAAGAGTTAAGGGGGAAGGTGAAATTAAAGCCGTCTGTCATTGCTGCGTTGCGCTCGCAATGACAAACGGCTTACCCAAAGAGCGCGCCTTGGCGCTGGGGTTGCTCGAAGGCCAGCAGCCATTGCTTGCGCACCAGCCCGCCCGCGTAGCCAGTGAGCGCGCCATTGGCCCCGATAACGCGGTGGCAGGGCCACACGATGGCCAGCGGATTTTGCCCGTTGGCGGCGCCCACGGCCCGCACCGATTTGGGGTTGTCAATCAGCCTGGCCACGTCGAGGTACGAGGCCGTGCGGCCGTGCCCGATGCCGGCCAGCGCCGCCCACACCTGCCGCTGAAAATCGGTGCCCGTGAGCGACTTATAAGTTAAGTTAAAGTCAATCAGTTCTTTATGAAAGTAGGCGTTCAGCTGGTGGTAGGGTTCGCGCAGGCAGTCGGCCAGGTCGGCGGGGGCGGTGGGCGGCGGCACGTCGTGGTCGAGAAACTGCACGGCGTGCAGCCCGGCATCAGAGGCGCGCAGGGCCAGCATCCCAATGGGCGAGTAGAGGTGGGCGAGGGCTTGCATGGAGATGTGCGGTAAGCTTTAGCTTGTCGTATTATTTTGATTATTAACAAAATACGGCAAGCTAAAGCTTACCACACACTCCTTTACCCCACCAACATGCGCTGGCGGCGCGGCTTAGCTTCGGCTTGCTGCACCATGGCCTGCTGCACCACTGCCTGCGCTTGCAGCAGCGCCTCGGCGCTGGCGTGGTGCAGGTGGCGGCGGGGCGGGCCATCGGCCCGCAGCTCGGCATCCCAGAGGCCCGAGCGGTGCCAGTTGTCGAGGTGGTCCCAGTCGGGGCGGTCCACGATGGGGTAGAGGCACACGCCCCACAGCGGCAGGCCAGCGCGGATGGCCGTGGCGCACTCCTGGCCAATCATGTGCCACCACTGGGGCCGGTCTACGCCGGGGTGGCTGGTTTCGGTGACCACGAAGGGGCGCTTGTAGCGCTTGTGGGCCTGGGCCAGCAGGTCGCTCAGGGGCACCCAGCGGGGGTCTTGCACGGTGTCGTTCCAGCCCAGGTGGCGGTGGGGGTGCAGCTGCCACTGGTTGTCGTAGTAGTAGTTGAAGCCCACCATATCGAGCAGGCTTTCGTGGCCGCCCAGCTCGGGGCACAGGCGGCCCGAGAGGATATCGGTGGCCTGAAACTGGTTGATGTGGGCCTGGCGGGCTTCGCGCTGGTGGCTGGCCCAGGGGTTGAGCGGGGCCACGATGTTCACGAGCGGCTCGGTGCTGAGGAAGCGGATGCTGGGGTCGGCCTCGCGCAGGGCCCAGCTGCCCTCAATGTAGGCGCGCATCAGGCCCAGCTTCACTTCCCAGCCCTGGCCCACGCAGTAGGGCGAGGTGCCGCGGGCATCGCCGCCGAGCCACGACATAAAGCTCACCTCATTGATGGGCGTCACGATGAGCGTGCCCTCGGGCCGCTCGGCGCGGTAAAAGGCCACAAACGCCCGGCAGAGTGCGGCAAAGCGCCGGGCAAACATGGGGTGCAGCGGCGTGAGGTCGTCGGGGTAGCCGAAGTGGCACAAGTCCCAGACCTGCTGAATGCCGTGGCGCTTACCAGCTTGCAGCATCGTTTTCACGGTGCTCCAATCGTACTGGTAAGGCGTTTTTTCAATCATCGCCCAGCGGATGCCTTCGCGCACGGTGCGCACGTTGAAGGGCCCGAGGTCGGTGTAATCCTCGTCGAGGAGCTGCAAGTGGCCGGTGAGCGGCAAAAAATCGACCCGGTTGCCAAAGGCATTGAGCTGGTCGGTGCACTCGTAGCCGCCCCACCAAAACGAATCGAAGGGAGAATCTGTCGAGGTAACTGCCATAGTAATAGGGTAAAGTGAAGCAGCGCGGCCGGCCTACTCGCGGCCCGCCAGCGACTTGGCTTCGATGAAAATGCGTTTGAACTCGGGGCGTCTGGCCCGGATGGTATCCTGCACCGCTACCACGGCTGCTTCGACCTGCGCGGCCGTGAGGTGGTCGTCGAAGTCCACGTCGAGAGCCAGCATCACGTCGTCGGGGGCCAGGTACATGGTGAGGGGCGGGCGCACGGTGGTTACGCCGGGCACCTGGCGGGTGAGCTCCTGCACCAGCAGGGTGGTTTCTTCATTCACGCCTTCGCCAATGAGCAGCGCCTTAGTGCGCGACACCAGCAGCACGGCCACGCCCATCAGCAGCAAGCCGATGATGATGGAAGCCCCGCCGTCAAACGACGGATTATTCAGTAAATGACCAAAATACACGCCGAGCAACGCAATGAGCAGGCCGGCCACGGCGGCCGCATTCTCCAGCACCGAGGCAAACACGGCCGGGTCGTGGCTGGTGCGCAGGGTGGTCCAGAAGCTGGTACCGGCCACCTGCCTTTCCAGCAGCGCCCGCACCGAGAGCCCCAGCGCCGCGCCCTCAAAAAGCAGGGAAATGCCCAGCACCACGTAGTTCCACAGCGGGTTTTCGAGCGGCTCGGGGTGCTCCAGGTGCTTGATGCCTTCGTAAAAAGACATGCCGCCACCAATGGCAAAGATGAGCACAGCCACAATCAAAGCCCAGAAATACAGCTCTTTACCGTGGCCGAAGGGGTGCTGCGCATCGGCTGGGCGCTGGCTGCGGCTCATGCCATAAAGTAGCAGCCCGCCGTTGCCGGTATCTACCAGCGAGTGGATGCCCTCGGAGAGCATGGCCGACGAGCCGGTGAGGTACGCGGCCACAAATTTGCTGATGGCGATGGCTACGTTGGCGGCGATGCCACCGTAGAGCGAGAGCTTGGAGGAAGAGTTTGCAGACATAGGCAACTGGCGTGTACGCGGCCGGCGGGCCGGGGGTTGGCGGTGGGGCAGCTGGCCGCCAACGCAAAAGCCCCGCAAGTGCCGAAGCAGCTTACGGGGCTTTTACTTGTTAAGGAGCCTCTTATTGGACTCGAACCAACGACCTGCTCATTACGAATGAGCTGCTCTACCAGCTGAGCTAAAGAGGCGCTTTTGCCAACGCCTGGTGCCGTTGGGGGTGCAAATATACGTTGCCGCGCCGCTGCCGCGCAACCCTTCGCAAAATTTTGCGCAACCCTACCGGGTGGGTTTCGTCTGCTACTTAGTCCAGCGTTCCTTTTCCCTGCTCCATAATAGAAGACTATTGGCTTCCCTCGCCGCCGGCTTTGCTGGGGTTCTGGCCCTCACGGCCCTGCACGAAACCGCCCGCCGCCTGCGCCCCGCCGACGCCCCCCGCATGGATGTGCTCGGCGAGCGCGGCCTGCGCAAGCTACTAGGCCTGGCCGACTTGCCGCAACCCGACGGCGACACGGCCTACACCGCCACCATGCTCGGCGATGTGCTAAGCAATGGCTTGTATTACAGCCTGGTAGGCAGCAGCAAGCACAGCCTGCGCCGGGGCTTGCTGCTGGGCGCAGCTGCTGGCGTGGGCGGCGTAGTGCTGCCGGGCCCGCTGGGCCTGGGCAACGGCCCCAGCAACCGCACCCCCCAAACCCAAGCCATGACCGTGGCCTGGTACACCGTGGGCGGGCTGGTGGCCGGCGCGGTGGCTCAGAGGCTTCGAAAACGAAACAAGTAATTAGTAGTCAATTAGTTACTGACTAAGCCGGCTGCCGGCCGCATCCACGGTGAGCGTGGCCGCCCGGCCCACTACCAGCGCCTGGTTATCAGCTTCATGGCCCACCGGGAAGCCGTAGCCCACCGGAAATGCGTAGCGCTGGGCGTAGTGGTCGATAATCTCGTAGGCCGACTGGCCGAAGGGCACGGTGTTGTCGCGCATCTGCGAAAAGTGGCCCACCGCCAGCCCGGCGAGGCCCGCCAGCTGGCCGCTGCGGTGCAGGTGCAGCAGCATCCGGTCGATGTGGTAGAGGTACTCGTCGAGGTCTTCCAAAAACAGAATGCGCCCCGCAAAGCTGGCTTGCGAACCGGTGCCCGTGAGGGTGTGCAGCAGGCTCAGGTTGCCGCCCACCAGCTCGCCGGTGGCCGTGCCGGGGCGGTTGAGCTCGTGGGCGAAAGCTTCGCAAGTGCCTGATTCTTTGAATAAGGCGTGGTGCAGGCTAGCCAAGGCCGCCTCCCCGTTTTCCTGCCCAAACAGCACCGGCATTACCCCGTGAATGCTCTGGTAGCCCAGGTGCAGCAGGTGGCTGTTGAGCACCGTCACGTCGGAAAAGCCGGCCACCCACTTGGGGCTTTCGGCAAAGGCCCGGAAGTCGAGCTCGTCCACGAGGCGGGCGGTGCCGTAGCCGCCGCGGGCGCAAAAAATGGCCCGAATGCTGGGGTCGTCCAGCTGGCGCTGGAAGTCGCGGCGGCGCAGGTTGTCGTCGCCGGCAAACTGGTGGCTGGCCGCCCCAATGCTTTCGCCCAGCACCACCTCCAGGCCCCAGCCGGTGAGGGTTTGGCGGGCCAGCTCGACCTCGGTGGGGCTGATTTTGCGGGCGGGGGCCACAATGGCCACGCGCTGGCCCGGCCGAAGCGCGGGCGGAGAAATAGCAGGCATAGGGCAAGCGGCGGTTGGGAGTGGTGGCCGGCCCGCAAAGAAACCATGGCCCGCGCATTAACCCTGGCCCGCCAATTTCCGCTGGCAACTGTTATACTGAGGTAATATATTCTTAATCAAGATATTTACGTAAAATTGTCTGTCCTTGCGCAAGCCTTCACTCAACCTGATTGCCGCCAGGCAGTCGCTTTTTCCTCTTCCTTATGAACCCACTTCTCCGCTTGTTCCTGATGCTGTTTTTGCTGGGTTGCGCCGGCCGGGCGGCGGCTCAGTTGGCCCCCATCGACACCACGGGCGGGCGCTACTACCAGCCGGTTTTTGCGGGTGTCACGGTCACCAGCAACGTGGTGTATGGCTCGGCCACCACCTTCGCGGGCACCACCCAGCAGCTGGCGATGGACATTTACCAGCCCACCGGCGACACGGTGAAGCGGCGGCCGCTCCTGCTTTTTGCGCACCAGGGCGGCTTCCTCACGGGTTCCAAAACCGATGCCTACATGGTGAATATCTGCACGCGCATGGCCCGGCTGGGCTACGTCACGGCCAGCATCGAGTACCGGCTGGGGTTTCCGCTCACTGGCATCGCCCGGCCGGCCGACACGGTGGGCGTGGCGCAGGCCGCCATCCGGGGCATGCAGGATATGCGGGCCGCCGTGCGCTTCTTCCGCCAGGATGCCGCCACGGCCAAGGCTTACCGCGTGTACGCCAACTACCTAGTGGCGGCGGGCTCGTCGGCCGGGGCCTTTATCGCCCTGCAAATCGGCTACTTAGATAAGGCTAGCGAAGTGCCCGCCTACGTGGGCCTGGCCGCGCTGGGCGGCATAGAGGGCACCGGCGGCAACCCGGGCTACAGCAGCGCCGTGGCCGCCGTTATCAGCCTGAGCGGGGCCACCCAAAGCCCGAGTATCATCGAAGCTGGCAACGTGCCGCTGTGCAGCGTGCACGGCACCGCCGATGCCACGGTGCCCTATTTGCAGGGTAAAATCGGCTCGTTGCTGCCCCCCAAATATGTGTATGGCAGCGGCCGCCTGCACCCGCGCGCCACGGCCCTGGGCATCCGCAACACGCTGCGCACGCTAAAGGGCGCGGGCCACATCCCGTTTGAAAACAACGCCACCTACGCCGACACTGCCTTCTGGACCATGCGCGATTTTCTGCGGCCGATTCTGCGCCTGTCGGGTTCCGTGCTAGCGGCGCGTAGCGGCAACGTGCATATTATTAATATGTTAGCCTACCCCGCGCCCGCCCGCGACTTCGTGCAGCTAGCCCTGCCCGAAAACTGGCGCGACCTGGGCGAGGCCCAACTCTTCGACCTGACGGGCCGCGTGGTGCGCCGCCTCACGCCCGCCGCCCGCGAGGTGCAGCTGGCGCGCGGCAGCCTGGCGGCCGGCATCTACTCGCTCAGGTTTGCGGGCCAGGCCCCGGCGCGCGTCGTGTTTGAGTAAGTGCCGCAGGGGTTGGCCATTGCTTGCTGGTACGCAGCAGGGGCGGGCTATTTTCGTAAATCGCGCCACCCCTCCCCGGCAGTGCGCCAGGGCTTGCCTAGCACAGCGCCCGCTAGCAAGCTACCTTGGCCAGTGCGCTAGTAGCGCGGCAGCGGGCACTGCCGGGTGCGGGCTAGCGGGTTGGCCCATCACTTAGATTCTCCTCCAGTAACATGAAAAAAGTATCCCGGCGCGGGTTTGTCGAGCGGTTGGGGCTAGGCCTGGGAGCCTCGCTGTTAGTGCCTGCCTTTGAGGCATATGCAGCAAAGAAAGCCCCGCTGTACGCGGGCAAAAAACTGCGGGTGGCCCTGTGTGGGTTGGGTCGGTATGCCAATCTGGTGCGTGAGGGCCTCGCGGCCTCGCAGTATTGCCAGTTGGCGGGTATCGTCACGGGCACCCCGGCCAAGGCGGCCCAGTGGCGCAGCGCCTATGGCATTCCTGAAAAAAACGTGTACTCGTATCAAAATTTCGATACCATACTCGCCAACAAAAGCATCGACGTCGTTTACATCACCCTGCCCAATGCGCTGCATAAGGCATTCACGTTGCGGGCCGCCAAAGCCGGCAAGCACGTGATTGTGGAGAAGCCGATGGCCCTGACCGAACAAGATTGCCAGCAAATGATAGCGGCCTGCCAGCGGGCCGGCGTGCAGCTGGCCGTTGGCTACCGGTTGCACTACGAGCCAAACCACCTCGAACTCAAACGACTCGGCCAGGAAAAGGTATTCGGGCCAGTTCGGCTGATTGAAGCTTCCCTGGGATACCGCCTGGCCGACATCAGCCCCGAGGACTGGCACCTGAAAAAAGCGCTGGCCGGGGGCGGGCCGCTCATGAACCTGGGGGTGTACTGCGTGCAAAGCAGTCGCTACGTGCTTGGCGAAGAGCCGGTGGCGGTGAGTGCGCAGTTTGGCCCCGTCACCCTGCCCGACTTGTTTAAGGAAGTGGAGGAGTCCATTACCTGGCAGCTCTACTTTCCCAGTGGCGCCTTGTGCACGTCCACCGCCACCGCCACTTGCAACATTGACCGGTTTTTTGCCTCGGCCGATAACGGCTTCTTTGAGCTCAGCCCAGGCCTGAGTTATGGGCCATTTAAAGGCCGAAGCAGCCAAGGCGCATTTAACTTCCCGGTTATCAATCAGCAAGCCGCCCAAGTAGACGGTATCGCGCCCTTCCTGCTGGACAATAAGCCCCTGCCCGCCCATATTTCGGGCGAGGAAGGGCGCAAAGACCTGCGGGTGCTGGACGGCATTTACCAGGCGGCGCGTAGCGGAGAAAAAATAACCCTGCGGTAAACCACGCAATCAGGCCTACCCACCGGCGGCATTGGCGTCGGTGGATAGGCTTAGCAGAGGCTTCTGGGCAGTTGACCCTGAGTGCTCATTCCCAATGGCTTGCAGCAGGCGCTCTTTCCATTGCTGAAACTCGGGGCTGGTGCGGCGGCGGGGGCGGGGCAGGTCCACGCGCAGCGTCTGGCTGATGCGGCCGGGGTGGCCGTGCAGCACCACCACGCGGTCGCTGAGCACGAGGGCTTCCTCCACGTCGTGGGTCACGAGCAGCAGCGTGGGCCGCGCATCGGCCCACACATCGAGCAGGTGCTCGTGCAGGCTGGCTTTGGTGAAGGGGTCGAGGGCGCTAAACGGCTCATCGAGCAGCAGCAGCGCCGGCCGCGTCACCAGCGCCCGCGCAATGGCCACCCGCTGCGCCATGCCGCCCGACAGCTGCCGCGGCAGCGCCCCGGCAAATTTGCTGAGGCCCACCCGCGCCAGCACGGCCGCCGCGCGCGCCGCCTGCTCCTCGGCCGGCAGGTGCCGAATGCCGAAACACACATTATCCTGCACGCGCAGCCAGGGCATGAGGCGCGGCTCCTGAAAGATGACGCCCATGGCCGGGTGCGGCCCGCTTAGCGGCTCATTCTTCATGAGTACGCGGCCGGTGCTGGGGGCATCCAAGCCCGCCACCAGGCGCAGGAGTGTGCTTTTGCCGCTGCCGCTAGCCCCCACCAGCGTCACGATTTCGCCCGCCTGCAAGTGCAGGCTGATGCCAGCGAGCGCCACCACGCCGTTGTCAAACTGCTTGCCGATGTGGTCGAGTTGAAGCATGGTAACGTATTGATTGATAATGGGTAATCGCCGGTCATTGCGAGCGCAACGCAGTGGAGCGCGGCAATCTTTCCTTCACGTTGGGGTTACTAACGCTAATGCTGAGGACGACCAGGAAAGATTGCCGCGCTCCACTGCGTTGCGCTCGCAATAACAAATGGCTCAGGTAGTTGTGCCGTGCGTATCCTGCCAGCGCAGCAACCGCCGGCTCAGCCGCGCCAGCAGCGAATCGGTGCAGCGGCCCAGCACCGCGAAGAGCAGAATGCTGGCCAGAATAGTCTGCGGGCGGCCCGTCATCTGGCCATCAACCAGCAGGAAACCCAGGCCTTTCGTAGCGCCCATTATTTCGGCGGCTACCACAAACATCCAGCCCAGGCCCAGGCCGTTGCGCAGGCCCACGAAGTAGGCGGGCAGCGCGGCCGGCAAAAACACCCGCCGCACCAACTCCAACCCCGATAGCCGGTACACGCGGCCCACCTCCACCAGCTTGCGGTCCACGTTCTGGATGCCGCTCATCACCGCCAGGTACACCGGAAAAAACACGCCCACCGCAATCAACACCACTTTCGAGGTTTCGTAAATGCCCATCCAGAGGATGAAAAGCGGCACCCAGGCCAGCGACGGAATATTGCGCAGCCCTTGCAGTAGCGGGTCGAGCAGCCGGCGCAGCAGCGGCAGGTAGCCCGTGAGCGCCCCCAGCGCGGTGCCCAGCGCCGTGCCCAGCCCAAACCCCAGCAGCACCCGCCCCAGCGTGAGGCCCAAGTGCGGCCACAACTCGCCGGTGCGCGCCAACTCGGCTATGGTGGCCAGCACCCGCGAGGGCGCGGGCAGCAGGTTGGGCGGCAGCGCACCGGTGCGGGCCAGCACTTCCCACAGTGCCAGCAGCAACACCGGCAGCACCGCACCCAGCGGCCATTGCCAGCGGCGGGCGGGCCGCGGGGCGGTGGCGCGCACGGGCCGCGGTGCTGCCGGGGCCAGCAGGGGAGTAGCTAAGGTGGAAACGGCGGACATCTTACAGGAGAGTTACAGCGGTTTGGAAGTTCGGGTGCAGCGGGAAGGAATTAAGCATTAGAAATGATAAATTAAAAATTCAACTACCCGATTTTTAATTCTTAATTCCTTCCGAAATAGTATCTGGACTTAGAAATCGCTTTAGCGCACGGCCACCGGCGGGGCCGCGAGCTTGGCTGCGTACTGCGTGTCAATCAATTCATTCACTGTCTTTTGCACATTCACGGTGGCGTCGATGGTGCCGCTCTTTTTGAGCACGTCGCCGGCCGCCGCAATGGTGGCGCGCTGCTGCGGGCCAAACTGCACGATGCTGAAATCGGTGCGGCCTAGCTGCTTGGCGGCCACGGCCGGGCTCAGCTTGGCCGCGGTAGCCAGGGTTTGTTGCAACTCGGCGGGGTGCTCGCGGGCCCAGGCGCGGGCCTGCTCGTAGGCGGCCAGCACCTCGGCCACCAGGGCGGGGTGCTGGGTGGCAAACTCCTCGCGCACGTTGAGCACGCCGTAGCTGTTGAACTCGGGGTTGCGGTAGAAAAGCCGGGCGCCCGACTCCAGTTCAGCCTTGGCCATGTGGGGGTCGAGGCCGGCCCAGGCATCCACGTCGCCGGTGGCCAGGGCGGCGCGGCCGTCGGGGTGCTGCAACGGAATCAGCTCAATGTCCTTTTCGCTCAGCCCGGCCTGGTCGAGGGCGCGCAGCAGAAAGATGTAGGGGTCGGTGCCCTTGGTGGCGGCCACGCGCTTGCCCCTAAGGTCGGCCACCGACTTAATGGCCGAATTGCCATTCGTAACCAGGGCCGTCCACTCGGGCTTCGAGTAGATGTAGATGGCTTTCAGCGGGTTGCCATTGGCCCGCCCGATGAGCGCCGCCGCGCCCGCCGTCGAGCCAAAGTCGATGCTCTTGCCATTCAGAAACTCTAGCGCCTTGTTGCTGCCCTGGCTCAGTACCCATTCTACCTTGATGTTTTGCTTGGCCAGGTCTTTTTCGAGCCAGCCCTGCTGCTTCAGCACCAGGCTCAGCGGGTTATAATAGGCGTAGTCGAGCCGCACGGTTTCGGGCGCGCTGGCGGCAGTGCCGGCGCTGGTGCCGCCGCCGCAGCTGGCCAATAGGCCAGCCAGCGCGAGCGCGCTGGCCAGCCGCGTAAGTGGCCGATGAGATACGGAGAAATAGGACATAGTCAGTTTGTAAAGCTCAGAAAGCATTTTAAGGTAAAGTACTAAAAACCTGATGGTTATACGAAAAGGTGCTAAAGCCCAAAGGCAACCAGCCAAAACTGTTCTTGGCTAGCTATCCTCATGCCCTAGCCGCGCTACCGCGCCGGGCTACGCCGCCAGCGCCGCCGCGTAAAAAAGCTCCAGCGACTGCGTTATCTTGCTGGTTTCCAGCAAAAAGCCATCGTGGCCGAAGCCCGAATCCAACTCGTTATACACCGCGCCCGCAATGCCCTCGGCCAGGGCGTGCTGCTCGCTGACCGGAAACAGCACGTCGGAGGTGATGCCCAGCACCAGCGTGCGCGCCCGAATGCCGGCCAGCGCCGCCGCTACGCCGCCCCGGCCGCGGCCCAGGTTGTGCGAATCCATGGCGCGGGTGAGCACCACGTAGCTGTAGGCGTCGAAGCGGGCCACCAGCTTGTTGCCCTGGTAGCGCTGGTAGCTGCTGGCCCGGAAGCCGCGCAGGCGCTCGGGGTCGGGGTCGGTTTGGGTGTTGGCGTAGGCCTCGTAGCCGCGGTAGCTGAGCAAGGCCACGGCGCGGGCGGCCGCCAGGCCGGCATCGCCGCCGCCGGGCCGGTTTTCGTGGTAGGTGGCGTCGGCCTCAATGGCCAGCCGCTGCGCCTCGTTAAAGGCAATGCCCCAGGCCGAGTGCCGGGCGCTGGTAGCAATAACTACCAGGTGGCCAATTACTTCTGGATTACTCACAGCCCACTCCAGCGCCTGCTGGCCGCCCAATGAGCCGCCAATGAGCGTGTGAATGTGGGCCAAACCCAGCTCCTGCCGCAGTGACTCGTGGGCCGCCGCCATATCACGAATAGTTACCAGCGGAAACTCCTGAAAGCGGCCCTGCCCGGTGGCCGGGTCGGCCGAGAGCGGGCAGGTGCTGCCGTAGCACGAGCCCAGCACGTTGGCGCACACGATGAACCAGTCGGCCGGGTCAAAAAAACAACCGGCTCCAAACAGCCCCGGCCACCAGTCCAGCACATCGGCGTTGGCCGTGAGGGCGTGGCACACCCACACCACGTTGTCGCGGGCAGCGTTGAGCTGGCCCCAGGTGCGGTAGGCTACCTGGGCACCGGCCACTAATTGCCCGCTTTCCAGCGGAAAGGGGTCGGGAAGCTGGAAAAGCTGATTATGCATAACTCCGGTTAAATTTTCCGCAGAGGGTTTCGCAGCACGTTCTGCCACTTCTGCGAAATCCTCCGCGGCCTCTGCGGGCTAAAAAAATCCGCGCCGTTACACCTCCAGCGGCTGGGCGTGCTGCGCGGCCGGCTCCAGAATGCGCTCGTCGCTCTCCTCGCCCTTGGGCGTAGCGGCGGTGGCGGCCACCAACGCCTGCCCCAAGTCGGCGGTGATGTCGTCGATGTGCTCGATGCCCACCGACAGGCGCAGCAGCGTGGGCGTTACGCCCGCCACCAGTTGCGCCTGCTCGCTCAGCTGCTGGTGCGTGGTAGCCGAGGGCTGAATGATGAGCGTTTTGGCATCGCCCACGTTGGCCAGATGGCTGATTAGCTTGAGGTTATCGATAAGAGCCACGGCCGTTTCCTTGGTGCCGTGCAGCGTGAACGAGAGCACGCCGCCGAAGCCGCGCTTCAGGTATTTGGCGGCGTTGGCGTGGTGCGGACTGCTGGCCAGGCCGGGGTAGTTTACCTGGGCCACCTCGGGGCGCTGCTCCAGCCACTGGGCCACTTTGAGGGTGTTTTCGACGGTGCGCTCCACGCGCAGGCTCAGCGTTTCGAGGCCTTGCAGCAGCAAGAACGAGTTGAACGGGCTGATGGCGGGGCCAAAATCGCGCAGGCCCTCTACCCGGGCCCGAATGGCGAAGGCGATGTTACCAAACGGCCCGTTTTTGCCAAACACGTCGTTGAAAACCAGGCCGTGGTAGCCCTCGCTGGGC
The DNA here is from genome assembly GCF_030063445.1 of Hymenobacter sp. H14-R3. Taxonomy (GTDB): domain Bacteria; phylum Bacteroidota; class Bacteroidia; order Cytophagales; family Hymenobacteraceae; genus Hymenobacter. The sequence continues at coordinate 9,411 of NZ_JASITD010000013.1, read as the reverse complement.
TCGGTAAACTGCGGGTATTTGCCGTTGCCAAAGTCGTAGGTGCCGCCGTCCACGATGATGCCGCCCACGCTGGTGCCGTGGCCGCCAATCCACTTGGTAGCCGAGGCCACCACAATGCTCGCGCCGTGCAGCAGGGGCTGAAACAGGTAGCCGCCCGCGCCGAAGGTATTGTCCACCACCAGCGGCAGGTCGTGCTTCTTGGCCACGGCCGCAATGCGCTCAAAATCAGGCACGCTAAAGCTCGGGTTGCCAATGGTTTCGACGTACAGCGCCCTAGTGTTCTCGTCAATCAGCTTCTCGAAGCCGTCGGCCGAGTCGCCGTCCACGAAGCGCGCCTCAATGCCCAGGCGCTTGAAAGCCACCTTAAACTGGTTGTAGGTGCCGCCGTAGAGGTACGAGCTGGCCACCAGGTTGTCGCCCTGCTGAAGGATGTTATTGAGCGCAATAAACTGCGCCGCCTGCCCCGAGGCCACGGCCACCGCCGCCACCCCACCTTCGAGCGCCGCCAAGCGCTGCTCAAACACGTCGGTAGTGGGGTTCATCAGGCGGGTATAAATGTTACCAAACTCCTTAAGGGCGAAGAGGTTGGCGCCGTGCTCCGCGCTCTTAAACACGTAGCTGGTGGTTTGGTGAATGGGCACCGCACGCGAGCCGGTAGTGGGGTCGGGCACTTGCCCGGCGTGAAGTTGCAGCGTTTCGAAGTGCAAGGTTGGAGTAGCCATGACGGTAAGAAATTAAAGGCGTTTTGAATTGAAAATCAAGAAGATAAAAAGAGCCTGCTACTAAGCCAACTGCGGAACCGGCAACTGCTCCAGGGCCCGAATGATGTCGGCCGGGTCGGCGCGGTGCTTGAAGCTGGCTTCCACCCAGCGCCAGCCAATCACGCCATCGGTGTTGATAATGAACGTGGCCGTGAGGGGCAGCTCGTCGGCGGCCGTGCCGTTGAAAGTAGCCAGGTCGATGCCCACGCCGCGCAGGGTGGTAGCCACCTCGGGGCCCACGCCGTAGGCCAGGCCATACTGCCGGGCCACCACGTTGCCCACGTCGCTGAGCACCGGGAAGGTAAGTTCTTTCTCGCTGGCAGTGAGGCTGCTAACCTCGGGCGTTTGGGGCGAGATGGCTACCAGCGTGGCCCCGCGCAGGGCCAATTCGGGCAGCGCCTGCTGGTAGGCCCGCAGCTGCACGTTGCAGTAGGGGCACCAGTTGCCGCGGTAAAAAGTGAGTATCACTGGCCCCTGCGCCAGCAGCGTGGCCAGGGCCTGGGGCTGGCCGTCGGCATCGGGCAGGGTGAAATCGGGGGCTAGCTGGCCGGCGGCCAGCGCGTAGTGGGCCAGCCCGGCGGCGGCTACCTGGGCAATGCCCCCGTCAATAGTTTGCGAAGCGGCCGGCGGCAGAACGGTGGCCAGGTGCTGGGCCGTAGCGGCCAGCGCTTGCTGAAAAGGGGTGGGCGAAGTGGGGAAAGACTGAACGAAAGCAGACATGCGACAAAGGGAAATAGCGACGACAAAAAAGTTTTTGATAAACTCCGCGCTGTTGGCTGTTTCGCTCCTCTGTAAAGCTTCGTGCAAGAGGCTTTAAGATAAATATTTGTTAATCAATAAGTTACACTTAAGTAACCGCATTAGTTAACCGTTGCCGGGGCCTGGCCAGCCGGCAAGAATACTACCCACGAAAAGAGGAGGAAACAGCGCCGAAAGCGTTAGCCTCGACAACAACAGCACATTCGCATTCGCCGGGCGCAGGGGGCCAGGCTAGCTACAGCCATTTGCAGGAAATACCCGGAACCGCCCGCAAGCGCGGTGGTAGATGGGGAAGCAGCGAAAGTGGGTGCGTGTGCCATGGTACTCGGTTTATAGCCCCCCAGGCTGCACAAGCAGCTGCCGGGGTAGGAATTGGCACCTTTCAGCGAGTGAAGGTTGCCAGCGGGTCAGGGAGCCTAATCTCTCGCCGCTTCTGTATAAAACTTACTAAAACTACCCCGCCTGCTGCGGAGAAGTACCGATTGGTAACGGCAAAGATAGTCGCAGCCTTGGAATGTGCAAGAATACCTAAAAAAATGTAGGGTAAGCGTTGGGTTGCCGGGCGCGTTTCACGTCCGGCAACCCAACGCTTACCCTACATTTTAGTGGCCCGCAGGCAGCTCAGCTGCGCAACGCGCCAAAAATCAGGCTTTCCAGAAAATTATAAATGTTTTTCTCGGGCGAGCTGGCCGGATTGGTATCGGTGAGCGAGGGCAGGTGCTGCACAAAAAATAGCTGCTTGCGGGCGGCTTCCAGCGCGGTGCTCACCAGGGCGCGCGGGTAAGGGTAGGCGGGTTGCAGCTCGCTCACCACGGCCGCAATACTGGCTACCAGGCGCTTATATTCCTGAAACAGGCCTTTCTGGTTCTCGTCGTCCACGTCGCGGATGAGGTACGACTTGGAGGCTTCGTTCACCACAATGCGGTAGAGGGCCGCCTCGTTGAGGCCGGTAGGGGCGGGGGCATCGGCGGGGGCGCGGGTCATAATGCCCAGAATCAGGCGCAGGCGCTGGGCCGGGTCGGCCACGTTGTGGGTATGAAACCGAATCTGGAAGCCCAGCCAGGCCCAGTACCACGACACGAGGTAGACCAGCAGCCGGTGCTTGTTTTCGAAGTAGCGGTACAGCGAAGCCTCGGTAGAGCCCATGCGCTGGGCGAGCTTTTTGAACGTGAATTGCTCGAAACCCAGCTCGTCGATGAGCACAATGCCCTCGGCCACCAGGCGGCGGCCCAGCTCCGTATCCTGCGGGTCGCGCAGGAAGAGGTTGTCGTTGAGGTCGATGCGAAGCTGCGTGTTCATGAGCCAGGGGCAGTAAAAAGTTTAGCCCCCAAAGATGCTGGATTTACTGGCCCGGCCGGGGTACCATGCGCTTGCATTGGCCTGGCGCTACTCGCCCTGCCCCAGCGAAAACGCCCGCTGGCCATCCATCAAATACAGGTGCTCGGTTTTGATGACGTACAGGTTAAAGTCGACGAGGCGGTGCAGCAGCGCTAGGATATCGGCAAAGGGCACGGGGGTAAACTCGGGCTGGCTGCCGCCCACGCGCGCCGTGGCCGCCACGAAGCGGCAGCGCCAGTGGTCGGTGCAAAACGTTTCGGCGTGGCCGTTGGGGTACACCTTCACCCCGCGGTTGGTGATGAGCTTGAGCTTCAGGCGGTGCCCGGTCAGGGTTTCGAGCTGCTGGCCCAACTCATTGGGGTCGAAGCCGTCCCAGCGCAAAAACACATCGACGCCCACCAGCTGCTGCTCTGCCACTGGCCGCTTGAACGCGGGCTGGCTGGTAGCCGCGGGGGCCGGTGCGGCGGGGGCCACCTGCATGGCTTCCAGCTGCTGGGGCAGGCGGCCGAGGCGCTCAATTACGGCCGTGGCAAAGTCGCTGGTACTCAGCAGGGCCTGGCTGGTGCCGGGCGTATATATGTCGGCGGTGTGCTGGCCGTCTTCCAGGGCGCAGAGCCAGGCGTTGTGCACTTTGGCGGCTACCTCCTGCTGGCCCAGGTGCACGAGCATGAGCACGGCCGCCTCCAGCAGGCCCGACGGGTTGGCTATGTTCTTGCCCGCGATGTCGGGGGCCGAGCCGTGAATGGCCTCAAACAAAGCCCCGTGGTCGCCCACGTTGGCCGAGCCGGCCAGGCCCACCGAGCCCGCTATTTGCGCCACCACATCCGAAATAATGTCGCCATACAGGTTCATGGTCACTACCACGTCGTACCGCTCGGGCGTGTCGGCCAGGCGCGCCGTGCCGATGTCGATAATCTGGTGGTCCTGCTCTAGGTCGGGATATTCCTTGCCGATTTCCTGAAACACCCGGTGAAACAGGCCATCGGTGAGCTTCATGATGTTGTCCTTGGTCATGCACGTTACGCGGTGGCGGCCGTGGTGGCGGGCATACTCAAAGGCGTAGCGCACAATGCGTTCGCAGCCCGAGCGGCTCACCAGCTTCAGGCACTGCACCACGTCGGGGGTCTGCTGGTGCTCGATGCCGGCGTACAGGTCCTCCTCATTTTCGCGGATAATTACTACGTCCAGCTTGGGGTGGCGCGTGGCCACGGCCGGGTGCAGCGAGCGGCTGGGCCGCACGTTGGCGTAGAGGCCCAGCGTTTTGCGCAGCGTTACGTTCAGGCTTTTGTAGCCGCCACCCAGCGGCGTAGTAATGGGGGCCTTTAGCAGCACCCCCGTGCGCCGCAGCGAGTCCCAGGCCTCGGGCCGGATGCCCGACGTGTAGCCGGCGCGGTACTCGGCCTCGCCCACTTCGATAAACTCAGGCTCCAGCGCTGCGCCGGCCGCATCGAGCACGCGCAACGTCTCGCGCATAATTTCCGGGCCAATACCATCGCCCATGGCGACCGTGATACGGGTTTTGGGTTGCATAAACTAGCAAAAAAGGAAAGTTGCCGCCAGCCAATGGGCCGGAGCTTGGCCGGGCAAAGATAGTAAGGCATTTCATTTTGATAGTATTACTTTTAAAATTAAAAGTAAGGGTCTTATGCGGCATGTTTTCTCCGAAGCTGAGAGGTCAAGGTGGGGATTACTACAGGCTCCTGTATGCTAACCAGCCAGAAAACCAAAAGGGGCCAAAAACAAAAAGGCCACCCCAATGCTGGAGTGGCTTTTCTCACCTTTTTTCTGCAAAAAGTACCTAGATACTAGGTAGGGTTAACTCCTGACCTACTTCGATGAGGTCGGGGTTACTGCCGATAATGGCCTTATTGGCCTCGTATATCTGGTGCCACTTGGCGGCGTCGCCGTAGTGTTGCTTGGCAATGTGGGAAAGGGAATCGCCGCTTACTACGGTGTAGGTAGTGCCAGCAGCGGCATCGGCGGGTTTGTTGTTGCCGAAGAAATCGGTGCCAGCGGCGGGCTGGGTAGCATCAACCGGCTTTTTATCACCTTCGTTATTCAAAAAATCGAGCAAGCCCATGTGACAAGTGCGGTTAGGGTGTGAAAGAATAGCTGCCGCAGCAGGGCTGGGTGGCGTGCAGCTTTTTACGGAGGTGCTGCGGGATGGTTACTAGATATAACTAAAAAAAAAGCGGTGCGTAAGCAGAGCCGAAGTCAGTTACGGCTTTTCTTTCACCCTCTCTCTTTTTTGTATGAATTTTTCACCCGTATCCTTCCGCTCCTACTTTGCCTCCATGCTGAGCGTACTGGCTTTCCTGTTCGTCGTTTCGTCGTGCGGCAGCGATAAAGGCAAGGTAGAAGGCGTTAACATGTTATATGGCACCAGCAGCAAAGCCTGGGTGACCGACAAGCAGACCGATGCCGCCGGCGACAAGATGAAGCAGAGCGATGCCGACGAGAACATGGAAATCAGCTTTACGTCGGGCGGCACTTACGCTGGCACGCAGAGCGGCAAGTATGTGTTTGACCAAGCTGGCAAAACCATCACCATGACGCCCGAGGGCAGCGCCACCAGCAACACCTTCAACGTAGAAACGCTGACCGATAGCAAGCTGACGCTGGTAGGCACCAGCGGTGCCAAGCTGATGCTGAAGAGCAAGTAGGCCACGCTGCTAGAAGGGCCTATGCCCACCCCAAGGCCTCGCCCCGGTAACGGAGCGGGGCTTTTTTTGGTAGTGCGGAAGCTGGCATACCGGGCCGGCTGGTTCCGTAGTTTGTAAGAAGGCTGCCCGCGGAAGGCAGCGCGGCTAACTTAAGTATTTGCGCTCATGCACGCTAGTTGTAAAGGACTGATTTTTTGGATGTTGCTTGGGATGCTGCCGTTTGAGGCACGGGCGCAGACCCCGGCGGCGCTGCCCCTGCGCGCCCTGCGCAGCGTGGCCCCCACCGATACCACCTTTGCGGAGCTGGAGTTTTTGCGGGCCGAAATTGGGGGCGCGCGGGTCGTGTTTTTGGGCGAGCCCACCCACGGCGAGGGCAACGTGCTGGCGGCCAAGGCCCGGCTGCTGGCCTTTTTGCAGCAGCGCATGGGCTTCACCACGCTGGGCATGGAGAGCGGCTTCTTTGACCTGTACAAGGCGCAGCGGGCAATCGGGGCGGGCAAGTCGGTGCTTAAAAACCTGCAAAGCAGCGTGTTCCCCATCTGGATGCGCACGCGGGAGTTTCAGGCGGTGGTACCGCTGGTGGGGCCCGATGGCCTGCGCATTATGGGGTTTGACCCCCAGCTGACCGGCGACTATAGCGACGATTTGATAGACGACCTGGAGGATTTTCTGGACGAAGCAAAGGGAGCTAAGAGCATCAACTTCGAGCTGCTGGGCGAGGCGACCAGCTACCTGCAGGAGCATTATGAGCTGCCGCTCACCCAGCCGCTGGCGGCCTTCGAGGCCGAGTTGGACAAGGCCGAGCCGCTGCTGCGCCAGGCGGCCGCCGCGCCCGGCGCCGCCCGCCGCAACGAGGCGGTGTTCTGGCAGCAGTGCCTGCGCAGCCTGCGGGCGCTGGCCCGCGACTACGCCACCCACAATCCCAACGCTAAAACCGCCGCCACCTTCGTGGCCGCCGATAGCAACCCCCGCGACGCCCAAATGGCGGATAACCTGCTGTGGTACCTGCGCCAGCACCCCACCGAAAAAGTGGTGTGCTGGGGCGCGCTGCCGCACTTCGCCAACCACGTAGAAACGCTGGGCAGCGAGGAGCTGCGTGCCTACCGCCCCATGGGCCGCGCTGTGAAAGCGGCCCTGGGCCCCAACCAAGTGTACATCCTGGGTACCCTGGCGGGCGGCGGCACCCACGGCCTGGTGGGCACCGCTGGCCAGCCCGTGCCCACCCCCGCGCCCGGCACCCTGGAGGCCAGCCTGCTGGCCCTCGACTCGCCCTACGCCTTCGTGAGCCTGAAGCACGATGCACCCGGCCTCCAGCTTACCACCTATGCCTTTGATTACCAGCCACTAGCCGGCCCCTGGAGCGAAGTGGTGGATGGCTTCCTGTTTTTGCGCAGCGTGGCGCCGCCGCACCTAGCGGCGGCCGATAGCATGGCCACCGCCGCCGCGCCGGCCGCCAAGGGCGACAGCGCCGCGGCGGCCGCGCTGGCCAGCCGCCCGCCCGGCTCGCTCAACCCCGCGCCCGGCCGGGGCGGGGCCACGCTGGGCCGCCCGGTGGCGGCAGCCGATGTATCGGGGCTGCGCACGGTGCGCGGAGTGGTGCTCGACCAGCGCCGCCGCGCGCCGGTGCCCTACGCCTCGGTGCAGGTGGCGGGCCAGGGCCGGGGCACGGTGGCCGATGCGCAGGGGCGGTTCTCGTTGCCGCTGCCGGGGCCTACTGCCTTGCAGGTCAGTAGTTTGGGCTATGAGGTGAGCGTGGTGCAATCGCCGCGCGGCAGCGAAGAGTTGACCGTATTAATGGCCCCCGCCACTTACGCGCTCGATGAGGTGCGGGTGGCCGCCGCGCCCCTCGACCCGGTGGTGATTATGAAGCGGATTATCAAAAATATTCCCACTAATTATGAGCAGCAGGACTACGCTACGGAGGTGTATGCGTACCGCCGCCTCAGCAACTTCGACACGCTGCGCTACGAAGCCGAAACGGTGAGCCGCATGCGGGTACCGGCCGGCTACCGGCACTTTGGGGGTGGCTTTCTGATGCTGGAGGAAGGGCCGGAGGTGCAGGTGCAGCAGCAGCATATTTTGGCGCAGCGAGGGCCCCGGCAGCGGCGGGACGAACTGGGTGGGGTGCAAGGCTTTACGCCTGGCACCGCCGACCCGGTGCGAATTTCGCCGCTTTTCGTGGCCCGCAACCTGCGCAAGTTCACGCTCAAGCTCGACAGCACGCGCCAGCAGGGCAACGAAACGCTGTACGTGCTGAGCTTCGCCGCCCGGCGGGCCAACCTGCGCAGTACTGGCACCTACCTCACGGGCGTGTACCAGGGCCGGCTGCTGGTGCGCCAGCGCGACTACGCTGTGCTGCGCTACGAGGCGCTGTGGCAGCTCGACACGGCTACTTTCAACGGCGTGGCTCGCAAAAACGCCGGCCGCCAGACCCGGCTGGCGCAGCTCTACAGCCAGGTATTCAGCGCCGACCGCAGCACTCACACCGTGGATTACGCCAAGGCCACCAACGGCCGCTATTACGCCCGCCGCAGCATCGGCCAGAGCCAGCGCGCCGGCCGCACGCTCAACAGCCAGCAGCCCTTTTATTACCAAACGCTGGTTGAGCAGTTCTTGCAGCCCCTGCCCGAGGCTGGCCCGGCCCCGGCCCCCAAGCCAAAACCGAAGTCGAAAGGGGAGGTGCCGGTGCCAGTCGAGGTGCCTTACCGGCCCGAGTTTTGGGCGGGCTACCAGCGGCCGGGCGGGCCGCTGGCGGGGGCTACGCCGGCTACTGCGCCGCCGGTGGCCCAGCCGTAGCCGGGGCTGCCGGCCGGCGGCCCGCCCCGGCCAGCCAGCGCGGCAGGTAGGCTACGCCCAGCGCCAGGTAGAAGTAGTAGGTAACGATGCGGTAGAGCAGCACCAGGAAGCTCGTCATGGCCGCCGAGCCCATGAAGTGGCCGAAAAACGTGGGAAACGCGCCCTCGGCAATGCCCGCGCCGCCCGGCGTGATGGCCAGTAGCAACACCACTTTGTAGGTGATGTTGCGGGCAAAAATGAATAGAAACGTGCCCGTGCTCATGGGCGTGAAGGCCGCAATGAGGCAGCCGATAACGGCGTAGCGGGCCGTCCAGACGAAGACCGTGCTTAGGCTGGCGCGCCACCAGTAGGCCGCTCCCGCCCCTTGCAAGTGCTTGGAAGCCAGCACCATTTCCTGGCCCTGCCGGTAGGCCAGCCGCCGAAACCGCCGCAGCACCCGCAGCGACGCCAGCCGCACCAGCAGCCGCCGCACCGAGCGCGGGTTGATAAAGAGTGCGTACATCAGCAGGGCCGAGTAGGCCGACACTGCTACGTAGCTGAAGATGAAAATGGCCCGCAGCGTTTGCACAAACGCCGATTGCAGGCCCTGCGGGTAGAGGCCGTCGCCGGCCAGCCACACCACCAGCGGCACCATCAGCACGTAGTAGAGGTTGTCGAGAAAGGCCGTCACGATGGTGTAGGCAATGGCTTTGCCCAGCGGAATGCCTTCGCGGCTGAGGATAACCGGGGCCGCCGCCGTGCCGCCCGCCGCCGAGGGCAGCACGCACGAGGCAAACTCCCACACCACAATCACCCCAAACGACTGCCGCCAGTTCAGCGCGCCCTCGGCAATGCCCCGGATGCGGTAGATGTAGCCCAGATCGCGGGCCCATAACACCAACAGCGTGATTACCAGCCACTCCCACTTGGCATTGGCCAGCGGCGCGAGGTCGCCGGGCTTATACGAGCGCCAGAACAGGAACGCCACCACGCTCAGGCCGATGAGGGCCGGCAGCACAATGCGCGACGGCCGCAGCTGCCACAGCAGGTCGGCTTCGGGGCGGGCAGCGGGCGGTGGCGGGGGGGCGGGTCGGGGCATAGGCAGGGGTAAGGTC
>NZ_JASITD010000012.1 GCF_030063445.1 Hymenobacter sp. H14-R3 | reverse complement strand
ATAACGGGGCTAAGCGGCTCAAAAAGCTACGGGGCCAGACCCCCTACGAGTTTGTCTGCGCCGAGTATACAAAAAATCCTACTATCTTCACTCGTGACCCTACCCATGACTTTGTGGGACTATACAACTAGCAGCCCATACTTTTGCTTCCTCCAATCTTTTTTAAATGCTTTAAATGAATAAATTTTTACTCACCGTTGGCCTACTGCTGGCAGCGCCCGCTGCTTTTGCCCAGGCGGGCTTTCGCTTCGGCCCCCAGCTAGGGTTCAATTACGCGGGCAGCAACTACGCATTCCCCGACATTACCTCCAGCGACAAGAGCAGCAACTCGTACCGGCCGGGCCTGGAGGCGGGCGCGCAGGTGCAGTTCGACTTGGCGGCGCATTATGCCCTGCAGTCGGGCTTGTTGTTTTCGCAAAAGGGGGCCCACGTCGAAAACAGCTATTTCACCGCGTACTCCAGCTACACCTACACCTATACCGAAACCTACGATTTTCGCTTCAACTACCTAGTGCTCCCGCTGCGCCTGCAATATAGCTCGGCCCCAAACGGCCAGGGACTGCTGCTGCTGGCGGGTACCTACGCCGGCTTCTTGGGCGGCGGCAGCTACAAGTCTACCTCACAGGCCTATACAAGCGGCACATTTCAGGGCGGCGGTGGCGACTCGGGCAATGTAGCGCCCGGCGATACGTATAACACCAACTATTCCAGCCACACCTACTATAGCCGGGGGCTCGATGCGGGCGGGCAGCTGGGCATGGGCGTGGGGGGGCAGCATCTGCAGGTGCAGCTGGTATACAGCTACGGCCTGCGCAACCTCGGGGCTGAGTACCCCGCTGGCAAAGGCAGAGCCGCTCCTTCCTACCACAATCGCTGCTTTACTTTAGCAGCGGCCTACCTGTTTGGCAGCAGTAAGTGAGATTAGCTTTTTTGCTGAATGACAATTATTTATACTTAGAATCTATCCGAATAGGGATTGTCATGCTGACGAAGAAAGCATCCTATCACGTTTGGACGACTTGTTCTAGCCTGATAGGATGCTTTCTTCGTCAGTATGACAATCCCTATTTGGATAGCCTCTAGGTGAATTGTTCAGTTAAGTAAGGCTCCGCACCTATTCGTCGCCCTCTTCATCCAGCTCAAAAGCATCGTCCAGGTCGCCAGCGGCCAGGTCGCTGCTCCCGAAGCCCAGTACTTCGCTGCGGCAGGTGTACACCCCCATGCCATGTTCGGTATCCCAATCGCAGCTCAGGGCCAGCCCGATGTGCGCCACGCCGTCGGTATGCTCACCCTTTATATAAACGCGGTGCAGCTCGATTAGTCCGCGCAGCTCTTCGGGGGCGCGCAGCTTAGCGGGCAGGCTGTGGCGATTGGCATTATCGTCATCGTCGTAGCTGTAAGTGAGCAGGATGGTCCACCAGTGCCGGTAAAAATAGGCCAGCGTAGCTTGCAGCAGCTCGCTTTCGTGTGCGAGTAGCCACTCGTAGGCCCGCACCTGCTCGGGTCTGGGCGGCAACTGCACATTCACAACGGGCGAATCTACATCCAGCTCCAGCGGGTCGTCGTTTGGGCCGTAGCTATCCCGTTCCTGGCCGGCGTGCTTCTCGCGCTTGCGCCGCCGGGCATTGGTGGCGGCTCGCACGGCCTTCCAGGTACCCCGGCCTTGGTTGAAGGCTTCCCAATTATGTAGCGCAATGGTACCCAGCCACTTGTATTCGGCCCACTCCAGGGTGGGAATGGCAGTTGAGCCAGCAGTAGCCAGAGAGAGAGCAGACATATAGAACTAACCGGAATGTGAAAAGAGGGCCAGGTTGCGCGGGCTAAAGTACTCGCGCCGTCCGCTTGCCCAATTAATGCCGACCTTCGGCCACTCATTTGCCTTTTCCGTTGTTACCCCTCCAACGAAAATTATATCCCTGTCTTTTGTCGACCGATAGTACCCTCCCCCACGCCGAGCCCTACGCCATTGAGAAGGAGCTGCGCCGCGTGCAGGCATTGCTCAAGCTAGAGCAACAAGAAGATTTAGAGCAGTTTAAGCTCAAAAACGCCAAGGCCAGCATCCAGGAGCGCCAGCAGCGCGGCCTCACCTGGTACCCCGTCACGATTACCAAGGAAGACGTGGGCTTCGGCGGCAAGGTCGTGATTGAGCTGGAGCGGCCCGCCGGGCAGCAGGGGCTGCACCTGTTTCAGGTGGGTAAAAACGCGTCGCTGTTCGGCAATGTGCCCGGCCGCGCCGCCACCGACCGGCCCACGCTCAGCGGCGTCATTACCAGCGTGCGGCGCAATAAACTGCTGCTGGCCACCACAAAGGAAGACCTGCCCGACTGGGTGCACGAGGGCGGCAAGCTGGGCATCGACCTCACCTTTGATGAGGTGAGCTACCGCGAGATGGACTACGCGCTGGGTAAGGTGATGGGCGCCTACGGCGACCGCCTGGCCGACCTGCGCGATATTCTGCTCGGGGCCAAGCCCGCCCGCTTCCGCCAGGAAAAAGCCGACGACCTTTTTTACCCCAGCCCGCTCAACGAGAGCCAGCTGGCAGCCGTGCGCCACGTGCAAGCGGCTCAGGATGTGGCCATTATCCACGGCCCGCCCGGCACCGGCAAGACCACCACGCTGGTGCAGGCCATTCTGGAAACCATCCGGCGCGAGCGCCGCGTGCTGGTATGCGCGCCTTCGAACACGGCCGTGGACCTGCTCACCGAGAAGCTGGCCGAGCGCGGCGTCAACGTCATTCGCATGGGCAACCCCTCGCGCGTGTCGGACCTGCTGCTGGAGCATACCCTCGATGCCCAGGTGATGGCCCACAAGCGCTACGGCGAGCTGCGCTCGCTGCGCCAAACCGCCGAGCAGTACCGCGAGCTGGCCAGCAAGCAAACCCGCACCTTTGGCTGGGAAGAGCGCGAGCAGCGCCGCCACCTCAAGGAGGAAGCGCGGGCCATGCACCAGGAAGCCGACGGCCTGGAGCGCTACATTACCGAGGACTTACTCGAACAGGTGCAGGTGATTACCTGCACCTTAGTGGGTGCCAGCAACCGCAACATCCGGCACCTCACCTACGAAACGGTGTTTATCGACGAGGCCGCCCAGGCCCTGGAGCCGGGTTGCTGGATACCCATCTCCAAGGCCCAGCGCGTGGTGCTGGCCGGCGACCACCAGCAGCTGCCGCCCACCGTGAAAAGCGAAAAAGCGGCCCGCGACGGCCTGCGCGAAACACTTTTCGAGAAAGGCATCAAGCGCCAGCCCGAGGCCAGCCGCATGCTGCAAGTACAGTACCGCATGCACGAGCAGATAATGCAGTTCAGCTCCGAGCAGTTTTACGAGGGCCGCCTGGTGGCTTCGCCCACCGTGGCCCACAACGGCCTCGAAGCCTACGACTTACGCTTTGCCCCCGACCTGCCGGTCGAGTTTCTGGACACGGCCGGCTTTGGCTTTCAGGAAATTACCATTCCGGAAAGCCGCTCTACGGCCAACCCCGAGGAGGCCGACCTGCTGCTCAAGCGCCTGGCCCAGTTGCTGGAGCCCTACGACGCCGTAGACCACGAAAACGACCCGCTCAGCATCGGCGTAATTGCCCCCTACCGCGCCCAAATCAACTACTTGAAGGATGCCGTGGAGGAAAACGACGAGCTAAGTGGCCTCCTGCTGCATCGCCAGCTGAGCGTAGGTACTGTAGACTCGTTCCAGGGCCAGGAGCGCGATATTATCGCTATCTCCCTGACGCGCAGCAACTCGCACGGCGAAATCGGCTTTCTCTCCGACATCCGGCGCATGAACGTGGGTATGACGCGCGCCCGCAAAAAGCTGCTGCTCGTGGGCGATTCGTCTACGCTGGGCTCGCACCCGTTCTACAAGGCGTTTCTGGAATACGTGGAGCGCGTGGGCGGCTACCGCACCGCCTGGGAGCTGGCGTAAGCAAGGATGTTAATTAATTCACTGCTAATCAGTATTTTATGCAAAAACAGCGTTAGGTTGGATTCACGGAAGCCTAACGCTGTTTTTCGAGTAACTGATACAACGTATTGACAACCAATTACTAACAAGCCTGGCAAGCATAAAGCGCCCCCACGTTCTAATTTACGTGGGGGCGCTTTAGGTTGCTTTCGGGTTGGGAAGCGATTGGTAACGCTCCCAGGCCAGTTTTAGACTACTCAGCAAAGCTGGCAGCCTAAATTGCCGGTTCAGCAGGCGGAAAAGCCTACTTTGGCAGCAGCACCTGGTTTATTACGTGCGTTACACCATTGCTTGATTTTACATCAGCCTTGATAATGGTGGCACCATTTACAGTTACAGTACCACCCGAAACGCTGACCATCAGCTTTTTACCACCAACGGTAGTTAGCTCCTGGCCATTCTTCAAATCGGCGGCCATCACGTTGCCCGGCACTACGTGGTAGGTTAGAATATCAGCCAGCTTCGCCTTGTTCTCGGGCTTCAGCAGGTTGTCAAGCGTGCCGGCGGGCAGCGCATCGAAAGCTTCGTTGGTAGGGGCAAATACCGTGTAGGGACCACCACTGGTGGCTTTATCGGCGAGGCCGGAGGCTTTCAGGGCGGCAGTGAGGGTGCTCATTTGCGGCACGGCGGTGGCGTTTTCAGCCAGGTTTTTCCCACTCGTGTCGGCCATGCCCATGTTGTCGCCGCTAGTCTTGGCTGAGTCGGTAGCCATTGCATTGGCATCCGTCTTCGCCATATCAGTGGTAGCAGTGCTGGAGCAGCCCGCGCTGCCAAATGCCAGGGACGAGGCGACAAATACGGTGGCCAAGGTGCGGAGTTGGAATTTTGCTGGTGTCATTTTCATGTGGAAAGGGTTTAAGTTTTTGGTTGACAGAGTCATAAAGTAAAACGCTGGGCATATTGTTTGAAAACTCATCCCCAATTCTGCTCACGGCAAGGCTGGCTGACAATTAAAATGCTCCCACCAAAGGGGACCCGGACCCAGAGGGACCGTTGGTAGACAATCAGTCCTTGTGGCGCGCAACAGCAGTGACGCAGCTACACACTTACGGCAAATCAATCGCCGACTCCGTGTGCGGGGCATCTGACTTGGTGTTGACGAAGTGCGGCACCGGGTTGTCGTAGTTCGAGATAAGCAACTGCTTGCCTTTTAGCAGCACCTCGGCGGGTTGGTCGAGGCGGCCGCCCGCGCCGTTGGTGTCGCCGTTGCGGGCCAAGATGCTGTGGGCGTTGGTTTTTAGGTCCACCACGTCAATCGAGTTGAGGCGGGCGCTGGTGATGTAGGCCTTGTCGGTGGCGCGGTCAATGACGAAGCCGTCGATGCAGGGGATTTTGGGGCCGGCCACCGGCACGATTTCCTGGCTGGCGTAGCTGCCATCGGGCTTGAGCGTGACGCGGTAGAGCACACCATCGCCGAACGAGCCGGTGTAAAGCCGGCCCTGGCTGTCGTAGTCGATGCCGTCGGCCCCGTTATCGACGCCGGTTTCGTTCACGGTAGTTGTGAACATGGCCAGTACGTGCGGGTCCTTGGTTTTGGGCTTGAGGTGGATGGTGGTGCCGGGCTTCAGCTCGGCCAGCGTGAAGTGCAGGATGGCGCTGCCCTTGTCGTTATCGGGCAGGTCCCACTGGCTGTCGGTCACGTAGAGGTCGTTGCCCTTCCACACCGTGCCGTTGGCGAGGGCAAAGTTGTCCACGGCCGTTTCGATGGTACCGGTGGGCTTGCCGTTTTTCATCAGCGCCCGCATCAGGCGCGATTTAAAATCCTTGCTGTTTTCGTATTGGTTTTCAGCGTAGTACAAGTTGCCATCGGGGCCCATTGCCAGGTCCATCGGGGCGGCGTGCTTGGTGGTGGGCTCGGGAGGCAGGTGGCTGAGGAAGGGCTTGTAGCCGCCGGCGGTTAGCTCCACAATGCGGGCCGGATAGCTGTTATCGGCCATGTTGGGGATGGAGAGCAGCACCCGACCATCGGGCAGCAGGGCCAGGCCATCGGGCGTATTCATAGAGTCGGGGAAGGTGGCAATCAGGCGCGGCTTAGCCCCCTGGGTGGCGGTATCGGCCAGTTCAACCGACTTAGCGGGGGCTGTCGCCACCACTTTTTTATCTTCAGCTTGCTGGGGGCCGCAGCCGATGAGCAGGGTCGTGCTGGCCAGTGCGGCTAGCGGCAGGAAAAGGATTTTCATTTGATTTTCAGGCAAGTAGGAGCACCCCTTTACGCCCCGGAGCGAACCGAAGTTGTGCGGCCGCGCCCCGGTGGCGGGCCCCGGTTACAGAATAAAATTCTTTTTATAAGAATTACCTCCACCTTACTAAAAAGACCGGTTTTGACGCTCAGGCAGTAGCCCTCCGCGGTGGTTTTATTAAGGAGAATTTAAGCTAACCCGCTGGCCTGGAAGCTCGTTGGCAAAAATTTATCTTCCTTTCCTTTTCCTAATCCACTTTTGTTTATGGACCAGAAACCACTGGCGAAGCAAAACCATTAAGACATGGTAAGCACCCCCAAACCGACGAGCTAGCCCAGAACCGCGAGGATGGCTGCGGGCAATTCCTGACTACCAACCAGGGCTTGCGCATCAACGACGACCAGAACTCGCTCAAGGATGGCGACCGCGGCCCCACGCTGCTAGAAGACTTTCTGCTACGCGAAAAAATTACGCATTTCGACCCCGAGCGCATTCCTGAGCGGGTAATTCACGCCCGGGGCGTGGGCGCCCACGGCTACTTCGAAGCCTATGGCAACGCCACTGACCTGACTCGCGCCGCGTTTTTGCAGCTGGGCGCGGTAACCCCCATTTTCACCCGCTTCTCGACGGTGACTGGCTCGCGCGGCTGCACCGACCTGGCCCGCGACGTGCGCGGCTTCGCGGTGAAATTTTACACGGAAGAAGGCGTTTATGATTTCGTGGGCAATGATATGCCGGTGTTTTTCGTCCAGGACTCGATGAAATTTCCCGATTTCGTGCACGCCGTGAAGCCCGAGCCGCACAACGAGATTCCGCAGGCCGCCTCGGCCCACGACATGTTCTACGACTTCATCTCCATTAACCCCGAAAGCATACACATGCTGCTGTGGGTGATGAGCGACCGCGGCCTACCGCGCAGCCTGCGCATGATGGAGGGCTTCGGCGTGCACACCTACCGCCTGATTAACGCCGAGGGCAAGTCGCGCTTCGTAAAATTTCACTGGAAGCCCAAGCAGGGCGTGCACTTGGTGGCCTGGGAAGAGGCGCAGCAGATTCCGGGCAACGACCCCGACTTCCACCGCTGGAACTGCATCGAGATGGGGGCCTACCCCGAGTGGGAGCTGGGCGTGCAAGTGATTGAGGAAGAAGACGAAATGAAGTTCGGCTTCGATATTCTGGATGCTACCAAGCTCATTCCCGAGGAGCTGGTACCGGTGCAGATGCTCGGCAAAATGGTGCTCAACCGCAACGTGGACAACTACTTTGCCGAGACCGAGCAGGTCGCGTTCTGCCTCAGCCACGTGGTGCCGGGCATTGATTTCTCGAACGACCCGCTGTTGCAAGGCCGGCTGTTTTCGTACCTCGGCACCCAGCTTAAGCGCCTGGGCGGCCCCAACTTCCACGAGATTCCGATTAACCGCTCGCTGGCCCCTATTCACAACGGGCAGCGCGACGGCCACATGCGCCAGACCATCAACAAGGGCAAGACGGCCTACAGCCCCAACCTGCTGAACGACAACTTCCCTGAGCAGGCCAAGCAGAGCGAGGGCGGCTTCGTGAGCACCCATGCCCGCGCGGACGGGGCCAAAATTCGCCGCCGCCGCAAGAGCTTCATCGACTTTTACAGCCAGGCCAAGTTCTTCTGGAATAGCCAGACCGAGATTGAGAAGCTGCACATCGTCAAGGCGTTGCGCTTCGAGCTAGGCCACGTGCAGACGCTGGCTGTGCGCAAGCGCACCATTCTGCTGCTGGCGCAGGTAGACCACGAACTGGCCCACCGCGTGGCCCTGGGCCTGGGCATGCGCGTGCCGGAGCTCAACGGTACGCAGCTCAACTTGGGCGTGCCCGCCGAGGCCAACCCGGCCGGCTACCAGTCGGGCACGGCCAAGCCGACCGTGGATAGCTCGGCCGCGCTCAGCATGGCGGCCAACAGCCCGGCCAACGCCAATAAAAAGGACATCAAAACCCGGCAGGTTGCTATTCTGGCCACCGATGGGGCCGACGTGGCGGCCATTGGCGCGCTGATGAAAACGCTGATGGATGCCGGCGCACAAACCGCCATCGTGGCCACGCACCTGGGCACCATCAAGGGCCAGGGCGGCCAGGAAATAATGGCCAACTGGACGTTCCAGAGCACTTCCTCGTCCTTGTTTGATGCCGTGTACGTGGCCGGGCGGAGCCAGCAGCGTGCAGCTGCTGACGCAGGACGCGGACGCCGTGCGCTTTGTGCACGATGCCTTCAAGCACTGCAAGCCCAGCGCCGCCTCGGCCGAGGGCGCAGACCTGCTCAAAGCCGCCGCCTACCCCGGCGCAATGGACATTGTGGGCGCAGAGGGAGTTGTAATAGCCACTGGCAACGTGATGAGCGACCTGGCCCCGCAGTCTATGGAGGCCATCGCGCACCACCGCTTCTGGAGCCACGAGCTGAAAGCCGCCCAGAAAATGGAGGCCCTGCTGGTGGAGGCCGTAAAGTAAAAGCTACGCAGTAAAAAAGAACGTCCTGTTGCCGAAACAAGCCACTCCCCTCCGCAACCAGCCCCAACCGTTGGGCTTACTTAGGCGAGCACGCGGTTTCCTTCGGTAGCAGGACGTTCTTTTTCGACTCCCAACTCGCCGCAGCCCTACCTTTGCGGCCAACATTAACCCACTCTTTTTATGGCCGCCATTGCCCAGAACTCCGTCGTAACCCTGACCTACGACCTGTCCGTAACCGACGAAAACCAGCAGAAAGTATTAGTTGAGCAAGCCGAGGCTGATGAGCCGATGGTCTTCCTTTTTGGCCACAGCGGCCTGCCCGAAGAGTTTGAGCAGCAGCTCGATGGCAAAAATTCCGGCGATTCGTTTAGCTTCTCGCTCACGCCCGAGCAGGGCTACGGCGACTACGACCAGCAGGCCGTGGTAGAAATTCCGAAGCAGGTGTTTGAAATTGACGGTCAGCTTGATAGCGAGATGCTGCAAGTGGGCAACTACCTGCCCATGGCCGACAACGAAGGCCACCACATGCAAGCCAAAGTAGTTGAAATTGGCGAGGAGCAAATCACGATGGACTTCAACCACCCGCTGGCCGGCATGATGATGCACTTCGACGGTAAAATCCAGGACGTGCGCCCCGCTACCACCGAGGAGCTGGCCCACGGCCACGTACACGGCGACGGCGGCCACCAGCACTAGTGAGCAGGGAAGCATCAGTAGCTAAAAACGGGGAATTAATCACTGGTTAATTCTACCTTCCTACCCCCTGATTCTTCCTTCTTTCCCGCCTTACTTTGTGAGCCGGGAGCTGCCCGCCGATTGGCGGGCAGCTCCCGGCTTTTGTTTTTCGTCCTTTTCCCACTCTGCGCATGACGCTTGCTACTATTATCGGCAACATCGCTGCCTTGCTTACCACCGTGGCCTACGTGCCCCAGGCGTATCGCACCATCAAGACCCGCGATACCAGCGCGCTTTCCCTGCCCACCTTCCTGATACTATTTGCCGGCACTTGCCTGTGGGCCGTGTATGCGGTGCTTATCGACAACCTGCCCATCCTGCTCACCAACCTGATATGCGGCGTTTTGGCCAGCATTATCCTCTACCTGAAGCTCACGGCCAAGCCCGGCCAGGAGCGGCCCGCCAGCTAGGGCAGCAGCCCGGCCGCGTAGGCTTGCAGCTGCGGAAAAAACTCCCGAAAGTCGGCCTCGTAAGCAGCGTAGTGGCGCGCCAGCTCGTGCACGGCCGTGTCCATGCCCGAGCCGGGCGACGCCCGGCGGCTCAAGCCCTGCAAGGCGCGGCCAATGCCCGCTAGCTCAGCGTAGTGCAGCAGCCAGTTGTGCTGCACCAGATGCGGAAAGAAATGCAGCACGGGCGCCGGAAAATCAGCCTGCTGCGTGGCCAGCAGCGCATACGCACGCTGGGTAAAGTCGGGCAGTGCTTCGGCCGAAAACTCGTGAAAATTGCGAGCCAGAAAATGGTCCATAAATACATCGGACACCACGCCGGCGTATTTGCCGGTGCCGGCCGTGCGCAGGCGAGCCGTACTGCGCCGCACCACGGGGTGCTGGTCGGTAAATGTGTCGATAGCGCGGTGCGCCCGAATACCGGCCTGCACCGCGGCCGGATACGCCTCGAAGCGGCGGCCGGGCACCGAGTCGGCAATAAACTGACCCAGCAGCTGGCCGGCGTAGGCCGGGGCGGCCGGCGGGCCGGCGAGGAACAAGTGAGCCAGAAAATTCATAGCGGAGCAATGCGGCGAGCGGGCCGGCCGGGCGCTGTTGGCCCCGCCTGCCGCTGCTAACCAGGAAACCAGTTGGGGGTTCAGCCGTAAGCTAAGGCCACCCGCTGCCGCTGGCCGGCGCGGGCTTATCTCTTACAATCCTCTTTTCCCATGTCTGATTCGAAAACCCCCGTCACCCACGACCTCAGCAAGCTGTTTGAAAAAATTAAGGACGTGCGCATTGCCATGCTCACCACCTTCGACGAAGGCCAGGCACTGCACAGCCGCCCCATGGCTACCATCAAGCCGGAGGCCGACGGCTCGCTGCTGTTCTTCACCGACAAGGAGTCGGCCAAGGTGTACGAAGTAAAAAAGGATAGCCAAGTAAACTTGAGCTACGCCAACCCCAGCAACAACGTGTACGTGTCGGTATCGGGCCACGCCAGCGCCTACCGCGACGAGGCCAAAATTGCTGAGCTGTGGAGCGAGGACATGCGCGCCTGGTTCCCCAAAGGCAAGGAAGACCCCAGCATCATGATTCTCAAGATAGCCATTGATAAGGCTGAGTATTGGGACTCGCCCAGCGGAGTGCTTTCACGGGCCTACGGCTACGCCCGCGCCGTAATTACGGGCGAAGCCAGCAAAGACGACGACGTGAACGAGCACGCCCAGGTGAAGCTCTAAGCAGCAGTTGATTTACACGTAATTGCCGGTTTTTAGCGGCTGTGCCGTCTTTAAATTACCACTCGTTTTTGGTTAATACTCAACGCTGGTAATTATAGGTATGGCTAGTTTGCAAATCGAGATTGACTATGAACAGCCACTGGAAATTCTAATCGAATTTCCAGTGGCTGTTTTGGCTTCATACTATGGCCTTAGTAATTTAGACGAAATTTGTGATGACAATATCTTCTACTTGATTACCAATATCTTACTTAAAAATAAAGTTTACATTAAACGCGCGCATTTTCTGGTGGAGCAAAAATCAGAACATTCCTCCGGCAATATTTCTTACAAGATGTTCCTTGTTGTGAGGCCGCCATTGTTCGATTTTAATTGGATAATAGATGCCTTAAGCAAGGAGGGCTTTCAACGAGGAATGCACCTCAAGCTGGCTAGCAAAAACGGCATTTTCGAAAGTTGCTATCAGGATAAAATCAGCATCAATTATTAGTCATAAAAAATGCGTATTCCGCCCGAAATTGAAGCCTTTATTACCCAGGAAATTGAGGTTGGCCAGATGTGTTTGCCAGACCACTACCCTACTGCTGCTAATTTCAGTGACTTTCAGGCGGGTTACCGGTACAATGCGGTAACTAAGGAGGACATAACGGGCACGCTGGAGGGCGATTTTAAACCCACCTGGTACCTGATAGCCGCCAATTATTTTGACGACCCTTTTTACGTAGATTTTTCGGAAAGCGACCTGGGTTTTCCCGTTTATTTCTCCTACCACGGCGCCGGCAGCTGGACGCCGCTTAAAGTTTCGGCCACCCTTTTCGAATTTACTACGCTACTTACTAAACTCGTTGATTTACAAGAAGATGCCGATGCTTATTTGCGCACCTTGCGGAGCGTACCGGAGGCTGAAAACGAATTTTGGCAAGAAGTAATCACCTCCTACGAAACAAGAGACGAGGAATAGCTGCTTAAGCAACACGCATGTTTACTACGCTTACTCTTTTCACCTTGCGGCCCGGCCAGCGGCACTGGGGCCTCACCCAAATGGGTACTTCGCCCCGCGTGCTGCACAAGCTGCCGGGGCTGCGCTTTTTTCAGCTGCTGGGCAGCGGCGCGGCCAATGGCTTCGGCTTTTTGCCCAACCTCGACCGCTACGGCTTGCTGGCCGTGTGGGAAACGGAGGCCGCCGCCACCGCCTTTTTTGCGGAGCATCCGCTGTGGGCCACCTACGAGCAGCGCAGCTGCGAAACCTGGCGCGCAGCGCTGGCCCCCCTGGTCGCGCACGGCCTCTGGGACGGCAGCAATCCATTTGATTATGAAACACTTATCACAAAGCCGGAGGGACCGGTAGCGGTGCTCACGCGGGCCAGCATCCGGCTGCGGCGCGCGCCCCGGTTCTGGCGCTACGTAGAGCCCACGAGCCGGGCCGCAGTGGGTGCGCAGGGGCTGCGGCTGGCCATTGGGCTGGGCGAGCTACCGCTGGTGCGGCAGGCCACCTTCAGCGTGTGGGACTCGGTGGCGGCCATGCAGCAGTATGCCTACCGCGATACGAAGCACCGCGAGGTAATTCAGCTCACGCGCCGCGAAGGCTGGTATTCGGAAGAATTATTTGCCCGCTTTCGGGTGCTGAGCAGCGAGGGCACCGTAGATGGGGTAAACCCTTTGGTTATTGGGAAGTAGCGTGGACGCTGTGAGCTCACGCGTGGGGTCGTTGTTTAATGCTCCCACGCGCGGACTCACAACGTCCGCGCTACCCCTACTTGGCCGGGCGGCTGCCCAACTGCAGGCGGTACTGGCTGGCTACCCAGGCGGCAGCCGTGGCGGGCGCATTAGCCCCCACCAACACGCGCACCGTGTGGCTTACCTGCACCAGGTCATCGGCCGGGCCGGGGTAAATAGTGAAGCCGGGGCCGGCGGCCGCCAGTATATCCTGCTGCAAAAACACGTTGCGCCCCGCCCCGCCATATAAATGCACCCCGAAGCCGGGGGCCAGCCGGCCGCTCAGGGTAAACTCATCTTTGCCACCCAGGCCGTAGATGCTGAGGCGCGTGGTGCGGCGCACATCGTAGCGCTGCTCGCCGAGTAGGCTGTCGGGCCGAGGCGGGCGGCGGGCAAACACGCGCAGGCGCAGCTGGCCGGGGCCTTCGCCAATGAGCTCAAAGCGCTCGGCGGCATCGGTACCCGTGACGACGGCCGCCTCTTGCAACACCTCGTAGTAGCGGCGGGCCACGGCGGGCAGGGCGGCGCGGCGGGCGCGCAGGGCCGCTAGCAGCTCCTGAGTCATGCGGGCGCGCACCTCGGCGGGCACGGTTTGCAGGGCGGCCAGTAGCACGGCATCGGGCAGGCGGCGGCGCAGCGAGTCGGCCTCGGCCAGAAACGCAGCTTCGGGCAGCAGGGCCAGAGCCGTGTGGTCGAGGGCGCGGGCCGTGGTGGTGAGCGGGCCCACATCGGCAGCCACCAAGTGAGAGTTAAAGCTCTGGTAGCGAGGCCGTACCCACGAGATGAGCCGCGTGAGCCAGCCATCGTCAAAGCGAAAAAACGCCTGGTCGCGGTCGCGCGGAATGGGCCGGAACACCACCCCGCCCCCCGCCGCCGGAAACGCCGCCCAGCGCCACTGGTCGGCGCGGCGGCTCCAGTCGCCCACCAGCAGGTCGAGCAGGCGGGCGCGCAGGTAGGGGCGTGCCGCCAGGTGAGTGGCCGGGCCGCGCAGCACCTGCCGCAGCATACTATCGGACCCCACTACCCGGTGCGCACCCCCAAAGCTGGGCGCGTGGCGCTGGTCGCGGTCGGGACGCTCCTCCAGCAAGTACAGCGCCGGCACAAACTGCGCCCGAAACCGACCCAGCGCCGTGTCGGGCAGCAGGTACACCAGGCGCGGGTTGGTGTGAAACACGCCGGCAGCGGGCGCCAGCCGGGCGGCCACGTAGGCACCGTAGGGCGGCGCGGCGCAGGTTTGGTCGTGCAGCACGGGGGCCACCGTGCGGCTCAGCCAGCCCGCCGCCAGCGACTGGCGCAGGTCTTTGTCCACGGAGCGCAGCACAAAATCGCGGCCATCGGGCGTGCGCAGGTGCAGCGAGTTGGTTTGGAAGCTGCCACCCACCCGCACGGGTTGCAGGCCCATGGCCCCCAGACGCAGCACCGGCGCGGTAACCGGGGTGGCCCACAGCTGGCGGTAGTGGCGGCCCCACAGCCGCTGCCACCACCAGCCGCGCCGGGCGTAGTGCGCCCCGGCCGCCACCCGCACCGTGCTAGAATCGGCGTTGAAAACCGGGCCGGCCTCGCCGGGGGCGGGCGTAGTGGGGGCCGCGCAGCCGCCCAGCCCCAGGCCAAGCGCCGCCAGCAGCACCCAGTTGTTACTCCTTGTTTTTTTGGTAATTAGTAGCACCTACACCGGGAAGCCAGCAGCGCCGCCTTCTTCATAAAGTAACGTAATTTCTCCGTATAGCGCAAGGCGGGCTGGTGGGGTTGCCCAGTGCAGGGGCCCACGGAACCCCATCTTTTCCGATGCAGCTACGTTAGAAGGCCTGACGCGGCCCTTGCCGCCTTGCACCCGTTATTCTGGCTTCTCTTGCGCTCTGTTACCTTATTATTATTATCCGGCGGCTTGGTGGGGAGCTTAGCCACTGGCTGCGTCCGGCGCAATTACTTT
The DNA here is from genome assembly GCF_030063445.1 of Hymenobacter sp. H14-R3. Lineage (GTDB taxonomy): Bacteria > Bacteroidota > Bacteroidia > Cytophagales > Hymenobacteraceae > Hymenobacter. Next base: position 154,305 of record NZ_JASITD010000012.1, on the reverse strand, counting down.
CAGCCCGATGCCCGGCTGGCCACGGACCCGGCCGGCCGGCCGGCTACCCCCGATAGCGTGTGGGCCACGGCCGGCCGGCAGTACAACCACCACAGCGGGCTTTACAAAGTGTTTTTTGGGGCGCACCACCGCGCCGTGTGGGCCGCACCAGTGCGCGTGCCCGTGCTGCGCCTGGGCCAGGCGGTGCCCACGGCCGGCCCGCTGACGCCCACCAAGCTGGGGGGCGGCTTCCAAAGCACCAGCCTTACCCTACAATCCCCTGACAAACAGTTATTTGTGATTCGCTCACTGGATAAAGACCCGGCGCGCATTCTGCCTGAATTTTACCAAAAAACGTTTTTGGCCAATGGCTTGCGCGATGCTACTTCGGCCGGCAACCCCTACGGGGCCCTGGTGGTGACGCCGCTGGCCCTGGCCCTGGGGGTGCCCCACACCCATCCGCGCATCTTCTACGTGCCCGCCGATGCCGACAACCTCGGCTCGGCCGAGGCCAACGAGCGCCTGCGCGGCAAGCTGGTGCTGCTGGAAGAAAAATATACCGGCGATGAGGTGAGCTCGGCCCTGCTGCCCCAGGCCCGCAAGTACATCGACGACGAGGACATGCGCGAGCGCATCTACGCCGACCCGCGCAACAGCCCCGACCAGCCTGCCCTGCTGCGCGCCCGCCTGCTCGACCTGCTGGTGGGCGACTGGGACCGCCACTCGGGCCAGTGGCAGTGGGGCGAGCTGGCCGACCCCAACCGGCGCGGCGGCCGCCTCTACGTGGCCGTGCCCAAAGACCGCGACCAAGTATTTTTTCGGATTTCCGACGGGGTGATTCCCTGGCTGATGACGCGTAAGTTTGCGGTGCGCCACCTGGTTACATTCAAGCGAAAATATCATGATATTCCGGCCCTCACCGGCCAGGGCCGCTACGTGGACCAGCGCGGCCTGAATGCGCTGACCCGCCGCGACTTTGCCGCCGCCGCCCGCCACACCCAAACCCGCCTGCCCGATTCCGTGCTGGCCCGCGCCGTGCGGCAGCTACCGCCCGCCGTGTACTCCCTCGAAGGCCCCACCCTGCTCCGCGACCTGCAAGCCCGCCGCGACCAGCTGCCCGCCGTGGCCCAGAAATACTACAGGCTAAAGGCGGAGCGCCCCGTGGTGGCCGGCACCGAGCTGCCCGACCACTTCGTGGTGGCCCGCACGCCCGACTCTACCACTGTGCGGGTATATAGCCGCACCCTGGGAACCGATTCGCTCTTCTACCAGCGCACATTCTATACCGCTGAAACCAAGCGCCTTACCTTGGAAAGCCTGGGCAGCAACGACGTGTTTGAGCTCACCGGCCGGGGCCTGAAAATCGTCATCCACGCCGGCGCGGGCGAGGATATATTGCGCGCCACCTCGCGCCGCCGCCTGCGCTACGAGCCCGAATCCAACGGTACCCTCAACACGCCGGCCCCCCAGAAAAAGAAGCAGCGCTTTGATAATTATAACCGCCTGACGGACGAGTAATTTCAGTCAGTAATTAAATCTCTGCCAGCATTTCCAGCACTAGGTGCTCGGTGGGCGAGAGCTCGTCGCGGTCCTGCGGGTCGGCGTCGTGGCGGCGGAGGTACTCGATGAGCTTGCCCGATTTGAATAGCTCCGTTACCTGCGGGTGAATGTAGTATTTGGAGCACACCGTGGGCGTGTTGCCCAGGTTGTTGGCTACTTCCTTGGTAGCCTGGCGAATGGCCTTTTCGGGGGCTACTTCCACGTCGGCGCTGAGCACCGATTCAAGGCACTCTACCATTTTCACGGTGCCGCCCCAGGTACGGAAGTCCTTGGCCGATAGCGAGATGCCGGTATGCTGGTGCAGGTAGTCGTTCACGTGGCCCGACTCCAGAGGGTGGCGCTGGCCGTCGGCGCTGTAAAACTGAAATAAATGCTGGCCCGGAATGTCCTTGCACTTGCGCACCAGCTGCGCCAGCTTGCGGTCGTGGATGGTGACGTCGTGGGCCACGCCTTTTTTGCCCACGAACGAAAAGCGCACGTCGGCCTTCGTTATTTCCACATGGTCGTCGAGCAGCGTGGTAAGGCCATAGCTCTTATTTTTCTTCGCATACTCCTCATTACCAATGCGAATGAACGACTGGTCCATGAGCGTGAGCACCAGCGCCACCACCTTGTCGCGGTCGAGGCCGGGGCGGGCCAGGTCTTTGCGCAGCTTCCCGCGCAGCTCGCCCAGCTTTTGCCCAAAGGCCAGCAGCCGCGAAAACTTGGTGAGCGAGCGGGCCGCGTCCCAGGCCGGGTGGTAGCGGTACTGCTTGCGGCCGGCCGTGTCGTGGCCCGTCACCTGCAAGTGAAAGCGCGGGTTAGGGGCAATCCACACGTCCGTCCAGGCTGGCGGAATTACGAAGCTGTGGATGCGGGCCAGCGTTTTCTCGTCGGCTATTTCCTCGCCTTTCGCACTGAGGTACAAAAACTTATCCGTAGCGTGCGGCTGGCGGCTGATGCCGGGGCCAGCATCGGTGGCGTAGCGCAGGCCGGCCAGCTCGGCCTGGCGGGCGGGGTCTTTGTAGAGCTCATGCGCGGCCAGCTCGTGGATGGGCGGCAGGTTTTTTTTGCGGGTTTTGGGGCGGAGGGGCGCGTGGGTGGCGGGCATGGGAAGAGTGGCTTAGAAGCAGCTTCTACGCAGTTTTGGGGAGAAGGGCGATGTGCTTCTTCCCTTACCTCCACGGTAGGCTTGCGCAAGTAGCGGTGCGCGCCGGCCGGCCGGCGAAGCCGGCCAACCGGTTGACGCGTGAACAATACCCGTACGACTGGCCACGTGGCGCACACGTCAACCGGTCGGCCAGCTGCGCCGGCGGACTGGCGCAACTGGCCTGACCCCAAGGAATTTTCCGCAAATCGTGGCAATCGGTGCGGAAGGGCCTGGGGCGGCGGCACTGGTAGCGCCGCGCGCCCGAACACTTGGCCCGCCGTAGGTTTGTCAAATGGACATTGCGCAAGGGTTGGCCGACGGCTGGGAGTGGGTCGATGCGACCATCACGCGCACGACGGCGCGGCTGGGCCGCCTACGCCCGCTGCACCTCGATGTGTATCGCAGCTACGGCACGGCGCACCGCTTTTATGTGAAGGGCCGCCTGCTGGCCGACCGTGGCCTCACGCCCCAAACCGATGCCGACTCGCCGTGGCGCAATTTTCAGGCCATGTACCGGCGCTTTAATAGCCGCGAAATACCGGGGGCTGAGGTAGTTATCTCCCTTCCTCAGCACCTCGACCTGCCCGTGACTACGGGCCCCACCGGCTACTTTACCCTGCGCCTCGACCCACCCGCCCTGCCCGCCCCGGTCGAGTACCTCTGGTATCCGGTGCCGGTGCGGCTTGCCAAGCTGCCGCTACGCTTTCGGGGGCTGCTGGGCCAGGTAACGGGTACGGCGCAGGTGCTCATTCCGCCGCCCACGGCCGAGTTTGGGGTGATTTCCGACCTCGACGATACCGTTATCGTCACCAAGGCCACCCACCTGCTGCGCATGCTGCGCACGGTGCTGCTGCGCAACGCCTACTCGCACGAAACGCTGAGCGGCGTAGCCGCCTTTTACCAGGCGCTGCTGCGCGGGCTCAGCGGCCGGCCCGACAACCCGTTCTTCTACGTCAGCTCCTCGCCCTGGAACCTGTACGATGTGCTCGACGACTTTTTGCGCCTGCAAGGCGTGCCCCCCGGCCCCTTGCTGCTGCGCGAAACCCTGCTCGGCCGCACGCCCGGCTCGGAGGGCAAGCCCACGGCGGCCTCGCCCCACCACGGCCATAAACTCAAGGAAATCAACCAGATACTTGACACGTATCCGGACCTTACCTTCATCCTGCTTGGTGATAGCGGCCAGCAAGACCCTGATATTTATGCCGAAGTGGTACGCACGCACCCCGGCCGCATCCGGGTAGTGTACATCCGCGATGTGGGGGTGCCGACCCGCGCCGCCCGCGTAGCTCCCATAGCCGCCGCCCTGTGCCGCGACACGGGCGTGGAGCTGCTGCTAGTGCCCGATTACCTGGCCGCCGCCACCCACGCGGCTGCGCACGGCCTCATCACGGCCGAAGGCCTGGCCAGTGTTCAGAATGAGGAGTTGAGAATGAAGCAGTTAGAATTGGAAATGAAAAAGCAGGGAGCTAGAATGAAGAGCGAAGAATTATCAACCGAGTAATTCCCCTTTCTAAATTCCTCGTTCCAAATCCAAAATTCCAATCTATGGCGCACTCTATTCAAACTCTTCTGCCGTCGTGGCGCACGGCTTTGCGCGTGGCTGTGCAGACCGTGGCGGCCCTGTTTCTGGTTACCGTGGCCTGGGTGCTGCTGTACCGCTGGCTGGCGCCGCCGGCCACCTGGCTCATGCTCGACCGGCGCGCCCACGCGCCCGTGGGCCTGGGCTACACCGGCATTCAGGCCGACCCGCGCCACGTGCGCTACAATTTTTGCTCGCTCGACGAGGTGGCCCCCAGCATCCCGCTGGCCATGGTGGCGGCTGAAGACCAGCGCTTTCTACTCCACCACGGCTTCGACGTGGATGGCATGTGGAAAGCCGCCCAGTACAACTGGCACCGCGCCGATGGCAAGCCCGTGCGCGGCGGCTCCACCATTTCGCAGCAGGTGGCCAAAAACGTGTTTCTCTGGCAGGGCCGCTCCTATATCCGCAAGGGGGCCGAGGCCTACTTCACGGTGCTCATTGAGCTGCTCTGGAGCAAGCGCCGCATCATGGAAATGTATTTGAGCGTGGCCGAGATGGGCGACTGCACCTTTGGGGTGGAGGCCGCCAGCCAGCGCTATTTCCATAAGCCGGCCCGCAGCCTCAGTGCCCCCGAAGCCGCGCTGCTGGCCGGCGTGCTGCCCAACCCACTACGCTTTCGGGCGGGCCAGCCGGGCCCGCAGGCGCGGGCCAAGCAGCTGCGCGTGCTGCGCAACATGCGGGCGCTGGGCGGCACCGCCTACGTTGCGACCTTATTGAACCGGTAATGGCTGCCCCTGCAATTGCTCGTGCTTCGGTCCGCCGGCGAAGCCGGCCGACCGGCTGACGCCTGAACGAGGGCGGCACGACTGGGCAAGCGGCGCACCCGTCAACCGGTCGGCCGGCTTCGCCGGCGGACCGGAGCACGTACCACAGCCCGGGAATTACGCTAGCTTGCGCGTTGAGTCCATTTTCGCCCTACTCACAAACTAACGCCTATGCTACATTCCCTGCTTCTTGCTTTGGCCCTGGCTGCGCCGCCCACGCCGCGCCAGGCCATTGCCCAGGTGCTCACCACCCAAACGGCCGCCTGGAACCGGGGCGATATTCCGGGCTTCATGGCCGGCTACTGGCACTCCGACTCGCTCGTTTTCATCGGCAAAAAAGGCCCCACCTACGGCTGGCAGCCCACCCTCGACAACTACCGGCGCAGCTACGCCGACGCCACCCAAATGGGCCAGCTCGACTTCAGCCAGCTGCGCATCACCCCACTGGGCACCGAAGTAGCGCAGGTAGTGGGCCACTGGCACCTGGCCCGGCCGGGCGTGGCCACCGGCGATTTGCAAGGCCAGTTTCTACTGATTTTTCGCAAGCTGAACGGCCAGTGGGTGATTGTGGCCGACCACACGAGCTCCTCCTAATCTCCGATGGAAATTTCTCTACTCGTCACCGAAATCAAGGCCGAGCTGCATGATACGTTTGCGCTGGTAGATGCCTGGTTCGACCAGCCGAATACTCTGCGGGCGTACGTACCCGACGACCAGGGGTGGACCATCGAGGAGGTGTTAAATCACATCGGGCTCACCAATCATTACCTACTCATACTCATTGAGAAAGGCACTGCCAAAGCGCTTGCCAATTTGCACAAGCTGGATTTGCAAGCCGAAGTGGCTCAGTATCATTTTGAGCGCGAGAAACTGGCCGCCATTGGCACGCTCCACGCGTTTCCGTGGCAGCGGCCCGGGCATATGGAGCCCCGCGCTTACCCTCGGCCGCAACCAGTGGTGCGGCAGCAGCTGCACAACCAGCTGGCACAACTCGATGGCTGCCTGGACCGGCTGGCGCACGGCGAAGGCCTTCTTTATCAGACTACTATGTCAGTTAATGGCCTGGGCAAGCTCAATGTGTACGAGTACGTTTACTTTCTTGCCCAGCACGCCCGCCGCCACCTCACTCAAATGCGGGATAACGCGACGGAGCTAGCCGCAAAGTAACGTATAACTGCCAGGTAAACGAGTCAAACTACTCGGCATGCCTAACATATTGCCCAGCTTTGTCGTATCTTTGTACTGCGTTACAACCACTTCATTTCCAGCTCTCATGAAAAAGACCACTGCTCTTTCTTCCCTGCTGATTATCGGCGGCCTGGGCTCGCTTCGCTACCTGAGTGCGCGGCTGGCCTCCCTCAACCTGACCTTTCACCTGCACGGCGAAGACGCCCAATACTACCTCTAACCGCCCAGGCTTCCCACCCTATTGCGTATTGAAGCCCCGCCCTTGGCGGGGCTTTTTGCGTAAGAAGCCAGCACCAGTGCCGACCTTTGCGGCCTGGTTACCCCATTTTTCACGCTGGGCCGGCCCCGACGGGCCGGCTACCTTATCCTCATTTTTCCCGTGACCCTCGACACCAATCAGCAGCAGGTCAGCTACATCATTGGCCGCGACCTGGCCCGCAACTTCGCCCAGCAGGGCCTGGAGCTGGACATTGACACCCTGGCCGCCGCCCTCAAGGAAGGCCTGTCGGGCCAGCCCAGCCGCCTCACCCAGGAGCAGATGCAAACCGCCATGCAGCAGCTGCAAGAGCAGCTCGGCGGCGGCGAAGACGACCAGGACAACGACGAAACCCCCAACCCTAACTCGATGAACAACAAAGCCGAAGGCGAAGCATTCCTCGCCGAAAACAAGAACAAGCCGGGCATCACCACCCTGCCCAGCGGCCTCCAGTACGAAGTGCTGACCGAGGGTACCGGCGCCAAGCCTACCCTGCGTTCGTCGGTGACCACGCACTACCACGGCACCCTCATCAACGGCACCGTGTTTGACAGCAGCTACCAGCGTGGCCAGCCCGCTACGTTCCCCGTCAACGGCGTAATCGCCGGCTGGACAGAAGCGTTGCAGCTCATGCCCGAAGGCTCGAAGTACCGCCTCTACATCCCCTCCGACCTCGCCTACGGCAAGCGCGGCGCGGGCCGCGACATCGGCCCCGACTCGGCCCTGGTGTTTGATGTGGAGCTGCTGAAAGTGAATAACTGAGCCGAGGCGTCGGCCAGGGCGCTGACGGCGCCTACCACCCTCCCGGCTACGGCGGCTGCGCCCACTTGGGTGCGCAGCAGCACGGCCGTGCCCGGCGGTAGCCCAGTCGCTGGCCCCGCTTCTGCTTTACCCGCTACCCCGCCACCGGCCGCCCCCGCGCCGGTGGCGGTTTTGGCAGCGGCAGAGCCGGAACCCGAACCAGTACTACCGCCCCCACCCCCCGCGCCTACCCTGCAAAGCCCCGACGGCCGCCTGACCCTCACGGCGACTTCGCTCACGGTGCTGGGCCGCACGTTTGGCCTGCGCGAGCTGGAGCGGGCCGAGGTGCAGCCGGTGCGCTGGCTGCTGTGGTACCTGCTGGGCGGCCTGGGGCTGGCTATCGTGCTCATCTTTTTCCTGAATAACTGGCTACGCACCGCGCCCACCATGGCCGGCCTGCTGGTTACGGCCCTTATGCTGCTCTACGGCCACCGCGGCACCAACCGGCTGCGGCTATGGCGCCTGGGCCTGGAGGCGGCGCACTTTGCCCTGCCCGGCGACGCTGACCTCTGGCGGCGCCTAGTGAGCGAAACCAACCGCCGCATCGACCACGCCCACGACCAGGCCGCCGTCGAAGCCGCCACGCTGCTGGCCGCGTTGGCGGCCGCACGTACTGCCGAGGCCGCCGCGGCTCTTGAGGCAGCCGAAGCGCTTCCGGCCCTTAACCCGGCCGTTCCCGATTCGCTTGCGTAAAGCGGGCGGGCAGCCTTAAAATGGTGGCCGCGCTGAGCACCAGCACCTTGCTCAGCTACTGTTATATTTTGACCGAAAAAGTGGCCCGCTGGCTGTCAGTGCGGGCCGTTTCTTTGCAACTTGCCGCTACCTGACCCAGTAATTACCCTGTTATCTAATGAGTTCTAAACACTCGCACACTGCCATCTCCGGGGCCGGGCTGCTTATCGCGCTGGGCATTATCTACGGCGATATCGGGACATCGCCGCTCTACGTGATGTCGTCCATTCTGAAAAGCGGCCGGGTGCCCGACCTGATTGACCCGCTACTGGTGCTCGGCGGCATTTCGTGCGTTATCTGGACGCTTACGCTCCAAACCACCATCAAGTACGTGCTGCTCACCCTCAACGCCGATAACAACGGCGAGGGTGGCATCTTCTCACTCTACGCCCTGGTGCGGCGGCGGGGGGCCTGGCTCTCGGCCGTGGCCATCATCGGCGGGTCGGCCCTGCTGGCCGATGGCGTGATTACGCCGCCTATTTCGGTGGCATCGGCCGTAGAGGGTCTGCGGGCCATTTACCCCACCATTCCGACGGTACCCATTATCGTGGGTATCATCACGGGCTTGTTCTTGTTGCAAAGCTTTGGTACGCAGATAGTTGGCAAAGCCTTCGGGCCGATTATGTTTCTGTGGTTTACGATGCTGGGCGTGCTGGGCGCGGCGTGGATAGTGCAAAACCCGGCCATTCTCAAGGCCATTAACCCGTACTACGCCTACCAGCTGCTGGTGAAATACCCCAGCGGCTTCTGGCTGCTGGGCTCGGTATTCTTGTGTACCACGGGGGCCGAGGCCTTGTATTCCGACTTGGGTCACTGCGGTAAGAATAACATCCGCATCAGCTGGACGTTTGTCAAGACTACCCTGCTGCTCAATTACTTGGGCCAAGGCGCGTGGCTGCTCAGCCACCAGGGCCAAACGATGGGCAAGGGCCTGCTGGCCAACCAGGCCAACCCATTTTATGCCCTTATGCCGCCGTGGTTTCTGCTGTTTGGCATCGGGCTGGCTACGGTAGCGGCCGTTATCGCCTCGCAGGCGCTCATCACGGGCTCGTTTACGCTGGTGGCCGAGGCCATTCGCCTCAACATGTGGCCCAAGGTGAAGCTCAACTATCCCACCGACGTGAAGGGCCAACTCTTCGTGCCCAGCATGAACCGGCTGCTGCTCATCGGCTGCATTGGGGTGGTGTTGTACTTCCGCGAAAGCTCCAATATGGAAGCGGCCTACGGCCTGGCCATCACGCTCACCATGCTGATGACCACCATTTTGCTAACGGTGTGGCTGCGTAAAGTGAAGCGCGTGGCCCTGCCGCTGGTGGTGCTGTTTGTGGCAGTGTACGGCGTTATTGAGGGTTCCTTCCTCATCGCCAACCTCGTGAAGTTTCCGCACGGCGGCTGGGTGTCGCTGGCCATTGGCGCGGCCCTGATGAGCGTGATGTACGTGTGGCTCAAGGCCTTCTACATCAAGCGCCGCCTCACTGACTTCGTGAAGATGGAGCCCTACATTGAGCCCCTCAAGCAGCTCAGCAACGACGAGTCTATCGGCAAGTACGCTACGCACCTGGTGTTCCTCACCTCGGCCGAGCGCGCCAGCGAGATTGAGCAGAAAATCATCTACTCCATCTTCCAAAAGCGCCCCAAGCGGGCTGATATCTACTGGTTTATCCACGTTGATACCACCGATGAGCCCTATACCATGGAGTACACCGTGACCGAGCTGGCGCAGGACGACGTGTTCCGCATCAACTTCCGGCTGGGCTTCCGGGTGCAACAGCGCATCAACCTGTTTTTCCGCAAAGTGGTGGAAGACCTAGTGCGCAATAAGGAGGTGGATATCACCTCGCGCTATGCCTCGCTCAGCCAGCGGCACGTGGTGGGCGACTTCCGCTTCGTGGTGCTGGAGAAGTACCTCTCGGTCGAAAACGACTTTCCCACCCGCGAAAAGCTCGTGATGCAGGCCTACTTCTACATCAAGCAGTTCATCCCGGGCGAAGCCCAGTACTTCGGCCTCGACACCTCTTCGGTGAAGATGGAGAAGGTGCCCCTGGTTATTGCCCCCGTGCACGAAGTAGCGCTGACGCGGGTGAAGTAAGCGGTTGTTTTTAGGTTTGAATGCGGTTCGCCCGCCGGGTACCTCTAGGGGCGGCTGGCGGGCGAAGTTGCGTTATAGTGCCACTGGCGCGAGTTTAGCGTAGCGCAACTCGTACTGGCTTCGAGGTGGAGATTACACCTAAGAGCCGCGCCCACGGCAAGCAGGGACCACGGTAGCTGTTTCCGGCAAATTGCTCTTCTTATCTCTAGGTTAAGCAAAGCACCTCGTTTACCCCCATGCAGCCCGATTTGGGTACTATGGGGGAACAAGTAGCCCGCACCGGCAAGGCTGCTGAAATAGCTTGGACCGGCCGCGCAACAATGGCCTTGCTGCCCACCGCCGACTTGAGCGCCATGCAGGAAACCCTGCATCTCTTCAGTTCGCGCGCAAATGCCCGCGCCCTTTTCGACGCAATGGACCGCGCCGAGCGTGGTGAGGGCACCATTTTTTCGTCGGTCGAAGACTTGCAGCAGCGCCTAGGACTCGGTGATGAGTAAGCCGCCGCCTACCGCCTGGGAGATTGTACTGCTACCTCCCTACCTGCAAGACCTCACCTACTGAGTTGAAACCGACCGAACTCTGGCCCTCAAAAACCCTCACCCTGATGGAGCAGGCTAGCCGCGACCCACTCGGCGGCATCGGCAAGCCCGAAATACTTAAGCACTTGGGCCGCAGCTACATGTTGCGGCGCATCTTCCAGGAGCACCGGCTTGTTTACCGCGTGGCAGGCAAGACGATACAGTTCTTATCAGCTCGTTTTCACTACGATAAGAAGTAGCCTTAAAACAAGAAGTGCCCCGACCTACCGGCCGGGGCACTTCTTGTTTTAAGACTGATACCTCCTACTTACCCAGCCACTTAGCCAGTAGCTTTTGCTGCTCGGCGGTGGGGTTGGCCACGGGCTGAATCTGGTAGGCGCGGTCGGGGTCGGCTTGCAGGGTCAGGGTCAGGTCGTGGGTGATGGCGCCGTGCTTGGCCTGTATTTTCAGGGCCGTGCCGGGGGCCGTGGCGAAGAGAGCCTGCTTCACGGCCTCGTCAGTGGGGGCGGCGCCGTTGAGCTGCAGCACCTCGTCGTTCACGTTGAGGCCGCCGTTCCAGGCGGTGCCGTCGCGCTTCACGCTGGTTACCACGTAGTGGCCGTTGCGGTTGGTGATGTTGGCCCCCAGGCTGCCGTTGGGGCTGGCGGGCGCGCTGCTGAGCGTGAGGCCCACGTAGCCCAAGGCCGTGTTATAGTCGAGGGTTTTGGCCTGGTACACGTAGTTCTGGAAGAAGTCGTCGAAGCGCCGGCCGGCCACTTCGGCCACCGCGTCCTGGTACTCCTGGTCGGTGAAGCCACGCTTCAGGCCCTTATAGTACGTGGAGTAGAGCAGGCGAAATACGTCGTCGAGGTGCTTCTGGCCCTTGGTGGCGTTCACTAGCATGAGGTCGAGCACCATGCCCACCATCTCGCCCTTGTCGTAGTAGCTGATTTCCGAATTCTTCGAATTCTCATCGGGCCGGTAGGCCCGAATCCAGGCGTCGAAGCTGGCCATGGCCACCGGCTGGAGCTTATTGCCGGGCTGGTTTTCGACACCCGTGAGCACGGCCGCCAGCTGGTCGTAGTACTGCTGGCCGGTGTAGAAGCCGGCGCGCTGGGCAATCTGGTTGGCCATGTACTCGGTCTGGCCCTCGCTCACCCACAGCATATGGGTGTAGTTCTCGTGGTCGTAGTCAAACGGCCCCAGCGCCACCGGCCGGATGCGCTTCACGTTCCAGAGGTGGAAATACTCGTGGGCCACCAGGCGCAGGAAGTTCTTATAGCCCGCCTCCGAGCCGTAGGTACCCGGCCGCGCGCCCAGCGTGGTCGAGTAGAGGTGCTCCAAGCCACCGCCGCCGGTTTCGAGGTGGTGCACGATAAACATATAGTGGTCGAGCGGATTCTGGCCCACCACGCGCTGGGCCTCCTCCGTAATCTTCTGCATATCAGCCAGAAACCGCGCCTCGTCGGGCAGCGTATAAGGGCCGTACATGGCCATCTGGTGGGGCGTGCCGTTGGTGGTGAAATTCAGCACCTTCTGGTTGCCTACCTCAATGGGCGAGTCGGCCAGCTCGTCGTAGTTAGCCGACTGATACACAAACTTTTGCATGCCCGCCGCGGGGCGCAGCGCGGTGCTCACCGTGGCCCAGCCGGCGGCGGGCTGCACGGTTACCTGGCTGGGCATATTTTTGCCGTTGGCCGGGTACATAAAGATGCTGCTGCCCAGCGCGAAGCCATGGTCGGCATCAATAAAGCTGGTGCGCACGCTGATTTCGTAGGCATACACCCCGTAATCGACCCGAAACGATGCCTGGCCAGGGTGGTGCACGCGCCAGGTATTCTTATCGATTTTATCCACGCTCAGGGCCTGGCCGCCAGCCGTTTGGGCCTTCAGGCGCTCTACGTGCCGAGCAAACTCGCGCACCAGGTATGAGCCGGGGGCCCACACCGGCATCTTGAGGTCGGTATATTCCTGGCCGAAGCCCTGCATGTCCATCCGCACCTCGAAGTAGTGGGTTTGGGGCGCGGGCATGGCCAGCGTGTAGCGCAGGGTGCCGCCCTGGGCGGCAGCCGGCGCGGCGGCCGTCGTGGCCGGGGCGTTTTTTACCTTGGTTTTGAGTTTGGTTTGGGCGGCGGCGGGCACAGCCGCCAGCAAGCCGGCCACAGCGGCCAAGCGGCAAAGCGCAGAAGTTGATGCAAACATGGCCACAAAGTAAGAGCCGAAAACGAGCTACGCCCGCATCGGCCCCACCACGCGCCGGCGAACCTGGGCCGCGCGCCCAGCGTTAAGCAAGCCTGGCCAATCCGGCCACCACTTGCCTATGCGCGCTATCTGGTTGATTTTCGGATTTTTGTTGCTCCTAATGGTTGGGCTTCGGTTTTACTGGCAGCCGGAGCCGGCGGCCGTTCGGGTAGCCGCTACCCTGCCGGTGGTGTGGGTAGCCCAGCGCTCGGGCGCAGTAGCAACCTCGCTCGCTACGTCCCGCGCGGCCCCACCCCGCGATAGCATCGTGCGCTTTGCGCTGCAGCAGTTGGGCACGCCCTACGTGTACGCCGGCGTCAGCCCCATGGCCGGTTTCGATTGCTCGGGGTTTTTGCAGTACGTGTATGCGCACTTTGGCATCGACACCCCCCACTCCACCGCGCTGCTCATTAGTGCCGGCCAACCCGTGGCCCGCACCGAGGCCCAGCCCGGTGATATTGTAGTATTTACGGGCACCGCCGAGGGCAGTACCACGCCCGGCCACGCGGGCATCGTCATCTCGGCCCTGGGCGAAACGCCGCTGCGCTTCGTGCACGCCTCCTCCGCCCGGCGCGAGTCGGGCGTCAAAATCAGCCAAGTGGAGGGCAGCGGCTACGAGCGGCGCTTTATGCAGGTGCGGCGGGTTATTTTTTGAGGATGAATGAGTGAAGGACACAATTCACTACCTCACCCTTAAAAAAGCGATGCCCGGTTGGCCCACAGCGGTGCACTTGCGTGCGCCATCGGGCTAACCGGGCATCTAATCCTTCAAATCTTACCGAGCGGTAGCGCTGGGGTACAGCGCCGGCGTCCACCAGTAAGACCTGTCCAACGAAAGGGGGCCGCGACACCGCAGCGCCCTCCGCCGAGCTGAGTTGTTTTAGGCGAGTACGGCGGTGAAGCGTACTACATTGGACAGGCTCGGCAGAATTTGGTTGGGACTACTAGACATTTTGTACCTCCTTTCTTTATGGTTCCACATAACCCCAGTCACGCTTCCCAGCAAATCAGGGCGGCTTGAATTGGGGCCGTAGCACTCGCTACTGAAGGTTAAAGTTAATTGCCGGCGCGTAGGTTCCAAGGTTTCCTACCTATTTGTGGGGAGCCGGGCCGGGATTTTCTGCATTTAACTGATAATCAAGGCACTTATTTTACTTTAGGCGCCGATACTTATTTTAGTTCGCAGTGGAACACGCCGGGGTGAGCGGCTAAAATTTCTGGCCGTATAATTGCCTTATCAAACTCATTACCTCATCACTCCTTCACTTCTTCCCAATGCACAAATACCTGTTCTTCCTGCTGGCGCTGTGGCTCGGTGCCGCCAGTGCCCCCGCCCAGGCCCAAACCTTGTCGCCGCTGGGCGTGTGGACCAACGCTGAGAAGAAAGCCACCTTCGAGATTTACAAGTGTGGCGAGAAGCTGTGCGGCAAAATAGTGACCCTGACCACCCCCAACGACCCGGCCACCGGCAAGCCCAAGCTCGACACGCAAAACCCCGACCCCAAGCTGCGTACCCGCCCCCGCCTGGGCATGGTGTTTATGCAGGGCTTCAGCTACGACGGCAACGACAAATGGGACAACGGTAAGATTTATGACCCCGAAAGCGGCAAAACCTACTCGTGCTACATGAAAATGGAATCGGCCAACGCGATGGAGGTCAAAGGCTACATCGGCTTCTCGCTCATTGGCAAGTCGCAGGCTTGGACGCGGGTGAAATAAGCGGACCGGCCACCTAGTTTTTTCGCTGGCACAGCGGCTCTTCGGTAGCGAAGGGCCGCTGTTTTTTTGCTCATTTTGGCGGCCCTTGTAGGCCTGCGGCCCGAAACTATTTGCCGGAGCCGGTGTTCTCGCCCTGTCCAGATTGCTCGTTTTTTAGATAGTGTTACAGTTTCTCCAACAGCTTTTTCAGCGGCGCACCGATGCGGCAGCCCAGTGGCAGCCGGCTCACGAGCCCACGCCCGCCCAAGCCCAGCGCCACCAGGCCTGGGTGACGGAGCGCGTGTACCGCAACTGGCTGGGGCCGTATTTTAAGGCCTACCACCTGCGCAAGGGCGGGGCCGGCGGGCGGCGGGGTTTCCGCGTCGAACTGCTGCAAGAGGACGGCCGCCAAGGCGCGCTTTTCTTTTATGACCAAACCATTGGGCCGGGCAATTTTGAACACCTCTACCAGCTGCTGGGCGAGCGCGTGGCGGCCTTGGGCTACCACCGCGCCGCGCACGACTGCCGCGAGCGCCGCCACCAGCAGTTGCACGAGCACACGGTGAAACAGCTCTTCAAGCCCAACCCCACCGACTGCGTGGAAAGTGGGCGCTGCGACCAGCGCTACGGCTTCGTCACCCTCGACCTAGTGGACGTGAACGACCGGCCGCTCTTTATCCGCCTCAGCACCAACCCCGTGCACGAGACGCACTTCACCCCGCCTCACTCGTTTGAAGCGCTACTCAAAACGGTGTTTGATGAGCCCCTGGCCGACGCAGCCATTGAGGAAAAGATTATCGAGTACTACACGAATTGATACTGCACCGGTCGGCCGGCTCGCGCTGGCGGACTGGCGGGCGGGCCTTTACTCCTTCACGAAGCGGCCTTGGGCCAGGGCTTCGCCGGTGGGGCTCAACAGGCGCAGCAGGTAGAGGCCGGGGGCCAGGGCGGTGGTGGGTAGCTCGGCCGTGCCGGCGGGCAGGGTGTGGCGTAGCACCACGCGGCCGGTAATATCACGTACCTCGGCCGTGGCACTAGCCGGTATATTACTGATAACCAATTGATTGTGGCAGGGATTGGGGAACAGCGCCAAGGCCGGGGCGCTGGCGGCACGGGTGGCCAGCACCAGGGCATTGTCGCGCTGCACGGTACCGGGCAGGTCGGGCAGCCAGCCGGCGGGGTCCACGGCGATGGCGGCTACGGTGCCGCTCACGGGCACGCTAAAACCCTGGTTGGCCTGCGTTTGGCTTAGGCGAATGGTGCGCGTGCTGCCATCCTGGAAGGTGAGCAGGTAGTCGACTTCAGTTTGGAAAAACGGTGTGCTGGCGGGCACCGACGCCGTTTCGGCTACTTGCAGGAAAAGAGTACTGCCTACTTGGTTCCAGCGCACGCCGAAGGCCGGGAAGCCCTCGCCGCGGTACCACTGCTGAAAAAAGTAATCGAGCGGCTGGCCCAGCTCGGCCTCAAACAGGCGCTGCAAGTCGAGGGTGCGGGCGGTGCGGCCGCCAAACTGGCGCTGGTAGGTGCGCAGCACGCGATAGAAGCGGGCATCGTCGTGGCAGAGGTAACGCAGCATATGAATAACGGCCGCGCCCTTTTTGTAGCTCAGGTTGGAGTTGAAGATGCGGCTCACGCTGGTGGTATCGGGTACGCGCACGGTGCCGGTGCTATTGCTAAGGGCGCGGCGCTGGGCGTCGTCCATCCAGGCGCGGGCGTTAGCGGGCGTGTCGAAGGCTTGCAGCGATATATACTCGCCGTAGGAGGCGAAGCCCTCATTCAGCCAGATGTCTTCCCAGGAAGCACAGGTCACGTTGTCGCCAAACCACTGGTGAAACAGCTCGTGGGCCACCAGCGTGAAGCCGAAGCTGTCGAGCGTGGTCAGGGTCTGGTGCTCCATGCCGCCGCCGATGGGAGCCATAGAGTGGCCGTACTTCTCATCGGCAAAGTAATAGGTGCCAACCAGTTGTGAGAAGTTCTCTATGAAACCCGCCGTGCGGTCAATATCGGCCTGGTAATGCGTGAGCGACTCCTGGTTATAGACGTAGTTGACGATGGGAATGCGCGGCCCGCCCACCGGGTTGGCGTAGCTCACGTACTCAACGTAGGGTGCCACGGCCACCGAAAGGAGGTAGTACTCAATGGGATGGCTCTCGCGCCACTCGTAGCGCACCCGGTTGCCGGGCAGCGCCACCGTGCGGCGCAGCACCCCGTTGCTACCCACCTTGTTGGGCAGCGTAGTGGTGATGAGCACGGCCGCCGAATCGGCCTTGTCGGTGAGCACTTGCTTGCACGGAAACCACTCGTGGGCCGAAAACGGCTCCGACAGGCTCCAGGTCACGTTGTAGGGATAGGTTACGTTGTCGCGCCGGTAGCTGGCAGCCGTGTTGAAGGCGTTGCCGATGGCGCTGGAGTTGCCGCTGGGGGCCGTGCCGTGGTAGTAGATGCGGGCCGCCAGCAGGGCGCCAGCCGGGGCCGCCAGCGCCAGCGCGGCGGTGGCCGCCTGCCCCTGCCGCAGCACGCCCGGCGAGCGCCGCCCGCCCGCCACTACCGAGTCGATAACGAGCGTGGCCGTGCCGGCGGGCGAGCCGGCCGGGGCCTGGTAGAGCTCAAAAGCCAGCGAATCGAGCGCCTGCGGGCCCACCTGCACGCGCATGAGCGCCGAGCCCGCAATAGTGCGCGAGGTATTGTCGAGCGTCAGGTCGAGCTGGTAGAACTTGACGTCGTAGCGGTCCATTTTTTGGCGGTGGCGCACGGGCACGGCGCGCACGGCGGCGGCCGTGCCCGTGCGCAGGCGCGCCTGGATGCAGGCCTGCGCCGCGTCGGGCGGGGCGGTGATTACCTGGGCCCGGGCGGGGCCGGCCGCCCAGCAAGCCAGGGTAATGAGCAGGAAGGACGAGCGCAGGTTTTTACGCATTAGAGCAGATACTACCCGGCAGCCAACAGGCGTTGGCTGAAGGAGTTACTCCGAAGGTAATTCGGTGCGGCCAACTCTGCGCCAGCGCTTATCTTCGGGAACTGACCGACTGGCTACTGTGGGGTAATTCGGTGGCCCGTACCGCATTTGGTTTTTCGTTATTCTGTTATGACAAAATTTTACAATTACTTATCAATCAGCAATTTAACAAAAAGTAGTTTGCTTGGCCGAGCTGGGTGCGGGCTGGTGGTGCTGCTGGTGCTGCTGAGCGCGCCGGCCGCACGGGCCACCCACATTGTGGGCGGTGAGATGGACCTGCAATACTTGAGCGGCAACACGTATCAGCTGACGTTGAACCTGTATTTTGATGCTGTAAATGGCCAGCCGGGGGCGCTGGATACGAACCTCACGGCGGGCATTTTTGACAAAGCCACCAACCGGTCGATGGCCACGCTGCTGCTGCCGCTCATCAATAACACGTTTGTGAGCTATACCAACCCCACCTGCACGGTAGGCTCGCTGAGCACCAAGGCCCTCGTGTATCGCAGCACTATTGAGCTGCCAACGGGCACCTACAACAGCCCGCAGGGCTACTACGTGGCCGTGGAGCGGTGCTGCCGCAACGTGTCCATCAGCAACATTGTGGCCCCCGGCAACGCGGCCCAGACGTTTTACCTGGAGTTTCCGGCGGTGCTGCGGCGCGGGCTGCCGTTTCGCGACTCCACGCCGCGCGTGTTTCCGCCCCTGGCCGACTATGCGTGCCTGGGCGAGACCTTTACCTACGATTTTGCCGGCCAGGACCCCGACGGCGACTCGCTGGTGTATGACATGGTGACGCCCCTCAACGGCCACTCGACGCCCGCCGAGCCCAAGCCCGTGGCGGCGGCCAGCGCGCCCTATCCCGAGATTACCTGGCAGGCCGGGCGCAGCGCCACCAACCAGATTCCGGGTACGCCAGGGCTGGGCATCGGGGCCCGCACGGGGCGGCTCACGGTGCGGCCCTCCTCCATCGGGCTGTTTGTGTTTGGGGTGCGCTGCCAGGAGTTTCGCAAGGGCGAGAAGATTGGCGAAACGCGCCGCGACTTTCAGCTGCAAGTGCTGGTGTGCCCCCGCAACGCGGCCCCCAGCCTAGTACTGCTGCCCAGCCCCACCCGCAACACGCCCTACCGGCCGGGCCGCGACACGCTGCGCATTGCGCCCGGCACCCCGCACTGCGTGCGCCTACGCTTCACCGACCCCGACCCCAACTCGCAACTCACGCTGAGCCTGCGGCCGGTGGGCTACGCGGGGCCGCTGCCCACCTTCACCACTGCTACCAGCGGCACGGTGCACACGGCCGGCCAGCCCGATACACTGGTGGCCTCGCTCTGCTTTTCGGACTGCACCGATACCCGCGGCAAAGTGGCCTATATCGACGTGCTGGTGGCCGACAACGGCTGCTCGCTGCCCAAGCACGATACCATTCACGTGGCCTTTATTGGCACGCCGCCGCCCAATGCCCCGCCCACCCTGGTGAGCACGGCCGGCCCTACCCTGCCTCTGCACGTGCGCCCCGGCCAGGCGCTGGCCTTCGACCTCATTGCCACCGATACCGACGGCGACCCCATCCTGTTTACCCTCAGCGGCAGTGCAGGCTTCGGGCCCGGTGGGCTGGGCGCTACGCTCACGCCACAGGCGCAGGTGGGGCAGGTGCGGCGCGCCCGCTTCGCGTGGCCCGTCGATTGCCGGGCCGTTACCGACCCCACGGGCCAGCCGCGGCAGCTGCTGTTTACGGCCACCAGCACCTCGGCGTGCGGCACCACGCAGCCCTCGGCCACGCTGAGCGTGCCCGTGATTGTGGACTATGACAACGCGCCGCCGGCCCTCACCAGCACGCTGCCGCCGGCCGCGGGGGCCGAGCCGGTGCTCATTCGGCTGCCGCTGGGCCGGCCCTACTCGGCCACGCTCACCGGCCGCGATACCGACCTCGACGTGCTGGCCCTGAGCGCCACCGGCCAGGGCTTCGACCTGGCGGCGGCGGGTATGCGCTTCGTTACCAGCCCCAGCCCGGCGGGGCAGGCCAGCGGCGTGTTTACCTGGCTGCCGGGCTGCGATGCGGCCAGCGTAGCCAATGGCCGGCCCCAGCCGCTCACCGTTACGTTTCAGTTGCAGGAAGCCACGTGCAAGCCCGTGCCCCAGACCCGCACCGTGCGCTTTGAGGTCATTAACCCCGACACAGCGACATTCACCCCGCCCAACCTTATCCTGCCCACCGGGACCAACCAGGCCAACCGTACTTTTACATTAAGTAGCTTACCACCAGACTTTTGCGACACGCGCTTCGCGGGTATCAAAATCTTCTCACGCTGGGGCCGCATGGTGTACGAGTCGGGCGACCGCAACTTCACCTGGAGTGGCGAGAACACGGCCGGAACATACTATTACTTACTGACTTACACTACTGGCCGGCGCTTCAAGGGCTGGGTGGAGGTTATTCAGTAAGTAAGTAGCAAACCTAAGCTGCGTCGCCTAGCCGGTCCGTTGGCGCAAGCCGGCCGACCGGTTGTCGTTGCGCAGCCCACGTCGGTCAACAATAATCGGTCGAGGACAGCTATTCAACGACAACCGGTTGGCCGGCTTGCGCCGGCGGACCGGTGCAGTTTACTCAGTTAGCAGTATTTGTATAAATCCCTGATTAATAGAGGAATAAAAACATTCCAAACAGCGCCACCCACAGTGCATCAATGAAGTGCCAGTAGGTGAGCAGGGCGCGCAGCTGGCGCAAGTGGTACGGGTTACGGATAAAAACGAGCGCGCGCACGCCATCGCGGTTGGCGTGATGGGTACGCACCAGCTGTACCAGCAAGAAAATCAGCCCCGCCGCCACGTGGGCCACGTGCAGCCCCGAAATAACGTAGACAAACGTGCCGCTGCGCTCGCCGCTAAACAGCACGCCCTGTTGCACCAGCTCGCGCCAGCCCAGCACCTGCAAGCCGCTGAACACGCAGCCCAGCACCAGCGTGGCACCCAGGCAGCGCGCCAGGCTAGCCAGGTCATCGGCGCGGTAGAGGCGCGGCGACTGCGCCAGCGTGTACGACGATACCAGCAGCACCACCGTGCTGAGCGAGAAATAGCGCGGAAACGGGTGAATGCCGCTGGCCACCTCGCTTTGCGCCCGCGAGGCCACGTACATGGCCACCAGCGTTACAAAAAGCATGGTGATACCCAGCAGCGCCAGGTAGAGCAGCATGAGCAGCGGCGGTACGCGCTCGATGCGGCTAAAGGCCCCGCCGGCCGGGCGGCGGCCAGTGCCGGGGGGGGTATTGCGGTCGTCGCGAGGGGCTTGCACGAAAGGAGGGTAAAGCAAAAAACTCCCTTCCTTAAGAAAAGAGGGGAGTTTTTTGTTCGGCCGGCGGGCATACTTCTACTTAAAAAAAGAACCAATCTTGCCCAGCACCGCGCTAAGCGTAATCTTGGGGCCACTGCGGTCGGCCAGGCCGAAGGTGACGTAGGTTTTGCCGGCCACGCGCAGGTCGAGCACTAGGCCCAGGCGCTTGGCCAGGTCGTGGAGCTGCTGCAAGGGGTCGGGACCGGGCTTTTTGGGCGGCTTGGGGGTGCCCGGCGGCTGCGGCGGGCCGCTCGTGATAAGGTCGAGCACCTGCTGGCTGGGCACGTTGATAATGAGGTAGGTACCGGAGGCCGCCAGCTGAATCTCGTGCCCACCCGGCCAGGTAAGTACCAGCCGCGCTTCTACCTCCAGGGCGCTAGCCACGCGGCGCGTTGGGATCGGGGGCGGGCGAAATGAGGGGCGCGCTGGCGGCCGGGGCCTCGCCCTTGGTGCGGATGCGCAGCGCGCCATTGAGCTTCCAGGTGGCGGGCACGCCGGCGGGGTTGGCCTGGTTGGGCACTTGCAATTCTACTTGGTCAAAATTCAGGTTGAGCTCGACGCCGCCCGAAAGCTTGGTGAGCAGCGAGGCGGCCGTTTCGGCCCAGGAAGAGGTGGATTGGTCAGGCATGGGAAGGTGGTAAAGAAGCAAAGTAATCGGTTAGTGGGCAAACGTAGCGCACGGGGCTGGGTTGCCGGCCGTACTTTTGCAGGCCGCTGGCCAGCCACCGCTCCCCCATTTCGCGCTACTCATGGATTTGCCTACTTTGCTTCAAAACCTGGAGAAAGAGCTGCTAGCCAAGGAGAAATACCTGAGCGTAGCTTTGCGCTCCGCGCCCCTGGCCAACCCCGCCAGCCCCGCCGCCGCCATTGGGTTGCTCTTGCAAAAGCCACCCTTTATTTTTGACCCCGCCGAGGAGTGGACTGCGTTAACGCCCAGCGATGCCGCCCGCTTGTTTACCCGGCTCTTTATAAAAAGCCTGGCGCATGGCTCCCCTTTACTCACCGCCGCGGATGCTATCTATTATTGGGCCGTATTCAGCCAGCTACTGAACAGGGAGCCAAGCTACTACACAAATTTCTACGACATAGAATCCTTCCTACACGGTAAATCCTACGGGTCTTTTTGGATTACCGAAAGCACCTTCGATGCCGCCTTGTTTTTAATTGATTCTGAAAAAATCATCGGCATCATCATCACCGACGAAGACTAACGCCAACCCTGCGGCTTGCCGCCCGTTTCCTGCTTTTTACTTTCTTTTTTCCTTGCCCATGAAATTCTTCGCCTGGTTCGCCGTCGCCACCCTCGTCGTACTGCTCATCGCTCGCTTCAAGCCGCAGTCGTCGGCCGAGCCCATTATCCCCGTCGAAGCTAAGGAAGCCCAGGGCCAGCCCGGCGCCGACGACAACGCGCCCCCCGCCCGCACCGAGGAGCAGGGCAAAGCCGATGCCCAAAAGAGCGGCACCACGTACTTCGCCCCCAGCCTGCGGCTGTCGAGCGCTGCGTAGTTTTCACAGGGTTTAACCACCCAACAGGCTGTCCTTGCGAGCGCAACGAAGTGGAGCGCGGCAATCTTTACCTTCACGTTAGGGGTAGTGACCCAACGGTAAAGGAAGGATTACCGCGCTCCACTTCGTTGCGCTCGTAAGGACAAAATACTGAAAATCAGTCCTTAACCCGGCCCTATGAACCCGCAAGCCCGCATCCAGGAACTCGCCCAGCGCCTGCACCACCTCAACACCCAGTATTACCAGCACGACGTGTCGGAGGTGCCCGACCAGGAGTTTGACCAGCTGCTGGCCGAGCTGAACGCGCTCGAAAAAGCCCACCCCGAATTTGCGCAGCCCAACTCGCCCACCCAGCGCGTGGGCGGCACCGTTACCAAGCAGTTTGCGCAGGCCACCCACCGCTACCCCATGCTGAGCCTGGGCAACACGTACTCGGAAGACGACCTGCGCGAGTTTGACGAGCGCGTGCAAAAGGGCCTCGAAGGCGCGCCCTACGGCTACGTGTGCGAGCAAAAGTTTGACGGCGTGGCCATGAGCCTGGCCTACGAAAACGGCGACCTGCACCAAGGCGTGACCCGCGGCGACGGCACCCGCGGCGACGTGGTAACGGCCAACGTGCGCACTATTCGCACGCTGCCCCTGCACCTGCATGGCCCCGATGCCCCGTCAGAAGTGGAGGTGCGCGGCGAGGTATTCATGCCCAACAGCGTGTTCGACGACCTTAACCAGGAGCGCGAGCAAAACGGCGAGGCCCTGCTGGCCAACCCCCGCAACGCGGCCAGCGGCGCGCTCAAGCTGCAAGACTCGGCGGCGGTGGCGGCGCGGCGGCTACGGTTTTATGCGTATTCGGTGCTCACGCCGGGCCGGCACTTTGGTAGCCACAGCGAGAGCCTGGAGGCTGCCGCGGCCTGGGGCCTGCCAGTGTCGCCCACCTGGCGGCGCTGCGCAAACCTGGAGGAGGTGCTGGCCTACATTCACGAGTGGGAGCAAAAGCGCTTCACGCTGCCCGTGAACACCGATGGCATTGTGATTAAGGTAGATAATCTGCGGCAGCAAGACCAGCTGGGCCTCACCGCCAAGAGCCCGCGCTGGGCCATCGCCTACAAATATCCCACCGCGGCGGCCCGCACTCGCCTGCGCGAAATCATTTACAACGTGGGCCGCACCGGGGCCGTCACGCCCGTGGCTCTGCTCGACCCCGTGCCCCTGGCCGGCACCACCGTAAAGCGCGCCAGCGTGCACAACGCCAACCAGATAGCTATGCTCGACCTGCGCCTCGGCGACATGGTATTCGTGGAGAAAGGCGGCGAAATCATTCCCAAAATAACGGGCGTAGACCTGGCCGAGCGGCCCACTGAGGCCGTGCCCGTGCGCTTTCCTACCGAGTGCCCGGCCTGCGCCACGCCGCTGGTGCGCCCCGAGGGCGAGGCCCACTTCCGCTGCCCCAACGAGCGCGGCTGCCCGCCCCAGCTCAAGGCCCGGCTAGAGCACTACGTAAGCCGCAAGGCGCTGAACATCGACGGCTTAGGTGCCGAAACCGTGGGCCGCTTCTTCGACCTGGGACTGGTGAAAACGCCCGCCGACCTCTACGACCTGGCCCAGCGCCGCCCCGACCTGGAGGGCCTGGAGCGCCTCGGTACCAAGTCAATTGATAACCTGCTGGCGGGCATCGAAAAGAGCAAAACCGTAGCCTTCGAGCGAGTGCTCTTCGGCCTGGGCATTCGCTACGTGGGCGAAGGCGGCGCGCAGCGCCTGGCCCAGCACTACCGCACGCTGGCCGTCATCATGGCCGCCCCTACCGCCGAACTGGCCGCCGTGCCCGACGTGGGCGGCATCACCGCCGACTCGGTGGCCCTGTGGAGCCAGCAGCCCGAAAACCAGGAAGAAGTGCGCCGCCTGGCCGAAGCCGGCGTGGCCCTCGAAGCCAGCGGCGAGCCGCCCCTGGCCGTGAGCGACCGCCTGGCCGGCCTCACCTTCGTGCTCTCGGGCGTGTTTGAGAATTATAGCCGCGAGCAGCTGCAAACCCTCATCACCTCCAATGGCGGCAAAATCACGGGTTCCATCTCCAAGAAGCTGAGCTACTTAGTGGCGGGCGATAACATGGGGCCCGCCAAGCGGGAGAAGGCCGTGGGCTTCAAGGTGCCCATCATTTCGGAGAATGAGCTGCTGGCGCTGCTGCCGGTGGCTGAGTAAAACGCAAGGTTTCGCAAGGTTAAAAGAGGTTTCGCGAAGTCTGACAAAAAACTAACCTTGCGAAACCTTGCGCGCTCCCCACCCGATGGTAAAGGCAGCTTAACCGTGCGGCTTAGCGGCCGGCCCCTTGGTAATGAGGTCGATGGCCCGGTCCAGCAACTCATCACGGCCGGCGCGCAGGCCCGCTACCGTGGGGCGCACGGGCACGTCGATGGCGAGGCCGACCCGCTGCGTTTCGCGGCCGTCGGGGTAATAGATGCCGATACCGGTCATCAACGTTTTCAGGCCGCCGGGCAGCGTGACGGGCGTAGTATTGCCATCCGCGCCCGCCGTTTGGCTGCCGAGCAGCGTACCGTGCGGGGTAGCCTGCAAGCCCATTGCGGTGTATTCAGCCAGGCTCCGGCTCTTTTCATTGACCAGCACTACAACCCGGCCGGAATAAGGCGTTGAGCCCTGGGGTTTTAGGGTATCGGGAGCCTGCCACAGAAACCGCCCCGGACAAGTGAGGTCGCGGCGCGTAGATTTGGTAAAAGTCGCCGGCTGGGCCAGTAAAAAGCCTGATAAATAAGCAAATACAAAGTCACTCGGGTAATTACGCTGGTCCACCACAATGCCCTTCGCGTGGGCAAAGGCCTGCATAATGGCCGGCACCTTCGCGCCCTTGATGCGGGCCATGTTGATGTAGCCGACCTCGGGGGTCAGGAACCGGTACATACTATCGGCCGCGGCGGGCTGCGCGGGGGGCACCGCCCCTACCAGCCCAGCAGACACTGCCAGGCGCAGGGGCTGGCCCGCTCGCCGCACCTGCACCGCTACCTGCGGCGTGGCGCAGTAGAGCAGGTTTCCGGCGATGGTATTGAGCTGGGCGGGCCGGTTGGAAGCCCCCGTTTCGGGCAGGCGCTGCCGCACCAGGTCAGCCACGGCCGTGCCCGCGAAATGCGTCAGCACGTCGCCCGGCTGCAGTGGCGACGCGGGCACCAGCCCGTCGTGGCGCACGCCGGTTACTACGGCCTGGTTATCAATAAATTGTACCTCGGCGGCCACCTGGTAGGCACCCCGCTCGGCTTCGAGCAGCGGGTCGGGCGGGTAGAAGCGGGCGTGGCCGTCGTGCACGTAGGCAAACAGTGTCAGCGCCGCGTGCCGGTAAGCCAGCGGCGTGCCGGCTTCGGCAAAGCGCGGCAGTAGCGCGGGCAGCACGGCAGACCATTTCTCATCCAGCGCGTAGGCATAAGGGTAGTAATACTGGTACATGTTCCAGTAGCGGCACAGCCCCAGCAGGCGCAGCCCCTGCGTTGGCAGGGCCGCCTCGGCGTAGGCGGCCTCGTGCGGAAACAGCGTGGTAGACCCCAACTGGCCCACGTAGTAGGGCGTGCCCTGGTAGCGGTTGGCTGCGATAAAGACCAGCTGCCCGCGCAGCGGCGCGCTGAAACGGTGCTTATCCTGGGCCCAGCGCAGGTCAGTGGTCAGGCGCACCGGCTGGGTGGGCGGCGCGGCGCAGGTAGCACAGGCGGGTACTGCGCCCAGGCTGGCAACCCAGGCGCTGAGCAAGCGGCTCCGTTCAGCCACTGATTTACAAGCTAATACCTGCGGCAGCTGGCGCAGAAACTCGGCATCCCAGTCGCGCTGCCCGGCGGCCACGGCCGGGTGAAAGTATTTGAGCAGGCCCCAGACCTGCCCCAGCGCCGCCACATTATCCACCTGCTGCGGGGTGAGGGTAGGGAGCGGCGGCACGGCCGCCGATAAGGCCACGGCGGCGGCCGGGTCGGGAGAAGCCGGCGCGGCGCTTGTTGCCTGCGCGTGCGCGGGCAGCGTAGCGCAACCCAGCCCAAGGGCGATTAGGGAGGCAAGTTTCGACATGGGGCAGGATATGAAAGCCAGCAAGCTACTTCGTAAAATCGGGCACAATGCCCACGAACATGGGCGAAGGCAGGCTCACCGACTTGCCGGTGGGCGTGAGCTTACCCGTTTGTTTATCAACCGAATAGGTAAAGATATTGTCCGAGTTCTGGTTGGCTACCAGCAGCACGCGGCCGCTGGGGTCGAGGGCGAAGTTGCGAGGCGTTTTGCCCTGGGTGCTCACGTGCTGCACCAGCGTGAGGCGGCCGGTGGCGGGGGCTATGTGAAACACGGCCAGGCTGTTATCGCCCCGGTTGGAGGTATAGAGCGTCTGGCCGTCGGGGCTCACGTGCACATCGGCCCCCGAGTTGTCGCCCGCGTAGCCGGCGGGCAGCGTCGAGCGCGTTTCGATTTCCTGAAACGTGCCGGCTTTGGCGTCGTAGCTCAGCGCCGTCACGGTCGAATTCAGCTCGTTTTCGAGGTAGGCCCAGCGGCCGTTGGGGTGAAAGGTGAGGTGGCGCGGCCCCGCCCCGGGCTTGGCCGTGAAGGCCGGCGCGGGCAGCGGGCGCAGCTTGCCGCTGCTCGCATCGAGCTGGTAGCCATATACTTTATCAGTGCCGAGGTCGGCCGAGAAAGCGTAGCGGTTATCGGGCGCGGGCAAGAAACTGTGCGCGTGCGGCTGCTCCTGGTTTTTGTGCGGCCCGGTGGGCGGCTGGTGCTGCTCGGTAGCGGCGGGCGCGCCCAGCTGGCCGTCGGGGCGCACGGGCAGCAGGGTCACGTTGCCGCTTGAGTAATTGGCTACCAGCACGTTCTTACCCGTGTGGTCGAGGCTGATGTAGCAGGGCGACGCGCCCAGCGAGGGCTGCTGGTTGAGCATAGCCAGCGTGCCATTGTGCGGGTCGATGGCCAGCGCGCTCACGCCGCCGCCCGGCGCGCCCAGGTAGGTTTGGGTTTCGCTCACGGCGTAGAGGTGGCGGTGGGCGGCGTCCACGGTGAGGTAGCTGGGGCTGGCACCACCTTTCATAGCGCCCAGCGGCAGCAGCTCGCCGGTGGCCGGGCGCAGGTGGTAGAGGTAGATGGTGTTTGCCGCCGGGTCGGCCACGTTGGTGCCGACGTAGACCAGGTAATCCTGGTTTGCCTGCTGGGGCGTGAGGCGGGCGCAGCCGGGCAGGGCCGCCACCGTCACGAGGGTTACCAGGGCGCGCAAACCGGCCCGCGGGCGCAAAGCAGACTTTTCAAACATAGAGCAGGGAAGCATGGGAGTCGCAAAGATGCTACGGCGGGCGCAGCGGCCGCGCCCCGCTGGGCAGGCGAAAAGACTTGAAAAGAAAATATCTAAGATAACATACTGATTAACAATATGTTATCTTAGATATTCAGAACTATAACTGGCTAGCAGCCAGCCAAAGCCAGCGGCCGCGGCGCTACACTGCGCCCTCGCTGCCTTTGGCTACCAACTGCTTCTTCTCTTGCTGCTCGTTTTCGGGGTGGCCGGCGAGCACACTCTGGGCACGCTTTACCACATTCTCCACCGTGAAGCCGAATTTTTCGAACAGCTCCTCGGCTGGGGCCGAGGCGCCGAAGCGGTTCATGGCAATAATACCGCCCTCGTCGGTGGTGTACTTGTGCCAGCCGATGGGCGAGCCCGCCTCAATGGCCAGGCGCTTGCGCACCGTGGGCGGCAACACCTTTTCGCGGTAGTCTTTGTCCTGGTGCTCAAACAGCTCCCAGCTCGGCATACTCACCACGCGGGTGGGCGTGCCGGCCTTTTCCAGCTCTATTTGCGCGCCCATTGCCAGCTTCACTTCCGAGCCGGTGGCAATGAGGATGAGCTGCGGCTGCCCGCCTTTGGCCTCGCTGAGGATGTACGCGCCCTTAGCCACACCTTCGCGGGCCGAGCCCAGCTTGGTCTGGTCGAGAATCGGCAGCTTCTGGCGCGAGAAAATGAGGACCACCGGCGATTTGGGCGTGGTCATGGCGATGCGCCAAGCCTCGGTGCTTTCGTTGGCGTCGGCAGGGCGTAGCACCACAATGTTGGGGATACTGCGCAGGGCCAGCACCTGCTCCACCGGCTGGTGGGTGGGGCCGTCTTCGCCCAGGCCAATGCTGTCGTGGGTGAACACGAACGTGGCCGTGCTCTCGGCCAGGGCCGTGAGGCGGATGGCCGCCCGCATGTAGTCGCTGAACGTGAGGAAGGTACCGCCGTAGGTGCGCAGGCCGCCGTGGTGGGCAATGCCGTTCATGGCCGCGCCCATGGCGTGCTCGCGCACGCCCCACCACACATTGCGGTTGGCGGGGTGCGCCGGCTGGAAGCTGTCGCTGCCCGCCTTATCCATCTCGTTCGAAGAGGCCAGGTCGGCCGAGCCGCCAAACATAAACGGCACCGTTTTCTTAATGGCGTCCAGGGCTTTGCCCGAGGCCTGGCGGGTGGCCAGCTCGCCATCGGCGGGCGTGTACACGGGCAGGTCCTTATCCCAGCCTTCGGGCAGCTTGCCTTCGAAGGAAAGCTTGAACATAGCGGCCTCATCCTGAAAGGCTTCGGCGTAGGTGGCGAAGTCAGCCTCCCACTGCCTTTGCAGCTCAGCGCCCTGCTGGCCGGGCTGCTTGAGGTGGGCATATACTTCGGCGGGCACCTGAAAAGACTGCTCGGGGTCGAAGCCGTAGAACTTCTTGGTAATCTTGACGTTATCAGCGCCCAGCGGCGAACCGTGCGACTTGCTGGTGCCCGCCAGCGGCGAGCCGAAGCCGATGATGGTGCGCACGGCGATAATCGAGGGCCGGTCCGTTACCGACTGCGCCACCCGAATGGCGTTCTCGATGGCATCGAGGTCGTTGCCGTCCGTTACGTGCTGCGTGTGCCAGTAGTAGGCATCGAAGCGCTTCATCGGGTTCTCGGTGTAGGTGAGGTTGGTGGGGCCGTCGAGCGAGATGTTGTTATCGTCGTAGAGATAAATCATCTTGTTGAGCTGCAAGTGGCCGGCCAGCGAAGCCGCCTCCGCGGAGATGCCTTCCATCAGGTCGCCGTCGCTCACCAGCACGTAGGTGTAGTGGTCCTGCACCGGCGCGTGGCCCTCTTTGTTGTAGAGCGCCCCAAGGTGCACCTCGCTCATGGCCATGCCCAGGCCGTTGGCGAAGCCCTGGCCCAGCGGGCCGGTCGTCACTTCTACGCCGGGTGTGATGTGCGACTCGGGGTGGCCCGGCGTTTTGGAATCGAGCTGCCGGAACTGCTTCAAATCGTCCAGGCTCAGGTCGTAGCCGTAGAGGTGCAACAGGCTGTATAGCAGCGCCGAGCCGTGGCCCGCCGACAGCACAAACCGGTCGCGGTTGGGCCACTTGGGGTCTTGCGGATTGAAGCGCAAAAAGCGCGACCACAGCACGTAGGCCATGGGGGCGGCGCCCAGCGGCAGGCCGGGGTGGCCCGAGTTGGCCTTCTGCACCATATCCACCGACAGCAGGCGGATAGTGTTGACGCTCAGCTCGTCAATCGAAATTTGGGAGTTGCTCATGTTTTTTTCAGGCGAAAGAAATGACGCCGTAAAGGAACGCAACGCGGAACGCCCGCGCCGCTTATCTCTACGAATTTTTCCGCGGGATAGTAGCGTACCACTTTGTGAGTCCGCGCGCAGGAACGCTGTGCAATGCCCCCAGGCGCGGACTTACAAAGCCCCCGCTACCGACTTAAATGTACTGATTGATAATACTTTCCAGCCACTCCTGCTTGCCGCTGCGCGGCGTAGGCTCGCCCGATTCGTGCGCAATTTTGCGCAGGTCTTCCAGCGTGAGGCCGCCCTTGGCAAACTCGGCGCCCTGGCCCGCATCGAACGAGGCGTAGCGGTCGGCACGGAATTTCTTATAGGGCGACTTTTCCAGAATGGCATCGGCCGTTACCAGGGCGCGGGCAAACGTGTCCATGCCCGCAATGTGGGCCACAAAAATATCCTCCAGGTCGGTCGAGTTGCGGCGCGTTTTGGCGTCGAAGTTGATGCCGCCCGGCGCAATGCCGCCGTGCTCCAGAATAATCAACATACTCTCCGTCAGCTCGTTGACATTATTGGGAAACTGGTCGGTATCCCAGCCGTTCTGGTAGTCGCCGCGGTTGGCGTCGATGCTGCCGAGCAGGTTGGCATCGGCGGCCACTTGCAGTTCGTGCTGGAAGGTGTGGCCGGCCAGCGTGGCGTGGTTCACCTCCAGGTTCAGCATGAAGTCGTTTTCTAGGCCGTGCTCCTTCAGGAAGCCGATTACCGTGGCCGCGTCGAAGTCGTACTGGTGCTTGGTGGGCTCGGCCGGCTTGGGCTCGATGAAAAACTTACCCGTGAAGCCCTGCTGGCGGGCGTAGTCGCGGGCCATGCCCAGAAACCGCCCCAGGTGCGCCTGCTCGCGCTTCATGTTGGTATTGAGCAGAGTCATGTAGCCCTCGCGGCCACCCCAGAAAGTGTAGCCCTCGCCGCCCAGCGCAATGGTGGCGTCGATAGCATTTTTCACCTGCGTGCCGGCATAGGCCACCACGGCAAAGTCGGGATTGGTACTGGCGCCGTTCATGTAGCGCGGGTTCGAAAACACGTTGGCCGTGCCCCACAGTAGCTTCACGCCGCTTTCCTGCTGGTGCTGCCGGGCGTAGTCCACCATGGCCGCCAGGTTGCTTTCGTACTCGCTCAGCGAGGCGCCCTCGTCCACGAGGTCAATGTCGTGGAAGCAGTAGTAGGGCGTGCCGAGCTTGGTGAAGAACTCAAACGCCGCGTCGGCCTTGTCCTGGGCGCGGCCCAGAATGTCGCCCTTGCTGTCCCAGGCAAAGTTTTTGGTGCCGGGGCCGAAGGGGTCGCCGCCGGTGCCCACAAACGTGTGCCAGTAGGCCGTGGCGAAGCGCAGGTGCTCCTTCATGGTTTTGCCGGCCACCACGCGGCTTTCATCATACCATTTGAAAGCCAAGTGATTATCGGAGTCGCGGCCTTCAAACTTGATTTTGCCGATGCCTTTGAAAAATTCGGAAGTTGCCATGTTGGGAGATGGTTAGGGGTGGTTTTGAAGAAATTAAATTTGCCTTGTCCTTGCGAGCGCAATATTCTGCGCATTAAGCAGAATGCTGCGCTCGCAAGGACAAGGCGGACAAGTGATTACCTAGGCCAGCAGTCATTCCGCCGGCCGGGTTTCGCGGGCCAGCAGCTGCTGCCAGTCGCTGTACATTTCCTGGTATTGCGCCTGCAAGGCGGGCGTGGGCTCTACGGTGCTGATGCGCGCCAGGCCAGTAAAGGCCTCTTTGGGGCTGGCATATATGCCGGCCCCGATGCCCGCGCCGCGCGCCGCACCCTGGGCCGCATCGGTGTCGTAGAGCTCCAGCGT
Organism: Hymenobacter sp. H14-R3; assembly: GCF_030063445.1. GTDB lineage: Bacteria > Bacteroidota > Bacteroidia > Cytophagales > Hymenobacteraceae > Hymenobacter. The sequence continues at coordinate 122,615 of NZ_JASITD010000012.1, read as the reverse complement.
TACGTGGCCGCAGTTCACGAACGCCTCGCGAAATACGGGGCTCAGAAACATATTGGCGTGGCCGGCGCGCACGGTTTGCACCCGCACCCCGGCGGCGCGCATAATATCCATACCGTAGTTGAGGGCGTACACGATGCCCTCCTGCGCGGCCCGGATGAGGTGCGCCTGGCCGTGCACGTTGAGCTGCAAGCCGTGGAGGCTGGCGGTGGCCGGCCGGTTTTCGAGCATGCGCTCGGCCCCGTTGCCGAAGGGTAAAAACAGCAGGCCCCCGGCTCCAACGGGCGCCTGGGCGGCCAGCGCATTCATCTGGTCATAAGGGATATCCCCCACTACTTTGCGCAGCCAGCTACTGAGAATGCCGGTGCCATTGAGGCACATGAGCACGCCGTTTTTGGGCTGCTCGGGCGTGCTGTTGACGTGCACGAAGGAGTTGACGCGCGAGCGCGGGTCGGCGGCGGTGGTTTCGTTGATGCCGTAGACCACGCCGCTGGTGCCGCCGGTGGCGGCCACTTCGCCCGCATTCAACACATTGAGCGAGAAGGCGTTATTGGGCTGGTCGCCGGCGCGGTAGCTGATGGGCGTGCCCACCGCCAGGCCCAACGTGCGGGCCGCCTCGGCCGTGAGGCGGCCCTGGATGGCAAACGTGTCCACTACCTCGGGCAGCAGCTCAGCACTAATACCGTAATAATCAAGTAGTTCCTGAGCGATGGCCTGGGTTTTGAAATTCCAGAACACGCCCTCCGATAAGCCCGAAACGGTGGTTTGCATCTGGCCCGTGAGCTGGTAGGCGAGGTAGTCGCCGGGCAGCTGAATCTTGTGAATCTGGGCATAAATCTCGGGCTCGTTTTGCTGCACCCACTTCAGCTTGGAAGCCGTGAAGTTGCCGGGCGAGTTCAGAAAATTCTCCAGGCAAAACTCCTCCCCCAGTTCCGCAAAGGCCTGGTTGCCAATTTCTACGGCGCGGCTGTCGCACCAGATAATGGCGGGGCGCAGCACGTGGCCGGCTTTGTCGAGCAGCACCAGTCCGTGCATCTGGTAGGTGATGCCGATGCCGGCCAGCAGCGCGGCGTCGAAGCCGTATTGCGCCTTCAGCTGCTGGGTGGCGTTGATGACCTCCTGCCACCAGCGCGCGGGGTGCTGCTCGGCCCAGCCGGGCTGGGGCACGGCCATGCCCATCTCGGTAGTGGGCGAGGTGGCGGCGGCCACGCAGCGCCCAGTGGCAATGTCGAGAAGGGAGACCTTGATGGAAGAGCTACCGATGTCGTAGCCGAGCAGGTATTTCATTTTTTGCTGATTCAATAGGCCCGTAAAGCAGCGGGCCTTTAGTTAACGGTGGGCAGGGCCGACGCGGGCTTGGCCGCGCCCAGCGCCAGGCGGCGGGCCGAGGGCACAAAGGCCACGCCCATGCGGCTGGTCAGGGTTGGGGCTTCGCCGCAGGTTGCCTGGCCCTGCCCCTACCCTAAAAAGGATGGGAAGCCACGGCCGCCGCCGTCAAGCTTTTTGTTTTTAAAATATTGACCGTCAATAAGTTAATTATTTTAATTAAATAACACCTGGCTGGAAGAATAAAAGGCAGTGGGGCGGAAGGTGGGTAAGTCCTGCTCCTAAAAACCAGGCCGGCTGGCCCCACCTGGGACGAGGCAGGCAACACGGCGGCATTATTAGAAAAATGCAATTTTGCCTCCTGCAACAGTGCGCACCAGCGCAAAACCAACTGCGCCGACTGCCAACAGGTAGGAAAGGAAGCTTGCTCAAATATAGCGGCTGCGCCACCACTTGCTAACACCTAAAAGTTAGTATTCCAGGCAATGTAAGGCTAAAAACTACCGGCAACGGTTGCGCAAACGTTGCCGATAGGTAATCTTTACGAACTATTTATGCGGTTTCTGCTTTTCGGGGGCCACTTCACAGATTATGGCCGACCTTCACATTATCTAATTTTTCTTTTACCCACCCGCCATGGTCAAATGTGTTAAGTGCAGCCTCACCGATGACGTGCTGAAGGCGGGCTTTGTGCGGGGCCGGCAGCGCTTTTTCTGCAAGGCCTGCGACTACCATTTCACGGCCGAGAAGCTGGCTGGCACGCCCAGCCGCAAGCGCCGCCAAGCCACCATTGCCGACGTGGCCCGGCAGGTGGGCGTGGCTCCCTCCACGGTGTCGCGGGCGCTCAACGGCCACCCTGACATCAGCGCCCTCACGCGGCAGGCCATTCTGGACGCGGCCCGGCAGCTCGACTACCAGCCCAACCTACTGGCCCAGAGCCTGAAAAACCGCGCCACCAACACCATCGGCGTGGTAATACCCGACCTGGAAAGGCCCTTTTTTGCCACCGCCGTCAGCGGCATTCAGCAGGTGGCCACCGAGGCCGGCTACCGGGTCATGATTTGCCAGTCGAAGGAGTCGTACGCCACGGAGGTGAGCAACGTGCAGGCACTGGTAGCCAGCCAGGTAGACGGCCTGCTCATCTGCCACTCGCGCGAAACCGAGAATTTTGACCACGTGAGCCCCAGGGCCTGCCGCGACATTCCCATCGTGCATTTCGACCGGGTGTATAACCAGGACAACGTGTCGCGGGTGATGATTGACGACTGGAGCGGGGCCTTCGCCGTAACCGAGCACCTCGTGCTCGAAGGCTGCCGCCGCATTGCCATTCTGGCGGGGCCGGCGTCGCTGCTCATCAGCCAGCAGCGGCAGGCGGGCTACCTGGGCGCGCTGCGCAAGCACGGCCTGCCGGTAGAAGATGCCCTGATTGCCCACATCGACTTTCGTACCGAGTCGGCCGTGGCCTGCCTCGATGCGTGGCTGGCCCTGCCCGAGCCGCCCGATGCCATTTTTGCCATCAACTACGTCAACGCCTTCGACCTCCTGCTGGCGCTGCGCAGCCGGGGCCGCCGCGTGCCCGCAGACATGGCCATTGTGGGCTTCGGCGACGAGTTTCTGGCCAGTCTCATCGAGCCCGGCCTCACCACCGTCGACCTCCACCCCTACCGCATCGGCCAGCAGGCTGCCCACCTGTTTCTGGAGCAGATGCAGCTACAGGAGCGCTTTCAGCCCCGCACCTGCGTAGTTACCAGCGAGTTGATTATCCGGCAGTCGTCGCTCAAAGGCAAGGGCGAGGGGTTTCGGCTGGCTATTTGAGCAGCGCGCTTTTGGCAGGCGGTTTTCCCTCAGTGAATACTTTTCAGCAGGGCATAAACCACTACCCCCAAAAAAGCCCACACGATACCCAGCAGCCCCAGCACCGCCTTGATGCTGTCCTGCCTGAACCGCACCAGCACCCCGCGCACTACCGTAACCACGGTGGCTACCAACACGAAGACGGGGAAGGTGGCGTAGCCCGCAGTGAGCATAAAATACCGGTTGTGCAGCTGAATATCCAGCGGCCCCGCGGCCAGGCGGCCAAACCCAAAAACCACCCCCAGCAGCGCAAACGAAAAAGCCCAGCTGCCAAGCAGCCAGGCCAATTCAACGGAAATACTGGTAACGTACTCGCTGTTGTTCGGGCGCATAAATCAGCGCGCTTAGAAGCTCTGCACCATGCTGTTGTGCAGCGTGCGCGGGCTCCAGTAGCCACTGGCGATGATGCGCCGGATGGTAAAGAGCGGGTCCTGCTGGTCGCGCTTTTCGGCCAGCGAGAAGGCGGCCACGAAGCCGCGCTGCTTGAGCTCGGGGAACGCCGGGGTGTTCCAGAGGCCGAAGGGGTAGGCGAAGTACTTGATTTTCTTGCCCGTAATCTCCTCCAGGGTTTTGGTGGGCTTGTCGATTTGGGTTACCCAATCCTGGCCCTGGTACTTTTTCACGTTGTGGTGGTCCCAGGTGTGCGAGCCAATCTGGTTGCCCTCGTCGGAGAGCTGCTTCACCATGGCCTTGGTCATGTAGTGCGGCCGGCCCAGGCTCACGGTCATCACGAAGTACACGCCCTTGTAGCCGTACTGGGCCAGCGTGGGCCGGGCGATGGTAAACTGGTCGAGGTCCGTGTCATCAAACGTGAGCATCACCGGCTTGCTGGGCAGCTGGGCCCCGGTGGTGAGGTAGGCGTAGAGCTGGTCGGGCTGAATGCTGTGGTAGCCCGAGTCGGCCAGCATCTTCATCTGGGCCTTGAAGGCGGCAATGGGAATGATGTAGTCCTTGGCGCCCTTCGAGTCGCGGGCGGTCCAGTCGCGAATCTGGTGGTAGCACAAAATCGGCACCTGCGGCCGGGCGTAGATGGCGGCCGCGTCGCCGGCCTTGGCGGCCGAAATAGTGCTGGGGTTGGGGCCGGGCACGGCGTTGGCCTCGTCGGCGGCTACGGCGGCGGTGCCGGAGGTAGGCGCGGCTTCGTCGGTTTTGGCCGAGGCAGCTTTGCCCATGGCTTCCGAGTCGGGCGTGGTGCGGGCTTCGCCGGTAGTGGCGGTTTTAGAATCGCAGGCGACCAACACGAGGGTAGCAGCCAACAGGCTGGTCGCGGAAAACAGAGCTTTCAAGGATGATAGAAAAAATTGCCGGCGGGGCGCGACGGCGGACGATAAGCGTACTTTTGTCACAAAGCAACAACCCCCACAGCGGATGAACAAACTACACGGCACCGGCGTGGCCCTCGTGACGCCTTTTACCCCCACCGGCACGGTCGACCTGGCCGCCTGGAAGCGCCTCCTCGATTTTACGATTGCCGGCGGCGTGGAGTACCTGGTTATCAACGGCACCACGGGTGAATCGCCCACCGTTACCTCTTCCGAGAAAACTGACTTACTGCGCGTTGCGCGCGAGTACGTAGCCGGCCGCGTGCCGCTCGTGTACGGCATCGGCGGCAACGACACGGCCGCCGTGGTGCAGCAGCTGCGCGATACCGACCTCGGCGGCGTTACGGCTATTCTGTCGGCCAGCCCCGCCTACAACAAGCCCAGCCAGGCGGGCTTAGTGGCTCATTATCAGCACCTGGCCGATGCCTCGGCCCTGCCCTTGCTGCTCTACAACGTGCCCAGCCGCACGGGCTCCAACCTGGCGGCCGACACCGTGCTGCACCTGGCCCAGCACCCCAATATTATCGGCCTCAAGGAAGCTAGCGGCAACCTGGAGCAGTGCCTGGCCATTTTGGCTGGCAAGCCGGCTGATTTCCTGTTTTTGAGCGGCGACGACATGCTCACGCTGCCGCTCATCGCCTGCGGCGGCCAGGGCATTATCTCGGTGATGGCCAATGCGTTGCCGCGCAAATTCAGCGACATGACCCGCGCCGCGCTGGCCGGCGATTTTGCCCAGGCGCAGCAGTTGCTGTTCAGCCTGGTGCCCCTCAACCCGCTCCTGTATGAGGAAGGTAACCCCGTGGGCGTGAAGGCCGCCCTGGCCCTGCAAGGTGTGTGTGAGCCCGCCGTGCGCCTGCCCCTGGTGCCCGCTAGCGCAGGGCTCACGGCGCGCATTAAGGTATTGCTGTAAAGCAACTTAGCTAATGAAAATAACGAAGGTAGCCGATAATATTTTCACCGTTGAAGACCTCCTCACGCGCGCCGAGTGCTTACAGTACATTGTGCGCAGTGAAGAAATCGGCTACGAGCTGGCTAAGGTGAACGCGGCGGGGGGCAGCAAGGTCAAGACGGATGTGCGCAATAACAGCCGGGCATTTCACAACAGTGAGGAGCTGGCCCAAACCCTGTGAGAGAAAATTCAGCCCTTTGCCCCGGCGCAGTTGGGCAATAGTACCGCCTGCGGCCTCAACGAGCTGTTTCGCTTCTACCGCTACCAGAGGGGGCACAAGTTTAAAGGCCACTACGACGAGAGCTATGCCCGCAATGCACACGAAGCCAGCTACTTCACTTTCATGGTTTACCTGAACGATAATTTTCAGGGCGGCGACACTACGTTTCGGGGCGTGCGCATCCGGCCCCGGCAGGGCATGGCGCTTATCTTCCTGCATAGCCTCTACCACGAGGGCAGCGAGGTAACGCAGGGCGTGAAATACGTGCTGCGCTTAGATGTGATGTACCGCCTCGCCGACGCCACAACACCCACTTCCTCAGGTATTTAGGAGGTATACCCGGCCCGCTGCTCGGGCGCAAACGACTCGGCCTCCACAAAAATGCGCTTGAATTCGGGGTGCTTGGCCCGGATGGCTTTTTCGAGGCGGCCCACGGCGTCTTCCACCTGCTGAGCCGAAAGGTCTTGCTGGAAGCGCACGTCGAGCGCCAGGAAGGCATCGGCCGGGCCTAGGTACATCGAGAGCGGCGGCCTGAGGCTGCGCACGGCCGGCTCGGCCTGGGCCAATGCTTGCAGGCTGGCCCGCGTGGCGGCGTCGACGCCCTCGCCCACCAGCAGGCCGCGCGTTTCCTTGAGCATGAATACGGCCATGCCGATGAGCAGCAGGCCAATGGCGATGGAGGCCCCCCCGTCGAAATACGGGTTGTGGAGTAGGTGGCCAAAATACACGCCGCCCAGCGCGATAACCAGGCCCACGAGCGCGGCCAGGTCTTCGAGCAGAATGGCGTACACGGCCGGGTCGCGGCTGGCGCGCAGGGCTTTCCAGAAGGCCGCGTCGCCACGCGTTTTGTTGAATTCGCGGAAGGCCAGCGAAAAAGCGATGCCCTCGAAGAGCACGGCCAGGCCCAGCACCCAGTAGTTCCAGGTGGGGTCGGTGAGCGGGGCGGGCTCCTTAATATGAATCCAGCCCTCGTAGAGCGAGATACCGCCGCCCACCGCGAAGATAAGCACGGCCACAATCATCGTCCAGAAATACAGCTCTTTACCGTGCCCAAACGGGTGCTGGTCGTCGGCCGGCTTGGCCGCCCGCGATAGCCCCAGTAGGATGAGCAGGCCGTTGCCGCTATCCACCAGCGAGTGAATGCCCTCGGAGAGCATAGCGGCGCTACCCGTGAAAAATGCGGCCGTAAACTTGGCTACCGCGATGGCCAGGTTAGCCGCGATGGCCCCGTATACAACTACTTTAGAACCACCGGCCATTTTCAGTTATCAGTTATCAGTGAGCACCTATCAAGTGGATTTCCTCAACGGGGGCATTGCCCGGCGGGTTTTCATCCAATATTCATCTTGAAGTACTCAACGCCCGCTTCCGATAACTGCTGCTTGGTAGCTGCCAGCTAAGATTACCAGCCGCTGGCCAGCACATCGGCAATATGCATCGTTTTGATAGCCAGCTTCTCACGGCGAATGTAGGCCTCCAGGTGCATGAGGCAGCTCACGTCGGTGCTCACGATATAATCGGCGCCGGTGGCCAGGGCGTGCTCTACTTTTTGCTGGGCCATGGCCACCGAAATAGCCTCAAACTTTACGGCAAATGTGCCGCCGAAGCCGCAGCAGGTGGTGTTCTCGGCCATTTCGAGGCGGCTGAGGCCGGCCACACCATCGAGCAGCCGGCGCGGGGCCTCCCGAATGCCGCACTCGCGCAGCGCCGAGCACGAGTCGTGGTAGGTGTAGGTGCCGGCCAGCGCCGCACCGGGTATCGTACTGATATTCAGCACATCGGTCAAAAACTCGGTTAGCTCGTAGGTGCGGCGCTGCACGCCCTGGCAGCGCGCCACCTCGGGCGTGCCGGCAAACAAGTGCGTGTAGGCATTGCGCACCATGCCCACGCACGAGGCCGACGGACTCACCACGTAGCGCGACTCGTTGGAGTGCGGGGTGAAATCGGTGAGGAACTTGCTGGCAATGTCGCGGCTTTCCTCCTTGTAGCCAGCGTTATAAGCGGGCTGGCCGCAGCAGGTTTGGGCCGGGTTGTAGTGCACCTGGCAGCCGGCTTTTTCCAGCACCTTCACCATGTTGAGGGCGGTGTGCGGGTAGAGCTGGTCCACGAAGCAGGGAATGAAAATATCGACTTGGTGCATGGTTGAGGCGGGTTTGGGCGGGGAAGCTTTCCCGCAGAAGGCGCAGAAGCTTGCGCAGAAGACGCAGAAGCTAGGCGGCGCTGGCGGGCAGCGGCTGAAACACGGTAGTCGCCTGCGCCTGGGCGGCCGCCAGAGCCGCCAGGTCCAGCCCCAGTTCCTCGCCCTGCCCGGCCAGAAAGGCCACGATGTTCTCGGTGGCCATGTTGCCGGTGAGCACGTCGGTCGCCATGGGGCAGCCACCGATGCCGCCCAGTGCGCCATCGAAGCGGCAGCAGCCGGCCTGGTAGGCGGCCTGCACTTTTTCGAGCCAGGTGGTGGGCGTGGTGTGCAGGTGCGCGCCAAACTCGATGTGCGGGAAGGCCGGAATCAACTCCTCAAACAACGGCATGATGAGGGCCGGCGTGCTCACGCCAATGGTGTCGGAGAGGGCCACGATGCGCACGCCCAGCGCGGCTAGCTGCTGCGTAAAATCGACCACCACGGCGGGGCTGTAGGGGTCGCCGTAGGGGTTGCCAAAACCCATTGATAGATAGACGATTAGCGTTTTGCCGCGGCGCTCGCACAGCGCGTGCATGGCGGCCACATCGGCCAGGGCCTCGGCGATGGTTTGGTTGGTGTTGCGGCGCTGGAAGGTTTCGCTCACAGAGAGGGGGAAGCCTAAGTAGCTAATTTCGGGGTGGCTGGCGGCCTGCTCGGCCCCGCGCAGGTTGGCCACGATGGCCAGCAGCTTGGTGCGCGTGTAGTCGAGGTTGAGGCCGGCGAGCACCTCGGCGGTGTCGCGCAGCTGCGGAATGGCCTTGGGCGACACGAACGAGCCGAAGTCGAGCACGTCGAAGCCCACGGCTAGCAACTGCTGGAGGTAGGCCGTTTTGGTGGCGGTCGGAATGAAGTCAGGCAGGCCCTGCATGGCATCACGCGGGCATTCGGTGAGAGCGAGAGAGTGAGTGGGCATGGCACGAAGGTAAAGCGCAGTAGCGTGGACTCTGCGAGTCCGCGCGTGGGTATGCTTGAACAACGACCCCACACGCAGATTAGCAGAATCCACGCTACCGCCGCGCCGAACTTGCCCGGCGGCGCGGGCGTTGGAAGGGTATGCTTTTTTCGTTTTTCTCCCCCACTGGCAGGCGGCAGGCCGGGGGTATTGGGCTGGCCGCGCTCCTACTGCTGGCCAGTTGCAGCAAGCCCCAGACCCTGGCGGCTTTATTTCAGAAAACCACCCCCCACGACGACTACGCCCGCGCCCTCAACCGGGCTGGCCTGCAAGAAGCCGCCCTGGGCCGGCAGTGGCAACAGGCCGCCGCCCAGGCCCTGCGCGACTCGCTGACGGTGACGCTACCGGTGCTCGAAACCGGCTACTTCCGGCCCGAGCAGCCCACGGCCGCCAGCTACCGCTACGCCGTGCGGGCCGGCGAGCTGGTGCATGTGCGCCTCACCCTAGCCCCTGGCCCGGTACTGGCCCCGCGCGTGTTCGTCGATGCCTTTGCCCTGGCCGCCGGCCAAAAACCCGAGCCGCTGAAGTGGACAGCCACCGATACCACCGCCGCCGGCAGCTACGATTTCAGCTACCAGGCCACCGACGATGCCCGGCACCTGCTGCGCGTGCAGCCCGAGCTGCTGGCCGCCGGCCGCTACACCCTGCGCCTGTGGCGCGGGCCGGGCCTAGGCTTGTTTCCGGTGAAGGGCCGCACCGACCAAGCCATCGGCAGCTTTTGGGGCAATGAGCGCGACGGCGGGGCGCGCCGCCACGAGGGCGTCGATATTTTCGCGCCGCGCGGCACGCCCGCCGTGGCCGCCACCGATGGCACCGTCACCCGCACCGGCGAAAGCCAGCTGGGCGGCCGCGTGGTGTGGCTGGCCGACGCCCAGGGCCAGCACCTCTACTACGCGCACCTCGACAAGCAGCTGGTGCAGCCCGGCCAGCGCGTGCGGGCCGGCGACACGCTGGGCCTGGTAGGCAACACTGGCAACGCCCGCACCACCGCGCCGCACCTGCACTTCGGCATTTACCAGGGCGGGCGCGGGGCCGTGGACCCCTGGCCCTTCTTGCACCGCGCCGATGCCGTGCCCACCACCCAGGCCGGCCCCGACCGCCGGGGCGAGTGGGTGCGCCCGCGCACGGCCACCCGGCAACTGCCCACCACCCTGCCGCTGCTGGTGCTGGGCCAGCGCGCCGGCTGGCTGCGGGTAGAACTACCCGATGGCCAGCGCCGCTACGTGGCTACCGGCGCGGTAGCCACGGCCCAGCCGCTGCGGCGGTTTCAGCTGCCGGCAGCCCGCGAAATTCAGGCGCAGCCCACGGCGGCCGCGCCGCTGCTGGCCGCCTGGCCCGTGCGCACGCCGGTAGCTGTACTGGGCGAAAGCGCGGGCTACGCGCTGCTGCGCGGCCCCGCCGGCCAGCAGGGCTGGGCGAAGATTTAATCGTTTTTAATAGACCTTACGCGCACCGTTCGTCCTTGCCGCGCTCCACTACGTTGCGCTCGCAAGGACGAACGGTGCGCGTAAGGTCTATTTCTTAATTCATTCCAAATCCAAAAGAGTACGCGGACTTAAAAACGGCTCTATACTGGGTTTTCTGAGTTTGGGCCCAAACCCGCGGCCCGCCTGAACGTTAAGTCTCACGGCCTCGGGAGTACTGCGCACTACGTGATGTGTATAGACCGGGCTACTGGTGAGCTTTTCAGGATTTCAACCAACTCCATATGCGTACTCAACTACTGTTTGCCCTGTTGGGAACAGCCCTTTCGGCGCAGGCCCAGACCTTTGATTTCAAAAAAGAGTTTCCCTACAAACCCCTCACGGCCTGGACGCCCGGCATGCGCTTCCTGATGCCCGACTTGTCGACCGGCTTCGACTGCCCGCTCATGGTGCTCAAGGGGCCCACCTTCGTGGGCACCGACCTCTACGGCACCTCTCCTGACGATAAGGCGCTGAAGGGCACCACCTTTACCTTCGCGCGCCTCGACGGGTTCCGCGACCGGGGCTACAACAACAAAGACACGGGCAGCAATACCGACCAGGTAGCCGTCGTGTTTAAGAACCCCGCGGGCAAGCAGTACGCCCACATCATTCGCGCCACGATGCCCGAGCTGAAGGGCGACCCCAACCGCGCCGGTGGCCCCTGCCTGATAAACCTCGAAGAAGTAGAAAAGGCGCGCCGCCTGCTGGTGGGCCAGACGCTTTACGTGCTGCAAGCCTACATCAGCAGTAGCTCGACCCGCGATAACGTGGAGTATCTACCTAAGTACGTGCCGGTTAAGATTACCAAGGTAGGGCCGGGCGAGGGGCCGGCCCCGGTGCGGCTCACCTTCGAGTACGTGGGCCAGCAACCCCGGCAGGTGCAGGAGCAGAACTACGTTTTTAGCGGCACCAACGGCTACCGGGCCTCGCCCGATGGCGAGCTGCCGGCCAATGCTTTTCTGAAAAGCTTCAGCTTCAGCGACCCCCGCAGCACCGCCGCCGCTACCGGCACCTCGGCCACCAAGTGGAAGGCCATTCAGCAGGGCAACCTCGTGAAAGGCATGAGTATGAAGGAGGTAGAGCAGGTAATGGGCAAGCCCAAGCGGCAGGCCGAAAGCATGGAGGAGGAGCGCATGACCGTGTGGTACTACAGCCGCTTTCAAGGCAAGGAGTGGACGCTGCTATTCAAAAACGGCATCCTGGAACGCTACACCACTTACCAGGAGTAATTTAGACCTGAGAACCAGCGCTTTACGCAGCCAGGAATAAGGGTCGGGATTTCACCGGAACGCTGCGCGCAGCGGGCGGCCGCGAAAGCGCGTCCGGCCTTTTCAGTTATTGATAGTCATTCACTACCAATACTTTAGCGAGCTGGCGCGAATAAACCAGCCGCCGCTCGCCGGTTGGGCTGGCGTAGTCGAAGCCCACGGCGGTGGGGTCGTTGCGCAGGCTGGCCCAGGCCTGGGCGTTTACGCCGGCGGGCGGCGTGGCCGTAGCCGGCAGGGCCGGCTGCGCGAAGTGCTTGTCGCTGAAGAAGTTGTTCATGCCGCGCATGATACTGATTTCCTTGTCGCGCACCGAGGCCGACTGGTTATCGCGCAGCGTGGGGTCGTCGATGAGCGCGGTGGCGGGCATCACCTCGTGGCGCAGGGTATCGCCCTGGCTGCTAAGCACTACCAGGTGCAAGCTGCCGCTGAGAATACGCGGGCCGCGCAGCTGCAAGATAAACTTATCATCCGATTTGGGGTCGGAAAACGGGTGAGTGGCCCGCACAGTATTGAGCACCGTAGTGCTGCCCACGCGCTCGCCCCGGCCCCGTGGCGGCGTAAACTCGGTGCGCATGGCGCGGGTGGCCGACGAGTTGGCGATGTCGCGCTCGGTGTTGACGCAGGAGGTAGCTGCCAGTAGCAGAGCGGCCACCGGGCCGAGCGAGCGAAGGGAAATCGACATATGAAAATGGCGGCGGAAGAGCAGAGAAAGGCAGTGGGGCCAGCGGACGGCCGTGGCCTGTGTACGCAACGCCCACCGCCGCGGGTTTAGAACCAGCCTATCTCCAGGCCCAGCACCAGGCGCGGCGGCTCGGGCAACCCGCTATTTTTCAGGGCGTTGCTGAGGCGGTAGCGGCCCACCAGGGCCACTGAGTTGCTGCCCACGCGGGCCCCCACCCCGCCCAGCCAGCGTGCCAGGTAGGGCGGCTCGTGGGCCACTACTTCGAGCCGGCCGCCGCCGGGCGCGGGCCCTTGGGTGGCGTAATTAGTGGCCAGCGCCCGGCCGCCGTAGGCCAGCAGGTCGAGGTAGCGGCCCACGGTGTTGCCGCGGCGGCGGCCAGGCGTGAGGCGCAGGCTGGCTTCGCCCTGCAGCTGGTGGTAGCTAAGAAGCTGGCTATCATAGCCCGCACCGAGCGGCGCGGGCCGGGCCAGCTCATTGTTCAGGTCATAGCGCAGGTAGGCGTAGCGCAGGTCGGCGTTGAGGGCCAGCAAACCGCCCAGCCGCCGCTTGAGCCGGCCGCCCACCTGAAATTCGGACGACGAAAAGCCGTACTTAACGCCCAGCGCGCTCGGGCCCACCGCCAGCCCGTAGCCCGCGTAGAGGTGGCCGAAATAGCGCCGGTTGGGGCCCGTGCGGGCGGGCAGGGTGTCGTTGGCCACGTCGGTTTGCAGCAGCACCTGCTGGGCGCGGGCCGCCGGAGCCGCCGCCAGCAGCGCCAGACAAAATACAAACGCTTTTGCTTGATTAACAGGCATATATAAAATCCAAAACTTAGCCTAAGTTAAATCTCAGACTCCAGTAAAGCATTAAAGATGCTGAATTAAAAACCTGACGTTCAAATTTTTAATGCTCACCAGAGGCAATATCATAACCTTCGCGCTGACCATCCAGCTGTTATTCTGTATACTGTCCCGTATAACCCTGGTAATGAACGCGCAGCACGTTGCCGCCCCGCGCCAGGCGGCGCGGTACCTGCACCACCAGGCGCTGGGTGGTGGCGCGCACCTCGTAGCGATGCAGCACGCCGCGCGCATTGGCCAGGTGCCAGTAGAGGTGCGGTGGGTAGGCGGGGTACGGCGGCAGGGCGGGCGTGGCCTCAGCGGGAGTTGCCTGCTCCTTGCCCACGGGGGCCACGTTGGCGGTAATGGGCGTGGGTGAACCAGGTGGGCGGGCGGGTGTGGGCAGCGTCAGCCAGTCGGTAGCACCGGGGGTAAGCTCGTCGCTTTCAGCCACTAAGGGCAGCGGGCGGGCGGCGGGCACGGTGGCGGCGGGCCGCAGCACCACGGCCACCAAGGAGTCGTGCACCACAAAATCGAAGGTGGGCTCCGGGGGCGGCAGCGGGCCTTTGAGGCGCGCCAGCAGGCGGCTGGCCTCGGGCCGGCCGAAGCCGTGGGCATAGTCATAATACGGATATAGCTCACCGGCCTCGCGCACTTGCCGAAACAGCGTCATGGCCGTGGCCTTGCCGCCGCTGGCCTGCTGGGCACAGGCCGCCAGGCCGGCCACCAGCGGCGCGGCAAAGGAGGTGCCCTCCACCCGCTCGTAGCCCCCGCGGGCATTGGTAGTGAGCACGATACCAAAGGCCGACACGTCGGGCTTGATGCGGCGGTCGGCGCTGGGGCCCACCGAGCTGAAGGCCAGGTGCAGCCCGGTAGCCGGGTCGAGGCCGCCCACGGCCAGCACCGAGTCGGCATCGGCGGGCGTGCCGATGCGCACCCAGTCGTCGTCGCCGTCGTTGCCGGCGGCGCTCACCACCAGCATCCCTTTGCGGGCCGCCAGCGTGGCCGCCCGCCCAATGAGCGAGTGCTTGCCGTCCATCTCCTCGGGGAAGTAGCGCTGCTCGGTATAGGCTAAGGATGAGCTAATTATGTCGGCACCCTGCTGGTCGGCCCACTCGGCGGCGCGCAGCCAGGCTTCTTCCTCGGCGTAGCGCTCGCTGGCCAGGCCCTCGGTGCGGGCCAGCAGGTAGGTGGCGGCCGGGGCCAGGCCCAGCGCGGGCCCCAGCCGCAAGGTGTCGCCCGCGGGGCCGGGCAGGCGGCCGGCCAGGCAGCCCAGCACCTCGGTGCCGTGCGAGCCACCGCCAAATACGCCGGGCCGGTTTTTGAGAAAGTCGTAGGTGGCCGCAATGCGCCCCTCGCGCCGCAGTGCCCGAAACGCCGGGTGGCGGTCGGTGCCCCGAAAGCCTACGTCGAACACCGCAATGCGCACGCCCTGGCCCAGCAGCCCGGCCTGGCTGAAATCGGTGCGGCCCAGGGCAGCCGTTTGCTGGCGGGCCAGCAGGTAGTCAGCCGGCGAAATGGCTGCGGCGCTAGCCTGCGCCACAACTTCTTTTTTATCAATGATATAGCTAGCGGGCCGCAGCCGGCTCACCACCGGCCAGGCCACCACGGCCGCCACGCCGGGCAGCTGGCGCAGGGCCGCCGCCTGGGCGGGCGTGGCGCGGCAGGCCACGGCGTTGAACCAGCGGCTGACCAGCGTGAGGGTATCGACGCGGGCCTGCACGGCGGCCACGTAGTCGGCCCGCACGGGGTGGTCGGTGGCATCGGCGGCGGGCAGGCCCTGGCGCTGGCGGCGCGCCTGCGCGGCCGGGCTGAAGTAGCGCGCCGCCTCAAATGGTACCCCGCGCTTGTCCTGAAAGCGAACCCAGTACCGGCCAGGTGCAGCCCCCGCACCAACGGCCTGCGCCTGGCTGCGCCCGGCCAGCAGCGCCAGGCCAATACTCACTAATGCAATGATGCGCATAATAAAACGTAGTGCTGGCTGGGCCGGCGCGTAAAAGTAGCCCGGCGCGGCCCGGCGGCCCACCACCGGGGGCCGACAACCTGCGGCTAAGCTCAGCCGTTTAGCCCAGGCTCCCCGGCCGGAAGGCGGGGCTTTTTAGTGCCTTACGCTTTTTGCCATGAATTTCTTATCGAAGCCCCGGCTGGGCACGGCCCCGGCCCTGCTGCTGGCCGCCGCGCTGCTGGCCCTGCCCGGCTGCAACCGGAAGGAAATCGCCGCCCTGCAGCAGCAAAACTCTGACCTCACCAAGTCGCGCGACCAGCTTCAGCTGGAAAAAGCCGCCTTGCTGCAAACCAGCAACCGCACCCAGGCGGAGCTCAGCGCCGACCTGCTCAACAAGAGCAGCCAAATGAACCAACTCAACCAGACCCTCGGTACCACCGAGCAGGACCTGGCCGGCAAAAATGCCCGCGTGGCCGAAATGCAACGCATTCTGGATGAGAAGGATGCGGCTACCAAGGCCCTGCGCCAAAAGGTAAGCGATGCCCTGCTGGGCTTTAATTCGCAGGACTTGCAGGTGAACGTGAAAAACGGCAAGGTCTACGTGTCGCTTTCCGAGCAGCTGCTGTTCAAATCGGGCGCTACCAAGGTGGACCCGGCCGGCCAGGACGCCCTCATTAAGCTGGCCAACGCGCTGACGGGCAACAAGGACATTAACATCCTGGTGGAGGGCCACACCGACAATGTGCCCATCAAGGGTGTGGTAAACGGGGCCAAGGATAACTGGGATTTGAGCGTGCTGCGCGCCACCGAAATCACGCGCTTGCTCACCGCCGCCGGTATCGACCCTACCCAGATAACGCCTTCGGGGAGAGGCCAGTACTTGCCCGTAGCCGCTAATGACACGCCCCAGAACAAGGCCATCAACCGCCGCACCGACATTATTTTGACGCCGAAGCTCGATGAGCTGTTTTCGATTCTAAACACGAATTAGGCAAACCTAAGAGAACGTCATGCTGAACGCAGGGAAACATCTCGCGTGGGGTAGTAAATCAATCGTTTAACGGTTATGATTACCAACCCATGCGAGGTGCTTCCCTGCGTTCAGCATGACGTTCTTTTTAGCTATACACTGGCTTTTACGCCCTTATAATCCGTATTTACCCAGCAGGTAAATCAGCGACGCCATGGCCGCGCCGCCCAGCTCCAGCTCGCGCTTGTTCACCTTGTCGAAGGTGTCGGCGGTGGTGTGGTGGATGTCGAAGTAGCGCTGCGAATCGCAATCGTAGCCAAAGAGGGCGGTGGGGTGCACGGCGGCGGTCAGCGGCTCGATGTCGGTGCCGGCGTGGCCGGGCGTGAGCTGGCCGGCCAGGTACGGGGCCAGCAGGGGCTTCCAGGCGGCCACTTTTTGGAACACGGCGGGCGTAGATTCTACGTTGAAGCCGCGCGGGGTGAAGCCCCCACCGTCGCTCTCAATGGCGGCGAGGTGGTTTTCGCGGTTTTGCTGGGCCTGCTCGGCGTATTTCATGCCGCCGTGGGTGCCGTTTTCCTCATTCATAAAGAGCACGGCCCGCACGGTGCGCTCGGGCCTGAGGCCGGCGGCCTTGAGCAGGCGCAGGGCCTCAATGCTCTGCACCACGCCGGTGCCGTCGTCGTGGGCACCCTCGGCGAGGTCCCACGAGTCGAGGTGGCCGCCCACGGTAATAATCTGGTCGGGGTATTTGGTGCCGCGCACCTCCCCTATCACGCTGTAGCTTTTCTCGTCGGGCAAGGTTTCGCAGCTCATTTGCAGCTCAAATTCCAGCTTGGGGTCGCCGGCCAGCAGCTGGCTGAGCTGGTCGGCGGCCAGGGTGCTGAGGGCCGCGGCGGGCACCCTGGTGGGCGTGTCGCCGTAGTTGGTGGTGCCGGTGTGGGGGTTGTTGTCCTGGGCGGCGGTGAGCGAGCGCACGAGTGCGCCCACGGCCCCGCGCCGGCCGGCCTCGGCGGGCCCGCTGCGGCGCTGGTCGCCGGCCGCCCCGTAGGCCGCGCCCGGCTCCACGAGCGCATCGTTGAAGGGCCGGTTGAAGAAGATGAACTTGCCTTTCACGGCCGCGTCGGGCAGGGCCTTGAGCTCGGCTAAGCTCTTGACTTCCACCACCCCGGCACGCAGGGCCTTGTTACCCGGCGTGGCTACCGAGCCGCCCAACGCGCACACGGCCGCCGGAATGCGCTTGCCCTTGTTGCCCACTATCTGGCCCTTTTCCTTGGCCCCGCGCACCCAGTGCGGCACCATGCACTCCTGCAAGTAGACTTTATCAAAGCAGTTGGCTTTTTCCATCGTCAGCTTGCCCCACTGCACGGCCATGGCCGCCTGCGGCGAGCCCGACAGCCGCCCCCCAATGCGCTGGCACAGGTAGCGCAGGTTGTCGTAGCTCTGGCCGCGCAGCAGCGCCTCGTCATATATTTTGCGGATGTTGAGCGAGTCGGCCTTGGGGGCGGTTTGGGCGGTGGCGGGGGCCACGCTGGCGGCCAGCAGGCCAGCCAGTAGCAGCGAAGAGAAGGAGCGCATAGAAAAGGAAATAAAGCGGCGGGCCGCGTAACCGGCCAAAAGTACCAGCCTGACGCGATTTACCGCATACTGCCCCCAGCTGCCACCCTGGCCGCCGCCCCGTAGCGGCTCACCACCAGCCGGGCCGGCTGGCCGGGGCGCAACTCTACTTTAAAGAGATAATCATACTCCTCATCCTTAATTTCCTGCATGGGAGCGGTTACACCAAGGGCCGTGAGCAGGGGTAGCATGGTGTTGGAATGGCCCGCCACGACCACCGTGCGGCCCGCGTACTCCTTATACAGCCGGATGGCTAAGCCATTGGGGTCTTGCGCGTTATACACCAGCGGCGTGAGGTTGGTGGCCTGGGCCAGCGGGGTTAGCGTGGCGCGGGTGCGGCGCGTGTCGGTGGTGAATAGCGCGGCCGGGTGGCGGCGAACCAGGCGCCTAGCCAGCAGCTGGGCGCGGGCCTCACCGGCGGGCGTGAGGGGCGGGTCGGCGAGGCCGGGCGTAGGGTCTTTTTCGGCGTGGCGCACGAGGTAAATGGTGGTAACGGGCGGCTTGGCGGCGACCGGGCCAACGGCCGCCAGCAACATACTCATTATCAGTACTATATGCAACAAATTAGCTTTCATACTATTACGCTAGGAAAACCCCTTGGGCAGGGCCCGCCAAAGATAAACGCAAAAAAAGCGGGCTACCCCAGGGGGCAGCCCGCTTTTCAGCGGCGCGCTAGCCGGGCCTATTGCTTGCTGAAAGTCCGGCTTACCCGCTGCTGCGTGGGCGTGGTGAGCAGCAGCACGTAGCGGCCCGGCCGCAGCGCCGACACCTCTAAGCCGCTGGCGCTCAGCGTACCCTGGCCGGCCACGCGGCCCAGGGCGTCGAGCACCTGGTAGGTGCTACCCACCAGCTCGGGCTCGGTTTGCAGGCGCTCGTTGGCGGCTACGGGGTTGGGGTAGAGGGTGGCGCTGGCGGGGCTGCCGGCGCTGGTGGTGGCCAGGGCGGTGGCTTCGCGGGCCCCGCTTGCCTTGCTGATGCGCACCCAGTTGAGGTTGTAGCCGCCGGTCTGGGCATAGATACCGAAGTTGTAGGTGCCCGCGCTCACGTTCACCGTTTTCGACACGGTGGTCCAGGTTTGCCAGCCGCCGGTGCCGGGCAGGGTGCTGCTGCCCAGCTGCACGCTACCGGCGTTCAAATCGGCCGAGATGGTGCCGCCGCTGGCCCCGCTGGCCACCCGGTACTCAATGGTATAGGCCCCGGAAGTGGGGAAGTTGACGTTGTTCCACACCAGGTAATCGCCGGCGTCGATGTAGCCCATGTCCTGGCCGCCTTCCGAGCAGGCTTCTACCACCATGCCGTTGTTCACGTTGGCGGCTTCGGCTTGCAGCGTGACGGAGCTGGCGGCCGGGGCGTTGGTGAGCTGGTACACCCGCACGTAATCGACGTACATGGTGGCGGGCAGCTTGCTCTCGTCCACGGTTTGGCCGGGCCAGTCGCCGGCCACGGCCAGGTTGAGCAGCAGGAAGAATGGCCGCTGAAACTCCTCAGTGCTGCCGGTGCCGCCCGCGATGTTCAGCTCGTTGTACTTGGTGCCGTCCACAAACCAGCGGATGTAGCTGGGCGTCCACTCCACGCTGTACACGTGGTAGTCGTTGGTAGTGGCCGTGCTTTGGCCGTACTGGGCATGGCCGTTGCTGTCCCAGTGCGCGGTGCCGTAGGTTTTGGGGTCGGTATTGATGTACTCCATCACGTCGATTTCGCCACACTTGGGCCAGCCCACCGAGTTGATGTTGGCCCCCAGCATCCAGAACGCCGGCCACAGGCCCTGCCCGATGGGCCGCTTGATGCGCGCCTCAATACGCCCGAAGGTTATCTCCTTGAGCCCCTGCGTTTTCAGGCGCGACGAAGTGTAGGCGTAGCCGCCCACGCTCTGCTTGCGGGCCGTAATCTGGAGCTGGCCGTTGACCACGGTGGCGTTGCTGGGCTGGTAGTACTGCTTTTCGTTGTTGCCCCAGCCGCCGCCGCCGTTCTCAAACTGCCAGCTGGCGCTGATGCCATTGGTAAACTCATCGGCCCACACCTGCTGGTAGGTTTGGGCCTGGGAAGCGAGGGGCGCGCCCAGCAGGAGCAGCGCCGCCGCGCCCAGCACGGAGGTAAACGTAATTTTCATGGGTGGTGGGAAAAGGAAATGGATGGAAGTACTTGACTACCAGAACGCCACTTTGGGGTGGTGCCTGACTGGCCGCGTTCCCAAATGTGCAGCCGCCGCCGCCCATTCACCAAGCCCGCAAAGGCGTTTTTCGGGACAGCCCGGTGCCCTAAAGCGTCGGCTTTACACTTACGACACATTCCGAAAGGGCCCGCGCGGTGCACGTATAGCGGCCAGGCTATAGTAATTACCTCACGCACTGCGGGCTAAAAAACAACGTACCAACCACGGTAAATTTCTAAAAAATATTTCTGGGCGGGGCCGCGGGTGAGGCAAGCCGGGGCCATCGTCCTATTACGCCGGCAAGGCGACCAAATAATTATTTCTTCATCTTCATCAAACACACACCGTTTCTTCATCTTCATTTAACCTAATGGTGCCGAATGTTGCACCATCATTCCCCCTTCACCCCTCCCCGCGCATGCACGTTCTGCTCGTTGAAGACGAAAAAAGCCTCCACCAGGAGGTGCGCCAGTTTCTGACGCAGGCCCAGTACCTGGTCGATTCGGCCTACACCTACGCCGAGGCGTCGGAGAAGCTGTTTGTGAATTCTTACGACTTTGTGCTGCTCGACCTGGGCCTGCCCGGCGGTGATGGCCTCGACTTGCTGCGCGATGCCCGCCAGAGCGAAAAGCAGGAGGCCTCGTTTATCATCCTCACCGCGCGCGGCGCCCTCGACGACCGCATTAAGGGCCTCGACCTGGGGGCCGACGACTACCTGCCCAAGCCCTTCTCCCTCTTGGAGTTGACGAGCCGGATGCAGGCCATCACGCGCCGCAAGTTTGGCCTGAAGCGGCCCGAAATAACCTTCGGCGACGCCTTCGTGATGGACGTGACGGCCCGCACCGTGCGCTACGGCAGCACGCCCGAAGTGCCCGGCCCCGAGGTGCCGCTCACCAAAAAAGAGTTTGACCTGCTGCATTATTTGCTGCTGCACCGCGGCCGCGTGCTCACGCGCCTGCAGCTGGGCGAGCACCTGTGGGGCAACGTGCTGGAAGACGATTCGGACTCCAACTACATCGACGTGCACATCAAAAACGTGCGCAAGAAGCTGGCCCAGTTCGGCTCACCCGACTTTATCGAGACGGTGCGCGGCATTGGCTACCGGGCGGTATAAGGTAGTTTAGTGGCTTGAATTTACCGTTTGTCTTGGCGAGCGCAACGCAGTGGAGCGCGGCAATCTTTCCTTACTCGTTGGGCTAGTAACCCTCGCGGCAAAGGAAGGATTGCCGCGCTCCACTGCGTTGCACTTGCCAAGACAAACATTTATCTATCAGCATCTTACCGATAGAATACATGCGATTAGAAACCAAGCTCGGCCTGTTCAATGGCCTCTCCAAGCTGCTGCTGGTATTGCTGGGGGCACTCTTCATTCCGCCCATTGTGCAGCGCGTGGCAGTCAACCACACCGACCAGCGCCTGCTCGACAAAAAGCTGGAGCTGCTGCACCTCATCGACCGCGACGGCCTGGCCGCCTTTCTGCGGGCCGAGCAGAGCGAGAGCTACGCCGACTACAATATTCTCAAGCAAGAGTACATCACTATTACGCCCCTGCCCATCGCACTGGGCAAGGTGCTGGCCCCGCCCACCGAGCGCATTTTTGAGGAGCGCCGCATGGTGGATAAAGAGGTGGAGGACTTTCGCATCCTGAGCTACGTGGCTGCCCTGGAGCCCACCGCCGCCGCCCCGCGCCGCTACCGCCTTGAAATCGGCTCGTCGCTGGCCACCGTGGAGCTGCTCACCGACACGTTGCGGCGGCTGGCGCTGTGGGTGCTGGTGGCGGGCGCGCTCATCACCGTGTTTACCGACGCCGCGTTTGCGCATTATTCGCTGCGGCCGCTGCGTGAACTGCTCACGCGCAAGCTGCGCAGCATTCGGCAGCCGGGCGAGTTTTCGTTTGCCCGGCTCGACACGGATACCACCGATTTCCGGCAGCTCGACGACTCGCTCTCGGCCCTTATGCGGCAGCTCCAGACCTCGTTTGAGAAGGAGCGCGAATTTATGAGCAACGTGAGCCACGAGCTGCTCACGCCCACCAGCATCCTGCAATCGCGCTTCGAAAACATGCTGCAAGACCCCACCCTGCCCGAGCAGCACGGCCAGCAGATAGTGGAAAGCCAGCGCACCCTCTACCGCCTGCGCAACACCGTGCGCACGCTGCTGCTCATCGCCAACATCGAAAACGAGCAGTACTTGCGCGACGCCAACGTGCCCCTCACCCAAACCGTGCACGACGTGGCCGAGGAGCTCGACGACCGCCGCCAGCAGCGCGAAATCGACCTGCTCCTCGACCTCAGCCCCGACTACGTGGTGCCCCGCGCCAACGCCTCGCTGCTGCACACGCTGCTGCGCAACCTGCTCAGCAACGCCATCAAGTACAACCACGAGGGCGGGCAAATTCGGGTGCTGGGCCGCTCCACCCCCACCGGCGGCTACACGCTGCGCGTGGAAGACGACGGCCCCGGCATCGCGGCCGAAAACCTACCAATGCTCTTCGACCGCTTCCGGCGCTTTCACGCCACCGGGCCGCAGGCGCCCGAGGGCTACGGCCTGGGCCTGCCCATCGCCCAAACCATCGCCACGTTTCACAAGGCCACCCTGCGCGCCGAGTCGGAGGTGGGCAAGGGAACGGCGTTTATTTTGGAGTTTGGAGCGGCTTAGCGGCGTCGACTAGCTGACGGCTCTCTAGCACGTTGGGCACTGGCACTTGGTGGCTATCGATAAAGCCCACCAGTACTACCGGGTCAAATACCACATACCCAGGAGTTTGGGTCATTATTTTTACTTCATTCATCTTGGATAGGCTGAGCTCGCGCCAACAGCTCCACATTATTTTCGATTGCCTCAGCATGGTACCGAAGACACCCAAACTTACAGGCTAACCGACAGGTTGAGCTGCCCCCCCAAGCCAACTTCCACTATTCTTTGCAGAGTCGAAAGCCGCACTTCCTTAACATTATTTTCGATTTTGGATATGTATGTTTTGCTGGTGCCGCAGCGTTCAGCCAGTTGCTCTTGGGTGAGGCCTTTTTTCAGGCGGGCTTCGTGCAATAGCGCGCCTAGCTTAAAAGCCTCAAAACCAGCCTCCAGCTTATCGCGCTTGGGGGTGCCTGGTTGGCCGTAATGCGCAGCTTTGAATTGCTCTAGCGTGCGGACTTCAGGATTTCTCTTCATAATAAGCAGCTTTTAGTTTTTCGGCTAATTGCAATTCGACTTTAGGCGTCTTGGGAGTCTTTTTTTGAAACCCATTCATAAGAACAACGATTTTTCCTTCATCAAAAAAGCAGAAGATTCGAAAGATATCGCTGCCCTGATGTACTCTGATTTCATATAATCCGCTAGTTCCTTCCAAGTGTTTAAGGTAGGTTTCGGGCACTACGGCTAGCTGCTCAATTAAACCAAAAGTCCAGATTATCTTATCACGCACTTTTGGACGCTGCCTTATGAAAAACTCGTCGAAATACTTTTTGTAAACGACAACGCTACGCTTCTTTTCAGGCATAGCGTAAAGATACGCAAGTTGCCCTATGGGACAACCTTACCCCAGCGCCGCTTGCACCTGCGCCACGCGCTCGGCCACGCTGCCATCGAGCAAGGTGTAAGGAATGCCCAGCAACTCCAATTGCATCAGGATAGCGCCGTGCTGAAACTGGCGTAGCGCCTCGGGCCCGCGCCAGCCGTCTTGGGCAAAAGGCACCGTAGGCAGGCACACAAACGTACGGGCGTAACGCGCCCCGCACACCCGCGCCAGCGCCTGCAGGGCCGGCTCGCAGCGGTGAAAATAGTAGTAGGAATACAACGCCGTAGTAGCCGCATTGGTATCACAGATGAGCCAGCCGCGGGCCTGGGGCGTGGCCGCATCCTCCAGCTCCAGCTGGCGGCGGCCAATGTAGAGGAGGTCCTCGTAGGCCAGCTCACCGTTTTTTGCTCGTGCAGGGTGCGGCCGTATTCGGGCACCCAGGCGGTACCCAGGGCCTCGGCCAGGGCGGTGGCCAGCGTGGTTTTGCCGCTGCTTTCGGCCCCCAGCAGCACCAGGCGGGGCACGGTGGTGGGCGGCACCGCCCCGTACTGGGCGGCGATGAACGGGTGCAGGTACCGCGAATCGAGCAGGTGGTACGAGGCGGCATCGGCGGCCAGCGCGGCGCGCAGCCCAGTGCCGCTCACGGGTACTTGCTGGCGCGGCTCATCTACCATCACGTGCGCCACGCCCAGGTGCTGGGCAAAGCCGGGGCCGTAGTGCTCACTACTGAACACCACGTCGATAGCTTCTGCGTGGCGGGCCAGCCACTGGCGCACAAACTCGCGCTGGGTATGGTCGTCGGCCGCGTCGGGCGGGATGCCGTCGGCGGCAGTGAGGGCGATGATGCGCAGCCGCGTGGCCCCAATGCGCGGGCCCTGCGCGTGGTCGTCGCCCCGATAGAGCTCGCGCAGCCAGCCGGCGCGCGTGGGGGCCGTGTGAGTAGTATCGTCGGGGTTGGCGTACACGAGCACCAGCAGCTCGGCCACCTGGGCGGCGGCGGTTTCAAGTAGCAGCTGATGGCCCCGGTGCGGCGGCCAAAACTTACCCACCACGAGGCCAAGGGAATGCTTCATAAGTAAAAATATAGGGTAAGCTTTAGCTTGCCGTTTCGGGAAAGCGTAGCCGCAGGCCGCTTAACAGCATTATTAGCTAACGCATTACTAAACAACGATTTATTCCACCCGCACGTCATCCCGCCGCAGCTCGCGGCGCACGAGGCGCAGCATCTGGTAGCGCTGGCGGGCGGCATCGTAGCGCAGGGCCACGCCGGTGCCGGTGCTGGGCCAGGCCCCGGCCGGGCTGGGGCTGCCAGCGCCGGCCCCCAGGGGGCGGCCCTGGCCATCAAAGAGCGATACCTGGCCGGGCTGGGGCTCGGTGAGGGCCAGCACCTGGCGGGTGGGCCCAAAGTCGAACCACTGCACCGGCTTCTCGCCCGAGGTGAGCAGCTGGCGGCTCAGCAGCGGGGCCACGCCGGCGGGGCTGTATACGTCAAGCTGGCCGCCGTCCTGGCGCACCACCACAAACGAGCCGGCCCGCCCGCTCGCTTCCGGCACCAGCCGGAAGCTGGCGGTGCGGCTCCAGGTGGCCACCCGGCGGCGGGCTACCACGTCGCCACTTAGCGTAATAGTCAGTAGCTCACCATGTTGGTTCACGGTGCGCAGCTGGCTGCGGGCCAGCGTGGGGCCCACGGCGGCCAGCAGCGGGCCATCTAGCCGGGCTCCGGCACTCACGGGAAAGCCGGGGTAACGCCCACCGGCCTGGTCAAAGGCGTAGATGTAGCCGTTGCGCAGGGCGGCCACCACCACATCGCGCCCGCCCACGGTGAGCAGCAGGGGCGGGCCGGCCAGCGGGGCCTCCAGGTGGTGGGGCCAGCCGGGGTAGCGGCGGCCGTTGGTATCAAACAGCAGCAAGTCGTGGCCGGCGGTGGCTACCACCAGGCGCGGCGAGGTGCCGGCCGCCACGCTGGCCACCGTTACGGTATCGGGCAGGTTGAGGGGAAAGCCGGGGGCCTCGCGGCCATCGGCGGGGCTGAGCCAGTGCACCTGGTGCGGTGTGGCCACCAGCAGGCGGCCGCGCACCAGGCGCGGGCCGATGCCTACTACGGGGCCGGGCAGGCTATCGGCCCAGGCCAGGCTGGCGGTGCCGGTGGGCAGCAGGCGCAGCACCCCCAGCGAATCGGCCACCAGGGCGGGGGCGGCCAGGGTGCCATCGGCGACGGGGGCAGCGGGCAGCAGCACCGGCCGGCCAGCCAGCGCCGTGCGGAAGCGCGTGCCCACGCCGCCGCCCGTAGCGGCCGAGTCGGCGGCCAGCACCTGGCTGGGGCGGCGCAGCAATAGCTGGGCAAAATACTGGCTACCAGGCCCTTGCTCTTCCGATGGCAGCTCGGGGGGCATGAGCTGCCAGGCCACTTGCGAGAAGTGCCGGAGCAGGCTTTCGTTGCGCAGCAGGCCGGCCCGGCGGTCTTCGGCCAGGCTACCGAGCAGGGCGTTCCAGCCCTGGCGCACATCGGCCAGCAGCGTGAGGCGGGCCGTGGGCAGCGTGTGCTGCAACAACGCCACCTGGGTAGCCGAACTGCTCCACACCTGCCCGGCGGCCACGTCGGCCAAGTAGCTGCGTAAGCTGGCGTTATCACTCAGCACCAGATAGTTATTTACTAATGCCGTACTCAGCGCGCCGCCCGCATCAGGCTGGCCGGGAGCCGGCAGCTTATCGGCCAAGGGCCCCAGCAGCGGGCCGGCGGCAAAGCCGGCCTCGTAGATGGCGTAGCTACCCACCCGCGCAAAGGCCGGCGAGGCCCCGCCCAGCCGCCGCAGCCGGGCCAGCCAGCGCGCCGTGCGCTGCGGAGCCAGGCAGCACAGCAGCGTGAGGCGGGCGGCGGGCACGCCTGGCGCGGCCGTGCCCAGGTAGGCCAGCACCGCGCCGGGGGCCAGCGAGGCGCGCAGGCTATCAAGGGCCTGGCGGGTGGCGCGGGCCGTGTCGGCGGCCAGCGGGCGCGCCGGGGCCAGCGGGCCGGCCACCGCCAGCACCAGGGCCGTGCGCTGGCTGAGCACCTCGGCCAAGGGGCGTAGCGACTGGGCGGGCTGGCCGCGCAGCTGCTGCTGCCACGAGTTGGCGGCGGTTTCGGGGTTGGCGAAGCCGGTGAGGGCTACCTGGCCGGGGCCGAAGCGCAGGCCCAGCAGGCCCTCGTGGGCTAGGCCCAGCGCCTGGTCGAGCAGGCCGTGGGTGCCGGGCTGAAACAGTACGTCGAGCAGCGCGGGCACCCGCCGGAAATTGACGAGCAGCGTGGCATCCACATCGGGCAGGCGCAGCAGGTCGGTACCTCCGAAGCCTACCCGCACGGTGGGCGCGCCGGGGTGGTCGAGGCGGTGCACCACGGCTTCGAGCAGCGGCGCGTGGGTGCTCAGCAGCAGGTGGTTGCGGTAGTTGAGCACCGTGAGCTTGCCCCCGGTGCGGTCGGTCAGCTCCTGCAATTCGTAGCCCTCGTACTTGCGAATGCTGAAGGTGTGGCGCGGGTCGCGGCCCAGGGTTTCGAGCAGGCCCCGCGCCTGCCGGTACTCGCGCACGCTGATGAGCGGCACCTGGTAGAGCACATCGACCTGGCCCGGCCCGGTTATATGCAACGACGTGATTACCAGTTTTTTACCCAAAAACGTCAGCAGCCCCCGCTGCCGGCCCGTGACGGGGTTCACCGGCCGGCCGCCGTTGTCGAGGCTGTCGGCCAGGGCCAGCTGGCCGGCCACTTGCTGGTAGTAGCGCACGCCGGTGAGGTTGTCCCACACGCCGGCTTCCTGCAAGTGCTGCACCAGGGCGGCGTGGTCGTGGGTGGCCAGCACCAGCACGGCATCGTCGGGCACCAGGGCGTAGGGGTCGACGGGCCGGGCGGCCAGCGTGCGGCGGTAATAAACGTAGGTGGCCAGCGAAAGCAGCAGAAACGCGGCCACCAGCAGGGCCAGAAGCTTGCGGGACATGGGGCAAAAGTAGGCCGGCCGCCAGCTTCTGGCCGCGCCCCCGCCAGCGCTAGCGCAGGAAGGTGAGGGTGGCCCGCACGGTATCAGGAAGGAAAGAGCCCGGGTTCTGGATTACCATCGCCACGGCCGTGTCCTTCACATAGGCTCCGGCTGGGGGGTAGCTGAGGTAGCGGCCTTGCAGGCCGGCAGGCGGCAGGTAGCTGTTGCGCAGGCAGGCCGTAGTATCGAGGGTGTTGCCGTGGAGGTAGCCGTAGTTCCACCCCAGGCGCTGGTAGCCGGTGAACGTTATGGGCCGGGAAAACCCGCGCGCAAATGACTCCACGGCCAGCAGCACGCCGGGTAGCGGCCGGCCATTAGTGGCACTGGTTACGGTACCGGCCACCGCCATAAGCTGCTCGGGAGTGGCAGGGCTTAATATTTCGCAGGCCATTAAAATACTGATATAGAGTAGTTTAGCGGCAGCCAGCAGGCCGCAGCGGCACACGTAGGGCGGAAGCATGGCGGGCACAGTAGGCGTGAACAGATAAGCGCCCCAGCGGCCCCCATGAGGCTGCATGATACGACAGGCCTTTTCTTTGATGAAAATCATCCCCCTTTAATGGCCTCTCCCCTACCCTCCGCCACCACCGCCGCCGACGCGCCCGGCCACTTCAAGCGCGCCCTCACCCTGTTCGACTCCATCATGCTCGTCACGGGCTCCATGATTGGCTCGGGCATCTTCCTGGTGTCGGCCGATATTGCCCGGCAGGTGGGCTCGGCGGGCTGGCTGCTGGTGGTGTGGCTGCTCACGGGCCTCATCACCATGGCCGGCGCCATCAGCTACGGCGAACTGGCGGCCATGTTCCCCAAGGTAGGCGGGCAGTACGTGTACCTGCGCGAGGCGTTTGGCAAGCTCACCGCGTTTTTGTACGGCTGGACGCTGTTTCTCGTCATTCAGACCGGCGTAATCGCGGCCGTAGCCGTGGCGTTTGCCAAGTTCACGGGCGTGTTGCAGCCCTGGTTTTCGGTGAAGAACGTGCTGTTCAACCTCGGGCCGTTTCCGTTCAGCTCGGTGCAGCTGCTGGCCATTTTGCTCATCGTGGGCATCACGGCCATCAACGCGCGGGGCGTGCAGGCGGGCAAGTTGATTCAGAACGTGCTCAGCTCCACTAAGTTGGTGGCGCTGGCGCTGCTCATTATTTTTGGCCTGCTGCTGGGCCTGAACGCCGGCGCGGTGCAGGCCAACTTCCACGACCTCTGGACGGCCACGCGCTCGCCCGCGCCGGGCGTGGCGGGCAGCATCGTGCCGCTGGGCCTGGGCAACCTGGTTATCGGCATCGGCATGGCCATGACGGGCTCGCTGTTTTCGTCCGATTCGTGGAACAACATTGGCTTCGCGGGCGAGGAAATCCAGAACCCCGAGCGCACCCTGGTGCGCAGCATGGCCATCGGCACGGCCATCGTCACGGTGCTCTACATTCTGATTAACATCGTGTACCTCTTGGTGTTGCCGCTGCACGGCTCGCCCGAGGCTACTACCCTGGCCGGCCGCGGCATCCAGTACGCCACCGACGACCGCGTGGCCACCGCCGTGGCCGAGTCGGTGATGGGCCAGGCCGGCGCCTACGTGCTGGCTATCCTCATCATGCTCAGCACGTTCGGGGCTAATAACGGCATTATCCTGAGCGGGGCGCGCGCCTACTTCGCCATGGCCAAGGACGGGCTGTTTTTTCCGTCGCTGGCCGTTCTCAACCGGGCCGGCGTGCCGGGCCGGGCCCTGTGGGTGCAGTGCCTGTGGGCCTGCCTGCTCTGCCTCAGTGGCAGCTACGGGCAGCTGCTCAACTACGTCATGTTTTCGGTTATCCTGTTCTACGTCATCACGATAATCGGCATTTTCGTGCTGCGCCGCACCCGGCCCGATGCGCCCCGGCCCTACCGCGCCTGGGGCTACCCGGTGCTGCCGGGCCTCTACGTGGCGCTGGCCTCAGCCTTCTGCATCATCCTGCTCATCGCGCCCGACACGGCCGAGTACTCGCGCTACGGCCTGGGCCTGGTGGCGCTGGGCCTGCCGGTGTACTTTCTGTTTGGCCGCCGCATGGCGTAGGGCAGTAATCGCAGCGCTGAGCCGGGTCATTCATCATCTTGGTATATTATTGACAGCAAAGGCATTATGCTGATTTTAGCTGACCTGCCTCTCAAGTCCTTCCTGCGCTTGTTTGAGGCCGAAACTCCCCTGCAAGTAATCGAGTTAGGCGATACCGCGCACCCCGGCAGCGGCTACGTCGACGAGGCCCTGGTGGGCAACGTCACGCGGGTCGGCCACCTGCTTGCGCATCCCTACGACTTCGCCGGGCTGGTTTACCTCGAAGCAGTGCTGCCTCAGCTACTGCTCACGTATCAGCACCAACGCTACGTGCTATCCGGTGATACTAAGCCCCTTGCGCGCCTTACGCAGCGCGTGAGGGAGCTGAATGCGGCAGCGGGAGGGCCGCAGTTTGTCCTGTTAAACGCTTAGAGGCTTGCGTTGCAGCGTGTAGCGGTTCTGGGTTGGGCGGGGCCGTTTCGCCCTCCGCGTGCGCCTCACCCCCTGCCCCCCCCCCCCCCGCAAAGCCACCCTACACCCACAGAAAAAGGGCTCTGCTTTGCAGCGGAGCCCTTTTCAATATGCTCAAAATTCAACCAGGGCCCTAGCGGCGCGGCCGGCGACCGGTGGCCTTGCCGCTGGGCTTGGGCAGCAACGTCACGTTGAGGGGCTGGCCGTCGCTACTGGTAGCCGTTTCGTCCTCGTAGCCGCCGTAGCCCACCGAAAAAGTGTTGGAGCCGGTGGGTACTTCGAGCGAGTAGCTGCCGCTGGCGTCGGTGCTGGTGCCTTTGCCGCTGCCACGCAGCAGCACGGTAGCGCCAACCAGGGGGCGGCCGTTTTCGTCGAGGATGCGGCCGGCCTGGGTCCGGGTGGTGGGCGCGGCCGGGGCGGCCGCGGGCTCGGGGGCCGGCACGGCGACCTCCTCGGCAACTGGCGCGGCAGCGGCGGCCACTACCGGGGCAATACGCGAGGCCCGGGCAGGCTTTATTTTAGCTATAACCTTGGTGGGGGCTACCGTAGGAGCCGGCGCAGGCGCGGGCGGGGCCGTAGTGGGCGCGGCCGCCAGGGCAGGGGCGGTGGCCGGCGCGGTGGCACTGGTGGTTTCCGGGGTGTGGCCGCACCCGGCCAGGCCAGTCGCCACGACCAGCGCAGCCAGGCCCCAGGCCCGGGGCCGGCGAACCGGCACGGCTACGGTGCGGGCGGTAGCCGGGGCCAAAAGCGAGCAAACGGCAAGCGAAGAATTCATAACGTGGGAACAAAAGGGGCAGCAAGATAAGGGGCCCCTTTCCAACGCCAAGCGCCCCGCTTTCTTTTTGCGCCAAAAGCAAATTTCCCGGCCGCGGGCTCAGCAGCCTGCAACCGGGAAATTAAATCTATATTACAAATAATCAGCTAGTTGCTGGTTTCGTCCTGGGGCTTCACGGCGGGGCCGCTGGGCTCTTTTTCGCCAAATTCCTGGTCGTGCATCCGGATGCCGGCACCAAGCTCGTAGCTACCTTCCTCGGTGAAGCCGGGGCCCTGGGCCTGCTCGCCGGCGGTGGTGTGGTTGTTACCACCCTGAGGCTCGGTTTCGGAGCCGCCGATGTGCAGGTTTTCGAGCTGGTCCTTCTGGTTGTTGCGCTGGGTGTAGCCGTTGGCGCCTACGTTGCGGTGGGCGCTGGCGTCGTCGCTCTCCTTGCCGTTGCTTTGGGTGCGCTGGTACTCGCGCTCCTTTTCCAGCTCTTCGTTTTTGCCCGCCTCAATAGTATTGGTGGGGTTTTGGCCGGGGGCTTCAACTTTGCGGCCTTCCTTATCGGTTTGGGTGCCGTCTTCTTCGAATATCTCGTCGTTGAGTATCATGTCGGGGTGGGGAAATTTTACGTAAATGCACTGGATGGGCTGGCTGGCGCCGGCCCATTGGTGTACGCGCCGGCCGGGCCGAGGTTTGGCCCCCGGCGGCCGGCCACCCGTTTTATTTGTATTTTCATTCGTAATCTTCCCGCCCCGTGGATTTAGCCAAGCTATACCGCCCCCGCCACTTCAATTCGTGGCAGTTTATTGCCTTCACCGGCCTGCTCATGAGCGGCGGGGCCGAGCTACTTATTCGCTACCTGGTGCGCCGGCCGCTGCCCGCCGGCTACGGCTGGCTCTACGTGTGCTGGGCCGTGCTCTTCGTAGGCGGCGCGCTGGTCAACCTGTTTGGCAAGCCGGCCGAGCCGGGCCATCATCACCATCATTAGTTGGTTGTATTAGAAGTCAGGAGGAACGTCTGTCCTTGCGAGCGCAAGTCATGCAGAAGCTCAGCATGAATTTCTTCTTAATGGCCAAATTCCATTCCCACCTCCTCCTTCGCACTTCATAATTTCTCCCCGATTACCGGCCTTATCAAGGCGTTTGCCGGGATGGTTGGGGGCTTCGTCTTTTTTTGGTGAATCCACCCAGCCGCGGGGCCTGGCTTTCGCGTTTCAGGCCCATGACTACTCGTGTACCGGGCCTCGCGGCGGGGCTGCTGGCCCTGCTGAGCGTGGCAGCCTGCGGCTCCAAAAAAGATACCGCCGCTGGCAAAGACGGCAAGGATGGCGGGCCCCAGCCCATCAAGGAATACCCCGTGCTGGTGGTGCGGCCCGATACCGTGACGCTCTACCAAGACTACCCGGCCACCATTCAGGGCCAGCAAAACGTGGAGATTCGGCCCAAGGTAGATGGCTTTGTCGAAGCCATTTATGTGGATGAGGGCGCCAGCGTGCGCAAGGGCCAGAAGCTTTTCCACATCTCGGCCCCGCAGTACGAGCAGGCGGTGCGCACGGCCAGCGCGGGCATCAAAACCGCCCAGGCCGACGTGGACGCCGCCCGCATGGGCGTGCGCAAAGTGCAGCCGCTGGTTGAGCGCGGCATCATCAGCAAGTACCAGCTGGAGGGCGCGCAGTATACCCTCGAAAGCCGGCTGGCCGCCTTGGCCCAGGCCCGGGCCACGCTGGTAAATGCGCAAACCAACCTGGGCTACACCACCATCACGAGCCCCGTGAACGGCGTGATGGGCACCATCCCCAACAAAATCGGCGCGCTGGTGAGCAGCACCTCCGCCGACCCGCTCACCACGGTGTCGAGCATCGGCAACGTGTACGCCTACTTCTCGCTCAGCGAGAAGGCGCTGCTCAGCTTCGCGCGCCGCCGTCCCGGCAACACCCTGCAAGACAAGCTCACGCACGTGCCCGACGTGCGCCTGGTGCTGGCCGACGGTAGCCTATACGGCCATACCGGCCGCGTCGAAACCGCTATTGGTCAGATAAATACCGAAACCGGGGCCAGCAGCTTTCGGGCTACGTTTCCTAACCCGCAGGGCCTGCTGCGCAGCGGCAGCAGCGGCTCGGTGCGCACGTTCCAGCCCGTGAAGGATGCGCTCATTATTCCGCAAAGTGCTACGTATGAGCTGCAAGGCAAGCGCTTTACCTACGTGCTGGGCCGCGACACGGCCGCCCACGCCGCCGCCATCACGGTGGTGCCCACGCCCGACGGCGAATCCTTCGTGGTACAAAAAGGGCTGAAAGCCGGCCAGGAAGTGGTGCTCGAAGGCCTCAGCGGCTTGAAGGAGGGCACGAAAATCAGGCCCAAGGTGGTGAAGAAGGCGAGTACGGTGGTGGCCGGATGATTACTTAATTGCCCTCCGTGAGCACCTCACGGGACCCCTGTGGGGCACGGCCCCCTCTCCTTCAGAAAGGGGGAGCCAAACGTCAAAAAGTATTTGTTAGAAAATAGGCAGCATTCACCACTTCGTTCGGCTCCCCCTCTCTGAAGGAGAGGGGGCCGGGGGGTGAGGCGCAACGTCAGAACTTATGCTAAAAATATTCATTGAGCGCCCCGTGCTTTCCACCGTTATCTCGGTTATTCTGGTGCTGCTGGGCATTTTGGGGCTGTTGTCGCTGCCCATTGCGCAGTACCCCGACATTTCGCCGCCCACGGTGCAGGTGTCGGCCAGCTACGCGGGGGCCAATGCCGATGTGGTGCTCAAAAGCGTGATTGTGCCGCTGGAGGAGCAGATAAACGGCGTGGAGGGCATGACCTACATGACGTCCACGGCCACCAACGACGGGGCGGGCTCCATTCAGGTGTATTTCAACGTGGGCACCGACCCTGACCAGGCGGCCGTGGACGTGCAAAACCGGGTGTCGAGCGCCACCAGCCTGCTGCCGCAGGAAGTGACGCTGGCCGGCGTAACCACCCGCAAGCGCCAGAGCAGCAACCTGTTGATATTTGCGCTCTACAGCGACAACCCGGCCTACGACCAGACGTTTTTACAGAACTACGCCCAGATTAACATCGTGCCCCAAATCAAGCGGGTCAACGGCGTGGGCGACTCCAACGCCTTTGGCTCGCGCGACTACGCCATGCGCGTCTGGCTAAAGCCCGATGTGATGGCCATTTATGGCCTCACCCCGGCCGATATTACGGCCGCCCTGGCCGACCAAAACGTGGAGGCCGCCCCTGGCAAGTTTGGCGAAAACTCCGACCAGAGCTTCCAGTACGTGATTAAGTACACCGGTAAGCTACTCTCGGCCAGCCAGTTTGGTGATATCGTACTCAAGGGCACGGCCCAGGGCCAGCTGCTGCGCCTCAAGGACGTGGCCCGCATCGAGCTGGGCGCGCAGGCCTACACCAGCAACAGCGCCACCTTCGGCAAGCCCTCGGTGGGCATCTCGGTGAACCAGACGCCGGGCTCCAACGCCCGCGACGTCATCGAGAAGTCGATTGCGGTGCTGCAAGACGCCGAGAAGTCGTTTCCGGCCGGCATTCACTACACCAACCTGGTGAATATCAACGACTTCCTGGATGCTTCGATTGACAAGGTAATTCACACGCTTATTGAGTGCTTCGCGCTGGTGTTTTTGGTAATCTTCATCTTCCTGCAAGACTTTCGCTCCACCATCATTCACGGCGTGTCGGTGCCGGTGTCGATTATCGGCACGTTTTTCTTCCTCAAGATTTTCGGCTACAGCATTAACCTACTGACGCTCTTTGCGTTGGTGCTCGCCATCGGCATTGTGGTCGATGATGCCATTGTGGTGGTGGAGGCCGTGCACGCCAAGCTCGAAAGTGGCTACACCTCGCCGCGCAAGGCCGCCATCGACGCCATGAGCGAGATAACCGGGGCCATCGTGAGCATCACGCTGGTGATGGCGGCGGTGTTTTTACCGGTTACGTTTATCACTGGCTCAGTGGGCGTGTTTTATAAACAATTCGGGATAACGCTAGCGGTGGCCATCCTCATTTCGGCCGTTAACGCCCTCACGCTGTGCCCCGCGCTGGCCGCGCTGTTCCTGCTGCCACCCAACCACGAGGCGGATAAGCAGGCCGAGAAAAAAACGCTCATGCAGCGTTTCAGCGTGGCTTTCAACGCTGCCTACGATGCGCTGGTGGCCAAGTACACCCGCGCCGTGCAGTTTCTGATGGACCGTCGGTGGCTGTCGCTGGCCGCCGTGGCTGGCTTTGCCGGTTTCCTGTATTTTTTGATGACGAGCACGCCCAGCAGCTTCGTGCCCAATGAGGACATGGGCACCGTGTTTGTGAACGTGAGCCTGCCGCCCGCCTCCACGCTGGAGCGCACCACGGCCGTCAACAAGGAGGTAGATAGCCTGATTCGGACCATTCCGGCGGTGCGGAGTACGCTGCGCATCACGGGCCAGAATTTCCTGGCCGGCGCGGGCAGCGCCTACGGCATGGTGATTGTGCGCCTCAAGCCCTGGGACGAGCGCCCCAAGATGGATAACCAGGCCGTTATCAAGCAGATAACTGAGCTCACGGCCCACATTCGGGCCGGTGATATCCGCAGCATCTCGCAGCCCACCATCACGGGTTTCGGGGCCACGGGCGGCTTCACATTCCAGCTTCAGGACAAGGGCGGCCACACCACGGCCGAGTTCTACAAAGTAGCCCAGGATTTCCTGGCCAAGCTGGGCAAACGCCCGGAGATTCAGTTTGCTACCACGGCCTTCAACCCCGGCTTTCCGCAGTACCAGCTCACCGTGAACGTGCCTAAGGTGAAGCAGGCTGGCCTCACGGAAAAGGATATTCTGAACGCCATGCAGGTGTTTTACGGCGGCTCCTACGCCTCCAACTTCAACCAGTTTGGTAAGCAGTACCGGGTAATGGTGCAGGCCGACACTTCGTATCGGGCTAGCCCCGAGGGCCTTAGCAAGATATTTGTGCGCAACGCCAGCGGGGCCATGGCCCCTATTACGGAGTTCGTGACCCTCACCCGCATCTACGGGCCCGAGAGCTTGTCGCGCTTCAACCTGTTCACGGCCATCTCGGTCAACGGCTCGCCCAAGGAGGGCACCAGCTCGGGGCAGGCGCTGGTGGCCATTCAGGAAGTGGCGCAGCAGCTGCCGGCCGGCTACGGGTTCGAGTTTTCGGGCATCAGCCGCGAAGAGCAGGGCAGCGGCAAGCAGTCGCTCTACATTTTTGCCCTCTCGCTGGTGTTTGTGTACCTGCTGCTGAGCGCGCAGTACGAGAGCTACATTCTGCCGTTTGCGGTGCTGCTCTCCATTCCTATCGGTCTGAGTGGCACCTACTTATTCGCCAAGATTTTTGGCATCGACAACAACATCTACCTCCAGATTTCTATCATCATGCTCATTGGCCTGCTGGCCAAGAACGCGATTCTGATTATCGAATTCTCGCTGGGCCGGCGCCGCGACCACGGCCTGAGCATCGCCGACGCCGCCCTCGAAGGGGCCAAGGCCCGCCTGCGGCCGATTCTGATGACCTCGTTTGCCTTCATATTTGGGCTGCTGCCGCTGCTGTTTGCCAGCGGCGCGGGGGCCAACGGCAACCGCAGCATCGGGGCCGGGGCCATCGGCGGCATGCTGTTTGGCACGCTGGTGGGGGTGTTTTTTGTACCGGTGCTGTTCCTCATTTTTGAGAGCCTGCAGGAGCGCATCAGCGGCCCGCCCAAAACGCGGGCGCAGCTGGAAGCCGAGGAAGCAGGCGGTGGCCCACCCGACAAGCAGGGCGAGCAAGCGCCCGGCGCGCCGCAGCCCGAGCAGGTGCCCCAGCCGGCGCTGGCGTAGCCCGGCCGCGCAAACTGTACGCAACATGCTATCTATCAGCAATGATTACCACTAGATTAATTCGGCTCGCTGCTCCCGTGCTCCTGCTGGCCGCCGCCAGCGGCTGCGGTATCATGCATCCCTACGGCCGGCCCGACACGGCCACCACCGGCCTCTACCGCGATGCCGCTACCACCGATACGACCACGCTGGCCCTGCGCCCCTGGCAGCAGCTCTTCACCGACCCGCTGCTGCAAAAGCTCATCGCCGAGGGCCTGGCCAACAACCGCAACCTGCAAGTGGCCGATGCCCGCATGGCGCAGGCGCAGGCCCTGCTAACCCAGAGCCGGGCGGCATTTTTACCCAGCCTCAACGGGCGGGCTACCACCACGCTCTCGCGGGTGGGCGGGGCATTTGTGGGCACTAGCACGGGGGGCAGCACCACTACCACGGG
The DNA here is from genome assembly GCF_030063445.1 of Hymenobacter sp. H14-R3. GTDB lineage: Bacteria > Bacteroidota > Bacteroidia > Cytophagales > Hymenobacteraceae > Hymenobacter. The sequence continues at coordinate 85,875 of NZ_JASITD010000012.1, read as the reverse complement.
GGGCACCACGGGCGGCACTACCACCGGCGGCGGCACGACTGGCGGCGGCGGCACCACGGGTGGAGGAACTACCGGCGGCACCACCACCCCAGGCGGCGGCACCACCCCAGGCGGCCCTACTACGGGAGGCACCACGAGCACCACCGACCAGTCGAACATCATCACGGGCGGGGCCGCCCACCAGTACCTGCTGGGCCTGAGCAGCAGCTGGGAGGCCGACGTGTGGGGCAAGCTGCGCAGCAACCGGCGCGCCTACGCGGCGGCCGTGCGCCAGAGCGAAGCCTACCGGCGCGTGGTGCAAACCCAGCTCATCGCCGACATTGCCGACAACTACTACGCCCTGCTGGCCCTCGATGCGCAGCTCGAAATAACCCGCGAAACGGTGCAAAACCGCATCAAAGACGTGGAGGTGATGAAGCTGCTGCTCGAAGGCGACGTGGTAACCGGGGCCGCCGTGGTGCAGAGCGAGGCCCAGCGCTACGCCGCCGAAGTCACCATCCCCGACCTGCAACGCAGCACCCGCGAGGCCGAAAACCTGCTGGCCACCCTGCTGGGCCGCCCGCCCGGCCCCATTGCGCGCAACACCCTGGCCGACCAGGCCCCCGCCCCGCTCCTGCTCACGGGCGTGCCCGGCCAGCTGCTGCGCAACCGCCCCGACGTGCAGCAGGCCGAATTCGCCTTCGAATCCACGTTTGAGCAGACCAACGCGGCGCGCACCTACTTCTACCCCAGTTTCACGGTCACGGCCAATGGTGGCCTCATCAGCACCACCCTCGAAAAGCTGTTTTCGCCCACCGCCATTTTTGCCAGCCTGGTGGGTGGCCTCACGCAACCCATTTTCAGCCAGGGGATTAACCGCCTGCGCCTGGCCCGCTCGCAGGCCTTGCAGCAAGAGTACCTCTACACCTACCAGCAAACCATGTTCGTGGCCGGCCAGGAGGTGTCCAACGCGCTATTTTCGTACCAGAGCGCGGGCGAAAAAATGGCCATCCGCGCCCACCAGCTCGAAGCGCTCAACAAATCGGTCGATTACACCAGCGAGCTACTGCGCGCCGGCTTCGCCAACTACACCGAGGTGCTCACCGCCCGCCAAAGCCTGCTGCAAGCCCAGCTCAACGGCGTGAACGACCAATTGCAACAGCGCCAAGCCGTTACGGACCTCTACCACGCGCTGGGCGGCGGCTGGCGGTAGCGGCGTTGCGCTGTATCCGTGCGGAATAAGTGGCTGATGGATTGAGAGAGATTTGGGACTATTAACCTTCAGTTATTAGTTTGGGAAGAGGCTATTTTCCTTCCTCGTTCCTGAAAAAATTTCTTAACATAAGATTAGTTATAACCACTATCTTGGAATCGGTGTAATATTTTGCTGCTCCGTGCGAAGTAGCAAGCATGGTACTTTCCTAACGAGCATTATTTTAGCCACCTTTCCCGCTGCCTGTAATTACCAGTGGCACCACCTCACCGCCCACGCCCTGGTAGTTACCCTTGTTTCTCATGTGGACTTTTTCCCGCACGCGCTTACGCCGCTTGGAGGCGGCCTGGCACCAGCCAGTTGTGCGCTCCCCCTACTTCTCCTTGGTGGCCCGCTACTACACCCACGTGCAGCACGAGCCCGCATACCACCGCCTGCCAGACCAAACCTGGGAGGACCTGAACGGCGACTTGCTCTTTGGCCTGCTCGATGCGACGGTGAGTCCGGTCGGCCAGCAGTGCCTCTACCATCGGTTACGCAGCCCGCTCGCCGACGAGGCCCCCCTACAGGAGTTTGATGCGGCCGCGGCCCTGCTGGCGCAGCAACCCGTGGCCCGCGGGCAAGCCTTGCTCGCCCTCGACCAGCTGACGGCCCCCGAGGCGTACTACCTGACCGATTTGCTTAGTGGGCAGCCCCTCCCCGCGCTGCCCGGTGCCCGCTTCGCGCCGCTGCTCGCGCTGGGGCTGCTGGCCACGTTGCTCGGGGGTTTCTGGCTCCCCGTGCTTTGGTTGGTGACGGGGGCATTTGCCCTTACCAATGGCGTGTTTTACTTCTGGCAGCTCAAGCGGATTACGAACTGTATGCGCCCGCTGCTGCAACTGGGCCGCTTGCGGCGGGCGGGCCAGGCGTTGCAGCGGGCTGCCCTGCCCCTGCGGCCACTTCAGCAGTTGGCCGCGCCCCTGGCCCGGCTGAGGTCCATTATGTGGCAAGCAGCTTTCTTTCAGGTAGAAGACCCCTTACTGGTGTTCAACATACTCAAGATGCTACTGCTGCTCGACGTGCTAATGTATAACCGCTGCCGAGCGGCCGTGCAGCAGCACGCCCCCGCGATTCGGGCGGTTTTTGAGGCCGTGGGCTACGTCGATTGCGCCCTAGCCGTGGCCAGCTTCCGCCAGCGCCATGCCACCTGCGTGCCCCACTTTGGGCCGGCGGCTGAGGGCATCCGGCTGCAAGCCGCCTACCACCCGCTGGTGCCGGGGTGCGTGCCCAACGACCTGATCCTGGCCGGGCAGGGCGTACTGCTCACCGGCTCGAATATGGCGGGCAAAACCACCTTTATGCGCACGCTGGGCGTGAATGCCCTGCTGGCCCAAACGATAGCTACGTGCCCGGCCACCGCCTACCGCGCCCCTTTTTGCCGGGTGCTCACCAGCCTCACCCTGGCCGACAGCCTGCCCACGGGCAAGAGCTATTACCTGGTCGAAGCCGAAACCATGCGGCAGCTGCTGCTGGCCTGCGATGCGGCCCCCGGCAGCTACCTGCTGCTGCTAGATGAACTGTTCAAGGGCACGAATACGCAGGAGCGCATCGCCGCTAATAAGGCCGTGCTGGCCTACTTGCAGGCGCGCGGTTGGGTCGTGGCGGCCACCCACGACGGGGAGTTGGGGGCACTCTTACAGTCCTGCTATGTCGAATACCACTTTTGCGAGACGGTCACAGCGGAAGACTGGTATTTCGACTTCCGCCTCAAAGCCGGGCCGCTGACTACGCGCAATGCTATTCGGTTATTGGCGCGCCTGCACTACCCAGCGCAAGTGGTCGCCGACGCGCAGGCACTCAGTGCCTCGCTGGCTACCCGAACGCAACCAGGCAGCGCGCAACTGACCACGCAAGAAGAACTCAGTTTTTTGGCTGATTCGCCCAGATGAAAAGAGAACTTAGTAGGCTAAAGAACTCATTACTGCGACAGTAGCTTGCATTAGAAGCTGCTTTTTACGTACTAGAAACGGTGGTTTACAACACGTAAACCAAGCCCACGTACCACACCCCAGCCAGCCGCGCCGGCCCACGCGGCCCGTTAGCGGTACATAAGCACCGTGAAATCGCCTTTCCAGTAGTCGTTCAGCAGCACCACGTTGGGGGAGAGCGTTTCGCAGAAGGCCACGATTTCGGCCGGGTCGAAGGCGGCCAGGGGGCCGCCGCCCGCGGGGGCCCAGTCGAGCAGGTTGAAGCCCAGCGCCCGCCGGCAGCTACCATACAGGCGCTCAATGGCTTGGGGCACAAAGTGCGGGTCGCGGTTGCGGTAGCTGAGCGCGCCGCTGGCCAGCACGTAGTCGCTGAGGGGCAGCGGCACTTTCAAGAAATCGCCCAGCTGCAAGGTGATGCCCGCGGCGTCCGCGTAGCGGGCCTTGGCCACTTCCAGCAGCTCCGGCATGTGCTCGATGCCCTGGTACTGCACTTCGGTAAAGCGCTGTTTTAGAAACGGATACAGGTCGGCGTAGCCGCAGCCCACATCGAGCACCGAGCAGTGCGATAAATCGCCAATCTGTGCCAGGGTCTTGAACCGGATTTGCTGGCCCACTGGGTTCCAACCCAGCGCGCCGGGGCTGCCGGCCCCGTACTCGCGGATGCGCTGCCGGTGAAAACGAAAAACGGCGGCAGAATCGAGCATCTGGCTAATGCGGTTACGCATGCGGAAGGAAGTTTAAACGGTTTTGGCGGCCCTAAGCAACTCGCATCGGGCACCAAAATCGGCCGGGGCCGGCTTGGCTTCCACGCGGGCACGGGCGGCTGAAACGGCTTCAAAGTTAGGCCCGCGGGGCGGGCAGCGGCTTGGCAGGCTCGCCCAGCCGCCGAAAGTGGTGCTTGAAAAACACGAGCAGCAGCGTAAAAAGCAGGTTTACCGCGTTGCCTAGCAAAATGGGCAGGTTGTGCTCATACAGTCCGTAAACCAGCCACAGTATCATACTGCTCGCCCCAATGGCCAGCATCGGCCCGCTCAGGCCATTGGCCGAGCGCGTTTGCCAGGTGTGCACCACCTGCGGTAAAAACGTAAGGGCTGATAGCACAGCGGCTACCAGCCCAATAGTGCTGAGGATACTAGCAGAAGGATTCATACCTGCCTGATACGCCAAACGGGCCAGCGGGTACTACGCTGGCTAGTTAGCCAACCCGCGCAGCACCTCTTTGGTCTTGCGCACGTGGTCGGTAGCGCCGCTCAGCGAGTTGAAGATATAGGCGATTTTACCGTCCTTGTCAATCACAAACGTGACGCGGCCGGGCAGCAAACCCAGCAAGGCGCGGGGCACCTCGTAGGCTTTGCGCAGTTGCCCGCCGCCATCGGCCAGCAGCGGAAACGGCAGCCGGTGCTTCTGGCTGAACTTCTGGTGCGAGGCCTCGCTATCGGAGCTCACGCCCACCACGACCGCGCCCAGGTCGAGGAAATCGGCGTACTGGTCGCGGAAGGCGCAGGCCTCGGCCGTGCAGCCGGGCGTGTCGTCCTTGGGGTAGAAGTAGAGCACCACCGGCTGGCCGCGCTGGTCGGCCAGGTGAAAGCTGTCGCCCTTATCGGTGGGCAGGGTAAAATCGGGGGCAGTATCGCCGAGCTGAAGCATAATCTCAAGAAGAAGTTGGTAATGAATATAGTACTTACGCAGAAAAAGGCTGTCATTGCAAGCAACGCGAAGCAATGACAGCCTTTTTCTGCGTAAGTACTGTAACAGCTAAGGAGTCAACTGTTCCTGGCTCCTTACTTCACTATTCCTTACTTCGTGAGCCAGCCGTTGGCATCCAGCCAGTTTTGGAGGCGGTCTATCCACTGGTCTTTTGTGGTGGTATTATTCAGGCCAAAGCCGTGGCCGCCTTTGGGGTAGAGGTGCATTTCGGCGGGCACCTTGTGGTGGCTCAGCGCCTGGTAGAACACGAGGCTGTTTTGCACGGGCACGGCGGGGTCGTCCTCGGCGTGCACCAGGAAGGTGGGCGGCGTTTGGGCCGTCACCTGCATCTCGGCCGAGTACTGGCGCACCTGGTCGGGCGTGGGCGTGGCGCTCAGCAGGTTATCGCGCGAGCCCTTGTGCATGAGGCTGTCGCTGAAGCTAATAACGGGGTAGAGCAGCACCAGAAAGGCCGGCCGCACCGAAGCCGGGCCGGGGTTGTCGCCCACGGGCTGGGCAAAGTGCGTGCCCGCCGTGGCAGCCAGGTGGCCACCCGCCGAGAAGCCCATCATCCCAATGCGCTCGGGGTTGAGGTTGTACTTGGGGGCCAGTTGGCGCACCATGCGCAGGGCCTGCTGCGCATCGAGCAGCGGGGCAATGGTTTTATCGGGCTGGCTCTGGCCGTTGGGCAGGCGATATTTCAGCACGAAGGCCGTCACGCCCAGCTCGTTGAGGCGCTTGGCCACGTCGTAGCCCTCGTGGCCAATGGCCAGCCGCGAATAGCCCCCACCGGGGCAAATAACCACCGACGTGCCATTGGCCTTGGCGCGGTCGGGCACGAAAACCGTGAGGGTGGGCTGCACCACGTTGGCAATACTCGGGTGGCCGTTGCTGGCCTCGCTGGTTTCCCGCACCTGGCTGGGCTTGGAATCGGGGATGGAGCCGGTGTAGAGCGGCAGCACGGGCGCGGCGGTGCCGGCGGCCGTCGTAGCACCCGGCGCCGTCTGGGCGCGCAGGTGGGTAGTGGCAGTTAAGCTCAACAAACCAAGGGCGAGTAAAAGGGTGTTTTTTTGCATAAGAGTCAGTTCCGCGAACAAGGTGCGGGGCAATAGTACCCAGGCAGGCGAGTGCTCGCGGCACAGCTCACCTACTTTCGTGTATGAAAACGCACTATTCCAAATTTCGTTTTGCCCGGCCCTGGCCGCTGCTGGCCGCGCTGCTGGCCGGCTGCGCCCCCACCGCCAACGTACCGGTGGCCACCAGCCCGCCCGCCGCCGCCGCGGCCGCCCCCGCCCCACCCGACTACCGCGCCCAGGCCGATGCCTTCCTGGCGAGCTATACCGCTGACTATGTGCGTCTTTACACGCAGTCGAGCGAGGCCGAGTGGACCAGCAATACCCACATCGTGCCCGGCGATACCACCAATGCCGGCCGCACCGCCCGCGCCAACGAGCGCATGGCGGCCTTCGCCGGCAGCTCGGCCAACATTCAGAAAATAAGAGAATTATTAGCCCAGAAGGACCAGCTTACCCCGCTGCAAACCAAGCAGCTCGAAACGGCCCTCTACAACGCCGCCAACTCGCCCCAAACCGTGGCCGACCTGGTGAAGCGCCGCATCAAGGCCGAGGCCGCCCAAACCGAAAAGCTCTATGGCTTCGACTATAAATACGCGGGCAAGCGCGTGACCACCAACGATATAGACGGGCTACTGCGCACCGAAACCAACCCGCGCAAGCGCCAGCAGCTGTGGGAGGCCAGCAAGGAAATCGGCCCCACCCTCAAGCCCGGCCTGCTGAATCTGCGCGACCTGCGCAACCAGACCGTGCAGGCCCTGGGCTACCCCGATTTCTTCTCGTATCAGGCTAGTGACTACGGCCTTACGCGCGAGGAAATGATGACGCTGGTGCGCCAGCTCAACACCGAGCTGCGCCCCCTCTACCGCGAGCTGCACACCTACGCCCGCTACGAGCTGGCCAAAAAATACCACGCCCAGCAGGTGCCCGATTACCTGCCCGCCTCCTGGCTGCCCAACCGCTGGGGCCAGGACTGGGGCAGCCTGGTAACCGTAAAAGGCATTAACCTCGACGCGGCCTTGGCCAAAAAAGGCCCCGCGTGGCCCGTGAAGCAGGCCGAGCGCTTTTACCAAAGCCTGGGCTTTCCGGCGCTGCCGGCCAGCTTTTACGAGAAAAGCAGCCTCTACCCGCTGCCCGCCGGGGCCAGCTACAAGAAAAATAACCACGCCTCGGCCTGGCACATGGACTTGGGCCAGGATGTGCGCAGCCTGATGAGCGTGGAGCCCAACACCGAGTGGTACGAAACCACCCACCACGAGCTGGGCCACATCTACTACTACCTCACCTACACCAACCCCGACGTGCCGCCGCTGCTGCGCCAGGGGGCCAACCGCGCCTACCACGAGGCGCTGGGCAGCATGATGGGCCTGGCCGCCCAGCAAAAGCCCTTTCTGGTGGGCCTGGGGCTGATTGATGCCCAAACCAAAACCGACCAGACCCAGCAATTGCTGAAGGAAGCGCTGCAATACGTGCCATTTATCCCCTTCGCCTCGGGCGTGATGAGCGAGTGGGAAAACGCCTTTTATGCCGAAAACCTGCCCGCCGACCAGCTCAACGCCAAGTGGTGGGCCCTCTGCAAGCAGTACCAGGGCATGGTGCCGCCCACCGCGCGCGGCGAAAACTACCTCGACCCCGCCACCAAAACCCACATCAACGACGACCCCGCGCAGTACTACGACTACGCGCTGAGCTACATCATCCTGTTTCAGCTGCACGACCACATCGCCCGCAACATCCTGCACCAGGACCCCCACGCCACCAACTACTACGGCAGCCAGGAAGTCGGCCAGTTTCTGCAGGGCATCATGCGTCCCGGCAGCAGCCGCGACTGGCGCACCGTGCTCAAGGAAAAAACCGGCGAAGACCTCTCGGCCCGCGCCATGGTCGCTTATTTTGAGCCGCTGATGGGGTATTTGAAGGCGCAGAACAAGGGCCGGAAATACACGATGTAAGCGAGTATGAGCCAGCGTTTCTTTGCATTAGTATGGCCTAAAAAAGCGCTTCTGCTGCTGAGCTTACTGCTACTAGTGGCGGGGCAGGCCAGCGCGCAAGTGCTGCCCGCGGCACCCCTCTGCATCGGCGAAACCTTCACGCTGACCTCGAAAGTGCTGGGCGAAACCCGGCGGCTCAACGTGTACCTGCCGCCCGTGTACCACGATTCGGCCACCGTGCGGCTGCCCGTGCTGTACATGCCCGATGGCGGGCGGGCGGAGGATTTTTTGCACGTGGCGGGCTTGGTGCAAGTGCTGGCGGGCAACGGCACCATGCAGCCCTTCATCCTAGTGGGCATCGAGAACACCCAGCGGCGGCGCGACCTTACCGGCCCCACTGCCAATGCTGAGGATAAAAAGATAGCGCCCCGCGTGGGCGGCTCGGCCGCCTTCCGCCAGTTTATGCGCCGCGAGCTGATGCCCGCTGTGCGCCAGCGCTACCGCACTACGCCCGAAACCGCGCTGGTCGGCGAGTCGCTGGCCGGGCTGTTCGCGGTCGAAACCCTGCTATTGGAGCCCGATTTATTCGACACCTACCTCGCCTTCGACCCCAGCCTGTGGTGGAACAACGGCCTGCTCACCCAGCAGGCCGCCCGCGTGCTACCCGCCTACCGCGGCCCCGCCAAAACGCTGTACCTGGCCACGAGCAGCCAGGGCGACACGGCCGCCACGGCCCGCCTCGCCACCTTCGCTCGGCTGGCGCCCCGGCCGGGCATCACTTGCTACTACGAGCCCCTGCCAGTCGAAACGCACGCCACCATCTACCGCCGCGCTGCGGGGTTTCCGGCTGGTGCTGAAGCCGCGGGCGAGAGAGGCTGCTAAGTAAGCTGAGCTATTGTCAAAAACTGCCTTCCCTTTACGCAAGTGTGGTTTCCAGGCTGGCGTCGGGCCCGGTCCGCCGGCGCAAGCCGGCCGACCGGTTGTCGTTAGTTATGGCTGGGCTGGCGCAACGACAACCGGTCAGTTTGGGCGGGCGTCGGGCCCAGTCCGCCGGCGCGAGCCGGCCGACCGGTTGTCGTTGTTATGGCTGGGCTGGCGCAACGACAACCGGTATAAGTATTTGTGAAAGTGGCAAGCGCTAGGCCAGCCGCCGGGCCAGCACCTGCGACACGCTTTCGAGGCGGCGAATAATGGGCTGGGCTATCTCCCTATCGCTCAAGTCAATACCCTGGCCGCGAGTGGCGAGGTAGCGGGCCAGGGCTGAGTTATCGTCCAAGACCTTGGTGAGCTCGCGCTGGGCGTCTTCCCACTCGCCGGGCTGGTCACTCATGATGTAGCGGTAGCGTAGCTCAATGGTCTGGCTCACGAGGGCCGCCAGGCGGGTGAGCAGGTCGGCCTCGGCGGCCGAAAAGCCGCGCTCCTCCTTGGCAATGAGGGCCAGCATACCCAGGCGGGCATCGTCGGTGGCCACCAGAGCCGCCCCAGCGTAAAAGTTGAGGCCAATGGCCTGCGCCACATCAGGCTTGATGAGGGTGCAGCTCTCTGCTTTGTAGTCGGATATCACCACGCCATTGCCAGCTAAAATAGCCGCCGAGCACATGCTTTCGTTGCGCACCAGGCCCGGAATGCCGGTGGCCCCGGTGAGGGCCTTAAACCATACGTAGTCGGCATCTACCAGCGAAATAAGGGCAATGGGCACCCCAAAAAGCTGCGCAGCCCAGGCCACGTAGTTATCAAAAATCTGCTCGGGCGTGGTATTGACAATTTGAAACTGGTGCAGCGTGCGCAGCCGGGCATCATCATCAGCGGGCACCAGTGCATCGGGGAAGGTAGTGGTCATTAATAGTTTGCCTCGTTGCCGGGCAGGTCAATCAAAATAAATTGGGCATCGGTAATGGCTTCAATATCCACCACGTCCTCGGCGTCGAGGCGAGCCTGGTCATTGGGGCTCAGCAGCACACCATTAACGCGAATGCTGCCTTGCTTCACGTAGATAAAGGTAAGGCGAAGGGGAAACGTTTTAAACGTCAATTCATTACCGCAATCCAGATTGCTCCAGTAAATGGTGCTGTTCGAGTTCATGTACACCACGTTTTCCAGCACGCGCTGGCCCGAAACCAGGGGCACCAACTGGTTCTTACGGCTATCCACGAAGTTGAGCTCCTGCCGCTCGTAGCTGGGGGCCAGGCCTTTTTGGCTGGGCATAAACCAAAGCTGGTAGAGATGCAGGGGCTTGTCCTGGCGGTTCATCTCGCTGTGGGCCACGCCCATGCCGGCCGTAATGCGCTGCACCTCGCCGGCCCCAATGGCAGTGCGGTTGCCCATGGTATCCTCGTGGCTCACCTCGCCTTCGAGCACCAGCGTCACGATTTCCATCTCGGAGTGCGGGTGTTGCGGAAAGCCATTTTGCGGCGCAATGGTATCGTCGTTGAATACCCGCAACGGCCCGAACTGTTGGTTGTGCCGGTCAAAATAATCGGCAAACGAGAACAGAAAATATGAGCTGAGCCACGCCGTAGGGGCAGCATGGTGACGAGCGGCGGCAGAAATGTGAGCGAGCATAAGGCGGGGAAAAGGGAGAGGTGCCGGAGTAGCCGGCGCGGTGGTACCCTTAAAACTGCAAATTACCTGCTGGGGTTGCTCTGCGCCCGCCTGGCAGGCGCGGCGGGCGGCCAGCCAAGGGCTTTCGGCCCTGCTCACGCACCCGCCGCCCACCAGCAAATCAAGCAATAGGCATCCGCCATCGCGCCCCAAACGTTTGCGGAAAACCGAACGGGCAGAGGCTTGGCCAACACGCTGGTTTCCCCCTATTTTACTAAAAAAGTCAGCTGATTTCAAATGCTATTTTGCTAACAATAATCTGCATAAATATGCGCTGGTAATGCAAAAAAGCCAACATTTTATAGCGGTAAAGCCAGGGATTTGCGCTAACATTGCAACACCTTTTCCCACCCAATATTCTATTTCATGCTACACCCCTTTGCTGGGGCCGCGCGCCTTGCTGGCGCGGCGGCACTGCTATTGCTGGCCGGCTGCGCCAAAGACGCCACCCTCACGGGCACCGGCCCGGCCCCCACCCCCACCACTACCGCCAATGCCACCACCGCCAACGGCGTGATGATGCAGGGCTTTTACTGGGACGTGCCCGGCAGCACCCCGGCCGGCACCTGGTGGCAAAACCTGGCCGGCAAGGCCACCGAGCTGAGCGCGGCCGGCATCACGGCCATGTGGCTGCCACCGGCTTACAAGGGCAGCGCCGGCGGCTACGACGTGGGATACGGCGTGTACGACCGCTACGACCTGGGCGAATTCAACCAGAAGGGCACCGTAGCTACGCACTACGGCACGCTGGCGCAGCTGCAAAGCTGCATCGCGGCGCTGCACGGCAAGGGCATTCAGGTGTACGAAGATGTGGTAATGAACCACCTCATGGGAGCCGACTACCAGGAAAGCTTTTTGTATAACGGCCAGAATTTCAACGCGTACACGGGCTTCAACTACCCGGGCCGGGGCACCACGTACAGCAGCTACCAGTGGCACTACTACAACTTCAACGGGGCGCAGCAGGGAGCCAACAACAGCTGGCTGCAATGGAACCCCTGGGATTTTCAGTCCTACGCCAACGGCGACGCCTACGACAACCTCATGGGCTGCGAGGTGCGCTACGCCGACCCCAACCAGGCCACCGAAACCATTAAGTGGGGCAACTGGCTGACTACCAAGCTGGGCCTGGATGGCTACCGCATCGACGCGGCCAAGCACATACAAACCGGCTTTTTCAATAACTGGCTCGATGGCGTGAAGGGCTCGCGCTTTGCCGTGAGCGAAGTGTGGTTCAATAGCGTGAGCCAGCTCAACGACTACGCCACCGCCACGGGCGGGCGCACGAGCCTGTTTGACGTACCGCTGCACTACACTTTCAAGGCGATGAGCGACGGCAACGGGGCCTGGGATATGCGGGGGCTGCAATTTGCGGGCTTTACCGAGGCCAACCCTACCTTGTCAGTATCGTTCGTGGACAACCACGACACCGACACGCCGGGCGGGCTCAACTCGCCGGTCGTCAACCTTAAGATGCTGGCCTACGCCTACATCCTGACCCGCGAGAAGGGCTACCCCTGCGTGTTTTACCGCGACTACTACGAGTACGGCCTGGGCGCGCAGATTAAGACCCTCAGCCTCATTCGCAAGGCCAATGCCTACGGCGCATCCTACGAGTACACCAGCGTGGACGATGCCGACTACTACGCCTACTCGCGCGCCGGCGACAGCACCCACAAGGGCCTGATGCTCATCCTCAACGATGGCGGCGGCGCGCGCACCAAGGGCGTCATCTCGCCCTTCAAAAACGCTACGCTTACTGACAAAACCGGCAACTACGGCGGCACCATTACTACCGACGCCAACGGCTACGGCAGCTTCCCGGTGCAGGCCCGTAGCTGGTCGGCCTGGGTGCCCAGCTAGGTTTTTTCAGTTAAAGGGGAAGATTTAAAAATCTGACCTTCAAATTCTTAATTCCTGCCACCGGGCAGCTTGCCCGCCCGGCTTTTCTTTTCTCCCACCCAAACCAGTTTTATCCCATGTCTACTTTTCTTCGAAGCGCGAGCCGCGCTTCGCTGGTAGCGGCCGTTTTTCTGGCCTCCTGCGCCAAGGAAAACACCGCCCCTACTACCCCTGCGCTGGCTAGCCAAAGCACGAGCAGCAACGCCACGGCCGCAAACGGCGTGATGATGCAGGGCTTTTACTGGAATACGCCCGTCAGCAGCTCCGCCGGCACGTGGTGGCAGAACCTGGGCAGCAAAGCCGCCGAGCTGAGCGCGGCCGGCATCACGGCCATGTGGCTGCCGCCCGCCTACAAGGGCTCGGGCGCGCAGGATGTGGGCTACGGTGTGTACGACCGCTACGACCTGGGCGAGTTCAACCAGAAGGGCACCGTGGCTACGCGCTATGGCACGCTGGGCCAGCTGCAAAGCTGCGTATCGGCGCTACACGGCCAGGGCATGCAGGTGTATGAAGACATGGTAATGAACCACTTCACCTCGGCCGATGCGCAGGAGCAGTTTAACATCGGGGGCACCAACTACAACGTGTACACCAGCTTCACCTACCCCGGACGGGCCAATACCTACAGCAATTACCAGTGGCACTACGGCAACTTTACCGGTACTCAGCAGGCCCCCAACAACGGGTGGTACCAGTGGAAGAGCTGGGACTTTCAGCCCTACGCCAACGGCGATGCCTACGACAACCTGCTGGGCTCGGAAGTGCAGTACAATGGCAACACGGCCAACGTGAACGAGACTATAAACTGGGGTAACTGGATTACGACCAAGCTGGGCCTCGATGGCTACCGCCTCGACGCCACCAAGCACATGTACACGCCCTTCGTCAACCAGTGGCTCGATGCCGTGAAGGGCACCACGCGCTTCGCCGTGAGCGAGGCGTGGTTCCGCAACCTGAGCGACCTGAACAACTACGCTTCGGCCACGGGCGGGCGCACGAGCCTGTTTGACGTGCCGCTGCACTACACCTTTGCCGCCATGAGCAACGGCAATGGTTCGTGGGATATGCGCGGGCTGCAATTTGCGGGCTTCACGGAGGCCAACGGCGCGCTATCGGTTTCGTTCGTCGACAACCACGACACCGACCAGACGGGCGGCGCGCTCTTTTCGCCGGTTTCCAACCTCAAAATGCTGGCCTACAGCTACATTCTTACCCGTGAGAAGGGCTACCCCTGCGTGTTTTACCGCGACTACTACGAGTACGGCCTCGGCACCCAGCTCAAAACGCTCATCGGCATTCGCAAAGCGCACGCCTTCGGCACGGGTTACGAATACACCAGCGCCGACGACGCCGACGTGTATGCCTACTCGCGCGCCGGCGATGCCAGCCACACCGGCCTGCTTCAGCTGCTGAACGACGGCAGCAACGCCGCCAGCAAATCCATCACCACGCCCTTCAAAAACGCTACCCTCACCGACCTCACCGGTAACACCACCGGCACCGTTACCACCGACGCCAACGGCACCGGCACGTTCCGCGTCAATGCCCGCTCCTACGCCGTGTGGGTTCCCGGCGGCACCAGCACCACCCCGCCCGCCACCGGCACTGGCACCACGGCCGTAAAATTCACCATTAGCTACAGCAACACCGTGAGCGGTCAGAACCTGTATATCGTGGGCAGCACCGCCCAGCTCGGCTCCTGGAACACGGCCAACGCCATCCAGCTCAGCGGCGCGGCCTACCCCAACTGGACCGCAACCCTGAACCTCAGCAGCGGTACCAACGTGCTATACAAGTACTTCCGCAAGGATGGCGCCGGCAACATCCTCTGGGAAACCGACCCCAACAACTCGCTCACTCCCAGTGGCACCAGCCAGAGCGTGACCGACACCTGGCATTAGGAGGGTTAAGGAGGGTTAAATCAGGTAACCAAAGAACGTCATGCTTCGGCAAGCTCAGCATGACGTTCTTTGGTTACCGGCTGGCATTTTATTCATCGCTCAGCCAGCGTAAATCCTGCACCTTTGCGGCCCCAACCCTATTCCCTGCCCCATGACCCCAGCCACCCGCCTCGAACACGATTTCCTGGGCGAATTGCCCATTCCCAACGACGCTTACTACGGTATTCAAACCCTGCGGGCGCTCGATAATTTCCACATCACGGGCATTCCCATCAAGGTGGAGCCGCTGTTTGTGCAGGCGCTGGCCTTTGTTAAAAAAGGTGCGGCCCTAGCCAATAAGGAGCTCGGCGCGCTCGACCCCACCATTGCCGACTACATCGCCCAGGCCTGCGACCGCGTGGCCAGCGGCGAGTTTGATAATCAGTTTCTCACCGATATGATTCAGGGCGGGGCCGGCACCTCCGTCAACATGAATGCCAATGAGGTAATCGCCAACGTAGCCCTCGAAATGATGGGCCACCAGAAGGGCGAGTACCAGTACTGCCACCCCAACAACCACGTAAACTGCTCGCAGAGCACCAACGACGCCTACCCCACCGCCTTCCGCATTGCGCTCAATAACAAGCTGGCCGGCTACCGCGATACGCTTTCGCAGCTCGCCGACGCGTTTTTTACCAAGGGCCAGGAGTTTCAGAACGTGCTCAAAATGGGCCGCACCCAGCTCCAGGATGCCGTGCCCATGAGCATGGGCGACGAGTTCAACGCCTTCGCCACCAACCTGCGCGAAGAGCTGCTGCGCATCGACGACTCGCGCCGCCTCATTGCCGAAATCAACATGGGCGCCACCGCCATCGGCACCGGCATCAACGCGCCGTCGGGCTACGCGGGCCTCGTAACCCAGCACCTGCGCCAGATTACTGGCCTCGACCTGAGCCTAGCCGGCGACCTCATCGAGGCCACCTACGACACTGGGGCCTACGTGCAGCTCTCGGGCGTGCTCAAGCGCACCGCCGTGAAGCTCAGCAAGATATGCAACGACCTGCGCCTGCTGAGCAGCGGCCCGCGCTGCGGCATCAACGAAATCAACCTGCCCGCCTTGCAGCCCGGCAGCAGCATCATGCCCGGCAAAGTCAACCCCGTGGTACCCGAGGTGGTCAACCAAACGGCCTTTTACGTCATCGGCGCCGACCTCACCGTGACCATGGCCGCCGAAGCCGGCCAGCTGCAACTCAATGTAATGGAGCCGGTTATTTCGTTCGCGCTCTTCACCAGCATCTCCTACATGACCAACGCCTGCCGCACGCTGCGCGAGAAATGCGTGCTCGGCATTACCGCCAACGTCGAGCACGCCGCCAGCCTCGTCTACAACAGCATCGGTATCGTAACCCAGCTCAACCCCGTGCTCGGCTACGAAACCAGCGCCAGCATCGCCAAGGAAGCCTTGGCCACCGGCAAGTCCGTCCACGACATCGCCGTAATCGAGCGCGCCTTATTAACCCAGGAAAAGTGGGACGAGATTTTCACGTTTGAAAATCTGATTCGCCCGGTGTTTATCAAGTAGTTACGCCACTTAACAGTAACTAAGCCCGCCTGTCATGCTGAGCTTGCGAAGCATCCTGTCACGCCAGCGCAAATCGTTGAACGGTGATAAGGTGCTTCGCAAGCTCAGCATGACAGGCGGGCTTAGTTAGCTCCTAATATTACGCCGTCGTCGGAAACTCGATTTCCCGCGCCAGCTCCGCATACCACTCCGCGCCGTACTTGCGCTCCAGCGGCTCCTTCAAAAACTGATACACCGGCACGCCCAGCTTGGCCCCAAACGAGCAGGCCGGCGAGCAAATGTCCCAGCGGTCGTAGTTCAGCGCCTCAAAGCCCTCGTACTTCGTCACCCGAATCGGGTACAAGTGGCAGCTGATGGGCTTCTTAAACGTAGTCGCCCCCGCCAGGTACGCCTGCTCGATGCCGCACTTCAGGATGCCCAGCTCATCGTAAAGCGCGTAGGCGCACTCCCGGTCGTTGATGGTGGTGGTGCTGTAATCGTCCTCCCAGTCTTTGATGTAGAGGCCCTGCGCGGCAATTTCCTGCCGGCCGGCCTCGGTAAGGAAAGGGGCAATTTTGGGGTATTCGTTTTTCAGAATTTCCAGCTCTTCCAACTCCAGCGGCGCGCCGAGGTCGCCCTCCACGCAGCAGGCGCCCTTGCAGGCATCTAGGTTGCAGACGAAGAAGTTTTGGGCCACATCGTCGGAGATAACGGTATTTTGGATAACAATCATAACATGGGGCGAATTTATCGGCGATAGAAAACGGTTAGTAATGAGCGGGCGGGCGCATGCTTTGCCTAAAAACGGTAGCACAAAGATACCGCCCTGCCACCCGCCCAACTTATCTTTGTCAGCTAGCCGCCTGCGGCGCCCAGCGCCGTTTTAGCCGGGCGGCTCCCATTCCCCTTAAAAGCTAACAGCTAGCAGCTACTAGCTAACAGCTTCATTCCGATGGCTTTAGACTATCACGCTCTCCTCAACCCCTCGCAGGCTGCCGCCGTTCTCCAAACCGAAGGCCCCTGCATGATTATCGCCGGTGCCGGCTCGGGCAAAACGCGGGTGCTCACCTACCGCATCGCCCACTTGCTGGAGCAGGGCGTGGACCCCTTCAACATCCTGGCCCTCACCTTCACCAACAAGGCCGCCAAGGAAATGCGCGCGCGCATTGAGAAGGTGGTCGGCCCCAACGCCAAAAACCTGTGGATGGGCACCTTCCACTCCGTTTTTGCCAAAATCCTGCGCTCCGAGGCCGATAAAATCGGCTACCCGCGCTCGTTTACCATCTACGACACGCAGGATAGCAAAACCCTCCTCGGCCAGATTGTGAAGGAGTTGGAATTAGATGATAAGCTCTACAAAACCAGCACGGTGCTCGGGCGCATCTCGGCCGCCAAAAACAAGCTCGTTTCGGTGGCGCAGTACCTCAACGACCCCGTTATCAAGCAGGACGATGAGGCCGCCATGCGCCCTAAAATCGGGGTGATTTATCAGCAGTACGCCGCCCGCTGCTTCAAGGCTGGCGCCATGGATTTCGACGACCTGCTGTTCCAAACCAACGTCCTGTTTCGCGACCACGCCGACGTGCTGAATAAATATCAGAACAAATTCCGGTTTGTGATGGTGGACGAGTACCAAGACACTAACTATTCGCAGTATTTAATTACCCGCAAGCTGGCGGCCAAGGAGCGGAATATCTGCGTAGTAGGCGACGATGCGCAGAGTATCTACGCCTTTCGCGGCGCGGATATTACCAATATTCTGAATTTCGAAAAAGACTATCCTGAGCTTAACGTATTTAAACTAGAGCAGAATTATCGCTCTACTAAAAATATCGTGTGGGCGGCCAATTCGGTTATTAAAAACAACCAGGCGCAGCTGCGCAAAGACGTTTTTTCGGACAACGAGGAAGGCAATTTAATTGAGGTACTTAAAGCCGCTTCCGACAACGAGGAAGGCAAATTAGTGGCCCAATCCATTTACGAGGACAAGATGAACCAGCATCTATCCTACGATAATTTCGCCATTCTCTACCGCACCAACGCCCAGAGCCGGGCGATGGAAGAAGCGCTGCGCAAACTAAATATTCGCTACAAAATAGTGGGTGGCCTGAGCTTTTACCAGCGCAAGGAAATCAAGGACTTAGTGGCCTATTTGCGCCTCACGGTGAACCCCAACGACGAGCAGGCACTGCGCCGGGTAATTAATTACCCGAAGCGCGGTATTGGCGATACCACCATCAGCAAATTAATTAATTCGGCCGAGGAAGCCAACCACACGCTGTGGGAAGTGGTGAGCAACGCCGAGCAGTTTTTGCCGGCGCGGGTATCGAACCCGGTCGTGGGTTTTTCCGAAAAAATAAAGAGCTATACCGCCGTAGCCGCCAAGGAAGACGCCTTTGAAGCGGCCAAATTCATTGCCAAAAACTCGGGTATGATTGAGGAGCTCTACGCCGATAAAACCATTGAGGGCTTGTCACGCTACGAGAACATTCAGGAGCTGCTCAACGGCATTAAAGAATACGTGGATGACCACGAGCGCGAAGACAAGTCGCTGGGCGCGTTTCTGCAAGACATTGCTCTCGTCACGGACTCCGACCTGAAAGACGCCGCCCAGGAAGGCGAGGCCGTGACGATGATGACTATCCACTCGGCTAAGGGTCTGGAATTCAGGAATGTATACATCGTGGGCATGGAGGAAAACCTCTTCCCCAGCCAGATGATGATAACCTCGCGCGCCGACCTGGAAGAGGAGCGTCGCCTGTTTTACGTGGCCATCACGCGGGCCGAAAAGAAGCTCACGCTCAGCTACGCCACCTCGCGCTACCAGTGGGGCAACCTGCGCAGCTGCGAGAAGAGCCGCTTCCTGGATGAAATTGACCCCCAGTACCTTAACGTGAAGTTTGCCGCCGGCCCGGCGGTGGGCGAGTCGCCGTTTCAGCACGTGTTTGAGCGCCGTTCGAACCTGGTGGCGGCCCCGCCCCGCAAGACGGTAGCAACCAAGTACGTGGCCCCGGCCGATTTCCAACCCTCCGACACGAGTAACTTGCAGACCGGCCAGCGCGTTGAGCACGCCAAGTTTGGTTTCGGCCAGGTAGCCAGCCTCGAAAAGCAGAACGGCACCGTGAAAGCCGTCATCCAGTTTGAGGAAGTAGGCGAGAAAACGCTGCTGCTGAGCTTCGCTAAACTGCGCGTGCTGTAAAGCTTTTGCACCGAGTTTAAAGATGAGTTGAAATTGAGTTTCACCGAGTTTTATTACTTAACTCTTTGAAATTCAATTTTAACTCATCTTTAAACTCGGTGCAAAATAATCTCTTAGAAATTAAATGCAAGAAATACCCATCCAACTGCCCTTCCACCAGCAACTGCTGGTGCGCGAATACGGGCAAAGCACCTACCAGCTCATCCTAGGCCTGGCCCAGATTGAAGACGTGGCCGAGCGCACGCGCCGCGCCGCGGGCATTGTGCAGCTCATGCTGCGCCTGCGCCCCAGCCTGCGCGACCAGCCCGACATTCAGACGCGCCTCTGGAACCACCTGCACGCGCTGGCCGGCCCCGACGTGGCCCTGGATGCGCCCGTGACGCTGTCGCCGCCGCGCCTGCACCTCGAAAAGCCTAAGCGCCTCGAATACCCACGCCAGGGCCCCAAGCTCAAGGCCTACGGCCGCGGTATTGAAGCTCTCATTACCAAGGTGCTGACTATCGAAGATGCCGCCGAGCGCGAGCAGGCTACCGTGCAGATTGGGCGCACTATGAAGTTCCTCTATCGCCAGCACAACAAGGAGAACGCCAAGGATGTAACCATAATCCGGCATCTGGGCGAGCTTTCGGGCGGGCAGCTGAAGCTGGACGCGCAAGCCGTGGCCGACCAGGGCTTGTTTGAGCTCGCGGCGCTGCCGGCTACCACTACCGCCGCTGGCCAGCCGGCGCGCACTATCAGCAGCGGCCAGGCAGGAGCCAACCGCTTCGAAAACCGCGAAAACCGTGAGCGCCGCCCCGACCGGCCCGAGGGCAGCGCTAGCAGTACCGGTAGCGGCAACAGCAACAAAAAGCGGGACAAAAAGCGGGGCAAGAAATTTCGCTCCGAGCCCCAGCAGCCGCCGCAGTAGCTCAGGTAAGCTGTTAGCTGGCAGCCGTTAGCTGTTGGCCTTTTCAAGTGTAGTATACTATTAACCAAGAAGCTAATAGCTAACGGCTATCAGCTAATAGCTAAAAAAAGAATGGCTGCTTTTGAAGTACGTGGGGGAAATAAGTTGCAAGGCGAGATAATCCCGCAAGGAGCTAAAAATGAAGCGCTTCAGATTTTGTGCGCGGTGCTGCTCAGCCCCGACCCCATCACCATCAGCAACGTGCCCAATATCCGGGATGTCAACAAGCTCATCGAGCTGCTGCGCGACCTGGGGGTGAAAGTAGGTCAGCTGGCCCCCGATACCTACATTTTCCAGGCCGAGAATGTGCGCCTCGACTACCTCGACACGCCCGAGTTTGTGGCCCAGGCCCGCGAACTGCGCGGCTCCGTGATGATACTGGGCCCGCTGCTAGCCCGCTATGGCCGCGCCCAGCTGCCCAAGCCTGGCGGTGATAAAATCGGCCGCCGCCCGCTCGACACCCACTTCGTGGGCCTCGAAAAGCTGGGTGCTCATCTCACCATGGAAGGCCCTGATTTTTACCGCCTTACCGTGCCCACCGGCAAGCTGCAAGGCGCGCCTATGCTACTCGACGAAGCCAGCGTAACCGGCACCGCCAACATTCTCATGGCCGCCGTGCTGGCCGAAGGCACCACCAGCATCTACAACGCCGCCTGCGAGCCCTACTTGCAGCAGCTTTGCCGCATGCTAGCGCGCATGGGCGCTAACATCCAGGGCATTGGCTCCAACCTGCTCACCATTGAGGGCGTGGCCAGCCTGGGCGGCACCGAGCACCGCATGCTGCCCGACATGATTGAAATCGGCTCCTTTATTGGCCTGGCGGCCATGACGGGCTCCGAAATCACTATCAAGGACTGCCAGATTCCCGAGCTAGGCATCATCCCCGACACGTTCCGCAAGCTGGGCATTCAGCTGGAGTTTCGCGGCGACGACATCTACGTACCGGCCCAGGACCACTACGAGCTGAGTACCTACCTCGACGGCTCCATCCTGACCGTGAGCGACCACACCTGGCCGGGCTTCACACCCGATTTGCTGAGCATTATCCTCGTGGTGGCCACCCAGGCCAAGGGCACCGTGCTCATTCATCAGAAGATGTTCGAGTCGCGCCTGTTTTTCGTGGATAAGCTCATCGATATGGGCGCGCAAATCATTCTCTGCGACCCGCACCGTGCTACCGTTATCGGCCTCGACAAGCGCGCCGCCCTGCGCGGCATCACCATGTCGTCGCCCGATATCCGGGCCGGCGTGGCCCTGCTCATCGCCGCGCTCAGCGCCGAGGGCAAGAGTACCATTCTCAACGTGGAGCAGATTGACCGCGGCTACCAAAACATCGACGAGCGGCTGAACGCCCTGGGAGCCGATATTCGTCGAGTATAATTTTTATTACGTAACTTTTTGATTCACAGTAAGTTACGTAATAAAATTTTTCAGATTTGAAAAGCCTGGTCTTCCAAAGACCAGGCTTTTTATTTGCCCGATGGGTTACCCGCTTCATGAAGTTGAATAAAGAGGCAGCTGCGCCGCTGAGTTTTCCCATCTTCAGCTTTCCCCCTCCACTTTTTGATGAAACGCTTGATTTATCCCGTCCTCTTCGGACTGGGGCTGGCTGGGTGCAGCCAAGCCAAAACGGAAATGGCGGAAGCAACGGCTACCGAAACAGCTGCTAACCAATTGATTATATCCGAATCGGCACCTCGCCAGGCGGAAGCTACCGCCACTGCCCGCACATCAGCCGCCCCCACTGCTCCCACCGCAGCCCCCAACGTGGTGTATCAGGGCGAACTGGACTTGGCCGTGGATGACTTCGAGCAGGCCTCGGATAATATTGACCGCCTGCTGCTCCGCCACAAGTCGTACCTGAGCACAGCGCACGAAACGCGGGTTGATGGCCAGCACCGCCAGGAAATGACGCTCAAGGTGCTGCCCACCGAGTTTGCGGCCCTAGTGGCGGACCTCGGCAAGCTCGGACGCATCGAAAACAAGGACATTTCCTCGGCCGATGTAACGGCCGATATGCTGCAAGCCGCCGCTAGCGTAGCCACCCAGCAGGCCAACGAGGCCAAGTACCAGCAGCTCCTGGCCCAAACCACCAGCCCGGCCGAGGTGCGCCGCCTCGAAGAGCAAGCCCGCCAGCTGCGGCTAACCCTGGCGGCCGACCAGTCTCGCTTACAACAGTTTAGCGCCCGCAGCACCTGGGCTACCCTCACGCTCCGCTACTTTCAGGTGCTGCCCGAAACTACGCCGTCCGTGGTAGCACCCGTTTTTGCGCCGCAATTTCTGGCGGCATTTTACCACGGCTGGTCCTTTTTACTGAGCGTGCTGGTAGTGCTCACCAACCTGTGGCCCCTGCTGCTGCTGGGCGGCCTGGGCGCCGGGGCAATAAGGTGGTGGCGGCTGCGCCACCCGGTTCAGGGCTGAGCTATCGGCTTTCCAAGGCCAGGACTTGCGCAAGCAGACAGGTGAAGTGAGATTAGCACCTCCTTGCTTGCAGCTCATTGATAGTCAACATAATCTTGGCTTAAAAGCCTTCCTCACCGCTTGCGGGGCCGCAACGTGGGCTGACTACTGCGGCCGGCGTGTGCATAATCTGCCAGCGTGGCATCTGGTAGCTTGAAGCGGCCCACATACTGCCTTACCTGGCTGCTGACGCCAGCAATCCTTTTTACATCAACTCGCTGAATTGCTTATGAACTATTTACTTGGAGTACTCCTCAGCCTGATGTTGCTCAGCCAAACTGGCTGCGGGCAAAAGCGGCAGACCGGCGAGCCTAGCGCGACGGAACTCGTCAACAGTGACGTGCTCCCTGAAGGGCAGGAGAGTGAGCAGACAGTGGCTGATAAAGAAGTATCGGAGGCGGTTGGGGCTTCCAAGGCAATCGAAGTGGCTGGCAATTCTGCCCCGCCGCCGCCCCTGGCGGCGCCCGCCGCTACCTCGGGCGCCACTCCCGCGCCCACGCGCCTGCTCATCTACCACGCCGATATCCGGCTCAGAACCACTAGCCTGGCCCGCGCCACCGCGCGCCTCGATAGCTTGGTGCGGCGCAGCAGCGGCTACCTAAGCGCTTCCTCCGAAACCCACGCCGATGGCGAATGGCGTCAGGAAACGACCATTCGGGTGCCGCCCCGGCAGTTTCAAACGCTGTTGAGCGGCTTGGCGGGCCTGGGCACCGTGGAGGAAAAGAAGTTGAGCACCGACGACGTAACGGCCGAGCACGCCGACGTGGCCGCCCGCCTGCAAGCCAAGCGGGCCGTAGAGCGCCAGTATACGGCCCTGCTCGGCAGAGCGCAGAAAATCAAGGACATCCTCGACATTGAAGAGAAACTGGGCGAAGTACGCGAGACGATTGAAGCTACCGAAAGCCGCCTCAAAACCCTGAATGACGAGGTGGCCTACGCCACTATTACGCTCACGCTCTACCAGCCCGTAACCCAGACCATGCCCGACGCCCCTATCTTATCGCTGGGCAGCCGCGCGGCGGAGGCATTTTATGATGGCTGGCAGCTGCTGATTTCGCTGCTGCTGGGCGTGCTCAACCTGTGGCCGCTGGTGCTGGGCGTAGGCATGGCCGGCTGGTGGCTGTGGCGGCGGCGCCAAGCCAAGCGGCAGCCGGCCCCACCCACGCCTACCGCAGCCGCCTAACGCAAACTGCCCCGTCGAACAGCAAGTGTTCAACGGGGCAGTTTGCGTTGGGATAAACCCGCTGGCGGCGAGGCACCGCTAGTCGATTACCATATCGACTACGGTGGTCACCAGCGACAGCGCCAAGCTGAAAATCAGCGCGCTAATGAAGCCGGTTACCGAGAAGCTGGCCATCAGAAAATCAGCCAATTTAACGATTATCACGTTGATAATCAGCAAGAAAATACCCAGCGTCAGCACCGTAACAGGAAAGCCGATTATCTTCAGTATCGGCTTCACGGTGGCGTTGAGCAGGCCCATCACGATGACCAGGATGGCGGCACTCCCTACGCCGTCGAGGCGCACATTGGGCAGCACGTTGGCGAGGCCGTAGGTGAGCACGGCCGTCAGAATGAATTTAATGAGAAGCTTACCCATATCGGTAATTAACTTATTTTTAGATACTTGCAAGTAACACTGCGTGAGCTTTGCAAGCTATTTCTTCTTGTTCTTTTCGTCGGCCGAGCCCAGGCCCTTGGCTACCAGGCGGCCCTGCGAAACGGCCATCCAGTTGCAGAGCTGGTACAGCAGGCGCGCGCCCACAATGGCGTTCCACTCGGTATCGCCGGGCGCTACCTCGTTGAGGTCGAAGCCGATGATGGTGCGGCCCGAACGCACAATCATGCGCAGCAGGTAGGTAGCTTCCTCAAACTCCAGGCCGCCGGGCACGGGCGTGCCGGTGCCGGGGCACAGCTTAGGGTCGAGGCCGTCGATGTCGAAGCTGATGTAGACTTTCTGGGGCAACTGGGCGATGATTTTACCGCACACCTTCTTCCACGATTTCTTCACGAACTTCTCCTCGCTCATAAACCGCTGGCCAAACAGCGCCACCCGGCCCACCGAATGCTCGATGAGGTCGGCCTCCTGCTGGCACATATCGCGAATGCCCACCTGTACCAGCTTCTTCACCTGGGGCAGTTCCAGCGCGTTGTACATAATGCTGGCGTGCGAGTACTGGAAGCCCTCATAAGCGGGGCGTAGGTCGCAGTGGGCGTCTATTTGCAGGATGCCGAAGCCGTCGGGGTGGCGCTCAGCCAGCGCGTGCAGGTAGCCCAGCGGTGTGCTGTGGTCGCCGCCGAGCACGCCTACGGCCTTGCCAGCATCGAGGAGCGCGCCGGTTTTGGCTTTCAGCCACTGAATAAGCTTATCGCCTTCTGTTTTGATGTGGGTGGGCGTGTTTTCGTGCTGAGCCGCGCTTTCGGCGGGCTGGCCTGCTTCGAGCCAGCCAATATAATTGGCGGCTACAGGGCGCAGGTCGCGGCTGGCCTGAGCAATAACCTCGTCTTCTTCTTCCATCGCCAAGCCCAGCTTCCAGGCTTCGGGCAGGTCGGGGTCGTAGAGGTCCACTTGCAGCGAGGCCTCGCGGATGGCGGCGGGGCCCTGGGCTGTGCCGGCGCGGTAGCTCACGGTTACCTCCCACGGCACGGGCACCACCACTACCTGGGCTTCGTCGGGCGTGAAGGGCAGCCCGAATAAGCCCCCGGCGGTATCGCCGAGCGCGTTGGGGTCAAAATTGGCAATTTTCTGCGCGAGAGTAGATTCGGACACGGTAAAAAAACAACACCAGGCCGCAAGTACCTGGTGAGTGAAAAAAAGAAATAATGACTGGCGAGCAGTCAACCTATCTGCAATATACTTTATTAAAAATCAGCTACTTAAGCTGCCGACTGCGTTTTGCCCAAGAAATCGTACGTACGGATTATCTCCAGGATTTTTTCAAACGTAGCCCGGTCAAAAAACAGCATGAGGGGCAGCTCTACCGAGTTTTCCTTGTCCGAAAACTGCGTGATAACCGAGAAAATGAGTGGTTGCAGCGTTTCCGGGTCGGGCATGAGGCTTTGCAAAGCCTCGGCTAAGTCGCCGGCCGGAGCCAACGGGGGCGCGCCATAGATATTGGCTTTCAGGATGTTGGCTAATTGGGTTACCAAAGCGCCGGTAATGATATTGCTGATTTCGAGCAGCAGCGACTCCTGCAACTCATTAAGCTGTAAGGAGTCGCCCACCTGCATGCGCAGGCACACCCGCGAGAGCCGTTGAATGTGCTGCCCCGAAAAGAACATGAATGTGGAGCCGTTGAAATCGCCCCGGATATCGCTCTGAATAGCTACGTAGCGCGTCTGGTAGTCGCGCACCCGCTCAATAATATTGCTACTGGGCAGCAAATCCAGGTTGGGCACTTCCAGCATCACCCGCTCCTGCGCAATCACGGCAAAGCTATCCGCCGCTCTGGCCAGGCCAATATTGAGAATTTCGCGGATAATATCGCGCTCTAACTCATTCATTGATACATTCATAACAGCTTAGTTCGTAGCAGCGGCGGCGAGGCCGGCAAATTAATACGGAAAAGAGCGGAAAGTGGCTAGATTCAAGGTCGTTTAGCCAAAAACAGGCGCGTTAGGGCGGGCACATCCAGCACCAGGCACAGCTGCCCACTGCCCAGCAGCGTAACGCCCCCAAAGAGGTCAATGGTATCGAGTGGCTTGCTAAGTGACTTCACCACAATGTTTTGCTGGCGCAGAAAACGGTCGATGAGCAGACCCAGCCGGCGGTTGTTGTAGCTCACTATCAGTATCTGGTGCAAGCCGACAGCGGCGGGCAGGTCGGCGCGCGTGGCCCGGGGCAACAGCTCGTCCCCCTCTGAGTAGAGCAGCTGGCGCAGCGGTACCAGCGGCACGTTTTCGTCCTGAATGCGGGTCATCAGTAGGCCGCCCACGGCAAAAATCTCGTCGTTGGGCAGGGCCAGCACGGTATCGGTGTGCAGCAGGGGCACGGCGTAGGCGCGGGCATCCAGCTCAATGAGCAACGCGCCCTTCACGGCAATCGAGGTAGGCAGCACCAACGTAAACGTGGTACCCTTCCCCAATTCCGAGTTGACGCGCAGGCGGCCGCCGAGCGAGTCGATGGCCAGCTTTACCACGTCGAGGCCCACGCCCCGGCCCGAAATGTCGGTTATCTTATCCGCCATCGAAAAACCGGGCTCAAACAGCAGCGCCCACACGGCTTGTTCATCAAGCGCAACGGCAGCCTCGGCCGTAACCAGCTTGTTGCGAATAGCTTTTTTGCGCACTGCCTCGGTGTCGATGCCCCCGCCATCGTCCTGCACCTGAATGAGCACATCGTCGCGCTCGGTGAGGGCCGAAATGCGCAGCTTGCCCACCGCGGGCTTGCCGGCGGCCTGCCGGGTTTCGGGGGTTTCGAGGCCGTGGCTCACGGCATTGCGCACAATGTGCAGCAGCGCATCAGTAATGAGCTGCAACACGTTACGGTCAATTTGCACGTCCTGCCCGGCCAGCGAAAGCTCCACCTGCTTGTTCTCGGTCGAGGCCACGTCGCGCACCACGCGCGGAAACTTATTCAGCAGCACCCCCGCCCCTACCAGCCGCACGTCCATTACGGAGTACTGCAAGTCGTCGGAAATGCGAAACAGGTGTTGTGCCGTGGCTTGCAGGGCCGGGTGGCCCAGCTCGGCGGCCAGCGTCAAAATACGGTCGCGGTCAATTACCAGCTCGCCCACTAGATTAAGCAGGTTATCGAGCTTTTTGACGGGAATGTATACGAGGTCCGACAACTCCAGCTTACGGGCCGCGTCGGCATCAACTTCTTCTTCGCTGAGCTGCTCGCGGACTTCGACAACCTCCTCACCCTGAATCAGGCTTTCCAGGTTTTCAAGTAATTGCGTGGCATCGCCCGATTCCTGGCCCGCGCCCACAGCCCGAATCATGCTGCCCAGCATGTCTACGGCCCGAAAAGTGAGTGGCACCAGCGCCCCGTTGAAGGTGCGCTCATTACCCCGAATCTGTCCGAAGAGGGTTTCCATCTTGTGGGCCACCTCACCCATATCCATGAAACCCATGGCGCGGGCATTGGCCTTGAGGTTGTGCATGAGCCGAAACAGCTCATTGAGCGCCCCCGGCTCCTGCGGGTTACGTTCCAACTCGCTGAGGTGCTGCGACATAGCGTCGTAATACTCCAGCGCCTCCGCCATAAACAGCTCCCGGTACTCTTGCTCCCGCGCCGTCATAACTTATTGGCTAACATAGCGTTGCGCAAAATCTTTGCTAGACTGGTTTCCCCACCAGCAACCTGGGCCGGCTGGCCCAAGCTGCCTAATAATTCCGTTAAAGCGGGCAGCGCAGGAAGATAAGGGAGAAACAAAGGCGTAAAACTATCTAATGGGAAACCACGACTAACCGCCCAACCGGCTGGCTTTCCGAAAAAAACCAGCCGGTTGGCCTGCTTTTTTAGGCAATTGAGCTATCGCCTTGCAGCGCGCTGCCCACTATTTCGAGCACCCGCTCTTCCGAGAAAGGCTTCACGATGTAGGCGAGAGCACCGTTCTCAATGGCCTCATTCACAATGGTTTCCTGGCCCACGGCCGAGCACATCACCACTTTGGCATCGGGCTGCTGTTGGCGGATACCCTTGAGCACGTCGAGGCCCGTGTTGTCGGGCAAAATCACGTCGAGCGTGATGAGGTCGGGGGTGGTTGCTACCGCCATTTCCAAGGCCTGCTGGCCATTGGCGGCTTCGCCCACTACATCGTAGCCGGCGTCGGTGAGCATATTCTTGAGCATCGTCCGCATGTAGAACGAGTCATCGACGATGAGAATGCGCTTATTCATGTAAAACTGAATCTGAGAGAGTGAGAAGTAGGAAGGAGAGGCCAGCGGCTACTAGTTGGGCCGCTGGCTAGCTCGTCTACGGCTATTGTACCCCGGAGGGTGCATCGGCCGAAGCGGCGGCAGTAGCAGGCGGGCGGGCAGCCTTGGTGGTGGCTTGCCCCGGCAGGCGCATTATCTCGCTGGGGGTTAGCAGCTTAAGCATATCCAGCACGATAATCACGCTTTGGTCGCCGGGTAGCCGGGCAATACCTTCCAGGTATTTTTCACGCTGGCCGCTGTCCTGCACAAAATCGGGGGTCGGCTCGATGGCACTAACTGGAATAGTGACCGGGCGCGGCACCTCACGCACCAGTAGCCCCAGCGTGTAGTCGGGGGCTTCCACGGCCAGGGTGTAGGAAAAATCAGGCACCGGCCGGCCGGCCGGCCGCAGCTCAAACCGCTCTTCCAAGTCCACCACGGCAATGATGTCGCCGCGTAAGTTGGTGATACCCTTTACAAAAGGCGGCGTTTTGGGCATCCGTACCACTTCGGGCGTGATGGTTACCTCCTTCACCTGCTCGATGCGGATACCATAATCCTCATCGCCCAGGCGAAATACAATGAGCTGCACCACCGCTTCGGGAGCGGCCGGCGCGGCGCGGCCCGAAGCGGTAGCCGGACGATTTGCGGCGGAATCAGCCATGGAAATTACCTAAGTGCGGTAGCGGGTGCAGCGCTACTTACGAGCGCAAAAAATTAAAAGTGCGGCCTTATTTGGCTTTCGCCCGACGCGGGCGGCTGGCGGCGTTGCTCGCCTCCGGCTGCGGAGCCGTGCTGGCGGCTAGGCTAGCCTTGGCGCGGCGCGCGGCGGGCTTAGCCGGCTCGGCGGCGGGGGCCGTTGCGGCCGGGGCGGGGCGGCGAATGCGGCCATTGCTGGCGTGGCCAGCCCCGGTGCTTTCGGCAACGGGTACGCTGGTGATGCGGCGCGCTGGGATGGCCGGACTAGCTTTGGGGGCCGGGGCGGCGGGTGCAGCAACTGGCGCGGCAGCCCTGGGTAGCGGGCGGCGCACCAGGCGGCGCACGGGCTCGGGCTCGGGTTCGGGCTCCGGCTCGGGGGCGTAGTCGAAGAGCTGGAAGGTTTCGAGGCCGTCCTGCAGGTCGTCGGCAATGTCGGAGAGGCGTTGCGAGGAGGTAGTCAGCTCCTGCATGGACGACGAGAGCTGGCGGGCCGTGCCGGCTACCTGCTGGGTGCCGGTAGCGGTTTGCTCGGCAATGGCTACCACTTCCTCTACGTACTTCACCACGTCGCCAATCGAAGTTTGCTGCAAGGCCGTGGCCGTGAGAATATCGCGCGAGGTGCGCAGCGTTTCGCCGCTGCTGGTGGCAATGTTTTTAAAGGCTGCGCTGGCCTCGAAGGTGGCGTTTTTACCCTTGAGCACCCGGCTTTCCATGGCGCTGATGGCTGCGGCGGCACTGGTGGTGTCCTTCTTCACGTCTTCCACGAGCGTGGCAATCTCGTTGGCCGATTTGCGCGAGCCTTCGGCCAGCTTGCGGATTTCCTCGGCTACTACGGCGAAGCCGCGACCGGCCTCGCCGGCGCGGGCCGCTTCGATGGCGGCGTTGAGGGCCAGCAGGTTGGTTTGCGAAGCGATGTCGGTAATTACACCCAGCGACTTGCTGATTTCCTGCGAGCGGGTGCTCAGCACTTCAATGGTGCGCGAGGTCTGGGTGGCCGCGCCAGAGATTTCCTCCATGTTTTTCACCACTTCAGCCACCGTTTTGAGGCCCTGCTGCGAGGTTTGTTCCCCCATGATGGCCGACTTGTTCACCACGTCGGCCTTGTTGGCCGTTTCCTTGGTGGCCGTCATGATTTCCTCAATCAGCTTGAAGGCCTGGTCCGTCTTAAGGGCCTGGTTCTGCGCGCCTTCGGCCATTTGCTGCATGGCCAAGGCCACGTCAACCGTTACGCGGCTCATTTCCTGGCCTTTATCCACCATTTCTTCGGAGGAAGTGCCCACTACCTGGGCCGAGTCGTTGATTTCGCCCAGTAGAGCGTTCAACGTTTCCACGGCTTGGTTGAGTGAGCTGGACATGGCCAGAATATCGCCGGTGGTCTGGATTTCCACCATCTGCGTGAGGTCGCCCTCCGAGATGGCGCGCACCACGCGGCTCACTTCGAGCACCGGCAGGGCGATGCTCTCAATCAGCGCGTTAAGCGTGTCCACCAGCTCTTTCCACGAGCCCGACACGCCGCCCACGGTGGCGCGCTCGGTGAGCTTGCCCTCGGCCCCCGCCACGCGGGCCACCCGGCTTACCTCGGAGGCCAGGCGGTTGAGGTCGTCCACCATCCGGTTGATGGTCTGGGCCAGGTCGGCTACTTCGCCGGCGGCTTCCAGCATTAGCTTCTGGGTGAGGTCGCCCTGGCTCACGGCCGTTACAATCTTCACAATGCCCCGCACCTGAATGGTGAGGTTGCTGGCCATCGTATTCACGTTGTCGGTCAGGTCTTTCCACACGCCGCTCACGTTGGGCACGTTGGCCTGGCCGCCGAGTTGGCCTTCGGTGCCCACCTCCACCGCCACGCGGGTTACCTCGCCGGCGAAGATGTTGAGCGAGTCAACCATCTGGTTGATGTTGTCCTTGAGGTCGAGCAGCTCGCCGCGCACGTCCACCGACACCTTCTGGCTGAGGTCGCCGCGGGCTACGGCGGTGGTTACGTTGGCAATGTCGCGCACCTGGCTGGTGAGCGAGGCCGCCATCGTGTTCACGTTATCAGTCAAGTCTTTCCAGGTGCCTTTCACGCCGGGCACGTTGGCCTGGCCGCCGAGCTTGCCGTCGGTGCCCACTTCGCGGGCCACCCGCGTTACTTCGTCGCCGAACACGTTCAGCGAGTCCACCATCTGGTTGAGGTTTTCCTTGAGCTGCAAGAGCTCGCCGCGCACGTTCACGGTTATTTTCTGGCTCAGGTCGCCGCGCGATACGGCGGTGGCCACGTTGGCAATATCCCGCACCTGAGAAGTCAGATTCGAGGCCATCGTGTTCACGTTGTCAGTCAGGTCTTTCCAAGTGCCCGATACGCGGGGCACGTTGGCCTGGCCGCCCAGAATGCCCTCGGTGCCCACCTCCCGCGCCACGCGGGTTACCTCGCCGGCAAAGATGTTGAGCGAGTCAACCATCTGATTCAGAATGTTTTTCAGGTCGAGAATCTCGCCCTGCACATCCACGGTCATTTTCTGGCTGAGGTCACCGCGGGCTACGGCGGTAGCCACGTTGGCAATGTCGCGCACCTGGCTGGTGAGCGAGGCGGCCATCGTGTTCACGTTGTCGGTCAGGTCTTTCCACACGCCGCCCACGCGGGGCACCACGGCCTGGCCGCCGAGCTTGCCCTCGGTGCCCACTTCGCGGGCCACCCGGGTTACCTCGTCGCCGAAGATGTTGAGCGAGTCAACCATCTGATTCAGAATGTTTTTCAATTCCAGAATCTCGCCCTTCACGTTCACCGTCATCTTCTGGCTGAGGTCGCCGCGGGCCACGGCGGTGGCTACGTTGGCAATATCGCGCACCTGAGAGGTCAGGTTGGCAGCCATGTTGTTCACGTTGTCGGTCAGGTCTTTCCAGGTGCCGCTCACGCCGGGCACGCTGGCCTGGCCGCCGAGCTTGCCCTCGGTGCCCACGTCGAGGGCCACGCGGGTTACCTCGCCGGCAAACAGGTTGAGCGAATCTACCATTTGGTTGAGGTTCTGCTTGAGCTGGAGCAGCTCGCCTTTCACGTCCACCGTCATTTTCTGGCTGAGGTCGCCGCGGGCCACGGCGGTGGTCACGTTGGCAATGTCGCGTACCTGGCTGGTGAGCGAGGCCGCCATGGTATTCACATTATCAGTGAGTTCCTTCCACACACCACCCACGTTGGGTACCACGGCCTGGCCGCCCAGCCGGCCCTCGGTACCCACTTCCTGCGCCACCCGGCTCACCTCGCCCGCAAACACGTTGAGGTTGTCGATGGTACGGTTGATGGTTTCGGCCATCACCTTAAAGTCGCCCGACACCGGAATCTGGAAGCTCTCATCCAAATTACCCCGGCTGATATTTTTCAGCACCTTGCCCACTTCCAGCACCGGCACGGCAATGCTGTCGACCAGGCCGTTGATGTTGTTAATCATGTCGCGCCAGAAGCCCGCCGCGCCCTCGGCCGAGGCGCGGGCTTTCAGGTTACCCTCCACCCCGGCCACCTTCGAAATGCGCGATACCTCCCCGCCCACGCCGCCAATCATCTCCACCATCGAGTTATAGGCCTCGGCGATTTCGGAGAAGATGTCGTCGTTTTGCTTGGTCAGGCGCACCGACACATCGCCTTTTTTAAAGGCATCAAGGGCGAAGAGCACGCGGTTGAGCTGCTCGTTCACGTAGTCGGTATCGGTGAGGCCCACGTTGCGAGTCTTGCCGCGCTTGCGGGTCGTGTTGTCGTCGGCAAAGATGCCGGCTTCGTCGGGGCGCGCGGCCTCGTCAATTTCAGATACCGGGGCCGTAGTTTTCTTGGCAGAAGCCATGTGGGGAGGACGCAGAGAAGGTGGGGCGAGCGGGGGCCCGCAGTGGATACCAACAAAAGTAGGTGCGCGAGGCAATCCGACAATGCTGGCTGGTTCGAAGGTAGCTTGCAGCTCTGAGTTGGCGCCGGGTTGGCTTTAGCCGTGCATCTTTGTCCCCGTTTTTAACTTTTCGGGGCAGGTCCGCGTTAATTTCATCCAACGCCAGCCTGTTTCCCCGCTCCTATTCGTTCCGCATGGTCAAGAATCTAGTTATTGTCGAGTCGCCCGCCAAGGCCAAAACCATTGAAGGCTACCTCGGCCCCGACTTTGTGGTGCGCTCCAGCTACGGGCACGTCCGCGACCTGCCCAAGGACAACAATGCCGTGGACGTGGCCAACGGTTTCAAGCCCACCTACGTGGTCGATGCCGACAAGCGCGAGCTCATTTCGCAGCTCAAAAAACTGTCGAAGGAAGCCGAGATGGTGTGGCTGGCGAGTGACGATGACCGCGAGGGCGAAGCCATTTCGTGGCACTTGGCCGAGACGCTTAACCTCAAGGCAGAGAAGACGAAGCGCATCGTGTTTCGCGAGATTACCAAGCCCGCTATTCTGGCCGCCATCCAGAACCCGCGCGAGATTAATATCAACCTGGTAAATGCCCAGCAGGCCCGCCGCGTGCTCGACCGCCTGGTGGGTTTTGAGCTGAGCCCCGTGCTGTGGCGCAAGGTAAAAGCTGGCCTCTCGGCGGGCCGCGTGCAGAGCGTGGCCGTGCGCCTGGTGGTAGACCGCGAGCGCGAAATCAACAAGCACACCAGCGCCAGCGCCTACCGCATCGTGGCGCGCTTCGACGCCGGCCAGGGCACCACCCTGGAGGCCGAATTGCCGACCCGCTACAAAACCCGCGAGGAGGCCGAGGCTTTCCTCACGCGCTGCATCGGGGCGACATACAGTATTAATAGCCTCGACAAAAAACCGGGCAAGCGCACGCCCGCCGCGCCGTTCACCACGAGTACGTTGCAGCAGGAAGCCTCGCGCAAGCTGGGCTTCTCGGTGGCCCAAACCATGACGGTGGCCCAAAAGCTGTACGAAGCCGGCCGCATCAGCTACATGCGAACCGACTCAGTAAACCTGTCGGAAGAGGCCCGCAAGGGTGCCACGGAGGCCATTACGGCCGCCTACGGGGCCGAATACGCCTTGGAGCGCCAGTTCAAAACCAAGTCGGCCAGCGCGCAGGAAGCCCACGAAGCCATTCGCCCCACCGATTTCACGCTGCTGAAAGCCGGGGCCGATGCCTCGGAACAGCGCCTCTACGACCTCATTCGCAAGCGCGCCATGGGCTCGCAGATGGCCGACGCGCTCATCGAGCGCACCACGGCCATTATTGGTATCAGTACCCAGCCGGGCACTACATTTTCGGCTACTGGTGAGGTCATTACGTTTGAGGGCTTTCTGAAAGCCTATGCCGAAAGCAAGGACGATGAGGACGCGCCCAGCGATGGTGAAAGCTCGTTTTCGCGTGGCCTGCCGCCGCTGAGCGTGGGCCAGGATATGCCCCTGCAAACCCTCACCGCCACTGAGCGCTTTTCGAGCCCGCCCGCCCGCTACACCGAGGCGTCGCTGGTCAAAAAGCTGGAGGAAATGGGCATCGGCCGCCCCAGCACCTACGCTCCCACCATCAGCGTGGTGCAGAAGCGCGGTTACGTCGAAAAAGAGTCGCGCGATGGCAAGGAACGCAAGATTTACGCGCTGGCTTTGGTGGGCAACGAGGTAACGACCGAGCAGCGCCCCGAAGTCTATGGCGCAGATAAAGCCAAGCTGTTTCCGACCGATACCGCCTTAGTAGTCACCGACTTCCTGGTCGACCACTTCCCCGACATCGTGGACTTCCAGTTCACGGCCAAGGTGGAGGATGAGTTTGACCAGATTGCCAACGGCCGCGAGGATTGGAGCCACATGCTGGCCGGCTTCTACGAGCCGTTTCACAAGAGCGTAGAGCGCGGCCAGGACATTGACCGCAGCACCCTTAGCAGTACCCGCGAAATTGGCCTGCACCCCGAAACGGGCGAGAAAATAACCGCCCGCCTCGGCAAATACGGCCCCTACGTGGCGCTGGGCGACACCGAAGGCGAAACCAAGCCCGCCTACGCCAACCTGCGCAAAGGCATGTTTATCGAAACCATCACCCTGGAAGAGGCGCTGGATTTATTTAAGCTGCCGCGCGCGATAGGCGATTTTGAGGACAAAGCCATGACGGCCGCACTCGGCCGCTTCGGCCCCTACATCCGCCACGACAGCAAGTTCTATTCGCTCACCAAGGAGCAGGACCCCCACACCATCACGGGCGAGGAAGCCGTAGTGCTCATCGAAGCCAAGCGCAAGCTGGATGCCGAGCGCCTGATTAAGAGCTTCGAGGAAAACGCTGACATCCAGGTTCTTAACGGACGCTTTGGCCCTTATATCGTAGCTGGCAAGAAAAATGTGAAGATTCCGAAGGGCGAAGAACCCACCGAGCTCACGCTGGAGCGCTGCCTGGAGCTAGCCGCCGCCACGCCCGACAAGCCCGCCAAAGGTGGCCGCTTCGGCAAGAAAGCCGCCGCCGAAAAACCCGCCAAGGAAGCCGACGCCCCCGCTAAAAAGGCGGCCAAAGCTCCGGCGGCTAAGAAGCCAGCGGCTAAGAAAAAAGCGCCGGCCAAAAAGCCCACCACGGCAGCCAAAAAGCCAGCCGCAACTAAGAAGGCTGCGGCTACTGAATAAATTGCCCCGCCTAAAAGTATCAGAGCCTCGCCCAATAGGCGGGGCTCTTTTGCGTAGTACAATTTGTGATTACTAGTGCGTTACAGTACCGGTTTTAGTTCTCTAGCTCATGATTCTCAAATACCTTGGCTTAGGCTTACTGCTGAGCACCGCGCCGGCTGCCCGGCCCCCGGCCCCCGCCCCCACGTACCCGTGGCTCACTACGCCGCCAGCCGCCGCCCAAAGCTTGGCCCGGCGCATTGCGCCGCCGGCCGGCTGCCAGCGCGTGGCCGTAGCAAACGGCTCGTGGGGCGCGTGGCTGCGTGGGCTGCCGCTGCGGCCCGCCGGTACCCCAGCACGGCTCTACAATGGGCAGCTAAAAAATAATCAAGCAGTAGTAGCCGCCGTAGTAGACATCGACCCTGGCACCAAGGACTTACAGCAGTGCGCCGACGCTGTGATGCGGCTGCGGGCCGAGTACTTGTTTGGCGTCAACCCGAATAAAATTCACTTTCACCTAACCACCGGCTACGACGCCTGGTTTTCGGACTACGTGGCTGGCACCACCTTTCGGGTGCGGGGCGAGCAAGTCGGCCCCGCGCCTAAGCCGGCCGAAGCGCCCACTCACGCGGCGCTGGGCCGCTACCTGCTGCCGGTATTTGGCTACGCAGGCACGCTCTCACTAAGCCGCGAGGTGCAGCCAGTGGCGCTGGCCCAGGTACAGCCCGGCGATGTGTTGGTGCACGGTGGCAGCCCCGGTCACGCCGTATTGGTAGCCGATGTGGCCGAAAATCCGCGCTCTGGCCAACGGTATATTTTGTTGATGCAGAGCTACATGCCAGCCCAGAATATTCACCTGCTGCGCAACGTGAGCCGCCCGGCGCTGGGCGCCTGGTTTGCCGTACCCGGCCCGGCCGAAGCGGAGTTCGACACGCCCGAGTGGACGTTCGGCCGCGCCGAACTCGGTCGCCTCGACTGAATGTAGGGTAAGCTTTAGCTTGCCGCCAGTCGCGCCGAAAAGTGCTGTATCACGCGACTTTTTTATTGTCTAAACAACTCTGCGTTATCGAAATACTTTTTATATTCCCCGTAACTTCTTAAAAAATAGCATAATGCCGAAGCCGTGACAACTGCGCTTCATACGCTATCATGTCCCACCGCGCTGCGTTGTCGTCCCGCACGAAGCCAGCTGATTACCTACTCGTCAGCAAGCTGCTGGGCGCGGGCAGCGGCGCTAGCTGCCCGCCGGCAAGCTATAGATCACCCTACAATTGCTTGAATCCCGACCGCCGAAATCTCCGAAAAGTGTTGAATTACGCGGTTGGCCAACCGCAAATCCTGCCCGGTCGAGTGCGGGCTGGCGTAGCCAATGCAGTAGATACCAGCCGCCTTGGCCGCCGCCACGCCATTGGCCGAATCTTCGATAACGATGCACTCGGTAACGGGTGTTTCGGCCAGGGCCGCCGCGTGCAGAAAAATGGCGGGGTTGGGTTTCGACTGTTCAAAGTCCTCACCGCTAACGATATGCGAAAAATACGGACCTAACCCGAATCGGTTAAACACCCGCGCTATAGTGGCCTTAGAGGCCGACGAGGCTACCACCAGTTGCACGCCGTGCTGCTGGATATCCTCAATCAGCGCCCGCGCCCCGGGCAGCAAATCGAGGTCCGCATCTTCATCAAACGCCTTGTTAAATAGCTCCCGCTTGCGCAGCAGCAACGCAGCTACCGACTGCGACAAATTAAATTCCTGCTTCAGGTGCTGAAATACATTACGCGTAGAAGAGCCTAAAAATGAGGCGTATAGCGCATCCGAGACGGTGATACCTAACTCGGCAAACAGGGTTATGAAGGCGTGGTGGTGGATGGGCTCGGTGTCGATAATGACGCCATCCATATCAAAAATTACGGTACGAATCATGGGGCCGGCCGCGAGGGCATAAGGTCTGGTCAAAGGTACCCTACGGCCGGTGGCCCGCCGACCCGAGTTCACGAATGGCCGTAATTTGCGCCTTCTGGCCCTTTTTGCATGAATCTCTTTTCCTACGCCACCCTGGCCAGCTACGAGTGGCAACACCCGCGCCTGCTGCTGCTGCTGGCCCTGGTGCCCCTGCTACCGCTGCTGCGCGGGCTATTGGCCCGGCGGCGGCGGCAGGTGGTGGTGGCCTTCGGGCCGGGCGGCATCCGGCCCGACTGGCGGGCCGGGCTGCGCTTCGTTCCGGTTATCGTGCTGGCGCTGAGCATGGTGCTGCTGATAATCGCCGTGGCGCGCCCCCAACGCCCCAGCGAGCACCTTACCCAAACGGGCCAGGGCGTTGACATTGTGCTGGCCATCGACGTATCGGGCAGCATGGAGATTGAGGACCTCAAGCCTACCCGCCTCGAAGCCGCCAAACGCCTGGCGCGCCGCTTTGTGCAGCGCCGGGCCGGCGACCGGCTCGGGCTGGTGGCCTTTGCCGGGCAGGCCTATTCGCTGGTGCCCCTCACCACCGACTACGACCTGCTGCTCGACAACCTGCGCAGCCTGCGCCCCGGCCTTATCGACGACGATGGCACGGCCATCGGCACGGCGCTGGGCGTGGCCATCAACCGGCTGCGCGAGTCGCCGGCCAAATCGCGCATCTGCGTGCTGCTCTCCGACGGCGAAAGCAACGCTGGCAGCCTCGACCCGCTGCTGGCCGCACAGCTAGCCCATGCTTATAGTATTCGACTCTATACCATTGGGTTAGGTGAAGATGGCTTCGTGCCCTACGGCCGCGACTCTAGTACCGGCAAGCCCCGCTACGTGCAAACCCGCCTCGACGAAACCACCATGCGGCAGCTGGCCCAGGCCGCCGACGGCCGCTTCTTCCGGGCCACCGACAATGCCGCGCTCAGCCGCGTTTTTGGCGAAATCAACCGGCTGGAAAAGTCCGATATCCGCACCCAGCGCTACCGCAGCGTGCAGGATTTTTATCGCCCTTATCTAGGCTTGGGCATTGTGCTCTGGCTACTGTGGCTGGCGCTGCGCAGCACATTCATGACTAATGTGCTGGAAGACTGAGTTGGTAACAATTAATTTTAAGATTTAATACGCGACACAACTACTTGATAATCTGATGTATATTAGTCATAATGCTGTATTACACCAACTTAACCACTACCCAATGACTTGTTAGGCATCGGTCAATTACCCGTTAATCATTAAAAATTAAGCATTGCATCCCGTGTCCATCGCTGACAATATCATCGCTTTCGAGCAAAAGCTAGCCGGTACACCTGCCCGCCTAGTTGTCGTTACCAAAACTCACCCCGTGGAGATGCTGCGCGAGGCTTACGCGGCCGGCGCGCGTATCTTCGGCGAAAACCGGGTGCAGGAAATGGCCGCTAAGCACCCCGAATTGCCTGCCGACGTAGAGTGGCACCAAATTGGTCAGCTTCAGACCAATAAGGTAAAATACCTGGCTTCTTTCGTGCACACCGTGGAAAGCGTGGACAGCCTGCGCCTGCTGCAAGAGATGGACAAGCAAGCTGCGAAGCACAACCGGATTATTTGTGGCCTGCTGCAATTTCACATTGCCAAGGAAGAAACCAAAACCGGCCTAAGCCTAGCCGAAGCCGAGGCTATTTTGCAGTCGCCCGAATACCAGGCCATGCGCCACGTGCGCCTGACCGGCGTAATGGGCATCGCTACCAATTCGCCCGATGAGGCGCTGGTGCGTGGGGAATTTAAGCAGCTCCGCCAACATTTTGAGTACCTTAAATCCACGTATTTTGCAGATAGTGAATACTTTCGCGAACTATCCATGGGCATGAGCGCTGACTACGCCTGGGCACTGGCTGAGGGCAGCACGCTTATTCGGGTGGGTAGCGCCATTTTTGGTCGCCGGGGTTAGCCAGCGCATTTATCCCTACTTTTTCAGGTCGCGTGGAACACCATATTTCCGTAGCGCGCACGGCGCGCTACCAGCAGCTAGGCGAGGCTTCGCCCGCTACCCGGCGGCTGTGGATAGTTTTGCACGGCTACGGGCAGTTGGCCGAATACTTTATCCGGCACTTCAGGCCGCTGCACGCCGCCGACGTAGCGGGCACGGTCGTGGTGGCGCCCGAGGCCCTCTCCCGCTTCTATCTGCGCGGCACCGATGGCCGCATTGGCGCCTCGTGGATGACCCGCGCCGACCGCTTGGCCGAATTGCATGACCAGTGCGCCTACCTCACGGCCATCCTGAACCCGCTACTGGCGGCCGCCCCAGACGCAGAAGTTACGGTACTAGGTTTCTCGCAGGGCACGGCTACTGCCAGCCGCTGGCTTGTGCACGTGGCCAGCACCCAGGGCTGGTGCCCGCGCCGGCTGGTGCTGTGGGCCGGTGATTTTCCGGCCGATACGCTACCCGCCGCCAACCTGCTACCCGGCCTGCCCGTTGACGTAGTCTGCGGCGACGCCGACGAATACCTAAGCCCCGAACAAATTCAGCAGCAAGCCGATACCCTGCAAGCGCACGGCGCCATAGTTCGTACGTTTGGCTTTGCGGGCGGCCACGCGCTGCACGGCCCGCTACTACACGAGCTGGCCGGCTGATAAGCATTGGGCCGGGCGGGCGGGCGGGAGTTGGCAGCCCGCCCAACGCCTGTTCGGGTGGCCTTTACGTGCGTTATATTACAGGTAGTTAAGCATTAAAAGGGGCGTTACGCCGAGCTGCGAAGTTTTTCACAAGCTCTATGTAACCACCCCTTTCACCAATTACATTCTAATTAGCTGCAACTAGCTCATTACTAAAATCTTATCCCTCACGGCGTACCGCAGTTGCAGCGGCCTGCGCCGCTGGGAATACTATTACCTGGGCAATTTGCACATGCGGCGGGCGCGTTACCATAAACTGGATAATATCGGCGATGTCAGCGGCTTGCAGCGCTTGCACGCCCTTGTACACACTGGCCGCCCGCTCTTCGTCACCCTTGAAGCGCACCTCCGAAAACTCGGTTTCGACCATGCCAGGCGCTATTTCGGCCACCCGGATGCCTTTGGGCAGCAAGTCGAGCCGCATGGTGCGCGTGAGCATTTCTACGGCGGCCTTGGAGGCGCAGTATACGTTGCCGTTAGCGTAAGCCTCGTGGCCCGCAATAGACCCTACATTAACGATGAAGCCACCCTCGCCCATGCGCGGCAACGCAGCCCGGCTCACGTAGAGCAGGCCCTTCACGTTGCCGTCGAGCATGGCGTCCCAGTCGGTCGGGTCACCGTCCTGAATCGGGCTCAGCCCATGCGCGTTGCCCGCGTTGTTGATGAGTACGTCGATATGACCAAACTCGGCCGGCAGCGTGGCCACCGCCGCATCTACCGCGGCCCGGTCGCGCACGTCGAAGGTAAGAATATGCACCGGCGTGGGGGCCAGCTCCTGCGCCAGCGCGTCGAGGCGCTCACGCCGCCGGCCCGTAACTACCAGCTGAAAACCCGATTTTGCCAGGGCCTCCGCCGTGGCCCGGCCAATGCCGGAAGAAGCACCTGTGATAAACGCAGTTTTCATAAAATACTATTTAACAAACAGTTATTGCTAACCAGTTGGGTTTACTCGATATTGAGATAAAGCGTAACCGTGTTCGTGCGTAAGCTCTGCAAGCTGTTGCTATACTGGTTGTCGCGCGGGGCCAGGATGTTGCGCAGGCCATGTGAAAAGCGCAACTCGGGCCCAAACTTGAAGTATGGGTAAAATAAGTCCAGCCCGAAGCCATATTCCAGCAGCACGTCGTTGCGCGCCACGGTTAGCTGGCTGATAGCCGGCGTGCTCTGGCGCTGCGTTACGGCAATGCTGGGCTTGATGCCCCCCACCATGTAGAAGCGCGTATTGCGGCGGCGGTTCGACTGGTATTTGAGCAGCAGCGGCAGCTCTAGCTGCGTGGTGCCTACTTCCTGGTTGCGGATGGTATCGGGCTGGCCCGCCCCGGCACTCGTAAACTCCACCCGGCGCGTCAAAAAGTTGAGGCCTGGCGCAAAGCGCAGGTGAAAAGGGGTGCTGGGGGCTCCCAGCCGGATATCGCCTATAAAGCCTACGGCAAAACCAGGGCTAATAATGGAATTGGCCGCGATACCCTTACCATTCTGCGCCGCTTGGAAGTAGGCCGCCGACTGCTCTAAAAAAAAGCGCGAGAAATTGGGCGCGATGTAAATACCCGGCCGAAAAAACCGGTCGTTGTAATTGGAGAGATTATCTACCGTAATGCCCTTGATGCGCCCCTTGCGGCTCCGGTCAATAGCATCGCTGCGCTTGCGCTGGGCCAGAGCGGGGCCGGCCAGCAGTAGCAATAGCAGCAGCGGGACTAGCCCGCGGCCCAGGCAACTACTAGTTATTTGCGCGCCGTGTAAATGGAGCTGATTCCGAAGGTGAGGGGTTGCCATGCAGGATTAGTAAAGCCGACGCGGCCCAGAATGGCCACGAACTCGGCACCGTCGGGAAAGGCCTGCACCGAAGCGGGCAGGTAGGTGTACGCGCTCTGGTCTTTGGAAATTACCTTGCCAAACACCGGCAGCACCCGGCTAAAGTAAAAATTATAGGCTTGCTTGAGCGGAAAAGCTGTTGGCTTGCTGAATTCCAGGATGACGAGCTGCCCACCCGGCCGCAGCACGCGGCGCATTTCGGCCAGACCGCGCTCCAGGTGCGCGAAATTGCGCACCCCAAACGAGGCAGTTACCGCATCAAATGTGTCGTCGCCAAACGGCAGGTTTTCCGAGTCGGCCAGCTCCAGCTTAATGCGGTGGCTTAGTTTCTTATCCACCAGTTTTTGGCGACCTACTTCCAGCATACCAGCCGAAATGTCTATGCCCGTTACGTGCGCATCGGGGGCAGCGGCGCGTAGCGTCTCGATGGCGAAATCGGCCGTGCCCGTAGCAATATCCAGAATGCGGGCGGGGCGTAGCGCCCGCAGCTCATCCACGGCTTTGCGACGCCAGTAGATATCGGTGCCCACGCTCAGAAAGTGGTTCAGGAAGTCATACTTGCCAGCGATGTTGTCGAACATCTTGGCCACCTGCGATTTCTTATCGGCGGCGTCTTCTTTATAGGGTACTACGGCCATAGGAGGAATGCAAAGAACGGCAATGCGCCGCAAAAATTGCGTAGGAAGCAGCCACGAAGTTGGGCTCGCTACCCAGCAGGACAAAAAAACGGCCGGACTGTTCGTCCGGCCGTTCTATTTTTTCAGCAAATCTGCCGAAGACTACTCAGCCTTCACTTTTACCTTGGCTTTTTCGCCCGAAGCGTCTTTGGCTTTCGAATCCAGCTCACCGTTTTTGGATACTGTCTTCGACTTCTCGCCAGCGGCGCCTTTGGTTTTCACCTTCACTTTGTCGCTATCCTCGTCCACTTTGGTTTTTACCTTGGTGCCGTCGGCCAGTTTCACCTTGCTCTTGCCGGGCAGCGGCGGGGCCGAGCGCACGGGTACTGCAATAATGGTGGTAGTGGTAGTAGCTGAAGTAACCGGCTGCATTACGGGCATTTTCTCGCCCTCTTTTAGCACCACCTTGAAATCATCGCGGCGGTTGAGCTGCATGTTCTCGGGCGAATCGTTCGGAGCAGCGGGCTTGCGCTCACCGTAGCTTACGGTGGTGAGGCGAGCCGAAGCTACCCCTTGCTTCACGAGGTAGTTCTTGGCAGCATCGGCGCGGTTCTGGCCGAGCACCATATTGTACTCATCCGTGTTGCGCGAGTCGCAATTGCCTTCAATCGAGATATTAAGCCCAGTATTAGCTTTCAGAATTGCGGCCGTGTTATTAAGCGTGGTAACTGATTCAGCCCGCAGCTTGTACTTGTCGGTGTCGAAGTAAATCGGACGCATGCCACGAGCAATACCCGTGCTAATGGTATCGATGTAGTCAACGTAGAAGTTCTTGGTGATGCTCGTCGAATCGTTCGTCGAAATCGGCACTGCAAACTCCTGGGTCTCAATGTTCTTACCATCCTTGTTCACAGCTACCTGATAGGTACGGGCCGACAGAACTTTTACTTGGTAATCACCACCGGGGTCTTTGGTTACATCGCGGAAGCTAATGGCCGTTTTGTCGGCCTGCGTACCGTTGAACACCAACTCTACGCCGGGGATGGCCTGCGTGCTGTCACGCTTCGAGAACACAGCACCTTTGATGGTGATGTTCTTGATGTAGCTGATGGTGTAGATATCCTTCTCACCATAGCCGCCAATGCGGTACGAACTGAGGTAAGCGTACGTGCCGTCGGGAGCCAAGCGGTAGTAAGAGTCATCATCGGGCGTGTTAACGGGGTAGCCCATGTTCTCGGGGCGGCTCCACTTGTGGCCGATGCTGTCGTACTTCGACTTGAAGATGTCGTAGCCACCCATTGTATTGTGCCCTTTCGAAGCGAAATACAGGGTTTTGCCGTCTTGGCTCAAGTACGGGCTATCGTCGTCCTCCTTGGTATTAATGGCACCACCCAGCGACTTAGCCGGGCCCCAGTCGCCGCCTGCCGTGCGGGTACTGTAATAGAGGTCGAGGTTATTGTCTTCCGAGTATTTGCCGGTTGAGAAATACAGCGTCAGGCCATCGGGCGTGATGTAGGCATCTCCCTCCCGGGCCTTGGAGTTGATGTTGCTGT
Source organism: Hymenobacter sp. H14-R3 (assembly GCF_030063445.1). Lineage (GTDB taxonomy): Bacteria > Bacteroidota > Bacteroidia > Cytophagales > Hymenobacteraceae > Hymenobacter. The sequence goes on along the minus strand of NZ_JASITD010000012.1, from coordinate 41,815 downwards.
TGAGTTTGGTAGGCTGGCCCCAGTCGCCGCCCTGCGTCTTCGACGATACAAAAACGTCGCCGTCCTCGTCATCGCGGTACATGAGCAGCTTGGTATCGTTATCGAACAGTTGGTCCGAACCATCGTGGCCTTTGGTATTAAGCGCAGCGCCCAGCGAGCGGGGCTTCTCCCAGTTGTCGGCATCGATGCGGTGCGTTTCTACAATGCCTTCGAAGTACTCGCCATCGGCAGCAATGTCTTTTTTACCAGCGCGCTGCTGTAGGCCGGGAATATCGGCCGGGTTAGCACGCGTGGTGAAAATCAGGGTCTTATCATCCGAAGAGATAACCGGGCTGTGCTCCGCGTACTGCGTGTTCACGGTAGGGCCAAGGTTCTTCACGAAGATATCCTTGGGCGAGTTAAACAACACTTTCGCGTTCTTGCTGTGCTGAATCAGCTGGGCTACTTCCTCACGGCGCGAATCACTGCGCTTTTTCAGCGTAGCGTTATACGCCTGGTAATGCGTGATGGCCTCATCAAAGTTGTAGTTGAGGTGGTCGACGCGGCCCAACCAGTACTCCACATCTTTCGATACCTTCGGCTTCAGCTTCTGGGCTTTGTAGATGTAATCGCTGGCCTTCTCTTTGTCAAAGGACAAGTATGCTACCCCGGCCCGGAACAAGGCTTGCGCGTTGTTGGGGTCCTTGGCAATCACCCGCTCGTAGTAAGGGATGGAGGCGCGGTAGTTCTCCTGGTTGAACAGCTTGTTGCCGGTTTGCAAGTCCTTGCGGGTGCTTTGGGCCTGGGCCGAAGTAGCCACGGTCGCCGTTAGAGCTAGCGCGCAGGAAGCTTGCAGCAGCCTTTTGGATACGTTGTCCATTGAAAAAAGGGTGTTTGGAAAATTTTAGAGTGAAGAGCGAAGGGAGGGTTTCAGCACTAGGTCGGCGGTTCAGCACAGCGCACGGGGTGGGCTTGCTTTTGCCGGCTTATACTAAATTTCGGCGTCAGGGTTGGCCCGGTTGGCCAGCAGACAGGTAAAACAGCTACGGGGCCACGAAGCCCATTGCAGCAACAAATATACCGAGAAAGCGCGGCCGGGCGGGCGGCCCCTGGGCACTAAAGCTGGCTGGCAACTGTCTGGAAAAGTTACGCGCGTTCTGAATTGCAGCTAACAGGAACCGTGCAAATATAGTGGCAGGTTTTGAAAGACAACTGTTTAGCTACTGTTGCTGTGCACGGAGCCAAGCTGGCACCCGCAGCGTAGCGCATCTTTGTACCCGCATCGTCCGATAGGTAACCCAACAATGGTAATTCGTGAAGCAAGTTTTTTAGTCAGTAATACCCAGGTAGCCCTCTGCCCGCCCCCCAACCGCCCCGAGTACGCCTTCATCGGGCGTTCCAACGTGGGTAAGTCGTCGCTGATAAATATGCTGACCAGCCGCTCGGGCTTGGCCAAAACGTCGAGCACGCCGGGCAAAACGCAGGTTATCAACCATTTTAACATCAACGATGAGTGGTACTTGGTCGACTTACCGGGCTACGGCTACGCCAAAGTGAGCAAAACCTCTCGCGCCGAATGGGGCAAGATGATAAACGCCTACCTCACCAAGCGCGAAAACCTGACCTGCGTGTGCGTGCTGCTCGACTCGCGCCACGCGCCGCAGGCCGCCGACCTGGAGTTTATGACCAAGCTAGGCGAGGATGGTGTGCCGTTCGTGATGATTTTCACGAAGACGGATAAGCAGTCAACCAGTCAGACCAAGAATCTGATTAACAATTACTTGGCTAAGATGGGCGAAACCTGGGACGAACTCCCACGCTACTTCATAACCTCGGCCGAAACCGGGCTGGGCCGCGAGGAAGTGTTGGGCTTTATTACGGAGATAAACCGGCAGGTGGCCGCCGATGCCGCAGGCGCTTAGTTACTTTTGGCCCGTCAATTGCCCAGGGGCAGGGTCTTATCGGCTTTGTCCTTCCTTATTAACATGAAAAAAATACTGCTTACGCCCCTGGCTATCTGCGGCTTGCTGGCCGCCGCCCACGCCCAAACGCCCAAGCCCAATACGGTGCCACCCTCGCAGACGGTGCCGCCAACCGAACAGGGCGCGGGCATTGCCCACGTAGGCAAAGACGTTCCGGTGGCGGCTTACTACGAAGGCGGGCAGGAGGCGATGTACGCCTTCATTGCCAAGGAGTTGAAGTACCCGCTGATGGCCAAGCGCAACCGCATGCAAGGGCGCTGCATCGTGAGCTTTACCCTGAACCCCGATGGCACCATGCAGGGCCTGCGCATTGTGAAGCAAGTGGGCGGCGGCACTGGTGAGGAGGCGGCTCGCGTGGTGCGCCTGCTCAAGTTCAAGAAACCCGAATACCCGATTTTAACCAGCCTACCCATCGACTTCAAGCTCGGCGTTACCGGCTCGAATGCGTTGGAAAACTAAGAATGAAGAAAGAGGCGTGAAGAACTGCCCGGTTGGCTTTGCACCTTTCACTCCTTGCCCTTTATTCTCCATTGCCAATTCCTAACTACAAAAAGAATGCCCTACGATTTGAAAGAGCTGGCGGCCATCAGTGGCCAGCCGGGTTTGTTCCGCCTGGTGCGGCCCGCCCGCCATGGTGTGTTGGTTGAAAGCTTGGACGCCAAAGCAACCCGCTCGCTGGCCCCGGCCAGCAACAAAGTATCACTGCTGAGTGAAATCGGCATCTACGCCCAGGATTCGGACGATACGGTGCCGCTGACGGAGGTTTTTGAGCGCATTTACCAGCAGCACGGTACTAGCCTGTCCGTTACGAACAAGTCTAGCGAAAGCGAGCTGACCGAGTTTTTGGCCGGCGTGCTGCCCGAGTACGACCGCCAGCGCGTGTACCAGTCCGACATCAAGAAGCTCGCTACCTGGTATGGTATTGTGAGCCAACATCTTACCTACACGGCTGCCACGGAGGCTGCCGACGAGCCTGCTGCCGACGAGCCCTTGAGCACCGGCGGCGTAATCGGCGCGGAGGATGAGGCCGCCACGCCCACCGGCAACCCCGAGGTAACTACGGAAGCTGCCCCGGCTGCCAAAAAGAAGAGCAGCAAGAAAGCGGAGTAAGTTTCGTTTTTGGTTACAAAAAAGCCGTTCCTGAACTTAGGAACGGCTTTTTTTGCGTATAGGCTAAGCTTTAGCTTACCGCCATTGGGTGGCGCGGGCGGCGGCAAGATGAAGCTTACCCTACATTTTCTTTTTCTTTCGCCAGGAAGGCTTCGGCTTGCTCTACCAGCTCGCGGCTGCCGATAAAAACGGGGCAGCGCGCGTGGCAGGTTTTAGGCTCAATCTCGAGGGTGCGGTGGACGCCATCGGAGCTTTTGCCGCCGGCTTGCTCCACGATGAAGGCCAGCGGGTTGCACTCGTACATGAGGCGCAGCTTGCCGCCGGGCGCTTTGGCAGTGGCGGGATAGATGTAGATGCCGCCTTTGAGCAGGTTGCGGTGAAAGTCGGCCACCAGCGAGCCGATGTAGCGGGCCGAGAAATTGGTAGCCTTGCAGTGTTGCACGAACGCGGCCACGCCGGGCGAAAACGAATCGGACGAGCCTTCGTTGATGGAGTAAACGGCACCGGTTTTGGGCGTTTGGATATCGGGGTGCGAAAGGAAAAATTCGCCCAGGCTGGGCTCATAGGTAAAGCCGTTGACGCCGTTGCCAGTCGTGTACACGAGCATCGTGCTGGAGCCGTAGATAACGTAGCCCGCCGCCACCTGGTGGGTGCCGGGCTGGAGGCAATCGGCCTCGGTGCCCTCGCGGCCGGTGGGTGAAATACGCCGGTAGACGCTGAAAATAGTGCCGATGCTAACGTTCACGTCGATGTTGCTGCTGCCGTCGAGCGGGTCAATGGCTACCACGTACTTACCCTGGTTGTTACCGGTCTGGATGATATCCTCATCCTCCTCAGAGATGATGGTGCAGACTTCGCCGCCATTGCGCAACGCCCTGATAAACCGAATGTTGGCAATTACGTCAAGCTTCTGCTGGTCTTCACCCTGCACGTTGCGGTTGCCGTAGGCCCCGGCAATGTCGATGAGGCCCGAGCGGTTGATTTCGCGGTTCACGATTTTGGCGGCCAGCGCAATATCGCGCAGCAGTTGCGACAGCTCCCCGGTGGCATAGGGGAAATCTTCCTGCTTGCGCATGATGAAGCGGTCGAGGGTAGTGCCGACGGGCAGGGCGAGTTTGTTGTGGTCCATAAATAAAAGAGGGGCGAGAGCTAGCGCAAAGCTACCGATGCCGGGCTAAGCTACCTAAATGCGGCGCGCAAGCTAGTTTTGGGGCCTATGGGAAATGAATTGACAGGCTTGCAAGTCTACAAATTTGGCGGGGCCTCGGTGAAGGATGCGGCGGCGATACTGAACCTTTGCCGCATCGTGCGCGACTTTGGGCCCAAGGGGCCGCTGCTCATTGTGGTATCGGCGATGGGCAAGACGACTAATGCGCTGGAAGAAATTTTTGACCTAGCTTACTATGGGCAGGACTACTCGGCGCAGTTAGCGGCGCTGGAGGCATATCATCAACAGGCGCACATAGAATTACAGGAACAGTTGGTTGAATACCGGGAGAACTTAGATGAATCAGAGTCTCCAATGATGCCTTTTGCTACATTAAAAAAAGCTTTGGCCCAAGTGCTGCCAAACGCTGATTATGATGAAGGATATGACCAAATTATTAGTTATGGTGAGTTGCTTTCCGCAAACATCGTTGCCAATGCATTGGCTTACTACAATTTAGATAGACCAGTGCATTGGTATCCAACCAGTGGTTTAATTCAGACAGACTTAACCTGGCGAGAAGCGCGGGTTGACTGGGTAACAACGGAGCAAAATGTATGCAGTACTGCCGATACCTTTTTTCGGGCCGATAATAATCTCTTCCACACTGGCAGAAACGCTATTATTGTCACCCAAGGCTTCGTTGGCGGCACGACTGACGGCCGCACTACCACCTTAGGCCGCGAGGGTTCTGATTATACGGCCGCCATCCTTGCCTATTGCCTGCGGGCCGAGTCGGTGACCATCTGGAAGGACGTGCCGGGCCTGCTCAACGCCGACCCCAAAATATTTGCTGATACGGTGCTGTACCCCGAAATCAGCTACCAGGAAACGATTGAAATGGCGTTTTACGGGGCCAGCGTGATTCACCCCAAAACGTTGAAGCCGCTGGCTGAGCGCGGTATTCCGCTGCGGGTGAAGTCGTTTCTGGACCCGGCCGCGCCGGGCACGCTCATCCACGACTGCCAGCACGCGCCGCTGGTGCCGGCGTTTATCCGCAAGGCTGGGCAGGGGCTACTATCATTTGAGAGCAAGGATTTTGCGTTTATTTCGGAGGAAAACCTGGAGGTAATTTTTGGAGCGCTGGCGCAGGCGCGGCTCAAAATCAACCTTATGCAGAACTCGGCCATCAGCTTTTCGGTGTGCGTCGATTACTCCGCAATGCGGGTGCAGCGGCTGCTGGAGCTGCTGGGCGGGCAGTTTCGCATCCAGTATAATGCTGATTTGACGCTCTTTACGATTAAGCATTACGACCAGGCTAGTGTAGAGCGGCTGACCGGCGGGCGGGTGCTGCTGCTGGAGCAGCGCACGCGTAGCACGTTCCAGTTTTTGGTGCGCGAATAACCGTTTGAGGACGTTTGGAGTATGAGGCGGCAGCAACGTCTTAGCCCGCAGAAGGCGCGGAGGTTTTGCGCAGAAGTCGCAGAGGCAGACGGACCTAATTCATACTTTCTACTTTATAATTCACTATAATGCCCGTTCTCGTTGGTAAGCGCGCGCCTGTTTTCAAGGCCCCGGCCGTTATTGGCCAGCAACTGGAGGAAGATTTTTCGCTCGACCGTTATCTGGGTAAGCGCTACGTACTCCTGTTTTTTTACCCGGCCGATTTTTCGAGCCTCTGCCCTACCGAGCTACTGGCTTTTCAGGCCATGCTGCCCGAGTTTGAGCGCCGCGGCGTGGCCGTGATTGGGTGCAGCACCGACTCGCACCAGGCGCACCAAGCGTGGCTGCGCACGCCGCAGGCCGAGGGCGGCATTGCGGGCGTTACGTACCCGCTCATTGCCGACGCCAACAAGACTATCTCGGCCAACTACGACGTGCTGGCCGGCCACTACGACTACAACGAAGCCGGCGAAATGACTTTTATTGGTTCGCCGCAGGCCTACCGGGGCCTGTTTTTGATTGACCGCGACGGCATTGTGCGGCACCAACTCGTGAACGACCGCTTCCTGGGCCGCCGCATCTCCGACGCCCTGCGCATGGTCGATGCCCTGCGCCACTACGAGGAGCACGGCGAAACCTGCCCCGCCAATTGGGAGGCCGAGGAGAGCTGAGCGTGCGGTAAGCTTCCGCTTGCCGTCAATAGAATAAAAGCTTTTATTCTATTGACGGCAAGCGGAAGCTTACCGCACATATTTACCGTATTTTTGGGGCCGCGTTCGGACTTTTTATTCTGAGCGCGGCCTTTTTTGCTTTTTATATATTCTTTAGCATTAGCACTTTACGCTTTATTGCTGCGCCTAGCGTCTCCGTTTGTGCCCAAGGCGGCGGCCTGGGTGGCGGGCCGCGCGGGGCTGCTGCCCCGCATTGCGCAGGCGCTGGCCGCCGATGCCGCGCCGCGCCTGTGGGTGCACTGCGCCTCGCTGGGCGAGTTTGAGCAGGGCCGCCCGCTCATTGAGGGGCTGCGCGGGCAGTACCCCGGCCACAAAATTGTGCTCACGTTTTTTTCGCCCTCGGGCTACGAGGTGCGGCAGCAGTGGGCGGGGGCCGACTACATCTTCTACCTACCGCTCGATACGGCCGAAAATGCCCAGGCGTTCCTGCAAAGCGTGCAGCCCAAGCTAGCGGTGTTCGTCAAGTACGAGTTCTGGTATTTTTTCCTGCGCGAACTGCGGCAGCGGCACATTCCGGCGGTGGTGGTGGCGGCCATCTTTCGGCCCGACCAGGTTTTCTTCCGACCCTGGGGCGGTTTTTTTCGAAAAATTCTGGGTGAGCTTAGCCACATTTTCACTCAGAATGAAGCCTCGGCCGAGCTGCTGCGCGGCATTGGTCTAGTGCGGGTGAGCGTGGCCGGCGACACCCGTTTCGACACCGTGGCGGCTACGGCGCTGGCCCCCGCCCGCCCCCTGCCGCTGGCCGAAGCCTTCGTGGCCGATGGCGCGCCCACGCTGGTAGCCGGCAGCACCTGGCCCGAGGACCTGCCCGCCCTGGCCCCGCTGCTGCGCAAGCACGCCCGCAGCATGCGCTTTATCGTGGCCCCGCATGAGGTAAGCGAGGCACACCTGCTGGAGGTGGAAGCTGCCCTGCCGGGCCTCACGGTGCGCTACTCGCGGGCCACACCCGCCACCGTGGCCGACGCCCGCCTGCTGCTCATCGACAACGTGGGCATGCTGAGCCAGCTTTACCGCTTCGGGCGCTTTGCCTACATTGGCGGGGCGTTTGGGGCCGGCCTGCACAACACGCTGGAGGCGGCGGCCTTCGGGCTGCCAGTATTTTTTGGGCCGCGCTACCAGCGGTTTCAGGAGGCGGTGGAGCTGGTGGAGTTGGGCTGCGCCTTTTCGGTGCGGTCGGCTCAGCAACTCGAATCAGCCTTTGACCGGCTGTATTACAATGAGGAGACTCGCCTGAAAGTGCAGGATATGAGCCTCGACTACGTGCACACGCACGCCGGGGCCACGGGCCGCATTCTTTCCCAATTATCAATTATCAACTAACAGATATCAGTTGCCGACGGCCCATCTTCCGGCCTACGCACTGGCGTTAATTTTTTGATTAAATTGCTAATTGCTAACCGATAATTGCTGATTGAGATGAGAGGAATTGTCGTTAAATCTACCGGCTCGTGGTACGTGGTGCGCGAAACGCCGGGCGGGCAGCTGCACCGCTGCCGGCTGCGTGGCAAGTTTAAAAACCAGGGCCTGAAGGTGAGCAACCCGCTGGCCGTGGGCGATGTGGTGGAGTTTGAGGTTCCCGAGCAGTCGGAGGGCGCGGGCGTGATTCATACCATTGTGCCGCGCCGCAACTACATCATCCGGCGCTCGGTGCACAAGAGTGAGCACGCGCACATTGTAGCCGCTAACCTCGACCAGGCGCTGCTGGTGGTGACGCTGGTATCGCCGGTTACGTCGTTTGGCTTTATTGACCGCTTCTTGGTTACGGCCGAGGCGTATCATTTACCTGCTTTATTAATATTCAACAAATCAGACCTTTACGATGAAGATACCCTGGACTACCAGCGCCAGATAGCCGGCATGTACGAAAGCCTGGGATACCCCAGCGTGCTGTGCTCGGCCGAAACGGGCGATAATGTGGTGGCTGTAGCCTCGCTGCTGCCCAACAAGATTTCGCTGCTCTCGGGGCATTCGGGCGTGGGCAAAAGCACGCTTATCAACGAGCTGGTGCCCGACCTGGACCTGAAAACGGCCGAAATCAGCGCCTTTTCCGACAAGGGCAAGCACACCACCACCTTCGCCGAAATGCTGGAAGTGGTGCCCGGTACCTACCTCATCGACACGCCCGGCATCAAGGAGCTGGGCCTGGTAGATGTGCCCGCCGCCGAGCTGGCCGGCTATTTCCCCGAGATGCGCGCCCTGCTCAACCAGTGCCGCTACCACAACTGCCAGCACGTGCACGAGCCCGGCTGCGCCGTGCGCGAAGCTATGGACCAGGGCAAGCTGGCCGTGCCGCGCTACGAAAGCTACCTCAGCATGCTGGCCGACGAAGACAACCGGCATTAGGAGAACCAGCACGTTTAGGAATCTAGTAAAACGTCGTGCTCATCTGGCGTCCACGCAGGGAAGTGTCTTGCTTGCATATCTTGAACAATGCCCGAATAATGCGAGCAAGACACTTCCCTGCGTGGACGCCAGATGAGCATGACGGTCTTGCTTTCTACTTCCTAATTCCTTCTTCAGCCATGCTGGTCAGCCTGTTGCCCGTGCCCTTCGCCGATGCCGGCCGCCAGCGGCAGTACGAGGCTGTGCGGGCTGCCCTGCACGCCGAAACCGGCGCGCCAGGCACCGTGCTACTGGGCAACCTGGGGGCCTTTACGCCCATTGAGGTCGATGTACTGGTGGTGCGGCCGGGCAGCGTAACGCTGGTGCTACTCACGCCCTGCGCCGGTCACCTAACCCTGCCGGCGCTGGCCCACGGTGCCTGGCAGCTTGGTGGGCAGCCGCTACCCGGCTACGTGGGTAATGGCAACCCATTTGTGCACTACCAGCAGCAACTACCCCTAGCCCTGAGTTGGTTGAGCGAGCAATTGGGCTTGCCCGAAAGTGAGTTGCCGCCATGCGCAGGCATTGCCTTGCTCGACGCACCGCTTACTTTTGGGCCCGAGGTAGAAGCGCAACTGCATAGCCACGCGGCAGCCCACGATTTTCAGCTGGTGGGTAATGCCGTGCGGCTTCACGGCCACCTGCGCCAAAATTCTGGCGATGAAGAACATATACTGACTGAGGACGAGCTCCTGGAATGGGGCGAGTACCTGGGCAACGAACCTTACGTGCCCCACGAAGGAGGTAGGCCTGAAAGTCTGCTCGCAGACCTGCCTGCTTTTCTAACGCAGAAGCTGCGGCAGCTGTGGCGCTGGCTGGGGGCCGAAGACATCCCTGCCGACCCACCCTACGGTGGCGGCCCACCCGACCAGCACCTGCGCGACCAGCAGGAGCAAGTCCGCCTCCAGCAGCTGCGCCACGAGCTGCAAACCGAGCTGCACCAGCAGCGCCAAGAAGCCACTACCCGCGAGGCCGCCCGCACCCAGGAGCTAACCCAGCTGCGGCAGCAGCTGGCGCAAGCCGGGCTGTCGGCCACTGCGCGCCGGGCCGAGCAGCAAACCACCGCCAAGCTGGAAGATGAACTGCGCACCGCCCGCGCTGAGCTAGCCGGCCGCAACCACGAGCTGGATACGCGCATTCAGCAGTTAGGCTTGCTTATCAAGCAGTTACAAACCACGAACAAACCCGTTCAAGTATCGGCCCCCGCGCAGCCTGCGGCGGTTAGCCCGCCAGTAGCTACGGTTGCTGCGCGGCAGCCCGCGGGCCAAGCGGTAACGCAGCCGGTGGCGAAGCCTCGCACGCCTTCATTTCGCCGCCTGCGCCAGGCCGAGCGCTGGGGCGTGGTAGCACTGGTATTGGCTAGCCTGGGTGTGGGTACCTGGGGCGTGGCGCAGCTGGCGCACCCGCCTCGCCCGCGCCCCGCCACCACGGGCGTACCGCGCACCGGCCCCACTTTCCGGGCGCAGGAAGAGGCAACACCCAATGTGGTTTACGTAGTCGATAGCACCCTGGCACCAACCCAGGCCGATACCGACGGTGCCTCGCTGTATTCGCCTGATAAGGAACCAGCCGACGAAACGGAATCGTCAGTACTTACCCACGCGCCAGCCAAGCCGCTCATCGACAGCATAGTAGCGCCCGCCACGGGTGCCCCCGCGCCCAGCGTGGGCCCCGACTCGGCGGCTACGCCCAGCCCTGGCCCGTAGGTTTTGCGTACACCCAGCCATTTTAGGACGCTTACCTCCTCTTTTCATGGCTGATAAAATTGCCTTTTTGGGCTTGGGCAGCATGGGTGCGGCAATGGCCGCCAACTTGCTCAAAGCCGGTTTTCCGCTCACCGTTTACAACCGCACCGCCGCCAAAGCCGAGCCCCTGCGCGAGCAGGGTGCCGCCGTAGCCGCCACGCCCGCCGAGGCCGTGCGCGACGCTACCATCGTCTTCACGATGCTCACCGATGACCAGGCGCTGGAAGAAATTACCACCGGCCCCGACGGCATCCTGAGCGCGCTGCCTGAGGGCGCCATCCATGCTTCGTGCAGCACCGTGGCCCCCGATACCAACCGCCGCCTGGCCGAGGCGCACGCCGCCCACGGCTCGGTGCTGGTAGCCTCCCCCGTTTTTGGCAAGCCTGATGTGGCGGCCCTGGGCAAGCTCTGGGTAGGCTGCTCGGGGCCGGCCGAGGCCCGTGAGCGCCTGCAAGCCGCGCTAGCCGCCATCGGCCGGGGCACCCACGATTTTGGCGATGACCCCGGCGCGGCCAGCGTGGCCAAGCTGTGCGGCAATTTCCTGCTCGGCACCGTAATCGAAGGCATGGCCGAAGCCCTGACGCTGGCCGAAAAAAGCGGCCTCGACCGCGTGGGCTTCTATAATATGCTGACCACCACGCTTTTCGATAACCCTATTTATAAAGGCTATGGCAAACTCATTGCCGAGCAGCACTACCAGCCGGTGGGCGCGCCACCGGCCATTATTCGCAAAGACATGAACCTGGTGGTGCAGGAGGCTTACAAGCAGGCCGTGCCCATGCCCTTCGCCAACATCATCCGCGACCGCCTCACGGCCACCGTGGCCCGGGCCGAGCCCGACGTAGACTGGGCCAGCTTCGCCCAGCGCGTGTCGGAAGACGCGGGACTTGGCAAATGAGTAAAAGGAGTAAATAAGTAAGGGGAGTAGTGTCGTTCTTACAGTAGAACGACACTACTCCCCTTACTTATTTACTCCTTTTACTCAGTTACTTAGCCAGCGGCAGTACCACGGTATCGATAACGTGAGTGACGCCGTTTTTCGATACTACGTCGGCAATGGCGACGGTAGCGGGGGCATCTTTGCCGTTGCCTACCATCACTTTACCGTCTTTTACCATTACGTGCAGCTTCTCGCCGTTCACGGTGGTTAGTTCCTGGCCGTCCTTGAGGTCAGCGGCCATCAGGCGGCCGGCAATTACGTGGTAGGTCAGTACGCCTTTTAGCTTGGCGGCGTTGGCGGGGTCGGTAAGGGCGGCCACGGCGGCCTTGGGAAGCTTTGCAAAGGCATCGTTGGTGGGGGCGAATACAGTGAAAGGACCAGCGCCCTTCAGCGTTTCAACCAAGCCAGCCTGCTTTACCAGCGATACGAGCGTGCTCACAGTCTTAGCAGCTGCGGCGTTGTCTACGATGTCTTTGTCGGCCGTCATGGCCACACCGTCTACCATCACGCCACCGGGCTTAGCCATGCGGGCCGAGTCGCCGGCCATAGCGGCTACCGAGTCGGCGGGGTTAGCCGTGGCAACTTCAGTAGTGGTGGTTTCGGTGGTTTTGTCACTACCGCAGCTAGTGAGGCCCAGCGAGATGGCAACGGCGGTGGCAAGGGGGAAGAACAACTTCTTCATGGAAAACGATAAAAAAAGGGATGAGGTGAAAACCAAGAGCTTTGCTTACGTAATAAGCTGGCCTCCCGGTTCTGCCTAAACCCCAGCGGCCACCGGCTGGTTTACCTTCGCAGTGCGCTGCGCTTATCCGCAGCGCCTATTCCCACCCCTCATTTTACGTTGTTTTTCGATGAAAACTGCTGAAATCCACACGCCTAAGGGCGTTATGAAAGTCGAGTTCTACGAGCAGGACGCCCCCAACACGGTCAAAAACTTTACCGACCTGGCCAGCAAAGGCTTCTACGACGGCACTAAGTTTCACCGCGTTATCCCGAATTTCATGATTCAGGGTGGCGACCCCAACACCAAGCCCGGCGCCAAAGGCCAGCCCGGCACCGGCGGCCCCGGCTATAAAATCGACTGCGAAACCAGCGGCGGCAATCAGCACCACGAGCGTGGTGTGCTCAGCATGGCCCACGCCGGCAAAAACACTGGTGGCTCGCAGTTTTTTATCGTGCACGACCGCCAGAACACCGCCCACCTCGACCGCGTGCACACCGTGTTCGGCAAAGTAGTGGAAGGCCTGGACGTAATTGACCAGATTCGCGGCAACGACGAGATTACCAAAATTGTGGTAACGGACGACGCGGCGTAAGCGCTGCTTGCTTCGCATTTTTTAAACGAAGCCTTTTCGCGTTCGCGAGAAGGCTTCGTTTTTTAGTGCCTAATCAGAAGATTATATGATACTTGCCCTTGACGTTGCCTACGCCGAAACCCAAGGCTACGCCGTGGCCGTCGCCTTTCCTACCTGGGATGCGGCGGCAGTAGCGGCCAGCTACGCAGCCACCGTTTCGCCCATTGCGGAGTATGAGCCGGGCGCTTTCTACAAGCGCGAATTACCCTGCCTGCTGGCCGTGCTGGCGCAAATAGACCTGGCCACCGTGAGCTGCGTGGTGGTGGATGGCTACGTTACGCTGGGGGCAGAGGCGCGGGCCGGCCTGGGCCAGCACCTGTACGAGGCGCTGGGCAGTCGGTTGCCGGTGGTTGGCGTGGCCAAAACGCGGTTTGCGGGCGTGGCCCCGCAGGTGGCGGCCGTGCTACGCGGCCAGAGCCAGAGCCCCCTCTACGTGACGAGCGTGGGCCTGCCGGTGGCCGAGGCGGCGCGGCTGGTAGCGACTATGCACGGCGACTACCGCTTTCCCACGCTGCTAAAGGTGCTGGATGACTTGACGAAGCGAACAAGGTGAGACCAGTGCGCTGCGCCGCAAAAAAGGCCTGCGCACCATTTTGGTACGCAGGCCTTTACGTTTCAGCGGCAAGCTAAAGCTTACCTCACATTGTGTTAGCGGCGCTTGCGCGGCTTTTGCTCTTCTTCGTCCTCGTCGTCGTCATCACCGAAAGTGGGCATAGTAAACATCGACGAAAGCAGGTCTTTAAACTGCGCGCCGGCCGTGAGGCGGTTGCGCGAGATGAGCGAGTGCTCGGCCAAGCCGTGCAGTAGGAATTCCATGAGGAAGTACGTGCTTTCGGCGTCTTCCTTGGGGTGCAGCTCGGTCACGATGTCGCGCAGGCCGGGCACTTTGTCGAGGGCGGCGCGGTAGTCGGTGGTGCTGGCATCGTGCAGAATATCCAGCGTATTGCCGTTGCCAAACCACTCCTGCACCGTTTTGTAGGGCGAGGGGCGGTTCTTGAGCTTCTTCGATTTGTCGGGGTCGGGGAAGTAATTCAGGAACAAGGTGCGGATAGCCTTGCCCATGAGCTTTTCGGCCACGATGCCCGCGCCCTCCTGCTCGCCTTCGTACACCAATTCTACCTTGCCGGTGATGGCGGGCACGGCCGAGATGAAGTCGGCCAGGCGTACGTAGGTATTGCTCTCCCCGTTGATGAGCGCGCGGCGCTCGGCCCCGGCAATCACCTGCTCGTAAGCCGAGATGGTGAGGCGGGCCGATACGCCCGACTTCGCATCCACAAACTCGGAACCGCGGGCCTCTACGGCCACCTGCTCCACGAGGTCGTGCATAATTTCGTTGCTGGTTACCAAGCCTTTCTGCTCCTCTTTAATACGGGCTTCCTGCTTGGTAATGCGCTTGCCAATCTCAATCGACTTGGGATAGTGGGTGATAATCTGCGCGTCAATCCGGTCCTTGAGCGGCGTCACGATGCTGCCGCGGTTGGTATAGTCCTCGGGATTGGCAGTGAATACGAACTGGATATCGAGCGGCAAACGCACCTTGAAACCCCGAATCTGGATGTCGCCTTCCTGCAAGATATTGAACAGCGATACCTGGATACGAGCCTGTAAGTCAGGCAGTTCGTTAATCACAAAAATACCCCGGTGCGCCCTGGGTATCAGGCCGAAGTGAATCACACGCTCATCCGAATACGGCAGCTTGAGCGTGGCGGCTTTAATGGGGTCGGCGTCGCCGATGAGGTCGGCCACCGTCACGTCGGGCGTGGCGAGCTTCTCGGTGTAGCGGTCGGCGCGGGCCATCCAACTCACGGGCGTGTCGTCGCCTTTCTCGGCAATAAGGTTTTTGGCAAATACCGATAGTGGCTGCAACGGGTCGTCGTTCAGCTCTGAGCCCTCCACTACCGGAATGTATTCATCAAGCAGGTTGATGAGCAGGCGCGCGATGCGGGTTTTGGCTTGGCCGCGCAAGCCCAGCAGGTTGATATGGTGCCCGGCCAGGATGGCGCGCTGCAACTCAGGAATCACAGTTTCTTCGTAGCCGAAGATGCCCGGAAATACGTCTTCCTTGTTTTTGAGCTTGAGAATGAGGTTGTCCCGCAACTCTTGCTTAACGGTGCGGGGCTGGTAACCACTGGCGCGCAATTGGCCCAGGGTGCGGATAGTTTCGTGCTTCATAAAATGTAAAACGGAGTGGTACTCCGTTCTGCCGCAACGCGGCAGGCTGGCGTTAGAATGAAATGATTGAATGCAGGCGGCGCAGCTCCGGCCTCGCCGCTACGCGGCGATAAACGGAGTGCCACTCCGTTCTACAGGCTTTTGCGCCGATTCTTTTTGTAGTCTTCAAACACCAGGTGGCCCAGGCCCTTGAGGCCCGAGTAGTAGGCTTTGCCCTGGTTCACCTCGGTAAATTCCTCCACGAATTTCTGCAAATACGGGTCGGAGGTAATCATAAACGTGGTAATCGGAATCTTGATGCGGCGGGCGGCGGCGGCCAGGTTCAGCGTCTTGTTCACCACCTTGCGGTCGAGGCCAAACGAGTTTTTATAGTAGCCGTTGCCTTCCTTCAGGCAAGTGGGCTTGCCGTCGGTAATCATAAATATCTGCTTGTTAGGTGTTTTGCGCTTGCGTAGCAGGTCCATTGCCAGCTCTAGGCCCGCCACGGTGTTGGTGTGGTAGGGGCCCACTTGCAGGTAAGGCAGGTCCTTCACCTCAATCTGCCAGGCGTCGTTGCCGAATACAATCACGTCGAGCGTGTCCTTGGGGTACTTCTGCTTCACGAGCTCGGCCAGGGCCATGGCCACCTTTTTAGCGGGCGTGATGCGGTCTTCACCGTACAGAATCATCGAGTGCGAGATGTCAATCATCAACACCGTGCTGGTCTGCGACTTATGCTCGTTTTCACGCACTTCGAGGTCGCCCTCGGTCAGCATAAAATTATCGCCGTCCATGCCGTGGTTAAGCTGGGCGTTGCGGATAGACTCGGTCATCTGAATCTGCTCCAGCGAATCGCCGAAACGGAACTCGCGCAGGTCGGTGCTCTGCTCGTCGCCCTGCCCGGTGTGGGGCGTGCGGTGGTTGCCGCTGTTGCCACGCTTGAGCTTGCCAAAAATCTCCTCCAGGGCCGACTTCCGGATTTTCTGCTCAGTCTTGGGCGTGATTTTCAGCTCGCCCCGCTCCTGCTCATTCTCATCAATGTAGCCCTTCTTCTTGAGGTCATCGATGAAATTGCCCATGCCGTAGTCGTTGTCGGTGAGGCCGTACTGCTTGTCGAGCTCATTGAGCCATTGCAGGGCCTCGCCCACATCACCGCTAGTGATGGTAATCAATTGCATAAACAGCTTAAAAAGCTGCTCAAATCCTTTATCGCCCGAGTTTTCATCGGGCACAAAATCACGAAAGCGAACGCCGAGAGCCATATAATTTTTACTGGGATAAGGATGCTGCCCGGCGCGTGCTACGGCGGCCAAATACGGCATCGAATAAGCTACTCCGGCCAACAACGCCCGCGCCGGTAATGTTTCCGGGCCCGCGCCTTAGTCGGCGGGTGGGGCCGGGCGGGGCCGCAGCCGGCGGTACAGCGCCATGCGCGCCGCCTTGAGCTGGCGCACCGGCCACGGCAGGCGGTTGGCGGCGATGGCGTGAAACGGCGCGGCCACCGACCCAAAGCTGGCGTAAAAGTGCGCCACGCTGGCCACTTCCGGCGCCTCAAAATCGAAAGTGGTGGCCCGGCCCGCGTAGGTGCGAAACACCTCGTCGAGCAGCACCGAAATGGCCCCTGCTTCCTTACCGGCCGGCGTCGAGGAGTTGAAGATATAGGTTAGCTGGCCGTTGAACTCAAACAGCAAAATCATGGCCACTACCTCGCCAGTGGCGGCGCGCGCCTGCCACATGTGGGCCATATGTTGCTGACTAGCAGCCGCGTACAATGCGCGCAGGAGTCGGTATTCGTAGGCTTCGCCAATAACACCGTGGATTTTGGGAGCCGTGTACTCAGCAAAAATCCGCACCAGCAGGTCGATATCAGTACTCGGCTCCACGCGCAGGCCCCGGCGGCGGGCCTGGTTGAGACGCCAGCGGCGGTTGGCCTTGTAGCCGGCCAGCAGCTGCGGGTAGTTGGGTTGCAGCGACAGGTAATAAGTAGTGAAGGCCGCGCCCGCTAGCCCGGGCTGGCCGGGGCCGAGCAGTTCCTGGTTGCGCGTGTTAAAGGCATACTGCGTGATAAACCGGAACCGCTGCCGCAGCAGCGCCCCGATTTGCTGCCAGTCGGCGGCCGTGGGCGCTTCCAGATAAAATAGCCCCAGCTGCTGCGCAAACAAAGGTTGCTTGAGGTAGCGCAGCCCAAATTTGGTGCGCACCGGCAGCGGCAGCACCGCTACGTAGCGCCCGGCTTCCTCCTTCACCAGCGCCGCCCAGCCGGGCGACACAATGTCGAGGTACCAGGACAGCCCGTAAATCAAGCCGTTGGGCGCGCGCCCCAGTAAGGCATCCCACTGCGGGCGGTCTACTTCGCCGGGGCGGAGGTAGCGTATCATAGAAGGCAGGCCGGGTTAGCAAAAGGTGAACATCTGGCAAAGATGCGCGTTTACTTTCAGCGGACCGGCTTTTTAACGCGCCGCGCCGCCGACCTATGAAAGCCATTTGGAACAATACCGTCGTGGCCGAGAGCGACGACACCGTAGTGGTGGAAAACAACCACTACTTCCCCGCCGACTCCCTTAAGAAGGAGTTTTTTGAGGATAGCATTGCCCACACTTCCTGCCCTTGGAAAGGCCGCGCCAGCTATTACTCCCTGCGCGTAAACGGCGACCTCAACAAGGATGCCGCCTGGTTTTACCCCGAAACCAGCCCCGCCGCCGCTAATATTAAAGACCGGGTAGCTTTCTGGAAAGGCGTAAGAATCGAGAAGTAGCCGCAAGCGCAGTGTTTCCTAGCTGAAGGCACTGAGTAATAAAGAACGTCATGCTGGGCGTGGCCGAAGCATCACTACCGCGCCGCTGGGGTTATTAGTCCTCAAGGCGTGGTAGCGATGCTTCAGTTACGTTCAGTATGACGTTCTTTCTTGTGCGTTTTACGGATTCGTTGCCTACGGCACAATCACCACCTTACCCGTTGTGTGCTTGGACTCAATCTGTTCAAAAGCCTTTTTGGTATCGGCCAGCGAGAAGGTTGCCGCGATGGGCACGGCCAGCTTACCGGCGTCGGCCAGCTCGCGCAGGTGGTTGAGGCCGGGCACGCTGGGCTGAGCCATTACGTGGGCAAAATGCACGCTGGCGGGCAGCTTCAGGGCCTTGCCATCGTTGAGCACCGAGATGAGGCGGCCAGTGGGCTTGAGAGCCGATAAGCTCTGACTGAGCGTGTCGCCGCTAACGGCATCAAACAGCAAATCAACGCCTTGCGGCGCTACCTTCTGCACAGCCTCGGCAACGGGGCCAGCTTTGTAGTCGATAGTAAAATCGGCCCCGAGCTCCTTCATGTAGTCAGCATTTTGGCCGCTGGCTACGGCAGTTACCGTGGCCCCCACGTTCTTAGCCAGCTGAATGGCCGTGCCGCCCACGCCGCCCGAAGCACCCAGAATCAGCACCGTTTCGCCCGCCTTGAGCCCACCCGCCACGATAACCGACTGATAGGCCGTGAGGCCAGCCAATGGCAGGCCGCCGGCGGCCTGCCAGCTCAGCCTTTGGGGCCGCAGGGCCAGGTAGCATTCGGGTACTACAATATGCTCGGCGAAGGTGCCGTGCTGCACCACCGGGCGACGCACGTAGCCATATACTTCGCTCCCTTCGGGCAGGCGCGACGCGCCATGGCCGCATTCCTCCACAATGCCAGCCACATCCCAGCCTGGCACGGCCGGGAAGGCATTGGGCACCACTTGCTGAAAGTGGCCTTCGCGCACGATGTAATCGACGGGGTTGATGCCGGCGGCTTTCACGCGCACGCGCACTTCGCCTTCACCTACTTCGGGTAGGTCGAGCGGGCCGACCTGAATTTTACCAATACCACCAAACTCGGTGTAGTATGCGGCCTGGGTTTGCTGAGCCATGTGGGTGGTACGGGTTAGTTGTATTTGCTCCTAAAGCAGGCGTGGCCTATTGGTTAAGGGCCAGCAAAAAGCGCCGACTACCACAGGCAGCCGGCGCTTTCATAACGCACAATGCAAATAAGCTAACTAGCTAATCCACTTGAACTTATATTCCAGCTTAGGTATCGTCATGCGGTCGCTCACGCGGCGCAGGCGGGCAGGCAGGGCCATCACGTAGTCGCGGGCCTTTTCGGCGGGACCAGTGAGGTTGGTGCGGTCGGCTATTTTCCACTCGCTGATGAGCGTGTCGAGAATATCGGTGTAGTCGCTGCTCGTGTACACACCAATGCGCTGGGCGGCATCGGTGAAATGGCCGAACGTCTTGCCCATGTCGATGCCCAACTCGCGCATGTAGTGGGCAGGCATCACGATTTTTTTGCGCATCATGTCCTCAAAGGCCAGCATCATCTCACTGGGGTCCAGCTCGAAAATCTTGTCTACGAAGGTTTTGTAGGCGCGGGCGTGGCGGTTTTCGTCGCCGGCAATCATGCCGCAGATTTTGGAGAGCTGGTCATCGCCGGCGGCGCGGGCCAGCTGGCCCACGCGACGGTGCGACACGTTGGTAGCCATCTCCTGGTAGCTCGTGTACACAAAAGCGCGGTACGGGTCGTGGGCCGTGCCGAGGTCGAAGCCATCGTTGATAAGGTGCTGGGTACTAGCCTCAAACTCGCGCATGTTTACGCGGCCACATAGGTAGAGGTAGCGGTTGAGCAGGTCGCCGTGGCGGTTTTCCTCGGCCGTCCAGCCCCGAATCCACTGCGCCCAGCCGTTGTCGCGGTCGCGGTTTAGGTCGTCGAGCTCGTGAAACCAGGCCTCGTAGTTGGGCAAGGCTTCTTCGGTAATGGTATCGCCGATGAGCACGGCCAGCAAATCGTAGCTTAGGGTACCGGCGCGCTCGCGCAATTCCTTCACCTCATCGAAGAAGGTGTCGCGGCGCGAATCGGGCAGGTAATCAGCGGGTTGCCAGCTATCCTCCACCTTTTTGAGGAAGGTATAGATATTATCTTTCAGATAACCTTCGAGTTGCATGAGCACTTCGCCGCGCGAAATGAGAAGGTCGGAACTGAGCATCATATGGAAGGGGGGCCGCCAGTGAGCGGCCGATGAATGAACGCGCGAAGGTCGGGTTTTAGTTGAGTTTAGCCAGTACAAGATTAGGGCATTGATGCCTTTTGGGGTGTTGGAGGGGCCGGTTGTAGCTACGTTGAATGCTACCTTGCTAGTTTTCAGCCAGTAGCCCTTTGGCTGGCAAAACTACGCAGCCGTTTTTATTCCTATTTCCGCCGCCCCACCCGCGCACCTGGCCTGCTTAAGCGGGCAGCAGGGCAACGAAGGAACCCAAAAAGTACCAGTTGCCCGCTCCTTTGGGAGGATGCTCGCCTGGGCCGCCGCCGGCCATCGTCGCCACGTTACAAAAAAAGCTTGAAAAACTTGTCCCAGAACCAGCTGCGCTCGGCTAGCATGAGCTTAGTGAGCAGCTTATCGGAAGCAGTAGCGAGCTGCTGAATATCGGTGAGCGTGGTATGGAAGGCACGGTAATCGGCATCGGCCGCATCGCCGGGCAGGGTGGCCAGCTGGTCGAGCGTACGCTTCATGGGGTCGAGCTCGCGGCGCTTACGCGCCCGGATGATGCAGCGCGTGACTTGCAGCATATCCTTTTCGGCCACAAAGTACTCGCGGCGCTCACCAGGGCGCAGCTCCTTATAAAGCAGGCCCCAACCGAGCAGCTCGCGCACTGTCATGCTGGCATTGCCCCGCGAGATAGTGAGCTGACTCATAATATCTTCGGTGCTGAGCGCCGCCGGGCTCACCAGCAGCAGGGCGTGCACCTGGGCCAGGGTCTTGCTCACGCCCCAGCTCGTGCCCGACACGCCCCAGAGGTGGATAAACTGAGCTTTAGCCTCGGCTAAGGTTTGCGGAGGCACGTCAGGGTTCCCGGTACTCATATTTATATAATTATTAATCAGGTAATTATAACTTAGGCAGCAGGTCGGTAATAGCCGGTTCGCAAGCCGCGAAATCAAAGGCAAATCCTGCGTCGAGCAGCCGACCAGGGTACACCTTGCGGCTTTTCAGGATAAGCTCCGTTTCCGTGCGCAACACAAAAGCTCCTATTTCGAGTAGCCAGCGGGGCTGCGGCAGGCGCACCAGGGGCTTTAAGTATTTAGCTAACAAGCCATTAAAATCCTGATTGCGAAGCGGCTGCGGCGCACACAGGTTTACCGGGCCGCTGATAGTCTCAGCTTGCGCCAGGAATGCCACCACCCGGCAAAAATCGGTGATGTGCAGCCAGCTAATCCATTGCTCACCAGTATCTTGCGGCGAGCATAAGCCCCAGCGAGCCAGCCGGGCCATTACGGGAAAAGCCCCGCCGTCGGCCCCCAACACAATGGCGGTGCGCAGCGCCACCCGGCGCGTGCCCGGCGTAGCCCCGGCCATGAATACCGCCTCCCAGGCCCGCGCTACATCCACCGAAAAGCCTTCGCCGATGATGCCGGCCGCCTCCGTGTTGGCCGGGAGGCTACCGCGCGTATCAGCGTAAATAGTAGCGGTTGAGGAGTTTAACCACACGCGGGGCGGCTGCCGGCAGGCGGCCACGGCCGCGCTCAGCACCGCCGTGCTCTCAACCCGGCTGGCCAGCACCGCTTGCCGATTGGCAGCCGTATAGCGGCAATCGACGGAGCGGCCGGCCAGGTTTACCAGCAGGTCCGCGCCTTCCAGTTCGGCGGCCCACGGCCCCAGCGTACGGGCATCCCAGCGCACGTCGCCGGGGCCCGTTCGGCTGATGCTTACTACCTGGTAACCAAGGTCTTCAAAATGCGACCGCACGTGGCGACCCAGAAAACCGTTACCACCGATTAGAACAAGTTTGGCTGCGGACATGGCTGCTGCGTCAGCGCCCAATGGCGACGCACCGGGTTGGTCCGGGGCAGCGGGGGTTGACGGAGCAAAGGTATCACAAGTTTCAATAATTCCTGAAACTTGTGATACCTTTCGGATTGGAGCGGTCTTTAGGTTGGTTGCCAGTCCGCCGGCGCCAGCCGGCCGACTGGTTGTCGTTGAACGGCGTGGGCTTGCGCAGCGACAACCGGTCGGCCAGCTGGCGCCGGCGAACCGGCTACCAAAATAAAGGCCACGCTAAACTTGCTCTTGGCTAGTGCTGCGCGCCGCGTAAAACTGCTGGCGCACCCGGCGCAACGTGGCTTCGGCGGCGGCTTTATCAGGGGCGGCGGCCAGGGCCGACGCGGCGAAGGCAGCTTCTACCCGCGCTACCAATTCGCCGGCTTCGGCTATTAGGGTGGCGTATTCAAATTCGCCGCGCCGGATTTGGAGCAGGAATTCGCGGTTGGAGCGGTGCACGTTTAATTCGCCGGTGAGGGCAATTTCCTCGGCCATTTGCAGCAAGCGAAATACGTGCAGCATATTTTTGGCGTCGTAGTTTTTGCCGTGCTGCACGGTGTTCGCGTAGCGCTCTTTATTGCGCTTTTCCACCCATTCCCAATACTCCCGAAAGGCCCGGCAATATACGCTGTAGCCCGTGCGGTTGAAGGATAAATACGCGGCCGGCTCCTCCCCTTTCGGCACGGCCGAAAGCAGGACGTCCTGGCTGATTTCGGGGTCGCGCACGAGGCCGCGGTAGCCCAGCGGCTGGCCGGTAATGCGGTCGATGAACAGGGCGTAAAGGTCCGTGAGGTGCGGCACATTGGCCAGGCCACACTGCTGGCCTTCAAGGTTTTGCCGACTCAGCCAGGTGGCTACTGGCTGCGCCCCGGCTCCTGCCGTGACGTAGCAAAAATCGAGTACCGACTTGCGGGCGGGCGGTTCGGGATGGTTAATTTTTTTATTCAAACCCTGCGCCTTGCGAATTTGCGCCACGGCATATTCGGCGAAGCTTTGGCGGCAGAGTTTCGATAAGAAATCGACGGCCCGGAACTCCGAAAATAGCGGATGCTGATAAATGATACAGGCGGCGGGCGTGCCGAGCAATTCGAGCACCGTAGGATTATTTTTCAGCAGTAACTCGACGAAGCGGCGCAGCTCATAAAACACCTCATCGTTAGTATCATTCGCAATTTGCGGAATATAATCGAGGCCAAAAAACGCCTTTTCGGGCAGGATAAATACGCCTTTTAAATCGGTATCGGAATGTGGCAGGTTGGTGCCGTAGGCGCGGCTGCCGCTCACGGCTTCAAATAAAATCAGGTTCTGCTGGCGCAGGTCGGCAATGGTCATGGGGCGCTAAAGTAGCGGGGACTTGCCATCCGCAGCGGGCGCGGGCGATTGGGGCAGCGGTCGGCAAGTTCGCCCTACGGTTCTCGCTGCTTCAAAAACGTCAGGATTTCTCCAAGATAGCCACCTTGCTTTGCGAGAAAAAGTTGGTGCCCGCCGCGTTGGCGGCACTTACCGCTCCTTTGCCCGTTTATGCTGCGCTTTTTGGGGACGAAGGCGAGCCGCTGGTGCTGACTATCGACCAGTCGTTTTTTTACACGCGCCTCCAAAACCCGCTCCTCCTGCCCGATGGCGGCGTGATGGGCGGCCCCGGCGCGGGCACCTACCAGCCCGGCAGCGGCCCGCTCAGCTGGCAATAATGCCCCCACGCCCGTGGTAACGCAAGGCCTGGAAACCTACGTGCGCCTGCGCGCCGACGAAACGGAGCTGTACCTGGGCCACGGTTTTACCTACGCCCGGCGGCAGTACGACGCGGTGAACCCCAACGTGGAAGTGGCCGCCCGGCACAAGTTTGCGGCCGTGGCCCTCACCGATTTTACCGACCGCCTCGGGGCGAGCATCGAGGCGAGCTACACCGGCCAGCAGTACCTGCCCGACGGCACCACCACGCCCGGCTACCCCATCATGGCAGCGCTGCTGCGCTACCGCACCGGCCCTTACACGCTGGTTCTCAACGCCGAAAACGTGTTCGACTACCGCCAGATGCGCCGCGAGCGCGTGGTGCTGCCGCCCAGCGGCAGCCCGGTTTTCCGGGAGCTGTGGGCCCCGGTAGAAGGGCGGGTCGTGAACCTGTCGCTAAACTGGCGCTTTGGGCAGTAGGAAAGTGGCTTGGCCCGGGCGAGGGCCGGCTACTTCACCCAAGCCTGCAACACCTTGTCTAGTAGACCCTTAATATCGTTATCGCGCTCCACGACCAGTGCTTGCCGCGCCGCCTGCCCCGCCGCGTATTCTGCCGCCAAAAAGGTAGCCAGCGCCAATGGCCGCGCCACTACTGTTTTTTCGGTGGCAATGGCTTTTTGCGCCAGCAGCTCTACCACAACTTTCTGAAATTCAGACGGTAACAGCTCGCACAGCGGCCCAAACTCCATGGGCGGCAGGGTGTGGCACTCCCGAATCCAGCGGGCTGCCAGGGCCGCGCGCAGGGCGTAGAACAGGCGCTTGAGGCACACTTCCTCGCCCACTAAATCTTCCTCGACGCCGCGCCGCAGCTGGCCCTGGTAGTGGTGCAGGCCGGCTTTGAGGTTGAAGGCCAGCGGCAGCAGCGGCGCAAGCTGCGCCCGGAAGCCGGCAGCCTCATAATACACGACGGGCGACTGCAGCCATTCGAACAGCGCCGCGTTGGAGCCGCGCAGTAGGCGCAGGGCCTTGCGCAGCTCCCAACCGGCAAGGTCTAGGTCGTCATCGACCGGAAAATTGAGGGTGTCGGGGCCTTCGTCGAGGCGCAGGTACCAGGCGGCGGGGTGCACATAGATGAAGCGCACATCATAATCAGAATCGGGCGAGGGGAAGCCCCAGGCCCGACTGCCCGACTCGCAGGCGTAGAGAATATGGATACCATGCTGGGCTTCGAGGCGGGCCAGCGCTACTTTGGTTTGAATACGCATTAAACAAGAAACAGGCCGGCAGGCCTTTTCAGCAATGTTTTGCTGAAAAATAACTTATATTTGTTAAACAAAAGTATCGGCGCAGGCTTTAAGAAGACCGGGCACAGTGCTAGCTTTGGCCAGCACTTTGAAACACCAGACTACTGCATTGGCGTGCAGTTGGAACACCCGGATTTTTTGCCGGCTCCCCACAAACCTACGCGTGGGGTAGTGGTATTTTGTCCAATTTTCCAGTCTTTTCAATAAGCTGCTTCCAGCAGCGTTAATCCGCTTCAAAACCGAATTTCAATTAATCACACCCTTTTAAGTAATGGCTGAAGACCACAATAAGCACGCACCCGCCTCCAACACGACGGAGCATTTTATGAACGACGCTTCGGCGGCGAAATGCCCATTTTTGGCGGGGCAGACGCAGCAAGCGGCGGGCGGTGGCACCCGCGACCGCGATTGGTGGCCCAACATGCTGCGCCTCAACATCCTGCGCCAGCACTCGCCCATGGCCAACCCCATGGGTGCAGATTTTAACTACGCCGAGGAGTTCAAGAAGCTGGACCTGACTGCGGTGAAGCAGGACCTGTTTGAGCTGATGACCACCTCGCAGGACTGGTGGCCGGCCGACTACGGACACTACGGGCCGTTCTTTATTCGCATGGCCTGGCACAGCGCTGGCACCTACCGCATCTCGGATGGCCGCGGGGGCGCGGGCGCTGGTATGCAGCGCTTTGCACCGCTCAACAGCTGGCCCGATAACGCTAACCTCGACAAAGCCCGCCTCCTGCTATGGCCTATTAAGCAGAAGTACGGCGAGCAGATTTCCTGGGCCGACCTCATGATTTTGGCCGGTAACTGCGCTCTGGAGTCGATGGGTCTCCAGCCGTTCGGCTTCTCGGGCGGCCGCGCCGACATGTGGGAGCCGATGGATGAAATCTACTGGGGCTCGGAGCGCGAGTGGCTCGGCGACAAGCGCTACACCGGCGACCGCCAGCTCGAAAACCCGCTGGCCGCCGTGCAAATGGGCCTGATTTACGTGAACCCGGAGGGTCCCAACGGTAACCCCAACCCGCTGGGCTCGGCCCGCGACATTCGCGAAACCTTCGGCCGCATGGCCATGAACGACGAGGAAACCGTGGCCCTGATTGCGGGCGGCCACACCTTCGGCAAAACCCACGGCGCGGCCGACCCCGCCCAGTACATTGCGCACGAGCCGGCCGCGGCGGGCATCGAGCAGCAGGGCAAGGGCTGGCTGAACACCTACGGCACCGGCAACGCCGGCGACACCATCACCAGCGGCCTCGAAGGCGCCTGGACCGCCACGCCCGCCAAGTGGGGTAATGGCTACTTCAATAACCTGTTTGGCTTTGAGTGGGAGCTGACCAAGAGCCCCGCCGGGGCGCACCAGTGGAAGCCCAAAGGCGATGCCGGCGCGGGCCTGATTCCCGATGCCCACGACCCTAACAAGTCGCACCAGCCGTTTATGCTGACGACGGACATCGCCCTGCGCGAAGACCCGATTTACGAGAAAATCTCGCGTCGCTTCCACGAAAATCCTGAGGAGTTTGCCGATGCCTTTAGCCGCGCTTGGTTCAAGCTCACGCACCGCGACATGGGTCCGTTGTCGCGCTACGTAGGTCCCGACACGCCTAGCGAAGTGCTCATCTGGCAAGACCCGCTGCCCGCCGCCGACTACGCGCCGATTGACGAGCAGGATACTAACACGCTGAAAGACCGGCTATTGGCTTGCGGCCTCACGGGCTCGCAGCTCATCCGCACGGCCTGGGCTTCGGCCTCCACGTTCCGCGGCTCCGACAAGCGCGGCGGGGCCAACGGTGCCCGCCTCCGCCTGGCGCCCCAGAAATACTGGGATGCCAACAACCCCGCCGAGCTGGCCAAAGTGCTTGACGTGCTGGCTGGTATTCAAAAGGAATTCAACGGTAACGCGGGCGGCAAGCAAGTGTCGCTGGCCGACCTGATTGTGCTGGGTGGCGCTGCCGCCATTGAGCAGGCTGCTAAAGAAGGTGGCTACGAGGTGCAGGTGCCCTTTCACCCCGGCCGCACCGACGCCACGCACGAGCAGACCGACGTTCAATCGTTTGAGGCGCTGGAGCCGCACGCCGATGGTTTCCGCAACTACCTGCGTGCCAACCACGAGGCGTCGGCCGAGGCCATGCTCATCGACCGGGCGCAGCTGCTAACCCTGTCGGCCCCCGAAATGACGGTGCTGATTGGCGGCCTGCGCGTGCTCGATACCAACTTCGACCACTCGAACCACGGCGTGTTTACCGACCGCCCCGGCTCGCTCACCAACGATTACTTCGTGAACCTGCTCGACATGGGCACCACCTGGAAAGCCACTTCGGAGGCCGACCAGCTGTTTGAAGGCCGCGACCGCAAAACCAATCTGGTGAAGTGGACCGGCACCCGCATCGACCTGATTTTCGGCTCGAACTCGGAGCTGCGCGCCATCTCCGAAGTGTACGGCACCAATAATGCCGGCCCCAAGTTCGTGCGCGACTTTGTAGCCGCCTGGGCCAAAGTAATGGACGCCGACCGCTTCGACTTGGCCAAAGCGTAAGGTTGAACTGGCGAGGTATTTCTTGTTGAATGTGTTGAAGAAACGCCGCCCTGACAACGGGGCGGCGTTTTTTGTGGAGCTTATCTTAGCGGCGGGTTTAGGGAGCTTATATTTTGACCGGAAAACCTACTATCTATGAAATCCGACACTAAAATGAAGTTTTATTCGATGGATGAGGTGCTAGACGAACACATCGGCCCCGTCGGCACGCCCAAGCGCGATGCCTTTGAGGGAGAACTGCGCCTCGACCTGCTCGGCAAGGTCATTAGAGAGGCGCGCCTGTAAAGCAACCTGACTCAGCAGCAACTCGGGGAACTGGTAGGTGTGCAAAAAGCGCAGATTTCTAAGCTAGAATACAGCCTGACCGATGCGCGCTTTAAAACGGTTATAAAGGTATTTAAGGTGCTGAATGCGAAGGTTCATTTTAGCGTGGAATTGCTGAATCAAGGAGTTGATTTCAGCAGTTAATCAGATTTATTCCTGTGTCAAAACTTACCTTTAAAATTACTATAATCCATGTTACTTAAACTCTACAAAAAGCAGGACGGTATCCTATACTATTGGCAGACCTGGGATAAGAATCCTAAAAGTGGTTTTATTAATTGGGGAATTGTTGGCGAGAAAGGCACAAGAGAAATTATAAGAGCAAAGAATAAATTAGAATTTGAATTACTCATTCAGGCAACAATCAATAAGATACGGGAGAAAGGTTTTACAGAACCTGTAACTGAGAATATTCTCGTCATTGAGTATGCGGCTGAGAACATGACTGTTAATAAATTAAAGAAGCTTCACCGGTTAGGCGACCACCTTGCTTATTTGGTTGGCTATACTGGCTTAGGTGCGTTCGATGGCAACGGTTATGGCTTCGGGAAAATGGACGTGAGCGTTACCGTCGTAGATTTTGAAATCGCCAAGCGAGTTATTGCAGCAGATTTAGAGGATACTACGTTCGGCAATTACCTCAGCATCACGAAAGTAGATTTCGACGAAGACGAAGTTTAACAGCGGTGAGACGTCAGGTACCAAGCCTCTACAATCGTTTTAGCGAACACGCCCCCCTTCCCCGCTCCATGCACAAAACCCGCCTCGAAGCATTCAGCGACGGTGTACTTGCTATCATCCTCACCATCATGGTGTTGGAGCTAAAGGTGCCGCACGGGGCCAACTTTGCGGCGCTATGGCCGCTGGTGCCCGTGTTTCTGAGCTACGTGCTGAGCTTCGTGTACGTGGGTATTTACTGGAACAATCATCACCACCTGCTCAGCGGCACCCGGCAGGTGAGCGGCGGCGTGCTGTGGGCCAACCTGCACCTGCTGTTCTGGCTTTCGCTGATACCGTTTGCCACCGGCTGGATGGGCGAAAACCACTTTGCGCCCGCCACGCTGGCCGTGTACGGCGGCATTTTGCTGGGCTCGGCGGTGGCGTATGCCATTCTACAAAACTGCATTATTGCCGTGAATGGCGGGCCGACCTCGCCGCTAGCCCGCGCCGTGGGGCGCGACTGGAAGGGCAAGCTCTCGCCGGTGCTTTACCTGGTGGGCATCGCCGGTAGCTTCTGGCTGCCCTGGCTGGCGGGAGCCTGCTACGTATTTGTGGCCCTCATGTGGCTAGTGCCCGACCGCCGCATCGAGCGCACGCTACTAACCACACCGCAAGATTAGTTATGGCTTCTATTCAGACACTTACCCCGGGCCAGCGCTACTGCGTGGTGCGGGAGTTCATTGATTATAACTACCAAACGCACCCGGTGGGCGAAACCTGGGTATTTGAGCGCACCAACTTTGTACCTTATGAGGACGGGCTGACGGTGTACGTTAGCATCGGTGGCCGGCCGGTGGCGTACCGGCTGCAATGGCGGCCTGAGGAACAAGCGGCGCTCATCGAAAACTTCACCACCTTCGTGGTCGCCTGCTGACAGCAGCAGATTCACTAACTACTTCATATCATGCGATTTATAGCTTTCATCTTTTTAGCTACTGGCCCGGGGCTGCTTACGGCCTGCCAGCAGGAGTCACCGCAAACTACTGGTCAGCAGCCCACTACTGCACTGCCACCTACCCCAGCCGGGCCCCAGTGCTACGCCTATACCACGGGCAAAGACACGGTGCGCCTCACGCTGCAAACCACCGAGCCCACCGCAACGGGCCAGTTGACTTACAACTACTTCGAGAAAGACCGCAACGAGGGCACCATCCAGGGTACGCTGCGCGGCGACACGCTGCGGGCGGATTACACGTTTCAGTCGGAGGGCACAACCTCGGTGCGGCAGGTGGCGTTTGTGCGGCGCGGCGTGGGCTTCGTGAAGGGCTACGGCGACGTAGCCGAGCGCGCCGGCAAAACGGTGTTTGCGAAACCCCAGGCGCTGCGTTTCGACTCCAAAAACGTGCTGTCGCCCATAGATTGTCCGAAGTAGCTAGCTGATACGCAGCTTAGTACCTATAAACCGGAGTAAGCCGCCGGCCGCAGAAAGGTGATGTCCATGTGCGACACGTTGTTCTGGTACTCGGGCAGGGAGGAGAGCTTTTTCCACTCGGGGTCGGCGCCGAAGGCTTTCCAGTGCGCCTCGCGGTCGGGCATATTGGCGAAGGAGGTCATGTACATGAGGTTCGGCATTTTGGGGCCGAACAGGACTTCACCGTAGAAAATGGCGTTGAAGTTCAGCCGTGAAAACAGCTTGATTTCGCCGCCCGCGTTGAACATCTGCACCTTGTTGCGGAATATCTTTTCGCTGGCCCCTTCGTAGCTGCGCAGCTCGTACACGCGCTCACTCTTGGGCGCGGTTAGAGCCGGGGCCGTCAGGCCGGCCATCTCATCGAACGCTTTGATAAACAGGGTTTCCAGGCGCGTATAAGCGGGGTTAGTGTAGGCGGCATTCTCGTAGCTACCGCCGGCCGCGAGCAGCTTGGGCACGGTGGCTTTGCCCACCTGCTCCCACTGTTTCAGGGAGGTGAAGGGCGTGAAAACGTAGATGCGCCGGTCGGCGGCCGTGTCATTGCCGATGGGCTTGAACACGCCGATGGGGGCGATGCCCGCCGCCCGCATTGTTGGCAAATATTGCTGCTGCAAAAAGCTATCGACGCGGGCCTCC
The DNA here is from genome assembly GCF_030063445.1 of Hymenobacter sp. H14-R3. GTDB lineage: Bacteria > Bacteroidota > Bacteroidia > Cytophagales > Hymenobacteraceae > Hymenobacter. The sequence goes on along the minus strand of NZ_JASITD010000012.1, from coordinate 11,428 downwards.
TGGCGCGCATTTTTCAGGTGATATACTTTCAGCTCGAAATACGTGGGGCGCTCGGCAGTGGGGTGGGCGGTTACGGGGCCACTAGCCAGCCAGCAGCAAAGGGCCGCGATAAGCGGCAGGAAACTAAGGTTTTTCATGGGTGGAAAGAGGTGAAACCCGCACATGTGGAGCTTGGCCTAACGGCCAGATTATAATTGAGTTGTTGCTTACTGCCTACCCCAAATAGGACCTGTCATGCATAGAAACTGTCATGCTCGTTTCTATTTGAACTACCGACTACAAGCGCGGGTCCACGGGCTCGCTTTCCAGGGCCAGCACGCCAAATACGCACTGGTGCACGGCGCGCAGCGGCTGGCCGGCCACGAAACGCTCCAGACCCTCCACGCCGAGGGCGAATTCGCGCAGGGCCAGATTGCGCTTGGCCTTCACGTTGCGCTGGCGCAGGCGCTCCAGATTTCCATCCAGCAGGTAGTCAGGGCCGTAGATGATGCGCAGGTACTCGCGGCCGCGGCACTTGAGGGCGGGCTGCACGAGCGTGCGGCCGGTGGTGGGGATGAAGTCGTAGGGCTTCACCACCATGCCTTCGCCCCCGCCGGCGGTGAGGGTGGCCCACCAGTCAGTGGCGGCCTCTACTTCGGCGGGGTTGGTGAGGTCGACTACGCGGTAGGGCGTGGCGCGCAGCAGGCCGGGGTCAGCGAGGCTGAGGGCGCGCAGGGTTTCCATGTGCCAGGCGTGGTCGCGGTCGAAGTACGTTTTGCCTTCGGTGGCCAGCAGGTGGAAGGGCGCCAGCTTGAGGTCGTCGAGCGACTGCACGGGCCAGCAGTAGCGGCGGTAGGCATCGGCGTAGTCGGTGGCGGCTTCGCGGCGGGCGCTGGTGCGCGCCAGCAGCGCGGCGGCCCCGTCGAGGCCGCGGGCGGCGGCAGCCACCAGGGCGGCTTCGACCTGGGGCAGGGCAGCGCTGGCGGCAGCGGCCACGGCGGCGTACTGGTTTTTGACCAGTTCCTGGGCCTTGGCCGACCACGGCAGCAGCTCGGCATCGAGGCACACCCAGTCAGTATCGAACTTCTCCCAGAAGCCGGCCGTGCTGAGGGCATCGCGCAGGCGCGCCAGGAAGGCGTTTTCTAACTCACTATCGTTGAAGAAGTTGCGGCCGGTGCGGGTGTAGCACTTGCCGATGCCCTCGCCCACCACGCCCAGGCGGCGCTGAATGGCGGCCTCGTCGCGGCCCAGCACCACTACCACGCGGCTGCCCATGTGCTTTTCCTCGCACACCACGCGCGCCACGCCCTGGCGCTGGTAGTAGGCGAAGGCTTCGGCGGGGTGCTCCAGCAGGTCGGGCAGCTCCGAGGTTTCGGTGGGCGACATGGTGGGCGGCAAATACAGCAGCCACTTGGGGTTAAGCGCAAAGCGCGACATCACCTCCAGGGCGGCCACGGCGTTTTCCTCCCGAATAGTTACTGTATTGAGCAACCGCGTGTTAATGAGCTGCTTACCTGTTACGTCGCGAATATCGAGCAGGTCGTCGTGCTGCTGCTGGGCGGTGGCTGCGGGCTCATCGGCGGCCGGCTGGCCGGGCTGGCTAAGCTGGTGCGGGTTGTAGTGCAGCGGGCGGCTGGGCTCGGCGTACACCTGGTGGGCGGGCACGGTCACCAGCGCCCGCTCGGGGTAGCGCAGGGCGGTGAGGCGGCCGCCAAACACGCAGCCGGTGTCAATGTCGATGGTGTTGTTGAGCCATTCGGGGTCGGGCACGGGCGTGTGGCCGTACACCACCATGGCCCGGCCGCGGTACTCGCTGGCCCAGTGGTAGCGCACGGGCAGGCCGAATTCATCGGTTTCGCCAGTCGTTTCGCCAAACAGCGCGAAGCTGCGCACGGCCCCCGAGCCGCGGCCCTGCATGGCTTCGGTGAGGCCCGCGTGGGCCACCACCAGCCGGCCGCCGTCGAGCACGTAGTGGCTCACCAGCTTATCCAGAAACAGCCGCACCTGCTCTTTGAAGGCGGGCGTTTCGGCTTCGAGCTGGGTGAGGGTTTCGGCCAGGCCGTGGGTAGTAGTTACGTTTTTACCGTTAAGGTGGCGCAGCAGTTTTATGTCGTGGTTGCCGGGTACGCACAGGGCCAGGCCGTCGCGTACCATGCTCATTACCAGGCGCAATACTTGCGGCGAGGCGGGGCCACGGTCTACGAGGTCACCGAGGAAGATGACTTTGCGGGTAAGGCTGGGGCCGCCCTCCGCGGAGGGCGCCCGCACCACCCGCACGCCCAAGTCCCGCGCATCCCTAACCTCCTCCTCCACAACACGATACCCCAGCTTAGCCAGCAGCTCGCACAGCTCGGTATAGCAGCCGTGCACGTCGCCGATGATGTCAAACGGTCCCGTTTCGGCCTGGCGGTTGTTGTGCAGCGGGTCGCGCACTATCGCCTGCACGGCGTCGATTTCCGCCACCCCGCGCAGGTGGTAAATGTGCCGGAAACCCTCCGGCTTGAGCGTGCGCAGGCCCTGGCGCAGCAGGCGGCGGTGGTTGGCGATAACGTGGGGCTTGGGGCCGGCGCGGTCGGGGCGCTGGCGGTTGCGGTCGGCGGCCACGCTCTCGGGCACATCGAGCACGATGGCCACCGGCAGGCAGTGGTACTGCCGGGCCAGCGCCACGAAGGCCTTGCGGTCTTCAGCGCGCACGTTGGTGGCGTCTACCACGGTGAGGCGGCCGCGCTTGAGGCGCTTGGCCACCCAGTAGTGCAGCAGGTCGAAGGCGTCGTTGGTGGCGTCGAGGCTGTTTTCATCGTCTGACACCAGGCCCCGGCAGGTATCCGACGACACAATTTCGGTGGGCTTGAACAAGCGGCGCGCAAACGTGGATTTGCCCGCGCCCGTGCTGCCGATGAGCAGCACCAGGGAGAGTTCGGGAAGCTTGAGGGTGGCAGCGGGCATGGGCGTAATTTATCTTTGGCGCGGGTAGCAACTTACGCAAAGATGCTTTAACAGAACTTAAGCAGCGAATAGGCGAGGTAGCTTTCCCGCTGAGTTACGCGGAGGTACCCCGCTGAGGTTCGCTGAGCCTTTCTGCCGGACTCAGCGAACCTCAGCGAATTACCTCCGCGCAACTCAGCGGGAAATCGGGGCTGCATAAGTCCTGGTTTTCAAGGCCCCTACTAATATTCCTGACATGAACTCCACCCCGAAAGACTTAGCCAAATTCGTATTCAGCAAGTTGAAGCGCGCTAAAACCGGGGCACGGCAGCCGCCGCTGGCCGTGCTGACGACCCTGTTTGAAAACCTGTTCTTCACCAGCCTGCAAACCGAAGAGGGCCAGCTTATTAAGGTTACCGTAACGCTGCTGGATGCCGAGAACCCCGACCCCAACCCGCCCCGCAAAAAAGTGGCCCACCGCTGGACGTGCGTGCCCTTCGGCGAGCGCATCCCGTTCACGGTCAAGAACCTGGTGAAGCTCTCCAAGGCCGCCGACCCGTGGAGCACCTCGCTGGCCGTGGACTACGACGCGCACAACGAGCTGTTTATCTGGGGCTTGATTGACCAGGCCTACCACTACCGCAGCTTCATCAACTACGAGTCCACGTTCAGCCCTGAGCAGCCCGGCCTGTTTCGCACGGCCATCAACGACATCGGCAACCTGCACGTGATGCTCGACTACGAGCTGATTGCCAACCTCAAGCACAACGTGCTGATTAGCAACTACGTGGACGTATTTGCCAGCGGGCCGGTGCGGGCGCTGCTGGGCCAGCACAGCACCGATTACCAAGCCGCCGTGCGCCAGCACTTTACCGACGAGCTGGGCAGCGACGTGCTCGACGACTGGAGCGGCTACCTCAACAACGTCATCAGCCGCTCGCTCTGCCGCATCCTGCTCAAGATGCAGGACTACCAGCACGGCGGCGCGTTCCTCATCACGCCCGACACCGAAACCGGCCTCAGCATCAAGCACCACCTCAGCTACGGCCGGCTGTTTCGGGCCATCGTGCAGTTCGTGAAGTTCGACATCGCCAGCTTCACGCACACCGAAACCATTATGAATGAGTACATTGACCTGGAGCAGAACACCCTGCCCTCGCACCTGTACTTGCAGGAAAACGTGGCCGCCACCGACAAAAGCGAAACCAGCGACGAGCTAAAAGGGGCCATCATGTTTGTGGCCGCGCTCTCGTGCATCGACGGCCTGGTGGTGCTCTCGCCCGACCTGGAGGTGCGCGGCTTCGGGGTGGTTATCCGCAGCGTGAAAGCGCCCGACCTCGTGTACGTGGCCACCCAGGCCACCGTAGACGAGCGCAAGCTGCTGCCGGTGAGCCCCAGCCACTACGGCACCCGGCACCGCTCCATGTTTGCCTACTGCTGGAACCACGCGGGCAGCCTGGGCTTCGTCGTGTCGCAGGATGGCGACATCCGGGCCATCACCCGCGTGGGCGACAAGCTCATTATGTGGGAGAATATCAAGGTGCAGCAGTTTATCAAGAGCAAGCGGCTGTTTCGGCCGCATCAGCACCAGGGAGTGTAGGGGCTTTACAGGCTGTGCCTATTCCGCAATCATCACTCCTTCAATATTTTAGGATATCATGAGCATTATTATGGCTTGGATAATGTTATCCAATTAGCTAACTTTGGCGCATGGCAGAAGAGTTTGTTCGCAACGTATTTTACTACCGTCACCACTACCTGGATTTCTTTGCCACGCTAAAGCCGGAGGTTCAGAAGAAATTCAACTGGACCTTGAAACTGCTGGCCACCGTAGAGCGGGTACCCGAAAAGTATTTTAAGCACCTCGCTGGCAGCGAGGGTTTGTATGAAATTCGAGTTGAAGTTGGCTCCGATATCTACCGCGTCTTCAGCTTTTTTGATAAAGGTCAGCTTATTATTCTCGTCAACGGCTTCCAGAAAAAGACGCCGAAAACGCCCAAAAACGAATTGGCCTTAGCCGAAAAAATCAAGCAACAATACTTCGATGAAAAAGCAGCCCGCTAACCACCTCACCTCGTTTGCCGACCACCTCACCGCGCAATACGGCGAACACGGCACCCCCGCCCGCGAAGAGTTTGAAGAAGGCTTCGAAGCCTTTAAGCTCGGGGCCATGCTGCAAGAGCTACGAAAAGAAAAAGGCCTTACTCAAGCGCAATTGGCCGAGAAATGCGGCACTACGAAAACGTATATCTCGCGTATCGAAAACGACGCGTCGGATATTCGTCTTTCAACGCTGATGCGGATTATTCGGGAAGGCTTGGGCGGGCATTTGAAGTTGAGTGTGGAATAGTTTTTATGCTTATTTGGTTGGTGACACATCTTAGAACCATAGCACCGCTCCATGTTTGCCTACTGCTGGAACCACGCGGGCAGCCTGGGCTTCGTCGTGTCGCAGGATGGCGACATCCGGGCCATCACCCGCGTGGGCGACAAGCTCATTATGTGGGAGAATATCAAGGTGCAGCAGTTTATCAAGAGCAAGCGGCTGTTTCGGCCGCATCAGCACCAGGGGGTATAGGGGTTTACACAAAATGCTTTTATTGCTACGAAAGAATGAAAGCGTTCCGTGTCTATGACTACCGATGAGCGGGCCTGAGAGTGGCCGATGAGATTTAAAATAGCTTGGGGCAGAAATAAAAACGCCTAATAATTAATAAAATTTCACTCATGATTAAGCTTTATACAAAACAAGACGGCATCTTACATTACTGGGAAACCTGGGACAAAACGCCTAAAAGTGGAATTATTCACTGGGGAATTGTAGGAGAGCGAGGTTCAACTAAAATGGTCAGAGCTAGTGGCCAAACTAAGTTTCGAGCACTCATTCAAGAGGCAATCGATATGAAGCGTGTGGAGGGATTTACTGAATCTGAGACAGAAAGTATTCTAGTGATAGAATACGAGGCCAAAGTAATGAATGCTACACGTTTAAAAAAGCTTCATCGATTAGAAGAAAGATTAGACCAACTGATGGGTTGGACCGGCCTTGGCCATGCTGACGGTAATGGATTCGGCTTCGGCAAAATGGACGTTAGCGTAACAGTAGTGAATTTTGAAATTGCTAAAAGCATTATAGAATATGATTTGGAAAGCACTGAGTTCGCGAAGTACTTAAGTATTTCACAAGTAGAAACAGATGAAGAAGATGATTAGCATAGATGATATTAATATCATCTATGCTAATCATCTTCTTCATCTGTTTCTTAAAACCTTGCTGAAAGTAGCTAATTTCAACAAGCTACTACATCAACCCAAACACCGCCATCTGCGAGGGCGCGCCTACTTCCTCCGCCTCCTCCCCCATGCCCACCAGCCGCACCTGATACCCGTGGCGCTCGGCCACGGCGGTGGCCCAGGCCGCAAACTCGGCGCGGCTCCACTCGAAGCGGTGGTCGGCGTGACGGAAGGTGCCGGCCGCGAGGCGGTCGTAGCGCTGGTTGTAGTCGGCGTTGGGGGTCGTGACGAAGACGTGCGCCGGGCGGGCGTGGCCAAACACCACGGCTTCGAGGGCGGCGAGGCGGCTGGGGTCGAGGTGCTCGATAACTTCGACCAGCGCCGCCGCGTCGAAGCCGGCCAGGCGGTCGTCGCGGTACAGCAGCGAGCCCTGGATAAGGTCGAGGCGGGCGCGCTGGCGCGGGGGCATCTCGGCCAGGTGCAGGCGCTGGGCGGCGCGGGCTAGCGCTTGGTGCGCCACATCCATGCCCAGGATATATTCAATCTTGTGCTGGCGCAGCAGCAGGCGCAGGAGCTTGCCCTCGCCGCAGCCCAGGTCGAGCACGCGCTTGGGGCCCAGCTGGTAGATTTCCTGGGCCACTTGCTGGAGGCGCTGGTCGTGGAGGGAAATCTTTTCGGCTTTGGGGTCGGGTAGGTCGCCCTGCACGGGCGCCTCACCCCCTAGCCCCCTCTCCGAAAAAGGAGAGGGGGAACTAGCATTAGTTTCTAGCTCTAATTTTCGCCCAGAGAGATTTTGAAAATCGTCTGGCTCCCCCTCTCCTTTTTCGGAGAGGGGGCCGGGGGGGGAGGCGCTCTCGGAGGGCGATTCTTCTGCTTCCTCCCCCTCCAGCAACCTAGCCAGCGCGGGGTTCACGTATAGCGCCCGGTAGCGCAGGTATCGGCGCGTGATGAAGCCGCGCTCGGGATGGCGGGGCAGCCAGTCGCCGCCGCGGTGCAGCAGCTTTTCGGCCTCGTTCTGGTCTACGTAGTAGTGCTTGTCGTTGTCGAGCACGGGCAGCAGCACGTAGAGGTGCGTGAGCACGTCTTGCAGGCGCAGGCCATCGTGGCGCAGGTGCAGAGTATAGTACTGGCTATCACCCCATTCGGGCTGGGTGGGGTCGAGCGGGTACGCCTCGGTTTCAACCACGTAGCCCAGCGGCTCGAAGAGGCGGCGCGGCCAGTCGGGGCCGGGGGCCGATACCACGGCCACCGTCACGGCCAGCGGCAGCACCTCGGCGGGCAGGGCGGGGCGGTCCTTGCAGGTGCCGTTCATGGCGGTGCCAAACGCCTTGCTCAGCGCCACGCTCAGAAACGACGACGCCACGTAGGGCCGGTCGTTGACGTACTCGGCCAGGGCAAAGCCGCCCTCGCCGGGCGCGCCGCCCCGGCCGCGCACCAGCCCAATGGGGTCGAGGTCGAGCAGCAGGGCGGCGGTGCAGCGCTCGGCCGTGGCTTCGGGGTAGAAAACGTGGGCCTGGCCGCCGGTTATTTCCACGCTTTGCAGGCGCGCCGGGTTTTTGTGCAGCAGGTAGCCCAGGTCGGTAGCGGGCTGGTGGGTGGTGGTAATGGTGAGCAGCATAGCAGAAAGCAAGGAGCGAAGGCCAAAAGTAACGCGGTGCAGCGCGGACGCTGCGAGTCCGCGAGTGGGAGCAGTTGCGCAACGGCAGGTTTTTTTATCCTGGTGCATGGGGGCTGTGGCCGGGCATTGCGCGACCGCCCCACGCGCGGACTCGCAGAGTCCACGCTACCTTCTTCATGCCCGGCCTATTTTTTCCAGCAGCGCTTTGGTTTTGCGGATGCCGTCGTCTTCGCTCAGCTTTTCGCCTTCGTACTCGATGCCTACGTAGCCTTTAAAGCCCGATTCCTTGATGATGCGGAACATCTTGGGGTAGTCGGTTTCGACGCAGTTGCCGGCCGCGTCGAAGTCAAACGTTTTGGCGCTCACGCCTTTAGCCAGGGGCATCCACTCCTGCACGGCCTGGTACTTGTCGTACGATTCGAGGCAGGTGCCCTGGTACAAATCGCCGGTGTCGCGCCGGATGCAGAAGTTGCCAAAATCGGGCAGGATGCCCACGCTGGGCTGGCCCACTTCCCGAATGGTTTGGAGCAGCCACTTTCCATCGGAGGTGTAGCTGCCGTGGTTTTCCACAATCACGTTGATGCGCTGCTTCTGGGCGTACTCGTTGAGGCGGCCCAGGCCATCCACGGCGGCCTGCTGCACCTCGGCGGCCGTGCCCTTGCCAAAGGCATTGACCCGGATGGTGAGGCAGCCCAGAAACTTGGCGGCATCCACCCATTTGTAGTGGTTTTCGACTGCCTGGAGGCGCTCGGCTTGGTTGGGCGCGCCCAGGTCGCCCTCGCCATCCACCATAATGAGGTGGTTGCGCACGCCGTGGTCGCGGCAGCGCTGCAAGAGGTCAGCTAAGTACTTGGTATCCTCGGCTTTGTCTTTGAAAAACTGGTTGACGTATTCCACCACGCTAATGCCGTAGTCCTTTTTGGCAATGCCGGGAAAATCCAGGTTGCTGATTTTCTTGCTGAACAGTGCCTTGTGCAACGACCACTCGGCCAGAGATATCTCAAAAAACGGCTGCTTGGCCAGCGCGCCGGCAATGGCCTGCGGGGCCAGGGCGGCGGTGGCAGCCACGGCCGCGGCCTGGTGCAGGAAGTGACGACGGGAAACGGACATGGCGAACGGGTGGGAAAAGGATGAGCGCCAGCCCCATACGGCGCGGCCCGCTGAAAGTAGCACCGCCCCGGCCGCCAGCCACCCGCCACCCCCGAACTTTGCGCCGTCCGCCCGGCCCGCCCCGGCGGCGTTCTTCCCCACGCCCTGCTCCCATGTCCGACCTTTCGCCGCCCGCGCCCGCGCCCTCCCTCACCGAGTTTGCCAGCTTCTACCTCTACGGCCTCACCGACAACCCCTATCAACAATCGACTGATATGCAGCATTTTGGCGAGCTGTATAACCTCGTCATCGGCGAGCACGGCGGGGTGAGCCTCAGCAGCTCGTTTCACCCCTACCAGCTCGTCAACCCGGCGGGCGTCACGGTGTGGTACGCGGCTTACGCGCAGCTTTATGCGCAGCCCAACCGCGCCGACTTATTTGGGGCGATGGCCGACGAGCAGGCCCGCTTCGTGGTGGCCCCGCCGGCCTCGTTCGGCCAGTTTCACGTGTGGCCCGACACCCGCCTGACCAGCGCCGAAAACCCGGTTTTCAGCCGCTACATCCCGTTTGTGCTGCCCTTTTTGGTGCGCAAAGGCCCGGCCGCCCTCCGCTGGGATGCCGAGTTTGCGGCCGCCGGCGGCGACCCCGAGCGCATCCAACCCTATCTGGAGGCTGTAACCGAGGCCATCCGGTTTGTGCAGCCCGCGCCGGCGTTTGTGCTGGGTTTTGGGGAGTTTGACGAGCAGCAGCCCGAGCGCTTGATTGAAGAGTTTATGAGTTGCCGGGCCATGCTGCCAGCATAGGTAGAGTAGTAGCGAATAGTAGCGCGGACTTTCTAGTCCGCACCCGCGCAGTTAGCCTGCACCCGGGTATGTGCTGAGCTACTACCCAGGCGCGGACTACAACGTCCGCGCTACTTCTGCCCCGGCCAGAAACTCGCCGTACCAGCGGCCCGAGTCCTTCAGCGTGCGCTCCTGGGTTTCGTAATCGACGTGCACCAGGCCGAAGCGCGGCCGGTAGCCCTCGGCCCACTCAAAGTTGTCGGTGAAGCTCCACGGGAAATAGCCGTTTACCCGAATACCTTCGCGGCGGGCGCGCAGCACCTGCCCGATGGCCGCCTGGTAGTAGGCCCGGCGGGCGGCATCGGGCACGCGGCCGGCCGCCGGCGCATCGGCGAAGGCCGCGCCCGACTCCGTTATATACAGCTCGGGCGCGCCGGGGTAGGCGGCGTACTGCTTCAGCATTTCATAGATTGATTCCGGGTATACTTCCCAACCCATTTCGGTTACGGGCACGCCGCGCTTGGCGGCCGGCACCAGGGCCGCGCCCAGCAGCGGCAGCCAGGGCGCGCGGCGCACCACCTCACGGGTGTAGTTCTGAATGCCCCAGAAGTCGAAGTCAAACTTCAGGCGCGCTTCGTCGCCCGGCTTTTGGTAGCGGCGCAGCAGCCAGCCCAGCGCGGGCAGCTCGGCCGTGGGGTAGCCCAGGCCGAGGGTGGGCTCCACAAAAAAGCGGTTGAGCACGGCATCGACGCGGCGCGTGGCGGCCTCGCTGGGGCCGTGGCCCGGCCGGTCGGGCGTGAGGTGCGAGCACGAAAACGTAGTGCCGATGCGCGCCGTACCCGGCAGGGCCGCCCGCAGCGCCCGGCCGCCCTCGGCCTGGGCCAGCGTGGCGTGGTGGGCCGCCGCCAAAAAGCCCGGCAGGCTGCGCCGCCCCGGCGCGTGCACGCCCAGCGCGTGCCCCGCCCCCACAAACACCATCGGCTCGTTGAGCACCATCCAGTGCTGCACGCGGTCGCCGAGGCGGCGGGCCAGCACCTGGGCGTAGTCGGCCAGCCAGTCTACCACGGCGCGGTTGGCCCAGCCGCCGCGCTGCTGCAAAGCCAGCGGCAAATCCCAATGGTACACCGTGAGCCAGGGGCGCAGGTCGCGCTCCAGGCAGGCATCCACGAGGCGGTCGTAAAAATCGAGGCCGCGCCGGTTCACCGCGCCCACGCCCTCGGGCAGCACCCGCGACCAAGCCGCCGAGAAGCGAAAATCAGTCAGCCCCAAGCCTTGGGCCAGGTCCAAATCCTGCTCGTAGCGGGTAAAAAAATCGGTGCCTACCCGCGCGTGCTCGCCCCGCGCAATGGCCCCCGGCCGGCGCGTAAATTCATCCCAGATGCTGGGCCCCTTGCCCTGCTGCTGCCACGCACCCTCCACCTGGTAGGCCGCGCAGGCCGCGCCCCAGTGAAAATCGGGCCCAAAATCGGCCCGCGAATACGTGGCGGGCGTAGTGTCGGGGAAGAAAGCCGCCGGCAGCGCCAGCGGGCGCTGAATAGATAGAATGAATTTATCGGGCATCAAACGGGACTGCGAGCAGCCAGGCACAGGTCAACAGAAGATGGATAATACGCAGGCAGTTCCCAGACAGTAACGCGCCCCTGGTAGTTCAGGGCCGCAGCGGGCGCGACTGGTTATGGTAGTTTTCGTAGGGCTTACGCAAAAGCCGGTTGTCCTTGCGAGCGCAACGCAGTGGAGCGCGGCAATCTTTCCTGGTCGTTCGCATCATTGAAATTACTACCCCCACCGTGAAGGAAAGATT
>NZ_JASITD010000011.1 GCF_030063445.1 Hymenobacter sp. H14-R3 | reverse complement strand
AGTGAGCGCAGCGAGCAGGCGGGGCCGGGCCGTACGCCAGATGCTCGCTGCGCTCACTCGCAAGCTAAAGCTTACGCTACGGTTTTACAGCCACAAAGAAAACCTTAAACCGCTACCTTGGTACTATATGGAGCCAGCGGCCGCCCGCCGCCATGCCCAAATTATGTACAAGGGCCGCACCGGCTTATCTTTGCGGTTTACTTATTTTGCTGCGTGAGCCCTGGCGCTCGCCGTTATTGCTCTCCTACCTTATTCCCCCAAGTTTTTCAGTGGATATTTTCGACCGCGTTACGGCCAATCGAGGCCCGCTGGGTTCGCACTCCCATTACGCCCACGGCTACTTCACGTTTCCCAAGCTCGAAGGCCAGATTCAGCCCCGGATGATGTTTCGCGGCAAAGAGGTATTAACCTGGAGCTTAAATAATTACCTGGGCCTGGCCAACCACCCCGAGGTGCGGCAGGCCGATATCGACGGGGCCAGCGACTACGGCATGGCCTACCCCATGGGCGCTCGTATCATGAGCGGCAACTCCAACCTGCACGAGCAGCTCGAAAACGAGCTGGCCGAGTTCGTGCACAAGCCCAGCGCGCTGCTGCTCAACTTCGGCTACCAGGGCGTGGTGAGCATTATCGATGCGCTGGTGAGCCGCCACGATGCCATTGTGTACGACGCCGAGTCGCACGCCTGCATCATCGATGGTGTGCGCCTGCACCAGGGCAAGCGCTTCGTGTTCAACCACAACGACATGGAGAGCCTCGAAAAGCAGCTGGAGCGCGCCAAGCGCCTCACTGACGAAACCGGCGGCGGCATCCTGGTGATTACCGAAGGCATGTTTGGCATGTCGGGCAACCTGGGCAAGCTGCCCGAAATCGTGAAGCTGAAGGAGAAATTCAACTTCCGCATCTTCGTGGACGACGCCCACGGCTTTGGCACGCTGGGGCCCACGGGCGCGGGTACGGCCGAGCATTTGGACTGCATTGAGGGCGTAGACCTGATTTTTTACACCTTCGCCAAGAGCATGGCCAGCATCGGCGCGTTCGTGGCGGGGCAGGAGGGCGTTATTGAATATTTGCGCTACAACATGCGCAGCCAGATTTTCGCCAAGTCGCTGCCCATGCCCCTCGTGGTGGGCGCGCTCAAGCGCCTGGAGCTGATTCGCAACCACCCCGAGTACCGCGAAAACCTGTGGACCATTGTGCGCGCCCTGCAAAGCGGCCTGCGCGAAAAAGGCTTCAACATTGGCACCACGCAGTCGCCGGTAACGCCGGTGTTCCTGAATGGCCAAATCCCCGATGCTACGGCCCTAACCTTCGATTTACGCGAGAATCACGGTATTTTCTGCTCCATCGTGGTGTACCCGGTGGTGCCCAAGGGCGTAATTATGCTGCGCCTCATTCCCACGGCCGTGCACTCGCTGGCTGATGTAGACGCGACCATTACGGCCTTCGAAATCATTGCCAGCAAGCTCGATAAGGGCCTCTATAGCAAGCAGGCTGCCACGGTGTAACGCCTTGGTAGCTAGTAAGTCAACTGCCACGCGCCAGTTGCCCTTCGGGGCGGCTGGCGCGTTTGTTTTTTTGCACATTTCCGATATAGACGAGCTTGGCAGCTTCACCAAAAACGCATGATGCAAAAAAAAAGGGCCCTGCGAGGCCAGAAATGCGGTTTTGAAAAAAACCTGGAAAACTTGCTTGCGTAGAAAGCGCCTGTATATTAGGGCCGCGTAAGCGCTAGTTCTCCCTCTCACCCATTACCAACCCATTTTCATGGCAAATCCTTTCAACCAAATCAAAGACCTGATTAACTCGCTGGAGGATGACTTCGAAAAGTCGTACGACAAGAACAATGCGGCCGCCGGCACGCGCGTTCGCAAGGGCATGCAGGACTTGAAAAATCATGCGCAGGCCATCCGTTTGGAGGTTCAGAACATGAAGAACTCAACGAAAGATGGCGCGGCCCCAGCCCCGGCTGCTAAAAAAGCCGCTCCGGCTGCTGCCAAGAAAGCGGCTCCGGCCACCGCCAAAAAAGCTGCTCCTGCGGCTAAAAAGAAGTAGTCTGACTGACAGATTAATCCAAGATTTTTGGATTAATCGGATTTCACGGACGGCTGCCAAGCCAAAAAAGCCCGGTCAATCGACCGGGCTTTTTCGTGTTATGGGGGTTTGTTGTCGTTCAGACAGGCGCCTCAGCCCCTGACCCCCTCTCCGAAAAGGAGGGGGGAGAACGGTTTTGCGCGGTCGTCAGGCTCCTCCTCTCTTTTTCGGAGAGGGGGCTGGGGGTTGAGGCGCCCACTCGAACGATTGGTATGCGAAACCGTTAACTCAACTCAATCAAAAAGAAATTACGGCCCTTCTTGATAACCAGGTACTTACCCAGTAGCAGCGGCAGTTCGGCCACCGGTGTGTCGGGCGAGGTGGCCTTTTGGCCATTAATGCTTAAGCCATTGGCTTGCACCAGCTTGCGCACTTCGCCGCGCGAGGGCAGAATCTTTTTGTCGGTGGCTTCGCTGAGCAGCACGGCCAGGGGCATCTCGGTGGTTTCGGCGCGGGGTACGCGCAGGTGGGGCACGCCGGCAAACACGTCGAGCAGGGTGGCTTCGTCGAGCGCGGCCAGGTCGCCCTTGCCAAACAGCACCTCGGAGGCCGCCACGGCCGCCTCGTAGGCCGCCGCGGAGTGCACCCGGATGGTTACGTCCTTGGCGAGCGCCTTTTGCAGCGTTTTGAGGCCGGGGTTTTGGGCGTGTTCGGCTTCGATGGCCTCGATTTCGGGCTGGCTAAGCAGCGTAAACACGCGGATGAGGCGCGGGGCGTCGGCGTCTTCGGCGCGCAGGAAAAACTGGTAGAACTGGTAGGGCGAGGTCAGGGCCGGGTCGAGCCACACGGTGCCGGTTTCGCTCTTGCCGTACTTGGTGCCGTCGGCCTTGGTAATGAGCTGGCCCGTAAGGGCATAGGCTTTATCGTCGGGCCCGCCGAGGCGGCGAATGAGCTCGGTGCCGGTGGTGATGTTGCCCCACTGGTCGCTGGCGCCCATTTGCAGGGTGCAGCCCAGGTTTTTGTAGAGGTGAAAGAAGTCATAGCCTTGCAGCAGCTGGTAGCTGAACTCGGTGTAGCTGATGCCCTCGCTGCCGCCGGTGCCGGCGGCATCCTCGCTGCCGCCGATGCGGCGCTTCACCGAGTCTTTGGCCATCATGTAGTTCACCGTCAGGTGCTTGCCCACATCGCGCAGAAAGCCCAGGAAGCTGAAATCCTTAAACCAGTCGTAGTTGTTGACGAGCACCGCGCCGGTGGGCGAGTCGTTGAATTCCAGGAATTTTTCGAGTTGGGCCCGAATGCCGGCCTGGTTGGCGCGCAGCGTGGTTTCGTCGAGCAGGTTGCGCTCGGCCGATTTGCCGCTGGGGTCGCCAATCATGCCGGTGGCGCCGCCCACCAGGGCCACCGGGCGGTGGCCGGCGCGCTGCAAGTGCACGAGCAGCATAATAGTGGCCAGGTTGCCGATGTGCAGCGAGGCCGCCGTGGGGTCGAAGCCGATGTAGCCCGATACGGGCGCGGCGCTGGCCAGGTGCTCGGCGGTGCCGGGCATGGCATCGTGGTACATGCCGCGCCACTTTAGTTCTTCAAGAAGGTTCAAGGGATGAAGGAGCGAGTGGGTGAATGCGTGAATGCGGGGGTAGCATTCGCCGCAGGAAAGCCCCAAAGGTACTAGGCGGTTTTACCTTTGCCGAAGGCTGAATGGCTAAGTAATTCATTCACCGACTCACTCATTCACCGATTCACCCCTTGACACAGGACGCCGACGCCATTCTGAAACAAGTGCAGCAGCGGCAGTTTCAGCCGGTGTATTTTTTGCAGGGCGATGAGCCCTATTTCATTGATAACGTGGCCGATGCGCTCGAAGGTGCGGTGCTGCCCGAGAGCGAGCGCAGCTTCAACCAAACGGTGCTCTACGGCAAGGATACCGACGTGGCCAGCATTCTGGGCCAGGCCAAGCGCTTTCCGATGATGAGCGCCCACACGGTGGTTATTGTGAAAGAAGCGCAGGCCGTGGCCGACCTGGAAACCGAAAAAGCCTGGCCTTTTCTCGAAGCCTACCTCAAAAACCCGCTCGCCAGCACCGTGCTGGTATTTTGCTACAAGCACAAAACCCTGGACAGCCGCAAGAAGCTGGGCAAGCTGCTGGCCGGCAAAGACGCGCCCGCCGCGGTGCTCATGACCAGCAAAAAGCTCTACGACAGCCAGGTGCCGCAGTGGCTGGGCGGCTACGTGCGCAGCCGCAAGCAGCAGATAACCGGCGGGGCCACCGCGCTGCTGGCCGAGTACATCGGGGCCGACCTGAGCCGCCTGGCCAACGAGGTAAATAAGCTGCTGCTCAACGTGAAAGCCGGCCAGGCCATTGATGAGGACCTGGTGCAGCGCATGGTGGGTATCAGCAAGGAGTACAATATTTTTGAGCTGCAACGGGCACTGGTGCAGCGCGACGTGCTGAAGGCCAACCGCATTCTCACCCACTTTGCCGCAAACCCCAAGGCCAACCCGCTGGTTCCCAACCTCACGCTGCTCTTCAACTTCTTCACCCGGCTACTGATGCTGCACCAGGCCGGCAACAACCCCTCGGACGCCGACATGCAGAAGATGGGCATCAACAAATTTGCCCAGAAGGAATATCAGCTGGCTCAGCGTCAGTTCAGTATCGGGCGCACCATCGACCTCATTCACCTCATTCGGCGGGCCGATGCGCAGAGCAAGGGCATTGAGAGCGGCAGCATGGACGAGGGAGAGATTTTGCGCGAGCTGGTGTGGCTGATACTGCACCCGGTGCCGGTGTCGGCGGTGGGGTAGTGGTTTAGGGCCGCACCTGCCACACCCCCTCCAGGTATATTTTGTAGCGGCCGGGCTGACACTCGCCACTCGCGAAAAGGAAGAGCCAAGAGCCGGTCTGGTGGTAGGTGAGGCCCATGTCACCGGTGCCGGAGTACTAGCACTCGGTAAACAGCGATTTGGTCTTGCAAAAGCTGCCCTCGCTCACCAGCTGGTTGAAAGCTGATGGCGAGAGCACGGCGGCTAGCTTGTTGACGGAATTGCGGTAAAAATCTTCCTACCGGATAACGACCCCAACCGGCTTCTGAAACTGGTGCGAAAAGGCGTAAAAATTATCGTTCAGGCCATCGAATAATTTAGTAGCCGCAATGGGGAAGCGTGCTAAATACATCAGCTGATAATCATGACGTTCTTATTCAGTAGTGCTTACAGCCGGGCCCGGCGCACGCGGCCCCACATTTCGTCCTTCTCCTCGTCGGTGGCTTCTTCAAGGCGGCGCGGAATCTCATCTTTGGGCAAGCCTTCGCGGCGCAGCAGCAGGGCCAGCGACAGCTCGGCGGTGCGCACGAACCTGGCCCCGCAGTTGCGGCAGCGCTTGCCCGGCCCGCTGGCACCGCACCAAAAGCACTGCTCAATGGGCTCGGCCTGCCGGCCGCAGTTCACGCACAGGTCGCCGGGCGTGTAGTCCTTAGGCTGCTTGTGGTTGCAATGGGTGCAGTACACGGCGTCGGAGGCATCGACCGAGATATTGGGTACCAGCACGGCCGCTATCTCGGTGGGGTTGGGCACGGTGGCCGCGGTGGGCAGCGCCCACTCCAGCACGCGGGCGGCCACGGCGGGGTCGAGGTCGGGCAGCAGCTCAAGCAGCGTCATGACGGTGCCGATTTGTTCAAAATCGGTCCGGGCCAGTACACCCATTTCTATGAGGGCAGCTACCTGTTCCTCCGTCAAGCCCTTGGCTTTGAGGATGGTGCGTTCTAAAAGCGAAAATTCTGTAGCCATATGCGAAAAGAGTTGCCCTGGTAGGCACCTGCTAGTTACTATAGCGCGCCCAAATGCAAGCCCTTGGCGCAGCATGCGGCCCCGTTAAATGGCGCTATCTTGCCCGCCAAGACTGCGGCCCCGCAAACCACCGCAACTTCATTTCCTATGCGCGCCCACATTCACTTCGACCGCCACGGCTTGCCCCAGAGCGTGAACAACTACCTGGCCCTCGACGGCTTCCAGCAAATGGGCTGGGAGATAGTGCCTTACACCGATGCCGCGCCGGTGCGCGACCACGCGCCCGACGAAGTAGTGGTGGGCCACATTGCGGCCGTGCGCGCCGGCCTGCGGTCGCTGGGCCTGGCCGTGCCCGAGGAGCTAGGGTATCCGGCAGTGCTACAGCCTTTTATGGGGCGGCAGCTGTGGGCGAGTACCATCAATGAGGTGGCGGCGCAGCCCGAAAGCTGGCCGGTATTTGTGAAGCCCATGCACGACGCCAAGAAGTTTACGGGCGTGCTGGTGCGCCGCACCGGCGACCTCGTAGGCTGCGGCGACCAGCACCAGAACACGCCCGTGTGGTGCGCCGAGCCCGTGCAGTTTATAGCCGAGTGGCGCTGCTTCGTGCGCTACGGCCGCATCCTGGACGCGCGCCCCTATAAGGGCGACTGGCGCGCCCACTTCGACCCCGCCGTGGTGGAGGCCGCCCTGGCCGCCTACCTGCCCGAAGCGCCGGCCGCCTTTTCGCTCGACGTGGGCTGCACCGCCGCCGGGGCCACCGTGGTGGTGGAGGTCAACGACGGCTACTCGCTGGGTGCCTATGGGCTGATGCCGATAGCCTACGCCAAGTTTTTAGCGGCCCGCTGGGCCCAGCTGAGTGGCACCGAGGACTACTGCAATTTTTGAGCGGCCGGGCTACTCAACTGCGAAAGATTGGGCTGATTTACGTTTATCAGTAACATTGGCCTAACACATTGATACGCCTTACCGTAAAACACCCGATTCTCTTTCACTCTGATACTAACGCAATGAATTTGCCCGAACCCACTTCCGACGCGGCCGACAAGGCCAAAGGCCTGCTCGACGGTACGACCGATAAAGCCAAGCACCTCTACGAGGACGCCGCCGACAAGGCCAAGGACCTGTATGGCGACGCCGCCGATAAGGTAAAAGACCTGTACGACGAGGCCGCCGCCAAAAGCAAAGACCTGCTCGACAAAGTGCCCGCCCCCGTGAAGGACGCCGGCGAAAAAACGGCCCAGGCCTTCAATAAGCTCACTACTACCCAGAAAATAGTGGGCGGCGCGCTGCTCGCCGCTGGCCTGAGCTACCTCATCGCCCCCAAGAAAAAAGGCAAAGCCAAGCGCAAAACGGCCGCCCTCGACCAACTCTTGCTATTCGTGAACGACCGCATTGAAGGCTACAAACGTGCCGTGGCTGAAACCAAGGACGGCGACCTGCGCAGCTACTACCAGCAGCTGGTGGGCCAGAGCCAGCATTTTGCCGCTAATCTTAACGGCTACCTCACCGCCAACGGTGCCAAGCCCGAAACCGGTACCACCCTCAAAGGCAAACTCTACCGCAAGCTGATGGACGCCCAGGCCGTGGTAACGAACCGCGACGAAAAGGCCATTCTGGCCGCCAACGTTTATGGCGAGAAATGGGCCATCAAAGCCTATAAGCAAGCCCTGCGCCGCAAAGCCCTCAAAGGCAACGCCCGCGAGGCCGTGAAAAAGCAGTTTGCTACCTCGAAGAAAACTTACAAGAAACTGAAGGAGCTGGTGAAGCAGCAAGCGTAGTTTCGGACAGGATTTTGAGTAAGCAAGAAGCCCGATGTGGGTGGCCAGCGGCCACCCACATCGGGCTTCTTTTGCAGGTATTTGGTAATCAATTAGCACGTCATGCTTCACTGCATTCAGCATGACGTGCTAACCCTACCTACCGCGGCCGGCTTTTCAGGCGCACGGCCTGGAACTCGGAGCCGGCTTTCCACTTGGGGAAAGTGGTTTCGGCGGCGAGGTTCTGGCCGATGCGGAAGAGCAGGCGGGCGTCCTGGGCCGCGCCGCGCAGGTCCCACTTGGGGTTGTACTGGTCGGAGGGCTGGTGGTAGTTATTGGCCTCGAAGTCTTTACGCTCTTTTTCGGCGAACGCCTTGCCGTGCAGGCGGCTCTCGAAGGCCCCGCTGGCATACAGCGCCGGCACGCCCACCTTGGCAAAGCTGAAGTGGTCGGAGCGGTAGAAGCTGCCGGTTTCGGGGTGCTGGTAGGGGATAACGTAGCGGTTTTGCTCCTTGGCGGCGGCGCGGGCGTAGTCGTCCAGTTCCGACTGCCCGTAGCCGGTGATGGTAACGTCGCGCATCGGGCCGAAGGCCAGCAGCTCATCCATGTTGATGTCGGCCACGGTGTTTTTCAGCGGAAACAGCGGGTGCTGGGCATAGTAATCGGAGCCGAGCAGGCCCTGCTCTTCGCCCGTTACGGCCAGGAACACGATGCTGCGCTGGGGCTTTTCCTTGGCTTGCTTGAAAGCTGTGGCAATGGCCAGCAGGCCGGCGCAGCCGCTGGCGTTGTCGAGCGCGCCGTTGTAGATGGAGTCGCCGGCGATGGCCGGGCCAATGCCGAGGTGGTCCCAGTGCGCCGAGTAAATAATGTACTCCTGGGGCCGGGTAGTGCCGGGCAGCACGGCCACCACGTTTTTGGAGGTTTTGTAGGTGATTTTGTTGTGCAGCGTGGTGGTGAGGCTCAGGCCCAAGTCTTTACCCTTGAAGCCCGGCTTGTTGGCGGCGGCGTACATGGCCTCATAATCCTGGCCGGCGGCGGTAAACATCCGTTTGGCCGCGTCGAGGGTCATCCAGCCTTCGAGGGCCACTTTGCTGGCGCCGTGGTCGGGCGTTTGGGGGTGCAGCTTGCTGCCGCCGTTGCTGCTTTGCACCACCGTCCAGGGGTAGGAGGCGGGCTTGGTATCGTGGATGATAACCAGGCCGGTCGCGCCGTGGCGGGCGGCTTCCTCGTACTTGTACATCCAGCGACCGTAGTAGGTCATTTCCCGGCCCTTGAACAGCGTGGTGTCGGTGCCCGCGTTGCCGGGGTCGTTGATGAGCACCACCACCGTTTTGCCCTTCACGTCGAGGCCGGCGTAGTCGTCCCACTTATACTCGGGGGCCGTTACGCCGTAGCCGGCAAATACCAGCGGCGAATTCTTGATTTCGACCGTCGGCTTTTCGCGCTCGGTCAGGAACATGTAGTCGGTGCGGTACTTGAGCGTCAGGCTCTTGCCCGCGCCCGCGATAGTGGCCGTGGAGTCGGGCTTGCCGGTAATCTCCACCAGCGGCACCGGCTGGAAGTAGCTGCCGCCGGGGCCAGGCTGCAAGCCCAGCTTCTTGAACTCGCTGGCCAGGTACGTGGTGGCTTTTTCCTCGCCCGCCGTAAACGGCCGCCGGCCCTCAAACTCATCTGAAGCCAGCACCTTGATGTGCTGGGCCAGCAGCGCAGGCGTGATGCCATCGTTCGGCGTGGGTACGCTGGCTGTGTCGGTAGGCGCGGCCTCTGTGGGCGCGCCGCCGGCGGCGGTTTCGGTGGTAGCCGTAGAGGGGCCCTGGCAGCTGGCCAGAAGCAGGCCGGCCGCCACGGGGGCAAGCCAGGGGCGGAGGGGAGGGAAGTGCATAAGCAGCAGCGAAAAATGAAGCGCAACGAGCGCAAAGGCGAATGTAAGTGGCGCAAGCCGCTAGCACTGCGGCGGGGCACTAATCTGAAAAATAACCGGCCACCAGTTATTTCGAACTGGCCAGATAACGCCACCGGCCTTCCCTGCGTAAAAAGACCATCTTCACCCTAAACCTGCTTTCACCATGAGCGATAACAAACCAAGCGGCACCCTGGGCGGCATGATTGCCAGCCTGTTCCGCGGCAACACCAACGACGACGGCACCACCAGCGGCTTCACCTCCAAGCACAAATTACTGAGCGGCGCGCTGCTGGCGGCCGGCGCGGCTTACCTCTACAAGCGCAATAAGAACAAGCAATCTGTCTTGGGCAGCAACTAAGCGGAGTTTATCTCTTGCAAAAAGCCCGGCAGTATTTGGTTTCGTACCAAGTGCCGCCGGGCTTTTGCGTTGAAGTTGTTCAGTAATAGGGCTTACGCAAACCGTTTGTCCTTGCGAGCGCAACGAAGTGGAGCGCGGCAATCTTTCCTGGTCGTTCGCTTCATCGGGTTAGCGACTCCAACGTGAAGGAAAGATTGCCGCGCTCCACTTCATTGCGCTCGCAAGGATAAACGGCCTGACGAGTTGCTATACAGTTTCTTGCCGCAAAAGCTGCGCTAGCTGTGCTTGTAGGCGGTCGCGGTCGGTTAGCAGCACGGCGCGGTTGGTGGCCAGGTATTCTGCCTGTTCGGTGTCGCTTGCCTGGGCCAGCCCGAATGCTTCGGCGGCGCGCAGTTCTGCCAGTTCCCGTATCAACTCGCTGTGCTTAGCCGCCAGCATATCGCGGCGGGCCTGTAGCGTGGTTACTGAGCTCAGGGCCGGGCTGGCCGCGGTGAAAATGCCGCGCCGCAGGTTGAGCAATTGGGCCTGTAACCCGGCCACGTCCTGGCGCTGGTAGGCACTGAGCACCTGCTGAAACGCCGCGGTGGCGGCATTTTTATGCGCCTCGGCTACGCGGTCGGGGTGGCAAAGCTGGGCGGCTTCGCGGTAGAGCTTTTTGAGGGTGGCGCGGCCGTCGGCGTCGAGGGCGAAGGTGTGGGCGGCCACGGCCTGGGCTTGCTCGCGGTCGTGGGTTTGCTGCTGGTAGCGCTGGTGGGCACGCTGGTACTCGCTTTCGGCGTAGGCCGAGGCGTGGCGCTGGTGGTGGGCCACGTCGCGGCGCAGGGCCAGCACCTCTTGCAGCAGCTCGCCTAGCTCGCGCTGGTGCCACAGCTCGAAGGCCGTGAGCAGGCGGCCGGCTTCGGCGCGCTCGGCTTCGAGGGCCAGCAGCTCGGCTTCGAGGCGGGCGATTTCGAGCTGGAGGGCGGCCAGCAGTGTGTCTTCCCATACGCGCACCTGGGCGTGGGCGGCCACGAAGGCTTGCAGCAACCCGGTGGCTTCGGCGTAGCGGTGGGCGCGCAGGGCGGTGAGCACGGCGGCCAGGCGCGGGTCGGGGAGGGGCTCGGCTTCGAGGCGCTCGATGTGCTTGGGCAGGTCTTCGGTTTCGTGCAGCGTCAGGAGCGACTGAATGACGGCCAGGCGCTTGAGCACCCGCTGCACCGTGGGGCTGGGAGTGGCGGCCTCGGGCTGGCCGGTGAGGCGGGCAAACTCGCGCAGGAAGTGCCGGGCCAGCTCGGCATCGCCGGTGGTGAGCACCAGGTTTTCCTCGTTGTGGTGGGCGGCTTTGTTGGTCCAGTTGTAGGAGCCGGTGAGCACGTCGCGCCCGTCGAGGATGCAGAATTTGTGGTGCATCAGCCGGCCTTCAACCACCGTCACGCGCCCGCCGGCCGCTTCCAGCTCGGCAAAGGGCAGCCCGCCCGGCTGGAAATTGATATTGTGCTCGTCGCGCGTCAGGCACAGGGCCACGGGTACGCCGGCCTGCTGCCGCGCTAACAGCGCCGCGAATAGTTGCCGGTCGGTAAACCACGCCACGGCCACGTAAATGGACTGCTTAGCGAGGCCGATTTCACGCAGGATAACGGCGCGGATGTTAGTGAAAAAGGCTTCGGTTTGCATTGAGCGAATTATTTGTTTTCTGCATCTGCTGTGAGTTGAGCTGACTTTTTTCGGTCTTCTGCTGCCCCGGTTGTGTCGCCTAGTTTCTCCTTAACATCCCCTCGGTAGCGGTAATAATCTTCATCGTTGGGTTTTAACTTAATAACGAGGTCATAGTCTGCGATAGCATCGGCGTAATTTCTCAGATTTTCTTTAGCATCTGCCCGAGAAAAGTAATAGTCCGAATCCTCTGGCTCTAATTCAATAGCCCGGTTGTAGTCGGCAATGGCTCCAATATATTCCTTTAAATCCCCCTTGGCGTTGCCTCGGTTGTAGTAGTAATATGCGTTATCAGGCTCTAATTCAATAGCCTGGTCATAGTCAGTAATGGCCCTGCTGTAAAGTTGCAGATTGCTTTTAGCATTACCTCTTCTGATGTAATCGGGCGCGTTGTCCGGCTTCAATTTAACGGAAAGGTCATAATCGGTGATGGCACCAAAGTAATCAAGTAAACTCGCTTTTGCGGCACCCCGACCACGATAAGGAAAGACCCAATCTGGCTTTAGTTCGATAGCCCGGTCGTAGTCAGCAATAGCCCCAAGGTAGTTCTGCAACCCGCGTCTGGCATCGCCCCGATAGCAATAAGCAAGAATGTAATCTGGCTTTAAATCAATGGCAAAATCCCACTCAGCAATAGCCTGCATTTCAAGGTCAGAATCTGAATATAGATTCCCGGAAATCCTGAACCACTGCGCCGACTCCGCGACCTGCTGCTCGTACATAAATCGCATTACATCTAGCGTTCGGCGGGCCTGCTCCCCTCGTTCCAGAGCCCGGTACACTAATGCCAGCCCCAGCAGCAGCCCGAAGCCGTCCTGCGCCGTGCTTCGCGCCGCTTCCAAGCCCTCGCGTAGCAGTTGCCAAACTGGTTCCGGCAGTTCCGCCACCAACTTCTTCCAGCCCTCATCGGCTACCTCATTAGCCTCAGCCAGTGCCTTGGCGGCGGCTTCCGGTTGGCCCAAGTGTCCCAACGCCCCCGCCAGCCGCACGGTGCCCTGCCATTGGCCGGGGGCACGCTCCACGCACTGCTGGTATGCATAAGCAGCTTCTGCCCATTGTGTGCTGATTTCCGCTGCTTTACCGCGTTTAAACCAATAATCCGCCGAGCTTTCCTGCATTACGTTATGCAGTAGCCCTAATGTCGTCTGCGTCCGTTGTAGTACAAGGGCTGTTTGGGGCAACAGGTCAGGTAGTTGAGCAGCGTTAGGTTCAGGTGGATTAGGGCTGGTTGTACTCTACCCTACTATTTTAGGAAGTTGATAATAAGTAACTTGTCGAATAATCCAGTCTAACAGGGCCGTAATTTTACGGGCCATTGGCTCTTGCAGTCGGGCATTAGGCCGCGTAAGCTGGCGCAGGATATTGAGGCCATGGCGGCTCAGGCTCGTGGCCCGGCAACCGTGGTTTTTGGATGGAATGGCCTTGATTTTTTCGTGCGCTACGGTGCCCACGCTCAGACATAAGGCGTAGGCCAGGCTGACCAGGGCCACGAGCTTACGGAGCTTGTGCGGGCAACGCAAGTGCGTGGCTTCCAGGTTGAAACCGCGGCCTTTCAGGTTCTGAAAGCATTGCTCAATCGTCCAGCGGCTGGCGTAGAGGGCGGCCAGATTACGCAGGCCGGGCGCGGCGAAGAGAAACAAAAACTCGTTGTCGGCCAGCACTTTGACCCAGACCTGTCCCCAGACCCCAGCCACCTGGCAGTGCAGGAAATGCCGTTGCTGCCCCACGGCCAGCCCCAGGGCCGTCACGGCCTGTCGCCGGCCACTGGCGAAGGTGAGCTGATGGTGCTTGGGTAGGCGCATAACAAAAGGCAAGCCGTTATCCCGCAACCAGTTGAGCCAGGTGTGGCCCACAAATTCGCGGTCACCCACGACCAGGCCAATGCGCTGCCGGCCGAGCACCTGTAGGCAGGCTTGCAACAGGGCAATGCGGTCGGCAGCGCTGGAGTTGCCGCTGCGATTGTCGAGCAGTTCCCAGTAGAAGGGCACCTGAAAGTCGCCCCGGCCCACGGTCACGAGCAGAATATTGACTTGGCAGCAGCCAAAATCCCACTCCGTGCGGTCCAGGCACAGGCGTAGTTTGCCCGTGGCCGGCAGCAACGTCAAAAGCAACTGGGCCAGCACGAGGTAATTCAGGTCTGCCTGGCGAAAAAAATCCTGGATGCGCGTCTCATTCGAGGCTATTTTTACGGCATCGTTTAGGTGCTGGGCCACCTCACAAAACTGTACGTTACGGCTTTTAAGCAAGGCGATAACAAATTGACTGACAAACTTTTGCCGGGACAGATGGGGTACTAACTGGACGCGGCGCAAAAGCGTCGTAATTTTGGCGATGAGGCTTAGCTTCACGGGGCAGAACGGGCGATGGTGTGTAGGAACCCCAAAGGTCGGACTGCCCCGTTTTTAGGCCCTAAAATTTAGTAGGGTAGAGTGGGCTGGTTGTCATTTTCCTTGGGCGTTAGCTTTGTAATAATTCCACAGCATATCGTGCATTTCGCTAATTTCCTCTTTGTTAAATGGGACCGTACCTTCGGGAAAATCAAGTTTATTCCCCAAATTGCTCATCGAGCGCCAAACGGAAGTCAACAAGTATAGCACACCCATTTTAACTGATAGTTTAGTTGCGCCTTCATCCATTGCATCTTGTAATGCCCAGCCAAAATTCTGAATATCACCCGAAAAAGACAGAAATTCATCATCGAGTTTTTCAGGGTTGAATTTCTGATTCTCCATCTTTTTTTCAACCAGCCGTTGAGTGGTAAGAAGGTAGCTTAGCTCCACAGGCGTGAAATTAAACTCATGCTCGTGCTGGCGGCGGCTGATAATCATGGTAGTGGTTTTGACGTAGGCCAAATGTAGCCGGAAGATGCCTTTGATAACTTAGCCTTGGCTGAAGCGAAGCCCACGAAAGTGCAGGTAATATTCTAAATTACTGCCTACTTGTCAGAAGTTGGTCAACTAGCAGATAGACATAAAAAAGCCCTAACCGAGTAGGGGCTAGGGTCTTTTTATGTCTATCTGCTACTTAGGTCTTGCCTCAAAAGCCTTTGCAGTGGCTATTTTCACTACTGTTAATTTGTCGCCTGTATCGTTCATAATAGGGCTGCTTCTATCCCAATGGAATTTAGGACTTATTTGCATTATAGACTTGACTTTGATACCTAGTTTTTGTCTCTCTGCAATCCAGAGTTCAACCTCATTCATCTCTTTTACTTCGTAATCTGGAAAGCGATAAACGTGACGACCCTTGTTTGATTCTTTGTTACCGTCTGTGAAGGTAGTATCGTAGAGTAGGTAATCATTTAAGTTTATTCCTGCCTGAGTAGTAAAATAAATCTTCTCTACATGGTCTTTGTTGTCATCTGGTCCTTCAATTCTGGTTATTTCTAGTTCTATCTTACTTCTTGTTCTTATCATAAAATTTTAGTCTATAATTAATTAATAAAAATTCTTGGCTTGCGAAGGGCCTACTCACCTTGTAAGCGATACAAAGATATAACAAGAAGTTTTAAAAATTGCAAAATGAGCTATATAGTTTCTGCCTCACCGGCCGAGGTGTAAGACTGCTGATTTCGGCCGTGCAGGTGCTACCAGCAGCCCAAGCGCCCCCTGCGCCCTAAGTAGCAGGGCGGCGGTGTGGGGCAGCAGGGCGGGCAGGTGCGCGGGCGTTTGGTCGGGGTTCATGGCGGCAAGTATAACGCAAGAAGCCCCGGCAACTTACCGAGGCTGCGGGTTATGGGTGGCTTGTATGGATAAGCGATATCTAGGGCTGTTGCGTATATTTGAAACTAAGGACCGGGCTTGGCACAAACCTGGTCGGCCTGCCCAATGTACCCGACAACCGCCCGCCTGCTAACCGACTTGTTCGTGACCTCGGAAGATGGTACGACGCAACTGGTAATAGAAGTAAAAAGAAGCGCAAGGCCAGAGCTGGCTGAAGCTGCGCAAGCTATGCGCGAGCTTGTGGCGGCGAGTAGCCCGGTTTGCTTTTTTCTGTTCATCTCCACCCAAAAATTCTGGGTATGGAACCCCGCTAGCGCCGTGCCCGCGTATGAAGGCGACACGGAAGCGTTGCTTACACGGTACATCAACCTGAAAAAGGTGCCTTTAGCTACGCTGGGCGGTCGAGAGTTTATACTGCTGGTTTACTCGTGGTTGGGCTCCATCATTTTTAAGCCTGCCGAAACCCTGTTGAAAATGCCGGGTCAGGAGTGGCTGGTAACTACCGGGTTGCAACCGCTAATTCATCGTGGATATATTCACCTAGAAGGCGAGGCAAACTGATGCACGTATTTGTGGAGTCCAATTTTGTGTTGGAGTTAGCGTTTCAACAGGCTGAGTATACCTTTTGCGAGCAAATCCGGCAAGGTGCTGTATCCACTGCCTATGCGTTGCATCTGCCGCACTATGCACTCACAGAAGTATTTGAAAAGCTCCGGCCGTTGCGCAACGAGCGGGAGCGCTACCAGGAGTATTTGCTGAAAGAAATCACGCAGCACCGCCGCGAGGCCGAGAGTGATGCCAGCGCGATGGATGATTTAACGCTGGCGCTCACTACGTTGCTTTCGGAAAGGACCCGTACGCAAACGCAACGGCTTTACGCCATCGCGGGCGAATTATCGCAAGTAGCTACGTTAGTGCCGCTGACCCAAGCGGTTATTGAGGAAGCGTTTGAGAAGGCGCAGCTTTATAACCTAACCCCGCAAGATTCACTAATCTATGCCTCCGTACTGGCGGGTTTGCGGAGTATGCCCATCGCTACGCCAAAGCTCTTTGTCTCGCGCAATGAGAAGGATTTTGGCAAGCTAGGAATAAGAGCTGAGCTATCAGCCTTAGGCTGTGCGTATTTGGTCAGTTTCCAGGCGGCGGCTGGTCGCCTGCAAGCCTATGCAAATAGGGCGAGCTAACAGGACTTACACAATCAGCCCTATTACTATTTCCGCGCCGGCCGGCTGCCCATCACAAACTCCAGCGTGCCGCCCTGGCGCACCTCGCTTACTGGCAAAAACGGCCGCGCCAGCAGCTTGCCATTCAGCCGGGCCGACTGCACGTAGACGTTCTTATCGCTCTGGTTCTTAACGGTAATCACGAATTGTTTGCCCTCGCCGACTTGCAGCGTGGCCCCGTGCACGGCGGGGCTGCCGAGCGCGTACTCGCCCGAGGCGGGGGCGACGGGGTAGAAGCCCAGGGCCGAGAAGATGTACCAGGCCGATAGCTGGCCGCAGTCGTCGTTACCGCCGAGGCCGTCGGGGCCCTGGTGATACATCTTGTTGAGAATCATGCGGATGCGGGGCTGGGTTTTCCAGGGCTGGTTGGTCCAGTTGTATAGGTAGGCGGCGTGGTGGGCGGGCTCGTTGCCGTGCACGTAGTTACCGATGATGCCGTCGCGGGTGATGTCCTCGGTTTCGGCGAAGAACTTGTCGGGCAGGTGAATGGTGAAGAGCGAGTCGAGGTGGGGCACGAAGCGCTTGTTACCGCCCATTTTGGCAATGAGCGCGGCCGGGTCGTGGGGCACGTAGAGGCTGTAGTTCCAGGCGTTGCCCTCGATGTAGGCGGGGTCGCTGGTGGTCAGCACGTCAAACTTGGCCCGGAAGGTGCCGTCGGCCAAGCGCGGGCGCATGAAGCCGATGCGGGCGTCGTACACGTTTTGCCAGTTGGTGGCGCGCTGGCGAAACTCCTTTTCAATATCGGGGCGGCCCAGCTTCTTGGCGGCCTGGGCAATGCAGTAGTCGTCGAAGGCGTATTCCAGGGTTTTCGATACCGAGGCGCCGCTTTTATCCTCGGGCACGTAGCCGCGGGTCATGTACTCGCCCAGGCCGTCGTACCAGCGCTGGCGGGCGGTGGTAACGCAGGCGTCGAGGGCATGGTTTTGGTCGAAGGGGGCGTTGCCGAGCACGATGGCGTCGCAGAGCACGGGCACCGAGTGGTAGCCAATCATGCACCAGTTTTCGTTGGCGTAGTGGCTCCACACGGGCAGCATGTGCTCGGCGCTTTGGTCGAAGTGGGCCAGCATACTTTGGGCCATGTCGGCGTTGCGCTGCGGCTGCACCAGGTTATAAAGGGGGTGCAGCGCCCGGTAGGTATCCCAGAGCGAGAAGCTGGTGTAGTTGGTGAAACCCTTGGCGGTGTGAATGTTCTGGTCGAGGCCGCGGTACTGGCCGTCCACGTCCTGGTAGATGGTGGTGCCGATAAAGGCGTGGTACATAGCCGTGTAGAAGTTTTCCTTATCGACCCGGCGCGGCGAACTGACCGTGATTTTGCTCAGCTCCTGCTGCCACTGCGCCTGGCCTTTTTGTCGGTAATCGGCGAAGTTCCAGCCGGGGGCTTCGGCGCGCAGGTTGGCCAGCGCGCCGGCGGTGCTCACGGGCGAGAGGGCCAGTTTGAGCTTCACCTTATCGCCGGCCTGCATCGCCCCGAAGTCGAAGTGCAGGCGCAGCTGGTGGCCGGCGAGGTCGGGCCAGTTGTGGGCCTGGTCGAAGCGCCCCCAGAAGCCGCGGTAGGCCTCCTTCTTATCGTAGTTGCGGCTGCCGTAGGTTTTGAAGGGGCGCGAAAAGCTGAGCGCGAAGTACACCGTGCGGGTGCGGCCCCAGCCGTTGGTTTGGCGGTAGCCGGTCACGAGCGAGTCGTTTTCGACCCGCACGAACGTCCACACGTTTTTGTCGGGGTAGTTGTAAATCCCAGCCATCAAATCGAGTATGATGTGGCTTTGGTCGGCCTGCGGAAACGTGTACTGGTGCACGCCCACGCGGGTCGTGGCCGTGAGCTCGGCCAGAATATCGTGGTCGGCCAGCCGCACCTTGTAGTAGGCGGGCTCGGCCACCTCCGTGGCGTGCGAGTAGGCCGAGCGGTAGCCGCTACTCGGCTTGTCGGCGGGGCCGGGGTTCAGCTGCAACGGCCCGGTGGTGGGCATCACCAGAAAATCGCCTAAATCGGAGTGGCCCGTGCCGTTGAAGTGCGTGTGGCTGAAGCCCACGATGGTGGGGTCTTTGTACTGGTAGCCAGCGCAGTACGAATACACTTCGGGGTTATACTTGCCATTCAGCTCGTAGCTGATGGTGTCGGTATCGGGCGAGAGCTGCACCGCGCCGAAGGGCACCGTGGCCCCGGGGTAGGTGTGGCCCATGCGGGCGGTGCCCACCAGCGGGTGGGCGTACTGCACGAGGTTTTCGGGGGTGGTTTGGGCCGCAGCGGCGCAGGCCAGGAGCAGGTTGGGAGCCAGCAGGAAGTGCTTCATGCTGCCAATGTAACGCGTCGCTTCTGGCCCTGGCCCGTTTTTAGGGCGCTTCGGGAAGGGCCAGGCCGTGTTGCCGGAGCGTGAGGGCCAGGGTGTAGTGGGCGCGGCCATCGGGCTGCTGGCCCGCGGGGCGCAGGGTAGCCGTGGCCTGCCAGCGCAGCAGCTGCCCGCCGGTGGGGGGCACGGCCTGGTAGGTGGTGGCCGGGCTGCCCTGCTTCACTTCGCGCCGGAGCCGGCCGGCCGCATCCACATCGCCCACCCACTGGTGGCCAAAGTAGTAGTCGTACTCGGTGTTGAAGACCTGGTAGGGCACGGGCCCGGAATCCTTGCGGCCCACCTCGAAGCGGTAGTAGAGGGGCGACACCTCCGGCACGGCCAGCCGCACCAGAAACACGTCGGGCCGCTTGGGCCCGATGAGCACACTGGCGCTGAACGACTCCTGCGCCTGCCAGCGCACCTGGCCCGCCGAGTCGGTGCGCAGCAGCTGGCGCGGGTAGTCGTAGCGCCACACCACTACCGGCTGGTGCGCCAGCGGCTGCCCCGCCGCATCCAGGAGCTGAAGCACGGCCTCGTAGGTGACCGATTTTTGCCCCAGCGAGAAGATGAACACCAGGCTGCTGGTGGCCGCCGCTACCGCCAGGCCACCACCGATGAGTAAAAGCTTGAGCATAAGCAAGGAGAAAGAATAAAGGCTTAGTAATTAGTTAGTTAACTTATTACTAAGCCACTAGTCGCGCTGCACTTTGTAGAACTTAATGCCGTACAAGAACACCATTACGTAGCAAATAATGGGCAGGTAGTAGGCGTGGGCCACGCTCACGTTGGCCACCGGCCCCATCACGAAGCGCGGAAACAGCGCCGCGCCCACCACGCCCATCACGATGAACGACGAGGCCAACTGCTTGTGCCGGCCCAAGTCCTTGAGCCCCAGGCTATAAATAATCGGGAACATGACGCTGAAAAAGAAGTTGAGCGCAATGAGGGCCCCAAACGACACCCAGCCCCAGTGCTGCGCCACAATGACGCACATACCGATGTTGGCCAGGGCCACGAAGGCCAGCAGGCGGTTGGGGGCGATAAACTGCATGAGGTAGGTGCCCAGAAAGCGCCCCAGCATCATGCCGACCAGGCTCAGGGAGAAGAAGTAAGCCGCCACATCGTTGGCCAGGTGGGGCAGGCCGGGCACCAGGCCCACGGTGCGGCTAAAGAGGTCGCCCACCTGCCAGAACCCCTGGATGGCCGGCCCCGGCTTCAGGCCCATATAATCGGTGCCGTAGTTGATAAAATACGCCCAGGTGCCGCCCTGCGCCGCCGTGTTGAAGAGCTGCGCCACGCAGGCCCACACGAAATGCTTGTGCTGAAAGAGGCTTTTGTCGGCCACCAGGTCGGTGGGCGTTTCGTTGGGCGCTCCCAGGCGCGTTTCGGGCGTGTGCTCGGCGTTGAGCTGGGGCACTTTTACGAAGGCAAACGCCAGCCCGATGCCGGCCACCACTACGCCAATAATGGTGTAGAGCACCTTCACCGACGATAAGTCGCCGGCCGCGTGGGTGCCGCGCAGCACGAAGTAGCCCCCAATGAGCGGCCCCGACACCGCCCCAATGCCGTTGATGGCGTGCGAAAACGTGATGCGCCGGTCGGAGCTGCCCGGGTCGCCCAGGCCGTCCAGAAACGGGTGCGCCACGGCTTCGAGCGTGCCCAGGCCGCAGGCCAGCACAAACAGGGCCACCAGCAGAAACGTGAACGAGGCCGCATTGGCGGCCGGCACCATCAGAAAAGCCCCGGCGGCGTACAGGCCCAGGCCCAGGATAACGCCCTTTTGGTAGCCAAAGCGCTTCATGAACCAGCCCGCGGGCAGGCCCATCACGAAGTAGGCCCCGAAGGTGGCGGCCTGCACGTAGGCCGAGTTGGCCTTGCTCACGTGCAGCACCTGCTGAAAGTGCTTGTTGAGCACGTCGGCCATCGTCACGCCCAGGCCCCAGAGCATGAACAGCGACACCACAAAAATGAAGGTGATAATATAGCGCCGCTCGGTGAAGGGCGGCGGGCTGGCGGAGGTAGCAGGCAGTGGGGTAGTGGTGAGCGGCATAGGAGAAATTAGGAATCTGGAATTTAAGAAGGAAGAATCGAAAACTGACGCTACGCAGTGGTCAGTGCTGGCGCGGGCTTAGCGCAGCGTAGCTCGCGCCAGTACCGCTAGTACCGGCGTTAAGAAGTTGGAAGGAAGAATTAAAAACCGGTTGTCTTGGCGAACACCGCGAGGTAGCTGCCCTAGATTGGGCGCCTCACTCTCAAACGCTCAAAAAGTTTCTCCTGCCAACGCCGTAACCGCGCGATATGTTTGCCACTCTATTCCCTCACTGGGCTAAGTAGGTGCCCAGTTCCGAGATGCTGGCAATGCCCAGCTCGCCCGCCTGCTGGCCCCGCATGAGCAGGCAGTAGGTGTTGTTGAAGCCCAGCGGGGCGCGCCACTCCAGGTTGTAGCGCCGCCGAAACTCGGCCCGCACGTAGCCCAGCACCGCCGCGGGCTGGCCGCCCAGCGAGTCGAGCACCGCCGCCGAGGGTTGCAGCAGCACCTGCAAGCCGGTGCCCGTGTACTCGGGGTACAGGTCGATTTCGCCGCCGCGCAGCGCCTCAAAGCAGATGCTGGTGCCGCCAAGGCCGGTTTTGGTGGCCACCGCCAGGTCGGTATTACCCCGGATGAGGGCGGCGTACATTTCCACCAGAATGTACTGCTCGGCAAAAATCTTGGAGCCCAGCCGCACCGTGGGCGCGCCGGCCGGCAGGGGGCGCGGGGTCTTCCAGAGACCCTTGCGGCGCAACCACCTTAGGGCCACTACTTTAGGCTCAAGATGCAGGTAGTCAACCTGGTAGTTGAGCGTGGTCATGGCCGAGTCGGAGAGCTGGCCGCTGAGCTGGTCGAGCACGGGGCCCAGCTCGGGGTGGGCCGCCAGCAGTTGCGGGCGCAGCACGGGCGCGGCGTAGTACGGGGGCAGGGCGTGGCGGTCGTCGCGCAGCACGCGCAGGCCGTAGGCCCGAATGCGCCCGTCGGTGGAGTAGCCGTCGATAACATCGACGTGGGCAGCGCGGGCGGCCTCGTACACCAGGGCCGGGGCCAGCACTACATTGGGCAGGTGGGTGAGGCCGTAGGCCTTGGTGAGGCCCGGCAGGCAGTCGGCCCGGCCCACAAACTCGGGGCTGAAACCCGCCCGCAGCCGGCCGGCGGCCTGCGGCAGCCAGTAGCCGGCCGCCAGCAGGGGCAGGGCCAGCAGCAGCCCGCCGCCCACCGCCCGCAGCCGCCGGGCCGACTGCTTTTCGAGCCAGCCGAGGCCCGCATCAAAAGCCAGCGCCAGCCCCGCCGCCGGAATGGCCCCGGCCAGTATCATCACCGGGTTATTGAGGGCGATGCCGCCGAAGATGAACTCGCCCAGCCCGCCCGCCGCCACGTAGGCCGCCAGCGTGGCCACGCCCACGTTGATGACCGTGGCCGTGCGAATACCCGCCATGAGCACCGGCAGCGCCAGCGGCAGCTCCACGCGCCGCAGTACCTGGCCATCGGTAAAGCCCAGGCCCTTAGCGGCTTCCACCACGGCCGGCGGCACCCCCTGAATGCCCGCCACCGTGTTGCGGATAATGGGCAGCAGCGAATACAGCAGCAGCGCCAGAATGGCCGGCCCGGCCCCAATGCCCATCACCGGAATCAAAAACCCCAGCAGCGCAATGCTGGGCACGGTCTGGAGCACGCCCGCCACGCCCAGCACCGCCGGGGCGTAGCGCGGCCGCCGCGTGAGCCACAGCCCCACGGGCACGCCCACGGCCACGCCCAGCAGCAAGGCGGCCGCCGTAAGGGCCACGTGCTGAAGCGTTTGTTGGCCCAGCTTGCCCGCCTGCGCGTGCCAGAAGGTGAGGAGGTCGGTGAGGGTTTGCATGAGGTCTTTGCAGGATGCGAATCGTCTGTCCTTGCGAGCATGTTGCGCATCAAGCAAGGGCGCAGGGGAGCGCGGCAATCTCTCCTTCCCGGTCGGGTTACTAACTCTGATGCCGAGGACGACCAGGAAAGATTACCGCGCTCCCCTGCGCCCTTGCTTGATGCGCAACATGCTCGCAAGGACAAATTACTGATTATAAACTGGTTGTATTTCCATCCAGCCGCTGCTGGAAGGCCGCCAGAAACTGCCCCACGTGGTAGCCATCGGCCAGGGCGTGGTGCACGTTCACGGACACGGCCATGCGCTGGCCGGGGCCGTGGTCGTAGGCCTGGCCGAAGGAGATTTTGGGGGTGCTGTCGGGGTGGGTGAAGCTGCGGGCGTGGGTGAGGCCCGTGAAGCGCACCCACGGAATGGCCGAGCAGTGCAGCACGTCGGGCCGGCCGGTGCGCTCGCTCAGGCACAGGCCGCCGGCCTGCTGCACGGCCGCAATCTCGGGCTGGGCGGTGGCCAGAAACTCGGGTAGGGTGGGCTGGTATTCCAGAAACGAGAAGCCGAAGGTGTGGTCGGGCCGGCCGATGGTGGCCGAGGCGTGCACCTGGTCGTAGCAATACACCTGCCCCTGCTCGATGCGGTGGCGAAACTCCGGTACCGAGTTGGCCGCCGCCACGGCCTGGTAGAGGTAGTACAGGAAAAACGACACGCCCAGCCGCCGGGCCTCGGCGCGGGCAATGGTCACGTCCACGTCGGCCACGAGGCCAAAAAACGGTTCTTCGAAGGCGGTGAAAAAGGCGAAATGCTCGCGGCGGGGCCAGGTGGCCTGGTCAAGTAGAGTGCGCATGGGCGGCAAGTTCGGTACTTTTGGGCCTTGGCTTCCGCCGGAAGCCGGTTTTTGCCCATGCCTTCGCCTCTTTTGCCGCCGCCCCGGCTCATCGCCTTCGACGCCGACGACACCCTCTGGCCCAACCAGCCGCACTTCGACCACGTCGAAACCCAGCTTGCCGCCATTCTGGCGCGGTGCGGCGACCCGGCCCGCATTGCCAGCCACCTCTACGCGGTGCAGCGCCACAACATGCACCTGTTTGGCTACGGGGCCAAATCATTGATGCTGACCATGATAGAAACGGCCGTTCAGCTCACCGACGGGGCCGTGACGGGCGTGGAGATTCAGCAATTACTCGACCTGGGCAAGCGCCTGCTCGACTTTCCCATCGAGCCGCTGCCCGGCGTGGTAGCGGTGCTCAGCGCGCTCAAGCAGCGCGGCGCGCGCCTGATGGTGCTCACCAAGGGCGACCTGTTCGACCAGGAGAGCAAGCTGGCGCGCTCGGGCCTGGGTGATTTTTTTGACCACGTCGAAATCGTGAGCGAGAAAAACGAGGCCACCTACCGGCGCATCCTGGCCCGCCACGCCGTGGCCCCCGCCGACTTTGTGATGATTGGCAACTCGCTGAAATCGGACATTCTGCCCGTGCTGGCGCTGGGTGCGCCCGCCATCCACGTGCCCTACCACACCACCTGGATTCACGAGGAAGTGCCCGCCGCCCAGCTGGTGGGCCTGGATTTTCACCGCGTCGAATCCTTGGTGGAGGTGCTGGCTTACCTGGAATAGTGGGCTGGTTAGCACAGGGTTAGCGCCGGCCGCGGCTGCACCCAGCGCTTTTATACGAGGTAGGGTAGGGGCCGCCCGTACACACTACTGGTAAGTCCTAGGCTGTGAAGACCTTACCACCAACCATTACCTCCTGGGTTTTTTCATCGAACGTGGCTTTGAGGCCCGTGTGGGAGGCGGCGGTGGTCATGATGTTGGCGATGGAGTGGCTGTAGCCGGCTTCCACGGGGGCGTTGGGCTGCTGGCGGCTGCGCACGCACTCCATCCAGTTGCGGATGTGGTTGGAGGTGAGCTGGTCGCCGCCGGTATTGGCCGAGGTTACCACGGCCTGCGCGTCCGTGAGCTTGGTTTCGGGCAGCAGGTTGGCGGGTAGGTGCATGGCATCGGCAAACTGCTTGGTGAGGCCGCCCCGGGGCGAGATGAGGTTGGTGTTGAGGTTGAGTTCGCCGCCGTTGGAGTAATAGATTTCGGTGGGGTGCTCGTCGCCGTTGTGCATGCGCGAGCCAAACGCCACCTGAAAGCCGGTGGTGGGGTCGTTGGCCGGGCCGTAGTCGAACACCGCCGTGAGGGTGTCCCAGTTGCGGCGGCCGTCCTTCCACATGTAAATGCCGCCGTTGGCCACCACGCTGCGGGGGTGAGGCAGGCCCGTAAACCAGTGCACGGTATCAATCTGGTGGCTCATCCACTGGCCCGGCAGGCCCGATGAGTAGGGCCAGAACAAGCGGTATTCCAGGTACTTGCGCGGATCGAAGGCCTCGAAGGGCCGGTTCATCAGGTAGCGCTTCCAGTCGGTGTCGGCCTCGCGCAGCTGCGTCAGCAGCTCGGGCCGGCGCCAGCGGCCGGGCTGGTTCACGTTCCAGGTCAGCTCCACCATGGTGATGGGCCCAAACTTACCCGATTTGATAAACTGCTCGGCCGCCCGGTAGTTGGCCCCGCTGCGGCGCTGCGAGCCAATCTGCACAATCTGCTTCGAGCCCTTGATGGCCTGGAGGGCGGCCCGGTTGTCGGCCATCGTTTCGGCAAAGGGCTTCTCCACGTAGGCATCGCAGCCCGCCCGCACGGCCTCAATGGCGTGCAGCGCGTGCTGAAAATCGGCGGTGCCGATAAACACGGCATCCACGTTTTTGCTGGCGTAGAGCTCGTCGTTGTTGCGGTAGGCGGCCACGGGGTGCCCCAGTTTTTCCTGCCACAGGGCCGCGCCCTCCTCCCGGCGCTTACTCCAGATATCGGATACGCCCACTATGTCGAAGTTCAGCTCCTTGTAGTGGTTGAGAAAGCACGGCATGTGCGAGCCGCGGTGCCGGTCAGAAAAGCCCACCACGCCCACCCGCACCCGGTCGTTGGCCCCAATAATGCGCTTGTAGCTGCTCGCCGACCACACCACGCGCGGCGCCACAATGGCCGCCGCCCCGGCAAGGGCAGCCTGCTTGATAAAGAAACGACGAGGAGTTGACATAGGGTTGAGGGGTGGGATGATGGAAGGGGGTGTTGGGAGTGGAGTGGGGCGGCGCTAACGTGGGCGCCTCACCCCCTACTTCAGCTCCTTGAGCTTAATGCTGCGAAACGCTACCTCGTTGCCGTGGTCTTGCAGCAGGAGGTGGCCGGCCGGGGCCTCGCCAAAGTTGGGCCACACCTTGTATTTACTCCCGGCCACCAGGGCGCGGAACGCGGGCGAGCCGCGCTCGTATTCCAGCACCTTCACCCCGTTGAGGTAGTGCTCGACGTGGTTGTTGGGGTACACTACCACGCGGCCCGTGTTCCACTCGCCAATGGGGTGGAGGAAGCGCTCGGGTTTGGTAGCCGTTTGCAGGTCGTAGAGCGAGGCCAGCGTACGGTTGCCGTCGCGGCCCAGCTTGGCATCGGGGTGCAGGGCATCGTCGAGCACCTGGTATTCGAGGCCGATGGCCGAGCCCTGGGTTTTCTCGGCCAGCGTCACGAAGTACTTCACCCCGCTGTTGGCCCCCGGCGTCAGCTTAAAATCAAACGAGAGGTCGAAGGCCCGGTACTCGGCATCGGTAATGATGTCGCCCACGTTGGCCGCCTCCTTGCCCTGCGAGGCCTGAATGGTCATGGTGCCGCCGTCGGTTTGCCAGCCGCCGCTCGGAAAAGCGCCGCCCTTCACGCTGCGCCAGCCCTGGCTGGTTTTGCCATCGTAGAGCAGCTTCCAGCCGTGCTGCTGCTCGTAGGGCGTGAGGTAGTTGGGCACGAAGTTGACCACGTAGATATCGGCCGGAAACGGGCTGGGCTTGAGGTCGGCCGTTTGGATAATGATGTTCTTGAAATACACCTTTTTCCCCTCCTGCTCCTTGGTGGTGATGCCGTGCACTTGCAGGCCGATAAAGCCTTTGGGGTCCACGGGGTCCACCACGTAGGCCACCGGCACGTTGTTAATCCAGGTCTTCATCTCGTTGCCGAGGCACTCCACCTTCACGTGGTTGTACTGGCCGAGCTTGAAGGCCGTTTTGGCCTGCGGGTGCAAATCGAGCGGGTAGAGCCACTGGCGGCGGGCCTCGTCGTAGATGCCGCCCGACCAGCTGCGCGCCGAGGGGTCGATTTCCAGCTGCCGGCCGTACACTTTGCCCGGCTGCTCGGCCGCGTCGAAGTGGCTGCGCGTCTGCACGCCTGAGTTGCTTTCCGCGCTCTCTATCTTAATATCCAGCTCCAGGCTGAAGTCGCCGTACTCCTTCTCCGTGACCAGAAAGGTGTTGCCGGAGTTCATGACCGTGGTGCCCACGATGGCCCCGTTCTCGACCTTGTAATCGGCCGTGCCGCCCAGGCGCTTCCAGCCCGCGAGGGTTTTGCCATCGAAAAGGCGTTGCTCGGCCCGCAGGCCGTTGGCGGCGGGCACCGGAGCCGGGTAGGCCGGCCGCAGGGCCAGGGCTGGCAGCAGGGCCAGCGCACCGGCCGCCAGGCGAGCGGCGAGAGTTGCGCGGTTTTTCAAGGGTGGAACTGACTAAAATAGTGAGAATAAGGCAGAAGCGCGGAAGGGGGCCGCGCCGCGCAATATGGCACCAATAGCCCGGATTTTGTAAAAAGAGGCGTGGCCGCCCACCAAGCGGCAGGTAGAAACAGCGGCTGGCGCGGGGCTTTTATACAGCCGCTAAGTCAGAAACTGGCCGAAAGCCGCCAGCACGTTGCCGGGCGTGAGCCGGCCCGGCGTGCCCGCCAGCGCCAGGCCCGCGGGGCCGGCTTCGGCCAGCCGGGCCAGGGCTTCCTGCACGCTGGTAGTGGGGGGCAGGGCCGGGGTGCCCGCCGGCGCGGCCGGGGCGGTGACCGGCAAAAAAGGCTGCACCTCGGCCAGGGTAGTTACGCGCATCTCTAAGCCCAGCCGCTCGGCCTGGAAGAAGCTGCGCACGAAGGCGTTGGCGGGCTGGCGCAGCAGCTCGCGGGGCGGGCCCAACTGCTGAATGCGGCCATTATTGAGCAGCATAATGCGGTCGGCCAGCTCGAAGGCCTCGGCTACGTCGTGGGTCACGAGCACCACCGTTTTGCGGCGCAGCTCGTCGAGCTCCCGAAAGTCGCGGCGCACGGCGGCGCGGGTGAGCGGGTCGAGCGCCCCGAAGGGCTCATCGAGCAGCACCACGGGCGGGTCGGCGGCCAGGGCGCGGGCCAGCCCCACGCGCTGCGCCTGCCCGCCCGAGAGCTGGGCCGGCAGCACGTGGGCAAACTGCGCGGCGGGCAGGTGCAGGCGCTCGAGCAGGGCCGTGGTGCGGGCAGCCGTGGCGGCGGGCGGCTGGCCCAGTAGGCCGGGCACCAGGCCAATATTCTGAGCGACAGTGTAATGCGGCAGCAGCCCCACCTGCTGAATGACGTAGCCGATGCCGCGCCGCAGCGCCTCGGGGCGCTGCTGGCGCACATCGCGGCCGTTGATTTCGATGGTGCCGCCGTCGGGCTCGATGAGGCGGTTGAGAGTTTTGAGCAGCGTGGTTTTGCCGCAGCCGCTGGGCCCGAGCAGCACCAGGGTTTCGCCGGCGGGCACCTCAAAGCTGAGGTCATCGACGACGAGCTGCGCGCCGAAGCGCTTAGTAAGGTGGGCAACGCGAATAACGGGTGGCGGGGTAGGCAAGGGGCAGGGACTAGGTGAACGGAAGGGCGACGGCCCGGCATCAGCCATAATGATAAGCCTTGCCGCGCCATTTTTGTGTTCATTCAATCCCCTCCTGCCTACATCACATGTCGCTTTTTCAACACCTGCCCCGGCCGGCCTCGCCGGTGGCCGCCGACCTAGTGTACCTCACCACGCACCGGCTGCCCGATAACATGGGCTTTCCGCCCTCTTACCAAACGTTCGCCCGGGAGTTTGGGTGGGGCCGCCTGGGGGAGCTGTTCCTCATCTACGTGCCCCTGGGCAACTACCCCGACTCCTGGCAGGTGCGCAGCCCTTGGATTAAGGAGGGAATGGACGAGTTCTACGCAGAAATGGGATACCACCCGCTTTTTTTGGAGCCCGACGGCTATCCGGGCCTGGAGAAGTCGCTGCTGCCCTTCGCCATGAGTGAGAACGGCGAATACTTGGCCTGGGACATGAGCAAGCGCGGACCTGATGAGGAGCTGCCCATCTACGTACTGGCGTCACGCATGGGAGGTATGCGTTACGGCGGGGCCAATCTGAGTGAGTTTGTTGATAATTGCCTGGATGAGCAAAAAGTGAAGCGAGTACTGGGAACAGATTACCTGCCCTTACCACCAACTTTTGAGCCGTTGGCTTTAGTAGTATAAGCCTCAAAATTGCTGGTGCCAGTTGCCAGGCCACACAAGATACGGCGGCTTATAACCCGGTCCCGGCATTTTGAGGAAAATGGAAAAAGCCCTTACCAGAGCTGGTAAGGGCTTTAGAAGCAACGTGTGGAATGCGTCTTATTCCACTACTAAGCGCAGGGTACGCGTAGCCCCGCCCGCCGCGGCGCGCAGCAAGTAGAAGCCCGGGGCCAGCCCCGCCAGCTCGACCTCGGCCGAGGCGGTGGTGCGCACGAGGCGGCCCTGGCTGTCGAAGAGCTGGCCGACCACGGGGCCGGCGGGCAGGCCCAGCAGCTGGGCGCGGCCGTGGGCGGGGTTGGGGGCAAGCTGCCAGGTAGCGGCGGTGTTGGCTGCCTGGGTGGTGGCCAGGGCGGTAGCCGGATAAGGAATATAAATGGGCAATGGGTTGGCATTGGACCGGCCGGTTTGCCCGTTGGTATTATTGCCCCAGGCCCAGATAGCGCCATCGGTGCGGAGGGCCGCCGTATGGTAGGCACCCGCCGCCACGCCTTGCCAAGTAGCGGTGCCTACTGCCACAGGCGTGAGCTGCGGGCTGGTAGTACCCGTGCCGAGCTGGCCGTAGCCATTATTGCCCCAGGCCCAGAGGCTACCATTTTGGCGCAGGGCTACGGTGTGGTAGACCCCGGCGCTCACGCTCGCCCAGGTAGCGGCCGTACCTAGCTGCACGGGGGTCGGGTGCCCGGTCGTAGTGCCGTCGCCGAGTTGGCCAGAGTTATTATCGCCCCAGGCCCAGAGGGTGCCGTCCTGGCGCAGAGCCAAGGAGTGGAAAGTGCCGGCGGTTACGCTCGCCCAAGTGGCGGCCGTGCCTACCTGCATGGGCGTAGGCTGGGTGGTGGTGGCCGTAGCGGTACCTAGCTGGCCGTCGGTATTATCGCCCCAGGCCCAGAGGGTACCATCCTGGCGCACGGCCAGGCAGTGCCACCCACCCGCGCTCACGCTGCGCCAGGTAGTGGCGGTGCCCACTTGCTGCGGCGTGCTGCGGTTGGTAGTAGTGCCGTCGCCCAGTTGGCCGTAGGTATTGTCGCCCCAGGCCCAGAGCGTGCCGTCCTGGCGCACGGCCAGGGTATAAAAATCCCCCGCGCTCACGCTTAGCCAAGTGGTGGCGGTGCCCACTTGCACGGGGGTATTCTGATTGGTAGTAGTGCCCAGGCCCAGCTCCCCAAACTGGTTGCCACCCCAGGTCCAGAGGGTGCCGTTGGTATGGATAGCGGCCATGTGCCAACGGCCGACACTCACGCTGCGCCAGGCAGCGGTACCCACTTGGGTGGGCACTTGTTGGTTGCCGCTGGTGCCAGTGCCCAATTGGCCATTGGGATTATCGCCCCAGGTCCAGAGGGTACCATCGGGCCGCAGGCCGAGCGTACTGTTGGAGCCCGCGCCTACGCTGGCCCAGGTGGTGGCCACGGGCAGGGGTAGAAGCTGCTTGGTAAAGCCCGCGCCCAACTGGCCGTTGTTGTTGAGGCCCCAGGTCCAGAGGGTGCCATCCTGGCGTAGGGCTGCCGAGTGGCTAGCCCCCGAGCTGCTGGCTATGCTTTGCCAGGTAGCTCCGGCCCCGGCCTCCACCGGGCTAAGCTGGCTGGCAGTAGCCCCGTCGCCAAGCTGGCCCGCCCGGTTGGCGCCCCAGGCCCAGAGGGTGCCATCCTGGCGCAGGGCCAGGCCGTGCGTATCGCCGGCGGCCACGCTTTGCCAGGCAGTGGCGGTGCCCACTTGCTGCGGGGTGCTATGGCTGGTGGTAGTGCCATCGCCCAGCTGGCCAAACTGGTTGTTACCCCAGCTCCAGAGCGTGCCGTCCTGGCGCACGGCCAGGGTATACGTCTGGCCCGCGCTGGCCGTGCGCCAGGTGGCGGTGCCTACCTGCTTGGGGCTGAGCTGGTTGGCTGGATCGGGGGTGCCGGTGGCGTAGCCGTTACCCCAGGCCCAGAGGGTGCCATCGGTACGCACGCCCACGGTGTGGCTGAACCCTGCGCTCACGCTGCGCCACGTGGTAGCCACACCAATTTGCACGGGTACGAGCTGGTTGGTGGTACTGCCGTCGCCGAGCTGACCATCGTCATTGCGGCCCCAGGCCCAAAGCGTACCATCGGTACGCACCGCTACC
Source organism: Hymenobacter sp. H14-R3 (assembly GCF_030063445.1). Lineage (GTDB taxonomy): Bacteria > Bacteroidota > Bacteroidia > Cytophagales > Hymenobacteraceae > Hymenobacter. The sequence continues at coordinate 142,000 of NZ_JASITD010000011.1, read as the reverse complement.
AGGTGGCCGTAGCCAATGCTGACGCTGCGCCAGGTAGTAGCGGTGCCCACCTGCACGGGCGTATTGCGCGGGGTAGTAGTGCCATCACCGAGCTGGCCGTAGCTATTGCTGCCCCAGGCCCAGAGCGTGCCATCGGTGCGGATGGCCGCCGTGTTGAATTGCCCGGCAGCCACGCTGGCCCAGGTGGTGGCGGTGCCCACTTGCGTGGGTAGGGGCTGGTTGACAAAGCTGCCGGTGCCCAATTGCCGGCTGCCGCCGTTGCCCCAGGTCCAGAGGGTGCCGTTTGGGAAAATAGCCGCCGTGTGGTAGGCCCCCACGGCCAGTCGCTGGGCCTGCACCGGCTGGGCCCAGGCTAGTAGCAGCAGGCAGGCCCAAAGCTTAGCCAGTAAGTCAAGGTTTCGCATATGCAAAAGTGAGTTAAGAGTGAATTCAGTGTTGATAAACAATGCGTTGCGTAGTAATAAGCAAGTAGGAAACGGTAGTATTACTCCACTACCAGGCGCAGGGTACGCGTAGCCCCGCCCGCCGCGGCGCGCAGCAGGTAGAGGCCCGGGGCCAGCCCCGCCAGCTCGACCTCGGCCGAGGTGGTGGTGCGCACCAGGCGGCCCTGGCTGTCGAAGAGCTGGCCGGCCACGGGGCCGGCGGCCGGGCCCAGCAGCTGGGCACGGCCGTGGGCGGGGTTGGGGGCCAGGAGCCAGGCGGCCGCGGTAGTAGCTGGGGTGGCGGCTAGTAATGTGCCGTTGGCAATACGTAGGGGAGAGGCATTGGCATTGGAAAGGCCTAGCTGCCCATAGTAATCGTAACCCCACGTCCAGAGTGAGCCATCAGCGCGGAGGGCGGCCGAATAATCACCGCCTGCGGCAGTCGTTTGCCAACTGCTCCCGGGGCTGACCGGGGCAGGCGTAAGCTCGGTGGTGGCTGTGCCCGTGCCGAGTTGGCCGTTGCCATTGTAGCCCCAGGCCCAGAGGGTGCCATTACGGTTCGCCAGGTGGTAGCCGTGCCAATTTTTTGTGGAGCAGGCTGGCTGGTGGTGCTCCCGTCACCAAGCTCCCCATAGGTATTGTTACCCCAAGCCCACAGGGTGCCGTCGGTGCGCAGGGCTACGGTGTGCAGGTAGCCAGCCGCCGCACTTTGCCAGGTGTTAGCCGTCCCAACTTGCACGGGGCTTAGTTGCGGGCTGGTAGTGCCATTGCTGCCCAACTGCCCGTAAGCGTTATTGCCCCAGGCCCAAAGGGTACCGTCGGTGCGCAGGGCCACGGTGTGCACAGAAATACTGCTTACCCGCTGCCACGTGGTGGCAGTGCCAATCTGCACTGGCGCTAGCACGCGGGTGGTAGTACTAGTACCCAGCTGTCCAAACTCATTATTGCCCCAGGCCCAGAGCGTACCGTCGGTATGCAGGGCCATCGAGTGGAATTCCCCCGCAATCACCCGTTGCCAGGTGGTGGCCGTGCCCACTTGCACGGGCGCAAGCTGCATAGTGGTAGTGCCCGCGCCCAACTGCCCAAACCTATTGTCGCCCCAGGCCCAAAGCGTACCATCAGCGTGAATGGTCAGGGTGTGGTAGTTGCCCATCGCTACGCGCTGCGCGCGCACCGAGCCAGCCAGCAGCGTCAGCAGCAGTAAAAATAGCACTCGTAAAGTACTTGTTTGCACAGAAAAAAGAGATTGATAAAAGTAGCGGAAGAAAAAATCTATCAAATATAGTTGCGGGTTAGAGTGCTACCGGCTGCGGGCCTGCCCCCGCCCGGCCCACGTACCAAACCCCGCCTCCTCACGTTGCTTACACCTGCGCCAGGCCGCTCAAAACCCCCGGCCCGCGTTTTTTCGCTACTTTTGACCGAATCCGAACGGGCCAATAGCCGGCCCGCCCGCCCACCGAACCGCTGCCCTACATGAAGCTACCCCCCCGGCTCACGCTGGCCGCCGCCCTGCTGGGGGCCGCCGCCGCCGAGCCCCAGCTTGCCCACGCCCAGCTCACTCAAACCAATACCAGCCCCGAGCGCTACTTTCAGGAAGGCCTCGACCTGTTTGATAAAAAGCAGTACGGCGCGGCCCAGCAGGCCTTTCAGCAGTACCAGCAGGCCGGGGCCACCCGCGCCGGCGAGCAAAGCGGCCCCGCCGCCGCCAGCGGCCGCCAGGAGCGCCTGGCCGACGCCGAGTACTACTACGCCGTGAGCGGCCTCTACCTGCTGCACCCCGATGCCGAGGGCCTCATCCTCAACTTTGCCCGCCTGCACCCGGCCCACCCGCGCGCCGCAGTGGCGTACTTCGAGCTGGCCAAGTTTTACTACGACCAGCAGAACTACGGCCAGGCCAGCGCCTACTTCCAAAAGGTGGCCCCTGCCAACCTCAGCGCCAGCCAGCGCGCCGAGTCCGATTTCAAGCTGGGCTACAGCCACTTTCAGCTAAAGGAATACGACCAGGCCCGCATCCTGTTCGACCGTAATAAGCAGGTGGCCAGCCAGTACCGATACGCCAGCTCGTACTACGCCGGTTACCTGGCCTTCCAGGCCGCCGACTACGCCGCCGCCCGCAAAGACCTGCTGGTGGCCGCCGAAAACGACGCCTACCGCGGCGTGGTGCCGGCCATCATGACCCAGCTCTACTACAAGGAGGGCGACTACGACGGCCTCATCAGCTACGCAGCCAAGGCCTTGCAGCAAACCCCGCCCCCCCAAAGCGCCGACGAGATTCAGCTGCTGGTGGGCGATGCCTATTATCAGAAGCAGGACTACAAGGCCGCCAGCCCGTACTTCGGCCAGTACGCCACCGCTCACAAGGGCAAAATAGAGCCCGGCCTGCAATACAAAATCGGCTACGCCGACTACAAGCAGGGCGACTACAAAAACGCCATCACCAACCTCAAGAACGTGGCCGCCCGCCGTGACTCGCTGGGCCAGAATGCGGCTTATCATCTGGGCCTGAGCTACTTGCAGGATGGCCAGAAAACCGCCGCCCTGGCCGCCTTCGACGCCGCCCGCCAGAGCATCCTCGACAAGCAGCTCTCCGAAAACGCCACGCTTAAGTACGCCCAGGTGCAGTACGAGCTGGGCAATTTGCCCGACGTGATTACGGCCCTGCGCGACTTCCGCCGCAAGTACCCGCGCTCCAAAAACCAGCCCGTGGTCGACCAGCTCCTCAGCGACGGCTTCCTGTCGAGCACCGACTACGCCGGGGCGCTCACCTACCTCGAAGGCCTCGGCGACGACCGCGGCGACAAGCTCAGCGGCACCTACCAGCGCATTGCGTACGCGCAGGCCGCCACCCTCTACAACGATGGCAATTACAGCCAGGCCCTGCCGCTGCTCGATAAAAGCCTGAAGTACCCGCAGGACGATGCCCTGCGCGCCGCCGCCCAGGTGCTGCGCGGCGAAATCTACTCGGTGGGCCAGCAGTACCCCGATGCCATCAATGCCTACGCCGCCGCCGCCCGCACCGCCCGCCAGGGTGGCGTGAGCGCTGAAGAAACCCAGTACGTGCAGCTGGCCCGCTACGGCCTGGGCTACGCCTACTACAATACCAAGCAGTACGCCAAGGCCCAGCCCCAGTTTCAGGCCTACCTGGCCGACCCGGCTGCCCAGCCCACCGACCCTAATTATTACGACACCACGCTGCGCCTCGGCGACACCTACTACATCGCCAAAGACTACAGCGCGGCCCTGGCGCAGTACGATAAAGTCATTCTGGCCAATGCCGCCGACAAGGACTACGCCTACTACCAGAAGGGCGTGACGCTGGGCCTGCTCGGCCGCAAGGACGAGGCCGACCAAACCCTGTCGTCCCTGCTTAAGAGCAACCCCGACTCGCGCTACGCCGAGCAGGCCGTGTTTCAGCAGGCGCAGCTGGCATTTCAGGCCGGCGACTATGGCCCCGCCGCCGAGGGCTTCACCCGCCTCATCACGAACCGGCCCACCTCCAGCCTGTTGCCCGAGGCCTACCAGCGCCGCGGCGTGGCCTACGCCAACCTGGAGCAGCAGGACAAGGCCGTGCTCGATTTTCAGAAGGTACTGACCGATTATCCGCGCAGCAGCGCCGCCCAGCAGGCCCTCTACAGCTTGCAGGAAAGCCTCGCCGCCCTGGGCCGCAACGAGGAGTTTGACCAGGCTTTGGCCGGTTTCAAAGCTCAAAACCCGAATAGCAAAGCCACCGAGAGCGTCGAGTTTGAGGCCGCCAAGTCGCTGTACCTGGCCGAGAAATACACCCAGGCGCTGCCCCGCGTGCAGGCCTACTTGCAGCAGTACCCCAGCAACGCCCTGGCCCCCGACGCCCGCTTTATCCTGGCCGATTCGTACCTGCGCACCGGCGACAAGGCCAAGGCCCTGCCGCTGCTCAAAGCCGTGGTGACCGAGAACAAGAGCGAATTTGTGACCCGCGCCGTGGGCCGCGTGGCCGACCTGGAGCTCGACAACAAGAACTACCCCGAGGCCATCAAATACTACGACCGCCTGCGCACGGCGTCCAGCAACCGCCGCGAGGTGGCCACCGCCACCCTGGGCTTGCTCAAAGCGTACTACGATGGCGGCGACTACGCCAAGGCCCGCAGCACCGCCACCGACCTCAGCACCCTGGCCGGGGCCACCGCCAACGCCACCAATACCGCCCTGCTCTACCAGGGCAAGGCCGATTTTAAGCTCGGCAACCTCGACCAGGCGGCCACCGAGCTGGCCGCCACCGTGGCCGCCGCCCCCAGCGACGTAACCGGGGCCGAAGCCCAGTACACGCTGGCGGAAGTGCTTTTTAAACAGAAGAAATACGACGAAGCCATCGCGGAAGCCTTTAAGGTCAACTCGGGCTATAGCGCCTACGAGCTGTGGCAGGGCCGCGCCTTCTTGCTGCTCGCCGACGTGTACACCGCCCAGCGAGATATCTTCCAGGCCCGCGCCACGCTGAACTCGGTTATCGACAATAAATTCCCGGTGGCCGAGGTCATCGAAGGTGCCCGCCAGCGCCTCAAAGCCCTGCCCGCCAGCGACGATGCCCCGGCCCCGGCCGAAGAGCCCGCACCCACTAAGGCGCCCGCCAAGTCTGCCGCTCCGGCCAAGGCAGCTCCAGCCGCGCCCGTTAAAACGGCCCCGGTGAAGCCGGCTACGCCCGCACCCACCAAGCCGGCTCCGGTCAAAGCGCCGGTGCGCAAGCCGACTGCGAGGCCCTAAGATATTTAGTAGCTCGCTGGTATAATTTAGTATAAATGAAACGTTTAGAGGTGCTAAAATCAAGCTTTACTACCGCTGCCGGCCGGGCCTTCCTGCTGGCCCTGGGCCTGGGCGGAGCCAGCACGTTTGGGGCGCAGGCCCAAAGCCAGCCCGGCAAGGGCAAGCCGCGCGGCACCATCCAGGATGCCGAGATTGAGATTGTGAAAGACCGGGTGAACACCCTGCCCGAGGCCACCCGCAACTTCGAGAAAATCAAGCTGGCCCCGCCGCCCAAGCCCACCCGCCAGGTCACCTACACCTACCCCGATTTCCAGCTGCCGGCCACCCGCCTCACCCCCTCGGTGCAGGTGCTCACCGTGGCCCAGGAAGAATTGGAGCCCCTCACCGGCAATTACGTGAAGCTGGGCGTGGGCAACTACGGCTCGGTGTACGGCCGCGCCCACCTGCACTCGACCCGCAACGACCAGTACAGCTACGGCCTCGACTTGCGTCACAACAGTTCCAGCACCGGCCCCGTCGATGGCAAAAACTCGGGCGTGAGCCGTACCAGCGCCGCCCTCACCGGCGAGTACTACAAAGGGGCCACCACCTTCGGCGCGGCCCTCGACGTGGCCCGCGAGCGCTACAACTTCTATGGCTACGACCGCCGCCGGCTGCTGGCCACCCCCGAAAGCGACGCCCTCAAGCAAACATTCACCCGCTTCGGTGTGCGGGCCTACGCCCGCAACCGCGCCGCCGATGCCCCCCTGCAATACGAGGTCGGCGTGGGCTACCGCTATTTCGGCGACCACTTCAACGTGAGCGAAAACAACCTGCTGGTGGATGGCAAGGCTAGCTACGCGCTCGGCGAAACCAGCCGGATTACCCTCGATGCGCAGGGCTCGTTCATCTCCGATAAGCAGCCCGCCCGGTTTGGAGGCCTGATTAGCGACTTTACCCGCTCGCGCAATTTCTTCCAGGCCACGCCCGCCTACGAGCTGACCGGCAAAACCGGCCTCACCCTCACGCTGGGCGCCACGCTGGGCTATAGCAGCGACGCGCTCAACGGCGTGGGCAAGGGCATGATAAACCCCGCGGTGCGGGTGAGCTACGCCATCGTACCCGAGAAATTTCAGCTCTACGGCGGCCTGGGCGGGGCCATCCAGCGCGTTACGCGCTACGACCTGAGCCAGGCAAACCCCTGGCTGGCCCCCGGCCAAAGCCTGGCCGATACCCACGCCGGCCCCACAGCCTACGCGGGCTTCACGGCCACGCCCATCAGCGGCCTGGAGCTGGCCGCCCGCGCCACCTTCGGCCGCTCGCGCAACCTGTATTTTTACCGCAACTCGGTGGCCGATACCAGCAAGTTTGACCTCGCCTACGATAGCACCACCATCAACGTGGCCAACGTGCACGCCGAGGCGCTCTACAGCGCGTCGGAAAAAGTGCGGGTGGGGGTAAAGGCTGATTATAACTATTACGGCGTCAAGTCGTTGGCGCAGGCCTACGGCCGGCCGGCCTTCATCGGCACCCTCTACGGCACCTACAACGCTACCGACAAGCTGCTGCTCGGGGCCAACTTCTACTATTACTCGGCCAATTATGGGGTAGGGGCTGGCTCCGGCTTCCCGGCCAGCCCGGTTACCGACCGCCAAACCAACGCCGTTGTCGACCTTAACCTGCGTGCCGATTACCGTATTACCCCAAAATTCAGCATCTTTGCAATGGGGAACAACCTCGCCAACCGCAAATACCAGCGCTACCTGAACTACCAAAGCCAGGGTATCAACGTAATCGGCGGCCTCACGTACAGCTTCTAAATGAAATGTGAATCAAAAATTATGAGTTGTAAACTGCTGATTACCAAGTAATTGTATTTATACTATTGGTAAGCGTACCCGTTTCTAACTCATACTTCATAGCTCGTACTTCATAACTTATAATTCAAAAAAGATGAATCTCTCCGACCACCTACGCCCTTTGCTCCGCGACCACGACTGCGTGATAATCCCGGATTTTGGGGGCTTGGTGGCCGAGTCTGTTCCGGCCCAGGTGCATCCTGGCGGCCGGCATCTGCTCAGCCCGCCCACCCGCCAGGTAGCTTTTAATCAGGCCCTCACCCGCAACGACGGCCTGCTCGTCGATGCCCTGCGCGAGCACCTGGGCCTGCCCGCCGCTGAGGCCCGCGAGGCCCTGCGCCAGGCCGTGGCCGCCCTGCACCACGAGCTGCAAAACCAGCAGCGTACCGAGCTGCCCGGCATTGGCGTGTTTCGGCAGCAGCCCGGCCGCGGTTTGCAGTTTGAGTACACCGGCACCGACAACCTGCTGGCCGCCGCCTTTGGCCTGCCCGAGCTCGCGGCCCACCCCGTGGCCGTGCTCGACGCCCGCTTGGCCCGCGAGCAGCAGGCCCAGCTGATGCCGCGCCTGCGCTCGGCTAGTCAGGGCCTGCGGCTGCGGCGTTTAGTGCCCGCCACTCGCATCGGCCTGCTGGCCGGCCTGGCCGTGGCGGGCCTGTATATGCTGAACCTGCACCCCGAAAATGTGCCTGCCGCCTGGCAGGGCTACCTACCCCGCTGGGAAGAAACCGCCCGCCCGGTAGTGTCGCAGCAAGCAGCCCTGGCCCAGCCTAGCTTTGCCAGCGCCCCCGCCGTAGTGGCTGAGGCAGTAGCCGCTCCCGTTGATTCCGAGGCTAATACTTCGGTCGTGGCTGTCGCTGCTAATACGCTGGCCGAGGCTGTCGCTACCAAGGCTCCGGATGTGGCTACCGTGGCCGCGCCCCAGCCCGTAGCCGCTACTCCAACCCCCGGCCAAACGGTTGACCCGGTTGATGCCATGCTGACGCGGAGCCGCGCCAGCCTGCTGCGGCCCCGCGCCAAAGCCGGCAAGGTGCCCGCCGCCGCCGCCATTGCCCTCGCCGACGAGAGCAACGTGGCCAAGCCCGTGCCCATGGCCCTGCGCAAGCCGGGTACGGCGGGCACTCTCACTACTTCCTATGCCGCGGCGGCCACGGCTCCGCGGCCGGCTGCGCCCGCTACGCTTGCGCCACTAGTTGGTGCGCCAGCCCCCGCCGTGCACCCGGTAGTAAGTGTGAAGAGCAGCAAAGCCGTAACCGTGGTGGCGCTCAAGGCAGTGGCTACGCATACGGTAGTGCCCAAGGTAGGGGCGGCGCATGCCGCCGCACCGGCCCCCGTGGCCGCTGTTGCGGTCCTGGCGCCCGCCGGCGCTGCCGTGCCCACTACAATTAAAGTGCGCACTGGCCGTTACTACCTCGTCGTAGCCGCGTACTCGTCGTTTGCCCGGGCTGAGGAAGGCCGCCGCAACCTGGCCCACGCCGGCCGGCCGGCCAAGGTAATTTGCCCGCCCGCTGGCAGCCGCCTGTACCGCCTGTCGGCCGTGGACTTTGCCGACCGCCCCACGGCCACAGTGGCCGCCGCGCATCTGCGCCAGAATCCGCATTTCGACAAAGGCCTGACCGTTTTGCCTTACTAGGTAAGCTGGCGCAACCAGCCTGTGACCTGTTGGCTATTTGTATTATAATACTGATTTATAAGTAGTTGCGAAAGCTATTGAGCATTCGTAAAATTATTCCGTTCTTCCCGTTTTCGCTGAATGTTCGTTTTCCTGCTGCAAGCCGCCCCGGCCCTCACGACCGTTGCCACCGATACGGCCGCCACGGTGGCAACCGCCGCCGCTAACGCCGACCCTGGCCTCTCGCTCATCGACCTGCTGCTGAAGGGAGGCTGGATAATGCTCCCCATCGTGCTGCTGCTCGTGGTGTCAGTCTACATCATTGCCGAGCGCTACCTCACCATCCGCAGTGCCGCCGGCAACCCCGAGTCGTTTATGAGCGGCATCCGGGCGCTCATGGTGAAGGGCGACCTGCAAGGCGCCAAGCTCTACTGCGCCCAAAACCCCTCGCCGTTGGCGCGCATGGTAGAAAAAGGCCTGCGCCGCATTGGCCTGCCCATCACCGAGATTGAGGCCAGCGTCGAAAACGTGGGTAAAATCGAGATTGCCCGCCTCGAAAAGAACATCAGCATCCTGGGCATCATCGCGGGCATTGCGCCCATGCTGGGCTTCGTGGGCACGATTATCGGCGTTATCAAGATTTTCTACGCCATTTCCAGCAGCGGCGAGTTCGGCATCACCCAAATTGCCGGCGGCCTCTACACCAAGATGGTAACCTCCGCGGCCGGCCTCATCGTGGGCATCATCGCCCACATCGGCTACCACTGGCTCAGCATCCTGGTCGAGCGCATGGTGTTCCGCATGGAGAACTCGGCCGTCGAGTTCATGGATATCCTACAAGACAATTAATCAAGGAGCGAAGGAGCGAATGAGTGGATGAGTGAATGAAAGCGGTGTTCTCCGAAGAGGCGCAGTTGGTCATTTACTCCTTCACTCATTCGCTCCTTCACTCCTTCGCTCCGCGAATGAATCTTTCCCGCCGCCGCCGCCTGTCCTCCCACGTCGAGACCAGCTCGATGAACGACATCATGTTCTTTCTGATGCTGTTCTTCCTGATTGTGTCCACCATGGTTAACCCCAACGTTATCAAGCTCTTGCTGCCCAATGCCAAAAGTAGCAAGCAGGTAATGAAGCAACCCATCACGGTGAGCATCAACGCGGCGGGCGAATACTACGTGAACAAGAAGCCCGTCACGGCCGCCACCCTGGAGCCCGAGCTGCGGGCCCTGCTCACCCCCGGCCAGCCCGCCGAGGCCCAGCCCTCCGTAGTGCTGCGCGTCGATGCCGGCCTGAACGTGCAGAAGCTGGTGGACGTGCTCGAAGTAGGCAACCGCCTGAAGCTCAAAATGGTAATGGCCACGCAGTCGCAACGGTAAATTTGCTTAGCGGAGTAAAAGGAGGAACGTCATGCTGAGCTTGTCGAAGCATAACGTTCCTCCTTTTACTTCTGCCTCATAAGTTCTAACTTAAAAAACAATGGCCCTCGACTATCCCGAAGAGCACCGGCGCGAAGCCCTGGGCATCACGGCGGCCGTGGTGTTGCTGCTGGCGCTCATCTGCTTTTTTCTGAAGTTCACGGGCCCCAACCCGCCGCTCGACGCCCTGGGTGGCGATGGCGTGGAGCTGAACTACGGCCTCGACGAAGCCGGCTCGGGCGACATTCAGACCATGGCCACCGCCAACGCCTCGCTCAATAAGGAGGACTCGCGCCCGCCCGCCGCCCAGCCCGACCGTACCCCGCAGCCCGCCCAGCCCCGCGTAGAGCCTACGCCCGCGCCGCAGCCCGCGGTTCAGGAAAAGGTAATCACCAGCGAAGCCGAAGACGCCGGCACCACGGCCCCGCCCGTGACCAAGCCCACCCCCAAAGCCGTGGTGGAGCCCGTGCGCGAAACGCCCACCCCCACGCCGCCCAAGCCCCGCGAGCAGCCCCGCACCCTCTACACGCCCAAGAGCAGCGCCAGCGGCGTGGCCGGCGGCAATGGGGTAAATGGTACCAGCAACGCACCCACCGGCAACAGCAACGGCGACCGCCCCCCCGGCACCGTGGGCGACCAGGGCGACCCCCGCGGCTCGCTCGATGCCAAGGCCCTCTACGGCCAGCCCGGCAGCGGCGGCAGTGGCGCGCGCCCCGGCAGCGGCGGGGGCGGCGGCCTCGAAATGAGCGGCTGGCGCTTCGATAATGCGCCCGTGGTGGAGGCCTTGGACGACAACCCTGGCGTGGTGCGCTTCAAGATAAAAATCAGCGACGATGGCGAGGTGGAGTCCATCTCCAAGGTGTCGGGCAACGTGTCGCCGGCCCAGGAGCGCCTCTGCCGCGACAAGCTTCAGCAGGCCAACTTCGTGAAAACGAACGCCGGGGCGGGCGGGGCCACCGGCTATTACACCTTCCGATTCACGGTTAAATAAGGGAAAACCGGGCCGGCGGGGTGCGTAGTTATCGCTGGCATAATTACGCACCCGCCTGGCCGGTTTTTCATTTCCAGTAAAATGACTTACCCCGAAACCCTGGCCTGGCTTTACGCACAACTACCGATGTATCAGCGGGTAGGGGCGGCCGGCTTCAAGAAAGGCTTGGGCAACACGGAGGCGCTAGCCGCTGCCCTGGGCCACCCCGAAACGCAGTTTAAAAGCGTGCACGTGGCCGGTACCAATGGCAAGGGCTCGTCATCGCACTTGCTGGCGGCGGTGCTGCAAAGCGCCGGTTACCAGGTGGGCCTCTATACCTCGCCGCACCTGCGCGAGTTCACCGAGCGCATTCGGGTAAACGGGCAGGAGCTGGCCCCGGCTTTCCTGGTGAAATGGGTGGAAGCATACCGCCCCCTGTTTGCCAAAATCGAGCCCTCGTTTTTTGAGATGTGCGTGGCACTGGCCTTCAATTACTTTGCCGTCAGGCGGGTCGATATCGCCGTGGTGGAAGTGGGCCTGGGCGGCCGGCTCGACTCGACCAATATCATCACGCCGCTCGTCTCGCTCATCACCAACATCAGCTACGACCACCAGGCCATGCTGGGCAATACGCTGCCCGAGATTGCGGGTGAAAAAGCCGGCATCATCAAGCCTGGCCGGCCGGTGATAATCAGCCAGACGCAGCCCGCAGTGGCCGCCGTTTTTGAAGCTAAAGCCCGGCAGGAGGGGAGCGCCCTGCTCTTTGCCGACACGCGCTACGTGGCGCAGCTGGCCCTCGACCCCGCGCCCGCCGGCGAGGCCGCGGTGCAGCTGCTCGACGTGCGGCGCGACGGCCAGCCGTGGCTGCAAAACGTGGAGCTGGGCCTGCTCGGCGACTACCAGCGCCTGAACCTGCCCGGCGTGCTGGCCACCCTGGATGAGCTGCGCGCCCAGGGCTTCGTCATTCCGGAGAGCGCCCTGCGCCAGGGCCTGCGCGAGGTGACGCGCCTCACCGGCCTGCGCGGGCGCTGGAGCATTATTGGCCGGCAGCCGCTGGTAGTGGCCGACACGGGCCACAACGAGGCCGGGCTGCGGCTCGTGCTGGCCCAGCTGGCGCGGGTGCCGCACGCGCACCTGCACCTGGTAATCGGGGTGGTCAACGACAAGGATATCAGCCAGATACTGGCCCTGCTGCCGCCCGCGGCCACGTATTATTTCTGCCAGGCCGCTATTCCGCGGGCGTTGCCAGCCGATGAGCTGGCGGCCCAGGCGGCGGCGGCCGGCCTTACGGGGCGGGCCTACGGGCCGGTGGCGGCGGCCGTGGCTGCCGCCCGCGCCGCGGCTGGCCCGGCCGACGTGGTATTTATCGGCGGCAGCACCTTCGTGGTAGCTGAGGTGGCCGAGTTGTATGGGTAGCCCCGGCGGGCCAGGCGGCGGGGCGTGCCGTACTTGTGGCCCATGAGCTACCTCCGGCACCCATACGTTACGCAGATGGCCCGCAACCGGTATAAGTTGCTGGTGGGTAGCTTGTTGTTTTTAGTGCTGGGCTCGGGCTTCGTGCCGGCCAGCGCCGACCCGCGGCTGTTTGCGGCGCTGCTGCTGCAAAATATGCTGGTGGGCGTGCTGGTATTCTGGGAGGAGCGGCCCTGGGTGCTGCTGGGCAGCCTGCTGCTGGTGCTGGGCCTGGAAATTGCGGGCCAGGTGTGGGGCTGGTCCACGGTGCGGGCCTACACGGGGGGCGCTTACAGCATATTCTGCTTTTCCATCACGCTGCGGATTTTTCGTAAGGTGCTGGCCCCCAGTCGGGTTACGACGGAGCTGCTGGCGGCTACCATGTGCGGCTTCGTGCTACTGGGCATGGTGGGCACGTTCCTGTTCGTCATCATCGATGTGGTGCAGCCGGGGGCCTTTACCGATGTGGGGCAGGGGCCGGGCAATGTGCAGTCACTCAATTACTTCAGCTTCATCACGCTGCTCACCGTGGGCTACGGCGACATTGTGCCCCTGAGTAACGTGGCCCGCAAAGCCACCATTCTGCTGGGGCTGCTGGGGCATTTCTACGACGTGTTCGTTATCAGCGTCATTGTGGGTAAGTACCTGGGTGGCGTGGGGGCCGACGAAGCCCCGCGCCCGTAGGCCGGCGGCCAAAACCCGGCCAGCGGGCGTAGTTTTGCGGCCCTTTTAGCCCAAAAATTCCAGCCGCCGTGCCCCGCATCAAACTCCAGCGCTTTGCCGATAACGCCACCCGCCCCGACATCGTAGAGCCCGGCAAGGCTAGCTTTGGCCAGCTAAGCGGCCGCTGGGCCGCCGATTTTTTTCAGAATACCCACCCGCTGGTGCTCGAAGTGGGCTGCGGCAAGGGCGAGTACACCGTGGGCCTGGCCCAGCTGCACCCCGAGCGCAACTTCCTGGGCCTCGACATTAAGGGCGAGCGTATTTGGCGGGGCAGCACCCGCGCCGCCGCCCTGGGCCTTACCAACGTGGGCTTTTTGCGCCTCATGGCCCACCAGCTCACCGAGCATTTCGGTCCCGACGAGCTCAGCGAAATCTGGATAACCTTTCCCGACCCGCGCCCCCGCGACCGCGACATCAAGCGCCGGCTCACCTCGCCGCGCTTCCTCAACATGTACCACGCGCTGCTGGCCCCCGGCGGCGTGGCCCAGCTCAAAACCGATAGCGAAGACCTCTACAACTACACCCTGGAGGTGCTGGCGGCCCGGCCCGGGGCGGCGATTGAGGTAGCCACCCGCGACCTCTACGCCGAAACTGACCCGGCCTTTGCGGCGGCCCAGGCCATCCAGACGCACTTTGAGGGCAAGTACCGCGCCGTGGGCGTGCCCATCAAGTACGTGCGGTTTCGGGTGGGCACGGCGCCGGCGTAGGCCAGGCGGCGGGGCCGCCGGCTACTGACTACTGAATGTCGCGCAGGATATCCTTGGCGTTCAGCACGTGGCTGGTGGCTTCGGTGAGCGAGTTGAAGACGTAGCGCACGCGGCCCTCGCCGTCGAGCACGTAGGTGACGCGGCCGGGCAGCAGGCCCAGCACGGCGCGGGGCACGGCGTACTGCTTGCGCAGCTGGCCGCCGGCATCGGTTAGCAGGGGAAAGGGCAGCTGGTACTTCTCGGTGAACTGCTGGTGCGACTGCGCATCGTCGGAGCTGATGCCGATAACCTCCGCGCCGAGGTCGGTAAAGTCCTTGTACTGGTCGCGAAACGAGCAGGCCTCCTTGGTGCAGCCCGATGAGCCATCCTTGGGATAAAAATAGAGTACCACGGGGTGGCCCCGGTGCGCGCTGAGCTTAAACAGGGTGCCCGTGGTGGTGGGCAGCTCAAAATCGGGGGCCAGGTCGCCGGTGCGCAGGGCGCGGGCGGGGCCTTTGACAGAGGCGGTCGTGCTGGGCCGCAGGTTCACGGTGAGGGGCGCGGTGGCGCCGGGGCTTACTTTGAGCGTCTGGTCCTCGTAGCCGGCGTAGCCCGCCACCAGCGTGCTGCCCGCACCGGCGGGCAGCGTGAGGGTAAAGCGGCCGGTGGCATCGGTGCTCACGATGTTGGCCGTGCCCGGCACCGAAAGCGTGGCCCCCGGCAGCGGGCGGCCCAGGGGGCTGAACACGCGGCCCGTGAGGTGGTAAGTGGGGATGCTGGCCGGGGCGGGGGCCGCATCGGTGGTCAGCTGCTGCGCCACCAGCGTGGGGAGCGGCTTGGTATTCTTAACGGTTTGCGCCTGCCCGGCCAGGGTAGCGCCGAGGGTGAGGAATAGCGTGGGGAGGTAGCAGGAAGACATGGGCAACGGCGGATGGCCCATCGGAAAGTAACCCCCAGGCGAAGCAGCGAGGCACCTACGGCGGGTCGCCGCGCCGTGGTTTGCCCGTTGTTCCCAAAAAGAGATTATCGTCGTTCAACGCCCCGCTATCCTGTTTGAAATTGGGAAATTGCTATTCGGCGCGTTTTTGGGTTTTGCTGGAAATGGCCCGGCCGGCGGGCGCAGGCTGGTTACGCTGCGCCCGCCGGCCGGGCGGGTACTCGGGGTTGCGGCAAAGGCTTAGGCTTCTTCCAGGGCTTCAAACACGGCTTCGAGCTCCGTGAAGTCGCGCAGGCCGGGCTTTATTTCGTTGCCGCCGGCCAGGATGAGGCCCGCGGGGTGCACCTGCTGAGCCAGGTCGGCGGCCTCGGTGGGGTCGGGGGGGCTGGCCAGCCACAGGGGAGCCTGCCGGGCCAGCTGATGCCAGTAGGCGTAGTCGGCCGCGTAGGGCAGGGGCGGCGTGGTAAACAGGGTAAAGCCCGCGGGCAGCGCCGCCGTGAGGTCGGCGATGGCCGCCGCGTAGAGGTGCTGCTTGAGGAGTAGGCTGGCCGGCACCTCAATAATGGCGGGCACGGCCAGGCCCTCGGGCCAGGCCTGGCGGTCGCGGTCGAAGCGCAGCAGCACGCCCGTGAGGCCGCATTCCGCCACCAGGCGGTTGATTTCGGGGCCGGCCACGTGGCCAAACTCACCGATGATGTCGACGCCGGCCACCCAGCCAGTCAGCTCGCGGGCGGTGGCTGCATCCACGGCCCCCGGCAGGTTGGCGTCGAGCGTGAAAATGAGGCCCTGGGCCCCCATGCCGGCGCAGTAGCGGGCGTCGGACAGGTTATTGATGCCGCGCACGAGCACGGGAAGAGCTAACATCGGAAATCCAGAATTTAGAGTGAGGAAGGAAGAAGTAGCGCAAAGGTCGCTGCTGTAGGGTAAGCTTTAGCTTGCCGTCGTTCGGCTAGCGGCAAGCTAAAGCTTACCCTACAATTGCTTATTCCAAATTCTTCATTCGTAATTTTGCACTGGCGCCAGTCGGAACGTTCACCTCCCGGAGTGGCTTGCCCTACTAATGAACCCAACCCCAACCAAGGGCCGCGTCCTCGTGGCCATGAGTGGCGGCATCGACTCGTCGGTGGCCGCCGTGCTGCTGCACGAAGCCGGCTACGAAGTCGTCGGCATGACGATGAAAACCTGGGACTACGCCACGGCCGGCGGCTCCAAGAAGGAAACCGGCTGCTGCTCGCTCGACAGCATCAACGATGCCCGCGACATTGCCGTGCGCCTGGGCTTCCCGCACTACATTATTGATATTCGGGAGGAGTTCGGCGATTTCGTTATCGACAACTTCACCAGCGAATACCTGGCCGGCCGCACCCCCAACCCCTGCGTGCTCTGCAACACCCACATCAAGTGGGATGCCCTGTTGCGCCGGGCCGACCAGCTCGGTTGCGAGTTTATCGCCACCGGCCACTACGCCCAAATTCGCCAAGATGCTGATAGTAAGCGTTTTATTGTGAGCAAAGGCCTTGACGAAAACAAGGACCAGAGCTACGCCCTGTGGGGCGTGACGCAGCAAAGCCTAAGCCGCACGCTGTTTCCGCTGGGGGCGATGCGCAAAACCGAGATTTACGATGAGGCCCGCCGCCGCGGCTTCACGGCGCTGGTCAACAAGCCCGAGAGCTACGAAATCTGCTTTATCCCCGACAACGACTACCGTAGCTTCCTGCGCCGCCGCGTGCCGGGCCTGGAGGCCCGCGTGGCCGGCGGCCGCTTCGTGCTGGCCGACGGCACTGAGGTGGGCCGCCACGAGGGCTACCCGTTCTACACGATTGGGCAGCGCAAGGGGCTGGGCATTGCGCTGGGCTTCCCGATTTATGTAACTGATATTCGGCCCGATACCAACGAAGTAGTACTCGGTAATTACGACGAGCTGGCCAGCACTGCCACCACCGTGCACAAGCTCAACATGGGCAAGGTGGGCAACCTCGAAGGCCGCGGCCTGGTGCCGGCCGTGGTGAAAGTGCGCTACCACCACGCCGGCTCCCCGGCGTTTCTGGAGCAGGCGGGCGATAAAATCAACATCTATTTCACTGAGCCGGTGCACGCCATTACGCCGGGCCAGGCGGCCGTGTTCTACGACGGTGACGACGTGCTGGGCGGCGGCTGGATTGAGCGCCACATTATCGGCGAAGTGCCGGAGCCAGCCGCCTTGGCCGAAACCGTGGCCTGATACTTGAGTGAGATTGAATTAAAAATTAAAAACGAAGAATTAAAAATAAGACTATCAGATTTTTAATTCTTCGTTTTCAATTCAATCTCATTCTGGCCTGCCTGAGTACCTCAGAAACCTGAACGGGCGGGGCTGCCGCGAGGCCCCCGCCCATTTTTCTGCTTTATGAATCCAGTTTTTCGTTTGTTTGCTAAGGAGGGTCGGCGCGGGGCGCTGGGGGTGTTGCTGGCCGCGGGCCTGCTGGCCGGCTGCCGCCACGACGTGCTGATAATGCCCGCCTACGACGACTATTTCCCGGTAGTGGTGGGCAGCTACCGCACCTACGCCGTGGCCGACTCGACCTGGGTCAGTGGCCGGGCCACGGTGGCCAACTACCAGTTTCGGGAGCGCGTGAGCGAGCAGTTTACCGATGCGGCGGGCAAAACGGCCTTTCGCCTCGTGCGCTCCAAGCGCGCCAGCGCCGCCGCCGCCTGGGCCGACGACAGTGCCTTTGTGGTGCAGCCGCTGCCCCGGGCCGTGCTACTCACCCGCAACAACGTGCGGACCGTGGAGCTTATTTACCCGGCGCGGGCCAGCAAGGGCTGGAACTACAAGGCCTTTACGGCCTCGCCCGATACTATTACCAGCCTCACCCGCTACTACGGCCCCAGCGTGGCCGTGCCCTACACCACGCCCGCCGTGCCCGGCGCGCCCGCCAAAACCTACGACAACACGGTGAGCACCAAAACCACCCTGGACGGCGGGGCCGAGGAGGTGAACCTAATCTACCAGCGGGGCCTGCGGCAGGTGTATGCCAGCAGCGTGGGCCTGGTGCTGCGCCGCCGCTTCAGCTACAACACCTTCGTTACCAACCAAGATGGCTCGCAAACCCTGACACCAGGCATAGTGCAGAGTGGGCAGGCGCGCCGCGAAACGCTCATCGAATCCGGTACGCTGTAGCGCCCATGGGCGGTAGCTTTGGCGGCGATAAGAGAAGACTACAACCGGCCGGCTTGCTACCCAGCAAGCCGGCCGGTTGTGATTTGGGGCATGGGCGGGCGACGGTCTCCGGGTTGCAGCGCCTATTTTCGTGGCACTTGAGTAGTGAGCTGTTGGTTTTTGGCTGGTAACGAATAGCTTTTGTTCCGCTTACTAGCTTATTGCTGGCAATAGGGTATTAAGTGGTTGTATTTTAGATGATTAATGTTAAATTTCTTGTTCAGGCCCAGCCTGTTGCAGCTGAATTAATGTACGATTGATTCAGGCTAATTTCTTAGTCTGATTTCGCCCGACTACTTACTACCGCATGAAAAACGTTTTTTGGTCAGCGGCGGCGCTGCTGGCCTGCGTGCTGGGCCTGGCCCCGGCTGCCCAGGCCCAAACCGGGGCCGTGCGTCGCTACTTCGTGACGTTCAGGGACAAAGCCGGCACGCCCTACACCGTGGAGCAGCCGCAGGCGTTTTTGTCGGCGCGGGCGGTGGCCCGGCGCACGCGCCAGGGCATTGCTGTGCGCCCGCGCGACCTGCCCGTGAGCCCCGCCTACCTGGCCCAGGTGCGCGCCGTGAGCGGAAGCCCGCAGGTAGTATTTACCTCGCGCTGGCTCAACGGCGCGGTGCTGGCCTGCGACTCGGCCACCCTGGTGCAGGTGCAGCAGCTGCCCGCCGTGGGCAGCGCCCAGCTGCTGAGCCGGGTGCCGCCCCAGGCCCCGCGGCCGGCCCCGGCCGTGCCCGCCACGCCCGCGCCGCCCGCGCCCACCACGCCGCGCGCCACCTACGGCAAGGCGTATGCGCAGAACCAGCTCATCGGGGCCATCGCCATGCACAACGCCGGCTTTCGGGGCGAAAACATGCAGGTGGCCATCTTCGACGCCGGCTTTCCGGGCGTTGACCAAATCACCATGCTGCAAGCGGTGCAGCAGCAGGGCCGGGTAGCCAGCACCCGCAACTTTGTGGACGGCGGCCGGCAGGTATACCTGCGCAACGGCCACGGCACGGCCTGCCTCTCCACCATTGGGGGCGAGCTGCCGGGCTACTACGTAGGCACCGCGCCGCGCGCCACGTTTCACCTCTGCATTACGGAAGATGTTGACAGTGAGTCGCCCATGGAGGAAGCCAACTGGCTGGCCGCCGCCGAGTACGCCGACTCGGTGGGGGTGGACGTCATCAGCTCGTCGCTGGGCTACACCACCTTCGACGATGCCACCCTCTCGCACACCTACGCCGACCTCAACGGCCGCACGGCCCTCAGCAGCCGGGCCGCGCTCGGGGCCGCCCGCGCCGGCATGGTGGTGGTCAACTCGGCTGGCAACGACGGTGGCAACAACTGGCGCTACGTGGGCGTGCCCGCCGACGCCGACAGCATTATTGCGGTGGGGGCCGTCGATTCGCTGCGCAACCACGCCGGCTTCAGCTCCTACGGCCCCACGGCCGACGGGCGCATCAAGCCCACGCTGGCGGCCATGGGCGTGGCCTCGGCGGTACTCACGCCCACGGGGGTGCCCGTGCGCGGCAACGGCACCTCCTACGCCGGCCCCGAGCTGGCGGGCCTGGTGGCGGGCTTCTGGCAGGCCAACCCCACGCTCACGGCCCAGCAGGTGATTGCGGCCCTCAAAAACGGCGCCTCGCAGGCCCAAAGCCCCGATAATACCCTGGGCTGGGGTATTGTTAACTTCGTGACTGCCTACAACTTGCTGCACCCCGGCACGCCGCTGGCCACCACCGAAGCAGTTGTTATCCCCGAAGCCAAGCTGGCTATTTTTCCCAACCCCAGCCACCTGGAAGAGCTGATGCTGGCCCTGCCGCCCAGCCTGCGCGGGCAGGTGCTGCGGGTGCGCCTGCTCACCGTGAAGGGTGCGTTGGTGAGCGAGCAGCTGCTGCCCGCCAGCCCGGCCGCGACCATGGCGCTGCGCCTGCCGGCGCGCCGCCTCGCGCCGGGCGCCTACCTGTGCACGGTGCAGCCCGTGGCCGGCGGCGCGGTGCAAACGGTGCGCTTCGTGCGGGAATAAGCAGGCTAATTATTTTGGGAATAATCAGCTAAGAATTACCAATATTATTGGTAAATCAATGCGACTGGCGTACCTTTAAACCGTCAATCAGACGCCCCTTCTTATGTTACAGATGATGACCAGCAAGCGCATTGGGCGCCGGCAATTTCACTTCACCGTACAAGGCAGCAACCTCCACGAGACCGTGGCCGAGTACGACCGCCTGAGCTTTCCCGACGTGGCGGCCTGCGGCCTCTGTGGCTCCGACAACCTCGACCTCACCAGCCGCGTGGCCCAGGGCAAGTACAAGTACACCTCCGTTAAGTGCCTCTCGTGCCGCGCCGACCTCACCTTCGGCAAAAACAAGGACGACGACCAGAGCTACTTCCTGCGCCGCCGCGATACCGGCGAGCTCGACTGGCGCGCATTTGAGAAGAAAGCCGAGTAAGTAGTTGATTACTAGTAAAACCGCCGCCAAGGCCTCCCGTCAGGGGCTTTGGCGGCGGTTCTGCGTTGTACGGGGGTTGGTTTCGGGTGAACCTTTGCGGGCGGCTGGTTCCAGCTGCTTCCCCGCGTCCTTATTCTTCGCCACTGATGTCCTCCTCACCCCTCACTGCTGCCCTGCACCAGGTGCGCCACCACCGCTTTTTGCTGCTGCTGCTGGCCGTTATCGTGGGGGCGTGGGCCCTGTTTGCCGAGGTGGCCCACGAGCTGCGGGAGGACCACTTGCAGGCCGACCACGGGTTTCCCTTCGACCGGCCCATCCTCAATTTTCTGCACCAGCACCCCACGCCCACGCTTTGTACCCTGGCCGACCAGCTGAGCGCCCTGGGCGGCCCCGTGTGGTGGGCGGTGTACGGGCTGGCGGCGCTGGGGGCGGCCTGGCTGCTGCGCCAGCGGCGCTACCACGCGCTGGCCTTCGCCGCCGGCGCAGTGGGCGGCACCATGGCCCTCAACCTGCTGGCCAAGTACTACTTCGACCGCCTGCGGCCCGATTTTTACCAGCAGATTTGTTTCGAGGCCCCCACGATGCTGCCCGACCCCAGCTTCCCGAGTGGCCACACCATGGCCTCGCTGGCGCTGGCCTGCGCGGTGGGCATTCTTTGCTGGCCCACGCGGGGGCGCTGGGTGGCCTGGGGCGGGGGGCTGGTTTTTGCGCTGGGCGTGGCCTGGTCGCGCCTCTACCTGTCGGCCCATTATCCCTCCGACGTGCTGGCCGGCTGGCTGGCCACCGGGGCCTGGGTGGGTACCCTGTACCTGGCCATGTCGCGCTACCTGGCCGCGCTGCACCGGCTGGGCGCGCGGGTGTGGGACTGGCTGGGCTATGGTGGTCCCAAAGCGTAATTTTATTAATGAAAGCTAAGGCCGGCAGAAGCAGCAAAGCCCCTGGCAGTCAGGCCGAGGGCTTTGTAATAAAGCAAAAAGAGCCCCGTAGATGCGCTTGGGTCAGTGGCGTGCGGGGAATTGTTGATGCAGAGGTATGGCTACTTTGTTCAGTCTGATAAATTTCTGACTGCCTGACGTTGATTCTGATATCCCAGCAGTTAGTAATCGCATCTACCAATCCTCGTCTTTATGAAAAAGCCTATAAAAATCGGAGAGAAAACTTACGCTTCCAAAAAGGAGGCCCTAGCGCACTACAAAAAGATTCTCAATACTTATAATTTCGGGCAGTCACTTCTTGGTGAGGATTACAACGACCTATTGAATCTGCTTGATTTTGACTACTATAACTACTTAGCATCTGCGGTAGAATATGAACAGGAAACTGTTGAAATTGA
Source organism: Hymenobacter sp. H14-R3 (assembly GCF_030063445.1). GTDB lineage: Bacteria > Bacteroidota > Bacteroidia > Cytophagales > Hymenobacteraceae > Hymenobacter. Next base: position 120,250 of record NZ_JASITD010000011.1, on the reverse strand, counting down.
AAATGATGAGGAGAATTTTCAGCAATCTGAAAATGGCTTTTTTATTAAGGATATAAAAGTATCCAAAGTGCAATTTAGCACGAAATGCTTCGAGGTATTTTCCATCGATGGAAGCCAGTATATTTCGTACTTGATGATTATAAATAATAAAAAATATACTCCCGAACGATTATTTTATACTGCTTGTCGCAATGTAGTTCACGCTGATATTATGGCAGTTAAGCAACAATATTTCAAAAATAATTCTGTAAAGAGCTTAGTTAAATGCCAAGAAACCAGTAAATTATCTACGTGGAATGAATTGGTGGTTGACCATAGGCAGCCTAATACTTTCTCAATTATCGTTGACAGATTCAAGGAGGTTAGCCAGATTGTTATGAGCGAAATTGATTATACCAGTAATGCGCAAAATATGATTATCTTCAAAGACGATACCCTGACGCAAAAGTTTCGGGAGTATCACCGTGGAAAAGCTACTCTGCGCATTGTTCGAAGTGAGTGTAATGCGAGTCGAACTGGTTTAGCCCGCGTGAAGAGCAGCAATAAGGATTTGGCTATTAAGTCTACTGACCAGCTGTCCTTATTCTAATTGAAATCTTATGCTTAATGGTATCTATTTGATAATCATTAAGATATAACATCCACCGCACCGCCTTCCGCCACCACTTCGGGCGGGCGCACGTGGTGGTAAATGAGGCGCATGCCGGTGGGCAGCACAAACAGCAGCAGGGGCAGGGCCACCACAAAGCCGCCGATAACGGCCACGGCCAGCGGCTGCTGCATCTGGGCCCCCAGGCCGATGCCCAGCGCCAGCGGCGAGAGGGCCAGAATGGCCCCGATGGCCGTCATCAGCTTGGGCCGGATGCGCAGGGCGATGGCGTAGCGGATGGCCGTGTCCACATCGCCCGTTTCGCGCAGCGACTCGTAGAACTGGTGCACCGTGAAGATGGCGTTTTCGGCAATGATGCCCACTATCATAATGATGCCGGTATAGCTGCTCACGTTCAGCGGAATACCCGCGAAAAACAAACCCAGCAGGCAGCCCGAAATGCCCAGCACCGAAATGAAGAGCACCAGCAGCGACACCAGCCACTCGCGGAACAAAAACAGCAGCACCGTGAACACTAAGAAGCTGGCCGTGAGCAGAATAAGCGCCAGCTCGCGGAACGAGGCCTGCTGCTCGGCGTAGGCCCCGCCGTAGACGATGGTGTAGCCGGGGGGCAGCGCCACCTGCCGGCCCACGCGCTGGCGAATGTCCTGGATGGCGGTGCCCAAATCGACCCCGTTGAGGCGGGCCGTTACTAGGGCCACCGACTTGAGGTCCTCGCGGCGCAGCTCCACGTTGCCTGGCTCCACGCTGACGGTGGCGAAGAAGCTGAGCGGGCGCGGGCTGCCGTTAGGCAGGGCAATGGCCTGCTTTTCGAGCTGGGCCAGCGAGTTTTGGGTGAAATCGACGTAGCGCAGCCGCACCTGGCGCAGCTGCTCGCCGTCCTGCACCTGGCCCACCTGCACGCCCCCGAGCGAAGCCGCCTGAGCGGGCGAAATGCTGGCCTGGGTCGCGCCGCTGGCCCCCAGCAGCTGGCCGCCCACCAGGTTGCTGAGCTGGTTCTGAAAATCGAGGGGCGTGAGGCCGTAGCGGGCCAGCTTGGCCACGTCGGGCCGAAACACGATGCTGGGGCCCGAGGGGATGAGGCCGTTGTTGACGTCGGCCACGCCGGGCACCTGCTCCAATACCCGCCCGGTTTGGTTGGACAGCTTTTCGAGGGTCGCCTGGTCGTCGCCGAACAGCTTGATTTCGATGGGCTTGGCGCTGCTCATCAAGTCGCCGAGCAGGTCGCTGATGCGCTGGCCAAAGTCCACGGTGAGGGCCGGCTCGCTGGCCTCGATGCGCTGGCGCAGCTGGTCGATAACCTCGGGCGTGGTCAGCTTATGGTCGCGCCGGAGCTGGATGAGGTAGTCGCCGTACTCGGGCGGGCGGGTGTCGAAGGCCAGGCCGATGCCGGTGCGGCGCGAGTAGCGCTCAATTTCGGGGTGCTTGGTGATGATATTTTTTTCGACCTGGCGCAGCACGCGGTCGGTTTCGGCCTGGCTGGTGCCGGGCGGCATGTGGTAATCGAGCACAATGGTACCCTCGTCGAGGTCGGGGAGAAAGCCCGTTTCGAGGCGGCTCGCCACCAGGTAGGCCCCCAGGCCCAGGCCCACTACCAGCGCCAGGGCCAGCAGCGGCCGGGCAAACAGGCCCGTGAGCCAGCGCAGCTTATCGGCCTGCTCCTGGGCTACGTTGTGGTGGGCGGGGGCGTGCTTGCCCGGCCGGTAGCCGATGAGCAGGTGCAGCACCGGCAGCAGCAGCCAGGTTACCAGAAACGAGCAGACCATCGTAATCTGCATCGTGTCAGAGAGTTCCTTGAAAAAGCTGCCTGCCAGCCCGCTCATCAGCCGGAAGGGGAAGTGGATGACGATGGTGCTCAGCGAGGAGGCCACCATGGCCGGAAACAGCCCCGCAATGGCCAGCCGCACCACCCGCACGTTGCTGTGGTCGGGGTTTTCCTCGTGCTGCCGGTATATCTGCTCAATGATGACGATGGCATCGTCAATAATGAGTCCCACCGAGGCCGCGATGGCCCCTAAAGACATGATATCCAAGGTGATACCAAACAGATAAAGCATCAGCAGCGTGAAGCAGACCGTGACCGGGATGGTGAGCAGCACCGCCAGGCTGGCCCGCCACGAGCGCAGAAAAACGAGCATGACCAGGATGGCTAGCGCCAGGCCTTCCAGGATGCTATGTAGTACGCTGTCAATGCTATCGCTCACGAAAACCGACTGGTCGTAGTACGGTTTCAGGGTCATGCCGGGGGGCAGTAGGCGGCGCAGCTCGGCGGCCTTGCGGTGGGCATCGGCGGCGAAGGTGGCCAGGTCCACGCCCTGCTGCTTCACCAGGTCGATGAGCACCGCGGCGTGGCCGTTGGCGTTGATGAGCACGAACTCCTGCTGCTCCTGAATGTCGACGGTGGCCACGTCGCGCACGCGCACCACGCGGCCCGAGTCGGCCCGCACCACCACCTGCCTGAGGTCGTCGAGGGTGCCGAGGCGGGTATCGGTAAGGGTGAGGTAGAGGCGGCGGAAGCTGGCCAGGTTGCCAGCCGACTGCACGAAGTTGGTGTTGGCAAAGGCGGCTTGCAGCTGGGCCGGCGTGAGGCGCTGGCTGGCCAGCCGCGCCGCGTCGGGAATGACCACAAACTCCTTGGATTTGCCGCCGCGCACCACCACGTTGGCCGCGCCCGGCACCTGCGAAAACAGCGGCCGGGCCAGCAGGTTACCCGCATCGCGCAGGGCAATGGGCGAGCGCGAATTGCTCTCCAAAGAATAGCCGAGCACCGGAAACAGCGACTGGTTCATGGCCTCGGTGGCGATGGTGACGCCCGGCGGCAGCAGCCCCTTTATCTCGTTCACGCGGCTTTCGAGCTGGGCCTTGGTGGCGTACACGTCCACGTCCCAATTCAAAAATACCTGAATCACGCACGAGCCCCGGCTGGTGCTGCTCTTCACCACCGTTACGCCCCGCACCCGCTTCACGGCCGCCTCCAGGGGTTTGGTCACGGTTATCATCATGCGGTCGATGGGCTGCTGGCCGGCATCGGCGATAAGCGTGATTTTGGGAAACGTAACCTCCGGAAAAAGAGCCGTTTGCATCCGCGAATAGGCAAACAGGCCGGCGGCCAGCAGCAGCAGGCCCACCAGCACAATGGGCTTGCGCAGGGTGTCGAAGTAGGACGTATCGGCCGGGGCGACGGGCGGCGCGGGCGCGGCCGGCGCGGGCTGGGGAGTGGGCGCGCTCATCGGGTCACGGTTACGTTGGCCGTGTCGGCCAGCCCGTAGTTGCCGGCGCTCAAGATGCGGTCGCGGGGGCCGAAAACGGGGGTTTTGATTTCGATTTCGGTGGGTTTTTGCACGCCCAGGGTCACGGGTACCTTCACGGCCGTCGAGTCGTTGACCAGCTTCATCACCCAAAAATGATGCAGCGTTTCGTCGGCCAGCACGCACGCGGCGGGCAGGGTCTGGGCGTTGGGCTGCTCGGTTTGGGTGAGGCGCACCTGCACCAGCAGGTTCTCCGGAATAACGCCCTGGGGGTTGATGGGCCGCACCAGGTACACCTCCGACTGGCCGGGGCTGACGCTGGCCAGCGGCGAGAGTACCTGGCCCTGCAAGCGGGTGCTATCGGGTAAGATAATGGTACACTGCGGGTTGCCTTTAGCCAGCTGGTGGTACTCGTAGGGTAAATTGAGCTGGAACACGAGCTGGCTGCTCTCGGCCACGGTGCCCAGCGGCGCGCCTTCGAGCAGATAATCGCCGGGCTGCTGAATGTTGAGCACGCTCACGATGCCCGGCGAGGGCGACGTCACCGCCACCAGCCCGAAACCCTTGAGCGAGGGGTCGATGCGCGTGATGGAGCTGCCCAGCGCCCGGCGCTCCTTGGTTTCGAGGGTAAAGAGCACCTGGCCCGCCCGCACCCTGTCGCCGAGCCGCACCCGCACGCCCGTGACGTAGCCGGCCACCGGGGCCGTAATGGTGCTCTTGCGCGGGTAGGTAGACGTGGCCGGAAACGTGCGGTACTGGGTCAGGCTTTGGGTCACGGGCGACACTACCTGCACCTGGGCGCGGGGCGGCGGCGCGGCCGCGTCGTCGGCCGGGGCCGAGTGGCAGGCGGCCAGGGCGAGTAGGAGGAAGGGGAGGAGGCGTTTCATGTTGTGGGGCTACCACGTCCAGTAGTTATAGGCGTTTATCAGCAGCAGCCGGCTGTTTTCGAGCAGCACCAGGTCGCGGGCGGCGACGGCGTAATTCTTGAGCACCTGCACGTAGAACACGATAGAGAGCTGGCCGGCAATGCTTTCGCGCTTGTAGGAGTCGAGTAGCCGGCGGTAGTTGGCAATTTGGGCGCGTGAGAGGCGCTGGCGCTCCTCCACCTGGCGCAGCTCGTAGAGCAGGCGCTGCTGGCGCACGGGGTTGATGGTGGCGAAGTTTTGCTGGTAGGCGCGGGTAGTTTCGAGCAGCACCAGGGTGCGGTCGCGGCTGATTTGGCGCTGGTGGCCATCAAACAGGTACACGCTGAATTGCAGGCCCGCGCTCACCCCAAAGCGGCGCGGAATATCGCGCAGGTCCACCGCGTTCAGGCCGCCGTTGGCAAAGGCGTTGACCAGCGGCTGGTAGCGGGTTTCAAACACGCGCTGGTTGGCCGTGAGCACCAGGCTGTCAAGCCGGTAGCGCTGGGTGAAGCCCGAGAGGCCGGGCACCGGCCCGCGGCGGCGCAGCGGCAGGTCGGGGGCCGCCAGCAGCACCTCGCTGGTATCGCCGAGGCCGCAGAGCACGTTCAAATCGAGCAAATCGCGGTGGTAGGCCGTGCGGTAGGTGTTGAGAAAAACCTGCTGGGTTTCGACTTCGATTTGCAGTAGCAAGTAATCTGACTGCTTGAGCAGGCTGGCCGCCACCAGCTTCTCCACCAGCAGCCGCTGCCGGCCCAATATGCCGAGCAATTCGCGCACGTAGGCCAGCTGCTCCAGGTCCTGCCGGCACAGAATGTACTGGTCGCCCACCAGCTTTTCCAGGTCGTGCAGCGAGAGCAGGGCCAGGTTCTGCTGGCTCAGGCCCAGCCCCTGGGCCTGCTGGGCGTAGGCGGCCAGGCGCTGCTGGTTGAATAAGGGCTGCGTAAGCTGGGCGTAGCCCTGGTAGAGGGCGCCGTTGCTCAGGGCCACGTCGTAGCCCACGTAGCTGCTTGTGCTGGCATCGGCGGCGTAGCTCAGGTGGGTGCGGCCATTGTTTTGGCTGAGCACGGGCACGGCCGTGTAGTTGGCCGCCAGCGTGCCGGTGGCCTTGGTGTAGAAGGCGCGCAGGCGCTCGGTTTCGAGCTGTACGGCCCGCCCCTGGTTGCGAAAATCGTGGCTGAGCGGGCTATTGTCGTGGGCCTGGGTGAGGTAGTAAGCGAGGTCATGGCTGACGCTGGCGCTGGCCGGGCCGGGCCGGGCTATTGGAGCTGTTTGGGCCAGGGCCGGCCCCGCCAGCAGCAGGCTGACCACCGCCACCAGCCAACGCGCCACGGGGGTAAAGAGAAAGTAAAACGGCACCTGGCGCATACGTTGAAAGAGGAGGGGCTAAGCAGAAAGCGCACCGAACGCCCGGCAGGCCGGGCACCACACCCGCGTGTTGGCCACGCGGGCGGGCTCGCAGGGCCGCCAGTGGCCACGCTGCCGCACGCGCTGCCCTTCGGGGCAAGCGGGCGGGTCGTGGTAGGGTAGGCGCTGCGCCGGGCTGGGTGTCTCGCCGGGTAGCGGGGTGGCGTAGAAGGGGTCTGTTTTCATGCAGAGAGTCCGGCGTGCGCCGGGCGGCGGGGCGGCAAGCTAGCCGCCAATTCTGTGCATATTCTGGTGCGAGCGTGGCGGCTAGCCACCCGGCGGCGGCCCTGCCTCTTTGATATCCACCGATTCTACCCGGCCGCCCTGGCTGAAATAGGCTTCGTAGTAGTGGCCGCCCACCGCCCAGACCTCCTCCAGCTTCACCAGCGGCCGGCCCCGCTGCACGCGCCGCACCTCGGCCCGCACCCCGGGCGGCAGCGCGGCGAAGGCCACCGGCTGCTCGATGGCGGGGCTGTCGTCAATTTCCAGCTCCAGCGTAAGGCTGGTACTGCGCCACCAGCCCGTAATTTCCAGGTCATTGCCGAAGAGGCGGGTAGTGGCCCGCAGGTTTTCGGTGGTGCGCAGCTCCTGCCCGGCCGCCGCCAGCATAAATACCCCGCTCAGCACCATGGCCGCGTAGCCAATGCGCTGAAACAGGCTCTCCGACAGGTACTTGACTACCCGCTTGGCCCCGGCGGTGGCCAGCACGGCCGCCACCGCCACCACGGCCCCCGCCCGCCAGGCCGGCCCCGTCAGCAGCCCCAGGTACAAGTACAGCCCCAGCTTAATGGCGTGCAGCAGCACCTCATTGGCCGCGCGGGTGGCAATTACCTCGTCGCGGCTCAGCCCGTAGCGAAAGTAGAACTTGTTGAACAGCAGTCCCACCGCCCCCGTCAGCCCCGAGAGGAAGCCCGCCAAAAAGCCGATAACGCCCAGCTTCAGCCAGCCGGCCCGCTCGGGCGCGGCGGCCTCCTCGGCGGGGTGGCCGCGCCGCAGCGCCGCCGGCAGGTTGGAGAGCAGAAACAGCCCGATGAACACCTCCAGGTACAGCGGGTTGAGGTACTTGAGCAGGTAGGCCCCCAGCAGCACGCCCGGCACCGCCCCCGGCACCGCCCCCGGCACCGCCCCCGGCACCGCCCCCGGCACCGCCCCCGGCACCGCCCCCGGCACAAAGCGCCGCGTTACGGCCCAGGCAATGTTGCGCCGGAACAAGGCCAGCTTCGACACCGTGCTCGTGGCCGTGCCCACGGTGAGGGCCGCCGGCACGCTGGAGGCGGGTAGCACCCGCGCCAGCACGGGTAGCAGCAGCAGGCCCGCCCCGCCGCCGCTCACCGTGCTAATGCCAAAGGCCAGCAGCGCCGCCATGAAAACAACTAGTAACCCCATGCTTCGCAAATAGTCAGGCAGCCAGCTGGTTAGTCGGCCAGTACTTTGCCCGCGGCCGTAAACAGCACGTCCTGCTTCTGGCCGCCCTTGGCTACTTCGGCCTCGTACACGGTGCGGCCGTCGGCCTTCACGATGGTGGCGGCCTCGGTCACGGTATAGGCCCGGTAGTCGCGGGCCAGGGTGGCGCGCACGGCGGCCGGCAGCTCGCCCAGGCGCATGGCCGTTTCGGTTTCCTGCCAAGCCCCGGCGGCCGTAATCACGGCCGACATCGTTTTGCCGTTCAGCCGGAAGGCCGCTTCGTAGGCGGCCCCTTCTTTCTCCCAGGCAATGGTTTTTACCGCCGGAAACCGGGCCTTGAAAGTGGCCTGGGCGGCGGCGGGCACCTGGGTGGCGGCTATTTTCTGGGCGTGGGCGGCATGGGCGAGCAGCAGTGCCGCGGTGGCCGCTAAGAGCAGGTTTTTCATGAGGAGGCGGGAAAAGGTGATTTTTAGGCAAACCTAGCGGCCGATTCTGGTGCTAATCTGGAGGCGTCGTGCCAACTCAAAAATCAGGCAATCACCCCAGGAGCCAGGGAGTAGCGTTTTTTGGCAATGTCCAGATTTTCACCAGAATCGACCGCTAGGTTTGCCGGTGTTCGCCTTATTTCGGGTGGCCTCTGCGCTGGCGCACCGCAATCGCTGGGGCCGCCGCTGCCGGGCCAGTCGCGGTGCGCTGCTACGGCGGCACCATGCTGGCACCCGCGCCTCGCAGTAATCGGCGTTTGCTCGTTTAATAACCTGTTCATGAAGAAGATACCCGAGGTTACGCTGCTGTTCTGGATAATGAAAATCTGCGCTACCACGCTGGGCGAAACCGGCGGCGACCTGCTGGCTCAGACCCTGAACGTGGGCTACGCCGTGAGCTCGCTGCTGTTCATTGGGTTTTTTCTGGTGACGCTGGCCGGGCAGCTGGCGGCTAAGCGCTACGTGCCGTGGCTGTACTGGGCCGTGATACTGGCCACCAGCACGGCCGGCACCACCATGTCCGACTACATGGACCGCACCCTGGGCCTGGGCTACGCTACTGGCTCGGCCATCCTGGTCACTATTCTGCTAGTGGTGCTGGGCGCCTGGCGGCTCACCGAAAAGTCGCTGGCGGTCAGCGATATCACTACCCGCCGGGGCGAGCTGTTTTACTGGGCGGCCATCCTGTTTTCCAACACCCTGGGCACGGCCCTGGGCGACTTTCTGGCCGATGACTCGGGCCTGGGTTTCGGGGGTGGGGCGCTGCTCATTGGCAGCCTGCTGGCGCTGGTGGTGCTGGCGCACTACTTCACGCGCCTCTCGTCGGTGCTGCTGTTCTGGGTGGCCTTCGTGCTCACCCGGCCCTTCGGGGCCACGTTTGGCGACCTGCTCACCAAGCCCGTGGCCAAAAACGGGCTGGGCTTCGGCACCCAGGGCTCGTCGCTCATCTTGCTCGGCCTGCTGGTGGGCCTGGTCATTTATGCCACGCTGCGACCCCAGCCCGCCGAGCCGGTTTCGGCTAAAGAGCCCGCCTGATACCCTTTGCTTTCCTACTTATTCAGCTATGAAAAACCTGCTTTTGGCCGCGCCGCTGGCGCTTGCTTTGCTCGGCCCGGCCGCCGTAGCCCAGGCCCAAACGGCCGCCGCACCCTACCGCGTGCTCCGCACCATCCCCATTGGCGGCGAGGGCGGCTGGGACTTCCTGGTAGTGGACCCCGCCGGCGAGCGCCTCTACGTGGCCCACGGCACTCAGACCGAAGTTATTGACCTCAAAACCAAGCGCTTGGTTGGGGCCGTACTTAACACGCCCGGCGCGCACGGCATCGCCATTGTGCCCGGCACCAACCGCGGCTACGTGAGTTGCGGCCGCAACAACAACTGCGTGGAATTTGACCTGAAAACGCTGAAAAACCTCGGCACCATTCCCACCGGCCCCAAGCCCGATGCCATGTTCTACGACGCTTTTTCCAAGCGCGTATTCGCTTTCAGCAACGACGGGGGCCAGAGCACCGTGCTCGACGCCACCACCGGCAAGCCCGTGGGCACGGCCGCGCTGGGCGGCGACGTGGAGGTGCCCGCCACCGACGGCAAGGGCCATATCTTCGTCAACCTCGAAGATAAAAGCGAAGTCATCGAGTTCGATGCCAAGACGTTGGCCGTGCTGCGCCGCCACGCGCTGGCCCCCGGGGCCGAGCCCACCGGCCTGGCCTTCGACGCCAAAAACAACCGCCTTTTCAGCGGCTGCGCCAACGAGAAGCTGGTCGTGACGGACAGCAAAACCGGCCGGCAGGTGGCCGTGCTGCCCATCGGCAAGGGCGTGGACGGCGTGGCCTTCGACCCCACCACCGGCAACGTGGTGACCACCAACGGCGGCGACGGCACGCTCACTGTCATCCACCAGGACACCCCCGAAAAGTACACCGTCATCGCCACCGTACCCACCGCCCAAGGGGCCCGCACCGTGGCCGAAGACCCCACCACCCACCACCTCTACACCTGCACCGCCGACCTGGGCCCCACGCCGCCCGCCACCGCCGCCAACCCCAAGCCCCGGCCCAGCATCGTGCCCGGCACTTTCCGGGTGCTGGAGTTGGGTAAGTAATTGGTTAGTAGTAAGTTAAGGCCTTATATTGAGTTGCGCACGCAATGACAAATGCCTTTTGCATAAGTACTTAGATGCTGCTCGAATAGGTACTGGGCGGGCTGCCGGGGTTGAGCCAGCTGTCCGCTCGTCGTTCGCGTCACTTGCCTTCTAGCGGCGAGCGAACAGCTGACTCAACCCCGGCAGCCCGCCCAACGGCGTCAGGTTGCCGCCGCTCATAAGCAGTATTTACGTCGCTGGTAGGAGGGTAGGCCGAAAAATTTGCAGTCTAAGCAGAACCCCTCACCAGACCCTTGATGCGCGCAAACCGAGCCGTTACCTTCGCGGGGCTACCCTTTGGGGACAGCATATTTCTATGCCGCGAACTACTACGTTGCTCACCGGCTGGCTAGCTGCCGCCGGGCTGCTGGCCGCCGCCCCGGCCCGGGCCCAGGTCGATACCGTGCGGGCCAGTACCCTGCCCGGCCCCCAGCTGGCCGAAAAAGCCTACAATGCCGGCCTGGCCAGCTACCAGGCCCAGAACTACCCGGCCGCGCTGGCCAGCTTCGGGCAGGCCCTGGCGGCCAAGCCGGACTTTGCGCCCGCCTACGCCAACCGGGGTGCTACCCGGCTGGCCCTTCAGGACTACCCCGCCGCCGAGGCCGACTACGACCAGGCCCTGAAGCTGGAGCCCACCAGCTACGCCCACTACTTTGGGCGGGGCCAGGTGCGCGAAGCCGCCGGCCGCGCCCCCGAAGCGGAGGCCGACTACGGCGAGGCGCTGAAGGCCAACCCCGCCTACGCGCCGGCCTGGTACAACCGGGGCGTGCTGCGCTTCGAAAAAGGCGCGTACGAGGCTGCCCTCACCGACTTCGACGGCGCGGTGAAGGCCGACCCCACCCAGGCCTACGCCTACCACGACCGCGCCAGCACCAACCTGCGCCTGGGCCACTACGCCGCCGCCGTGCCCGACTATACCCAGGCCCTGGCCTTGCAGCCCACGCTGCTGCCGGCGCTGCTCAACCGGGCCGCCGCCGAGCGCCGCACCGGCCAGCTGCCCGAGGCCCTGCGCGACTACGACGCCTACCTCACTCAAAAAACCGATAACCCGCTGGCCTTCACCAACCGCGGCAACGCGCGCTTCGAGAACAAGGACTACGCCGGGGCCGTGGCCGACTGCGACCGCGCCCTGGCCCTCGACCCTAAGTACGCCTACGCCTGGAATAACCGCGCCGCCGCCGAGCTCAAGCAGGAACAGTATGCCAAGGCCGTGGCCGACGCCACCGAGGCCCTGCGCCTCAACCCGCAGTACGCCGAGGCCTACCTCAACCGCGGCCACGCCCGCGAGATGCTGCGCCAGGCCGACGAGGCCTGCCAGGACTGGCGCCACGCCGCTGCCCTGGGCCGGCCCGAGGGCAACGGCTACGCCGCCGCCGCGGGCTGCGCGGGCGAAGCGGCCGAAGTGCCAGCCGTTAAGTAAGTATCAGACAATAAATTAGGTGAATAAGGTGGTGAAGATACGGAAGGTGGCCGCGGTAGCGGCGGTGCTGGGTGGGCTGCTGGCCGGCCCGGCCCACGCCCAGAGCGTGGAGTTTTCGAAGGAGAAATTCAGCGAGGATAAGCAAGGGCTGCGGGAGGCGCTGCGCGAGCTGAAGGCCGGCGACGCCGAATACTACGCCGACCCGCCCCACTACGCGCTGGCCCTGCCGCACTACCTGGCCGCCCAGCAGTTCAACCCCGATAATGCCGAGCTAAACATCAAACTAGGAGACTGTTACCTGCACTCGGGTACCAAGGCCCAGGCGCTAAGCTACCTGCAACGGGCCCAAAAGCTGGCCCCCGGCGCCGACCCGCGCACCCACTACCTGCTGGCCCGCGCCCTGCACCTGAGCGCCAAGTGGGGCGAGGCCATCAAGGAATACCAGCTGGCCGGCCCGCTCGCTGGGGGCCGCAAAGCGGCCGACGACCCGCTGGTGGTGACGGCCGAGGACCTGGCTCGCCGCGTGCGTGAGTGCCGCAGCGGCCAGGAATTGCAGAAGCACCCGGCCCGCGTGTTCATCGACAACGCCGGGCCGGCGGTCAACTCCGCGTACTCGGACTACGGCCCCGTGGTGTCGGCCGATGAGGCGGTGCTGCTCTTCACCTCGCGCCGCCCCAGCCGCCCCAACGCCCCCAAAGACCCCGACGGCGACAGCTACTTCGAGGATATCTACCAAACGGCCTGGCTCGGTAAAGACTGGTCGTCAGCTACTTCGCTGGGCGCACCCGTAAACGGCGACGGCCACGACGCTACCGTGGGCCTCGCGCCCGACGGCCAGCGCCTGCTCGTGTACGCCGATGCCAACGGCGGCGACATTGAAGAATCCAACCTCAAGGGCGCGGCCTGGGGCAAGCCCCAGCGCCTGGGCAGCCGCATCAACTCCAAGGCCCACGAGTCGTCGGCGGCCTACTCGCCCGATGGGCGCTACCTGTACTTTGTGAGCGACAAGGCCGAGGGTGGGCGCGGGGGGCGCGACATCTACAAGGTGGAAATCGACGGGCGCGCGCCGGCCGAAAACCTGGGCCTGGTCATCAATACGCCCTACGGCGAGGAGGCGGTGTTTCTGATGCCAGACGGCAAAACGCTGTACTTTTCGTCGGAAGGCCACAACTCGATGGGCGGCTACGACATTTTCAAATCGACCTTCGCCGACGGCAAGTGGGGCGAGCCTGAGAACCTGGGCTGGCCCATTAATACGCCCGACGACGACGTGTTTTTCGTGACCTCGGCCTCGGGGCGGCACGGCTACTACGCCGCCGAGCGGCCGGGCGGCCTGGGCAGCAAAGACATTTACCGCATCACGTTTCTGGGCCCCGAAAAGCCGCCCGTGCTCAGCGAGGAAAGCCAGCTGCTGGCCTCGCGCCTCGCGCCCCAGCCCCAAACGCTGCTGGCCCCGCCGGTGGCGGTGGCCACGGCCCAGGTTACCATCCTCAAAGGCACCGTAACCGACGACGCCACCCACCAGCCGCTGGAGGCCAACATCGACCTCATCGACAACAAGACGGGCCAGGCCATTGCCACTTTTCACAGCAACGCCACCTCGGGTAAGTACCTCGTGAGCCTGCCCTCGGGCCTCAACTACGGCATTGTGGTGCGGCAGGACGGCTACCTGTTTCACTCCGAAAACTTCGACCTGCCGGCCGGGGCCGCCTACGCCGAAGTGGTGAAGGATATCCCCTTGAAAAAGCTTGAAGTGGGCGTAGTTATCGTGCTGAATAACATCTTCTTCGACTTCGGCAAAGCCACCCTGCGCCCCGAGAGCACCGCCGAGCTGGAGCGCCTGCTCAAGCTGCTCACCGAGCAGCCCGCCCTGCGCCTCGAAATGGCCGGCCACACCGACAACATCGGCAAGCCCGCCGCCAACCAGGACCTGAGCCAGCGCCGCGCCCAGGCCGTAGTTAGCTACCTCACGCAGCACGGCATCGCGGCCGCCCGCCTGGCCGCCGCCGGCTACGGCGACACCCGCCCCGTGGCCCCCAACACCAGCGTCGGCGGCCGTCAGCTCAACCGCCGCACCGAGTTTAAGGTGACGGGCAAGTAGACAAATGGTAAGGAAGCAGGGAAGAATGTAGTGAAAAAAGAACGTCATGCTGAACGCAGTGAAGCATCTCTACCACGAGTGTAAACCAAATCGTTGGGATTAGTTAAGCGGTAGAGATGCTTCACTGCGTTCAGCATGACGTTCTTTTTCATACTGTTCTTTGCCGACTTACCGCCGTACTGCGGCGCCGTACTTTTGCCCCCGATGAGCCACTCCCTGCCCGACCCCATTTCTCCCCGCGCCACCCACCGCCGCGAGCCATTACTAGCCCCGTCGCTGCTGGCCAGCGACCTGGCCAACATTCAGGCCACCGCCGAAATGCTGGCTACCGCCGAGGCCGACTGGCTGCACTTCGACGTGATGGACGGCCGCTTCGTGCCCAATATCTCCTTCGGCCTGCCCATTCTGGAGGCACTGCGGCCCCACGCCCGGCAGCCCATCGACGTGCACCTGATGATAGAGCGGCCCCAGGACTACCTGGCCGCCTTCCGCGACGCGGGCGCCACCCACATTACCGTGCACTACGAGGTGTGCCCGCACCTGCACCGCGTGGTGGAGCAAATCAAGAGCCTGGGCTGCACCGCCGGCGTGGCCCTCAACCCCGCCACGCCCGCCAGCTTTTTGGTAGACATTGCCAGCGAGCTGGATTTAGTGCTCGTCATGTCCGTCAACCCCGGCTTCGGGGGCCAGACATTTATTCCGCACACGTTGCAGAAAGTGGCGATGGTCAAGGAGTTGCTACTCGATGCCGGCTCCGATGCCCTCATTGAGGTGGATGGCGGCGTGAGTCAGGCCAATGCCGCCGCCCTGGTGCAGGCCGGGGCCGACGTGCTGGTGGCCGGCAGCTTCGTGTTTAAGTCGCCCGGCGGGCCGGTGGCCACGCTGGCGGGCCTGCGCCGGCTGCTGCGCGAAGCCGCCCGGGAGCAGGCCGCAACTAAATAGGCCGCGGGCGTACGAAAAGCCGGGCCGAGCCAGTTAAAAAGCCGCTGGCGCGCCGCCGTGGCCGGCGTAGCTTTACGCGTATATTTTCTGCCGCCTCTGCATTTGAAGCCACTACCACTACTGCTTGTTTTGAGCCTGCTGCCGGTGGCCGCGCCCGTGCTCGCCCAGGATGCCCCCGCGCCGACCGCCACCGACCTCCCCACTCTCACTGGCACCGTGCGCGATGCTCAGGGCCGACCCCTGGAGCTGGTGGTGGTAGCGCTGGAGGGCCAGCCCGGTGGGGCTACCACCAACGCGCAGGGCGGCTTCACGCTGCGCCTCACCCGGCCCCTGAGCGGCCCGGTAACGCTGGTGGCCCGCCGCCTGGGCTACTTGCCTGTGCGCCAGAATCTTACCCTGCCTGCCGATGCTGGCCAGCCCCTGCGCCTGGCCCTGCAACCCGATACCAAGGCCCTGGGCGGCGTTACGGTGCGGGCCCGCTCGGCCGGGGCCGATACCCGCGAGCAGGCCAGCCTCATCCAGCTCGACCCGCGCACGGCCAAGGTTATCCCGTCGCCGTTTGGGGATTTCAATGCCATTTTGAAGACGCTGCCGGGCGTGGTGAGCAACAACGAGTTGAGCAGCACCTACAACGTGCGCGGCGGCAACTACGACGAGAACCTGCTCTACGTCAATGGGTTTGAGGTGTACCGGCCGTTTCTGGTGACGCAGGCGCAGCAGGAGGGCCTGAGCTTCATCAACCCCGACCTGGTGCAACGCGTTGACTTCAGCACCGGCGGTTGGCAGCCGAAGTACGGCGACAAGCTGTCCTCGGTCCTCGATATTCAGTATAAAGAGCCCGAGAAGTTTGCGGCATCGGCCACGGCCAGCCTGGTGGGCGGCGCGGCCCACGCGGAAGCGCGTTCCGCCAACGGCCGGGTGAGTTACCTGGCCGGCGTGCGCTACAAAAACGCGCAGTACGTGTTCAATGCGCTCAAGCAAAACCAGGGCAACTACAACCCGACCTTCTACGACGGCCAGGCCTACGTGAATATTGGCCTGGGCAAAAAAGGCGGCGACTTGCAGAAAACCAGCCTGGGCATCCTGGGCGTGGTGGCCCACAACGACTACCGCTTCGTGCCCGTGAGCGGGCAGGTCACGTTTTCGACTAATACCAACCAGTTTGCCCGCGTCAACATCTACTACGATGGCCGTGAGCGCATGCAGTACGACACCTACCAGGGCGGGCTCAACCTGAAGCACAATTTCCACCCCGGCCTGCAAGTCGAGCTGCTGGCCTCGGCGCTGCTCACCCGCGAGTTTGAGTTCAGAGACGTGGAGGCGGCCTACACGTTTTCCGACGTCAACCGCGACCCCACCAGCCCTGATTTCAACCAGACGGTGCGCCAGCGCAACATCGGCTCCAGCTTCAACCACGCCCGCAACGACCTCACGGCGCGCGTGTACACGGGCGAGCTGCGCGGCCGCTGGAACCCCGGCGGCGACCCCGCCGGCCCGCACCAAATCCGGTTCGGCGTGAAAACGGGCCGCGAAATCATCCATGACCAAATCGACGAGTACAGCTTTGCCGACTCGGCCGACTACGTGCCCGATGCCCGCCGCACCCGCCTGGCCGCCGACCTCACCCTCGAAAGCCAGCGCACCCAGGGCTACGCGCAGCACACCTGGCAAATCGACACCCTCAAAACGCTGACCTACGGCGTGCGCGCCCACTACTGGTCGGTGAACAAGCAGACGGTTATCAGCCCGCGGGTGCAGTTCTCCTCGCGCGACCGCCGCCACCCCGAGCGCAGCTGGAAGCTGGCGGCCGGCCTCTACGCCCAGCCGCCCTTTTACCGCGAGCTGCGCGACCGCATGGGCCAGCTCAACCCCGAGCTGCGGGCCCAAAAGTCGCTGCATTTCGTGCTGGGCCGCCAGGTGGAGCTGCACCTCATGAACCGGCCCTTCCGCCTCAACACGGAGGCCTACTACAAGCGCCTCACCGACGTGGTGCCCTACGAAATCGACAACGTGCGTCTGCGCTACTCGGCCAAAAACAACGCCACCGCCTACGCCGCCGGCCTCGAAACCCGCCTCAGCGGCGAGTTTGTGAAAGGGGTAGAGTCGTGGCTGAGCCTGAGTTTATTGACTACCAAGGAGTTGATTGCTGGCGATTCAGTTATTACCTACGATGCGAAGGGCGTGAAAACCGGCGTGCAGCCGCTGGGCTACATTCGCCGGCCCCAGGACCAGCGCCTCACGGCCAGCATCTTCTTCCAGGACCACCTGCCCGCCAACCCCTCGGTGCGCGGCTACGTGAACCTGGTGTTTGGTACCGGCCTGCCTTTCAGTCCGCCCGGCCTGCCGCAGTACCGCGGCGCCAACGCCCTCACCAGCGCCTACCAGCGCGTCGATATCGGCTTCTCCAAGGTGCTGAGCCTGCGCGCCACGCCCAAGGAGCACCCCGCCTCGCTCGAAAGCCTGTGGCTGGGCCTGGAAATCCTCAACATCCTGGGGGCCAACAACGTGGCCAGCTACAGCTACTTGCAGGACGTGAACGCCCGCACCTACGCCGTGCCCAGCTACCTCTCGCAACGCGTACTGAACGTGAAGGCCGTGGCCCGGTTTTGACGTGTGGGGTCGTCGTTAGCTCTATGTGTTAATCGTTCGATGCAGCTACCTTTGGCGCATCGAACGGTTAATTTCCCTCACCACACGGCGGCCCCTGAAAAGGCGAAGCCCCGGCTGTGGGGACAGACGGGGCTTCAAGAAGTAGGTGGAAAAAGCACCTAAACTTCTCTCCTGACAATGAGGAAAAAACGTGCGATGCAACTACTGCAAGACTGGTGGAAGCCAGTGTTGGTGGGGTTTGTGAGCGGAGCAGCTAAAGCCGTAGGCTTTTTGCTGTTCTCTTACTTACTCCGGTAGTGGATAAGGGGTTGGCCGATAGGCTGGCCCCTTATTTTTTAGCCCGCTAGCGAGCTAACTACTGGTAAATATACGCGGCCAGCCGTGATTTTGGTTCAACGCCGCGCCCGCCCGCGGCCTACCGGCCCACCGAGTACGTTTTCTGCTGCCCGCCCACACCCGTAATTTTCAGCGACTGCCAGCCCGTGGGCAGGGTGCTTTTACGCTGCCCGATGCCCGTGGGCGTGATGTCGAGCCCGCCGAAGCCCATGAGCACGGCTTGCAGCACGCCGCCCGCGCCGGTGGCGAAGTAGGGGTTGGTGCCGCCCTTGGTTTCAGCGATGACCCGGAAGGGCGGCAGCAGGTTGGGCACATAAGCATCTTGGAACCACAGCTTAGCCTTGTCGGCGTTGCCGAGGCGGGCGTAGAGCAGGGCAAAAATGCCCTGCGTCATGGCGGGGGTGCCCTCGTTGGGCACGCGGGTTTCGTAGTAAGCCAGGTCCTTTTTAATTTGAATAGGGTCTTTGATGACGCCCAGCGGGTAGGCCAGCAGGTTGACGTCGCCCTGCTTGATGCCCTCGCCGTGGTAGGTGGCGTGCTCCTGGGTTACGCCATCGGGCATTTTGAGGAGGGGAATGTTGCGGGCCACCAGCAGCCAGTCGGGGTCGGCGGGCAGGCCCAGCAGCTTGGCGGCGGCGGCGGCGTTTTGCAGGTTCACCTGGGCGGCGGCATTGGTAAAGGCGTCGTTATCAACGTTCTCCGCCCACTCGTCGGAGGCTACCACGTTCTTGATATCGTAGTGGCCGGGGCCGTTGCGCTCCACGCGGCTGGCCCAGAAATCGGCGGTGGCCGCCAGAATGGGCCAGCCCTTCTCACGCAGCCAGGCTTTGTCCTGGGTTACGCAGTAGTACTGCCAGGCCGCCAGCGCCACGCAGGCCGAAATATGGTGCTCAAACGGCCCGCTGAGGGCCCACACGGGCGTTTCCTCCACGCCGGTATCGGCGCTTTCCCAGGGGTACATGGCGCCCTTGTAGCCGTGGGCGAAGGCGTTGTGGCGTGCCGCGTCGAGCCGGCGGAAGCGGTACTCTACCAGCGACTTGGCGATGTCGGGGTGCATGACCAGCAGGGCCGGGAACATCCAGAAATCGCTGTCCCAGAACACGTGGCCGTTGTAGCCCAGGCCCGAGAGGCCCATGGGCGAGGGCGAGTAGTCGGTGCCGGCCCGCGAAAAGCTGTAGAGGTGGTACAGCATCGAGTGCACGTCCTGCTGGGCCTGGGCGTCGCCGGTGAGCTCGATGTCGCTGAGCCACAGCGCGTCCCAGGCTTGGTTGTGGAAGGCCAGCAGGCGCTCGCGGCCCTCCAGGCGGGCAAATATGGTGAGGCGCTCGGCCTCGTTGAGCGGGTCGGGGTGGTGGGCCGAGGTGATGCTGGAGCCCGCCACGGCGTAGGCGTAGGTTTGGCCGGCCTTCAGCGTTTTGCTGAACTTCATGAGGTGCTGGTTGCTGTCCCACATCTCGTGAATTACGCGGGGCTCCTGGCCGTGCGGCTCGCTGAATATAAAGCTGTTGGAGGCGCAGAGCTGGAGCTTGCCGGTACTGCTTTTGGCCGACGAGGTGAGGAGCTGCAGCGTGGCGTGGGGCCGGTCGATTTCGTTGTAGTAGTTCTGCACGTCGCGCAGGGCATCGGGGGCGTCCATGACGCTGGCGGCGGTGAGGGCCACGTCCTGCCGGGCCGTAATGCTCACATCGACCAGCACCGTGAAGGGCAGCTGGCGCAGGGCGTAGTAGGTATACTTGATAGTGGCCTTGTCGCCGTAGTCGAAGGTAGTGGTGAGCGAGGCGTGGCGCATGTCCAGCTCCTGCCGGAAATTGCGGGCATCCTGGCTGCCGAGGCGGTGGCCGTCCACCTCCAGGTACATATTCAGTAAGTTAAAGCTGTTGAGGAAGTTACTGACCCGGCCCCGGCCGTACTGGTCGTAGGCCCCGGCCAGCACCACGCTCTTGACCTGAAACGGCTCGGCCGACGATACGATGCCCAGCATGCCGTTGGCCACCGTTTCGCCGTAGTAGTTGCGCGGGTCGATTTTATCGGCGGTGATGCGCCAGGGGTCGGGCGCTGGGGCTTGGGCCTGCGCTGGTTGGGCCGCGGGCGGGCCGGCTAGTAGCAGGGCCAGCGCGGGTAGCAGGAGTTTCAGCTTTGGAGTTGGGGAGGGCAGCATGGGGCGGGAATGGCTAGAAGGCGGCAGAGGAACCGGGCGCGCCAGTGGCGGCCGGGGTGGCAGTCTCGGTTTTAGTGGGTTGGTTGCGTGCAGCCAAGACAATTATTTATAAATAGTTGTCAATCAATAAATTACAAATAATATCCCAAGTGATGCTTAAAAGCCTGGATAAGCTTACCCAACGACCCAAACGGACACAAAACGGCCGCCGAAAGCTGCGCATGCGCAGCCGCTGGCGGCCGAAAAGAAGGCTTAGTAGCCGGGGTTCTGCGTGATATTGGCGTTCACATCTACCTGCGTCTGCGGAATGGGATAAATCAACCGGATGGGGTCGCTGGCGGGCTTGTCTTTGCGGGCTAGCAAAAACTTGCCGAAGCGAACCATATCCTGCCGCCGCCACGACTCCCCGTACAACTCCCGGCCCCGCTCATCGAGCAGGATATCCAGCGTGAGGGTGGGCAAGACACTAGCCCCGCGGCCGGGGTCCGTGCGAATCGCATTGACGATGGCCAGGGGCGTGTTGCCGTACGTGCCGGCGCTGGTGCCCGTGCCACCGCGCAGGATGGCCTCGGCCTTCATCAGCAGCACGTCGGCCAGGCGGAAGCTCACGTGGTCGTTTTCGCAGCCGTTACCCCCTTTTGCTTCGCTCACGTAGTCAACGGGGTACTTTATGGGCCGGATACCCTTCGCTTCCAGGTCGGAACCGGTTTCAAAGAGGTTGATTTCCTGGGTAAAAATCAAGGGCGCGCCCCCTCGCGTCTGCACTGGCTTATCATTGGTGAGGTCGTATTGCTGCCCGACGAGAAAGCCGACGTTGATGCGGTTGCCCGGATTGGCAGGGCCGCCGGCAACCTGGTAGGCGACTCCCCGGCGCTTATCGGTGGCTTCAAACAGGCTGTAGAAACCGGCCGTGGTGGCGGGGCCGTTGTAGCCGTTGACCGGCACCAGGTTATAGTGCGACACGAACTTCCAGAAGTCGCGGGTAGGGCCGCTGTTGCCAAAGGTATTCTCCTGAGTAAAGATATTCTCCTTGCCAATGGCCGTGTTGTTGGGCGCGAAGTTGTCGAAGACGCTGGGCGCGAACGCGTACTTATTGCTGCCGATAATCTGGTCGGCCAGCGCAATAACCTGGTTCATGTCGGCCGCGGCAAACGTGGGGGCGGCCCGGTTAGCGTACACGCCCTTGTTGAGGTAGCACTTCATCAGCAGCACCCGGGCGGCATTCTTATTGGCCTTACCGGCGGGGCCGTCGGGCAGTTTGTCCTGAATGGCGGTGATTTCGCTTATGATGAAGGTGAGCGCCTCCGTACCCTTGCGCACCCGCGAGAGCTGGCTCAGGTCCTCGCCGGGCTCGCGGTATAGCACCTGGTCGTAGAGGTCGAGCAGCAAGTACATGGACCAGGCCCGTATAAACCGGGACTCGGCATCCTGCTGGGGGCTGGGCGAGAAGCGCAGCAGGTCGGTAGAGGAGTAAACGATGCCTTCGAGCTGGTTGAAGGTGTCGCGCACCCGCTCGTTGTTGGGGTCCCAGGTGTGGTTGAACAGGGCGCGCCACTTGCCGTTGTCGTCCCAGTCGGGGCCGCGGGTGGGCATGATGCGGGCATCCGTCGATACTTCTTCCAGGGCAAATACGCTCACGCAGCCCTGAATGGGGTCGCGCTGCGCGTTGTACACGCCTTGGAGCAGGGCCGAAGGGTCGCCCTTCGGAATCTGGTCTTCCGTAAGCTGGCCAGCCAGGTTTTCTTTAACCGAGCAGCTGCTAGCCACCTGAAGCAAGCCCAGCGCGGCCGTTGCCCAGATAATTTTGGGATATTTCATGGCAGAGATAAAGTAAAGGATTACAGCGAAAAGTTGACCCCAAACGTGAAGGTGCGGGGACTGGGATAGGCTAGGTAATCGATGCCGACCGAGGGCACCTGGTTGGCACCCACCTTGATGGTGTTGATTTCCGGGTCGAAGCCAGAGTACTGGGTAATCACGAACAGATTTTGCCCCGTGGCGTAGACGCGGACCCCCTTGGCGAAGCTGGCTACGTCGCCAAAGGCGTAGGCGAGGGTCAGGTTCGACATTTTCAGGTAGTTACCCTTTTCCAGGTAGCGCGTGGAAGCGGCCGATGGGTTGCCTACCGATTCCTTGGTCGGGTTTTCAAACGTGGAGAGGGCAATGTTTTTGCCCGCCCCGATACCGCCCACGGCTCCCACCGCGTTGAGCGTGTTGTTGTAAATCATCTGGCCAAACACCCCGGTCAGGTTGGCAATCAGGCTCAGCTTGTTGTAGCGCGCGTTGAGGCCCGCGCCCAGCAGGGTGCGGGGGTTGGGGCTACCCGCGTACGTAAGCGCCGCGGGGAAGGGAATGGACAGGCCTTTTTCGTCCAAGCCCTGGTACTGGGGTAGAAAAAACGCGTTGATGGGATACCCGTTACGGATAAGCTGCGCCGTGGCTCCTGATAAGCCCTGCCCGTTGATGGCGCCGGTTATGATGTTGGCCCCTTCCAGGTCCTTCACTTCGTTGCGAATAAACGTGGCGTTCGCATTGAAGCCTACCTCCACTTTATCACTACGTACCAGCGTAGTACCCAATGCCAGCTCTACGCCCTGGTTCACAATTTTGGCCCCGGCCAGGTTACGCCACTGAATGGTTTGCACCGGCGGCGCGGGCTGCCCAGGCACCGTTGGAAACAAGAGGTCGCTGGTGACTTTATTAAAGTAATCGACCGTGAAGGTGAGCCGGTTATCAAACGCCCCAATGTCGATACCCGCGTTGAACTGCTTGTCCGACTGCCACTTCAAATCCGGGTTGGCGGCGTTGAGGGGGGCCTGCGCGCCGTTGTCGTTAAGGGAGAAGCGCGCCTGCGCTGAGCCCGCCGGAAACTCCTGGTTGCCCGTGAGGCCGTAGCCGGCCCGCAGCTTGAGCTGGGTGAGCTTATCGGCCGGAAAAAAGGATTCCTGGCTCACGTCCCAGGCGGCGGCGAAGGAAGGGAAGTAGCCCACCCGGTTATTGGGGCCAAACTTACTACTCTCGTCGCGGCGCAACGTACCGGTCAGCACGTAGCGGTTCTTGTAGTTCAAGATGGCCCGCCCGAAAACGGATTGCAACGAGTAGGTAGGGTCGATGAACGACGACACTAGGCGGTTGCCGGCGGCCGAAGCCTGAATGTAGTTGGTATAGTCGAGGCCAAAGACGCCAAAGCCCCCCGCGGCGGCATTGCCATAGGCATTGACATTGGTGCCCGAATTGGCAAATTTCGTGTACTCGTAGCCTACCAGCGCATTGATGTTCAAATCGGTAGTTACCGCCTTGTTAAAGGTCAGGGTATTGGCGATTTGCTGCGTAGTCAGCTCATTATTGCCGACGCTGGCATAGCCCTGGTTCTGAATACCGGGGTAGTTGATGAGGCGCTGGTCGATGGAGGTGCGCCGCCCGCCCGTGTTGTAGTTCACGCTCACCAGCGTCCGGAACTGGAGCCATTCGGTGAACTTGTAGTAGGGGGCGGCACTGGCCAGGATGGTCGTTACCTTGGAGTTATCGTTGAAATACTCCTGGGCGGCCAGGGGGTTCACCACGTCGCCGGCCACCACGTAGAGCGAGCCATCGGGGTTGCGCAGCGGCTGCGTGGGGTTCCACTGCAAGGCCTGCCCAATCAGGCTGCCCCGGAAGCCGGCATCGGTCGTAATCGGGGCTAGCTGCTCCTGAAACTGGCTGGTGGCGATGTTGATGTCCACGCCCAGCTTCTTGCTTTCCAGAAATTGGAAGTTTGTGGAGAGGTTCGCGCTGTATTTTTTGAAATCCGTCCGGCGCACGATGCCCTGCTGGTCGAGGTAGCCAATGGAAAGCCGGTAGCGGCCGGTT
Organism: Hymenobacter sp. H14-R3; assembly: GCF_030063445.1. Classification (GTDB taxonomy): domain Bacteria; phylum Bacteroidota; class Bacteroidia; order Cytophagales; family Hymenobacteraceae; genus Hymenobacter. Next base: position 96,638 of record NZ_JASITD010000011.1, on the reverse strand, counting down.
TCGTTGCCGCCGCTCATGGCCACGTTGTAGTTCTGCACGTAGCCGGTGCGCAGCACGGCATCCAGCGCGTTCACGTCCCCACCCTTGTCGTAGCTGTTCGCACCGGAGTTGGGCAAGCCGTAGTACACCAGCGCCTGGCGGTACTGGTCGGCATTGAGAAACTTGGGCCGGCGCAGCAGGGTTGAGAAGCCGTTTGATATCCCCAGGCTCAGGCTTGGGGCACCCGATTGGCCTTTTTTAGTGGTAATGAGCACCACCCCGTAGGCTGCCCGGGAGCCGTAAATAGCCGTGGCTGAAGCATCTTTGAGAACCGTTACCGTCTCTACATCACTGGGGTTCAGAAAGTTGAGCGGATTGCTGTCGGCTCCGGCCCCCACGTCGGTGGAGCCCACCAGGCCCGGCCGGGCCGAGCGCCCATCGAGTGGCACGCCATCTACCACGTACAGCGGCTGGCCCGTGCCCGTTACGGCCGAGTTGCCCCGGATGCGGATGGTAGCCGCCCCGCCGGGCTGCCCGCTGCTGTTGGTTACCTGCACCCCCGACGTGCGGCCCTGAATGAGCTGGTCGGGCGAGGTGAAGGTGCCCCGGTTGAAATCCTTTTCCCCCAGTACTGCTACGGCCCCGGTCACGTCCTGCTTGCGGGCCGTGCCGTAGCCCACTACTACTACGTCGCCCAGGGCCTGGGCATCGTCCTGGAGGGCTATCGTTACCGTGGATTTGCCCACGATGCTCACCGTTTGCTTGGCGTAGCCAACAAACGAAATCGTGAGGGAGGTAGCCGTGGCGGGCGCCTGCAGCTGGAAGCCGCCGTCGGCCCCGGTGCTGGCCCCGATGGTGGTGCCGGTAACCAGCACCGTAACGCCCGGCAGGCCGGTGCCGCTGGCATCCGTGACCTTGCCCGACACCTCGCGGGCGGTCTGGGCGAAGCCCACTACGGGCAGAAAAAGGGCCAGCAGCAGCGTTTTGCCGCTGAGGGCCGACCGGGCCGCCGGCTGCTCGTAGGCTTGGTGCGTGGAGTAACTAGTGTTACGCATGAGTGAAAAAGGGTTGAAATGGTGGGAATCCTACCTGGCCCCCGGCCGGGGGCCAGTCTGCCGCCGCGGCTTCCGGCCGGGAGCCGCGGCAACATTCAGTACGTTACTTAAGGCGAAACAAAACTAATAAAAGTCTAACCGATAAGGGGTTACTTGGCTAAAGGGTGAGGGGGCAAGGTAGGTAAAAGAAATTGAAAAGCCAGCTTATCCCCCCTAAAGCCGCGCCGCCGCGCTGAGGTCGGTGAGGCGCAGGCCGCTCACCTGGGCCGGGCCGCCGTCGGCGTGCAGGGTGAGGCGGCCGGCGTGCTGCCGCGGAAAAACCAGGTCGGTAAGGGTCACCTCGCCGTTTTGGGCAAACACCTCCACTACCGACTTGTCCACCAGCACCCGCAGCTGCAGCTGGCCGTTTTGCAGGGGCACGCGCACCGTTTCCACGGTGCTGGCAAACAGCGGGTTGAAGCCCACGTTGCCCGACTGCGTGCGGTCGAGCGTGAGCTCCTGCCGGGCCACGTCGTAGCGCAGCGCGGTGCACTCGGCCTCGCTCTGCAACACGTTTAACGTCACTGTTTTAGCCGTGCCGGGGGTAAGCGTTAGTTCCACTTCGTAGGCCTCGCCCCGGAAGGGCACCTCGTAGCCCGCCGGGCCGGGCTTGAGGGTTAGCTTGGGTACGCTGAGGGCCTGCTTGCCGCGCTGGCGCAGCTCGGGCACGGGCAGCTGGTTGAGCACCAGGCCCTGGGGCGTGCGGCGCAAACTCAGCTCGCGGGGCACGGCGAAGCTGCCGCGCCACGCGGGGCCGGTGGGCACGTCGCGGGCGTAGGCCCAGTTGTTGGTCCAGCCCACCAGGATGCGCCGGCCGCCGGGCGCGTCGTTGAAGGTGACGCCGGCGAAGAAATCCTTGCCAAAGTCGAGGTACGTGGGCTCGTCGTAGGCCTGGTCGGGGGTGAAGGCTTTGCCATCAAACTGGCCCAGGAAGTACTGCTGGCCCCGAAACTCCTCGGTGGGGTTGCCGGCCGAAATCAGCAGCACCCACCGGGTGCCGCCGCCGGGCACGGGCAGCTCAAACAAATCGGGGCATTCCCACTCGCGCACCGTGTTGCCGGCCTGGCCCCAGCGGCTCATAAAGGTCCAGTCCTTCAGGTTTTTAGACTCGTAGAGGTACACCAGCTGGCGGTCGGCCTTCACGGTGGCCATCACCCACTTTTGCTGGGGCGCGTACCAGAATACCTTGGGGTCGCGAAACTCCTTGCTGCCGATGTCGAGCACCGGGTTGCCGGCGTAGCGCTGCCAGGTGCGGCCGTGGTCGAGGCTGAAGGCCAGGTTCTGGTGCTGGGCCAGCACCACGCCCGGCCGCTCCACGTGGCCGGTATAAAAGGCCACCAGCCCGTCGGTCTGGCCCTTCGGAAACAGGCCCGAGGTGTTGTCCTTATCGGCCACGGCGCTGCCCGAAAAAATCATCGTGTTGCTGCCGTCCGCGTTCTTGTACTCGGTGAGGGCCACCGGCTGGGGCGTCCAGCGCACCAGGTCGGGGCTGGTGGCGTGGCCCCAGCTCAGGTGGCCGGGGTCGGCGCTGTAGGGGTTGTACTGGTAAAAAAGCTGGTACTGCCCGTTGCTGAAAATCAGGCCGTTGGCATCATTAAGCCAGTTTTTGGGCGCGGTGAAGTGGTACGCCGGCCGGTAGGGGTCGGCCGCGCCCGGGCCCGTCGGCGCGGGCGTTTGCGCTGGGCTGTTCACAGCCCCCAGCAGGGTAAAAGCAGCGAGGAACGCGTGTTTCATGCCAAAGAGAAGCGGAGAAGAAAAAAGCTAGGCGGCGGCCGGGGTGGTGCTGGCCAGCTGCCGCACCTGGGCTTCCGAAATGGCCGGCGTGGCGCCCAGGTGGCTGGCTACCAGCGAGCCCGCCGCGCAGGCAAAGGCCAGGTACTCGGCCGGGGGCTGGCCGGCCAGCCAGCCCTTGAGCAGCGCCGCCAAAAAGGCATCGCCGCTGCCAATGGTGTCCTGCACCTGCACCGCAATGCCGGGGCTGCGGTACAGGTGCTGGCCCACCCAGAGCACGGCCCCGTCGGCGCCCTTGGTCACGCACACGGCCTGTAGCCCAAACCGCTCGGCCAGCCAGCGCAGGGCGGTTTCCTCGGCGGAACTTACTCCAAACCAGCCCATTATCTCGGCCAGCTCGTGGTGGTTGAGCTTCACCACGTCGGCCTGGTGCAGCAGGTAGGTCACGCCGTCGCGCGAATAGTGGGGGGTGCGCAGGTTCACGTCGAACACCTTGAGCGGGGCCTGTTGCAGCAGCCGGTACAGGGTTTCGCGCGAGGGGGCCTGGCGGGCGGCCAGCGAGCCAAACACGAAGGCCTCGGCGGTTTCGACCAGCGCGCTCAGCGCGGGCGTGTACTGGATATAGTCCCAGGCCACGGGCTTCACTATCTGGTAGGTGACTTCCATGCTGTCGCTCACGTTGGCCTTCACCACGCCCGTGAGGTGGGTTTCGCCGCGCTGCACGTAGGCGGTGCCAATGCCCTTCGACGCCACAAATTCGAGCAGCTCGGCCCCCAGGTCGTCGTGGCCCACGCGGCTGATTATCTGGGCCTCCAGGCCAAAATTGTGCAGGTGCACCGCCACGTTGAGGGGCGCGCCGCCGGGCTGCCGGCCCGTGGGCAGCACGTCCCAGAGCATTTCTCCAAAGCAAGCAATGGCCATGTGGGGAGGGAGAGTAAATGAGTAGCTGAGTGAATGAGTAAATTATTAGTGCTAAAGAAGAGAAAAATAAATGATTAAATTATTGACAATCAATAATTTATGGAAGATTTTAATGAAGTTTCAAATCCCTCTCCGTTACTCATTTACTCAGCTACTCATTTACCGCTAATGTAGGACCAGCGTTTTTTCGACTTGTTCCAGGCTGCGGCCTTTGGTTTCGGGCATGAAGCGGAGCACGAATACCAGCTGGAGCACCATCATGGCGCAGAAGAAGGCGAAGGTGTGGCCGCCGCCCAGGTGCTCGGCAAACCAAGGGAAGGTGAAGGCGATGAGCGTGGCCATAACCCAGTGCGTGCTGGAGCCCAGCGCCTGGCCCTTGGCCCGCACGGCGTTGGGGAAAATCTCGGAGATGAACACCCAGATAACCGCCCCTTGCGAAAAGGCGAAAAAGGCGATGTACCCGAACAGCAGCACCGGCACGGTGTAGCCCGTAAACTGCTGGCTGTAAAAGGCCCGCGCCACCAGCCCCAGCGTGGCAATGAGCCCCACCGAGCCCACCAGCATGAGCGTGCGCCGCCCAAACCGGTCAATCAGATTCACGCCCAGCAGCGTGAAAACGAAGTTGACCAGCCCGATGCCCGTCGAGGAGAGCAGGGCCGCGCCCTGGCCCAGCCCGGTCATCTCAAAAATGCGCGGGGCGTAGTAAATGATGGCGTTGATGCCCGATACTTGGTTGAAGAACGCGAAGGCCACGGCCAGCAGCACCGGCGTGCGGTACTGCCGCGCCCAGAGCGAGCTGCTCTCGCCGGCCGCGGCCGACTGCGCCGTGAGGATGGCCGCCACGTCGGCGTCTACGGTGCGGGGGCTGATGAGGGCCAGCACCTCGCGGCCGGCGGCCAGGCGGCCGTGCAGCAGCAGCCAGCGCGGGCTTTCGGGCACCCGAAACAGGAACAGCAGGAACGCCACCGCTGGCACGGCCTGCACGCCCAGCATCAAACGCCACGAGTGGGCGCCCACGTTGGCCAGCAGGTAGTTGGAGAGGTAGGCGGCCAGAATACCGAACACGATGTTGAACTGAAACAAGCCCACGAGCTTGCCCCGCGAATCGGGCGGCGAAATCTCGGAGATGTAGAGCGGGGCCGTAACCGACGACGCGCCCACGCCCAGCCCGCCCAGAAACCGGAACACCAGAAACGGCACCCAGGCCGGGGCCAGCGCCGCGCCCAGCGCCGACACCAGGTAGAGCACCGCAATCCAGCGCAGCGTCTGCCGCCGGCCGAGCCGGTCGCTGGGGATGCCGCCAAACATGGCCCCCAGCACCGTGCCGATGAGGGCGATGGAAATGGTGAACCCGTGCTCGAACGCGCTCAGCTGCCAGAGCTGCTGAATGGCTTTCTCGGCCCCCGAAATCACGGCCGTGTCGAAGCCGAACAGGAAGCCCCCGAGCGCCGTAACGATGGACCAGAAGAGCACTTTGCGTTGAACCATGAGAAAGCCAGCAGGAGCGTTTCCTCAAAAGTCCAGCTTTATCCCGGTAAAGGCCTGCTGCTTTCTTTCAAATACGTGCAGGATTCTTGCAAAGCAGCGTATTTGATATAACGCTTTGATTTACAAGAGTTTAGCATATTATAAGAATCAGAAACTGAGAAGATATCATCAGTTTTTCGACAAGACTTGCAGAATTTCATCAGGAATGATGGGGCGCGTGCAGGGCTTTGTACTCGGAGGGCGACACCTGGTACTTGCCCTTGAAGAGGGTGGCGAAGTAGGAGGGCGAGGAGAAGCCCGTTTGGTAGGCCACCTGGGCAATGGAGCTGCCCTCGTGCAGCAGCAGCTGCCGGGCCTTGGTGAGGCGCAGGCCCTGGATGTAGTCCGTAACGCCGGTGCCGAGCAGGGCCTTCACCTTGCGGTAGAGCTGCATCTGCGACACGCCCAGGCTGCGGGCAATGTCGTCCACGCTCAGGCCGGGCCGGTCGAGGTTGGCCTCGATAATGGCCGTGAGGTCGGCCAGAAACTTCTGGTCCACCCGCTGCGGGGCCACGGTGGGGGTGTCCACGCTCAGTTCGCGGCGGAAGTGCTCGCGCTGCTGCTCGCGGTTGCGCAGCAGCGTGCGCAGGCTTTCGAGTAAAAAGGCCGGGTTGAAGGGCTTGGTGAGGTAGAGGTCGGCCCCGGCCTGCACGCCGGCCAGGCGCTGCTCGGGCGCATCCTCGGCCGTGAGCAGCACCAGCGGAATGTGGGAGGTGCGCCAGTCGCGCTTGAGGGCGGCGGCCACCTCCAGGCCGCTGAGCCCGGGCAGGTTCACGTCGCACACCACCACGTCGGGGATGGTTTCGCCGGCCAGGCGCAGGCCGGTGGCCCCGTCGGCGGCCGTGCTCACCTGGAAGTGCGGCTGGAGCTTCTGCACCAGAAAGTTGCGCACTTCCTCGTTGTCCTCCACCACCAGCACCGTGGCCGTGGCGCGGGCCGGCGGGGCGGGGTCGGGCAGCTCGGCGGGCTCGTGGTCGAGCACGCTGGCCGGGGCCGGGGCGTAGGGCGGGGCCGCGGGGCTGGCCTCCAAAAAGGTGGCCGGCTTGGTCAGCGGCAGGCGCACCTCGAAGGTGCTGCCGTGGCCCGGCTGGCTCCGAAACGAGAGCGTGCCTTCGTGCAGCCGGGTGAGGCCCTCGGCCAGGGCCAGCCCCAGCCCCGAGCCGCCCGCCGAGGGCTGGCTGCCCTGGTAAAACCAGCCCATGATGCGCGGCTGGTCGCTTTCGGCAATGCCGCGGCCGTTATCTTCCACGCTTACCCGTACCGCGTTGGTGGCCGGCTCGCGCTGGATGCTTACCGTAATCTGCCCACCGCGGTCGGTGTACTTAAAGGCATTGGAGAGCAGGTTGGAAAACACCTTATCCAGGATATCGCCGTCAAACCAGAGGCTGATAACCGGCTCGGCGGGCAAAAACCGGAAGGCGATGCCCTGGCGGTGGGCCGTTTTCTCAAACGCATCCAGCAGCTCGCGCACGAAGGCCACCAGGTTGCCCTCGGTGGCGCGCACGGCCATGCGGCCCACGTCGATTTTGCGAAAATCGAGCAGCTGGTTCACCAGCTGCAGCAGGCGCTGGGCGTTGCGGTGCACCAGCTTGAGGTCGTGGCGCTGGCTAGCCGTGAGGTCGGAGGGGGTGGTGAGCAGGTCCTCCACCGGCCCCAGGATGAGGGTGAGTGGGGTGCGCAGCTCGTGCGAGAAGTTGGTGAAGAAGCGCAGCTTGGCCTCTGAGGAGCGCCGGGCGTCCTCGGCCAGCTGCTCGATGCAGTTGCGCTGGGTGCTTATCTCGGCGTTCTGGCCCTCCAGTACCCGCCGGATGCGCCGGTTGAGGCGCGACGAGCGCCAGGCCAGCGCCCCCAGGGCCAGGGCCACCAGCAGGCTGCCCACCAGCCCGTACACCGTTGTTTTTTGGCTGGCGTAGCGGCGCATCTGCTCGCGCAGGCGCATTTGCTGCTGCCGAATGGCCTCCCGCTGGGCCGCCAGCTGCTCGGTCTGGGCGAGCATGGTGCCCACGTTGGTCGAGTCTATCACCATCGTGCCCAGCACGTTGTCCTTCGTAAAAGGCTCGTGGCGCAGAATGCGCAGCGCCGTGCGAATGGCCTGCTCGCCCCCCGTGGGGTAGAGCAGCGTGGCCTGGAGGGCGCCGTCCTGCACCAGGCGCAGGCCATTGCCGGGCCCGGCCAGCCCATCCACCCCCACAATGCGCACCCGCTGGGTAAGGCCCATTTGCTGCACTACCTGGTAGGCGGCCTGCGCCATGGGGTCGTTGTGGGCAAAGATGAGGTTGGTGCCCGGGTGGGCGCGCAGCACGGCCGGCAGCTGCTGCAACACCGTGGCGGGCTGCCAGTTACCAGCTACCTGGGCCACGAGGTGCAGCCGCGGGTAGCCCGCCAGCGCCTGCCGGAAACCCAGGTCGCGGTCGGTGGCCGGCGACGAGCCGGCCTGGCCCGTAATCTGCACTACCTGGCCGCGCCGCCGCAGCAGCTGGGCGGCGTAGTGGCCGGCCGTGCGGCCCACTTCCTGGTTGTTGCCGCCCACGTAGGCCGTGTAGAGGCGCGAAGTAGTCTGCCGGTCGAGGATAACCACCGGAATGCCCTGGTTGTAGGCGGCCTCGGTAAGGGCGGTGAGCGGGCCCGACTGATTAGGGGAAATCAGTAGTAAATCAACGCGTTGGCGAATAAGCTCCCGCACCTGCTGCTGTTGCAGGGTACTGTTGTTGCGCGCGTCCAGCATCTGAAACTGCACGTTGGGGTGAAAGCTAAGCTCTTTCTCTATCTCGGCCTGCATAGCCCGGCGCCAGGCGTCGGTGGTGGTGCACTGCGAAAAGCCAATCCGGTACACCGGCTCCTGGGCAATGGGGGCGCAGCCCGCCGCCAGCAGCAGCAGGCCTGCCAACGGCCGCCGACCGGGCCAACTAATACGTAAGCTGAATTTGTTCAACGGGTAAGAAATGAGGGCAGCAACGAGGAGCCAGCAGTAGCCTGGCTACCAGCCAGACAGGCAGCAGAGGCCGGCGTAGCACTGGCCGCCCCGGCTCGCCGGCTAGTCGTAAAGTAACTACGGCGAGCCTGAACCGGGCCGGTGGCCACCCCGACTCCCGGCCGGCCGGGGCCCAGGTAGCGGTGGGGTAGAGGCAGATACGCTGCTTGCCGACTAAATTACGCCCCGGTGCGGCCCTCGGTTTTGCGCCACAGGGGTGGGTTGGCCCCGGCCACCGCTGCTTCAGGCAGGTTTTTCTTCGTTTCTGCCGCGCCCAGCGTATAGTATCGTATAGACCCGGACCATGAAACGCATTCTGCTGCTGCACGGCTACACCGAAGCCGGCTTCATCTTCGACACCCTGCGCCCGCTACTGCCTCCGGCCGCTGAGGTCCTAGTCCCCGAGCTGGAAGCCGATTTGGCGCAGTGGCCGCCCGGCACCCCGCTCACGGCGGTCACGCTGGCCCGCTACCTGGCCGCCCGCTACCGCATTGGCCCGCACGACGTGCTCATCGGCCACTCGATGGGCGGCTGGCTGGCGGCTTACATAAAGGAGCAAACCGGGGCCACGGCCATTCTGCTGAGCGGCTTCACCGACCAGGCCAAGATTGTGGCCGCCGTGCGCCGGCCCTGGGTGCTGGCGCTGGCCGCCCGCTCGGGCCTGCTGCAAAGCCGCCTGGCCAGCTGGCACTCACTGCGGCGCTACCGGTTCGACGAGTCGCGGGGGCTGCACACGCAGCTGGTGGGCCGCACGCCGCAGCTGGGCCGCCGCTACCTGTGGCAGCAGTTGCAGCTGCTATTTGCGCCGGTGCCCCCGCTCACTACCGCGCCCGAGTTGCGCCTGCACGCGCGCCGCGACCACATCATTCGCCCGCCCGACGAGCCCTATGGGGAGCTGCCCGGCGACCACTTCGCGCATTATTTCTACCCCCGGCTGGTGGTGGAGGCTATTCGGCCTTTTTTGTAGTACTAAGCTCAACCAGGCCCTTATACTTCTTTTGAAGTCGACAGCAAGCCTACCGTACAGCGCCAAAAAAAATATAAGTCAGAAGCAAAGAAATATAAGTAAATGCCCACTAGTACGGGCGTAGCCAGCGCGGCCCCTAAGCGCTTGAGAACGCTGGTTGTTGCGGTCCGCGCCAAAAAGAAAAGCTGGAGCAGGTAGGAAGGCAATAGCCCGGCAAAGAAAAAGAGCGTTATGAACCCCTGGCCTTCCAAATCATGGTCTCCACCACCATAAAGCCTGATGCCTGCATCGTGAATACAAAGTAGGAACGCCGTAATTATGGCAGCGCTGAGCGGGTGGCGAGGCTGCCCATGGCTGTTGACGAGTAGAGTGAGAGCCAACAGTAGTAGCGGGGTAAAAAGGATGCCAGACGGGGCATCCTGATTATCCAGCAAGCTATGGAGTAAACAAAGGGCCAGGGCAAGCAAGCTGCTAGTTAACAAGGACATACGGATTAGAGAAAACACCAGCCCGCGCTCGATGAAATAGACCCGGCCCGCCACCTGGCCCGGTTGCAGCAGCACGTGCCGGGCGGGTAGCTCCGCGCGCCGCACGGCGGTGGCCAGGGCCGCCCGCAGCGCCGGGCTCAGCGGCGCAATGGCTGCGAGGGCCGTGAGGAAGTCAGCCATGCCCCGAAGGTAGCCGCGTGCGCCGTTTTTGCGTAAGGGGCGTTAGATTTCGGCCGCCCGGCCTACCTTTGCCCCACGATGACCCCCGTTTGCCGCTCCACGTCTGCCCTTAGCCCCGCGCTCCCGGCCCCTTTTTCGGGGTTGGCCGCTGCCCGGCGGGCTCCGTCGCCGCTGGGGGCTGCGCCGCAGCACCACCATCACCATCTGTAGGGGACCGGGCAACCGGGCTGGCCGCTACGCCGTAGCTAGTTGCCAGCCGCTCGCGTCTCCACCGCCGCCCCGCCTTCGGGCTGGAAAACACCTTTTCCTCGTTTGGGTTTTACCAGGGTGCCGCCGGCCCATCAGCCGCCGTAGTGCCTTTTAGTTACGCCGGCTGCCCCATTGCGGGTGGCCAGCCTTTTTATTCTCATGCTGCGCATTGCCATTCAAAAGTCCGGCCGCCTCTCGGAGGACTCCCTCAAGCTCATCCGCGAGTGCGGCATCAGCTTCGTCTCGTCGTCCTATAAGCTGAAGGTCGAGGCCAGCAACTTCCCGCTCGAAATCCTCTACCTGCGCGACGACGACATTCCTGGTTACGTGCAGGACGGCGTGGCCGACCTGGGCATTGTGGGCCAGAACGTGCTGGTGGAAGCCGGCTGCGCCGCCCTCGAAGTCGAAGCCCTGGGCTTCAGCAAGTGCCGCCTGAGCCTGGCCGTGCCCCGCGGGGCCGACTACCACTCGGTGGCCGACTTGCAGGGCAAAAGCATTGCCACCTCGTATCCCACCATCCTCGGCGACTACCTGGCCGGCGAGGGCGTGCGGGCCAACCTGCACACCATTAGTGGCTCCGTTGAAATTGCGCCCAGCATTGGGCTGGCCGAGGCCATCTGCGACATCGTGAGCAGCGGCTCGACCTTGCTCGGCAACGGCCTGCGCGAAGTCGAAACCATTTTCCGCTCCGAGGCCGTGCTCATTGCCGCCCCCAACCTGAGCCCCGAAAAGCAGGAGCTGCTCAACCAGCTGCGCTTCCGCATGCAGGCCGTGCGCCGCGCCCAGCGCTCGAAGTACATCGTGCTCAACGCCCCCCTGGCCGCCCTCGACGCGGTGAAGGCGCTGCTGCCGGGCATTAAGTCGCCCACCGTGACGCCGCTGGCCGAAGAAGGCTGGGTATCGGTGCAGTCGGTGGTGGAGGAAGACAAGTTCTGGCACATCGCCGGCGAGCTGCAGGCCATTGGCGCCGAAGGCATCCTGGTGCTGCCCATCGAGAAACGGGTAGGATAATTTTTTGAGCTGTTAGCTTATAGCTGCCAGCCGTTAGCTTTTTCTTGTTCAGGAGAAAGCGACGAGTAGTAGGTAGTCTTTGCTCAGAAAAAAGCTAACAGCTAGCAGCCATAAGCTAACAGCTAAAGAACCATGCAAATTTTCCATAACCCCGCCCGGGCCCAGTGGCCGACGCTTCAGCAGCGCCCGCTGGCGGGCAGCAATGCCGCCATTCTGGCCCGCGCCGGTGAAATTTTTGACGACGTAGCCCGGCGTGGCGACGAGGCCCTGCGCGACTACGCCGCCGAGCTCGATGGCGTGCCCGCCCTGGCCGACCTGCGCGTGAGTGCCGAAGAGCTGGCTGCTGGGGCCGCCCAGGTGCCCGCCGAATTGCAAGTAGCTATCCGTCAGGCAATTAAAAATATTACTGCCTTCCACGCCGCCCAGCAGCCGCCGGCCGTGGAGGCGGAGGTCGAAACCATGCCCGGCGTGCACTGCTGGCGGCGCAGCGTGGCCGTGCCGCGGGTGGGCCTCTACGTGCCGGGCGGCTCGGCCCCGCTATTCTCTACCTTATTAATGCTGGGCATCCCGGCCAAGCTGGCGGGCTGCCGCGAAATTGTGCTCTGCACGCCGCCCGGCCGGGGTGAGGGCCGCATTGCGCCGGCCATTCTTTTTGCCGCCCAGGAGCTGGGGCTGACGACCATTATCAAGGCCGGCGGGGCGCAGGCCGTGGCCGCGCTCACCGTGGGCACCGCCTCGGTGCCGGCCGTGGATAAGATTTTTGGCCCCGGCAACCGCTACGTGACCGCCGCCAAGCAGCTGGCTGCCCAGCGCGGAGTAGCCATCGACATGCCCGCCGGCCCGAGCGAAGTCCTGGTTATCGCCGATGCCAGCGCCAACCCAGCCTTCGTGGCCGCCGACCTGCTCTCCCAAGCCGAGCACGGCCCTGATTCGCAGGTGGTTTTGCTTACCGATTCGGAGGCCTTATTAAACGGAGTAGTAACGGAGCTGGAGCGCCAGCTGCCGCTGCTGCCCCGTGCCGAAATCGCGCGCCAGGCCCTCACCGAAAGCCGCGGCCTGCTGCTGCCGGATATGGCCACCATGCTAGCCTTCAGCAACGAGTACGCCCCCGAACACCTCATCCTGGCCGTGGCCGCCCCCGAGGAATTGGCCGCCGACATCTACAACGCGGGCTCGGTCTTCATGGGTCACCTCACGCCCGAGGCGGTGGGCGACTATGCCTCCGGCACCAACCACACGCTGCCCACGGGCGGCTACGCCCGCGCCTACAGCGGGGTGTCGCTTGATTCGTTCTACAAGAAAATCACGTTCCAGCAGCTCGCCCCCGCCGGCCTGCTCGCGCTAGCCCCGGTAGTAGAGCCCATGGCCCAGGCCGAAGGCCTGCACGCCCACGCCCACGCCGTGGCCCTGCGCCGCGAGGCCTTGAGCCAGATGTAAGACGGAGTGGCACTCCGTTTCCGCGTGCCTCAGTGCGTTCAACGACAAACGGAGTACCACTCCGTTTTACAGTCCAAGAAAATGTCCTTCGATTTAGAATCCCTTATTCGCCCTAATATCCGGGCCATGAAGCCGTACTCGTCGGCCCGCGACGAGTTCACCGGCGAGGCTCAGGTGATGCTCGACGCCAATGAGAACAGCCTTGGCAGCGCTGGCCCCGCGCAGTTCAACCGCTACCCCGACCCGCAGCAGCGCGCCGTAAAGGCCGCGCTGGCCCAGCTGAAAGGAGTGGCGCCCGCTCAGATTTTCCTCGGCAACGGTTCTGATGAGGCCATCGACCTGCTGGTGCGCCTCACCTGCACGCCCGGCGGCGCGGACAGCATTTTGCTGCTGCCCCCCACCTACGGCATGTACGAGGTGGCCGCCAACCTCAACGACGTGCGCATCGAGCGCCAGCCGCTCCCGGCCGGTTTCCAACTCTCGCCCGAACTCGTGGCTGGCGTGCTGGCCTCTCTGGCCAAGCTGGTGTTCCTGTGCTCGCCCAACAACCCCACCGGCAACCTGCTGCACGCCGAGGCCATTGAGGAAATTCTGCGCGGCTTCCCCGGCCTGGTGGTGGTAGACGAGGCCTACGCCGATTTCGCCGCCGCCCCCAGCTGGACAACCCGCTTGGCCGAGTTCCCTAACCTGGTGGTGCTCCAGACTTTCTCCAAGGCCTGGGGCCTGGCCGGCCTGCGCCTGGGTATGGCGTTCGCCTCGCCCGCCATCATCGGCTACCTCAATAAAATCAAACCGCCTTATAATATATCGGAGGCCACCCAGCAGCACGCGCTGGCGGCCCTGGCGGCGGCCCCGCACTTCGAGGAGTTGCGCCAGCAACTGCTCACCGGCCGCGACTGGCTGGCCGCGCGCCTGCCCGCGCTGCCCCTCGTGGCCGAGGTGTTTCCCTCCGATGCCAACTTCCTGCTGGTCCGCTTCCACCCCGATGCTACCGCCGTGTACGAGTACCTGCTGAGTCGCGGCATCGTGGTGCGCAACCGCACCACCCAGCCCGGCTGCGCCGGTACGCTGCGCCTCACGGTCGGCTCGCCCGAGGAAAATGAGAAGCTGCTGGCGGCACTCGGGGAGTTTGAATTGGCTAGCCAGGGAATTGCGAGATGACTTCTTACAGCTGGCAGGTTGGAGATGGTATTGTGCAGAAACTAGAAGTGGATTTTAGTGCTAAACGAACCGCCATTTATCTGACGCGTTGGGTAGGACCAACGGCCGAAGAAGAAGAGAAAATTACCATTCTCTTTACTGGCGTTGCATTACAGAATTTCAAAGACTTTAGCACATTCAATCTGTTCTCCGACATGGAGGAGGCTACCGACGCCAAAGAGTTTTGGCATTTGTACAGCGATTGGTTGGAGCGCAATAAAAACTATCAGTCAAGAGGCGTTTTAGAAAATATTGCGGCTGACACCTCCCTGCGGTATTTCTCCGTCGAAGCTAGTCATGGCGTGGATGGCTTTATTATCTGTAAAGACCTGTTGATTTCGACGCAAGGGAAATCCCGTTACTATCACTCATGAAAAAAATTCTCTTCATCGACCGCGACGGCACCATCCTCATCGAGCCGCCGACCGACTACCAGATTGATGCCTGGCATAAGTTCGACTTCGTGCCCGGTGCTATTACCGCCCTGGCCCAACTGGCCCGCGATGGCGAGTACGAGCTGGTGCTGGTTACCAACCAGGACGGCCTCGGCACCGAGAGCTACCCCGAGGATACCTTCTGGCCTTACCAGCAAAAAATGCTGGACATCCTGAAGGGGGAGGGGGTCGAGTTCAGTGATATTCTCATTGACCGCAGCTTTGCCCACGACCCGGCCCCGACGCGCAAGCCCGGCACCGCGCTGCTCACCCGCTACCTCGACCCGGCCAATGGCTACGACCTGGCGCACTCCTACGTTATCGGCGACCGCGGCACCGATGTGCAGCTGGCCGAGAACCTGGGCTGCCGCGCCATCCTGCTGCACGCCGAGGCCGACGAGCGCGCCGCGCTCAGCACCACTGACTGGGCCGCCGTGTACGAGCACCTGCGCCGCCCGCCGCGCCGCGCCCACATCATGCGCAACACCAACGAGACGCGCATTGAGGTTATCCTCAACCTCGACGGCACCGGCCACACCGACTGCAAAACCGGGCTGGGTTTCTATGACCACATGCTTGACCAATTGGGTAAGCACAGCGGCTGTGACCTCTACGTGCGCACCCACGGCGACCTGCACATCGACGAGCACCACACCGTGGAAGACACGGCCATCGCCATTGGTGCGGCCTACGACGAGGCCATCGGCGACAAGCGTGGTGTGAACCGCTACGGCTTTCTGCTGCCCATGGATGATGCCCTGGCCCAAGCGGCCATTGATTTTTCCGGCCGGCCCTGGCTGGTGTGGGCCGCCGATTTCAAGCGCGAGCGGGTGGGCGATGTTCCCACCGAGCTGTTTTACCATTTCTTCAAAAGCTTCTCCGACGCTGCCCGCTGCAACCTCAATATTAAGTGTGAGGGCGACAATGAGCACCATAAAATCGAGGCTATTTTCAAGGCCGTGGCCAAGTCCATCAAGCTGGCCCTGGTGCGCGACCCGGCCGGTCAGCACGTGATACCCAGTACGAAAGGAATTCTGTAAACTGTATTTATCATTTGGGTAAACTTGGATAAAGTACCCGCTTAACCAAATGTTTTAACATGAACATCGCCGTTATCGATTACCAGGGCGGCAACGTGCAGTCCGTGCTCTTTGCCTTGGAGCGCCTGGGCATGAACGCCACGCTCACTTCGGACCCCGACGTAATTCGTGGGGCCGACCGGGTGCTATTTCCGGGGGAAGGTGAGGCTAGCTCGGCCATGCGGGCCTTGCGCGCCGCCGGCCTCGATAAGGTGTTGCCTACGCTTACGCAGCCGTTCCTGGGCATCTGCCTGGGGATGCAGCTGCTGGGCCGTCATAGCCAGGAGGGCCCGGCTGGTGGTACCGAACTGCTAGGAATGCTGCCCTTCGACGTGGTCCGTTTCACGCCGCCCGACGCGGCGCATAAGGTGCCTCACATGGGCTGGAACAACCTGCACGACCTGAAAACGCCGTTGTTTGCGGGGCTGCACGAGCCCGTTGAGGTGAGTGCCCAGTCAGACTCGAACCAAGTGCTGGCCCCCTCGTTGCTGCCCACGGCGGCCGACTACGTGTACTTCGTGCACAGCTACTACGCACCGGTGGGCGACTACACCATTGCCCAGACCAGCTACCCGGCGGGCGTGCCGTTTAGTGCCGGGGTGCGCTACCGCAACTTCTACGGCTTGCAGTTTCACGTGGAGAAAAGCGGCCCGGTGGGCGAGCGAATTCTCCATAATTTCCTGACGGGTGACCTCGGCTAGTTTGTTTACTCAAATGTTATAAAATGGGTACTACGCACGGCGCCACCCATATTACTCAAATGTATATAATACCCGCTATCGACCTCATCAACGGGGCTTGCGTGCGCCTGACGGGTGGTGATTTTGCCCGCCAGACCACCTACGCCGCCGACCCGCTGGCCCAGGCCCAGTACTTCGAGCAGCTCGGGGCTACTCACCTGCATTTGGTGGACCTTGACGGGGCCCGCGCCCGCGAGCCGCGCCAGCTGCCCATTTTGGAGCGCATTGCCCGCCATACGAAACTGCACATCGACTTTGGCGGCGGTATCCAGACCACGGCTTCGGCTGAGGCAGCGTTTGCGGCTGGCGCGGCGCAGCTCACGGCTGGCAGCATTGCGGCCCGCGAGCCGGCGCTGGTAGGGGAGTGGCTGGCCCGGTTCGGGGCCGACCGTATTATTATCGGGGCCGATTTTAAGGGGGAGCATATCGCCGTGAGCGCCTGGACCGAGCAGTCGGACCAGACCCTGACGGGGTTCATCGGGACTTACCTGGCGGCCGGGGCTACCACCTTTATCTGCACCGACGTGAGCCGCGATGGCCAGCTACAAGGCCCCGCCACCGATACCTACTCGGCCCTGCGGCAGCAGTTCCCGACCGCGCAATTTGTGGCCAGTGGGGGAGTTACCACCGTGGCCGACGTGACCGCGCTGCGGGAGTTAGGTATGGCCGGGGCCATCATTGGCAAGGCTATTTACGAGGGTACTATTACGGAGGCGGAGCTGCGGGGGGAATTGCAACGCTAGTAGTTACTTCACCGGATATGACTTACTCTCCAGTTAATCAAGGCTTGTCAGAAGTGGAGCAGGCAACCGGCAACAGGTTGCACTGCACTGTATATATCTGCGTCACCACAACGGGTATGTTCGCCAGCGCAGACTCGAACTGCTGCTGGTTGCCCCGGCTGAGTCATTTACGACTCCGTTCACGTTTAGCTTAATCGGGGAGTATGTAAAGGAAATTCTCGAAGTCCTGGAGGCTGCCCTCCTGCCCGAATTGCTAGCCAGTTACGTCGGCTTTATTCGGGAAAACCCTGGGTATTGGCAACGCACGCAGGGATGGGTGGCCAGCTACTGGGATGTCTACTACCGGGGCCGCTACCGGGGCGGCACAGCGTTTCGGCACTACGTCGGGGCCCGGTTATTACAAAAACTAAAACATGCGCTTCCGCAACCTACGTTAACCTGATTCTTGCTTACGCCATTATGCTTACCAAACGCCTCATTGCCTGCCTCGACGTGCAGAACGGCCGCACTGTCAAAGGCACCAACTTCGTGAACCTGCGCGACGCCGGCGACCCCGTGGCCCTGGCCGCGCGCTACGCTCAGGAGGGCATCGACGAACTGGTACTGCTCGATATCACGGCCACCGTGGAGAAGCGCCGCACCCTCATTGAGCTGGTGCGCAACGTGGCCCGCGAGGTCAACATTCCCTTCACCGTGGGTGGGGGCATCGGGGCGGTGGCCGACGTGGAAGCCCTGCTGCTGAGCGGGGCCGACAAGGTCAGCCTCAACTCCTCGGTGCTACGCGAGCCCGGCCTGATTGACGAGTTGGCCCGGCGCTTCGGCAGCCAGGCCATCGTGGTGGCCGTGGATGCCCGGCAGACCAACGAAACCTCCCAGGGTGCCGCTGACGAAACCTGGGAAGTGTTCACTCACGGCGGCCGCCACCCGGTGGGCCGCGAGGCGGTGGCCTGGTGCCGCGAAGCGGCCGAGCGCGGCGCGGGCGAAATCCTGCTCACCAGCATGAGCCACGACGGTACCCGCGACGGCTACGCGCTGGGCTTCACCCGGGCCGTGTCGGCTGCCGTGGGTGTGCCGGTTATTGCCTCGGGCGGGGCGGGGGCGGCCTCACACTTCCGCGACGTGCTGCTGCCGGGTGGGGCCGAGGCGGCGCTGGCGGCCAGCGTCTTTCACTTCGGTGACCTCTCGGTGGCCGGCCTCAAAAACTACCTGCTGGCCGAGGGCGTGGCCATGCGCCCGGCGGGATAGGGTAAGTACTGATACAAATAATTGATAATTAATTAGTTATGATACAGCAAATAGCGCACGTCACGGTGTTGGTCACGGATTACGACGAAGCCATTGCCTTTTACACGCAGCAGCTCGGGTTTCGCCTGCTCACTGACACGCCACTGGGTGAGGGTAAGCGCTGGGTGCTGGTAGCCCCTGGTGGGCCCGGTGGCCCGGCTTTGTTGCTGGCTCAGGCCGACGGGCCCGCCCAACAAAGTCAGGTGGGCAAGCAGGCGGCCGGCCGGGTGTTCTTGTTTCTTACCACGGACGATTTTTGGGCCGATTACCAGCGGCTGCGAGCCAACGGGGTCGCGTTTCAGGAAATGCCCCGCGAGGAAGCCCACGCTACGGTGGTTGTCTTTGCCGACCTCTGCGGCAACCTCTGGGACCTGCTGCAACCCAAGCCGGCCCACTCGTAACCTTCTGCGCACTCACGCAGCGGCTTCGGCCGCCCTTCCTTTATATGATGGATTTAGATTTTCAAAAGATGCCCGACCAGCTTATTCCCGCCATTGTGCAGGATGCGGCCACTGGCCAGGTACTCATGCTGGGCTACTTTAATGCCGAGGCCTGGGCCCGTACCCAGGCCGAGGGTCGGGTCACATTTTTTTCCCGTTCCAAGCAGCGCCTCTGGACTAAGGGCGAGACTAGTGGTAATTTCCTGCGTGTAGTAAGCCTGCACGCCGACTGCGACCAGGACACCGTGCTGGTAATGGCCCAGCCCGACGGCCCCACCTGCCACCGCGGCACCACCAGTTGTTTTGAGCCGCTGCCTGGGCAGGAGCCTGCCCAGGTTAGCTTGTTGCTTGCCCCAGCGGTGGGCCTGCTGGCCGAGCTTGACCAGCTCATTGAGCGTCGCCGCCAGCACCCTGATGAGGAGTCCGGTTCTTATACCGTTCGTCTATTTGAGAAAGGTCTGGCCCGCATTGCCCAAAAGGTAGGGGAGGAGGCCGTGGAAACAGTGATTGACGCCATGGCGGGCAACCGTGCCGGGGTAGCCAGTGAAGCGGCCGACCTGGTGTACCACTTGTTGGTTTTGCTGCGCGCCACCGGTTCTTCGTTGGACGAGATGCTTACCGTGCTGCGTCAGCGCCATCAAACTATCAGTGGTGGTCAGCGCCGGCCTTTGCCCGAGTAATAAGGTGTGTTCTGAAAAAGAAAAAAAGTGGGGAGTTGAAGTCGTTTTGAAAACACGAACTTCAACTCCCCACTTTTTTAGTAGCTACCTATAAACTTAACATAATTATTAGCTAGCACTTCAACTAGCTGATAATGAGGCTATGCTACTTTCGCAATTGTCGCTCTATCTTATCCAGTAGCGCCCTTACTAAAGCGAGGTCTTCCACATCGGTGACTTCTAATTGCGTCTGCATACCCGGGCCAGCTAGGTGAATAGTAAAAGACTTTAGTCCGGTACTCGTCTTAGTGTCAGCGTTTGGGATGGTGGGAGCCGAGGGTTGGTTCAGGGATATTTGCGGAGCCATGGGGAGTTTGGCAGGCTGCACAACGGCTTCCGGGCGGCTGGGCACCGTTGTCGCTTCAGGCGTGTGCTTGGCTGGTTCGCTGGTCAAGCCGAAGAGATGGGCAATGGCATCGGCCGTGGCTGCCGGGGCCGGGCGGGCGGGTGGTAGGCTGCTGATTCGCCCGCTTGGTGTAGTTGCTGGAGCCTTGGATGCAACCGGGCCCGCTGATTCGGGTAACTCCGGAGCGTTTTTCTCTGAAGTAGCCGTGTTACTTGTGCCAGATTTTTCCGATTTATCATCCTCTTCCCTCTCATCCGAGAGTTCCTCGGGTGGAACAGCAGGGTTTGGATTTTGCCGAAAGATATTGGGCGCGAGGGCCGGGCTCGCCAACTCGCGCCGCGGTGGCTGCTGGGCGGCCAGTTGGTCGATATCTGCCAGGATATTGTCCTCATTGAGGAGCCCAACCATGCGTGCTCCGTCCGTAAAGGCTTTTGCCACGCTCTGCGCATTTATCTCCTCCACGTCGAACTCCCGCATCAGCAGCACGTCCAGCATGGCTACGGGTAGCTCACGGGAGCGAAACTTGCGGCACAGCTGCGTAAAGAGGGGCGGGTTAAGAAACGCTTCCCGGTGAAAGAGTAATTCTTCTTGCTTGTCGTACGCGTGCTTAATCCGCCGGAAAAGGGTCGTGGTCGTCAGCATTTCCCGTTTACTGGTTAGGAGCCCAAACTTCACGGCGGAGCCAACTATGGCCTTAAAAGAGCCGCTTACTTTGCGGTTTAGCTTTCGGGCGCTGGTTTCGAGGGCGCACTTGCCCCCGGTGTCGTCAACTACTTCGGCTACTTCCCAAGCTCCTGTGTAACCGGTGCGGGGGTAGTCAATCAGCTTTGGCATAAAATAGAAAGGGATGGTTAGGCAGTGCAAGTATAAAGAATAAAACCCGTAAAGTCATTAAAAGTATAAAAAAGTTCATAAATACTATCAAATTATACTTTTTTATACTTTTAATGACTTGGTATTAATGGATATTTTTTATACTGATGGTATCCATTATAATACCAGTAAGTAAAAACCACTAGGGGAGTACTGTTCTCTGTTTCCTATATAACTACAAATACACAGTAGTGAAATACAGTAAAATTGGAAAGTGTCAATCGTATTTAAGGTAGCTTAGATACAACCGCGCTGGGCTTATATCACTACAGCAATGAGAAGCTACTAGATACCCGTCGCTAGGTAGTTTGCTATAGGAAGATGCTTATCTGGCGTCCACGCAGGGAAGCATCTTCACTGCGCGGGTAATCTCACCGGTTAGCAATACGTTTGCTTACAAATTGAGAATACGCACACAGCGCATTCTGCTTTTCTTTTCCACTTTGTAGCGCTGACTCATTGAATCTAGGAGAAGCTAGTAAAATTGAGCAACACAGCATCAAAAAGCCAACTACTGTGTCACCTGTGCCTGGCAACATGCCGTGAACCCTTCTCCAAGTTCGATTTGTCTTATAATTTATATTATGTTAAATTGAACTTTGGTAGAACCGTCTGACCCTTCTTATCGGCTACCCTCTTCATTCAGTACAGACAAAAAAATATCCCAACCTTACGGCTGGGATATGTTAAGCTTTCGAATGGCAATGTGCCATTCGTTATTTCTTCAACGCTTGCAGGCGGTCTTCCATACGCTTGGAGTCGGCATTACGGCCCAACCGGAAGTACGCTTTTTGCAAGGCACTGATGCTACCCGCGTCATTGGGCTGAATTTCCAGCGCCTTCTCAAAATACGGCACCGCCGCTTCAAAATATTTTTTGCCTTCCGCCTCCACCGGCTTGCCTTTCAGCTGGTAGGTTTTCAAATCCATCTTACTGGCTTTGGTGTAGAGGGTGGCAGCCTGGTTGAAATTATAGATACCCAAGTTGAACTGCGCATCAAAATTCTTCGGGTCCAACTCAACAGCTTTTTTGAAAGCCCCCACGGCCAGGTCCTGCTGCTTGTTGGAGTCGTAGACCGAGCCCAGTACACCATACAAGTTGGAGTTGGTCGGGTCTACTTCAATAGCGTGCTTGATTTTATCAATCGCCTCCTTGCCGCGTCCCGTAGTGATATAGGAGTTCAACTCCTGGGTCAGGAACACTTTATTGTTAGGGTACGCCGCGATGGCATCCTTCAAAATTTGCTGCTGCCCGGCCGTATCGTTCTGCTGCTGCGCAATCTGGAGCAGCCGCGTGTACATGGGCACCGACTTGTAACCCATGCCCAGCAACTGGGTGTAATTGGCTTTGGCACCAGCCAAATCCTGCTTGGCCTCCATGGCATAAGCCCCGTAGAGCACAGCCGTGGTGTCCTTGGGGTTGAGCATCGCGGCCATCTTATAGCTGGCAATGGCCTTGTCGTAATCCTTGTCGTTGTAGCTTTTAACGGCGTCGTTGAAGGCTAATCCGTACAGGTTTTGAAGGCGCGCGGGCACCTGCTTGCCGTATTCGCCGGTGGGGCCGTCAAGCTCCAAGGCTTTATTATACGACTCGGCCGCTTTTTGCAGGGGCTCGCCCGGCTTCATATCCTTGGTGTACTTCCCGAACAAGGCCTGGGTACTGGGGTCCACCAGCTGGTAATAGATGTCGCCGCGGGTGAACCAGGCTTTTGGCTTATCCTTATCCTTGGTTTTATCACTGGTAGTAGCCTGGTCGATGCTCACGATAGCTTTGTCCAGCTGGCCGGCTTTCTGGCTAAGGATAGCATTGGTAATAGCCGAGCTCTGCGCGAGCGCGGGCGTGGCCACGCCCGCGGCGACCGTAAGAGCGGCCGAAGCGGCCAGCGTCAGAAAGGTATTTTTCATTGGGAAGAGAAAGAAAGAGATTATTACGAGGCAAAACTACACCCGCCGGGCAAACCGGGCCGGCAGTGGCTCACGAACTTCTACGAGTTACCGCCCAGCCGGTTTGCCTTGGGCAGGAAGTCCGCAGCCAAATCAGGGGCCCGGCCAACTCGCCAACTCCTTGAAAAAGGGGCCGCTCACTAGCGCGCGGCCCCTCTCCTAGTCTGGGGCTAACGCCAGTTTACTGCTGGTCGTCGGCTTCTTCGGTAGTCTCCTCGTCAGCATCGGCTTCATCGCCCGCATCAGACTCGTCCACCAGTTCAACATCATCAGTATCCACCAGCGTTACGGACGACAAGAGTCCGTCGCCTGCCCCCACCAGCGCGGCCCCGGCCAGGGCCTCTACCGCCAACGGGTCCAGCTCGACTTCGGCGGCCGCTACTTTGGCCACCGACGAAATCTCATCATTAGCAGCCACCTTAAACAGGCGCACGCCCTGCGTGGCCCGGCCAATTGTGCGCAACTCACTCATACTCAAGCGAATAGTAAGGCCCGAACGGTTGATAATCATCAAATCGTCGGCGTCGCTCACGGCCTGAATCGACACCAGCTTACCGGTTTTGTCGGTCAGGTTCATGGCACGCACACCCTTGCCGCCGCGGTTAGTGATGCGGTACTCATCGAGCGACGAACGCTTGCCGTACCCATTCTCACTCACCACCAGCAGCTCCTGGCTGGCATCGGCGATGCACACCATCCCCACCACGCGGTCGCCGGGCTCCTCCCCCAGCGTAATGCCGCGCACCCCGGCCGCCGTGCGGCCCATGGGGCGCACCTTGGTTTCGGGAAAGCGCACAGCCCGGCCCGAGCGCAGGGCCAGAATGACTTCGGCATTGCCCGTGAGCAGCTGCACGTCGAGCAGGCGGTCGCCCTCGTTGATGGTAATGGCGTTGATGCCCGCGGCCCGGGGGCGCGAGTAGGCCACCAGCGGGGTCTTTTTCACCGTGCCCTGCTCGGTGCAGAACATAAGGAAGGTGTTTTCCAGGTAATCGGCCGAGCGCAGGTTGCGCACATTGAGCACCGAGCGCACCGCGTCTTCCTTGGGCTTGTCGATGAGGTTCTGCAGGGGCGTGCCCTTGGTAGTTTTCGCCGATTCGGGCACTTCGTAGGCCCGCAGCCAGAACATGCGGCCCTGCTCGGTGAAGATGAGCAGGTACTCGTGGGTGGTGGCCACGAACAGGTGCTCCGTAAAGTCGTCCTGCTTGGAGCCCGCGCCGCGGGCTCCTACCCCACCGCGACCCTGGGTGCGGTACTCATCGAGGCTGGTGCGCTTGATGTAACCCTCGCGGCTCACGGTAATCACCATCGCCTCATCGGCAATCATGTCCTCCATTGAGAAGTCGCCGCCGGCGTGGTTGATGGTCGTGCGGCGGCCGTCGCCGTAGCGCTCGCGCATCTCCACCAACTCGGTTTTGATGAGTTGGCGCTGCTCCTCGGGCGAGGCCAGGATGGCGTTCAACCGGTCGACCAGGCGCATCAGCTCCTCGTATTCACCCACGATTTTGTCGCGCTCCAGGCCGGTGAGGCGCTGCAAACGCATATCCAGGATGGCGCGGGCCTGCACTTCGCTCAGGGCAAAGCGCTCGATGAGGCCGGCGCGGGCCAGTTCGGGGTCGCGCGATTCGCGAATGAGCTTAATCACCTCGTCGAGGTGGTCGAGGGCGATGAGCAGACCCTCCAGAATGTGCGCCCGCTTCTTGGCTTCGGCCAGCTCATAGCGCGTGCGGCGCACAATCACTTCCTCGCGGTGTTCCACGAAGTACATGATGAGCTGCTGCAGGTTGAGCGTCATCGGGCGGCCCTTCACCAGGCACACGTTGTTGACGCCGAACGAGCTTTGCAGTTGCGTATACTTAAATAAGTTGTTGAGCACCACCGTGTTCAAGGCGTCGCGCTTGAGCTCGTATACCACCCGCATGCCGTCGCGGTCGCTTTCGTCGCGCAGGGCGGCGATGCCCTCAATTTTCTTATCGTTGATGAGGGCGGCCGTCTTCTCAATCATCGAGGCCTTGTTCACCTGGTAGGGAATCTCGGTCACGATAATCTGCTCCTTGCCGTTGGGTAGGATTTCGAAGTGCGTTTTGGCCCGCATCACGATGCGGCCCCGGCCGGTTTCGAAGGCCTGCTTCACGCCCTCGGAACCGTAGATGATGCCCCCGGTAGGGAAGTCGGGGGCCGTGATGAACTCCATCAGCTCCGTAATGGTGATGTCCGGCTTGTCGAGGTAGGCGATGATGCCGTTGACGACCTCCGTCATGTTGTGCGGGGCCATGTTGGTGGCCATGCCCACGGCAATGCCGCTGGTGCCGTTCACGAGCAGGTTCGGGAACTTGGCGGGCAGCACGCTGGGCTCTTCGAGCGAGTCGTCGAAGTTGGGCTGGAAGTCCACCGTATCCTTATCGAGGTCGCCGAGCAGCTCATCCGACAAGCGCTTGAGGCGGGCCTCGGTATAGCGCATGGCGGCCGGCGAGTCGCCGTCGATGCTGCCGAAGTTGCCCTGGCCGTCCACGAGCGGGTAGCGCAGGCTCCAGTCCTGGGCCATGCGCACCATGGTGTCGTACACGCTGCTGTCGCCGTGGGGGTGGTACTTACCCAGCACCTCGCCTACGATACGGGCCGATTTTTTATAGCTTTTCGTGTACGAGACGCCTAGCTCGCTCATGCCGTAGAGCACGCGCCGGTGCACGGGCTTAAGGCCGTCGCGCACGTCGGGCAGGGCCCGGGAGATGATAACCGACATCGAGTAGTCGATATAGGCCCCGCGCATCTCGTCTTCGATGTTAATCGGGATTATTTTTTCGCCTTCGGCCATTGGATAAGCTGTTAGCTGACAGCGGCTAGCTGTTAGCTCTGTTCGAGAAAGGGCAATGACCGGGGCCGGTGCTTCCAACGGAAAAACCGACACCCCAGGCTACTGCTTGTTACCCGCGCAAGATACGGCAAAAAACCCGCTTTTCCTAGCCTCTACGCCACTTTACGGGTCCTCCCCTCCTCCCCCCGACGCGGCCGGCTGCGGCTATTCTAGGCCCGTCAAAAAGCTAAATTTGGACTTCAGGCCCTACGGCCCCGCTTATTTGAGCGATTTGCTGCGGTCGTCGGGGTTGCGCTTAGCAGGCTCGCCACGCCGAATCTTGATTTTCTCGCCCACCGCCGGGTACTGCATCTTCCAGATGGGCCGGGCGCGGTACTTTACCGCGTTGTGGTAGTGCGCTTTACGAATGTGGCACGAGTCGATGGGGCACGTGCGGCAGCCCGCCAGCGTGAACCCGGCCAGCAGCACCGTGAGCAAAAAATAGTAGCGGCGGCCTCGGCCGGCAGTTGACATAGCACCTTTTTTCATCGCCCTAAAGGTACAGGGCGGCCCCGACTACCTCCTTACCTTTACCCCGCCTCGCGCTAGGTACATCCCCCGGCCCAGCGGCTACTCCGTAAAAAAGAGAAGCCCGGCTGCTAGGAACAGACCGGGCTTCGAGAAGTGTGGGGGTTTTCGCACAACCCTTTACTTCTGAACGAATTCAACAGGACAGCGTGAAGGCGGAGTTTGAGGTAAAATTCAGGCTCCGGATGCTACCCGAGCTAGCCAAATGGCTCGGGTGGTTTCTGATGGGAGGCACGGCTTTATCAGCCGCCGCCGCTCATTGAATTAAGTAAGGGCCGGGGTCGGGCCACGTGGTTTGGCCCCGGCTTTTGGGTAGCAAATAGAACGAGGGTTTACTCAAAGCGTTGCGGGCCCGGGAACCACGCCCGACGCTGCATCAGCGCTGTCCCACTCGCGCAGAAACTGGGCCACGAACGTCTCCATGAAGCGGTGGCGCTCTTCGGCCAGCCGGCGGGCGGCGGGCGTGTGCAGGCGGTCCTTAAGGTGTAGAAGCTTCTCGTAGAAGTGGTTGAGCGTGGGGGCTGTGCTCTGTTTATACTGCTCGAAGTCGGCGTGCGACACGGGCGGCGTGGCGGGCTCGTGCAGGGAGCGGCCCTTGTGGCCGCCGTAGGCAAAGGCCCGCGCCACCCCGATGGCCCCGATGGCATCGAGGCGGTCGGCGTCCTGCACCACGGCCGCCTCGGGGCTACTCACGGGCGTTTCGACCCCCAGGCCCTTGAAACTCACTTCGCGGATAACCTGCTCGACCCGCCCCACCGTAGCCTCAAGCACCTGCTGGCTCAGCAGCCAGGCGCGGGCGGCGCGGGGGCCGGCCTCGTAGTCGCCGCCGTGAAACTTCCAGTCGGCAATGTCGTGCAGCAGGGCCGCCAGCTCGGTCACTTCCTGGTCGAGGCCGGGCTGCTCGGCGGCCAGCGCCCGCGCCACCTGCCACACCCGCCGGATGTGCGGCCAGTCGTGGCCCGAGCCTTCGGCCTGAAATTTTTCTTCGATAAAAGCGGCCGTAGCGGCGATAACTGGGGTCATGGCAAAACGGGAATTTCTGCAAATATGGGCCCTGCGGCTCTAGCTTGCGACCTGAATCCCCCCCTGACCTGCTGACGGGCGGCTCCTGCCCGCCCCTGTTTTATGGAAAAAATTGCCATGCTTGGCGGCGGCTCCTGGGCCACAGCCCTCACCAAAATCCTCTCCGAAAACGGCGCGCGCGTCGATTGGTGGCTGCGCTCGAAAGACGATGTGCAGCACCTGCTGCGCACCGGCCACAACCCGCGCTACCTCTCCTCGGTGCTCTTCGACCGCAACCTGGTGTTCCCGACTACCGACCTGGCCGATGCCGTGGCCGAGGCCGACTGGCTGGTGCTGGCCGTGCCGGCCGCCTTCGTGCAGCCCGTGCTCGACAAGCTGGGCCGCGACGCACTACGCCACAAAAAAGGCGTTATTTCGGCCATTAAGGGCATGATTCCGGGCAAGAACATCCTGGTGACCGACTACGTGCAGGAGCGCTTCCGGCTGCCCGCCGCCCAGCTCGGTGTCATTGCCGGGCCCTGCCACGCCGAGGAAGTAGCGCTCGAAAAGCAGAGCTACCTCACCATCGGCTCGCCCGACGTGAGCGGCCTGGGCAGCGCCTTTTGCCAGCTGCTGCGCAACCGCTACGTGAGCGCCCACCCCGCGGCCGACCTCGACGGCATCGAGTACTGCGCCGTGATGAAAAACATCATTGCCCTGACCGGCGGCATTGCCCACGGCCTGGGCTACGGCGACAACTTTCTGGCCGTGCTGGTGAGCAACGCGGTGCAGGAAATCCGGCGCTTTTTACAGGCCATCTCGCCCCAGCCGCGCGACCTCTCGGCCTCAGCCTACCTCGGCGATTTGCTGGTAACGGCCTACTCGCAGTTTTCGCGCAACCGCACCTTTGGCAATATGGTGGGCCGCGGCTACTCCGTAAAATCGGCCCAGCTGGAGATGAACATGGTAGCCGAGGGCTACTACGCCGTGAAGAGCATTCACGAGCTGAATAAGCAGCTCAAGGTGAATATGCCCATTACTACGGCCGCGTATAATATTCTCTATGAGCGCATTGCGCCGGCCGTGGAGTTGGAGATTTTGAAGGAGAAGCTGCGATAATGGCCTTTTACCACGCTATTACAAACACCAGACTGACAATAGCAACTAGCCAAAAAATAATTACCAAAACATACCCACCAGATTGCTCAAAACTAGTTTCAATGAAACAGTCAGCGGGATTACTAGGGTCATATATAATTGACACTTCGGTTCCTTTGGTTGGAGTTGGAATTGATAGCCCCACCCGTGCTTCCGTTTCTTGCTTGTGGCCTTGTTGAGTGGAAAACATTATCAACGCAGTGTAAATAGTGGTGGCGCCGCTTAAGTCAGGTTTGTGCCCAATTACTATCCCTGTGGCTCGTTGCCCGATAGTACGTAATCGAGTCACCTGACTTAAGCGTCTATGTAGTCCAATGGTCACCACACTTGCGAATACCCATAACACCAAGACAAGAAACCAACTCATTCAGCTAGGATAGATAAAATTTACGAAACCAACTACCGCCCCAACCCGTTATATTTGCAGCAGTTACGAAAATAAGGGGCCGGGCACACGGCCCAACCCCTTACCCAACTACCGGAGGATGTAGGTGAGCACCAGCGCGGCCAAAGCCTTTGCTAGCCCACCCGCAAACCCGACCAATGCCGCCGTACCGATGGCATCGAGTAGTTTCTTCGCGTTGTCCCGTTTCATTGGTGATGAAGTGAAGGGTTCCAACAAACCCCCGCTTCTGAAACCCCGACTGTTAGCGCAGCCGGGGTTTCTCTTTTTCAAGAGCTACCGTAGGCCGGGGGACATACCCAACGCGCGTGCCGCAAAGGTATATACTATGATAATTCTACTCGACCTGGATGGCGTTTTAATAACTACGCCCGCCTGGCGGGCCGTGGAGCAGCATGCCGACGGCTTCTTGCAATTTAATGCCCAGGCCACAGCAAACTTGGCCCACCTGCTGCGCGAAACCGGGGCGGCCATCCTGCTCACCACTTCGCACCGCATCAATTATTCGCTGGCCGAGTGGGCGGCTTTCCTGCGCACGCGCGGCCTTGTTCCCGCGGCCCTCTCCAAAGTAGATGAGCGCACCAGCCTTTGGCCAGCCAGTACCCGCGCCGCCGAAATCACGGCGTGGGTAAGTCAGCACGGCGCTGCGGAAAACTACGTGATTCTGGACGACGACCTCTCGCTGCACAGCTTACCACCAGCCCTGAAAAACCGCTGGGTCCCCACCAAACCTCTTATTGGGCTAGACGATGCCGCGACGCAGCAAGCCTTCACTATTTTGCAGGAAAACCAGCATTAATACCTATGACCAACTGGCTGCCCCTCGCCCTGCTCACGGCCTTGTGCCTGGCGGGCTACAACTTCTTCATCAAGCTGGCCGCCGACCATGTGCCACCGGCCGTGGGCGCGGTAGTGCTGCAACTGGTGGCGGCCGGGCTGGGCGCTGGCTGGCTGCTGCGGCTCAAGCTGCTGGGGCAGCCGCTCACCCTCTCGGGCAAGGGCCTGGGGCTGGCCGCCTTGGCTGGCCTGAGCGTGGGGCTGGCCGAAATACTGACCTTCGTGGTATTTAAGCGCGGGGTGCCGGCCTCGGTGGGCACGCCCGTCATTGTGGGGGGCTCGGTGCTGCTGGCCGCGGTGCTGGGGCTGGTGGTGCTGCGCGAAAGCCTCTCGCTGGCGCAGGCCGGCGGCCTGGTGCTGGTGGTGCTGGGTATTGGCCTGCTGGCTAAAGGATGAACGTAATCAACACTCAATCAAGTACTTAAAATTAGTACTGAATAAGGGGTTGCGTGGGTGATACCGGGATGATGCGCACCAGTTCATTGCGGTAGCGCACCGGCACAGCGGGCAGCGAGCCGGCCGGCAGGGCTTCCACTTCTCCGCGCGGGCCGGGCCGGGCGGCGGGCACGTCGTAGACTACGCGTAGCGGCAGTGGGCGCTGGCCGGCGCTCAGCGCATAGTGCTGCCAGAACAGGGCGTAGGCCCGCGGCTCGACCCACACCCGGCGCAGCGGCTGGGTGCGCAGCCAGGCATAGGCCTCGCGCAGGGCCGCCTGCTGCCGGGTGTGCACGCTGATAACGGCCTGCTCGCGGTGCAGCCGGTAGCCGCCGTAGGCCCCGAGCACCAGCACCAGAACCCCCAGCCGCAGCCCAGGGGGGCCGGTAACCGTCCGCAGGCCCGGTTTCTCAGCTATTATTCCTTGCCAGTAGGCCCAGCCTACCTGCGCCAGCAGGGCCAGCAGCAGAAAAAAGGCCAGCAGCACCAGGAGCAGCGTGCGAGCGGGCGGCAGCACGTGCTGCGCCACTGAGAGCGGCAGCCACAGCAGCAACTGCGCGTAGAGCACCCAGCCCAGCCGGCGCGCGGGGGCCGGTAGCTGGCCCCGCCACAGCGCCACCGGACCCACTAGCAACAGGAGCCCGTAGGCCGCCGCGCTCAGCCCGCGCTGCCCTAGCAGCTCGGTGGCCGTACCCACCAGAAAAGGGCCCACAACCAGCCGGAACTCGGGCCAGGCCTGCCGGGCCACGTAGGGGTTGGCCAGCAGCGCCGGCCAGCCCGACACCGCCCCGATGGGCGCGTACAGTACCCCCGCCACCAGCGCAATGCCCAGCGTAGCCACCGCCAAATGCACTAGTCGTACTGGGCGCGCCCGGGCCGGGCCCCGGCCGAAGCCCACCAGCAAGGCCAGCCCCAGCCCCAGCAACGCATACACGTGCGTGGGCACGGCGTAGAGCCCCAGCGCCCCGCTCAGCCCAAACACCGCCCAGGCCAGCTGCCGCACCGGCCGCCGCCCTGCCGGGCGCAGCAGCTCCAGGGTGGCAAACAGGCCGGCCAGCGCCGCCACCAGGGTCCAGGCGTAGCCGCGCCCCGCCACGGCATAGTACGCGGCCAGCGGCGAGAGCCAGTAGAGCCCCAGCCCCAGCGTAGCCACCCCAAACCGCAGGTGGCGCAGCAGTAGCGCATACACCACGGGCAACGTAAGCAGGCCCAGCAGCGTGGGCAGCAGCCGCAGCGCCAGCTGCGGCGGGGCCGCCGGGGCCAGGGTGTGCACCAGCCCCACCAGCAGGTTGGGCAGCACGTGGTTGTTGGGGAAGGGATAATAGCTGGCCGTAACGGCCGCACCGGGCAGCACCCAGTAGTCGTAAGAAGCTATCTCATCCAGGCTAAGCGGGTAGTAACCAGCATAATAAACGCGCACGGCTACCGCCGCCAGCAGCAGCCCCAGGGCCACCCGGCGCTGCGCCGGGCGCAGCCGCTGCCAGGGCCGCACCAGCGCCGTTGCCAAGCGCCGAGCTACCCCGGCAAGAGGGGCGGCTTTTTGGCAGGAGCGCACCCGGCGTGAGGGGCAGCACTACCCAGTTGCCAATCCCAAAGAAGCCAAAGCTGCTGCGCGCCCCGCGGGCCAGCAGGGTAGCATAGTCGGTAAAGCCAAAGAGCAGGGCCAGGCCCGCCGCCGCCGCACCAAGCAGCAGCAGCTGAAACCGCACAAGAAAGCGCATGTGTATGAGTAATCAGGCCGTGGGGGCTCCCCGCCGGCCAGCGTAAAATCAGGGAGCCACAAAAATATCCAGTAGCCCGTCGTGATAGGCGGGCGGGCCCGCCACGGCGGGCCCGTAGGGCACCCGCTGGGCCCCGGGCATGCTCACCAGGTAGCGGTAGTGCACCCCCGGCCGGGGCCGGTCGTCTACCTGCCAGGGCTGGTGCCACAGCTGACTGTGCACGTAGAAGCGTAGCAAAAACCGGTGCAAAGGCTCGGGGGCCAGCACCGGGCCCGGGGGCTGCTGGCTCAGCCACTGGCCGCCCGCCAGGTACCTCACCCAGTGGCCCTGCTGCAAGCGGTTGTTGCGCTCGACAAAGAATAGCTGGGTCCCGGCAAAAGCCAGGCTGCCCACCGCCAGGAGCTGAAGGGCCCGGCGGCGCGGCAGCCCAGCGGCCGGTTGCCGCAGGCCCCAGTCGATTAGCATTGCGGCTACTACAGTCATTAGCTGCGCTTTATAATAAAGCGTGCGCTCGGGCGACTGCACCCGCTGCCCCAGCACCAGCAGGTAGGGCGCTACCAAAAACCACACGCCCGGCAGCCCCAGGCCCCGCACCAGCCGGGCCGTAGCGGCGGGCAATCGCCCGGTGGCCGCCCGCCGCCACTGCAGCGCAAAGCCCAGCAGCACCAGCAGCAGCGGCCCCACCCCCAGCCACCGGTGGCCACTCAGCCAGCCTTCCGTGAACCAGAGGTAGCGCGGCAAAACCCGCCAGAACTCCCCCACTGGCAAGGGCACCACAAACTCATTGTGAAACAGCAGCCCGGCCCCCGAGAGCAGCAGCAGCGGCGCGTACAGCAGGGCGGCCCCCACCAGCGTGAGCAGCCCCAGCCCCACGGCCCGGCCCAACAACCCCCAGGCCCGGCCGGCCAGTGCAACAAGGGCCAGCCAGCTGTAGGCCGAAAGCAGAAAATAGGCGTGCGTGGGCACTACGTACAGCCCCACCACCCCGCTGCCCACCAGCGCCGCCCACGCCACCTGCTGCCGACGCCCCGTAGCCCGGCGGGACTGGTCTACGGAGGCTGCCAGCTCTAAGACGGCGAAAAAGCCAATCCCCCCCAACCCGCACAGCAGGGAGTAGCCGCGCCCCGTTGCGCTGTGGTAGAACGCCAGCTGCGTGCTGCTGAACAAGCTCACGGCCAGCAGCGCAATGCGGAAACTACTGCGCCGCAGCAGCAGTAAAAACCAACCCACCGTAGCGGCCGTGCTCGCCAGCAGCACCGGTAGGCGCATGCTCCACCAAAAACCCGGGTACAGCTGGTAAAATACCCAGTCCAGGGTGTTGCTTAGCACGTGGTTGTTGGGGAGCGGGTAGGCGGCGCTCACCCGCAGCAGCGACCCGCGCACAAACACCTCGTACGAGACGGCATCGTCGCCGGGGACAAGTACGAAGCTGTAGTAAACGCGCAGCCCCGTGAGCGCCAGCAGCAGGCCGCTGGCCAACCAGCGCTGCCCAGGCCGGAGCTCGGCCCACCCCGCGCCCAGCCGGCGGCACAGCGCCCCCACTTCCCGGCGCAGGGCCGCGCCGCCCGCCCGGGCGGGCCCGCCCCTGCCCAGGCCCCAGGCCAGCAGCGTTGCCCCCCCCGCCAGGGCGGCCAGCCCCCGGCGCAGCCCCAGAAATTCGGCTACCGTGTACGCCCTTGGTGCCCAGTGGTAAAACTGGCGCAGCCCCGCCGCCTCGGGCCAGCTGGCCGAATACAGCACCAGCGCCGCGTAGCCCGCGCACGCCGCCAGCACGACGCAGGCCAGCAGCAGTAGCCCGCGCCCCGGGCCGAGCTTCGGAACGTGGCTAATACCAGTTTTTTGAAAATAAGTCATTGGCCAACACCTACTTAATCACCAGCAGAGCACGCCTTGCTTACAGCTGCCCCAGCGCGTGCAGGGCGGCCCACACGCGGTGGGTGGGCAGGCCCATTACGTTGAAATAGGAGCCTTCGAGGCGCTCGATGCCCACCAGGCCCAGCCAGTCCTGCGCGCCGTAGGCCCCGGCCTTGTCCAGGGGCTGGTAGCGGTCCACGTAAAAAGTTATCTCGGCGGGGCTCAGGGCGCGAAAGTGCACGGTCGTTTCGTCGGAGAACACCACCGGCGGGCGGCCGTCGCCGGGCAGCAGGCACACGCCAGTGTACACTTGGTGGGCGCGGCCCTGCAAGCGGGTGAGCATGGCGCGGGCCGCGGCCGCATCGGCGGGCTTGTTCAGCACGTCGTCGGCCAGGCACACGATGGTATCGGCCGTGAGCAGCAACTCGTCCGGGGCTAAATCAGGGCGGTAGGCCGCGGCCTTGTGGCGGGCCAGGTACTCGGCCACGGCCCCGCGGCGCAGCGTGGGCGGGTAGCTTTCGTCCACCTCGCGCAGCCGGATTTCGTAGGCCAGGCCCAGGTCGGTGAGCAGCTGGCGGCGGCGGGGCGAGCCGGAGGCAAGAATCAATTTCATAACTTTTTCATTTACAGATAGTTAGCTTATCTCAAAGCAATCGAGGAAAATTAACCGGGCACTTTTATTTTACAACTCCTTGCTAATCAGACCCAAAGCAAAGGGTCGCTTACTGGCTCCCGCCTACGGCTCAATAGTGCTTGCGCGCCGTGGGCGGCCCGGCCACCGGCGGGGCATTATAGCGAGCGAGCCGCAGCGTGCCCACCGCGAATACCAGGGAACCGGTGCCGGCGGGCGCGGGCGCGCCCGCCCGGGTCAGCACGTAGCCGTAGCGCACGCCGGGCAAGGCCACCCGGTCCACGGCCCAGGGCTGGCGGGGGTCGTTGACGTGGGCTTGCAGCGTCTGCCAGTTCCAGATGCCATCGTCGGGCACCAGCACGGGCCGGGCCTGCGGGTGCCGGGCCAGCCAGGCGGCCATGTCCCCATCGGGGGCCAGCCGCCGGCGGGCCTGGCGGTTGTCGCGCAGCTGGGCCGTTACCTGGTAGAGCACAAACACCGCGGCCGCCAGGCCCACCAGCCAGCGCCGCGCCGGGCGGTGCCACCGCCAGCCGGCCAGCACCAGGGCCACCAGCAAATAGCCAAACCACGCCTTATAGAGCCACGTGCGCTCGGGCGGCAGCACGCGCTGCCCGAGCAGCAGCGCATAGGGCCAGCCCACAAACCACAGCGCCGGCAGGCCCACCTCGCGCACTTGCCGGGCCAGGCCGGGGGCCAGCCGGCCCGCCCGCCACCGCCACAGCAGGTAGCCAAACAACCCCAAAACCAGCAGTGTGCCGGCCGCGCCCAGCCCGCGCTGGCCCAGCAGGAAGCCCTCCGTAATCCAGGCGTGGGCGGGCAGCTGCCGCCAGAAGTCGGCGGCCGCCAAAGGCTGCACAAACGGGTTGGCCAGCAGCACCTGCGGGCCCGATACAAACAGCGCGGGCACGTAGAGCAGCACGGCCCCGCCCCCAATGAGGGCTCCCGCAGCCACGGCCCGCGCCAGCAGCGCCCACCGGCGCTGCCACAGCGCCTGCCCCGCCAGCCACGTCAGGGCCGAGCCCAGCGCGTAGGCAAACGTGGGCACGGCGTACAAGCCCAGCACCCCCGTAGCCACCAGGCTCACCCAGGCCAGCCGCCGGGCCCCGGGGCCGGGGCGCAGCAGCGCCAGCAGGGCGCAAAACAGCCCCACCGTCAGCCCTATCGTCAGCCAATAGGCGCGGCCGGCCGCGGCCTGGTACAGGCCTAGCGCCACCCAGCTGCTGGCCCCGGCCGCCAGCAGCGCGGGCCAGTAGCCCAGCCGCCGCCGCATGGCCATATACAGGCCCAGCGTGGCCAGCGTGCTGATGAGCAGCACGGGCAGGCGCATGGTCCACCAAAAACCGGGTTGCAGCTGGTAAAATACCCAGGCTATCGTATTGGACAGCAAGTGGTTGTTGGGAATGGGGTAGTAGGCGCTCACCGCCAGTAGCCCGTGCCGCACAAAAAAGCCGTACGAGGCCGCGTCATCGTTCCAGGGCGTGGTCAGGCCCAGGTAGAGGCGCACGGCCGTGAGCGCGCCCAGCTGCGCGCCGAATACCCAGCGCCGGGCGCGCGACAAGCGCCCCCACTGCCCCCACTCCCGGCCCACCAGCCGCTGGCCCTGGGCCAGCGTGGCCCGCAGCTCGTGCCGGCCGGGCCCCGTGGCGGGGCCCAGGGCCAGCCACGCCGCCCCCAGGCCGGCCGCCAGGCCCGCCAGCAGCCGCTGCGCCCGCTGCCAGCCGGCGGGGCTAAAGGCGCGGATATGCCAGTTGTCGTCAAGCGCGTAGAGGCCGTCCAGCGCCCGGGCCTCGGCCCAGCTCGCCGTGCCCAGCACCAGGGCGGCGTAGCCCGCGCACAGCGCCCCGCTGCCCAGCGCCAGCAGCAACCAGAAGCGTCCCGGCCGCGCGCCGGGCGGGGCGGCCTTCTTCCTGTTTAACACAACTAATTGACGCACAATATTTTATAAAAATGACTCACCCCTCAAACACCGCCCCGAATACGGTGGGCTCCTCGGCCAGGCTGGCAAAGAGCAGGCCGGCCAGCGTTTTGGGGTAGAAGAAGGTGGATTTGGCCGGCATCACGGCCCCCGAGTGGCACACGGCCTCGACCTGGGCCATGGTCACCTCGTTGGTGAGAAAGGCGGCGCGGGCCTCGCCCCGGTCCACCTGTTGCAGGCACTCGGCCAGGCCGCGCACGTAGGCCACGCCGGCCCAGCGGCGCTGGGCGTCGGGGCCCACAATACCCAACACTTTTTCGAGCACGAAGTAGTGCAGCACCGTCAGGTCGAGGTCCTTCACCTCGGGTGTGGTGGGCCAGTCGAGCTGGGCGTGCACCTCGGGGCGCAGGCGCAGCTTGTAGGCCCCGCTGGGCAACACCAGGCCGAAGGCCCAGCGCTTGCCGGCCATCAGCTCGGGCAGGTCCTGGGCCTCGGCCTGGGGCACTACCGTGAAGTAGGCGGCCAGCCGGGCCAGCAGCCCGGCATCGGTGAGGTTGCCGGGCAGCTCGCGCAGCACCCGGTGGGTGGGCAGAATGCGCACGTCGTCGCTGGCCGCGTTGGTGAGGTACATGAGGTGGAAGTTCCAGGGCTCGTGGCCGAGGCTGCCGGCCGGGCCGGCGGCCAGCTGCCGGGCCTGCCGGTAGGCCAGCGAGCCCTCGTAGCGGTGGTGGCCATCGGCCAGTATCACCTGCCGGCTGGCCAGCACGGCCTGAAACCGCCGGATTACCCCGGCGTCCTGAATCACGGCCAGCACGTCGCGCGCGCCCTGGTAGTCCTCCTCCGTCTGGCAGAGCGGGTCCTGAATGGCCTCGTCCATCAGGGCTTCCAGCGCAAAAGCCTCGTCGCGGTACAGGCCGTGGGTGGCGCTGGTCTGAAACTGAAGCTCGGCCAGCAGCTCGGCCCGGTCGCTGACGGCGGCGGGCAGCGTGTTTTCGTGGCGCAGCACCACATTATCGGCCCAGTCGGTGGCCCGGATGTGGCACATAAAGCCCTTGCGGCAGCGCTCGCGCCCCTCGCCCGGCAGCCGGAAGTACTGGTAGTACACGTAAATGCCGGGCAGGCCGTCCTGCCGCAGCACGCCCGCGGCCTGCCACTGCGCCAGGCGGCGGGCGGCGGCCTGGGTGGGCGACAACTCGCCCTCGGCCCGGGGCACTGATAAGTGAATGGAATTGAGGGGGTTGCGATAAAGCGCCTCGCGCTGGCGCACGCTCACCACGTCGAAGAGCGGCGACACCACCTCGTCAATCTCGGCACTCAGGGCTGGGTTGTAGCGCCAGCCGCGCACGGGTTGAATCTCAGCCAAGCGGTAAATAAGTAAATGGGTAAATGAGTAAGGGGCTGGCGGTAAATGAGTAAATGGGTAAATGAGTAAGGGGCTGGCTGGCGATACAGGCAGAAAGAGCGGAGAAGCAAAATATTGATAATCAATACGTAATAAGCCAATCTACCCCACAAGCCAGTAATTTACTCATTTACTCCCTTACTCATTTACCGCTCCTCACGGGGCCAGGCGGCTGATTTTCCAGCTCTCGCTGCCAGCGGCGCGCTCGTACACCAGGCGGTCGTGCAGGCGGCTGGGGCGGCCCTGCCAGAACTCGACGCGGGTGGGGCGCAGCACGTAGCCGCCCCAGTGCGGCGGGCGGGGCAAGGGGTTTTGGTCGGCAAAGCGGGCTTCTACCTCGTGCTCGCGGGCTTCGAGCTCCTGGCGACTGCCGATGACCTCGCTCTGGGGCGAGGCCCAGGCCCCCACCTGGCTGCTGCGCGGCCGGCTCTGAAAATACTCGGTGGACACGTTTTCGGGCGCTTTTTCCACCACGCCCTCTACCCGCACCTGGCGCTCCAGCCCGGGCCAGAAGAAGTTGAGCGCCGCCCGGGGCTGGGCGGCCAGCTCGTGGCCCTTCTGCGAGTCATAGTTGGAATAAAACAGGAAGCCCGCGTCGTCGGGCAGGCCCTTGAGCAGCACCACGCGCTGGCTGGGCTGGCCGGTGGCCGCGGCCACGGTGGCCAGGGTAAGGGCGGCGGGCTCGGGCAGCTGGGCCGCCACGGCTTCGTCGAGCCACTGCCGGAACTGGCGCACGGCGTCGGGCAGCACGTCCGTTTCCAGCAGGGTGCGCTGGGTGTAGCTTTGGCGCAGGTCGGCAAGTTCGGAATCAGTCATTTACAAATTAAATAAGCAAGAGGTGCGGGCAAGAGGTGCGGGCAATTTTTGCCTACCCTAGCCGCCTAACGGGCTAGCAACACCCACCCCCCTTAGTAGTTCTTTTATTTTCCCGGCTGCCACTCGTAGAGCGAGTACGGTCCTTGGTGGGTGAGGCGGCGCATGTGCTGCTCCCGAATAAAATCGGGGGCCCGGTTGAAAAGACCCAGCATCTCGGGGCGGTCCTTGAGCAGGTCGCGGTAGTAGTTGTTGCCCCCATTATAATAGGTGGTATCCAGGTACACCAGGATGGGCCGCTTATCGAGCCGGCCAAGCAGGTCGGGGCCGGGGCCGCCGGCCTGGAACATAGTCATCAGCTCGCGGGCCTGGTAGTAGGGTGTGCGGGTGGCCTTGTGGCTCATCAGGGGCAAGCCCGTGACCATGCCCAGCTGATAGGTGCGGTTGCAGTGCGGGTCGTCGGGGTCCACGTTGTAGTAGAGCTCACCTTCCTTGGGCTCGCTGCCCGAGTGGTAGAACGGAAACGGCAGCAGCGCCTGGTAGTAGCCGGGCTTGAGCCAGCCCACCAGCTGGCGCACCTCGTCGGTGGCGGGCGCGGCCAGCAGGTTGCTCACCTGCGTAACGGTGGTGTAGTGGTGCTGGGCATTAAGCATATCGACTACGCCCAGCCCGGCCAGTACCACCCACAGGCCTTGTAGCCAGCGCAGCTGCCGGGCCTGGGCCAGCCGCCAGGCCTGGCCCGCGTACCAGGCAAAGCCCAGCACCACTGACCACCAAAAAGGCCAGATAAAACGGCCCAGGGCCCGAAACTGCGTGATGCGGTCGGTGACTTTGTGCACCCATAAAAAGGGGTTTAAGTAGTTGTGCAGCGAGTAGTTACCGTTATCCACGTCTAGTGACTCGCCCAGCGCCGCCAGGGCCAGCGGCACAGCGGCCAGCAGCAGCATTCCCAGAAAAGCGCGGTTGCCGTCCGTGGCGGCGCTGGGCAGCGTGGGCAGCAGCCCGGGCTCGGCGAGGCCCTGGCGGCGCTGGTGCCGGGCCACCAGGGCCAGGATGCCCACCACCACCAGCCCGTAGAGCACAAAGGCCCCCAGGTAAGCCGTTGACTCATACGGCACCGGCGCCGTGCGCTCCAGAAAAAAGCGGATTTTATAAAAGTCGTGCCCGTGAAAGAGCGTGCCGAACTGAAACTTCCACTCTATCCAGTCGTACCCGCCACTACCCGTGGGCCGCTCGCCGTGGCGCTTATCCAGCACTTGCAGCAGGCCAAAGGTAAAAACGGCCACCAGGCTCAGCAGCGCCGCGGCCCGGCCGGCCAGCCGCCGCCACGGGCGGTGCGCCAGCGCTTCGCGGCCAATCCAGACCAGGAAAAAGGCCCCCAGCCAGCCGCCCACTATTCCCAGGTAATAAAAATGCAGCCACGTGGCCGCCGTGGTAGCCAGCCCCAGGCCCACCCACCAGCGCCCCGTGGGCCGGCCCGCCCGCCAGGCCCCGTACAGCCCTTGCAGCAGCCACAGCGGCAGCAGCACGGCGGGCGTGTACGACAAGGACATGTGGCCCACATTGAGGCGAAACGCCTGCGGGCTCAGCCAGGGCAGTACCAGGGCCAGCACCAGGGCCAGCCAGGCCGGCAGCGCCAGCCGGCGTAAAATGCTCACCAGTAGCAGCGTACTTACCACCAGCCCCCCCAGCGTAACTACGTCGTACAGGTACACCCCGTACGGGGCCAGGGCGGGCACCAGCTGCACCAGCACGTGCAGCGGCACGCTCACCAGGGGCGAGATATCGGTGTAGTAGATGTATTCGCCAAACGGGTAGTTGTGCCCGTGCTGCAGCATGCCTTCGCGCAGGGGCTGGCGCAAAAACGTGGCCAGCGAGTAGTAGCTCTTAATCCCATCGTAGTGAGATACAAGGAGATACTGCCCGGGGTGAAGCAGCAGCTTGCCATAGGTAACCAGCAGCAGCACAAGCTGCAGCAGCCCCCCGGCCAGCACCAGCAGGCTCCCGCGCCGCCATCCTTGGCGCGGGGGACGAGCGGGCAGCACGGCGGGCATTTCGGAAGTAGAGAAGCTCATGCGTTGAAATAAAAACTAGTAGTGGCGGGGCAACCAGCCTTAAGCCCCTACCAGGCAAAGGTAATGGCACCATCCGGCCCGTTCGTGCGTACTTGCTTCTACTATGAAGCCCGGAACCCTCCTCATCTCGCAGCCCTTCCTGGGCGACCCCCACTTTGAGCGCAGCGTAGTGCTGCTGTGCCGCCACCAGCCCGCCGAAGGCGCGTTTGGCCTGGTGCTGACGCGGCGCACGGCCACCGTGCTCGGCGACGCGCTGCCCCTGCCCCCCGGCCCCGCCGCCGCCCTGCTCCTCTACGAAGGCGGCCCGGTGCAGCTCGATACGCTGCATTTTGTGCACCGCCACGCCGCCCTGCCCGGGGCCACCAGCCTGGGCGATGACGTGTACTGGGGCGGCGACTTCGACCTGCTTATCTCCCTGGTAAACACCGGGGTTATCCTACCCGGTGACGTGCGGTGCTTTATCGGCTATTCGGGCTGGTCGGCGGGGCAGCTGGAGCAGGAAATTACGGGCGGCTCCTGGTTTCGACAGCCCGCTAGTGCCGGGAAAGTATTTACTTTGAGGTCTGATGCGTTCTGGCAAGGCATTTTGCGCGAAAAAGGCGGCCGCTACCGCGCCCTGTCCAACTACCCGCTCGACCCGCGCCTGAACTAGTACGACCTAACTTTACCCTTTGCCCTCCGCGCTGGCGGTTCACCAACCTCCTTTTTCCGGCCCCGGCCGGCCGCCCGCTTTTCGCTTTGCTTTATGCTGCCCGAAGAAACCCCCACCCCCGCCCAAGACACGCCCGCTGACCGCATGAGCGTCCTCGAAGCCCGCCTGGCCGAAATCCGCGCCCAGCAGGGCGATGCGCCCACCGCCGACCCGGCCGAAGCCACGCCCGCCGCCCCCGCCCTCAGCGACACCCCGGCCGAGGCCGCCGTGCCCCCCGGCGGCGGTGCCACCCAAACCGAAGTCGACCCGCTCCGCTCGGAGCCCGGCCTGGCCGAAGCCCTGGGCCTGCCCGAGCCCGGGAGCGCCGCCGAGGCCGCGCCCGAAGCTGACACGTCGCCCGAAGCCGCCGCGGCCGCCGAAACGGCCCAGCACGTGCCCGCCGACGTAGCCGCCGAGCACCTCTCGGCCCCCGCCGCCCGCGCCGTGGCGCACTACGGCGAAGCCATGGCCCCGGCCCCCGAGGCCGAGGAGCAGTCGCCCGCAACTCCCGCGGCTGACGAGGCGGCCCCCGTGCAGGCCCTGACCAGCGCCGCGGATATCGAGAATATGCCCGAAGGCGTGGCCACGCTGCCCACCTCAGCCACCGACACCGCCGCCGAAGCCCACCAGGCCGAGCTGGCGCACCAGCACGAAACGGCCGGTGATGCTGGCAGCGAGGAGGCCGACGACTACGTACCCGAAACCCCGGCCCCCGACTTCGCCACGCTCGACCTCGAAAGCCAGGCTGCCCACCTCATTGACCTGCTGCGCCGGCCCGACGCGCGCCGCAACCGCCAGCAGATTTTTGAGCTCAGCCGCCAGTACGAGGCCAACGTAGCCAGTGCCCGCGCCGCCTCGCGCCAGAAGCTGGCCGAAGACGCCAACGCGCCCCAGGAGTTCAGCTTCCAGCCCCCCGCCAGCCAGGCCGAGCTGAACAAGGCCCTCCAGGAGTTCCGCGAAGGCCGCGCCCGCGATGCCAAGACCGAGGACCAGAACCGCGGCCAGAACCTGGCCCGCAAGCAGGAGCTGCTCGCCCAGCTGCGCCAGCTGGTGGAGAACGCCGAAACCAAGGACAGCTCGCAGAAGCTCAAGCAGTTGCAGGCTGACTGGAAAAGCACCGGCCCCGTGCCCCAGGCCGACAGCCAGGAAACCTGGAACAGCTACCACGGCCTGCTCGACCGCTACTACGCCAACCAGGGCCGCTTCTACGAGCTCAAGGAGCTGGACCGCCGCCGCAACCAGGAGGCCAAGGAGGCCCTCGTGGCCCGCGCCGAAGCCCTGCAAGGCGCCCCCGGCATCAACAAGGCCCTCGACGAGCTCAAGAAGCTGCACGACGACTGGAAGCACATCGGCCCCGTACCCGGTGAGCAGCGCGAGCCCCTGTGGCAGCGTTTCCTGGCCGCCTCCGAGGCCGTGCACCTGCGCCGCAAGGAGTTTGTGGATGTGCGCTCGGCCCAGGAGAAAGACAACCTGACCGCCAAGCAGTCGCTGCTGGAGCGCGTGCTGCCCTTCGCCGAGTTCGCCACCGAGCGCGTGAACGAGTGGCGCTCGCGCACCGACGAGCTCCAGGAAATCAAGAAGGAGTGGGAAGCCACTGGCCCCGTGCCCCGCGCCCAGGCCGACGCCCTCAACAAGCAGTACTGGAACGCCT
Organism: Hymenobacter sp. H14-R3; assembly: GCF_030063445.1. Taxonomy (GTDB): domain Bacteria; phylum Bacteroidota; class Bacteroidia; order Cytophagales; family Hymenobacteraceae; genus Hymenobacter. Next base: position 54,315 of record NZ_JASITD010000011.1, on the reverse strand, counting down.
ACAAGGCGTTTTTCAACCGCAAAAACGACTTCTTTAAGAGCCTCGACTCGGAGAAGAATACCAACCTGCAAGCCAAGTACGCCCTCATCGAGCAGGCCGAGGCCGCCCAGCAGCTGCCCGACTTCGACGAGGCCCGCACCATCATCATCCGGGTGCAGAAGGAGTGGAAAGACGTGGGCCGCGTGCCCGAGAAGCAGGCCGACAAAATCTGGAAGCGCTTCCGGGCCGCCTGCGACGGCGTGTTTGAGCGCCCCAAGCAGGAAACCCGCCACCGCGAGGACCGCCAGTCGGCCGCCAGCGCCGAGCAGGTAACCCGCCTCGACACCGTGGGCCAGCAAGTAGCCGCCCTCTCGCCCGCTGCGCCCGGCACGCTCGAAGGCTTCCGTGCGATGGCTGCCGACTGGCAGACCCTGGATGGCGAAGGCGGCGGTACTTCCGACCGCGGCGAGGAGCAGTTTATGACCCTCGCGGGTAAGTACCTGGACCAGACGGCCGGCATCACGCCCACCGACCGCGAGGACCTGCTGTTTCAGCTGGAAATTGCCCGCCTCAAAGCCCGCCCGCAGGCCCAGCAGGCCTTCACGCGCAAGGAAACCGGCCTGCGCCGCGAAATCCAGGAGCTGGAAAACGATGTATCCACTCTGCAAACCAACCTCGACTTCTTCGCCCGCTCCAAAAACGCCGACCAACTGCGCCAGGAGTACCAGGGCCGCATGGAGGAAGCGCGCCTGCGCATCGAAAAACTCAAGAAGCAACTCAAGCAGCTGCGCAGCTAATTGCTTGATTACGTAGTAAAAAGGGTCGTGCCAGCTGGCACGACCCTTTTTTATTGCCCGGCCAGTTTGCCGGGCCACCTTTTTCAGCTTACTTTTGCCCTACGATTAAGCCTCCTTAGCTCAGTTGGTAGAGCTTCTGACTTGTAATCAGAGGGTCGTTGGTTCGAGTCCGACAGGAGGCTCAGCTATCTAAAAAAGGGCACCTTCCGCAAACGTGGAAGGTGCCCTTTTTGCTTGAAATAGCGCGCGTTACGCCTAGCTTTTGATAGCTAGATTGGCTAAAGCGGGAGCGTACACGGTTAAACTTCAGCCGCCGCTCAGCCAGTCCCTACGGCTTCGTGAAATCCATGCGCTGAATGCGCACGGCGTTGAGAATGGCCAGTAGCGCCACACCTACGTCGGCAAAGACGGCTTCCCACATGGTGGCCAGGCCGCCCGCGCCGAGGGCCAGCACCACGGCTTTTACGGCAAAGGCCAGCCAGATATTCTGCCACACTACGCGGTGGGTGGCGCGGGCGATGCGGCGGGCGGTGGCGATTTTGCTGGGGTGGTCGGTCTGGATAACGACGTCGGCCGTTTCAATGGTGGCGTCGGAGCCGAGGCCGCCCATGGCGATGCCCACGTTGGCCAGGGCCACCACGGGGGCGTCGTTCACGCCGTCGCCCACGAAGGCCAGCTTGCGGCCCTCGTCCAGGAACTGCTGCACGAAGCGGGCCTTGTCTTCGGGCAGCAAGTCGCCGTGCGCCTCGCTGATACCCAGCTCTTTGGCTACGCGCTGCACGATGCTGCCCTTATCGCCCGAGAGCATGACCAGGCGGGTAATGCCATCGGCGCGCAGCTCGCGCACGGCCTGGGCGGCGTCGGCTTTGGGGGCATCGGCCACGGTGAGGTAGCCGGCGTACTGCCCGTCGATGGCGGCCACCACAATGCTATCGACTACCTCGTCTACCTCGGCGGGGTAGCTGATAGCGAACTTGCTGAGCAGCTTGGTGTTGCCGGCCAGTACCTGGCGGCCATCCACGCGGCCGCGCAGGCCGTGGCCGGCAATTTCCTCCACGTTTTCGACCGGCACGCCGGTGGCGGCGGGGCCCACGTGGGTTACTACCGCCTTGGCAATGGGGTGCGTCGATTTGGCTTCGAGGGCGCCTACCAGCCGCAGCAGTTGCGCGGCCTCGGTGCCGGGCGCGGGTTGCACCTGCTGCACGGCAAACACGCCCTGGGTGAGGGTACCGGTTTTATCCATTACCACGGTGTCAATCTCGCGCAGCACGTCGAGAAAGTTGGAGCCCTTGAACAGGATGCCGGCCCGCGAGGCGGCCCCGATGCCGCCGAAGTAGCCCAGCGGAATGCTGATAACCAGCGCGCAGGGGCACGAAATAACCAGGAACACCAGCGCCCGGTAGAGCCAGTCGCGAAACACGTAGTCGCTCACCACAAAGTAGGGCACCAGCACCAGCAGCGTAGCCAGCCCCACCACAATGGGCGTGTACACTTTCGCAAACTTGGTAATAAACTGCTGCGTTTTGGCCTTGCGGCCCACCGCAGTTTGCACCATCGCCAGAATTTTGGCGAGCTTGGTATCCTGAAAAGCGGCCGTGACGGTGATTTGCACCAGGCTCTCCAGGTTAATCATGCCGGCCAGCACGGCCTCGCCGGGCTGCTTGGTTTGCGGGGCCGACTCGCCGGTGAGGGCGGCCGTGTTGAAGCTGGCCGCCCGGGCGTTGAGGGTACCGTCGAGGGCCACTTTTTCGCCGGGGCGCACTTCCATCACGTCGCCCACTTGCACGGCCTTGGGGTCGATTACCAGCGGCTGGCCGGCGCGCAGCACCGTTACCTCGGTGGCCTGAATTTCGAGCAGCGCCTTGATGCTGCGCTTGGCCCGGTTCACGGCCGCGTCCTGAAACAGCTCGCCCACGGTGTAGAACAGCATCACGGCCACGCCCTCCGGGTATTCGCCAATGGCGAAGGCCCCGATGGTGGCAATGCTCATCAGCAGGAATTCGTTGAAAATATTACCGCTCGGAATGCTGAGCACGGCGGCCTTCACCACGTTCCAGCCCACCAGCCCGAAGGCCAGCCCGTACCACAGCGGCCGCACAAGGCCCGCAAAAAAGCCCGCGTGGAAGTAGTCCAGCGCCAGCCCCGCCAGCAGCAGCGCCAGGCTGAGGCCGGGCAGCAGGTAGGGGTTGGCCCCGGCCGGGCCGTGGCTGTGGCCGTCGTCGTCGCCCAGGTCGTCGTGCGAGTGCCAGGCGTGGTCGTGGTCCGCGTGGTCGTGGCCGGGCACGTCGTGGCCCTGGCGTTCGGCAGCGGCGGCGGGCGTGAGCTGCTGGCGGTTGAGGGCACCCACGTTTTCGAGCTGCACCTGCTTGGCGGTATTCAGCTCCTCGTCGGTATTAGTAGAAGTAGGGTCGGGCATTATTAACGAAGGAAAAGGCGGCAGGAAATCTGAGCGGCTCGCCGCCGGAGCTACCGCCTATGAACAAGAGTTGGCGGCCAAACTACTCAGTTAAATCCCGCCGGGTACCCTTTACGCAGAATAGCCACCAGGGTGGGCAGCCTAGCCCCGGCCCCCACAAGGCAACCACGCGCGCTGGCCTACCTGGTAGTGCTGGTAATGGGCACTTTATAGCGCACCGCCACGGCCCGGCGATTTTGAAAACCGGGCCGCCAGCGCTGCCCGCCAATGCTGGCCACGGCTTGCCGCCCGGCCTCGTCCAGGCTGGCCGACACGCTTTCCACCACCGCAATACCCATAACAAGGCCCGTAGCCGACACGGTGAAGCCCAGCACCAGCCGGGCGGCTTCCTGGTTGCGCAGGGCCAGGGCCGGGTACACGAAGGCCCGCTGGATAGCGCTGACTATCTGCTTCCTATCGCCGCGGCCGGCGGGGGCCTGCTTGCTCAGCTCCAGGTCACCGTTGGCAAAGTAGCGGCGGTAGCCGAGGTGGTCGCCGCAGCGCGCAATTTCCTTGCTTACCTGGCCCCAGGGTACGGCGGTGCGGCGGTGCAGCGGCTGGCCCTGGGCATTAGGGCCGGTTTCGAGCAGCTCCTCCAGCCAGGCGGGGCCGTCGAGCAGGTTGTAGCGCCGCCGCTCGGTGAGGCCGGCTTGCTGGTGCACCTCCACGCAGTAGGCGGCCCCGGCCGCCGTGGGGCCCGGCAACTGGTCGGCCGCCAGGTAGGTGCCGGCCGGCGCCGCGGGCCCCAACGCAAGGGGGGCCGGCGCTTGCGCCCCGGCCCCCCTTACCTGCTTAACCCACGCTACTAAGCGCATATGCTTGTTTTACAGATATTTAGCTACCAGCGCCTCGGCCTTGGCAATGGCGGCCCCCAGGCCGGCGGCGTTTTTGCCGCCGGCGGTGGCGAAGAACGGCTGCCCGCCACCGCCGCCCTGAATCTCCTTGGCCAGCTCGCGCACCAGGGTGGTGGCGTTGAGCTTGCCGGCTTTGGCCAGCTCGTCGTCGAGCATCACGGCCAGCTGGGGCTTGCCGTCGATTTCGGTGCCCAGCACCAGCACGAGGCCGGGCACGGCCTGGCGCAGGTCGTAGGCCAGCTTTTTGAGGTCGTCGGCGCTGGTGGCCTGCACCTGGGCGGCCAGGAACTTCACGCCGCCCAGGTCCTTCACCTGGCCCACGAGCTGGGTTTTCTGCTGGTTGAGGCTCTGCTGGGCAAACTGCTCCAGCTGCTTGCGCAGGACGGCGATTTCCTCGGTTTGCTTTTCCAGCGACGTCAGCAAATGCTGGGGGTTGCCGAGGGTTTCGCGCACCTCGCTCAGCAAGTCAAGCTGCTGGTCTACAAAGGCTTCAGCCGCGCCGGCCGTTACGGCCTCGATGCGGCGCAGGCCCGCGCCCACGGCGGTTTCGGTCGTTATTTTGAAGTAGCCGATGCTGCCCGTGTTGGCCACGTGCAGGCCGCCGCACAGCTCCACCGAGTAGTCTTTGTCGAAGGTGATGACGCGCACAAACTCGCCGTACTTCTCGCCAAACAACGCCATGGCGCCCAGCGTTTTAGCCTCGGCAATGGGCACGTTGCGGCGCTCAACCAGCGGAATCTGCTGGCGAATGCGCTCGTTTATCAGCTGCTCAATCTCGCGCAATTGCGCGTCGGTTACCTTCGTGAAGTGCGAGAAGTCGAAGCGCAGCAGCTTCTCGTTCACCAGCGAGCCCTTTTGCTGCACGTGGCTGCCCAACACCTGGCGCAGGGCGGCTTGCAGCAAGTGCGTGGCGGTGTGGTTGTTGCGAATAAGCGCGCGCCGCGCTGCGTCGGGCCGCGCGATAAACTCGGCCGTCAGGTCCTGCGGCAGCTCCAGGGTGGTGTGGATGAGCAAGTCGTTTTCTTTGCGCGTGTCGAGTACGCGCACCTTGTCAAAAGTGCTTTCCAGGTAGCCGGTGTCGCCAATCTGGCCGCCGCTTTCGGCGTAGAAGGGCGTTTCGCTGAGCACCAGCTGGTACTCGGCCTTGCCCTTCTTCTCGATTTTGCGGTAGCGCAGCAGGCGGGCGGTGGCCTCGTCGTGGTCGTAGCCCACAAACACGTTGGGCGCGTCGGTGTCGGTCACGGTTACCCAGTCCGACTGCTCGGTTTCCTGGTCGCCGCGGCTGCGGCCTTTCTGGGCGGCCAGCGCCTTTTTGAAGCCTTCCTCGTCCACGGTCAGGCCCTTTTCGCGAGCAATGAGAGCAGTCAGGTCGAAGGGAAAACCGAACGTATCGGACAATTCGAAGGCCGTGTTGCCGTCGATAACGCCGCCGTTGGCGCGGGCTGCTTCCTCCAGCGCGTCGAGGCGGCGCAGGCCGGTTTCCAGCGTTTTCAAGAAGCTAATCTCCTCTTCCTCAATTACCCGCGTCACGAACGCCTGCTGAGCTTTCAGCTCGGGGAAGATGCCAGCCATCTGGTCGGCCAGCACGGGCACGAGCTTGTAGAGGAAGGGCTGCTTCTGGTTGAGCGACGAAAAAGCGTAGCGCACGGCCCGGCGCAGGATGCGCCGGATGACGTAACCGGCCTTCACGTTGCTGGGCAGTTGGCCATCGGCAATGGTGAAGGCAATGGCCCGGATGTGGTCGGCAATGACCCGGATGGCGATGTCGGTTTTCTCGTTTTCAGTAGTGGGCAGGTCGGTGACCGTGGCCGGCGCGGTGCCGTGGTACGCCACGCCTACCTCCTGGGCAATGAACTGGATAAGCGGCTGGAAAACGTCGGTATCGTAGTTAGATTTCACGCCCGACACGGCCATCATCAGGCGCTCGAAGCCCATGCCGGTATCCACGCTTTGGGCGGGCAGCTTGATGAGCGACTTGTCGGCCAGGCGCTGGAATTCCATGAACACGTTGTTCCACACTTCCACCACCTGCGGGTGGTCGGCGTTCACCAGCTCGCGGCCCGATTTGGCGGCGCGCTCCTCGGCCGAGCGCAGGTCGATGTGGATTTCGGTGCACGGGCCGCAGGGGCCGGTGTCGCCCATCTCCCAGAAGTTGTCCTTCTTGTTGCCGGGCAAAATGCGGTCGTCGGTGGTGTACTGTCGCCACAGGTCCTGCGTCTCGGTGTCGGGGCCGGTGCCGTCGCCGGCATCGCCCTCAAAATAAGTAACGTACAGGCGGTCCTTCTCCAGCTTATACACGTCGGTGAGCAGCTCCCAGGCCCAGTTGATGGCGTCCTTTTTGAAGTAGTCGCCAAAGCTCCAGTTGCCCAGCATCTCAAACATGGTGTGGTGGTAGGTGTCGTAGCCCACCTCCTCCAGGTCGTTGTGCTTGCCGCTCACGCGCAAGCACTTCTGGGTATCGGCAATGCGCTTGTAGGGCGCGGGCCGGTTGCCCAGGAAATAGTCTTTGAACGGGGCCATGCCACTGTTGATAAACAGCAGCGTGGGGTCGTCCTTCACCACGAGCGGGGCCGACGGCACGATGTGGTGGCCCTTGGAGGCAAAAAAATCAAGAAACTGCTGGCGAACGTGCGCGGCGGTAGGAAGAGACATGGGACAAGAGGCAAATACACCTATTTTTGGCGTTGCTTTGCAAGTACAAAGGTAGGAAGTAGGGTAAGCTTTAGCTTGCCAGCCGCGCCGATAAGCGTTGGCTTACCGCACCTTCCTACCCCCGGCAAGCTAAAGCTTACCCTACATTGCTATGCCTTATAAAGAACGCGACATTACCAAGCAGTACTTCACCATTGGCGAGGTGGCCGAGCAGTTCGGCGTGGCCACTTCGCTCATCCGCTTCTGGGAAACGGAGTTTGAAGAGCTCAACCCGCGCAAGAGCAAGAAGGGCAACCGCCTCTTTACCCAGGCCGACGTGGATATCTTTCGCACTATCTATCACCTGGTTAAGGAGCGCGGCTACACCATTGCCGGAGCCCGCGAAATGCTCAAGCAGAAGGGCGGCCAGCTCAAGGATAAGATTGACGTAATTCAATCGCTGGAGAAAGTGCGCGGCTTCCTGGCTAATCTAAAAAAGGAAATCGACGCCGCGCAAAAGGCGGAGTAGCGCGAACTTTCCAGTTCGTGCACGAGCGCAGCGAGTAGCCACGCGTGCGTGCCGCCTACCCTTATTTTAAAGTTAATTACCTCCCCCACGGCGCGCACGCGTGGCTACTCGCTGCGCTCGCGCACGAACTGGAAAGTTCGCGCTACCTGACTGACGCCCCCTAGTTCGCGCTCCATGACCGACGACCTCTACCACGAGCTAGCCCTGACGCTGCTGCCCGGCATCGGCCCGCAGCTCACGCGGCAATTGATGAGCTACGGCTCGTCGGCCAAAAACGTGTTTCTGCTGCCGCCCGGCAAGCTGCGGCGCATTCCGGGCGTGGGCGACGCCACGGTTAAAATTATTACCGGGGCCGCGCGCGGCCAGGCGCTGGCCCAGGCCGAAACCAGCCTGCGCAAGGCCGAAAAAGAGGGCGTCGAAATTCTGTTTTATACGAATAAGCGGTTCCCGACCCGCCTCAAGCTCATCCCCGACGCGCCCGCGCTGCTCTACTACCAGGGGCCCGCCGACCTGAACGCGCCCAAGGTGCTGGCGCTGGTGGGCACGCGCCAGGCCACCGAGTACGGCCGCGAGCAAACCGAGCGCATCCTCAAGGGCGTGCTGCCGCACAACCCCCTTATCGTTAGCGGCCTGGCCTACGGCATCGACATTATGGCCCACCGCGCCGCCTTGCAGGAGGGCCTGCTCACGGTGGGCGTTATGGCCACCGGCCTCGACGTTATTTATCCCGCCGCTCACCGCAAAACCGCCGAGAAAATGCGCGAAACGGGCGGCCTGCTCACCGAATTCGCCTTCGGCACGCAACCCGACCGCTACAACTTTCCGCAGCGCAACCGCATCATCGCGGGCCTCGCCGATGGTACGGTGGTGGTGGAGGCCGCCGCCAAGGGCGGCGCGCTCATTACGGCCGAGCTGGCCCTGAGCTACGACCGCGACGTGCTGGCCGTGCCCGGCCCGCTGGGCGCACCGTCTTCCGAAGGCTGCAACGCGCTCATTAAAAGCAACAAGGCCGCCCTCTACCAGGAGCCCCGCGACCTGGAGCAGCTCCTCAACTGGGACGCCGCCCTGTTCCAAACCGGCAAGTTTCAGCCGCCTCCCTCCTACTCGGCCGCCGATTTTTCGGCCGAGGAATTTGCCCTCATCACCGTGCTGGCCGCCGCCGCGGGCCGCGAAGAGCACATGGACAACCTGGCCTGGAAAGCCCAGCAGCCCATCCATGCCGTGGCCGCGCTGCTGCTGACGCTGGAGTTTCGGGGCGTGGTGCGGGCGCTGCCGGGCAAGCGGTTCGGGCTGGTTTAGACCGCGGATTTTTCGGATTAATCGGATTTTGGGGGTGGGCCTTCTTGCGCCGTTACGGCGGGGCGGGTGAGTGGGCCGAACGCACAAAAGCCGGCTCTTCCAAAAGGAAGAGCCAGCTTTTTAGCTACTTATTTTGCCAGGCGCGCCCGCTAGCGGGCGCGGCGACGGTCGCGGAGTTTTTTTAGGCCGAAGGCTACACCGCTGGCTAGCAGCAGCGAGGCGCCGCCGTCGATAGGCACGGCCGTGGGGTCGGCCTGGGGCTCGGGCGCGGGCACGCCGCCGGTACCGCCACCGTTGCCAGGTTGGGCGTGGCCAGCCAGGGCACCGGCCAGTAACAAGGCCGGCAGGACTAAGCGGCGCAAGGAAAACAAAGAGTTATGCATCAGCTAATGAGTGATATAGGAGGAAGGAAAGTGATACCAGGCTGGCTGAGCAATCGGGTAAGCTAATTGTGCAGCTAGCCCAGTGGTCTAGCGCAGGCTGAGGCGCTGGGCGGGCAGGTTGCCCACTGGCTGGCCCTGGGCGTTCTGCGCCCGCAGGCGCACCAGGTATACGCCACCGGCCAGGCCCGTAGTGGGCAAGCTGGTGCGCGCCGCGCCCTGGGCAGCGGCCAACGTGTAGTGGCGCAGTACCTGGCCCACGGTGTTGACCAGCGTGGCTTCCACGTTGCGCACATCGGCGGGCAGGCCGGTTACGGCCAGCGTTACCTCCCCCGCCTCGGTGGGGTTAGGGTAGAGCGTGGCCAGCGACTGGCTCAGCGCGGCGCTGGGCGCCGTAGCCAAAGCCGTGGCCGCCCCGAATACGAGCGAGAAGCGGCCCGCGCTAGCGGCGTTAGCGTCCACCTCGAAGCTGTAGCTGGGCGTGGTAGCCAGGTTAGTGAGCGTACCCGTGAGGGCATCGCGCAGCTGCACGCCGGTACCGCCCGCCATGGCCGCAAAGTTGACCAGGGAGGTAGCCGTCAGGCTGTAGCGGCCAGCCGGCACGCTCAGCCACACGGGCACCACATCGGTGGCCGAGGCGCTGGCCAGCGGCGCGCGGCCACTGATGCTCAGGCCCAGCTCGGGGGTGCCGGCGGGCACCTGGGCGGCCGTGCCCAGGTAGTAGCCGCTGGGGTTGGGCAGCTTGTAGGCATCGAACTTGCCGTCGTAGCCCGCCGTAGCGCCGGCCTCGTAGTACACAAATGCCTCATCCTGGGCCGTGGCCGTGGTAGCGGCCTGGGTGCCCAGGCCCAGGCTCAGGCGCAGTACGGGGCGGGTTTCGGCCGCCAGGCGCTGAAACTTGGGCTCGGCGGCGAAGGTGGTGGCGCGGTTGGCGTTGGTGAGGGCGATGCTACCGGTAGCGCCGGCGGTGCTGGTGCGCACGAAAAAGCCCTGGCCAGTGGCAAGCAGGCCGGTACCGGCTCCCACATTATTCGTAAAGGATGAGTAGCGCCCTTTGTAGGCCTGGGTGGTCTGAAACACGTATACGGCGGGGTCTACGTTCGTGAGTTGGCTGTTGCTCACCGTGCTCCAGTCGAGCGGGGCCGGATACGGGTTGCCCACCAGCTGCCAGCCGGCTTCGGGCTGGGGGCCGCGCAGCAGCCCGCCAATGGTGAGGTTGCCGTTGTTGAGCGGACCCGTGAACTGCACCTTCTCGGTATTGCCAATGTGCACGGTGTAGCCCAGGCCCACGGCGAGCGGGTCGGCCAGGCTCGCCGGCGAAGCGTAGCCTTTGTCGAAGGCCGACAGGTTGGTGCCCTTCGTGGCATCGGCCAGGCGGCTTTGGTCGTAGCTATAGGCCGTGGGGTAAGGCGTTACCCTGGTAGAAATAGCCGCGTCGTTGTAGCTCCCGTTTACTACCGGCGTGAAGCTGCCGCCAGTCAATTGGGTGTTCAGGCTAGCCACCGTGGCGTTGCTCACCGGCGCGCTGTAGTGGCGAAAGCCGATGGCGTCCATGTTGCCGCTGGCGTCGATGTAGCGCTGCACGGTTGCGTTGCCGCTCACCACATTGCCGGCGCTCTGCACCACCAGGGCCGTGCCCAGCACATCGGAAAGCAGCGTCAGCCGCTGCCCGTTGGTGCTGAGGCTGCCGCTGGCCAGGGCCAGAATGCCGTGAATGCTGATGGCGTTGGTCTGGCTGGCCCCGGCCGTGTTGGCTACGGTCAGGCCCCAGAACTGGGTGCTGCCGCTGCCGCCAATGGCCTGCGCGGTAGCGCCGCTCAGGGTTACCGTGCCGCCCGTGGCGCTGATGGTGCCGCTGTTGTCAATAGTATTTTTCACGTCGAGCGTGCCGCCGGCCTGCGTGAGGCTGGCCGTGCGGCCGATGGTCAGGCTTTTAGCCGCAGCGCTGCCGCTGGCAATCACCGGGTAAGGGGTAGTGCCGGTGGGCACAATGGCCTCCAACGCGCTGGTAGGCACGCCGGCCGACCAGTTGGCGGCCGTGTACCAGTCGGTGCTGACCCCGCCCTGGGCAGTGCCCAGCCACGAAGTAGTGGTGACGACCGGCAAGCTGAACCGGCTGATGAACGTGGGGGTCGAAGTAGGCAAAATAGCCCCTGCCCGCGACAGCCCCCGGCCAATCAGCGTCGTTCCTTCGTCCATACTAATGGCACCATCCACGAGCAGCGTGCCCTGCATGGTGGAGTTTTGGCCCAGGTTGGCCGCCCCGCCCGATATCTGCCAGTATACATTGTCGGCAGTGGCCCCGCCGGCCAGCACCACCGTCGAGTTGGCGGCCGTCGTCAGGGCCCCACCAATTACGCGCAGGTAAAACTTGGCGTTGGCCACGCCGCCCGCATCCAGAATCAGCGTGCCGGCCAGGGTGGTAGCCCCGGTTACGCAGTACGAGCCGGGAATCAGCGTCACGGCCGGCGTGCCACCGTAAATAGCCAGCGGCGTAGCGCACGGAATATGGTCCGAGAAATACTGGTAGGCCGTTTGCACGTCGGTAGCCGCCTGCGTCGAGAAGGTGGTCGCTACGTAGATAGCACCGTTGTTGACCACACCCGGCGGAAACCCGGTGAAGGCGCCCGCGTTGGTGCCAATATTGCCCGTGACGATGGTAGGGCCGGCGTTTTTGACTTCGCCCACAGCCGTAAACAGCGCGAAGCTAGCCGCCGCGCCCAGCGGTGGCGCCGCCTGCCCCCAGGCCGATTGCGGCGCGTGCAGCAGCACGGCAGCCGTGGACACAAAGAGTAAGAAAATTTTCATGGAGGAGGAATGAGAGGTAAGTGGCAGAATAAATTTTACGCTGCAAATTTCCCCTTATTCCTACCCGGCTATCTTACGCTATTGTTTAAAAAATTTGCATTATTCCTACCCGCTATAAATGCCGCATTTTATGCTTCATCTGCTTGAAAAAAGTGGGCGTCAAACCCGTTGTTTTCTTGAACTGCCCCGACAGATGGGCCACGCTGCAGTAGTTGAGCTTATAGGCAATTTCGGTCAGCGTCAGCTCATCGTAGAGGAGCAATTCCTTCACGCGCTCGATTTTGTGGTTGATAATGGACTGCTCAATGGTGACCCCGGTAGCCTCCGAAAACAGGGTAGCCAGGTAGGTATAATCACGCTTTAGCTGCTGACTAATGTACTCCGAATTCTTTATTTTGGGCAGACTATCAGCATGATAGACCATTTTTTCGATAACTTTCTTTACCTGCTCTATTACCTTGCCCTGATGCTGGTCGAGCAGCTCTACGCCCAGTTCCTGTAGCTCGACCTTCAGTTGGTCATGCTGCTGCGGCGTAATGCTCTGCTTGAATACCACCTCCCCCAAATCCACCGTGCCGTAGTGCAGCCCGAGCTTATCGAGCTTATCGAGCTTATCTTGCACAGCCTTTTTGCAGCGCACGCTAACCATGTATTTTATGTACAACTTCATTTTTATTATTAGTAAAGTACCATTATGACGACCTAATTTCTGCCTGCTGATTTCCGTATAAAAGCAAAGGTGGGCCAATTGCTCTCTGCAACAGGTTACGGCTGTTCACCCCTGCTGTTAGCGCTGCTACAGCTAAGTTGGCTATTTATTTTACTAATAATTGCAATTATTCTGATTTAACAGCAGGCATGCCTTACCACTGGCATCAGCATAGGTAAGCTAGTGGCTCCAGCTGCCCTGGCTCGGCAGGTTACCACAGCCACCCAAAGACCGGGCCGCAGTCCGCGGGCCCCCGCTCCCAACGTACCGCTCCCAGTGCGGGGGCCCGGCGGCAGTAGTTTCGGCCAATGCTACTTTTCAACGGCGAGCTGCTTGCCCCATCCAATTTTGTACTACCCCTGCCAAACCGCGGCCTGGCCTTCGGCGACGGCTTTTTTGAAACCCTGGTTTCCACTGGTGGCCGCCTGCGCTATGCCGCTGGCCACCTGGCCCGCATGCAGCGGGCCGCCACCGCGCTCTACCTCACCCTGCCCGCCGCCCTGGCCACTACCGAGGCCCTGGAAACTACGCTGACCCGCCTCGCGGCTGCCAACCACTTGCCCGCCGCCCGGCTACGCTTGCAGCTGTGGCGCGCTGGGGGCGGCCGCTACACCCCGCCCACCGCTGCCGCCGAGTGGCTGGCCACCGCCGAGCCCTTTGTGGCCGACGAAGCGCCGCTGCAACTAGTTGATTTTGCAAACGATACGCACTCGCTGTTTTCCCCCCTCAGCTTTTGCAAGGGGCCGCAGGCGTGGCTCTACGTGCGCGCCGCCCACGAGCGCCAGCAGCGCGGGCTCGCCGAGATTATCCTCTGCGATGCGGCCGGGCACGTGGCGGAGGCGGGCGCGGCGGGTATTTTTTGGGTGAAGGCCAACGTGTTGTTCACCCCCGCGCTGGCCAGCGGCTGCGTGGCCGGCGTGCGCCGCGCCGAGGTATTGCGCGTAGCGCGGGCGCAGGGTATAGACTGCCGCGAAGGGCTGTTTCTACGGAAAGAATTAATAGCCGCCGAAGCTGTTTTCACGGCTAACGTGGCGGCTGTGCGGGCGATACATAGCATTAATAATAAGCTATTTAACCCACTGCCTACACCCTGGCAACGCCTGCTGAGCGGGCTATAGCAGCTCAGTTACTTACTAGCTGCCACCTGCCGCAGGTGGGCTTGGAGGCTGTCGAGAGCAGGGCGCGACAGGTAGCGGCCATCGGCCACCACGCCGGCGATTTGGCGGGTGTTGGCGATGTTGGCCAGCGGGTTGGCCCGCAGCAGCAGCAGGTCGGCAAGGCGGCCGGGCTGCACGGAGCCAAAATCCTGGATGCGCTGGTAGAAGCGCGCCGGGTTGAGGGTGGCCGTTTGCAGGGCCTGCAGGGGCGTGAAGCCCGCCTCGACAAACCGTTGCAATTCCTGGTGCAGGCTCAGGCCGGGCACCAGGTCGACGCCGGCCGGCGCATCGGTGCCGGCCAGAAAATCGACGTGCGCGGCATGCAGCCGGCGCACGAGGTCCAGCTCGTGGGCCACGAATTTTTCGCGCACCGGCAGCGGCTCAGTATCCATTGTTTGGGCAATGCTGCGCTGCGCCTTGGGCCAGCGCTGGGTTACCCAACTGCGGCCGGCGTAGGCCAGCCCGGCCGAGTCGGCCCGCCAATCAATGGCGTCGACCAGCCACTGCCCGCGCTCCCAAAACAGCGTGGGGCACTGCCACACGCGGGCCGCCGCCACCCGCCGGATAATGGCCGCCTCCCGGGCGGGGTCGTAGGTGGCCAAAAACCGGCCCGGCGACTTCGCGCTGCCCGTCACGTACGTATCCTCATCCGCCACGGGCGAGCTGGCCTCAAAAATGCCAATCAGGTGCTCAAACGTGCGCTGGCCGGCGGCAATGGCCTCGGTGGCGCGCACGCCATCGGGCACGTGGCCGGCCAGCGGCAGGCCCACCTTGCGCGCCTCGTCGGCAATGGCGAAGTAGGCGGCGCGCGGCACGTACGACTGCACTTTAATAAAATCGACACCCCGCGCCTTTAGCAGCCGCACCGCCCGGCGGCCGTCGTCGGGGGTGGCAATGGCAATGGCCGCCTGGTAGGGCGACTTGGCCCCGTCGAGCATGGGGCCCGACACCACGAGGCGCGGCCCCAGCCAGCGGTGGGCCGCCACCTCGGCGCGGGCCCGCAGAATGGAATCGAGCTGGCTGCCCATGTCGCGGATGCCGGTGATGCCGCTGGCCAGCAGCAGGGGCAAAATCAGGTCAGTACCGGCGCGGGCCGTGCCATCAAAATACACGTGGGTGTGCATGTCCCAGAGGCCCGGCAGCAGGTACTGCCCGGTGGCATCCACCACGCGCCCCGCGGGCGGCGCGGCGCGGCCCGAGGCCTCCACCCGCACAATGCGCGGGCCTTGTATCACCACGGTCTGGTCGGGCCGGATGGCGCCCGTGGCCACGTCCACCACGTTGGCGTGCACAAAGGTGAGCTGCTGCGCCTGGGCCGTGGGGCCCGCCAGGCAAAGAGCAAAGAGCAGCGTAGGAATAAAGCGCATGAGTGGGGGCTGAAGCGGGCTGCCGCCAGCCCGGCACGAAGGTATTACGGCGGCCGGCCGGCTCCCGCTCCTACTCCCTCGGGTGGCGCCTCACTCCGCAATAAAGCGCATGGGCACCACCAGCGAATCGAGGGCAGCCGGGGAGCGCACGAAGCGCAGGGCACCCAGCACGCGCAGGGCCTCGGCGTCGAGGGCGCGGATGGCGGCGGGCGGGTACTCGGCCTCGGGGCGACTGAGTTCGCGGCGGGTGATGCGCGGGGGCTGGCGCACCGAGCCGTTGGCCCGAATGCGCACGCTCACCAGGATGCGGCCGGTGGGCATGAGGTCGTTGGGCTGGCCGGGGGCCGGGCGGGCGGCGGGCGGGTAGTGGGCCTGCTGCGACACAAACTCAAAAAACTGGTCGCGGCCCGCCGCCTGCCGGGTGGCGTCGGTTTCGTGCCAGAAGCGCGGGAGCACCGGCGAGAGCAGCTTGGGCGGCTCTACCACGGGCGGCAGCGGGCGGCGGTGGGGCAACATCGGGAAGCCGGGGGCCGCGTACTGGGCGTGGGCGCCCCCGCCGGCCAGCAGCAGCGCGCCCAGCAGGGCCAGGTTTCGAGTTAGCATGCGGCGGTTCTCATGCCGCCAAGTTACACCGCAACGGGCGCTTTAATGGCAGGCCAGGGGTCGTAGCTTTCCAGCTGAAAATCTTCGAACCGGAAGCCGAAAATATCCGTCACGGCCGGATTGAGGCGCATGGTGGGCAGCGGGCGCGGCGCGCGCTCCAGCTGCTGGCGGGCCTGCTCCAAGTGGTTGCTGTAGAGGTGGGTATCGCCGCCGGTCCAGATGAATTCGCCGGGTTGCAGGCCCGTTACCTGGGCCACCAGGAGCGTGAGCAGCGCGTAGGAGGCAATGTTGAAGGGCACGCCCAGAAACACGTCGGCCGAACGCTGGTAGAGCTGGCAGCTGAGGCGGCCATCGGCCACGTAAAACTGAAACAGGGCGTGGCAGGCGGGCAGCTTCATGGCCGGCAGGTCGGCCACGTTCCAGGCGCTCACCACCAGGCGGCGCGAGTCGGGCTGCGTTTTCAACTGGTTGATAAGCTGCGAAATCTGGTCAATGTGGCCGCCCTGGCCATCGGGCCAGCTGCGCCACTGGTGGCCGTACACGGGGCCGAGGTCGCCGTTTTCGTCGGCCCACTCATCCCATATTTTCACGCCGTGCTCCTGGAGGTAGGCAATGTTGGTGTCGCCCTTCAAAAACCACAGCAGCTCGTGGATAATACTCTTGAGGTGCACCTTTTTGGTGGTTACCAGCGGGAAGCCCTCGGCCAGGCTAAACCGCATCTGCGGGCCAAAGATGGACAGGGTGCCCGTGCCTGTGCGGTCGGTTTTGAGGGTGCCGTGGTCGAGGATTTCGCGGAGGAGGGCTTGGTATTGGCGCATAGTGGGGTAAAAATAGCGCACAGCCCCAGCAACCGGCCGCGGTAGCAAGCGCCTCACGTGGGCCTAGCACCCGGCAAATCGACGGGCAGAACTGACTGCCAGGCATCTGACTCGGCGTACTGTTTTACCACGGCGCCGCGCTGCTGCAAAAACTGCCGCATGTAGCGTTTCAGCACCAGGGCATCTACCAGCTTGCCTAGCCAACCCAGCGGCGAGGCAAACACAAAAACGTCGCGCATAAGCGTGGTAGCACCTTCTGGCTCAAAGTAATGCGCGTGCCACATGCTTTTGAAGGCCCCTTGCTGCATGTCATCCCGAAAATAAGCAGGTGCCCGGAGCGCCGTCACTTTGCTGGTTAGCGTTTGCCAAACGCCAAAATGACGCGCCCGAAACGTAACGGAATCGTGGAGCTGCAAGATGCCGCTGCGCACCCCAGCTATTATTTCTTCATTTGTTTGCCGAGCCGAAACCGCGTGTAAATCAACGCTTAACGCCAGGTAGAAGCAGCGTTCCTGCGGTGCATCGATGCGCGTAACAATTTCAATAGTTGCCATTAGTTACCGTTAGAAATAGCAAACAAAAAAAGCCGCCGGGCTAGGCAGCTTTTTTATAAATACCTATTAATCAATAACTTACATCGACTTCACGGCCGGCAGCTTTGCTTCGGCGGCAGCGGGCGCGGCAACCTTGGCGGTGGCCATTTTGGCGCGGCAGCAGGCGGGCATGCCGGCCATGCTGGTGCCGGCCATGCCTTTCTCGCACTTGGCGGCGGCTACGCCGGTGCAGTGGTCGGCTTTTTTGCCTTTGGCGGGCTTGTCGCCGTCGTGGGCGAAGGAGGCAGTGGCGGCCGAGGCCAGCAGGGCAAAGGCGAGCAGGGACTTTTTCATGAGCTTAGGCAGAAACAATTGGGGAAATCGGGGGGTTGCTGGTAGTTGCGGCTTCTAAAGTACAAAGCGTTTCGGAAATGCCGAAGCGGGTGCGGTTGCCCAATGTCTACGCGGACTACAAAGCCCGCGCTACTTGCTTTTATGCCCCTTCGCCGAACCGCCTACCTCACGCTGCTCGTGCTGGCCCTGCTCACGGGACTGGCCGGCTACTTTGCCGCCCAGCTGCGCTTCAACTACAATTTCAACGACTTTTATCCCGCCGGCGACCCCGACCTGGATTACTACCAGGGCTACACCCAGCGCTTCGGCAACGACAACGACTACCTGCTGCTGGCCCTGGAGGCCGGGCCAGGCCAAACGGCCTTTTCGCCCGCCTTTTTGGTGCAGGTGGATAGCCTCACGCGCGTGGCGCGGCGGCAGCGCAACGTGCTGCACGTCACCTCCCCCACCACGCTCAGCCAAACCGTGGTGGAGGGCATTGGGGCCTACACCCTGCCCTACCTGCACCCCGGCGAGTACCACGCCGACCCCAGCCGCCGCGCCGCCGACTCGACGCTGATTTACCAAACGCCCGGCCTGGTGGGCAACGTATTCAGCCCCGATGCGCGGGCCGTGGCGCTGGTTATCCAAACCACGCCCGACCTCAAGAAGCCGCCCGGCGACTCGCTGCTGACCCAGCTGCGCGCCGGCCTGGCGCGGGCCGGGCTGCCAGCGGCGCGGGTGCACTTTGCGGGCAAGGCGGTGGCGCAGTCCGTGTTTGTGGACCGCCTGCAGCGGGAGATGATTATCTTTATGTCGCTGTCTTTCCTGCTGGTAATGGGGCTATTGTGGCTCACGTTTCGCACCTGGTGGGGCGTTATTCTGCCGCTGGTGGTGGTAGTGGGCGCCATCATCTGGGGCCTGGGCGTGATGGGGGCCTGCGGCATCAGCATCGACCTGATGACGGCCCTGCTGCCGCTCATGCTCTTTGTGGTGGGCATGTCGGATACCATCCACATTATCAGCCGCTACGTGAGCGAGCTGGGCTACGGCGCGGGCAAGCGCCACGCGCTGCGCACCACCATGAAGGAGTCGGGCTTCGGCTCGGGGCTGTCGGCGCTGACGACCAGCATCGGCTTTTTTACGCTCATGACGAGCACCATCCGACCCATTCACAACTTCGGGCTGTTTACGGGCATCGCCGTTATTCTGGCTTTCCTGCTGAGCTTCACGCTGTTGCCGGCCATGCTAGTGCTGCTCAACAAGCCGGCCCTGCGCGAGCCGCGCAAGCACGGCCACGACTGGGACGGCGTGCTGGGCCGCCTGTTTATGGGCGTGCTGCGGCGGCGGCGGCTGGTGTTTATGCTCAGCGGGCTCGTTCTGGTGGCCAGCATCGGGCTGGCCACGCGGGTGCGCATCAACTCGTCGCTGCTCGATGACTTGTCGAAGAGCGACCCGGTGCGGCAGGACTTCGCCTTTTTCAACACCCACTTTGCCGGCGTGCGGCCCTTCGAGCTGGAGCTGAAACCGGCCGGCGGACGCAAAATATTTGACCCCACCGTGCTGGCCCAAACCGAGAAAATAGAGCGCTACCTGGCCGCCACCTACGGCCTCAAATTCTCGGCCTCGCCGGCTACGCTGGTGCGTACCGTGCACCAGGCCCTGCACGGCGGCGGGCTGGCCGAGTACCGCCTGCCGGCCGATTCGGCCGGGCTGGCGCGGCTGCGCGGGCCGCTGCGTCAGTTTCGCAAGCGGCCCGAGTTTCGGGCCCTGGCCCTGCCCGACGGCAGCGCCGGCCGCCTCACCGGCCGCATGGTGGACGTGGGCAGCATCCGGGCCGACGCGCTCAACGGGGCGCTGCGGCAGTTTCTGCGCACGGGCATCGACACCACGGTTTTACGCACGCGCCTCACGGGCTCGTCTAACCTCATCGACAAAAACAACGAGAACCTAACGCTCAACATGATACAGGGCATGGCCATCGACGTGGCCATGGTTACGCTTATCGTGCTGGTGCTGTTTAAGTCGGTGCGCATGACCATCGTGGTGCTCATCCCCAACCTGCTGCCCATTTTGGTGGTGGCGGGCGTAATGGGCCTGGCTGGCGTGAATATGAAGGTGAGCACGAGCATCATCTTTACCATTGCCTTCGGCATTGCCGTGGATGATACTATTCACTTTATCAGCAAGTTGCGCCTCACCATGGGCCACGAGCCCGACTTATTCAAGGCCGTGCGGCGCACCTACATCCTGGCCGGGCAGGCGGTTATCGTGACCTCGCTCATTTTGGTGGGCGGCTTCGGCACGCTGCTGTTCTCGTCGTTCGACGGCACGTTTTACGTGGGGCTGCTCATTGGCCTCACGCTGCTGTTTGGCGTGGTGGCCGAGCTCACGCTGCTGCCGCTGCTGATACTGGGCATTTATGGGCGGCGGCGCAAGAAGGTGGGGGCCGCGCCGGCGCTGGTGGGCAAGTGAGGCGGTGCGCGCCCGTTGCTAATTAGTGTGCTAGTAAGAGCGTCATGCTGAGCTTGCCGAAGCATCTTCACCACGAGTGTAATCTCAGCATCTAGAGATAGCTACGCGGCAGATACACTTCGGCAAGGTCAGCATGACCGTCTGTTTTAACCTAAATTATTTGCCAACGAATACTTAATGGGTTCGCTGCTCGGCCGCTGCTGGCGCGAGCCCAGCGCAGCGTAACGCGTGCCGTTCATTCGGGCGCGGCCGGGCCTCGCATCCGAACGACCGGCTGCAACGAGCCTACCGCGCGTTTGCCGCTGGCGCGGCAGTGAAGGCGGGGCTTCCCTGCCATACCGGGCACGCGTTACGCTGCGCTAAACTCGCGCCAGCTTCGGCCAGCAGCGGCCAACTCGCGGGGTTTTCCAGGGGATTCGGCAGCTTTTTCCCCTGGTTCAATGGTGGGTGCTGGCGGCGGGCAGGGCGGGCGGAGTGCTTTGGGGAAAGTTTCATCTTTCTCCCAAACGCCATGACTGTCCTGCGCCGCTGCCTACTCCTGCCGCTATTGGCCCTAGCCTTGCTTTCCCGCGCTCAAACCCCGGGCCCGCTCACCGGCCGCCTGCTCGATGCGCAGCAGCACCCCGTGCCCTTTGCCACGGTGCTGCTGCGGCAGGTGCGCGACACTACCTGGGTGCGCGACGTAGTGGCGCAGGCCGATGGCCGCTTCACATTTGGTGGCGTGGGGCCCGGCCAGTACCGGCTCACCGTTGTTTTGCTGGGCTACCAGCCGTACCGCTCGGCCCCGCTGGCGCTGCCGGGTGCCGCGCCCGGCGGGCAGCTGCCCGCCATTTACCTGGCCCCGGCCACCCGGCAGCTCAAGGGCGTGGAGGTAGTGGGCCAGAAGCCGCTGCTGGAAATGCAGCCCGGCAAAATGGTGCTCAACGTGGCCGCCAGCCCCACCGCCGCCGGGGCTACCGCCCTCGAAATTCTGCAGAAAATACCCGGCCTGGTGCTGCAGAATAACCGCCTGAGCCTGGCCGGGCGCGAGGGCCTCACTATTTTGCTCGACGGCCGCACCACCCACTACACCGACGTGGTGAGCGTGCTCCGGGACTTTCCGGGCAGCAGCATCGACCGGGTGGAGGTGCTCACCCAGCCCGGCGCGGCCTACGAGGCGGCCGGCAGCGCGGGCATCCTCAACATTATTCTGAAGAAAAACGCCAACCTGGGCACCAACGGCACGGTAACGGGCACGGCCGGCTACGGCCGCTTTGGCAAGGCCGGCGCGGCGCTCGACCTCAACCACCGCACTCGCCAAGGCCTGAACGTGTTTGGCAACTACGGCTACAACTACCGCCGCACCTACGAGCAGCTCAACACCGACCGCCTGACTACCGAGGCCGGCCAGGCGGTGACCTACGCCCAGCGCAGCTACCAGCCGCGCACCGTGGGCGCCCACACCGCCCGCGTGGGGGCCGACCTGCCCCTGACCCGCCGCCAAACGCTGGGCGTGCTGCTGAGTGGCTACGCGGCCGGCACGCAGGTCGAGTATGAGAACCGCATCGACGTGACCAGCGCCGATAAGCTGCTGGCCACCACCACCCGCAACGACAACCAGCGCCGCACCACCAGCTACGCCGCCAACCTGCACTACAAGCTGGCGCTGGACTCAGCCGGCCGCGAGCTGCTCCTCGATGCCGACTATTCCCGCTACCGCGCGGGCACCGGCAATATTCTGGTTAATAATTTGAGCAATAGTACTATTCAGCAGCTGCGCTTCAACCAGCAAACGGCCATTGGGCTGCGCTCGGCTAAGGCCGATTACCACCAGCCGCTGGGCCGGGCCAAGCTGGCGGCGGGGGCCAAAATCAGCGCGGCCACCATCAGCAGCCAACTCGATTTTGCAGAGCTGGCGGCCGGCGGCTGGCAGCCCGTACCCGGCCGCTCCGACCAGTTTCAGTATGCCGAGCGGCTGGCGGCCGGCTACCTCAGCCTCGCCCGGCAGTGGGGCGGCGTGCAGCTGGAGGCCGGCCTGCGGGGCGAGCAAACGCACTCGGCGGCTACGTCAGTGGCGCTGGCCCGCACAGTGGCCCGCGACTATTTTCAGCTTTTCCCGAGCCTCTCGGTAACCAAGGAGCTAACCAAAAAGCTGGGGGCCAACCTCAGCTACGGCCGGCGCATCGACCGGCCCGGCTACCAGGATTTGAACCCCAGCATCATCTACCTCGACCCCTACAGCCGCCAGCAGGGCAACCCCTTTCTCAAGCCCGAGCTCACCAGCGCCTACCGCGCCGCCCTCACCTACCAGCAGCAGCCCGTGCTCTCGCTCGCCTACAACCGCACCAGCGACGCCATCAGCCTCGTTACGGCCCAGCCAGACAGCATCTTGTACTCGACTACTACCAACCTGGGCCGGCTCGATAATTACAGCGCCACCCTCAACTTTCCGCTCAGCCTGGGCCAGCGCGTGAGCGGCTACGGGGGCGTCAATACCATTTACAACCAGTATAACGGCCAGTATTTGGGCGGCGAGTACCGGGGCGGGCGGCTCTCGGCCATCGTGTACCTGCAAAGCACCGTGCGCCTGCCCCAAGGCGTGCGCCTGGAGGTGTCGGGCTTCTACCACTCGGGCGGGGTCAACGGACTGATTGCCTTCCGGCCCTTCGGCTCGGCCTCATTGGGGCTGCAAAAGGCTTTTTGCCACGACCAGCTGCAGCTGCGCCTGGCGGCCACCGATGTGTTTTTCACCAACCAGCAGCGCGGCACCGTGCGCTACCAGAATATGGACCTGCGCTTTCTTACCCAGAGCGAAACCCGCCAGCTGCGCCTTAGCTTGGCCTACTCCTTTGGTAATCAGAAGCTAACTGCCGCCCGTAAGCACGCCACTGGCCTCGACGACGAGCGCAGCCGCGTAAAGACGGACCGCGAATAACCGGCCGTTCGCCCGCATCCTGCCCCTTCTTTACGCCATGGATTCTCCCTTCGCCGCCCAGCGGCCCTCGCGCTCCGACCTGGTTTTTGTGGCCGCCTACTGGCTGGTGGTCGCCCCCATTCTACTGGTGCAATACCGGGCCGAGAACCACGCCAGCGCCTGGCAGGTGCTACCCGAAGTGGCGGGCACGGTAGTGCTCGACACCGCTACCGTGGCCCTGCTGCTGGGTGGCCTGCTGCCCCTGTTGCTGGGCCGGCGGCGCGGGCTGGGGCTAGCGCTGCTACCGGTATTTGTGGGGCTCAGCGGCGCGGCTTACTTCTACCTGTACGACTACTTAATCGGCAAACCCCACGCTATCTCCGCCGGGCGAATCTTATTCGCGGCCGTGCAGCATGCCCAGAGCTACGGCCTGCTGGCGGTGCTGCTCACCGGCAAGCGCTACTTCGAGGCCCAGAACCGGGTGCTGCTGCTGCAAAAGGCCCAAACCGAGAGCGAGCTGCGCGCCCTCAAAGCCCAGCTCGACCCGCACTTTCTGTTCAACAACCTGCACGTGCTGCACATGCTCATCGGGCAGGATGCCGCCGTGGCGGGCCACTACCTGGGCTGCTTCGCCAACCTCTACCGCTACCTGCTGCGCCACCGCGACGCCGATTTTGTGACCCTGGCCGAGGAGCTGCAATTTTTGGATGATTACGTGTACCTGCTGCGCCACCGCTTCGGGGCGGCCTACGCGTTTGAAACTACCCTGGCCCCTGGCCTCGACCCCGCCCGGCTGCACACCGTGCCCGGCACGCTCCAGATTTTAATCGAAAACGCCCTCAAGCACAACAGCGGCGACGACGACGACCCGCTGGCTATCTCGCTCTTTGTGAGCCCCCAAAGCCTGCGGGTGCGCAACCCCCAGCGCCCCAAGCACACCCGCCCCGAACCCGGCGGCACCGGCCTGCGCAACCTGCAGGAGCGCTACCGCCTGCTGGCCGGCCAGCCCGTGCAAATCGACAATTCAGCGGCCAGCTTTGCCGTCACGGTGCCGCTACTGCACCAGGTGCCGGGCCAGTAGCACTGCAAGAACACTCGTCCGGCGCTCTTCTTCTTGGCACGAGCCTCGTTGCTTAGTGAGGTGCCCTGCTGCCTGTCAACTACTCCCTCCTTTATGAAAACCCTTCTCCTCCCCTTTCTCCTGGTTCTCGGTTTGGGCATAACCGGGGCCGGCCGCCTAGTGGCACCAGGGGCACTAGCCGGGGACCGCCCCCAAAGCCGGTTGCTTACCTTGCCTACCGCTGAGGGCCTCTTTATTGAGGGGGCTGCCGATGTTACGGTGGCCGAAGGCAGCCCCCAGCGCATTGTGGCGGCGGGGTCGCCCCGCCAGCTCAACCACCTAACGGCGCGCACGCGGGGGGGCATCCTCCGTCTTCACTCGCCCGCCGACAAGGCCGGCTGGTGGCAGCCCTGGCAGCCCGCTGAGCGGCTTCAGCTCACCATCACCTTGCCTAAGCTAACGCGGCTGCACCTGGCCGGAACCAGTTCCCTGGCCGGGCTGACGCCCTTCACCGCCCCTACCCCGGCCGTGGAGCTAGCCGGCGTGGGCAGCTTGACTTTGCGGGTCGCCAATACCCGTACCAGCGTGGCCATCAGTGGGGCGGGCACCGTGACCATGGGCGGCACCACCACTACGCAGCAGGTGAGCATCCGGGGCGTTGGCACCTACCATGGCTTCGGCTTGCTGAGTAAGGTAACGACGGCCAGCCTACGGGGCACCGGCACCGAAGAAGTAACGGCAACCCAGGCGTTGGCAGCCACGGCAGCTGGCATCGGCACCATCCGCTACCGGGGCCGGCCGGCCACTACGGCACTGCACGCCAATGGGTTGGGCAGCGTGCGGGCAAGCCAGTGAGGGAGCTGGGCCCCGGCTACCACAGGCCCCCTCAGCAGGGGCCGCCTATCACTGGGTTTATTTATTCGCAAGCCCCGGCCGGGTGGGTGGGCAGTCCAGATTACGTAAACCCCACATTTACCAATGCTGCTTCGGCATAGGGCACCCCGACCCAGAACTCAGTAACATAACCTATTTATTATCAACACTTTGCGCTTACTCATTATAGAAGACGAGGCCCCCACGGCCGCCCAGATTCGCGACTTTGCGGCCCGCTACGGCCTGCCCACCGCTGATGTGCACGAGGTGCGCAGCATCAAAAAGGGGCTGGCCTGGTTTGCCGCCCACGCCGCCGAGCCGCCGGCCCTCATCTTCTCCGACATCGAGCTGCTCGATGGCAACGTGTTCAGCCTCTACGAGCAGGTGCCCGTGGCCTGCCCGGTTATTTTTCTCACTGCCTACGACCAGTTTTTACTGGCCGCTTTCCAGGCCAACGGCATCGGCTACCTGCTCAAACCCTTTAGCTACGAGCAGTTTGCCGCGGCCCTGGCCAAGTACGAGGCCCTGCGCGCCAGCTTCGCCCCCGCCAATGCCGGGGCGGCCGCCCCGCCCGGCCTGTCGGCGGCGCTCGTCGAGCAGCTGCGGGCCGCCCTGCGCCCGGCCACCCCCAGCTACCGCCAGCGCCTCACCGTGCGCCAGCCCAACAACGGCTTCTACCTGCTGCCCGTGGAGGAGGTGGCCTACCTGCAAGCCGAGGAGGGCGTGGTGTTCGCCATTGACCAGCGCGGCACCCGCCACCCACTGGCCGGCACCCTCACCGACTGGGAGCAGCAGCTCGACCCCGCCCGTTTTTTTCGGCTCAACCGCAGCGAGCTGCTGCACCTCAACGCCGTAGCCAAAGCCGAGCCTTATTTCAACAACCGCCTGCTTATCAAGCTCAAGCACGGCGGCGACCTCACCACCAGCACTGCCCAAACCGCCGCCTGCCGCCGCTGGCTTGAAGGCTGAGCACCCGGCCGGCCGGGTAGCTCGTTGTTTTTTTACGCTTAGCTTTGCAATTCAAAGTACACTGAGCCACAAAACCCACCGCGTTCGCCAGCCCCTGCTTGTCAGCCCAGTTCTATGGAAACCTTCGTTGCCCAAAACTCCATTGTGCGCCGCATCTGGGGCACCTCCGATACGGTGCTGTTCATTTTTGCCGGGGCGGCCGCCGAGTTTGCGCTCAACAAGGCCGTGGACTGGCTGTATTTCACCGGGCGGCTGCCGGCCGACCCGCTGGGCCGGCTCTTTTCGACCGTTGATTACGCCCGCCGCATCGTGTTTGCCGACCGGGTTGGGGCCGAAAAGGCCATCGACAGCATCGCCGCCATTCACGGCGCGGTAGAGGCCAGCCGGGGCCAGGCCATTCCGGCCTGGGCGTACCGCGACGTGCTGTACCTGCTCATCGCCTACTCCATCCGGGCGTTTGAGGTGCTGGAGCGGCCCCTCACGCCGGCCGAGTGCGAGGAGATAGTGGACGTTTTCTGCCGCCTCGGGCGGCGCATGGGCGTGCCCGATTTGCCCACTTCCTACGCCGCCTGGCTCGCCGACCGCGCCCGGCACCTGGCCGCCAACCTGGCCCCGAGCCGCTTCACGGCCGACCTCTATTTACAATATCGCAAGCACCTGGGCGGGGTACGCTACGCGATGCTGCGCGGCGTGCAGGGCCTGGTAGTGCCGCCCCCGGTGGCCGCACAATTGGCGCTGGGCAACGGCGCGTGGCTGCGCCCGGCGGTGGGTTTTTACCGCCGCACCAAGCAGCTGGCCGCCAGCCAATGGCTGAAAAATACGCTGCTTCCTACCGAGTACGCGGCCCGCATAAAAGCGCTGGATGAAGTCCCCGCGGCCTACCGAGCGGCGTAAGCGATGCTTACGTCCGGGTAGCGTATCAGACTGAAAGCAAGTTAACTAACAAATATAAATAACAACTGTATGTTGGGTTTCAACAAAGGTTACCTAGGCTGCGCGGCGCTCTTACTGGGGCTGGAGATTTTCATTGGCACATTTGTGAATGACCAGTTGGTGCGGCCCTACGTGGGCGACTTTTTGGTCACCATCCTTTTGTATTGCCTGGTGAGGGGCTTGTGCCAGCTGCCGGGCGGGCGCGTGCTGGGGGGCGTGCTGCTGTTTTCTTACCTGGTGGAAACAGGGCAGTATTTCCATTTGGTAGACCGCCTGGGGCTGGGCCAGTGGCGCGTGGTGCGCATCGTGCTGGGCACCTCCTTTGCCTGGGCCGACATGCTGGCCTACACGCTGGGCGCGCTACTGGTGCTGGCCGTGGAGCGGGGGTTTCGCACTACGCCTACTGGCGCGGCTCTCGGCTAAAGCCCCGGTCGGCCGGCACGCTTCGGTAATCCTGTGGCCGGCCGGCTATGCGCAACGACAACCGGTCGGCCGGCTGGCGCCGGCGGACCGGGGCTACTGGCCTTGTAGAAAGCGCGCCAGATAGGGGGCGGTGCGGCTGCCGGTGGCCTGCGCCACCTCGGCGGGCGGGCCCTGGGCCACTACCTGGCCGCCCTCGTCGCCGGCACCGGGGCCAATGTCGAGCACCCAGTCGGAGCCGGCGACCACGCGCATATCGTGCTCCACCACCAGCACCGAGTGGCCGGCTTCGACCAGGCCGTTGAGCTGGGTGAGCAGCTTTTCGACGTCGGCGGGGTGCAGGCCGGTGGTGGGCTCGTCGAGCACGTAGAGGGTGTGGGCGCGGGCTTGGCGCTGCAACTCAGTGGCCAGCTTGATGCGCTGGGCCTCGCCGCCGCTCAGCTCGGTGGCCGACTGGCCCAGGCGCAGGTAGCCCAGGCCCACTTCGCGCAGCACGGTGAGGGCGCGGCGCACGCTGGGCTCGTCGGCGAAGAAGGCCCAGGCCTCGTCCACGGTCAGGCGCAGCACGTCGGCCACGTTTTTACCCTGGTAGTTGATTTCGAGCGTTTTGGCATTGTAGCGCGCGCCGTGGCAGGTGGGGCACGGCGAGTACACGCTGGGCAAAAACAGCAGCTCGACCATCACGAAGCCCTCGCCCTGGCAGGTTTCGCAGCGGCCTTTGGCCACGTTGAAGGAGAAGCGGCCGGCGTCGTAGCGGCGCTTTTTGGCTTCCGGCGTGGCCGCAAACAGCTTGCGCACGTGGTCGAACAAGCCCGTGTAGGTGGCCATATTGGAGCGTGGCGTGCGGCCGATGGGCTGCTGGTCGACGCGCACAAGGCGCTTCACCACGTCCAGCCCAGCCGTGATTTTGCCTTGGATAGCCGAATCCTGGTCAGCTAATTCCAGGATTTCTTCGGCGGCTTCGGGGGCGCTGGCTTCGGCTTCGCCGGTTTTCAGGCCCAGCGCTTCGCTCACCAATTCGACCAGCACCTGGCTTACCAGCGTCGATTTGCCCGAGCCCGATACGCCCGTTACAGTGGTAAACACGCCCAGCGGGAAGGCCACATCGAGGCCGCGCAGGTTGTGGCGGGTGGCCCCGGTGAGCTTCAGCCAGCCCACGGGCTCACGCAACATGCGTTTTTCAAGCGGCTCCTGCTCAAGCAGATAGGTACGGGTTTGGGAATTTTCGACTTGCGCCAGGCCGGCGGGCGGGCCGCTGTAGAGGATGTGGCCGCCCTGCTCGCCGGCGGCGGGGCCGACATCGACCAGCCAATCGGCCTGGCGCACCACGTCGAGGTTGTGCTCGACTACGAAGAGCGAGTTGCCGGCTTTTTTGAGGCTGGCCAGGGCCGCCAGCAGCGCCTGGGTATCGGAGGGGTGCAGGCCGGCCGAGGGCTCATCGAGCACGTACACTACCCCAAACAGGTTGGAATACAGCTGGGTAGCCAGGCGCAGGCGTTGCAGCTCGCCGGGCGAGAGCGTGGGCGTGCTGCGCTCCAGGGCCAGGTAGCCGAGGCCCAGGTCGAGGAGCACGGCCAGGCGGGCCACCAGGTCCTGGGTGATGCGGCGGGTTACTTCGGCCTGCTCGGGGTGGGCGGCGTCGTGGTTTTGCGCGCCGGCCGTGCCCTCGGCAAAGGGCCGCAGGCGGGCGGCCACCTGCTGCAAGGGCAGCCGCGCCATGTCGGCAATGTCGAGGCCAGCAAACGTGACGCTGAGCGACTCGGGCCGCAGGCGCTTGCCGTGGCACAGCGGGCACGCCTGGCTGAGCATGTACTGCAACACCCGCTTTTTCATGAGCGCGCTCTGGGTGTTGCCAAATGTATAGAGCACGTGCCGCCGGGCGCTGCTAAATGTGCCCATGTAATTGGGTGACTCCCTGCGCTTTACGGCGCGCTGCGTTTCCTGGGGCGAGTAGCCGGGATACACCGGCACTACGGGCTGCTCATCGGTAAACAGAATCCAGTCGCGGTCCTTTTGGGGTAGGTCACGCCAGGGAAGGTCCACGTCGTAGCCCAGCGTGACGAGGATGTCGCGCTGATTCTGGCCACCCCAGGCTTGGGGCCAGGCCGCAATAGCCCGCTCGCGGATAGTGAGCGAGGGGTCGGGTACCATCGAGGCTTCGGTTACCTCGTACACCCGGCCCAGGCCGTGGCAGCGCGGGCAAGCGCCCTCGGGCGTGTTGGACGAAAACGCCTCGGCGTAGATAATGCCCTGACCTTCAGGATAATCACCCGCCCGCGAATACAGCATGCGCAGCAGGTTGGCAAGCGTGGTGACCGAGCCCACCGACGAGCGCGTGGTAGGCGCGCCGCGCTGCTGCTGCAAGGCCACGGCCGGCGGCAGGCCCTCAATGCTATCTACCTCGGGCACTGATAGTTGATGAAACAACCGGCGGGCGTAGGGCGACACCGATTCGAGGTAGCGGCGCTGGGCCTCGGCGTAGAGCGTGCCAAAGGCCAGGCTCGATTTGCCCGAGCCCGATACGCCGGTGAACACGACCAAGGCATCGCGCGGAATGTCCACATCCACGTTTTGGAGGTTGTGCTCGCGGGCCCCGCGCACGCGCACGAAGCCAGTAAAACCAGCCGGGTCAGAAGGGGTATTTGTCATAATTATCCACAGGCGCGCTGCGTAGCGGCCGGCCCTGGATACGGATTTACAAGGCTAAACATCCAAGTATGACAAGCCAATAAAACGTACTGAGCCAATAATCAACCGGTTATCATACCCCTCACTTCAGCTGCCGGACGCCCCGCCAGCGCTTGCTGCACCGCCCGGCGCAGCGCCGGGTAGTCGCCCACCGGCACCAGCGTGAGGCCCGCCTGCGGCCCGAGGCCGCAGGCCGCCGTCGCCACCACCGGAATGCCCGCCGCCAGCGCTCGCAGCAGCAGCCGGGGCTGGTGCTCCACGTAGGCCGGGTACACCACTAGCCCGATGCTAGCCAGCGCCTCGGGGCCGGCGGGCGTAGTGGCCACGGCCTGCCAGAAGCCAGCGCCCTCGGTAGCGCGGCCGGCCACCACCAGCGGCAGGCGCAGCTCCTGGGCCAGCTGGCGCATTTCGTAGGCTCCCTTGCGGGCCAGCGCCGAGGCCGGAAACAGAATGCGCGTACCCGGCACAACGCCGGGCGAAACTTCCGGCCGCGCCCATTCCAATAGTATCGCCTTGTTGTTGAACAAGTTAGCCAGCTCGTGGTGGGGTGTGAGCAGGCGGCGGGCCTGGGTGAGGGCGCGGCTCTCGGCCGCAACGAAAGCGGCGGGGGCGCGGAAGTCGCGCAGCGTGAGGCTGCTGGGGTGGCGGGCGTGGGCCGCGTCGAGGCGGGCGTGCAGCAGCGCGGCGGGCAGGCGGGTCAGCAGCACGTCGAAGGTGCGGCCGCCCAACACCCCGGCCCGCCACAAAAACGGCAGCAGCGACTGCGCCACCACCAGGTGGGTGCTGTCGGGCCGCAGGTGGCGGGCGGCGGCGGCCGCTACCCGCGCATCGCCGCGCAACGACTGCGCAAACACGTTGCGGCTCAGCTTAGTAGCCAGCCGCTGCCCCAGCTGCCGCCGCCAGGCCGCGCTATGCAAGGCCACCGCCAGCGGCAGGGCGGCCAGTCCGCCGGCCCGCCTCGGCCGGCCGAGGGGCTGCGGCACCACCACCACATCGGCCGGGCCGGCAGTGGCCCGCACGTACTGGGCAAATTCGGGCCAGCTTTCGTCGAGCAGAAACGTGGCGCGCGTGGTGGCGGGCCGCAGCGGCACCTCGCCGGGGTGCTGGAAGCAGCCCACGTTGCCGCAGGCGTAGCAGTCGTGCAGCGCCGAGGCCGGGCGCGCGGCTTCGGTGGGGAGCGGCGGGGCGGCGAGGGCCGGGTTTTCGCCCCGAAACCGCACTAGTAGCTGGTCGGCCGTCAGCTCCACTTCGAGGCGAAAGGCCACGGGAGCCCGGAAGCGCAGGTCGAGGTAGTTCCACTTCACGGTGGCGTCGCGGTCTTGCTCGGCCAGCGAGCCCTTGATAACCTGGGTATGCCGGTGGCGCTCCACAATGGTGAAGCCGGCGCGCAGGGCCGCATCGTACAGAGCGTTAGATAGTTGGCACAGGCCGCCGGCCACGGTGGGCACCACGCAGCCCTCCCGTATTTCGCGGCCCAGCACGTAGCCGCGGCCAAAATTGGGGTTGCCCACCTGCCGCCAGAAGCTGAACGTGGCCCCGGCCGGCACCGCCAGGCCGTGCAGGCGGCGGGCGGCGCGGCGCAGGTTTTCGACCTTGCCGGCCGTGAGCAGCCAGTTGGCGGCGTTATCGTCGGGGTTCCACAGGGCGCTGGCCGAGGTGGCCAGTACTGGAGCAGCTTCGGCCGGCGGGCCGGGCTAGGCGCGGAAGCGCGGCACCGGCCGCCGTAGGTTCTGGAGCTGCCGCCAGCCGGTAAGCAGCAGCACTTTCAGGCGAAACGTGGCATCGCGGGCCCAGGTGTGGCGCTCGGGAAGGGTGGCCGAAGGGTGCATGAAATAGGTGTGAGCAGGCGCGCGCAAGGTACTAGCGGCGTGCCATATGTTGCCCGGCACGCCCGCGTTTAACGGGCGGGGCGAGTAATTGGCCGCGTACTGCTTTGTGAACTTCATTTGTGGGCTGGCTAACGGCATAATGCTATTGGGCTAGCAACCAGCAGTAACCCGCGAACGCCCACGGCGCATGCCGCTTGCCGCAGCCTTAGCCACCTAATTGTTTTTTATTATTTTTGCCAAATTTCTTAGTAATTATAAAAAATTTAGCTCACCTTTACTAAACGAAAGCAACACCTTTTTCCCTTTGCCATGTCCGACCTCACCTACGCCTACGCTCAGCCCTCGGCCCTCACGCACGCCCCGGAAGGCGCTGCATTGCAACTTGCCGCCTACGCCGAGAACGCACCCGCCAGCGGCGCGGCTTGTTTTTTTCAGGGCCGGCTGCGCGATTCGTGGCTGGCTGCCCGCGGGCTAACCACGTTAGCCAAAGTGGTGGCCTCGCGCTTCGTGCCGCAGAGCGCCGCCCTGCGCGACCCCATCGTGACGGCCGGCGCGGGGCTGCTGCGCTTCGAGGCGTTTTCGTCGTGCAACGGCGTGTACGCCCGCCTCGACCTGGGCCCGGCCGCGCTGGAGGGCGAGTTTTTGAGCAGCGGCACCACCAACGTCGATTTCAACGAGCCCATGGTAAACGCCCTCAGCCGGGTGGCCCGCGCCGAGCCCGTGCGCCTCACCGTGGGCCAAACGGAAGTGACCCTGGAGCGCGCCGCCGGCCAGGTGACCGAGCGCAAGGTGACGCTGCCCGAGCGCTGGATAAAGGGCCTCACCGCCGTGCAGGGCTACCTGGCCCTGATGGAGGAAAAAATGACCCTCACCCGCGTGCAGGCCACGCAGCTGGTGCAAAGCATGCCGGCGGGCACGGCCAAGGGCGACTTTTTTCTGGTGCTGCGTGGGCCGCGGCCCAGCTTTGCGCCGGTGGCCAGCGCGGGCGCGGTGCGGGTGGGCGGCGTGCACCGGCTGCGGCTGCTCGACGGCCTGCTGCCCCTCTGCGAAAGCCTGCGCGTGTTTGCCACGCCCGACGGCCAGGCCAGCGCCTTTGTGCTGGCCCTGGGCGGCGGCCACGAATTCGTGCTCACGCTGTCGGCGGCCGTGAACCGGGGCTTTTCGGGCGAGGGCAACCAGCTCGACACGCTGCTGGAGGACCTGCCCGCCGAGTGGCTGGCGGGGGCCAACAACCTGTTTCGGGGCAACGAAACCTTTAACCCCACGCTTTTTGCGATGGCGCACGACCTGGCCCCCGGCACCGTGGACCGGCTGTGCGCCAGCCTTTCGGCGATGGGCCTGCTGGGCTTCGACCTGGCCGAAAACCACTACTTCTACCGCCGCCTGCCCTTCAAAACCGACCGCATTCTCAAGCTCAACCCGCGCCTCAAAAACGCCCGCGCCCTGCTCGACTCGGCCGACGATGTGCAGCTGGTGGGCGTGGGGGCCGGCGGCCGCACCGAGGCCCGCGTGCGCGGCACCGACGTGTGGCACACCGTGCTGGTGGGCGGCCCCGAGCCCGCGCGCTGCACCTGCCAGTGGTTTACGAGCAACCAGGGCCAGCGCGGGCCCTGCAAGCATATTCTGGCCGCGCAGCTGCGGTTTGGGTAGCGGGTCTGGAACTCTCTGTGTTGAAATAATTAGCTCATCATTAAGCACATGACTACCGCTAGCGAAACTTTCGAGCACCTCATTCGTCACCAAAGCCTAGCCGAACTGGGACCTTTTCTGCTGCAACTGGCCCCGGCCGATATCGTACCCGTGCGGCAAAAGCTACTACGGCTCAAAGCGGAGCTAACGGAAGCCTACCAGGCCCCTGACCAAACCAGTTGGATAGTGCCCATCACCCTGGCCCAGAGCGAGATGCTGTACGTGGCGGGCCTGGCTACCTACTCGCGCAAGGAGGCGCTGGGCCGGGGCTTTGAAAGCCAATGGGCCGATAAGTGGCCCCCGGCGGCAGCGGCAGGGCAGTCAGCCTTCCTGACCGTGCTGGCGCACGCCCGGCCGCCCTGGCTCACGGATTGGCTGGTGGGCCTGGCGCGCCAGGCAGACTGGGAGCAGCGTTCGGCCCCGTACTGGCTGCTGCACGAGCTGCTCGACCGGGGCCTGATACCCCATGAGCCGTGGCTGTTTGCGCAGGCGGCGGCGCATTTGCTCACCACTTACAACGCGCAGGATACTGACGAAGCGGAGGACCGGGAAAGCTGCGCGCACTACTTTTTGCAAAGCCTGCGGGCCGATTTTCCGCGCCTGCGCCGCGACCTGCTGCTGTTTTTTGACTACGAAACGCCGGCGCAGGCAGCTTATTTCTACGGAGGCAAAAACGGGGAAACGTTTACCTGGCTCACGCTGCTGCCCGCCCTTGTCGAGTCGGGCCACCTGGAGCGGGCCGACCTGCTCACGCGCTGCCTGCTGGCGCTGCGCCGCGATTTCCGCCGCCCCTTCCTGATTTGGTTTAAGGAGCTTTTTCTGGCCCTCAAGCCCACCCTGGCCGAGCGCCTGGCCCGGCAAGCCGAACTCACGGAGCTGCTGGCGCAAACCCAGGCCACCGTCGTCAACTTCGCCCTCGGCCAGCTCAAAGACCTGCTGCCGGAGCCAGGCTTTAGCCTGGCTCCCTTGCTGCTTGTGGCTGATAGCCTGCTGGTTAGGCCCGACCTTAAAACCGGCCTGCGCACCCTGCTGGCCGGCCTGGTCAAGCTGCCCCCGCAACACCCCGCCCACGCCCCAGCCGTGGCCCGGCTGCTGGCCACCGCCCTCGCCCACCCCGATGCCGCCGTGCAGGAGCGCGCCGCCAAGGGCCTGGCCGCGCTGCTGAGCGCCCAAAAGCCCCTGCTTGCCGCCGCCGAAATCGCCGCCCT
Organism: Hymenobacter sp. H14-R3; assembly: GCF_030063445.1. GTDB lineage: Bacteria > Bacteroidota > Bacteroidia > Cytophagales > Hymenobacteraceae > Hymenobacter. Next base: position 20,026 of record NZ_JASITD010000011.1, on the reverse strand, counting down.
CACTGCCACCATCGGCCAGCAAGCCGAGTTGCTGGGCGCGGCGGCGCGCCCGGCGCTGGCGCCGTGGCTGGCGGCAAATTCTGGGGTAAGTATCACTGCCACTGTTACTTACCAGGCTAACGCGCAGTTCGTCCCCGATATTTCGGCCGCCACGGCCATCGCGCCGGTGGCCGGCTGGCACGAGCTGCTCTTCCTCACCGGGCAGGTGCTGAAGCAAGACGACGACCCCGCCGCCACCGAGCGCTGGCTCGACGGCCTGCTGCGCCTGCGCGGGCAGCTGCCGGCCGGCTACGCGGCCCAGCTCCTCCCCTATGTGCAGCAAGTATTTGGCTGGGTGTTGAAAGATAAACCGGCGGCCGAAGTGCCCGCCACCGTGCTGGGCTACGCGTATGGGCGGGGCGAAAATGGCCGGGCCGAAATGCTGCAAGCCTTGCTCGCCGGTTGGTTCACCGGGTTTCAGCAGCCCACGCTGGCCAATGTCTCCTTGTTGCAGCGCTACCAGCTGCCCGACCCCCTGCTGCTGCTGGAGCAGCAGCGGCTCGGGTGGGTAGAAACCCAGCTTGGCCGCGCCAGTGCGCCGCTGCCCTTGCTCAGCACCCCCAGCCATGCCCCGCACTGGCTGGCGCCCACGGCATTGGTAGAGAAGCTGTTAGCTTACCAGCACCACGGCGTGCCGCCCTGCCCAGCCGACCTGGTCCTGGCCCTGGCCCGCACGGCCTGGCAGGCCACCCCAGATGCCGCCCTGGCGCGCACGGCCCTGGCCGCCTTGCAGCACCCCGGTTTGCGGGCGCTCCTCACCTGGTTTCTGGCTCCTGCCGAAGCCGCCGCCGCGAGCCGCCACCCGGTGCCCCTCGGCCAGCTTGCCGCCACTGCCAGCCCCGGCTTGCCGCTCGCCGATGCCCTGCCGTGGCTGTGGGCCGTGGCCGCCCGCACCCGCTACCCCGAGGCCAACCTCCCCGAGCTGGCGCCCCTGGCCGACTACCCCGGCGTGACGGCCCCGTGGTGCCCGCTCAGCACACAGGCCGACGATGGGCTGCGCCTGGGGCCTGCTGCGGCCGGTCCGCCCCCCTCGCCGCTGCTGCTTTACTCACTGCACGCGGGCTTGCTCGACGACCGCCGGTATTACCTATGGATGCTAAAGCCCAACCTACCGTTTTTGCTGACGCTGCTGCCCCAGTGCCCCACTTCGCTGCACTGGCACCTCATCGGCACCATCTGCCACACGGGCGATGTGGGCAGCGAGGGGCGCGACGTTATGCAGCAAGCCTTGCGCGCGCTGCTGCCCGCCAGCGCCCGCTTTAGCGAGGCCACCAGCACCCTGCTGGCCGTGGGCCTCACGCACTACGCGCCCATTTGCCGGGCCCTGGCGCTGGAAGTACTGCTGACGGCCGTGGCCCAGCGCCGCCTGGCGCCCGCCATGCTGGGCTATGCCCTGGGCCGCATACTAGCCGCTGGTCTGGCGCCCATCCTGCGCCTCACCGAGCAGCTGGCCGCGGGCCGCGCCCTCGATGCACTGACCGACGACGCCCTGCGCCAAACCCTCGACGCCCTGCTGCCCGAGCTACCCGCCGCCCCGCCCCGCAACCTGCGCCCCCTGCTCGACGCCTACGCTGACCTGCTGGCCCGCACCCGCCGCCCCGTGCCGCCCGCCGCCCAGCCCAACCTACTGGCCTGGCAGCAAGTGGCCAGCCTCAAGGCGGGGGCCAAGGCGCTGCTAGCGCTGGCCGATTGATTATAGCAAGTTGCTTTATAACAGTACGTTATAAAATACCATTTCCTCGCTTTTCCTGCCTTTTCTCATGGCTGATTCCGTTGTCGAAATCTTTGAGCAGCTGGTGCGCCTGCCGGCCCCGCTGCCCGAGATGGCCACTTTTTTGCTGGGCTTAGACCCCAAGGATATCGTGGCCATTCGCAAGAAAACCAAACAGTTAGCTAAGAAATTTGACACCGGTAACGTGCCTGAAACCTGGGCGCTGCTGTTTATGGCGGGGCTGGCTAGCTACGCGCGGCAGGAAGCGTTGCAGCGCAGCTTCAGCAGCTACTGGAACGGCGATTTTCTGGAAGCTGCCTTCGGCCAGAAGCGCTACCAGGGGCCCTGCGAGCCGCTGCTGACCGTGCTGCGCCACGCCCGCCCCCCCTGGCTCACCGACTGGCTGCTGGGCCTGGCCCGCACTTTTACCGGGCAGGTACTGCCGTATACCCAGCTGCGGACGCTGGCCGATGAAGGGCTGATAACCTACGACCCCTGGCTGTTTGCCCAGGCGCTGGCCCGCCGGCTCGACTACCGCAACGCCGCCGAAAACGACCGCCCTAACCTGACGGACTACCTGCTGGCGCAGTTTCGGGCCGATGCGCTGCTGCTGACGCGCGACCTGCCCCTGCTCTTCGACTACGACACCCGCGCCGAGGAAGCCGAGATGATGGGCCCCACCTACCGCGAGTCCATCACCTGGCTGACGCTGATTCCCGAGCTCATCGCCAGCGGCCACCTCCACCGGGCCGACATCCTCACGCGCTGCCTGCTGGCGCTGCGCCGCGATTTTCACCGCGCCCTGCTCACGTGGTTTAAGAACCTGTACCTCAGCCTCCAACCCACCCGAGCCGAGCAGCTGGCCCACCAGGCCGAGCTGCTGGCGCTGGTGGAGCACAGCCTGCCACTGGTCGTCAACTTTGCCCTCGGCCAGCTCAAGGACCTGTGCCTGGACCCCGGCTTTCGGCTGGCGGCCCTGCTGCTGCCCGCCGAAAGCCTGCTGGCGCGCCCCGACGTGGCCGCCAGCCTGGTCGCGCTGCTCACCAGCCTGGGCCGGGTGCTGCGCAGCGCGCCCGCGCAGGCCCCCACCGTGGCGCGGCTCTACGCGGCCGCCCTCGCCCACCCCGCCGCCGCCGTGCAAGACCGCGCCGCCAAGGGCCTGGCCGCGCTGCTGGCTGCCACAAAATCTTCTTTATCAAGCCCTGATAGACAAGCGGTTATCGCCGCCCTCGGCGACGCAGCCGGGCAGCTGGGGGCCACGGCGCGGGCCCTGCTGGCCCCCTGGCTGGCGGCACCGCCGGCGGCCGGCGCGGCAACGGCGGCCGACTACGCCCCGCTGCTGGACTTCGTGCCCGACTTGTCGGCCACCACGGCCGTGGTGCCAGTGGCCGACTGGCCCGAGCTGCTTTTCCTCACCGGGCAGGTGCTCAAGCACGACGACGCGCTGGCCCTGGAGCGCTGGCTCGATGGCCTGCTGCGCCTGCGCAGCCGGCTGCCGCCGCACTACGCCCCGGCCCTGCGGCCCTACTTGCAGCAGCTGTGGCCCAAGCTCAAAGGCAAAACCGAGGCGGAAACCGAGGAGCTGCTCCGCGAGCCCGCGCTGGCCGTGGGGCACGCGGGCCTGGTGCAGGCGCTGCTGCTGAGCTGGGCGCGGGGCTTTGCGGCCCCGCTGGTGCCCGGCATCCACCTGCGCTACGACTCCAGCCTGGGTTATCCCTATAAAGACCTCTTTACGATAATAGCCGACCCGCTGGTGGCCGCCGAGCAGCAGCGCCTGGCCTTTGCCGAAACCCTGCTGCGCGAGCAGCGCGCCCTGCCGCTGCTGAGCACGCCCAGCCACGCCCCGCACTGGGTATCGCCCAATGCCTTGATAACCAGGTTATTAACCTACGAAGCTACTGGGCAGTCGCCGCACCCCGTTGACCTGGCCGTGGCCCTGGCCCGCACCGCCCACGCCCACCCCACCGAGGCCGCCGCGGCCCTGGCTCAGCTGCCCCGCTTGCGCCACGCCGGGCTGCGCGCCCTGCTGGCCTGGCTATTGGGCCCCGTGGCCGAGCCCTTGCCGGCGGGCGTAGCTGACCTAGCTGACCCTACCGCCGCGCCCGCGCCAGGGGCCGGCGCGGCGGCCCTGGCCGCGGCGCTGCCGCAGCTGTGGGCCGTGGCCGCCCGCACCAAGCAGCCGGCCGGCGAGTTTCCGGGCCTGGCGGGCGTGGCGGCGGCTGGGGTGCCGGGCGTAGTCCATCCCTGGCAGCCCAGCTGGTGGGTGGGCGTGCAGTCGCGCACGTACAAGCAGCCGTGGGGACCCGACCAGCCCGACATAACCCAGCACTGGACGGCGGTGCTGCTGGCGCTGCCCCTCACGCCGGCCCCCGTGCCCCCCACGCTCCTATATTCGCTGGCCGCCACCGTACCGCTGGAAGCAGCTGAGCCCTTCGTAAACCTCGATAATTATGCAGGAGCGCTGGCCGATGATTACCCCTTTTTGGGAGCGCTGCTGCCCCAGTACCCCGCCCCGCTGCACTGGCACACGCTGCGCATAAGCAATACGGATACCCTGTCGGCGGCCACGCTTACCAGCTTATTGGGGCCGGGGCCATGCTTCGAGGAGGCGGCCACGCTGCTGCTGGCCCGCACCCTGGGCTACCAGAATGCGCTGGCCGTGGAAGTGCTGCTGGCGGCCACCAAGCACCGCCGCCTGGTGCCCGCCGCGCTGGGCCGGGTGCTGGGCAAAATGCTGGCCGGCGACTTTGCGGATGCCGGCCACCTGGCCAAAAACCTGGCCCAGACCCGCGCCAGCAGCCCCGCCGCCGATGCCGTGCTGAGCCAGCTTTTTGCCACCCTGCTGGCCGAGCTGCCCGCCACCCCGCTCCCCAAGCTGCGCCTGCTGCTCGAAACCTACGCCGACCTGCTGGCCCGCACCCAGCAGCCCGTGCCCGCGCCGGTGCAGGCCCAGCTCGGCGCGTGGCAAGCCACGGCGAGTCTGCGCAAAATCAGCCGGACGCTGCTGGCCCAGCACGCGGCTTAGCGGCAATGCGCAGGGGCGGGCTGCGGACTGTCCGCTCGCTATTCGCGCCGCTTGCTACTTCCAGGCTAATTTATTTATAATCAGCATTTTAAATACCTGCTATGACTCCTGCCTCCGTTGTGGAAACCTTTGACCAGCTCGTGCGCCACCAGCCCATGCCGGCGCTCATCGACTTTTTGCTGCACCTCGATAAGAAAGACCTGGTGGCGGTGCGCCTCCAAAACAAGGCGCTCTACAAGGAAATAAACGACTGGCGCAACGACAGCCCGGAGGCGAAGAAGCTGCGCCACCGGGAAACCCAGCTCTTTTTGGCCGGGCTGGCCACCTACTCCAAGCAGGAGGCAATGGGCCGCAGCTTCGACCTGCCTTGGAACATTGACCTCGACAATGGCAAGGATAACCGGGGTTATAAAGAGCACTTTATGACCATAATGCGCCACAGCCGGCCCACCTGGTTCACCGACTTGCTGGTGCGCCAGTCGCGCGCCGGGCAAAACCAGCGCTACACCCTGCTGCGCGAGCTGGAGGCCGAGGGGCTGGTCGGCTACGACCCCTGGCTGTTTGCCCAAAGCCTGGCCAACCGCCCCAATCATTACAACCACACCAACAAGGAGCGGGGCAAGGGCCTGGCGGCCTTCCTGCTAAGCCAGCTGCAAGCCGATGCCACCCTGCTGGCGCGCGACCTGCCGCTGCTATTCGACTACGACACGCCGGCCGACTCGGCGGCCGTTTACCTGGGCGAAAAGCTGGGGTCCATCACCTGGCTCACGCTGCTGCCGCAGCTGGTGGCCTCGGGCCACGTGGAGCGGGCCGACCTGCTCACGCGCAGCCTGCTGGCGCTGCGCCGCGACTTCCGGCGGCCCCTGCTCACCTGGTTTAAGAACCTGTTTAGCAGCCTCGAACCTACCCCGGCCGAGCGCCTGGCCCGCCAGAGCGAGCTCACCGAGCTGCTGGCCCACCCGCTGCCGCTGGTCGTTAATTTCGCCCTCGACCAGCTCAAGGACCTCTGGGCCGACCCGGCCTTTGCGCCCGCGCTGCTGCTGCGCTACGCCGACGGCCTACTCACGCGCCAGGACCTCAAAACGGGCCTCAAAACGCTGCTGGCGGGCTTTGGCAAGTTGCTGAAAGTCAGCCCCGGCCTTGCCCCCACGCTGGCCCCGCTCTACGCCGCCGCCCTCGCCCAGGCCGATGCCACCGTGCAGGAGCGCGCCGCCAAGGGCCTGGCCGAGCTACTGACTCCCAAAAAAAACCTGCTCACGGCCACTGAAACGGCCGAAGCAACGGCCGCCATCGCTACCTACGCCGACTTGCTGGCCCCGGCCGCCCGCGCCGTGCTGGGGCCGTGGCTGAAAACTACCGATGCAAACATAACTACCAGTAAAAATGATAATTATGAGATAATCATGGATTTTATGCCCGACCTTTCGGCCGCCACCGCCATCGTGCCGGTGGCCGACTGGCACGAGCTGCTGTTTCTCACCGGGCCGGTGTTGCAGGATGCTGAGCCGGCCGATTTTGAGCGCTGGCTCGATGGGCTGCTGCGCCTGCGGGAGCAGTTTCCGGCGGGCTACGCCCAGCAGCTGCGGCCCTACATTCAGCAGGTTTTCTCGTGGGAACTGGAGGACCAGACCGAGGCGGAGCAGGCCCTCACCCTGCGCAACCTCGGGTTTGGCGGCAGCCACGTGGGGTACCGCAATTTTATCCGGGCCCTACTGGCCAGCTGGTTCGCTGATTTTGAGTATCCCCGGCTCGCCAAAATCAACCTGGCCGACCAGCAGTACCACCACCCCGACCCGCTGCTGCCCCTGGAGCGCCAGCGCCTGGCCGGGGCGGAGGCCCGCCTGCACCCCGCCGCCCCCGCCCCCCTGCCGCTGCTGAGCACGCCCAGCCACGCCCCGAATTGGATAGCCCCCACTGTGCTGGTAACGAGGCTGTTGGCCCACGAAGCCGCCGGCCAGGCACCCGATTCGGCCGACCTGGTGGTGGCCCTGGCCCGCACCGCCTTTGCCGCCGAAACCGATGCCGCCGCCGCCCGGCTGCTGCTGCCCCAGCTGGCGCACGCCGAGTTGCGGGCGCTGCTCGACTGGTTTTTATCGCCCACGGCCCTGGCCGAAGCCCTGCCCAGCTTCGCCCCCGAAAACAAGTCGATTGTCAAGGCTTTCAGCGAGCGCCTCAGCAAGCTTATCCCACTTAGGTACAGCGAGTTGTCGGTGTCTTTTACCGAAGTTCTGCCCTGGCTGTGGGCCGTGGCCGCCCGCACCCGCTACCCCACCGCCGAGCTGCCCGCGCTGCGCGCCCTGGCCGACTACCCCGGCGTGGCCGCACCCTGGCAGCCCGCCTGGCATGTCGAAGCAAAGTCGCGTACCTATACGTACCCTTGGGACAAAGAGCAACCCGCCATCACCGAAACCTGGACTGAGCTAACCGTGGCCACCGAGCACCCCGGCCAGCGGCCCCCGTCGCCCCTGGCGCTCTACTCGCTGCACGCCCGCCTGCCGCAGAAAGAGCAATATTACCTGCAGTCGCTGGGCTCCGGCCTGCCTTTTCTGCTCGCCCTGGTGCCTGGCAACCCCGCCCCGCTGCACTGGCACCTGCTGCGCACCGCCTGCCGCACCGACAGCACCGGCTCGGAGGGCCGCACTGTGGTAGAGCAGGTGCTGGCGACGCTGCTGGGGGCCGGCCCGCGCTTCCCCGAAAGCACCACCGTGCTGCTGGCCGTGGGCCTCACGCACGCCGCGCCCACCTGCCGGGCGCTGGCCCGCGAAGTGCTGCTGGCCGCCGTGGCCCAGCGCCGCCTGGTGCCCGAAGTATTGGGCGCGACGCTGGGCAAGCTGCTGGCCGCCAGCTTTGTACCCGTGCAGCGCCTCGCCGACGGCCTGGCCCAGCTGCGCGCCATCGACCCGGCCACCGACGACGTGCTCACCCAAACCCTGGCCGCCCTGCTGCCCGAGCTCCCCGCCGAGCCCCCGCGCAACACCCGCAAGCTGCTCGACGCCTACGCCGACCTGCTAGGCCGCACCCACCAGCCCGTGCCCGCCCCCGTGCAGGCCCGCCTGCGCGAGTGGCAGGCCACGGCATCGCTCAAAAAAGCCGCCGCCCTGCTGCTGGCGTGAGGTAGTAATCGCTTGAGTAAGTAGTTTTTACAGCTGAAGAGTATTTTGTTTATGACGACTCCCACCGACACGTTCGAGCACCTTATCCGCCACCAGACCGCGCAGCAGCTTCTACCCTTTTTGCTGAGTCTGGACAAAAAAGACGTGGTGCCCGTGCGGCAAAAAACGCTGCGCCTCAAGAAGGAGCTGGAAGAATACCAGGAGCGCGAGGTGAAGCCCGGCCAGCTGCAATGGACTTGCCTGATGACACCTGAGCAAGGCAAAATGCTGTTTCTGGCCGGCCTGGCTACCTATTCGCGCAAGGAGGCGCTGGGGCGGGGCTTCGATATTCGGTGGTCGCTCGACTGGGACAGCCCCAACAGCCCAACCGCCGACAACTCGCTGGCACTGAAAGTATTGGAGTACACTCGTCCCGACTGGCTGGCCGAGTGGCTGACGCGCCGCACCCGGGCCAACCTGTGGGCCGCCCCGCCCTACCAAGTGCTGCGCACCCTAGAAACGCGCGCGCTGCTGGCCCACGAGCCGTGGCTGTTTGCGCAGTCGGTGGCCCACCTGCCGTCGGAGTACAACGGGCAGCGCAACGACGTAGAAGGAGGCGACATTGAGGAGTATGACCAACTTATCCTCCGTGATTTGCGCACTAATACCACGCTGCTGGAGCGCGACGTATTGCTGCTGTTCGACTTCGACACGATGGCCGATTCGGCCTCCACATATTCGGGCAAGGCGCGCACCACCGTTTCGTGGCTCACGCTGCTGCCCGAGCTGGTGACCTCGGGCCACCTTGGGCGCGAAGACCTGCTCACCCGCTGCCTGCTGGCGCTGCGCCGCGACTTCCGCCGGCCCCTGCTCACCTGGTTTAAGAACCTGTTTAGCAGCCTCAACCCTACTCCGGCCGAGTGCCTGGCCCGCCAAACCGAGCTTACCGAGCTGCTGGCCCACCCACTGCCGCTGGTCGTCAATTTCGCCCTCGACCAGCTCAAGGACCTGTGGCTGATGCCCGCTTTTGAGCTGGATGCGCTGCTGCGCGCCGCCGATGGCCTGATGACCCGGCAAGACCTCAAAACCGGCCTCAAAACCCTGCTGGTGGGCTTTGGCAAGCTCCTGAAGACCCAGCCGGCCCAGGCGCTGCCGCTGGCGCGGCTCCACGCCGCTGCCCTGGCCCACGCCGATAGCGCCGTGCAGGAGCGCGCCGCCAAGGGCCTGGCCGAGCTGCTGAGCGCCAAAAAGCCGCTGCTCGCGCCCGCCGAAATCGCCGAAACCACCGCCACCATACTGGCCTACGCCGACTTGCTGGCCCCGGCCACCCGCGCGGTGCTGGCCCCCTGGCTGGCGGCGGTCGGCGCGGCGGCCCTGCCGGATACCGAAGCTGAGCCGGCTCACTATGAGTCACTTACTGAGCTTGTGCCCGACCTGTCGGCCGCCACGGCCATCGTGCCGGTGGCCGACTGGCACGAGCTGCTCTTCCTCACCGGGCAGGTGCTCAAGCACGACGACGCGCTGGCCCTGGAGCGCTGGCTCGATGGCCTGCTGCGCCTGCGCGGCCAGTTTCCGGCCGGTTATGCCGACTTGTTGCAGCCCTACGTGGGGCAGGTGCACCCCTACCTGTCGGGCCCGGCGGCCGAGCGGGCGGCGGCCGTTATGCAAGATGCGGCGGGCGGCCGGGCGGGGGGCCACGCCCTGCTGCCCCAGCTACTGCTACTGAGCTGGGCCAATGGCTTTGCCGAGCCCTTTGTGGCGCGCACCACCATCGCCGATACCTACTTTGTGCCCGACCCGCTGGTGGCCGTGGCCCAGCAGCGGCTGGCCTTTGCCGAGGCCTTATTGGTGGCCGGGCCCGAGTTGCCGCTGCTCAGCACGCCCACCCACGCGCCCTGCTGGGTCGCGCCTAGTAAGCTGTTAGAGAATCTCTTGGCTTACCAAACCGCGCAGCAGGCGCCCAACCCCGCCGACCTGGCCGTGGCGCTGGCCCGCACCGCCTGGCAGGCCCCGGCCAGCGCCGAGGCCGCCCGGCAGCTGCTGCCGCAGTTGCAGCATATCGGCTTGCGGGCGCTGCTGGCCTGGCTACTGGCCCCCACCGAGGAGCCGCTGCCCGCCCTGCCCGCCCCCGCCGAAGCCGGGGCCACGCCGCTGGCCGAGGCGTTGCCCTGGCTCTGGGCCGTGGCCGCTCGCACCCGCCAGCCGGCGGGCCACTTCCCGGCGCTGGCCAGCCTCACGGACAACCCGTGCCCCAACGTGGCGCAACCCTGGCAGCCCGTGTGGGAGCTACTCCCCAAGTCGAACACCTACGTGGAGCGGTGGCGGCCCGGCGAGCCCGAAGTAACCGAGCACTGGCTGGAGCTGCTCATTCTGGATAAAACCACGCGCTCACCAGCCCCTAGTAAGCTGTTAATCTATTCTTTACACAATAATCTTGTAAATATCGGAGCACCTCATCAGTGGCGTTGCCTCCAGGCCCTGGCTACTGATTTTCCCTTTCTGGTGGCGCTGCTGCCGCAGTACCCGGCCCCGCTCTACTGGCACGTACTGGGCCTGGCTGCCACCCGCGACACCGTAGACTCGACCAACCGCGAGGTGCTTTTGCAGGCCCTGCGCAGCCTGCTGGGCCCTGGCCCGCTCTTTGATGAGCCCACCACATTACTATTGGCTATCGGCCTGACTTACAACGCCCCCGCCTGCCGGGCGCTGGCGCTGGAAGCGCTGCTGGCCGCCGTGGCCGAGCGCCGCCTGCTACCCGCCGCCCTGGGCGCGGCGCTGGGCCGCCTGCTGGGCGGCGGCTTCGTGCCCATGCAGCGCCTCGCCGACGGCCTGGCCGAGCTGCGCGCCATCGACGCCCTTACCGACGCGGCCCTGCACCAAACCCTCGACGCGCTGCTGCCTGCCCTGCCCGCCGAGCCCCTGCGCAACACCCGCAAGCTGCTCGACACCTACGCCGACCTCCAAAGCCGCACCCGGCAGCCCACGCCGCCCCCCGTGCAAGCCCGCCTGCGCGAGTGGCAGGCTACGGCTTCCCTCAAAAAAAGCCGCCGCCCTGCTGCTGGCGTGAGGCCCTGCTAATTCAAAATTCTTCCTTCTACCTTCCAAATTCACGACCATGGCCCTCCTCACCATTCAGGATGAAACCGCCACCGGCAGCGTCCTCACCCGCCTGGAGCTCGAAATAGCCCAGGAAATGCTCACCGTGCGCGAGTTGATTGCCCGCCGCGTGCACGACGAGGTAGCCGCCTACAACGGCCACCAGACTGGCGTTTTCCAGGGCCTCATCCAGCCCACCGACTCCGAGCGCCTGCTCAACGGCGACACCTACCGCCTGCGCCCCGCCAAGGCCATCGACGCCGAGCAGCAGGTGTACCACGCCCTCGAAGCGTTTCAGAACAACGGCTTTTTTCTGCTCGTGAACGACCGCCAGGCCGAAACCCTCGACGAGGAAATCTGGCTTGGGGCCGGGGCCACGGCCAGCTTCATCAAGCTCACGCCGCTGGTGGGCGTCTGAGGATAAATTATTGATTTTCAGTATTTTATGAAATTTTATTTGAACGTCATGCTGAGCTTGCCGAAGCATCTCTACCGCGCCGTTAGGATTACTGACTCCAATGCCGCGGTAGAGATGCTTCGGCAAGCTCAGCATGACGTTCAAAAGGGCCCCAAACGCTCCCCCCTAATAATCAGAATTTTATGCCTACTTCCGAAAAATTCACCCTGGCCGACCTTCCCGCCGATGCCAGCCCCGCGTCGCGGGAAATGCAGCCGGTGCTGCAACAGCTTATTAAAGAGGCCGGTAGCACGGCCAACTGGCACAGCACCATCACCGAGCTGCCCGTTTACCAGGCCGCCAAGGCGCAGGATGCCGCCTACCGGGGCCGCCTGGCGCTGGCCGCCCTGGTGGCGCTGCGGGCCAACGGGGGCCGGCTGCGCACCACCCTGCTGCGGCTGCTGGAAGGGCTGATGCGCACCACCCTGGCGCTCAGCAACCCCGAGTTCATCCAGCTTTTTCACGGCTACGGCCTGCGCTTCGACACACCCAATGCCGAAGCCATCCGCGAGGCGCTGGGCATTTTTCCGGTGGGCCTGACGCTGGGGCAATTAGAAAAATCGGCGAAGAAAAACGGCCTCACGGAGCCGCTGGCCGCGTATCTAGCCAAATTTCTGGCCGCGACGCACCTGGAGCTAACGGGCTGGCGGGCCGACGAAGTAACCAAGATGCAGCGCCGCCTCCAGGGCATCCTGAGCCTGGGCAACGCCGAAGGGCGGCCCGTCGTCAGCTTCCCCGCGGGCGATGCCTTCGGACGGGAACTGGCGCAGTTTGCCGACGGCCTGCCCGACGACGCGCCCACCACCCTGCCCTGGCTGCGCCTGCTGCACCTGTGGCAAAAAACCAGCGGCGGCCAGCCCACCGCTAAGTTTCGCAAGGAGCTGGCCGCCGCCACCGCCGCCGTGGGCCCCGATGCCGTGCGCCCGCAGGCCCTCGCCTGGCTCGAATTACTGGCCACCACGCCCATTGTGGAGGAAACCCAAACCGTGGACTACGGTGATGGCCGCACCCGCACTTACTCGTCCTACACCTATTTATTAGAGCCTAATGCCATCGTAGCCAAAGGGTTGGCGTGGGCCGTGCAGCCGCTGGCCGATGCCGGCATCTTGCAGCAGCTGAGTGCCCTGGCCGCCAAGTGCTACCGCAAGATTCCGGGCCAGGGGCCGGCGGCCATGGCCCTGGGCAACGCCTGCCTGCTCACGCTTTCGCAAAGCGGCCTGCCCGGCGTGGCGGCCCTGGCGCGGGTGCGCCCCCGCATCAAGCAAACCAATACCCAGGCGCTCATTGCCAAGTATATCCTCCAGGTTTCGGCCGAGCTGGGCGTGAGCCCCGATGAGATTGAGGACATGGCCGTGCCCGATTTTGGCCTGGAAGACGGCCAACTGGTTGAAACCTTCGCCGACTACACCGCCACGCTGCTGCTCGAACACGGCAAGGCCGAGGTGCACTGGGCCAAGGCCGGCAAGCCCCTCAAAGCCGCGCCCGCCGCCCTCAAAGCCACCCACGCCGCCGAGCTTAAAAAGCTAAAGAACAATGCTTTGCAGCTTCAGCAAACTTACACCGCCCAGCGCGAGCGCCTCGACCGCAGCTTTGTGGCCGGCCGCCGCATGGCGGCCCCGTGGTTTCGGCAGCACTACGCCGAACACGGCCTGCTGGGCCTGCTCACGCGCCCGCTCATCTGGCGCTTTCACCACCCCGACGGCACCCACACCGACGCCATTTGGCTGGCCAACGGCTGGCGCGATGCTAAGCATCAGCCCGTGGCCCCGCCCACCGACGATGACCTGGTGGAGCTGTGGCACCCCGTGCTGGCCCCCGCCGCCGAGGTGCTGGCCTGGCGGGGCCTGCTCGAAGCCCAGCAGCTACAACAGCCTATCAAACAAGCATTTAGAGAAGTGTACCTGCTCACGCCGCCCGAGGAGCGCACCCGCACCTACTCCAACCGCATGGCGGCCCACCTGCTCAAGCAGCACCAATTCAGCTCGTTAGCCAAGATACGCGGCTGGAAATACAGCCTGCTGGGCGCCTACGACAAGGGCTACGAAACCGAAACGGCCACCCTGCCGCTGCCCGCCCACGGCCTGCAAGCCGAGTTTTGGGTGAGCGAAGTAGACGCCGACGAGGCCTTCAACGACACCGGCATCTGGCTCTACGTGAGCACCGACCAGGTGCGCTTCAGCCGCGCCGGCGAGGCCGTGCCGCTGCCCGAAATCCCGCCGCTGGTCCTCTCCGAAGTGATGCGCGACGTGGACCTGTTCGTGGGCGTGGCCAGCGTGGGCAACGACCCGCAGTGGCGCGACAACGGCGGCCTCACCCAGTTTCGCACCTACTGGGAAAGCTACAGCTTCGGCGAGCTCAGCGAGGTGGCCAAAAACCGCCGCCTGGCCCTGGCGCGCCTGGTGCCCCGCCTCAAAATCGGCAAAGTCAGCACCCTCACCGACAAGTTTTTGGTGGTGCAGGGCAAGCTGCGCACCTACAAAATCCACCTCGGCAGCGGCAACATTCTGATGGAGCCCAACGACCAGTACCTCTGCATTGTGCCCGACCGCGCGGCCAAAGCCCCGAGCGCGGCCGGCGTATTTCTGCCCTTCGAGGGCGACGCCGTGCTCTCCATCATCCTCAGCAAAGCCTTGCTACTGATGGACGATGATAAGATTACGGACGAGACAATTATTCGCCAGCTCAAAACCAAGTAACCATGCAGCAACTAGCTGATTTACAAGCCCTCGTTACTGGCAAAGACCTGGGCGAGTTCTGGCCGCTGCTGGCCCCGCTGTGCCGGCCCAGCATTCGGGTGCTGCCGCAGGCGGCGGCTCCGGCAGCGGCCCCGCTGGCCCTGGGCACTTCGCGCCTGGGCGGCGCGCCCGACCTGCCCGCCGCCGCCGCCTGGCCCACCTGGCAGGGCCGCAGCCTCAGCTTCATCGCCCAACTTAACCTGGCCGAAGTGGCCCCGCACGATGCCCGCGGGCTGCTACCTCCCACCGGCCGGCTGGCCTTTTTCTACGATGCGCTGGAACAGCCCTGGGGCCATGACCCCGCCGACCGCGGCCGGGCCGTGGTGCAGTACTACCCCGCCGCGGAGGCACTGGTAACCAGGCCCTTACCCACCGATTTAACGGCCGAAGCCTACTCCGCCTTCCCCGCCGCCGCCCTGGCCTTCGCCCCCGAGCTCACCCTGCCCAACCCCTGGGACGAGGACCTGCCCCTACCAGAAGAAGCCTTTACCGAAGACCAGCGCGCCGCCTACGGCTTCCTGCTGCTCACCCAGCACGGCGACGGCACCAGCCGCCTGCTCGGCAATTCGGACAACCTCCAGGGCCCCATGCGCGCGCAGTGCGTGCTGGCTAGCCAGAGCGGCATTAGTATTGAAAATCAAAATCTTAGCCGCGACCAAGCGACTGCGCTTGCGCAGCAAGCCGCTGGCGAGTGGGAGCTGCTCTTGCAGCTCGACAGCCACGAAGCCGAAGCCGGCATGATGTGGGGCGACATGGGCCGCCTCTACTTCTGGATAAAGCGGGCCGACCTGGCCCGCCGCGATTTCAGCCAGGTGCGCCAGTTCTTGCAGTGCTACTAACGCTAGCCAGGCACTGCGCGGCACCAGGCGACTTTTGCAGCCGGCGGCGCTTGCCAGGCGCGGCAGGGCAACCCGGCACGCGCCGACTTTAGCGCAGCTTCGAAGTTGATGTGGGTAGGCAAACGCTAACGGCCAATGGTTAAAGTGCATATTTACTGCACTTTAACCATTGGCCGTTAGCGTTTGCCTAAGCCGCAACGCGGCATCCTAACCTGAGAATTCCTTTACGCAGCCCCCTAGCCCAGGAAGCCCAACACGGCTTCCAGCACCTCAGCCGGCTTTTCCTCAAACATGTAGTGGCCGCTATCTAAGAGCCCGATTACCTGCACGTTGTCGGCCACGTGGGGCAGGCTCATTTGCAAGTAGCGGTGGGAAACGTGGCTGCCGATGCCTAGCACCGGCATGGCGAGGCGGCCGTAGGTGTTGGCGTCGGCAATGTCCTGGTCCAAGGCCTGGTACCAGGCGTTGGCCGCCCGAATATTCTCGGGCTGGTTGTACACGGCCGCGTAGGTAGCCCGGTCGAAGGCCGACATCTTGCTTTCGTCGAGCATCACGTAGGCAAACAGGTAATCGAGCAGGTACTGGAAGCGGCCGGCCAGCAGCTGCTCGGGCAGGCCCTTCACCTGGTTGAAGGCCATCCACCACACGTAGGGCTGCTGCCCGTCCATTTTGTTGCCAAACGCGCCAGGGGCGGGCAGCAGCGGCATGTGCAGGAGGCCTGGGCTGGGGTGCGCGCCATCGGCCAGAATAAGCTTATCCACGGCCTCGGGGTGGTTGAAGGCCAGGCTGCTGGCCACCATGCCCCCAATGTCGTGGCCCAGCAGCGACGCTTTTTCGATGCCCAGGTGGCGCAGCAGCGCCAACACGTCCTGGGCCATCGTCCTTTTGTCGTAGCCGGTGGCGGGCTTGTCGGAGCTGCCCATGCCGCGAATGTCCACGATAAGCACGCGGTAGTGCCGGGCCAGGCCGGCGGCAATGGGATGGTAGGAAAACCACGTTTGGGGCCAGCCCGGCAGGCAGACCAGCACCGGGCCGCTGCCGCCCGCCACGTAGTGCAGGCGCACCCCGTTCACGGTGGCGTAGTGGTTGGTGAAGCCGGGCAGGTGGCTGATGAGCGCCTCGTCGGAATACTCACCTAAAAAATCAGCAGGCATAGGTTGCATAGTATTAGGCAGTTAAGAAGGTACGGGCAGCGGTCCAGGTGAGGTCGGCGTAGCGGGCGTTATCGAGCGGGCGGTTTTGCACGCTGAACATGCTCAGCATGTATTGCAGCTGCTGCCAGTCGGTGTAGAGCTGCTGCTCGCCGGCGGGGTTGGCGGCGCGCGCCTGCTGCACGTGGGCCGCCAGGTCGGCGCGGGCACCCAGGCGCACCAGCGCAAACTGGCCCCGCCCGGCCGCCTCGGCAATGCCGGCCAGCTCGCGGGGGCTGGGTTGAAAGCTGGCAATGCGCAGGAAGCGGGGCGGGGCCGGGTCCAGGGCGGCGGCGGCCGTGTAAGCGGCCGTGTCGTCCATCGTGGTGAAGTCAATCTGCCAGTCGGCATCTTCCCAGTAGCCCACCTGCTGGCGCTTGAAGTCGAGCAGCGCAATGTTGTAGGCGAGCACTTCGGCAAAGGCCCCGTTGAGCACAGATGTAGCCGCAATGGGCGCCTGGTCGAGCTGGGCCCGAAATGCGCGCCGCAGGTCGAAGTTGCGGTTCAGGCCGGGGGCCTGCTGGGTGTAGTCGCTGGCAAAGTCGGAGGGGATAAAGCGGGGCACGCCCGCGGCCACGGCCGCCGCCAGCAGCTGCGCCTGGGCATCCACAATAACCTCACGCAGGCCCGCCAGCACCGATACCACACAGCTCACCCCTTGGCAGGCATGGGTGAGGGCCGCGTGGTCGGCAAAGGCCACGGGCAGCACTACTACGCCCAACTGGGTCAGGTGGGCTACCTTGGCAGGGTCGGTTTCGGGGCGCACCAGCGCCCGCACGGTCGCCCCGCGCTGAAGCAGGGCCGCCACCAGGCGGCCGCCCAGGTTGCCGGTGGCGCCAGCCACCAAAATAACAGGATTCATGGGAGGGAAATAAGCGTGGCGCAACCGCTTTTTGCGGCTGCTGTAACGACCACAAAGGTCCCCTACCCCCACCCGGCCGGGCGCCCGATTCTTGCGCGCTTCTTACGAATTCTTGCGCTTTTAGCGCCCCGCGCCACCCTGCCGAAACGACAGGGGCCCCTGACCCACGGCCCGCTTGAAGGCCGCCGCAAAGTGCGCCGGCGAGGCAAAGCCCAGCGCATCGCCAATGGCGGCCACCGGCAGCTCGCCAGCTTGCAGCAGCACCCGCGCGCGCCGCATTTTCCAGTCCAGCACGTACTGGTAGGGCGAGCGGCCGGTGGTATGCTTGAAGCGGCGGGCAAAGTGAAACACGCTCAGATTGGCCAGGTCGGCCAGCACGGCCAGCGTCACGGGCAGCTCGGCGTGGGCCTCCAGGTAAGCATCGAGGCGGGCCAGCACCGCCGCGGGCAGTTGCCCGCCGGCCCCGGCGGCCAGCCGCCGCTCGAAGGTGGCGTGATGCTCGATGAGGTGGTAGCAGAGCATCATCACCAGCGATTCGGTATAGAGCTGCCCCAGCGCGTGCGGCCGGCCGGTGGCCGCCAGCAGCTGCTGCCCCAGCTGCGCCAGCAGGCCATCGTCGCAGCGAAACCGCTCGCGCAGGGCAAAGCGCGCTAGGTCCAGGTCGTGGCGGGCGCGGTTTTCCAAAGCCTCGGCATCCAAGTGCACGTGAATGATATCGGCGGGGCCGTCCCAGCCAAACGGGCCGTATTCGCCGCTGGGGTACAGGCCCACATCCCCGGCCCGGAACTGGTCGGCCTCCACGCGGGGCCCGGTGCGGCGGGTGGCCACCAGCGGCTGGGCCCCTTGGTGCACCAGCAGCAGGTGCTGCGCGTGAAAGTGCGCGGGCAGCGTCATCGCCTCCAGCTGGTAGCGCTCGACGCGCACCCCCGGCCACGCCAGCGCGGCACTGCTGGCCAGGGCCGGGCGCTCGTATAGCTCGGAAGTATAAGTATAGGAAGCGGTAGTAGTAGCGGGCATCGCACCGGGTAACACGGCGAGGCCCGGAATGGTTAGGCGCGGGCTATTTGCCGCCGGCCGCTACCAGGCACCCACTAACTCTGCTTACGGCCCGCGTCAGTCAAAAAAAATAAAATATAAAATACTATTCAACAACTAGTTATCCAATAAAAAAACCTTTTGGCCTGATAGCCAGCGCGGCTGCTTGCAGCAAAAGCCCCGCACCCAGCGGCAGCTCGCAACGACCCTGGCTGGTCCCAGAGGCAGGGGCCGGCGTATGGGCGCTACATTCGCTGCGTAAACCGGCGCCGGCGCAACACCGGCCGCCCAGCGCATTTTGGCAACTGCCAGAACGCGGTATCTGACTCCTACTCCTCCTTCCCATGCAGCTTCCCGGCCTCATCATTGGCGGCGGCATTGCCGGCCTCACGGCAGCCCTGGCGCTGCGGCAGCGCGACCTGGCGGCCATTGTGTGCGAGGCCGCCCCGCAAATACTGCCGCTAGGCGCGGGCATCTGGATGGCCCCCAACGCCATGCAGGTATTCGGCCGCCTGGGCCTGGCCGACCGCATCGACGCGGGCGGGGTGCCCCTGCAAGCCATCGAAATTGTGGATGGCCAGATGCGGCCCATTCTGCGCACCGACCAGGGCCGCATTCGGGCGCAATTTGGGCACGGCACCACGGCCATTCGGCGGGCCACGCTGCAAAGCCTGCTGCTGGCCGAGGTGGGCCCGGCCCACGTGCAGCTGGGCAAAGTGTGCACCGCGCTGGCCGAGGACGCGGCCGGCGTCACGGCCACCTTTGCCGATGGCAGCGCGGTGCGAGCCGCCTTCGTGGTGGCGGCCGATGGCCTGCGCTCGCCCATTCGCGCGCAGCTGTTTCCGGGGGTGCGGCCCGCCGGCACGGGGCACCTGGTGTGGCGCGGCATGTCGGCGGTGCAGCTCACGCCGCATTTCAAGCGCGCCATTCGGGAGGCCTGGGCGGGCGGCCTGCGGTTTGGCTTTTCGGAGATTGAGGATGGCGTGGTCGATTGGTTTGCCGCCGTGCCGGGCCGCTTCGGCGGCGCGCGCGAGGGACTACTGGCGCGGCTACAAGCCGCATTTGCGGGCTTTGCCTACCCGGTACCGGCCATTCTGGCGGCGGCCACCGAGGCGGCCATTATCAAAAACGAGGTACTCGATATTGCCCCGCTGCCGCGCTGGCACCGGGGCCGGGTGTGCCTAATCGGCGATGCTGCCCACGCCGCCACGCCCTACATGGGCCAGGGCGGCTGCCAGGCCGTGGAAGATGCTTACGCCCTGGCCCTTAGCCTCTCCCAAAACCCCCACGACCCACCCGCCGCCTTCACGGCCCTGCACCGCCTGCGCCACGCCCGGGCCGGCCGCATTGTGCGCACCTCGCGCCTCATGGGCCACGTGGGCTACCTGGATGGGCCGCTGGGCGCGCTGCGCAACGCGGCCATGCGGGCCGCGCCGCAGTGGGTCAGCGAGCAGCAGTTTTGCAGCGTGTACCGGCTGGCGTATTGAGGCAACTTAGCCAACAAACGGGTCAAAAGAACGGTCATACTGAGCTTGCTGAAGCAGTTTGCCCACTAAATCAATTATTTAGCGGTGCAAGTAAGCTGCTTCGGCAAGCTCAGCATGACCGTTCTTTTGACCTGTTTAATTCTAAACAAGCACTTACTTTCAGGAACGTGAAAAAAGCATTTCAATTTCCCATTACCCGCATCGGTGAGCCCGACTGGGCAGCTAAATTTCGGCAGCATTTGGAGGCCCGCGACATCAATTGCACCGGCGAGAGCCTGGCGGCTATCGAGCGGGCCGAAGCCAGCCTGGAATTACAATTACCGCCCCAGATTAAGTACCCATTAGCAAATAGTTTATGTTAAAAAAATAATGTCATGCTGAACGCAGTGAAGCATCTTAGTCGCGTAACCAGCTCTAAACGTGAAGATTGCTCTTCTGATTAAGATGCTTCACTGCGT
>NZ_JASITD010000010.1 GCF_030063445.1 Hymenobacter sp. H14-R3 | reverse complement strand
CGACCTGGCCGACGCTCAGGCCAGCGTGGCTATTTATTTTGACTACTATAATCACGAGCGTTTGCACTCCAGCATCGCCTATCAACTGCCCTATTATACTCATCAACAGCTTCTTCAGCTTAGTGCCCTAAACTGTCCAGCATAATCGGACCACCTCATACTAACCGCAGATTCAAACGGATTAAACGAATTTCGCAGATACGCCGCTACGCGGCTGGCTAGCTAAATTTTAAGCTGATAATTTTCCGCTATGAAGCCCTTCTACTGGCTGCTGCTGGCCCTCACTGCGTGCGAACATACCAAGCCCGATTCTCCAGAAGCAAGCCTTCCGGCTAGGTCACACCATGCCGACGAGCAGCCAACTGCTATGGTCAGGTCCAATGTAGCATTCACGTCTGGCGACCGCCTTGTTAACGGGCTACACGACACCTTGCGCGTGGGTCGGGGCCTTGTGCTGCGGTTGGAACCAGGTAGTAAGAATGATTTTGCGCAGGCACCGCGTAGCCAAAGGCCGTATTCAGAAGCTCAAATCATCCGGCAAGAGGGTAATGGCCGGGTGAACCGTGTGGGCCATATCCTGGTAATTCGACCTTTCAAGGGCCCCTTGCTACGCTTTGCCGACGACACCTATCAAATGAGGGGGGGATGAGAAGGAGGATATGGGTACTCGTTGTGAGTTTTCGGGTAGTGTGCCCGGCCGGCCTTACTGGATAGTCGATAGCCTATTATTTCAATATGAATATTACCAACACTCTCTCATCAACAAATATTCGGGCCGCGCAACCTCCTTGTGGAATACTCCGGATCTTTCACCAAACCGTGAACAGCTACTGGTTGCCGCGCAGGGACTAAACAGTATTTTACACAATGGCTTGCAGTTATTCACTATATCCGACCAGTTAATTAGCCCATTATGGGCAAGGGAACTCACCAATTGGCAGCCGCAGCAGACCCGGTGGCTCGATAACCACACGATAGCTATTGAGCAGTTGCGTTTCGAGCCCCAAGAGCGTACTACTTACATTCGGCTGATTCTTCCTCAATAAAAACGCCCCGCTCCATCGGTGAACCGATGGAGCGGGGCGTTTTTATTGAGGCTGGACTACTAGTGCTTGGCGTCGCCGCCTTTGCCTACTTTGCCTTTGTTGACGGACATCGGGTTGTTGCCCTGCGGGTTATTGCGAATGTTATTTACTCCTTCGCCGGCATCGGCCCCGTCGGTGGTATTACCCTGGTGCGACACTTGGTTGTCGTTGGGGTTTTGCACCTTGGTGCTTTTGCCCTTGGTATTTTCGAACGGGTTGACGGAGGAAGCTTCGTCCTGCGGGTCGGTGGCTTTGTGTGCTAATGACATGGCGGGAAAAGGGTTAGTGAGCGTATAGCTATTGTACCCGCCAACGGGCCGTAAGGTTGCCCCGCCGCCCATCTTCTTGCCGAAGCTGGCTTACTCGGCCAGTTTTTCCAGGGCCGCCCGAAACGCGGGCGTGTCGTAGTCGGCCATGCCGCTGTGGCGGTCGGCCACCCGCCCGTTGGGCGTGAGAATGACGGTAGCTGGAATAGAGGGCGAATCGAACGGCGCGGGCAGCGGCGCAGCCGGAAAAAATACCGGCAGCGTGTAGCCCCGCTTCTTCAGCAAAGCCCGCGCCTTGTTCGGGTTTTCATCGAGCGAGATGAGCACGAAAGCCACCTTCGACGTGTCCGTTTTTTGATAGAGTGCTTGTAAGCCGGGCATTTCGGCCAGGCAGGGCGGGCACCAACTGGCCCACAGATTTACGAGCACCACTTTGCCCCGGAACTGGCGCAGGTTGGCCGGGTGGCCATCCAGGGTGTAAAGCGGCAGTGGGTACGGGTAGTCGGTGCGCAGGCTGGCGAAGCGCACGGGCAGCGCCGCCGGGGGCACGGGCGGCGTGGCACGCCACAGGCCGGTGGCCAGCAGGCCGCGCTGCACGGTGCTTAGCACGGGCAGACGCAGGTCCGTGGTCATCACCACCGCGAAGGCAGCGAAGAAAACAAGCTCGCCCCGGTTTTTACGCAGCCAGGTTAACATGGGGAGGTGAGATTAACTGTGAGTAGGCACCAAAAAGAACGTCATGCGGAGCTTGCCGAAGCATTTCGCCCGCACCGTTGGAGTTGTAACCCCAACGGTGCGAGCGAAATGCTTCGGCAAGCTCCGCATGACGTTCTTCTAATTATCTGTTATTTAGGCGTTTACTATAACCGGCTGCACGCGCACCAGCTCTTCAAACTGGGCTTCGCGGGCTTCGATTTCTTCCTGCGTGAGATTGAGCAGGCGCTCGGTACCGAATTTCTCGACGCAGAACGAGGCCATGGCTGAGCCGTGGATAACGGCGCGCTTCAGGTTTTCGAACGAGCAGTCGTCGGTGGCGGCGATGTGGCCGATGAAGCCGCCCGCAAACGTGTCGCCGGCGCCGGTGGGGTCGAATACTTCTTCCAGCGGCAGGGCCGGGGCGAAGAACGTTTTATTCTTGTGAAACAGCAGCGCGCCGTGCTCACCCTTCTTGATAATCAAGAACTTTGGCCCCAGGGCCAGAATTTTGCGAGCTGCTTTCACCAGCGAGTACTCGCCCGACAGCTGGCGGGCTTCCTCGTCGTTGATGCTGAGCACGTCTACCATTTCGATGGTGGCCAGCAACTCGTCGGGAGCCACGTCCATCCAGAAGTTCATGGTGTCGAGCACGATGAGTTTGGGGCGGTTCACGAGGCGCTCCACTACGAGGCGCTGCACCTGCGGGGCTAAGTTGCCCAGCATCAGGTACTTGCAATCCTGATACGCGTCCGGGATAAGGGGGTCGAACGAGCCAAGCACGTTGAGCTCAGTGGTAATGGTTTCGCGCGAGTTGAGGTCCTTATTATAGCGACCCGACCAGAAAAACGATTTCTCATCCGGCTTGATTTGCAGGCCCTCGGTATTTACACCGTGGTTTTCCAGCGTCTGGATGTCGGCCTGCGGGAAGTCGCCACCCACGACGGCCACCAGGTTCACGGGTTTGGTCGAGTACGAGGCCGACAGGCTGATATAAGTGGCCGCGCCACCGATGATTTTATCGGTTTTGCCGAAGGGGGTTTCCAGGGCGTCGAAGGCCACGGAGCCGATAACGAGCAGACTCATTGCGGAAATTTAGAGTGGTAAAAAGTAGGCGATTGGCTACGCAACTGCGCAAATAACAAAAAAAGTCCCTGGATTCGCATCCAGGGACTTTCCTGCGGGTAAATAATGGGGCTCGAACCCACGGCCTTCGGAATCACAATCCGATGCTCTAACCAGCTGAGCTATATCTACCGTGTGTGGTTTTGTGGGTGCAAAGATACGCGGAGGAATGTTTCCTGCAAGGTTTTTCAGCAAAAATCATCTGTCCTTGCGAGCGCAGCGCAGTGGAGCGCGGCAATCTTTCCTTACCATTCGGGGTACTAATCAGCTGGTGAGGACAATAAGGAAAGATTGCCGCGCTCCACTGCGTTGCGCTCGCAAGGACATCCCACTTTGCGGCCCACGCAGCAAAATAGCCCGACCTTTGCGGAATGGATACCCTTGCCGCCTTCGCCGACTTTAAACTTAACAAGCAATTACTCACCGCCGTAGCCGAGGCTGGCTTCACCGAGCCCACCCCGGTGCAGGTGCAAACCATTCCGCTGCTGCTGGCTGGGCACGACGTGCTGGGCATTGCCCAAACGGGCACCGGCAAAACGGCCGCCTTCGGCCTGCCGCTGCTCATGAAGGTGAAATATGCGCAGGGCGAGCACCCGCGCGCCCTCATCTTGGCCCCTACCCGCGAGCTGGCCATTCAACTCGAAAAGCACCTCAAAGCGCTGGCCACCTACACCGATTTGCGCATTTATGCCATCTACGGCGGGCTAGGGCCGAAAACGCAGATTGAAACCATTCAGGCCGGGCTCGATATTCTGATTGCCACGCCGGGCCGGCTGATGGAAATTTACCTCAAGGGTGATTTGGTGCTGAAAAATATTCAGACCTTGGTGCTTGATGAGGCCGATAAAATGATGGACATGGGCTTTATGCCCCAGATTCGGCGGGTGCTGGAAATTATTCCGCGCAAGCGCCAGAACGTACTGTTTTCGGCCACCATGCCCGAGCGGGTGACCATACTGAGCGAGGAGTTTCTGGAGTTTCCGGTGCGCGTGGAGGTAACGCCCCCCGCCCAGCCCGCCCAAACTGTGACCCAGAGCCTGTACGAAGTGCCCAACCTGGCCACCAAAATCAACCTGCTGGAGCACCTGCTGCACCGCGACGCCGAGCAGATGACGCGCGTGATGCTCTTTACCCGCACCAAGGAAAACGCCGACGAAGTGGCGCGCTTCCTGCAGCGCAAAGCGCCCGTGGGCGAGGTACGCGTAATTCACGGCAACAAGGGCCAGAACGCCCGCCTCAACAGCATGGACGCCTTTAAGGAGGGCGGCGTGCGCTACCTAGTGGCGACCGACGTGGCCTCACGCGGCATCGACGTGCCGCAGGTGAGCCACGTTATCAACTTCGACGTGCCGCTGGTGTACGATGACTACGTGCACCGCATTGGCCGCACGGGCCGGGCGCGGCACACGGGCGCGGCCATCACGTTTGCCAACCCCGCCGAGCGCCAGCACATCGAGCGCATCCAGGACATGATTCGGCAGGATATTGAGCTGCTACCCATTCCGGAGGAAGTGGAAATCACGAACACGCCCTTCATAGAGGGCCAGATTCACGCCCGCGTGCTCGATGAGCAGCGCCGCCGCGAAGACCCCGATTTCAAAGGCTCGTTCCACGAGAAAAAGGAATGGATTAAGCCCGGCGTCACCATCGACAAGCGCACCGGCAAGGCTTTCGAAGAAGGCAAGCACCACAAAAAGAGCCAGAAGGGCAACAAGAAAAACCCCGGCAAGAAAGGCGCTTCGGCCCCGGCCATGAAGGCCATCAATGCCCGCCCGCGCCGGCGCAGCAGCTAAGCGGCTATTCGAACAGGCAGCTAAGGCAGCAGCATAGACGCACTCAAAAGTGATGAGTTAAAATTCTGACAGTCAGACTTTTAACTCATCACTTTTGATTTCTACAGGCCTCGATTCATTTTCAATCAGTGCGGAATTGAAAGCCGTGCAGCCAGGCTTTTTCGTTGCGCCACACAACCCAGGCATAGCGCATGGCATTGCCGTCTTCCGTAAAGCGCAGCTTCATCCAATAGCCTTTCACCAGCACCGGGTAAAACTTTAAATCGCTGATGTTCTTTATCTTAAGCCCAACAAGCAATGCGGCGGTTGGCCGGGGCAGGCGGCGCAAATCGTAAGGCTGGTCATAGAGAACGGTGCGGTCCCACTGCCGCACAAAGGTGAAATAATCGCCCTGGCTGGCCTGGTGGCGCATGTAGCCGTTCCAGGTGTAGAAAATGCCGGCCCCGGGCTGGAGGTAGGCTTTTTTTCCCAGCTTGTCGATACTGATTTCGGTGTAGCCAGCGGCCTTTTTGGTGCAAATAAATTCCATGCCCTCGCTCCCGCATATGAAGGGCTGAATTTTTCCCTTGTGATAGGCTACCGGCTCGGCGCAGGCCATGCAGGTGGGGCAGGTAGTGCGCTCGGGGGTGAGGGTAGGCAGCCGCGTGGCCAGAAGGCTATCGCTGAACAAGGGCGGCGGTTTCCTGAAGAAGCTGGTATTCTGCTCGTTGAGCACCAATAGGCCCACGCCCAACTGGTCGGCTGGCGGCCGCGACTGGCCCCAGGCGAGAGGCAGCCAAAAGCCTAACAAGCTGGCCAGCAGGGTTATTTTCAGTTTCATTAGCAGCGTTGCGTGGGCGAGAGCACGAAGGTACTGGCTGGCAAAGCTAGCCGTTAGGCACGCCTTATATTAAATGCAAGTAACTGATTATCAATAATTTACTTAGTGGTGCAGCAGGTGCCCGATGCGGGCGCTGGCCAGCGTGAGCACGCCGCCCCAGAGCAGCGCGCTCCAGAGCATGTGCAGCATAATGCGCTGGCGCGGCACGCCCAGCAGCGTGGCGATAACGGTGCCCCCGATGGGCGAGAGCAGCACCGGCGTCAAAAACGCGATGCCGCCCATGCCAAATCGCCGAAATACCTTGATAATGTTGCGTGAGCGCTTGGAAAACACCGGCTCGCGGCGCAGGCGGCGCTGCTGCTGCCGGTGGCGTACCCACACCCGGCCCACGCCCGAAATGATAAACACGCTCGTCATCATGCCGGCCACGGTGAGGCCCATGGTGGGCCAAAAACCCAGGCCCATGCTGCTCCCCGCCAGCGGGCCGCCCAAAAACTTAACGGTGCTGAGCAGAAAGACAGTGGCAAGTTTCATGGTAAATTGTAACACCAGCACGGGGAAAGTGAAATTGGGCGGCCCAGCCACTAAAAATGAGGTGGGCAGTCTCGCAAACATACCCGGTTTCGACCAAGCTGGTTCCGCACAGCCCCAACGCTGCCCGGGCAGCAGGCGGTACAAAAGCAGCGGCCGGACCGGGTTTAAGCCCGTTAAATTTTGCTGCCGAAGGCGAGGTCGCCGGCATCGCCGAGGCCGGGGATGATGTAGGCTTGCTCGTTGAGCTTCTCATCGACGGCGGCCATCCAGAGCGTGGCTTCCGGAATTTCGCGCATCACGTAGGCCACGCCCTCGGGCGAGGCGATGACGGCGGCAATGTGCACCTGGCGCGGCGTGCCAAAGCGCAGCATGGCGCGGTAGGTTTGCACCAGGCTTTTGCCGGTGGCCAGCATGGGGTCAACCAGGATGAGCACGCGCTCATCGAGGCGCGGGGCGGTGAGGTAGTCGAGCTGCACCTGCACCTGGGCCGTACCCTCGATGCGGTAGGCGGCCGCGAAGGCGCTGGGGCTTTGGTCGAAATAGTTGAGAAAGCCCTGGTGAAACGGCAGGCCGGCGCGCAGCACGGTGGCCAGCACCGGAAAATCGCGCAGCAGCTGGCTGGCCGCCTCGCCCAGCGGCGTGCGCACCGACTGCGGCGTGTAGCTGAGGTGGCTGCTGATGCGGAAGGCGATTATTTCGCCCAGCCGCTGCAAGTTGCGCCGAAAGCGCAGGCTGTCCTTTTGAATATCGACGTCACGCAGCTCGGCCAGAAAATGATTGGCAATGCTGGGCTCGGCACAAATGACGTGCAGGCGCTCGGCGGGGGCGGTGGTATCGGGGGTAGTCAGGGGCGCATCCATGTTGGAAACCAAGTGTTGACGGTGAACGTGAGCGTGGGGTAGGCCACGGGCCGGGCCCCGAAGTTCGCGAAGAAACGCCCAATGGCCGGCCGGCTGCCGCCCTCAAAGTCGAATACCTGCCCCGGCTGCCCCGCGTGCCGGGCCAGCGCCTCGTCAACCAGCAGCAGCGGCGCGCCCGCCGCCCGCCCCGCCGGCGAGGCCGCCGCAAACAGGTACACCACCCCGCCCATGTGCCGCACAAACAGCGCGCCCGCTAGCAGCGCACTGGTAGCGGGGTCGCGCACCTGGCGCAGCTCGGCCACGCCCCGAGCCAGCGCGGCGGCGTAGAGACGGCGCAGCGGCGCGTAGTGGCGCGGGCGCAGGCCAGTATGCTCGGAGCCCCGGTAGGTGAGAAAAAGCTGAATGAGCTCATCCAAGTCTTTGCTTTCGCTAACTATCAGTGGGTCATGTAGTTCGGTATTTCGGCGCAGGCGGCGGCGGTAGTCGGCGGCGTAGGCCTGGCGCAGGGCGGCAACAGCGGGGCCCAGGCTGAGGTGGTAGGTAAGGCGCTCGGCGGCGGCAAAGCCGGGCGGCAGCGGGGGCAGCGGCAGCACCGCAGGCGGCAGCTGCTGGTAGAGATAGCTTACGAATTTATTTGCAACTACCAGATAATCTGCTAGTTGCAAATAAGCACTTTCTGCCGTGAGCACCAGGCCCAGCTGCTGCGTGAAAAGTGGCTGGTAGGCCACCCGGCCCCAGGGCCGCCACTTGGTGGGCAGCGGCAGCAGCGAGCGGTATTCGCCGGCCGGGCCCAGCTCGACCACGGCAGCCCAGCGGCCGGCGGTGGCGCGCAGCCACCACGCCTGGGCGTAGGGCGGCGCGCCGGGGCTGGCAGCCACGCAGGCATCCCAGCGGGCAAGGTCGAGGGCAGAAAAACGGAGCAGGCGAAGCACGGCGGGCGGGGCAGCCCGGGCGGTGGGCCAGAGCCAAAGGTCGGGGCCAAAACCCAAGGCAGCGGCGGCCGACGTAAATTTGCCTGACCTGCCCCCTTTCGGGTAGTTTTTGGTTGAATGAAATACTACCTGTCTTTCTTATTGCTCGCCTTGGTGGGCCCGCTGGCGGCCCAGACTACGCCGCCCCAGCCCAACTCGGCCAACTGGTACATCTTCGACAAGCCCCTGCCGCCCGCGCCCAGCGGCGAAAAGCCGGTGAGCAAGGAGCCCAAAGCCGATAAAGCCGACCAGCCCGTTATCGTAGATAGCAAGCCCACGCAGCCCACCGCGGTGGAGGCCAGGCCAGCCCCGGCCGTGGTGCAAGATGCCCCCGCGCTGCCCGCCCGCCCCGGCTACCGCGCGGCGCGCTCGCCCTACCAGGGCCCGCTCTACGTGCCGCTCGACC
Source organism: Hymenobacter sp. H14-R3 (assembly GCF_030063445.1). GTDB lineage: Bacteria > Bacteroidota > Bacteroidia > Cytophagales > Hymenobacteraceae > Hymenobacter. Next base: position 172,300 of record NZ_JASITD010000010.1, on the reverse strand, counting down.
CCAATACCTACCGGCTCATCGACCGCTACGCTATTAAGTATGGGCCCGATTCGCTGCAAGACCCCCACACCAGCGCCCGGCCCTACACCCGCTCGGCGGCGGGCCACCTGGGCGAGCATTTGCTCGATAGCGGGGCCGACTTGTCGGCCGCCGACCGCTTTAATGCGCAATACCTGGTGCAGGATAACTGGATGTTTTCGGCCACCGGCGACAGCCTCAACCAGAGCCGGAAGCCGTTTCTAAAGTATTTCTACCGCGACCAGACCGATTTTTACCACGTTCAGACCAAGGACTTTTCCTTCCGCCTCAATCCCGTGCTGCTGCTGCAAGCCGGCGCCGACCGCGGCACAAACAGCAACAGCGGCCTGCGCTACGTGAACACCCGCGGCGTGGCCTTTGAGGGGCTGATTGACCAGCGGCTGGGCTTCTACGGCTTTCTTACCGATAACCAGGAGAAGGTACCGGGCTGGGTGCAAGCCCAAACCGAGCTGGATAGCCGGCCCGGCAACCCAGTGGCCCCGCACGAGGGCTACACCAAGCCTTTTAAGGGCCTCGCTAGCGCCTACGACTTTTTTACGGCGCGCGGCGGCATCACCTACGCCGCCACCCGGCACATTAATGTGCAGCTGGCCCACGACCGCAACTTTATCGGCAATGGGTACCGCTCGCTCATTCTGAGCGATTACAGCTCGCCCTATTTCTTTCTGAAGCTGAATACCCGCGTCTGGAAATTTAATTACCAGAACATTTTTGCCGAGCTCACGGCCCGCCGGGGCATCGCCAACACCGATACGCTGTACCCCAAGAAGTACTTGGCGCTGCACCACCTGAGCTTCGATGTGACCAATAATTTCAACATCGGCGTGTTTGAGTCGGAGGTGTCGGGCGGGCCGGGGCGGGGGCTGGAGCTGCAATACCTGAACCCCCTTATTTTCTACCGCGCTATCGAGCAGCAAGTTGGCTCGACCGATAATGCCCTGCTGGGCCTCGACTTTAAGTGGAACATCAAGCACCGCGCCCAGCTGTATGGCCAGTTGGTGCTGGATGAGTTTAAGATAAAAGAAGTGCTGGCCGGCGATGGCTGGTGGAGTAATAAGCAGGCCATCCAGCTCGGCGGCAAGCTCATCGACCTGGCCGGTATCCGCAACCTCGACTTGCAGGTGGAGTTCAACTACATCCGGCCCTACACGTACCAGCACACCAATATTTATACTGCCTATGAGCAGTACCAGCAGCCCCTTGCCCACCCTATGGGAGCCAACCTGACCGAAATTCTGGGCGTGCTCAGCTATCAGCCGCTGCCCCGCCTGAACTTAGTGGCCAAGGCGTTCTATACCAAGCAGGGCCTCGATTTTGTGTACAACCCGGTGGGCATGCCCATCTTGGACAGCAACTACGGCTCAAATCCCTTGCTGCCCTACGACAAACGCCCCCTCGATGCCACTGGCAAGCCCCGCGAGTACGGCTACCGCGTGGGCGACGGCAACACCAGCCACCTCTTCCACGGCGACCTCACGGCTACTTACCAGCCCCGCCTCAACCTGTACCTCGACGCCAGCCTTATTGTGCGGCATCAGTCAATCAATCAGCCGCTTACTTACACAGATGGTGGCTCCATCGGCAACGGCACGGAGGTGTACCCGTCGGTGGCGCTACGCTGGAATATCGCCCAGCGCCTGCACGAATTTTAACCGCAGATTCAAACGGATTAAACGGATTTCGCAGATACGCCGCTGCGCGGCTGACTACGCTTTTTGCTGACTATGCCTTTTGGATTGTTTCCCCTTTTTGATTTGAGATGGCTGACATTACTTTTTTGTATCGTCCTGTTAATCAGGTGGAGCTGGATTTAATTGCGGCCAGCGGGTGGCGGGCGTTTCCGCCCCGGCTGCCGGAGCAGCCCATCTTCTATCCGGTGCTGAACGAGGAGTACGCGGTGCAAATCAGCCGCGACTGGAACGTGCCTTACTACGGCGTGGGCCACGTGGTGCGCTTCGCGGTGGCTACCGACTACCTGGCCCAATTCGCGGTGCAAAACGTGGGCGACGCCCAACACAACGAGCTATGGGTGCCCGCCGAGCAGCTGCCCGAGTTCAACCAGCACATCCAAGGCAAAATTGAAGTAACCGCCACGTTTCGCCACTAGCCAGCGCCCCACAAAGCACCCGGCCCCGCCCGCCTCGCATAGTCAGCCGCTTTAGCGGCGTATCTGCGAAATCCGTTTAATCCGTTTGAATCTGCGGTCCGGAAGCCGTTTAATCTGTGACTCTTTGAGAACTTACCTGCGCCTGCTGAGCTTTTCGCGGCCCTACGCCGACTTTGTGCCGCTTTACGCGGTGTACGCTACGCTGGGCATCTTCTTCGGCATCGCCAACTTCACGCTGGTTATTCCGCTGCTCAACGTGCTGTTCAACACCACCGATACGCACACGGTGGCCGCCCCGACGGCACTACCGGCCTTCTCGCTGTCCATCGACTTCATCAAGGAGCTGTTCAACTACTACTTCAACCAGATGCTGGGGCGCTACGGCAAGCAGGGCACGCTGGCGTTTGTGTGCGTACTGATAATTGTGTCGGTGTTTCTGAGCAACGTGTTTCGCTACCTGGGCGGGCGGCTGCTGGCGCGGGTGCGGGCGCGGGTGGTGCGCAACGTGCGCGGCGCGCTCTTCGGGCGCATCACCGAGCTGGAGCTGGGCTACTTCTCCAACGAGCGCAAGGGCGACCTCATTTCGCGCCTGACGAATGACGTGCAGGAGGTCGAGATTTCGGTGGTCAATACGCTCACGGCCGTGTTCAAGGAGCCGCTCAACATTGTGGGCATTTTTGTGCTGCTGTTCTCGATGTCGGCGCGGCTCACACTGTTTTCGCTGGTGCTGCTACCCATTTCGGGCGGCATTATTGCCAGCGTGTCGAAGCGCCTGCGCCGCCACGCCACCATTAGCCAGACCACGCTGGGCGCTATGCTTTCGGTGATTGAGGAGACGCTGGGCGGCATGCGCGTGGTGAAGGCGTTTAACGCCCGCAACTACGTGTTTGGTAAGTTCCAGTACCAGAATGACTTATACGCCCGCACCACGCAGGCCATCGACAACACCCGCGACCTGGCTTCGCCGTTCAGTGAGTTTGCGGGCGTGACGGTGGTGGCGGGGCTGCTGTACTACGGCGGCTCACTGGTGCTCAGCGGCGAGGCCGGCGGGCTGTCAGCCTCGGAGTTTATGACCTACATCATCCTGTTTTCGCAGATTCTGACGCCCGCCAAAAACCTCTCGGGGGCGTTTGGCGGCATCCAGCGCGGGCTGGTGGCCGGCGGCCGGGTGCTCAGCATTATTGATACTGAGTCGAACGTGCGCGATAAGCCGGGGGCCATCGAGCTGCCCGAGTTTAAGGAGCAGGTCGAACTGCGTAACCTGAGCTTTCACTACGGCGACGTACCCGTGCTGTTTGACGTGAGCCTGACCGTGAAAAAGGGCCAGACCATTGCGCTCGTAGGCCCCAGCGGCGGTGGCAAAAGCACCCTGGCCGACCTGCTGCCCCGCTTCTACGACCCTAGCGCCGGGCAGGTGCTCATAGATGGCCACGACGTGCGCGACTGCACCCTGCACTCGGTGCGCGCCCAGATGGGCATCGTCACGCAGGAAAGCATCCTGTTTAACGATACCATTTACAACAACATCAAGTTTAACACCGAAGCCACAGAGGAAGAGGTGATAGAAGCCGCTAAAACGGCCAATGCCCACGACTTTATCATGGCCTCGCCCGACGGCTACCAAACCACCATCGGCGACCGGGGCGGGCGGCTCTCGGGCGGGCAGCGCCAGCGCTTGAGCATTGCCCGCGCCATTTTGCGCAACCCGCCCATTCTCATTCTCGACGAAGCCACCTCGGCCCTCGACACCGAGAGCGAGAAGCTGGTGCAGGAGGCCCTTACGCGCCTCATGGCCTCGCGCACCTCGCTCGTTATTGCCCACCGCCTCAGCACGGTGCGCCACGCCGACGAGATTATCGTGCTCCAGCACGGCCGCATTGTGGAGCGCGGCACCCACGACGAGCTGCTGCTGCGCGAGGGCGGCCTCTACCACCGCCTTAGCCAGCTGCAAACCAACGCCGCGTTAGTCTGAACGTAAGGGAAAGCGAGCCTGCTGGTTCAGCCTATTTTTGGCATTCATCCATCCTTTTGCTCCTTCGTTATGCTCTTTCTCAAACGCATTGTTACCATCATTGCGCTACTTTACTTGCTTGTGGCGCTGCTCTTCCTGTTTTTCCCGGCCGTGCGCTCGTCCATGAGCGTGTTTGGGGTCGAAGCCTACACGCTGGGCATGGAGGTGAACCTGCTGCTGGGCCTCACCTGGGTGGGCGTATTCGTCACGGCCCTGCTCATGCTGGTGGAGAAAGCCGACAGCGGCCTGCTGCGCCGCAATGTATCGAAGCAGGAGCAGAAAATAAACGAGCTAAAAGCCCAGCTTTTCGACGCTAAAAAGCCCCCCATGCAGCCGCAGCACCTGCCCAACCCCACCGTGTATCCGCCCGCCCGCAGCGTGCCCCCGACGCCTGGCCCTGCTGCGCCCACTTATCCCCAGGCTTATAACACGCCGCCCACTCCCCCACCCACCTACTAGTTTTTCTGCTTGCACCTCCCCGACCTCATCCGCGCCGAGCTGACTGAAGCCCGCTCCGTGCTCGACCAGTTTTTGGCCGATGAACCCAACCTCGCCCGCATTGCCCAGGCCGCTGAGCTATTTGCGGCCAGCCTCAATGGCGGCGGCAAAGTCCTCACCTGCGGCAACGGCGGCAGCCTCTGCGACGCCCAGCACTTTGCCGAGGAGCTGAGCGGCCGCTACCGCCACAACCGCCGCGCCCTGGCCGCCATCGCCCTCACCGAAGCCTCGCACATGACCTGCGTGGCCAATGACTTCGGCTTCGAGTTCGTATTCAGCCGCTTCGTGGAGGCGCTGGGCCGGCCCGGCGATGTGCTGCTGGCCATCAGCACCAGCGGCAACTCGCCCAACATCCTGCGCGCGGCCGAGGCCGCCCGCGCCGCCGGCATGAAAGTCGTGAGCCTTACCGGCAAAGACGGCGGCCAGCTCGCCGCCCTCAGCGACGTGGAGCTTCGCGTGCCGCACTTCGGCTTTGCCGACCGCATCCAGGAGGTGCACATCAAGGTCATTCACATCCTGATATTGCTAATTGAGAAGCTGGTAATCGCGTAGTTTTTTGCTCGCTTAATAGGGCTTACGTGCTCCACTGCGTTGCGCTCGCAAGGACAAACGTTTGCTTTAATCAGAACGTCATGCTTCCCTGCGGAATGCATGACGTTCTTTTTTGGCCCCTCCCCCACCGTTTATGCGCGGGCCTGCCGTTCTTTTGTAGGTAAAATCGTTATACTAAAAAGATGCTGACTAAAACCTACGGCTCCGCCGTGCAAGGGGTTAATGCGTATACCATTACCATTGAAGTAGTTGTGACGGCGGGCACGCTGTTCTACGTGGTGGGTTTGGCCGACAGCGCCATCAAGGAAAGCCAGCAGCGCATCGAGTCGGCCCTGAAATTGCGCGGCTACCGCATGCCCCGCACCAAGGTGGTGGTGAACATGGCCCCGGCCGATATCCGCAAGGAAGGCGCGGCCTATGACCTGCCCATTGCGCTGGGCATTTTGCACGCTTCGCAGCAGCTAACTACTGATAATCTAGGCGATTACATCATTATGGGCGAGCTCTCGCTCGACGGCGCGCTGCGGCCCATCAAGGGCGTGCTGCCCATTGCCATTCAGGCCCGCAAGGAGGGGTTTAAGGGCATTATTCTGCCCAAGGAAAACGCCCAGGAAGCGGCCATCGTTAACAACCTCGATGTGATTCCGGTGGAGACGATGCAGCAGGCCATCGACTTCTTTGAAGGCCGTGAAGTGATTGAGCCCGTGCGCATTGACACGCGCGACATCTTTCAGCACACCGCCAACCAGTACGCCGCCGACTTTGCCGACGTGCAGGGCCAGGAAAACATCAAGCGCGCGCTGGAAATAGCGGCGGCCGGCGGCCACAACGTGATTATGATTGGGCCGCCCGGCGCGGGCAAAACCATGCTGGCCAAGCGTTTGCCCACCATTTTACCACCCCTCAACATGCAGGAGGCCCTCGAAACTACCAAGATTCACTCGGTGGCCGGCAAGCTGAGCACCGGCCAGGGCTTGCTCAACCAGCGGCCCTTTCGGGCCCCGCACCACACCATTTCGGACGTGGCGCTGGTGGGCGGCGGCAGCAACCCGCAGCCAGGCGAAATCTCGCTTTCGCACAATGGTGTGCTGTTTCTCGATGAGCTGCCCGAGTTCAAGCGCACCGTGCTGGAGGTGATGCGCCAGCCGCTGGAAGAGCGCCGCGTCACGATTTCGCGGGCCAAGGTGAGCATCGATTTTCCGGCCAATTTTATGCTCATTGCCAGCATGAACCCTTGTCCGTGTGGGTATTACAACCACCCCGACAAGGAGTGCGTATGCGGCCCCGGCGTGGTGCAAAAGTACCTCAACAAGGTGTCGGGACCGCTACTCGACCGCATCGACCTGCACGTGGAGGTAACGCCCGTGACCTTCGACCAGATGACGGAAACCCGCAAGTCGGAAACCAGCCACGACATTCAGTTGCGCGTGGAGAAAGCCCGCGACGTGCAGACCAAGCGCTTCGCCGACCAGGCCGACGTGCACTCCAACGCCATGATGCCCCCGCAAATGGTGAAGGACATCTGCGAGATAAGTGAGGCCGGCCGCACGCTGCTCAAAACGGCCATGGAGCGCCTTGGCCTGAGCGCCCGCGCCTACGACCGCATCCTGAAAGTGGCCCGCACCATTGCCGACCTCGCTGATACCGAAGAGATTCAGATTCAGCACCTTGCCGAAGCCATTCAGTACCGCAGCCTCGACCGCGAGGGCTGGGCGGGGTAACTTTGCCCAACGCATTTAGCCAGAAGCGTTGCGCCACAACGCTGGCTAGTTGGGTTTGTCCGTCATCGTCCGTTGCCTCCCCTGCTGGTGTATAAGTCCGTCGTTAAGCCGCTCCTTTTCAAGCTCGATGCCGAGCGCGCCCATCACTTCGTATTCGATAACCTGAAGTGGACCAGTCAGTTACCAGGTACTGCTGCCGCGCTGCGCGGCCTCTACGACTACCGCCACCCCAGCCTGGCGCGCACGGTGTTCGGGCTCCAGTTTGCCAACCCCGTGGGCTTGGCGGCGGGCTTCGATAAGAACGCGGCCCTCACCGACGAGCTGGCCACCATGGGCTTCGGCTTCGTCGAGATTGGCACCGTTACGCCCCGGCCGCAGCCCGGCAACCCGCAGCCGCGCCTGTTTCGGCTGCCCCAGGATGAGGCGCTGATTAACCGCATGGGGTTCAACAACGACGGGGCCACCGCCGTGGCCGCCCGCCTGCGCCAGCGCCGCAACCGGCACCTCATCATCGGGGGCAACATCGGCAAGAACAAGGACACGCCCAACGAGCGCGCCGGCGACGATTACGTGGCCGCCTTCGAGGCCCTGGCCGAAGTAGTCGATTATTTTGTGGTCAACGTGAGTTCGCCCAACACGCCCGGCCTGCGCGAGCTCCAGGATAAGAAGCCGTTAATCAAGTTGTTGCAGCAAGTACAGGAGCGCAACCTGGCCCGCCCCCAGCCGCGCCCCCTCCTGCTCAAGATAGCGCCCGACCTCACCAATGCGCAGCTCGACGACATCCTCGAAATAGCCCGCGAAACCCAGCTCAGCGGCCTGGTAGCCACCAACACCACCATCAGCCGCGACGGGCTGACCACCGCCGCCGGCCAGGTGGCTGGCTACGGCGCGGGCGGCCTTAGCGGGCGGCCCCTGCGGGCGCGGGCCACCGAGGTTATCGCCTACCTGCACCGCCGCAGCCAGGGCGCGCTGCCCATTATCGGGGCGGGCGGCATCCACTCGGCTGCCGATGCGCTCGAAAAGCTAGCCGCCGGCGCAGCGCTGGTGCAGCTCTACACGGGCTTTATTTATGAAGGCCCCGGGCTGGTGAGGAAAATTAATAAGCAGCTGGTGGTGGGCAATGGGTAACGGAACGTCATGCTGACGGCAGGGGGCATCTCGCGTGGGGTAGTAACCCCATTCGTCCAATGAGGCGAACGAGATGCTTCCTTGGTCAGCATGACGTTCTGTTACCCCTTATAAATTACCTGTGCCGTAGCCGGCTGAATACGCACTTCCAGTACATCGGCGGGGCGCTGGCCCTGAGCGAAGCGGGCTTTGTAGCTCCGGCTCACCCATACCAGGGGCGGCACGAACACCAGGGTAGGCCACAGAAAATTCCAGGGCCAGGGAATGAAAGGCAGGCTGGTGGCCGAAAAAGCTGATACCGCCGCGATATACGCCCCCACGAAGCCCGACATGTGATTGAGCAGCCATTGCCCCGCCGGCCACGGCCCGCGCCGCCGCAGGCCCGCCAGTTGCCGGCCGGTCAGCAGCATCCCTATCAGCCCAAATACCAGGGAGGGCACCACGCCCGCCATTACCCCATACCCCAGCGTGCCACTGAAAATGAGTAGCCCGGCCCCGGCCAGCAGCCAGTCGGCCAGGGCGGGGCGGGCGCCCGCAGCGCGGCCCACCGCTAGGTGCTTCTGGTAGAGTGAGCGGTAGCCAAACAAGGCGAGGTACAGACTAAAAATTCCTGTTAACAGCAAGAAAGTCATACCTTTAAAGCTCGCGTTGAAGATGGCCGTGCTGCCGGCCACTACCATCGCCCAAAAAAATACCAGCCCCCAGCGCCGGTGCGCTGGCCCGCCTTTGCGCACGGCCAGCGCCACCGGGGCCACAAAAAACCCGATGAATCCCGCCGCAATGTGCAGGTAGCGGGTGTACTGAAGCAGGGTAGCAAGCACGGCGCAGGCAAAACCCGGAAAGTCAGCGGGGTTTGTGCATTAAAGGTGCATAGCCGGTAGCTGGGGCGCAACTTCTTGTGGCTCAAGCGTTGGCAACAGGCACCCAGACCGGCTTTTTTGCCCGTCGAAGCGCCGGCCGGCTACAGCTTCACCCCTACCTTAAACTCAATAACGTCGGCCGTGGCGCGGTGCACTTTCAGGTCGATGTCGGCAAAGAGCAGGTCGGTAAACTGATACTTAAGCCCCACGCGCTCGTAGTAGGGCGGGTTGGATTTGTAGGGATTATACAGGTACACCCCCAGGTGCGTAACCAGCGCCAGCCGGCCCAGCAGCAGCTCGTGGCCCACGAAGGCGCTGGCTTTTTTGGTGTCGGGCAGGTGGTCCTGGCTGCGGGCGGTGTCGCGCAGCACGGCCAGCAGCGAACGGTCGCAGAAGCCCTCCGCCCCCACCAGCAGGTTGCTTTTGCGGCTGATGCGCCGCCCCGCGGCCAGCGTAACCGAGCTGACGAGGTAGCGCCGGGTGTCGCCGCCGGTGCGCTGCTTGTAGCCCGCGCTCGTGCTGATGTTGAAGAAGTTATGCCCGATATCGGCAGGCTCCGGGGCCGGGCCGGGCGCTATTGGCACCACGCGCTGCTGGTAGTAGTTGAGGCCCACCTGCAACGTGGGCAGGTTGATGCCGAAGTTGGGTTTGGCCGTGCCGCCGTTGGAGTAATGGTTGAGGGCCAGCCCTAGCAGCAGCCCCAGGTGCTCGCTCAGGGCCACGTCATACTCTAGGCGCAGCTGTAGCGTGGCGTTGAGCGGCGAGCCCACAAACGTGTTTTTGCGGTTAGTGTAGAGGTCGTAGTGCTCGGGGAAGTAGGCCAGCCCGGTACCCAGCCGAAAGCTGAAATCGTGGTGCCCCGTGCGGCTGATGGGCTTGCTCAGGTATACCGACGCCGCGTAGCTGCGGCCCAGAATGGGGTTGTGGTAGTCGTAGTACACCAGCGCCAAGCCCACTTTGGGGTATTTGTACCAGCTGTGCCAGGCGGCAGACCCGGTAGTTTGGCGCTGCACGTTGAGCTCAAACCCCGTAGGATGCGAGGCCACCAGGTGGCTCACCGGGGCCGTGTGGCTGATGATAATACCCCCTTGGGCGTAGGCTCCAAAAATAAATGCGCCCCGCGCTATTTTTTTTTCGAGCGAGTCGGTTGGGGTTTGGGCCTGGGCCCGGGCCGGCAACGCGGCGCTTAGCCAACTCAACAAGGCGGCGCTAAGTAGATAATATTTAGCCCACTGCAACCGAAAGCCCAACGCTAGCACCACGTATCAACTGAAGTAGCTTCAAAGCTACGCGCCGACGCGGCCCGGCCCAAGCGGCTCGCAAAAACCCCCGAATTCTATTCAGATGCTAAACCTCAACCCGCCCTGACTGGTATAAGGGGCATCCTGGCCACCGCCCGTCAATTATTTTATCTCTAGCCGACCAGGGCTTAATTAACTAATTCAGTCATGAAAAAGGTACTTCTTTCTCTCGGTCTGCTCGCTGGCTTCGCCGGTGCGGCCAATGCCCAGAGCGGCGTCGTAAAATATGGTGTTAAGGGTGGCTTCAACCTGAGCTCTTACACGGGCGGTGGGGATATTGGCAAAGACACGGGCTTTAAGCCTGGTTTTACGGCCGGTGTACTTGTAAACTACGGCCTTTCGGACATGACTTCTATTCAGGTTGAAGGACTGTACTCACAAAAGGGCACTTTTATCAGCCAATCTAACTACCCGGCTGGTAGCAACTTAGCTCCTTACAACGGGCAGCAATACCGCTCAACGCTATCCTATATCGACGTACCTGTATTGTTTAAAGTAAATACGGGCGAGGCTGGCAAAGGCCTATTTTTCGAACTCGGTCCGCAGGCCAGCTTTGCACTTCGCGACCGCGAGTTTTTTCGCCCGCAGGGTGAGAAGGCGGGTAGCCCCAAAGAAGTCACTGTTTATAGCAGCCGCGACCGCATGGTGCCCGTGGGCATCGGCTACGTAGGTGGCATTGGTTACCAGATTACGAGCGGCCTGGGCCTAGGCCTGCGCTACACCGGTGACTTCTCCAACGTGTACAAGGACGGTTTTAACACCGGTAACGCTCCCATACAAGGTAGCAACAACTTCCACAACGGCGTATTCCAGTTTCAGGTGCACTACCTGTTTGGTGGCAAAAGCTAAGTAGCAGTTTATTATCTGAAAACGCCAGCTCTCGCAAGAAGGCTGGCGTTTTTGCGTTCATGAGGCTCGTTTGAGGCCGGGCCGTAGCTTTGCCTGCTCAACCATTTCTGTAACTACTGCTACTTTATGAAGAAGACTATTCTATTGCTTACCCTCGGCCTTGGCCTGAGCACGGCGGCCCAGGCGCAGTACCGCGGCCGCGGCGGCAACGTATCGCTGGGTGTTAAGGCAGGCGCTTCGCTCACCAATTTTGTGGGGCCCGATGCCGGAAATAGGTTTGCTAATCGCTTTGGCTTCAACGCGGGCGTGTTTGCCAATATTGGCTTTGCCAAGCTGTTTGCCTTTCAGCCCGAGCTACTCTACTCGCAAAAGGGGGCCAAATACACTAACAACAGTGATGCGGGCATCCGCTTGCACTACGTAGATGTGCCGCTGGCTTTCCACGTCAACACCGACGGTTTTTTCTTCGAGGCTGGCCCGCAGGTAGGGTTCCTGGTGGCCGCAAAAGCGGAAAGTGGCAGCGTATCGGTTGACGTAAAAAACAGCTACAAATCGGTTGATTTTGGCTATCTGGCGGGCTTGGGCTACCAGCTTAAGCATGGCTTGGGCGTAGGCCTGCGCTACAACGGGGCCTTCACCAGCTTCCCAAACTCTTCTACTGTTGGCAACGTCACGGTGCAGCCGCGGCAGCGCAACAGCGCATTTCAGCTCTACGCCACCTATTCGTTCAACTAACTTATTATCAGCATACTACGAATATAACAAGGCCCGCTCTTCATTTAGAAGAGCGGGCCTTGTTTGTGCCACAAACAAGCTTATGCTTTAGTTGGCCGCGGCGTATTCCTTATAAAACTCAGGGATGGTTTCGATGCCTTTGAGGAAATTGAATACCCCGAAGCTTTCGTTGGGCGAGTGGATGGCGTCGCTATCGAGCCCGAAGCCGAGCAGTACCGAATCGAGGCCCAGCTCGGTTTTGAACATGGCCACGATGGGGATGGAGCCGCCGCCGCGGGTAGGCACCGGCTTCTTGCCGAAGGTAGTTTCGAGCGCCCTGGCCGCGGCGCGGTAGGCGGCCGAGTCGGTGGGCGTTACCACGGGCTCGCCGCCGTGGTGGGGCGTCACCTTCACGGTGATGCCGGCGGGCGCAATGCTGGCGAAGTGCGCCTGAAAGAGGGCGGTAATCTCGGCGCTGGTTTGGTGGGGTACCAAGCGCATGGATATTTTGGCGTAGGCCTTGCTGGCAATTACCGTTTTGGCACCCTCGCCGGTGTAACCGCCCCAAATGCCGTTGACATCGAGCGTAGGCCGGATGCTGGTGCGCTCGGGTGTGGTATAGCCGGCCTCGCCCACGGCGGCAGACAGGCCAATGCTCTGCTCAAACTCGGTTTCGGAGAACGGGGCCTGGGCCATTTCGGCGCGCTCATCGGCGCGCAGTTCATCCACGTTGTCGTAAAATGCGGGGATGGTGATGCGGCGATTTTCGTCGTGCAGGCTGCTAATCATGTCGCAGAGCGCGTTGATGGGGTTCATCACCGCGCCGCCGTAGAGGCCGGAATGCAGGTCGCGGTTGGGGCCGGTTACTTCCACTTCGTGGTAGGTGAGGCCGCGCAGGCCCACCTCGATGCTAGGCACGTCGTTGGCCAAAATTCCGGTGTCGGAAATGAGAATTACGTCGGCTTGCAGCTTCGCCTTATTTTCCTGCACGAAGATGCCCAGGTTGTTGGAGCCTACTTCTTCCTCGCCTTCAAACATGAATTTCAGGTTGCAGGGGGCACCCTTACCGCCGTCGCGCAGCATCATTTCGAGGGCCTTCACGTGCATGTACACCTGGCCTTTGTCGTCGCAGGCCCCACGGGCGTATATTTTTTCGTCCTTGATGACGGGCTCGAAGGGCGGCGAGGTCCACAGCTCGTAGGGGTCGGCGGGCTGCACGTCGTAGTGGCCATACACGAGCACGGTGGGCCGGTCGGCACCCACAAAATACTCGCCGTACACGATGGGGTTACCGGCGGTGGGGCACAGCTCCACGTTTTGAGCACCAGCTTCTTCCAGCTTTATTTTCAGGAAATCGGCGGCCTTGAGCACGTCGCCGTGAAACTTGGGGTCGGCCGATACCGAGGGGATGCGGAGCCAGTCGAGTAGTTCTTCGAGAAAGCGATTTTGATGCTGAGTAAGGTAAGCGGGCGCGGGCATAGGGTGGAATTGAATAAATGGAAGGACAAAAGTAGGCTGCTGAAAATTGGGGCTTACCGCAGGCCCACTGGGCGTTTTGCGGGCCTTAGCAGTAGTGCGCTCTTTAGCTGCCACTTACACGCAACCAGCACAGCATAGTTCGCGCGGCCAAGGCCGCCACCACCCCGAAAGAATGGCCGCCGCCCAGCGCCGAAAACCCTGGCATAGGGAGCAGGCCTTGTCTTGGCCGGGTGCCCGCAGCGGCTGCCGGCGTTTAGGCCGGCGCCACCGGCGCATACTCGGCGCGCAGCAGGCGGTACTGCCAGAGGTCGTGGTAGTGGCCGTCGCGCTTGGTGTGCTGCACCAGCTCGCCCTCCTTCACCATGCCATTTTTGAGCATAACCCGGCCCGAGGCAGGGTTGTCGACTAGGTGGGTGGCAACTATTTTATGCAGCCCCAGCGTACCAAAGCCGAAGCCCAGCAGGGCAGCCAGCGCCTCGCTGGCCAGGCCTTGGCCCCAGTACGCCTGCCCCAGCCAGTAGCCCGCCTCGGCGCGGTCGAAGCGCGCCTGGAGCGTGAGGCCGATGCCACCCACCAGCTTGCCGGTGGCCCGTAGCTCAATGGCAAAGGCATAGCCGACCCGCTGCTGGTAGTTTTCCTGAGTTAACTGCACCCAGCGCCGGGCATCTTCCTCGTGGTAGGGATGCGGAATATTGAGCGTGTTTTTGGCTACTTCGTAGTTGCCAGCCAGCTCTACCAAGTGCGGCACATCGGCCGGGGTGAAGGCGCGCAACACAAGGCGTGGGGTTTCGAACTGGGGAAAAGAAACGCTCATTTAGAATACACTTATTTTTTCAATTATTTGGCTAACAGCTATTTAAGATAATATAAGCTACCGCTTACCCCACAGCGGCACGCGGCTCTCGGTGCCGGCCCGCAGGCGGCCAATGTTGGCGCGGTGGGTGTAGATGAGCATGGCCGCCAGCAGAAAGCCGAACCAGATTTGCAACGAATTGACGGGCCGAAACGCGGGCAGCAGCTGCAAGAAGGCAAACACCACGCCGGCGCTCATGCTGCTCAGCGACACGTAGCGCGTGGTGCCCAGCACCACCAGAAACACCAGTAGGGCCACACCCACGGTGGCCGGCGCAATGGCCAGCATCATACCCAGGATGGTGGCCACGCCCTTGCCACCCCGAAACTGGGCCAGCACCGGGTAAATGTGGCCCACCACCGCCAGCACGCCGCACGCCAGCCGGAAATAGAATAGGTTTTCGGGGGTAATAACGCCCTGGCTGAGCAGAAAATTGGGCAGAAACCAGGCAGCCGCGAAGCCCTTAAAGGCATCGACCAGCAGCACAAAGGTGCCGGCTTTTTTGCCTAACACCCGAAAAGTGTTGGTGGCGCCCGCGTTGCCAGAGCCGTGCTCCCGAATATCAGCAAGGTTAAAAAAGGCGCGCCCCACCCACAAAGCCGTAGGAATGGAACCGAGCAAATAAGCGGCAAGCAGCGCCAGAATAATAACGAACATGGGGCAAAAGTAAGATGCCCCGGAGGTAGGCTCCGGGGCATCTGGATTAGGAGTCGCCGAAGGGGTCGTCTTCGGTATTTTTCTTCTTCTTTTTCCTGGCCTTTTTATCCGGCTCAGCCCCCGGCTCGGCGTTGGGGTCGGGCTCGGCGGGGGCCGCCTTTGCTGGCTTGGCGGGCTCCGCAGCCGGCGGGGCTACGGGCTCGGGCGCCGGCGTTGCTACTGGCTCCGGGGCCGGGGTGGGCGCCGGCGTTGCTACTGGCTCCGGGGCCGAGGCTGGGGGCGGCGTCGGCACGGGGGCAGCAACCGGCTTGGGCGCCGGCTTGGGGGTGGCCGGGGCGGCGGGCTTGGGGGCCACGGCCGGGGTTATCACGCCATCGCCAAAGGGGTCGTTGTCCTTGCCCTTTTTCTTCTTCTTGACGGGTTCGGGGGCGGGCTCCATCACGCCATCGCCAAAGGGGTCGTTGTCCTTGCCCTTTTTCTTCTTGGTGGGCGCGGGCGCGGGCTCGCTGAGGGCGTTGGGGTCGGCCGCCGGGTCGTCGGTGGCTTCTTCGTTGGGCTTGCGCTTCTTATTTTTCTTGGCTTCGGCGGCGGCGGCGGCGGCTTCTTCCTCAGCGGCTTTCTCTTGGGCCAGCTTTTCTTCAATGGCGGCGTTGGCTTTGCGGCGGGCCGTAGCCTCCTTGTCCGACTCGTTGAGGTAGGTGCGGCGGAAGCGCGTGCGGAAGGCTTCTACCTCGTCAAATTCGCCAACGAAGACCCCATATTCCGTCGCGGAGTTATAATCGTACTTCGCCTTCGAGCTGATGGCGTAGTTATACTTTTCGTCGAGCGATTGCGTCACGAGCACGTTCTTTTCGTAGCGCAGGTAGTAAAACACGCCGGGCGAGGGCTCCAAGTAGAGCTCTACGTAGTCCTGGCCATCTACGCGCTTCACTTCGAGCAAGCCGTCCATGAGGGCGTTGAAGGGCTGCTTGCCCACGCCGCCCAGCCCCAGGCGGCCCACCGAGTACCAGGCGCGCTCCTTGGCGTTCCAGCGCAGGTCGGCCCGGTTAATAACCAGTGTGTGCAGCAGCTTGGGCGAGAGCTTCTGGAGAGCGTCGGGGGCGGCGCCCATCTTGTGGTCGGCAAAGTTGCGGGCCGCCTGGTTGCCGCCCAGCTGGGCCACGTTGTAGATATCATCGGGCGCATTGCCAATGGCTTCGCCCGCATACTTGGTGAGCTTGGTCATGCTCGCGGCCATGGCCTCCACTGCTTTGGGGGGCATCACGATATCAAAGCCCAGCAGCGCATGCATGCGGTAGGCAGCCGAGTCGGGGTGGGCCGTGCCAACGGCGGCCCCGGCAATGGTGAAGTTCTTCTCGGTGGTCAGCAGCCTGAGCGGGCCGCGCCAGCTGAGGTTGTTGGTGGCCTCGGCAAAGCTGAGGGTAGCGCCCTCGTACTGGTTGGGGTCGGCAAAATCGGCGCGGCTGAGCGAGTACACCCCGTTTTTGGTATCGTAGCGCAGGGTGCCATCTACCTGAAAGATAGGATGGTCGGAGGTGGCGGCCAATGACCCAAAGTAGAGCGGGTACAGCCCGGGCGCTTCGTCGCTGCCCATTATGCCGGCCGTGAGGGGCGCGCTATCCTCCCCCTTCACGTCTTCGAGCTTAATAGCAATATTCTTGGGGTTCACGGTGTCGCGCATAGCTACCCACTCCGCGGAGGCGGCATTCTTGCTGATGGCCAGCTTTATCTCGCCCTCAAAAGCCAGGCCCCGTCGCTGCGAGTTCAGCGTTACCTCGCCGCGGTAGGCAATGCGCGGGGCCAGGTTGAACTTGTCGGTAGCCTGCACCGTGGCGGCCCCCGTTAGCGTAACGCCGCCGTGAGTAGGCACCACGCTCTGGGTGGGCTGGCTGCCAAACAGCCCGCGCTTTTTGGCGACCATACCGGCGGCCAGGGGCTTGAAGGCCGACGAGTCGGGCCGAAAATCGCTGAACGTCAGCGCTACCGAATCGCCGTTGGCGTACTTAAACGTGTACTTGGCCTGGCCCACAAACTCGACCCGCGACTTGATGGTGAGGTTGCCAAGGTAGAGCTCGTGAAACTTTGCCACGGAGTCCATCAGCACCCGGGCGCGCTTCATTGGCTGAAACTTGCCACCCGGCAGCACGGCCACCTTGCCCGAATCGGGCAGCACCCACGAGTCGGCAATGGCGATGTAGGGCACGCCCTTCGCCTGCAGCTTGTACTTGGCTAGGTCGTAGGAGGCAGCAGCAGCCCGGAACTTGAGGCCGTGCTGCTCGGGCAGCTTCGACACGAAGGATGACTGGGCCGAGTCGGCCCCGGTGGCGCGCAGCAGCACCTGCTTCTTCTTAAAGTCCCAGCGCCCACTACTGAGCGAGGTTTGAAAATCGGTGTAAGGCAGGTCGATGGGGGCCTTGCTGCCTTCTTCACGGGTAAACTCAGCGTAGCTGCGCTTGAGGTCGTAGGTGAGCTTTACGTCGTCGGCAATGAGGGCGGGCTTGCCCGCCTGCGACGACTTGAGGCTCAGCAAGGCCTTATCGGCCGAGTACACGTCGTTCTTAAACACCAGGCTTTCGGAGCGCACGTAGCTCTGCGGGCCATCGAGGCGGCCGGCCCCGCCCACCACCTGGGGCGTGAGCAGCAGCGAGCCCTTAAAGGTATGGTCGGCATAGAGCTTGGCCGAGGCCCCGCCCGGGGGCGTGCGCAGGTGCAGCGAGTCGGTGCGGGCGCGCCAGTTGATGAGGTAGCCGGGCGGCAGCACCACCTTGGGCGTGTTGGGGCCCGCCGCAATGCCCCCGGTTTTGCCCTCGCCGGTGAGCGAGTCGCTGTACATCACAAAGCGGTCGCTTTGCATGGTAGCGCCCAGGTAGGTTACGGTGCCGTTCGACTGCAAGCCGTCCTTGTTCAGGCGCACTTTGGCCCCGGCCGACAGCCGGCCCTTGCCCCCGTACATGGGGTAGCCCCCGGCCGGCACGGTGTGCACAAAGCCCATCGAGCCATCGGGCTGCGTAGTAAGCGCCGTTTTGATGGGCGGCAGCGCCGGGCTGTGAAACACACCCACAAAGTTGCCGCGCGACCGGCCCGTGCCCATTGAGTCGAAGCTGAAGGGCGGCACGTCGAAGTAGGTGGTGGTGTCGTACACCCCGCCCAGCACGTCGGGCTTGTTGAAGTACACGTAGGCCCCCGACGTGGAGTTGAACGATGGGTACTTGGCTATTTTCTTGCGGCCCGAGCGGTTGGCGGGGTCGTTGAGGTAGAGCCGGCCGCTCTGGTACTTGCCCTTGTTGGTGAGCACAAAGTCGGTGGGCGGCGCTTCGTCGGCGGCAATATTTTTGCTGGTCGCCCTCTTGCGCTTAGTGCGAATGGTGAGCGAGTCGATGCGGGGCATATCAATATAATACCCGTCATAATCAAACTCATAGTCGTGGCCCTTAAAGCCATAGACGGAGGACTTGATGCGGCCCCCAAACTTCATGGTGCGGTTGCGCTCCAGCCGAATCAGGTTGCTATCAGGCTGCACCGACACGGCCGCCGAGTCGTCGGAAAAGCTGAATTCCTTCACGCCCCGCACCAACAACTGGTTGCTGGTGAGGTTGAGGGTGGCGCTACGCCCCGAGCCGCTCAGCGACTTGATGTTGATGTGGTCGAAGTCCTTTTTGTCGCGGGCCGCGCCCACGTAGTGGCGGGCCTTGCGCAGCAGCACCACTTCGTTGGTTTGCGGCCTGATGTCCACGTAGCCGTCGCGGGCCAGCCCGCTGATGGCCGAGCGCAGGTTGTCCTCGTTGGTTTTAGTAGCCACCGCCACGTCGTGCACGTTGAGCACGCTGCCGTGGCCGTGGGTGATGCTGTAGCCCAGCAGCATTTGCAGCGGGTGCAGGTGGTTGATGCTCTTGAGCTGCTGGTAGCGGGTGTTGGAAAAGAAATCCTGGCTCTCAAAATCGGCCGAAACCTGGGTGGGCGTCGTGATAATGGCAAATTCTATCTTGGGCTCGCGCAGGTTCCAGGTCAGCATCTGCGCCCGAATGTCCATCTGATGGTAAGAGTCAGAGTACGGCGCATTGCGGTACATGCCTTTGTCGTACAGCAGCTTAAGCTCCTCCTTGGTCTTCAGGTACTTCAGCTCCACGCCGGGGTGCGTGATGGAGTCGCCGGTGCTGCCATACAGCGCCACCGCCGCCCCGGTAGCCATGATAACCGAGTCGCCGAGCGCAAATTTGCGCGAAGCCGACCGGAAGCGCAGCTTATCATTCTGGCTCACAGTAAGATGCGAAAACGAGCCATCGAGCGCCGCCGACAGCACCGTGCTACCCGCCAGCGACAACCCGCCCACGTACTTGATGCCCGGCCCCAAGTCTTTGATTTTCACATCATTAGTCAGCGAGATAAAGCGCGGGTAGCTGCTCTCGGTAGCGCCCGCCTTGCGGCGCACGCTCTTGTAGCTGAGCGCGCCCTTCACCGGCGCTTCGAGTAGGAAGGGATAGGTAAGCGTCACGGGCTGGGCCGTGAACTCGGGCTTGCTCAGGTCGAAGTCGAAGCCCGCCAGGTCGGCCGTTACGGGGTTGCCTTTAATGGTCCAGGCCACCTGCCCGCCGGTGCCCACAAAGTGGCTGCTGCCCGGCGCGGCCACCCCGCTAACCTTGTGAATCACAATGGAATCGCCGGCGGTGCGCACCACCAGGTTGGCATCCTTCAGCTCGATTACCGGGCCGCTCACCGCGGGCGGGTAATATGCATCGTAGGCCGCGCTGGGCGAGGGCACGAAGGGCTGGCTGGCCTGGTCGAAGTCGGCCGCGCTGGGCGTGGGCTGGGCAGCTACGGGCTTTGCCGCCGCTTTGGCCGGGGCCTTGGCAATGGCTTTGACCGGCGCTTTTTTCTTGGGGGCGGGGCTGCCCCAGCCATCATTGGCTGCGGGCGCACCCCAGCCATCGTTGGCTACCTTTTTCTTAGGCGTGCTGCCAATGGGCGGGCCCCAGCCGTCGTTGCTGCTGCTGGCCT
The DNA here is from genome assembly GCF_030063445.1 of Hymenobacter sp. H14-R3. GTDB lineage: Bacteria > Bacteroidota > Bacteroidia > Cytophagales > Hymenobacteraceae > Hymenobacter. The sequence continues at coordinate 152,536 of NZ_JASITD010000010.1, read as the reverse complement.
TGCTGCCGCCGCTCCACATATCGGCGGTGTCCCAGCCGTCGCTGGCGCGCTTTTTCTTAGCTACGGGTTTGGGTTTTAGCTTGGGCTTAGCGGTGGCAACGGCCGGCTTGGGGGCCGGCAGGGCGGCGGGCTTGGGCGCGGCCGGAGCTTCAAACGTAGCGTTGGGGTCGGGTGCGGCGGCTCCTTTGTAAGCAAATGATAAGCTGCCGCCCGCAACCCGCAGCGCGTTAAAGCCCGAGCGGTAGAGGTAGCCGCCATTCAGCACGCGAGCCGTAGAAAGCAGGTACTTTTCGGTGTCGGCCAGCGGATCCTTGTCCACCGACTGGCCTAGGGCGTCGAGGTACTGGTCTACCTGCCCATCGCTAAGGCTAGCCTTGGTTTTACCGCTCACCAGCGCGCTGTAAAAAGCCGTGAGGTGCGGCAGCGGCCGCATCTTTTTATCCAGTATCTTCTGCGACAGCGCGGCAATGGCCGTTTGCTGGCTGGTTGTGAGCTGGTTACTGCTCCAGAGCTGGCGCAGCTGCTCGCCCAGCGCCTGCGCGCCCGCGTTGCCGCTGGCCAGCATCATCGTGCGCACGTCCATAATAAACTGGGCCGGGTCGGGCGAGAGGTGGCCCGTGTAGCGCTGCACGCTCACTTGGCCGGGGCGCGCTTCGCCCGCCACGCGCCCGGCGGGTGGCGGCGTGGGCGAGGCGGCTGGCTTAACCGCCGGGGCCGCGGTGGGCTTGGTAGTCTGGGCCCCGGCGGGCAGCAATGGGAGGGTAATGCAGAAAAAGGCGGCGAGCAGGCGCTTCATAAGGTCGGGCAAGGGCCGCGGGGCGGCAGGTAGTCTCCGGGCAAGGCCGGGCAGCTTACAGTTTTATGAAAATAGCCGACACCCAGCTCCGCAGCGTGCGGTGGCGCTCGTAGCGCAGCCCGTGCTTGGTGGCTTCGGCCGTTATCTTGGCGAGGTCTTCCTCGTAAAACCCACTGAATAAAATTGGTTTCCCGGTGGGCAGCAGGCGGGCATACTCGTGCATGTCTTCCAGCAGCACGTTGCGGTTGATGTTGGCCAGAATGAGGTCGAAGGGTGCTTCCTCGGCCAGCGTCTCCACGCCACCCAGGCGGCACTCGATGGTGCGGCAGTGGTTTTCGGCGGCGTTGTCAGCGGCGTTTTCTACCGTCCAGGGCTCCACATCCACAGCCAGCACCTGGCGCGCGCCCAGCTTCTCGGCCATAATGGCCAGGATGCCCGTGCCGCAGCCCATGTCCAGCACGCGCTTGCCCTGATGGTCGATATCGAGCTGATTCTCAATCATCAAGGCCGTAGTCTCGTGGTGGCCCGTGCCAAACGACATGCGCGGCATTATCTCGATATCGTACGCCACGCCCTCGGGCTTGGGGTGAAACGGAGCCCGCACCGACACCTTTTCGGCAATGATGAGGGGCTGAAAATTCTTCTCCCACTCGGCGTTCCAGTTCTGGCGCGTAATCACGCGGTCCGAAAACGCCAGCTCGCCAATGCCCTCGTAGCGGCTCATGATTTCGGCCACCGCGTCGCGGTCAAATACTTCTTCCGTAGTGTAGGCGCAAAAGCCGGCGTCGTTATCCTCAAACGTGTCGAAGCCCACCTCCCCCAACTCAGCCACCAATATATCGGCCAGGTCGCGGGGGGCCTGCACGGTCAACTCAATAAAATCCATTTTGGTAAACGTTGTAAAAAGGTAATTATGTCACAAAGTTCGCTGCAAAAGCCCTTGCGCACCGCGCCTTTTTTTGGTTCTTTAGCGTGGTAAAATGAAAGAAGCCGCTGACAGGCTGCCAGCGGCTTCTTCGGTTGGGTGGCCCCGCGGGCTACTGCTTGCAGCCCGCATACGAGCGCACTTTGGTGTAGTGAATGGCGAAGTCGGCCCGGCTGCGGTCGGTGGTGACGAACAGCGTATAATCGGCAAACTCGCGGCTTTCGCTGGGACACCACAAGCCCGCCTTATCGGCAAAAAGCTTGTTGGCTTCGTTGAAAACCACTACATCGGCAAAAGCCTGCTCGGGCTCCACGTACACCACGGCGAAGCACGAGTTGGCCCGCCGCGGGTCATTTTCGAGGTAAATGGAGCCAAAAATTTTGCAGGGCTCCACCGAGCCAGCCGGCGCTACCATCCGGCTGGGGCTGGGCGGCGCAAAAAAAAGCAGAAAAGAGAGGAGAAAAGACAGCACGGGCTAGGTTGCGAAAAGAAGTAAGACGAAGGTTTGGTGGCAGTTGCTACCCACTAGGGCAATAATTCGGCCTAAAATGCAAACGTCTCTCCGCGCAGTGCCACCCGGCTAAAAAGACTTTACAATCTCCACAAAATCGCGCGATTTCAACGAAGCACCGCCAATCAGGCCGCCGTCAACGTCGGCCTGGCTGAAGAGCTCGCGGGCGTTCTGAGCGTTGCACGAGCCGCCGTATAGGATAGTAGTGTTGGCCGCCGCCTGGGCGTCGTAGGCCACCGCCACCCGCTCCCGAATGAAGGCGTGCACCTCCTGCGCCTGCTGGCTGCTGGCCGTGCGCCCCGTGCCAATGGCCCAAATGGGCTCGTAGGCAATCACCACTTGGTCAAACTCCTCATTGCTGAGGTGGAACAAGCCGTCTTTCAGCTGCTTACCAATGAAGTCGAAGGTTTCGTCGGCCTCGCGGGTTTCCAAGCTTTCGCCCACGCAGAAAATCGGCTTGAGGCCGGCGGCCAGCACCGTTTTCAGCTTGGCAGCCAGCAGGGCATCATCTTCGTGAAAATGCTGGCGGCGCTCCGAGTGACCCAGGATAACGTATTTGCAACCAACCGATTGCAGCTGCTTGGCCGATACCTCACCGGTGTAGGCCCCGCTTTCTTTCTGGTGGCAGTTTTGCGCACCCAGCGCGGGGTTGCCCGAGTCGCCCAGCAGGTGGCCCACGCCCGCCAGCAGCGGAAACGGCGGGCAGATAACCACCTGGGGCGCGGGGCCGGTGAGTTCGTCGTGCATCATCTGCACGATTTCAGAGGTCAGGGCCTGCGCTTCGGGCAGGGTGAGGTTCATTTTCCAGTTGCCGGCAACAAAATTCTGGCGCATGCGGAGGAGGCTAAAAGGGCGACGTATACCCACCATTGGGCACCGGCAAAAGTAAGGAGCCCAGTAGCTGCCCCTCCCCTGTTGCCAGCTCGCGGCCCGCAGCCCCGGCGCTAGGCCGCGCCCAGCTGCCATTGGCGCCGCCGCCAGCCGGCCAGCGCCGCGCCCAGCAGCAGCACCACGGCCGCGCCCAGCGCCGCAGTAGCCAGGCCGGGCGTAGGGGCTTGCTGGGCCTGCCAGGTGCCCACCAGTCCCCAGGCAATGGGCAGCGGCAGCAGCGCATCGCGGCTGCGCACGGCCAGCGCCACGCCCAGCCCGGCCGCTACCGCCACCAGGGCGTAGCTGCCCGCTAGGCTGGCCGGCGCCGACCACTCCACGCCAAACCCATCGCGCAGGCCAAAAATGACGTTAAGCACCGCCGCCAGCGTTATCCAGCCCAGGTACAGGCTCAGGAACCACACTGGCCAGCCAGGGGCCCGGCCGGCCAGCACCACGCCCCGCGCCCGGCCGTAGGCCTGGGCCAGCAGCAGCAAAATCAGCAGCATCACCGTGAGGCTGGCGCTGATGAGGCCGTAGCTGAACACGAGCGTCCAGGCGGTAGTAGCCAGCACGCCCCACGTCAGCAATGGGTTGATTTGCAGCGCCAAAGGTGAATTACGCTGCCCCGGCAGCAGCTGCCAAACCGTATATACTACCAGCCCCGTAAAAATGACGCCCCAAATGCTGAACGCGTACCCGGCCGGCGTGAGCAGCGTGGGGTGCAGCGCCGACATGGCCCCGTTGCTGAGCGCCCCGGCGGGCGGGCTAGCATTGTATAAGTAATTGACGTAGAGGCAGCCCGCCACCGCCACCGGCAGCAGCCAGCGCCACAGGCCGCCGCGCGTTTCTTCAGAAGCATTCATGCTGTGCAAATACGGAAGAAACGCAAAGAGCGCCGGCCTCCAGCAAAACCGAAAGCCGACGCTCTTTACCTAATTATTTGTCAATCAAACGGTTACACAAACAAGCCTTCTACCGATAGGTAGCGCTCGCCGGTGTCGTAGCAGAAGGTCAGGATTTTGGCACCCTGGGGCACGTCGGCCAGCTTTTTGGCCACGGCCGCCAGCGAAGCGCCCGACGAAATGCCGCACAAAATGCCTTCCTCGCGGGCCGCGCGGCGCGTCATTTCAAACGCCTCGTCGCGGCTCACCTGAATCGTGCCGTCGAGCAAGTCGGTGTGCAGGTTTTCGGGAATGAAGCCCGCGCCGATACCCTGCAACGGGTGCGGCCCCGGCGCACCACCGCTGATAACCGGCGACAGCTCGGGCTCCACGGCGAAGGTTTTCATGTGGGGGAAGTGCGGCTTGAGCGCCTCCGTTACGCCCGTGATGTGGCCGCCGGTGCCCACGCCCGTGATGTGAAAATCGAAGCCGCCCTCGGGCGCATCGGCCAGTATCTCCTTGGCCGTGGTGTCGATATGCACCTGGATATTAGCGGGATTGTTGAATTGCATGGGCATCCAAGCGCCGGGCGTGCTGTCTACCAGCTCCTGGGCTTTGGCAATGGCGGCCTTCATGCCGCCCTCGCGGGGCGTCAGCTCCAGGTTGGCCCCGTAGGCCGTCATCAGGCGGCGGCGCTCAATGCTCATGCTCTCGGGCATCACCAGCGTGATTTTGTAGCCTTTCACGGCCGCCACCAGCGCCAGGCCCACGCCGGTGTTGCCCGAGGTGGGCTCCACAATGGTGCTGCCTTTGGTCAGAATCCCGTCTTTTTCGGCCTGCTCAATCATGCTGAGCGCAATGCGGTCCTTGATGGAGCCGCCGGGATTTTGGCGCTCCAGCTTCACCCACACCTCCACGTCGGGACGCTCGGCGGCAAATAGCTTGTTGAGTTTAACCAGCGGCGTGTTGCCGATAACGTCGAGGATGGAATTAGCTTTCATTTTTCAGAATGAGTAGGTGGGTAAATGAGCAGGTGAGTAAATGAACAACGTGCTTCAGGTGAGGACTTTACTCATTTGCTCACCTACTCATTTACCCTTTTAAATAGAAAACATCAGCTCGCCGGCCGGGTCGTCTTGCCGGGCCATGTGCAGCTGCGCCCGGTGGTACACCCGCGAGTGCGAGGGTACGCTTTCGGTCAGCCACACGTTGCCGCCGATGATGCTGCGGGTGCCGATTACCGTGCTGCCCCCCAGGATGGTGGCGTTGGCATAAATCACTACGTGGTCCTCAATGGTGGGGTGGCGCTTGAGGCCCTGCAAGGTCTTGGTCACGCTGAGCGCGCCCAGCGTAACGCCCTGGTAAATCTGCACGTAGGCCCCGATTTCGGCCGTTTCACCAATGACGATGCCCGTACCGTGGTCAATGCAGAAGGAGGCTCCGATGCGGGCCCCGGGGTGAATGTCGATGCCCGTGCGCTGGTGGGCGTACTCGCTCAGCAGGCGCGGCAGGCGCGGCACGCCGCGCTGGTGCAGGGCGTGGGCCAGCCGGTGCAGCGCCGTGGCGTAAAATCCTGGGTATGTGCTTAGTATCTCGGCCACATTTTGGGCGGCCGGGTCGGCGGCCAGCGTGGCTTCGGCATCGTGCAGCAGTGCATCGCGCAGGGCGGGCAGGCCGTCGAACAAGCTGGCGGCCAGGCTATTGGGCGCATCGGCCAGGTTGGGCACCTGGCTTAATAGTTCGCCAAGGTCGGCTTGCAGCTGGTAGAGGGTGGCGGCTACGGCATCGGTGCCCGCCAGCGGCCGGGCGGCCCGCTCCGGAAAAAGCACCGCCAATACCTGCTCGGCTAGCGCGCAAAAAGCGGCACCGGGCAAGGGGCTGGGCACGGCCGCGTGCGCCCGTGCCAATTGCTCCGCAAACGTTTCGAGGACGGCAGTGGACACGGCAGAATCATGAAAAAGGGACTTAAAAGCCCACTCGGCAAGGCCGTTTGCGGGGCAGAACTTCTTTAACTAGGCGGCCGGCCCGAAGGTTTTAGCCCGCCCTCGGCACAACCGCCGGGCCAGTCGGGCCGTTAGTAGGAGTGGGTGGCCGCGTGGGTTAAACGCCACTGCTATCCACTAATTTTTCTTCTCTTGCCCGAAGCATTGCTCCGTGCTCATCTCCCTTTTCCCATGTCCATTTCCAACGTCAACGCTACCTCTACCACGTCCAGCGCCGATGGCGCCAAGCACCTCGCCGCCGGCCAGCACGTTTCGCTCCGCCTCTGGGAAAACGAGGAGCCCGGCGAGCCCAAGCCCCTCAGCAGCAAGCCCTACGAAACCGTAGGCTACGTACTAAAAGGCCGCGCCGAGCTACACCTAGAAGGCAAGGTAACGGCCCTGGAGCCCGGCGTTTCGTACCTCGTGCCCCAGGGTGCCTCGCACACCTACAAAATCCTGGAAACTTTCTCGGCCATCGAGGCCACCTCGCCCCCACAGCTGGGCTAGCGATAAGTGAGTAGTTGAGTAAATTTTTGAGGCACGGCCTTACTTTACTCATTTACTCACTTAGTATCATCCCGGCACTGCGCGGGTGAAGAAATCAACGGCCCGGCGCTCGGAATAATACGAGCCTGCCGGGCCGTTTTCGTTGAAGCCCACGTGGCCGCCTTCGGCCGGCGTTTCGAGGTAGAAGAACGGGCTGGCTTCGGCGGCCGCACGCGGAAAGCAGGTAGCGGTTAAGAAGGGGTCGTTCAGCGCATTAACCAACAGCGTGGGGATACTTATGCCCGCCAGATAGCGGCCCGATGCGGCCTGCTCGTAGTAGTCGTCGGCCGAGGCAAAGCCGTGCAGCGGGGCCGTGTAGTGCGCATCAAACTCAGGAAAACTGCGTAGCGCGTCGAGCTGCGTAAGGTCGAGCTGGCCGGGCAGGTGGGCGGCTTTCTCGCGCATTTTGGCGCGCAGTGAGCTCATAAAGCGCCGCAAATACACCCGGTTTTGCCAGCGGCTGATTTGCACCGAGCTGGCCTTAAGGTCGGTGGGCACCGAGAAAACCGCTGCCCGGCGCACCTGGGCCGGCACCCGCGCCGCGTTCTCGCCCAGGTATTTTAGCGTCACGTTGCCCCCGGCCGAGAAGCCCGTCAGAAACAGTGCGGGGTAGTTTTTAACGTGGGCGGCATAGTCGATTACCGCCGCCAAGTCGTCGGTGTCGCCGAGGTGGTAGGCGCGTAGCAGGCGGTTGGTTTCGCCACCGCAGCCCCGGTAGTTCCAGGCCAGCGCATCGAAGCCGGCCTGGTTGAGGGCCCGCGCCATGCCGCGCACGTAGGGCCGGCTGCTGTCGCCCTCCAGCCCGTGCGAGATAACTACCAATCTATTAGACGGTTGTGCGCCAGCCAGCGACCAGTCCAGGTCCACGAAGTCGCCGTCGGGCAGCTCCAGGCGCTCGCGCTGGTAGCGCACTTCTGGCACCCGCCGCAGCACACTGGCCGCAATGGTTTGTAGGTGGCCGTTGGCCAGCAGCGCCGTGGGGCGGTAGGTAGAAGTGGGGAGCAAAGGCATAGGGAAACGGAAACTGGTGGCAGACCGAAAGCGGCCAGCCGCAGCCACAACCACCGCGCCAACTTGCCGCGCTGGCAGTGGCCCACCCAACGCAACATCCTCCCCAAACCGACTACCAGCCTTAAAACCAGGCGTAAGCACGCCAGCTACCAAACTTTATTGCTAATGCCTTGGGATTTGTTGGTTTTACTTCTTACCTTTGCCCTCCCAAACGCGAAAACCGCAGCCGCCTGGCTGTTCCTTATAGAATTCTCTTTTTTGTCATGGCAAACCACAAGTCGGCTATTAAGCGCATCCGCAGCAACGAAGCGAAGCGCGTACTAAACCGTTACCAGCACAAGTCTACCCGCACCGCTATTAAGAAGCTGCGCGACACCACCGATAAATCGGCCGCTCAGGAGCTACTGAAGAAGGTAACATCGATGTTGGACCGCTTGGCTAAGAAGAACATCATCCACAAAAACAAAGCTGCCAACAACAAGAGCAAGCTGACAAAACTCGTTAACGCGCTTTAGCGCGAGACGAGTCTAGCGGGGCCGAACTCTGCCGCCCCACCGTTCGGTCCCGCGCTCATCACCAAAAAGCCCTGCCCCACCCGGCAGGGCTTTTTGCGTTGCTGCCTGGTTGGTCGCTATACTTGCGGGCTTTTCAGTGACCCCCTATTTTCTTAATATTCAGGCCTATGCAAAGTCTCTGCTTTCTACTGCTACTCGTTCTCGGGCTGGCCGCGCAACGGGCGTACGCGCAAGCGGCGCTATGGCGGCCTTTTCGGCCCGGCGTGGTATACCAGTTTGTTCAAGCGAGGGGTGTGGCTACTGGTACGCACGTGCATACGCTACGGGTTGATTCGGCCTACGCCACGGCGGGCAGCGACTCGGTTTACACCTTCAACCGCTTGCTACGCCCCGCAGGTGCTTCTACATTCCCCTTGTTTAAAAGCCGCAACAACCTGCTGAGGGCGCGCTTACGCTGGCGTTGCGGCACCAGCGACCACTACCTGGAAGCCAAAGCTGAGCCAGCGCTGGGTGGCCCGGCCACCCCCGTAGCGTTGCTACTGAGGCCCCGCACCCCCGTGGGCAGCGCTTGAGCTGCCAGCGTGCAGCCGGCGCTCACGGCTACCCTCAGCAGCCGCACCCTCAGTACCCTCACCCCTACGCCCGATTCGGTAGCCACCATTTCTCTCAGCAACGGGTAGGTGCTGCTGCTAAGCCGCCGCTATGGGCTGCTGCAAGGGCCCCAGTGGCTGGAGTTGCCGGCCAGCGGCGGCACGCTGCCCCCGGCGTGGCAGCAGTACGGCAGCGCCCCCCAGGTCGGGCTGAGCTCCTAAGACCCGCGGGTGATTTTTGCCTGGGGGTGGGTGATGAGGTAGGATACCAGCTAACCGCGCCGCTGCTGGCCACACTGCCCTGCGAGTCGGGCTACCGGCTGCGGCGCATCGGAACCCGGCAGCTCACCGCCGACAGCTTGCTTCTCACCTACAAAGAGCAGGACCAGGTAACCACAACAGCCGCACCCGGCTGCTTTAGCACACCGGGCACGGTAATGAGTACTATCCGGCAGGACCGCTGGGCCTTTTCGCTGCGCACGGGTGCCTCGCCCCAGTGGATTATGGGGCTGCTGGCGGGCGAGTACCGGGCGGTGCCCGGCAAGGCATCAGCGCTTTTCATGGGCAGAGGCTACGACTTGCAAAAGGGTTCCGGCCTGTGCCTGAACGACTTGAAGCCGTTTACTTTCAGCCAGGTTTACGGCGCATCCAGGCAGTATTTACCAGGGATTGATTACCTGGCAGTTAACCAAACTTTCTCGGCGCTGCTGGGTGTCGGCCCTACTTATTTTACTGATTATTACGCTAATTACCTGGCTTACTACTGCCGGGGCGCTACTAGCTGCGGCCAGCCGCTTTATTTCGCCGGCCTGTTGCCCAGCCGCGCGGCCAAGGCCGCGGCCGCCGCTACCCTGGCTCCTAACCCCGCTGCCGAGGCGGCTACGCTTACCCTGGCTACTCCCTGCCCGGCGCCACGCTGGCCCTCACCGATGCGACGGGCCGCCGCGTGTGGAGCCAGCCGGTAGCAGCTGGCCAAACGACCCTGGCCGTACCCCTGGCCAGCCAGGCCGCCGGCCTGTATCTGGTGCAGCTAGCAACCCCTGGCGCCCTTTCCCTGACGTGGAAGCTGGTCAAGCAGCGTAATTAACGTGCTCACGCTTTGAAGGTTAATAATTTATACTAAAATAGATAAAATACTGATTAACAAAACGTAACGATTCTGATAAATAACAAAAATGGCCGCTCTGATGAGCGGCCATTTTAGCGTTTATAAAATCCGGGCGATGTGCCTTCATTCGGGTAAATCTATGGCTTAGGCCACGCTCACTTTGACCATGTTGGCCCGGCCGCGCTCACTGATGGGCATGGTGCCCGTCGTGATGAACACGTTGCCCTCTTTGAGGTTGCCGGTGGTGGTGAGGATGTTCTTAATATCCGCAATGGTGCTGTCGGTGCTATTGAAGCGGTCGTAGTAGAAGCAGCGCACACCCCACACCAGGCTCAGCACCGTGAGCAGCGGCCGGTTGTCGGTGAAGATGAAGATGTCGGCCTTGGGGCGGTATTTGGCCAGCTGGAAGGCCGTGTAGCCCTTACCCGTCATGCCGGTGATAACGCGGGCCGTGGTATTCTTAGCCAAGTGGCACGAAGCCGACAGAATACTGTCTTCCACAAACGTGGAGGCGGCCGCATCAACGGGCCACCACTTGTAGAACAGCTTGGGGCTGCGGCTTTCCACGCTCAGAATGGTACCTACCATCGAGCGGATAACCTCGGCGGGGTAGGCACCCACGGCGGTTTCGGCCGAAAGCATCACGGCATCGGCCCCGTCGATAACGGCGTTGGCTACGTCGCTGGTTTCGGCGCGGGTGGGGCGCGGCGCGGTTATCATGCTCTCCATCATCTGGGTAGCAACGATAACGGGCTTGCCGGCCTTGTTGCACTTCTCGATAATCATTTTCTGGGCCATCGGCACCTCCTCCATCTTCACCTCCACGCCGAGGTCGCCGCGAGCTACCATTACGGCATCGGTGAGGGCAATGATTTCGTCGATGTTGCGCAGGCCATCGGGCGTCTCAATCTTGGCGATTACGCGGGTAGTTTTGCCCGCCTCAGCAATCAGGCGCTTGATGAAGCGAATATCGTCGGCCTTGCGGGCAAAGCTCAGCGCCACCCAGTCCACGTCGTGCTCCAGGCCAAATTTCAGGTCCTCGATGTCCTTCTCCGTCATGCTGGGGGCCGAAACCTCCGAGTCGGGCAGGTTAATGCCCTTGCGGGGCTTCACGGTGCCGCCGTACACCACTTCCACGTCCACTTCGTGGTCGCGGTCGGTGGCCAGCACTTTCAGCTCGATTTTGCCATCGTCAATCAGAATCTGGTCGCCGGGCTTCACGTCGCGGGCCAGGCCCATATAAATGGTGCTCAGGCGCGTGGCGGTGCTGATTTCCTTCTCGCCGCACACCAGCTTGATTTTATCGCCGCGCTTGATTTCGACGCTGCCGCCTTCTACCTCACCCAGCCGGATTTTCGGCCCCTGCAAGTCTTGCAGCAAGCCCACGTTGGTGCGCATGTCCTTGTTGAGGCGGCGCACCGTGTTGATAACGGACAGATGCTCTTCATGCGTGCCGTGCGAAAAATTGAGGCGAAACACATCCACGCCCTCGCGAATGAGCATCCCGAGCAGGTCGTAGGTGTTGGAGGCGGGGCCCACGGTGGCCACGATTTTGGTCTTGTTGAAGGAGAGAACGGAGGGTTCCATGGAGAGACTAGCGAAGCAGCGTGGTTAAAAAATCAGGTTTTCCTTGTATTTCAGTTCATTGGGGTCAAACTCACTGGCATACTGCACGATAGGTAGGGCCGTAAGGCGGTCGAGCAGCTCGGTGCCGGCCCACTCGTCGGCCCCGCCCTGCACTTGCAGCAGGTAATCATACTCGCGAATATCGGGGGCCAAAAACGGTTTAGCCAGCGCAGAAGGTAGCGCCGCCCGGTTGCGCAGCAGGCGCAAGGTAAGCACCTCGGTAGCGTAGAGGTAGTAGCTAAACGCCAGCGCGCCCTGCTGCACCAGATTCAGCACAAAATCGGGCTGGCGCACGAGGCGCAGGCGCAAGCCCCGGTTGAGGCTCCAGGCCAGGGTGTAGTCGCGGGTGCTGGAAACCAGCCCAAACAGGGCAAAGTCGCAGTCGTACTCGGCCTCTAGAGTTAGGGTTTTCATGTGGTAGGGGCGAACTGCAAAGCTACACCTTGCAAAGGGGCCGGTGGAACGGGTTTTGGGAGGCACACTAAAATATTACACGTGCTCTGAGAAGGCAATTCGCGGCGTAGTTGCGAAAAGGTGCGTTACTTTGCAGGCAAGTTTCCCCTTAACGCACGACTGCAATGTCTGAAATCGCCGAAAAAGTAAAAGCCATCATTATCGACAAGCTGGGTGTTGAAGCCTCGGAAGTAACGCCAGAGGCGAGCTTCACCAACGACCTGGGTGCCGATTCACTTGACACCGTGGAGCTGATTATGGAATTCGAAAAAGAATTCAACGTCAGCATTCCCGATGACCAGGCCGAGAACATCCAGACCGTGGGCCAGGCGGTTAGCTACCTCGAAGAGCACGCTAAGTAGACCGCAGATTCGAACGGATTTAACGGATTTCGCAGATACGCCCCCACTGCGTGGGCTGACTTATCTGGCTGCGATTTTTGTGGTTCGTTTGGCTGCTGTTTAAGCTTCCCCTTAGAACCGGCCGGCACACTGCCGGCCGGTTTTGTAGTTTAAGGTCGTTTCATCACCGTTTGCAGGTCGCCGCTTAGTCAGCTCGCGTAGCGTGGGCGTATTGAGCGAAATCTGTTAAATCCGTTTAATCTGCGATTTTATGTCGTCAATTCGCCGCGTTGTCGTAACCGGCCTGGGGGCCATCACGCCACTGGGCAGCACCGTTCCCACGTATTGGGAAGGGCTCAAAAATGGGGTGAGTGGTGCGGCCATCATTACCCGCTTCGACGCCACCAAGTTTAAAACCCGCTTTGCCTGCGAGGTAAAGAATTACAACCCAGATACTTACTTCGACCGCAAGGAAGGCCGTAAGATGGACTTATTCACGCAGTTTGCCGTAATTGCCGCCGACGAGGCCATTGCCGACGCGGGCCTGCTCACGGACAACGTGGACAAGGACCGCATCGGGGTTATCTGGGGCTCGGGCATTGGCGGGCTGAAGTCGCTGCAAGAAGAGTGCTTCCAGTTTGAGCGCGGCGACGGTACCCCCCGGTACTCGCCCTTCTTTATTCCGCGCATGATTGCCGACTCCTCATCGGGAAATATTTCCATCAAGAATGGCTTCCGCGGTCCCAACTTCGTCACGACGTCGGCCTGCGCCTCGTCGAACGATGCGCTGATTGCGGCCTTCAATAACATTCGCCTGGGGCTGGCCGACGCCATTGTGAGCGGCGGCTCGGAGGCGGCCATCACCGAATCGGGCGTGGGCGGCTTCAACGCCCTCAAGGCCATGAGCGAGCGCAACGACGACCCGGCTTCGGCCTCGCGGCCCTACGATAAGGACCGCGACGGCTTTGTGCTGGGCGAGGGTGCGGGCGCGCTGGTGCTCGAAGAATACGAGCACGCCAAGGCGCGCGGCGCCAAGATGTACGCCGAGATTATTGGCGGCGGCATGTCGTCGGACGCGTACCACATTACCGCCCCCGACCCCAGCGGCTCGGGCGTGGTGCTGGTCATGCGCAATGCCCTGCGCGACGCGGGCATCAAGCCCGAGGACGTGGACTACATCAACACCCACGGCACGAGCACGCCGCTCGGCGACGGGGCCGAGATTAAGGCCATCGAAACCGTGTTTGGGGCGCACGCCACCAAGCTCAACATTTCTTCGACCAAGAGCATGACCGGCCACTTGCTGGGCGGTGCGGGCGGCATCGAGGCGGTGGCCAGCATTCTGGCCATTCAGCACGGCATCGTGCCCCCGACCATCAACCTGCACACGCCCGACCCGGAAATCAATCAGGCGCTCAACTTCACGCCCAACGTGGCGCAGCACCGCGAGGTGAACGTGGTGCTCAGCAACACGTTTGGCTTCGGCGGGCACAACACATCGGTAGTTTTCCGTAAGCTGACCGCAGATTCAAACTGATTTAACGGATTTCGCAGATGCGGGGCATTGCCCCTGACTCTCTGGCTTTGGTTATTGCTTACTTCAGGAGTTTTGGGTTTACCCACTTAGGTTAGGCTTGGTTCCTGCACTTGAATTGGCTGTCTGATATACTACTATTGGGCAGCCAATTATTTTTTATTGCTTGTTGCCGAGTGGTTTACCACTCCTCATTGTCCTTTGCCCCTTGAAATTAACCTCCTCGCTCCCCCCGCTCTCCCCGCTTCCCCTGAGTCCCAGCCCAAAAGCCAGGGGCGCAGCCCCGTCATCTGCGAAATCCGTTAAATCCGTTTGAATCTGCGGTCATGGCAATACCTCTTTTTGGCCTGTTTCGGCGGCTGCTGGGTAGCGATAAGCAGTTTCGGCAGGCAGTAGCCACCGTTATTGGGCAAGACCCGCATAATGCGCGGCTCTACCAGCTGGCCTTCACCCACTCGTCGGTGGTGAAGCTGGACCCCGGCGCGGGCCGCCACCAGAGCAACGAGCGGCTGGAATTTCTGGGCGACGCGGTGCTGGGTACCGTGGTGGCCGAGTACCTGTTTCGCAAGTTTCCGTACGAGCAGGAAGGCTTTTTGACGGAAACGCGCTCGCGCATAGTTAACCGCGAAAGCCTCAACGCCATCGCCCTCAAGATGGGCCTCGACAAGCTGGTACAGCTCGACACGGCGCAGAGCCGGGTGGCCCGCTCGCGCTCCGTAAACGGCAACGCCCTGGAGGCGCTGGTGGGCGCGGTATACCTGGACCTGGGCTACAAGGCGGCGCGCAAGTTTGTGCTTAAAGGCCTGATTAAGCCCTTTGTGGACGTTACCAAGCTGACTACCACCACTTCTAATTACAAGAGCAAGCTTATTGAGTGGGCGCAGCGCCAGGGCAAGGACGTGCGCTACGAGCTAACCGGCGAGCCCCGGCCGGGCGGCGTAATGGAGTTTACGGCCACCGTGCTGCTGAGCGACGAGGTAATTGCCACCGGCATGGGCCTCAATAAAAAGCAAGCCGAGCAATTGGCCGCCGAGCGGGCGCTGACCGCGCTGGGGGTGTAAGGCATTAGCTTGAGTCGGCTGTCATTGCGCTCGCATTGACAGATAGTTTTACACTTTCCCTCCATTCACATCATGCGCATCGCCGGAGCCGCCCTCAACCAGATTCCCTTTGACTGGGCCCATAACATCCAGACTATCAGCACGGCTATTGCGCAGGCCAAGGCCGAAGGCGTGGAGCTGCTGTGCCTGCCCGAGCTGTGCCTGACGGGCTACAACTGCGAGGACCTGTTTTTGAGCGACTGGCTGCCCGAGTCGGCGCTGGCGCACTTACAGCAGATTCGGCCGCTCACCGAGGGCATTTGCGTGGTGGTGGGCCTGCCGGTGCGGCTGCACCAGCGCACCTACAACACGGCTGCCGTGCTGCGCGATGGGGAGATTCTGGGCTTCGCGGCCAAGCAGTTTTTGGCCAGCGATGGGGTGCACTACGAGCCGCGCTTTTTTGCGCCGTGGGTGGCGGGCGAAACCACCACCGTGGAGCACGCCGGCGAAAGCTGGCCGCTCGGCGACCTCACGTTTGAGCACCTGGGCGTGCGGTTTGGCTTCGAGATTTGTGAAGACGCCTGGCGGCCCGACAACGTGCGGCCCGCCTGCCGGCTGCGCGGCAAGGTTGACTTGATTGTGAACCCGTCGGCCAGCCACTTTGCCATGAGCAAGACGGACCAGCGCTACAACCTGGTCCTCAACGCGTCGCGCAACTTTACATGCACCTACCTCTATGCCAATCTGTTGGGCAACGAGGCCGGCCGCATCATCTACGACGGCGAGATTCTGATTGCCCGCAACGGCCACCTGCTCAAGCGCAACCAGCTGCTGAGCTTCAAGGAAGTGGACCTGGAATGGGCCGATGTGGACTTCAGCACGCCGCTCGAAATGGCTGGCGAGCTGGTACCGCTGCCCGCGCCCGACGAGTACCGCGAGCTCAACCAGGCCATGAGCCTGGGCCTGTTTGACTACCTGCGCAAGGCCCGCAGCCGGGGTTTCGTGCTGAGTTTGAGCGGCGGGGCCGATTCGTCGTTTTGCGCCGTGGGCGTGGCCGAAATGGTGCGCCTGGGCGTGGCCGAGCTGGGCGAGGAGGAGTTTAAGCGCCGCAGTGGGGCGTTTGACGAGGCTAAAACGGAGGTGGTACAAACCGGCGCAGGCGGCGCGGCACACCAAACGGCTATTGATGTAGATAACGCAGCCGAAACCCAAAACCAGAAGCCTGATACCGCCAATCAGGCGCTCGTCAACCACCTGCTCACCTGCGCCTACCAGGGCACGGTAAACTCGTCGGACGATACGTTTAATTCAGCTAAAGAGCTAGCCGACAGCATCGGGGCCCGGTTCTTCGACTGGACGATTGACGAGCAGGTGAGCGGCTACGTGGGCAAGATTGAGGGCGCGCTGGGCCGCCCACTCACCTGGCAAACCGACGACCTGGCGCTGCAAAACATTCAGGCGCGGGTGCGGGCCCCCGGCATCTGGCTGCTGGCCAACGTGCAGAACTGCCTGCTCATCACCACCTCCAACCGCTCGGAGGCCAGCGTGGGCTACTGCACCATGGACGGCGACACGGCGGGCAGCATCTCCCCCATTGCGGGCGTCGATAAAGACTTCGTAAAGAAGTGGTTGCGCTGGGCCCAAACCGAGCTGGGCTACGAAGGCCTGCGTTACGTAAACGACCTGCAACCTACCGCCGAGCTGCGGCCCCTTGCCGATAACCAGACTGACGAGCGCGACCTGATGCCCTACGTGCTGCTCAACCGCATCGAGCGCTTGGCCTTTTATGACCGGCTGGCCCCGGCGGCCGTGCTGGCCCAGCTTATCGCCGAAGACCCCGCCGCCGATGCCGGCCAGCTGCGCGCCTACGTGCGGCGCTTTTACCAGCTTTGGAGCCGCAACCAGTGGAAGCGCGAGCGCTATGCCCCCAGCTTCCACCTCGACGACTACAACGTGGACCCGCGCTCGTGGCTACGCTTCCCCATCCTGAGCGGTGGCTTTAGCGAGGAGTTGGCCGCGCTGTAGCCTGTTCTGCTGAAATAAACACCTTGATTACAAGCTATTTGCATAATTATCAAGGCGAAGGAACGCAGGTTTTCAGTAGTGTTGGTGCCTAACATTTCGTAACGCTGGCCTGGCAAAAGAGCCGGCGTTGTGTGGGCACTTACTTGTCGTTTTGGCTACTATGGCTTTTGGCCTTTCGCTACCTCTTTCCTTTGAGCTGCCGCGCTGCTCCCGGCTGAGCGCCACCGACGAGGAGTTGGTGGCGCAGTTGCAGCAAGGCAGCGAAGCGGCTTTTCGCACGCTGGTGGCCCGCTACCAAAACCGCATTTACCAGACTGCGCTCTCGCTGCTGCATTCGCCGGAGGAAGCGGAAGACGTGGCCCAGGAGGTTTTTATCGAGGTTTACCAAACTATTGCCAGCTTTCGGGGCGAGGCCGCTTTGAGCACCTGGCTCTACCGCCTGGCCACGTCGCGGGCTTTGCGCTGCCGCCGCTGGGCCCACGCCAAAAAGCGCTTTGCCCATTTTACCAGCTTGCTGGGGCTCGATAACCAAGTGCTGCACGAGCTGCCCGACCACGCGCATCCGCAGGCGCTGCTGGAGGGCGCACAGCAGCTGGGGCTTTTGCGGGCCTGCCTCGGCCGCCTGCCGGCCAAGCAGCAGGTTGCGTTTACGCTGCGCCACGAGCAGGAGCTGAGCTATGAGGAAATAGCCGCCGTGCTCGCTACTAGCGTGCCCGCGGTAGAGTCCTTGTTGTTTCGGGCCCGGCAAAAAATTCAGCAATCCCTTCAAGCCTAGTTTCGCCATGTCTAATTCTGACCTACCCCCTGGCTCCGACAAAGACTGGGGAAAACTGCTGCACCAACTGCGATTTCCCCCTCGGGCAGAACCGCAGCCGTTCTTTTACGCGCGGGTGCACGCCCGGCTCCTGGCCCAGGCTGATGCTGCTAACGCCTTGCTACCCAATTGGCTACGTAAGCCCGCCTATGCCGCCGCACTCTGTGCGCTGGTATTGGCTATGAGCGGCGATGGGGCCGTAGCAGCCCCGGCCGGCGCTGGCTACCCTACCAGCAACCCAGCGCAACCGCTGGCTCGCTAAGCAATTTTTTTCCTTGCTCATCCACGCTTAGGCTTCGTGCTGCCTAAGCTCGACACACTTGGCTACGCCGCGGCCATTGCTGGCTCTTAGCCCGTAGCGCTAGTACTTTTGAAGCTTCTTCTCCTTTGCCGTCTATGTCCCCTTTACTCGCCTACATTACTTGGAACGTCTCGCCCATCATTGCCGAAATCGGCCCGCTGCTGCTGCGTTGGTACGGTGTGCTGTTTGCCTTGGGCTTCGTCATTAGCTCGTTTGTAATTACCAATATGTTCAAAAAAGAGGATGTGCGGCCTTATTGGGTCGACGTCCTCACGTTTTACATGGTAGTGGGCACAGTACTGGGCGCACGGCTGGGCCACGTTTTTTTTTACGACTGGCCCGCCTACAGCAAGCATCCGTGGGAGATTTTAAAAATATGGCACGGTGGCCTGGCCTCGCACGGGGCCACGGTTGTCATCCCGCTAGCGGTAATTCTTTTCAGCTATCGCAATAAGTTCGACTACCTGTGGGTGCTTGACCGCATTGTGATTACGGTGGCCATAGCCGGGGCGTGCATCCGGCTGGGCAACCTGATGAACTCCGAAATTGTGGGCAAGCCCACCGATGTGCCCTGGGCTTTCGTGTTTCCGCGCGATACCGAGCACTTGCAAGTGCCCGTGACGCCGCTGCCCCCCGGGGCCGTGCTGGTGCAGCGCAGCCGCCTGCCCAACGGCGAGGACCACACCGAAGTGCTACCCGCTGGCACCGCGCCCGCCATGGGCATGGAAATGGCCGTGCCGCGCCACCCCACCCAAATTTACGAGTCGCTGTTCTGCGTGTTTCTACTCGTTATTCTTTACGGCTTGTGGAATAAATACAAGGAGCGCACGCCGCGCGGGCTGCTCCTTGGCTTGTTCGTGGTGCTGCTCTTCACCTTCCGTATTTTAGTTGAATACCTAAAGGAAAACCAGGTATCGCAGGAAACGGGCCTCATCGCGCAGTATCACCTCAACATTGGGCAATTGCTGAGCATCCCGTGCATTATCATTGGCTTATGGATATTGCTGCGCGCCGGCAAAGACCCCAAAAACCCGTACGGCTACGCCCCACGCGACCTGGCCGAGGAAGAAGCCGCCCAGGCGGCCGCCGCCAAAGTATAGTAGGCACGCGCCACGATGCGTTTGCCGCCGGCCTGGCTGTGTAGCGCTGGCACGCGCCATGGTGCGCGCCTGCCACGCCTCGCTTTGGAACGCTACCTGTTGTTTAACAGAAAAGCCCGCTGCATTTAAGTGCAGCGGGCTTTTCTGTTAAACATATTATGACTTACGCAAAACCGTTTGTCATTACCGCGCTCCACTTCGTTGCGCTCGCAATAACAGGCGCTTTACACATAATGCTTTATAAATCAAACTCATACACATCGCCTTGCTCGGTCGTAATCAGCAGCGTATTCTCGGTTTTGAAGGCTACGCCCTCCGTTTGGCCCGCGCCTTTGAGGCTGATGTGGCGGGGCGGGGCTTTCAGGATTTCGTCCCAGGTATTGCCCTCCAGCACGAACAGCTCTTGCCGCGCCAGCAGCGCGAGGCGGTGGCCGCTGGGGGCCAGCGTGGCATCGGTGACCTGGCCGGGCAGGGCGAGCTTGGTTACGAGCTTGGCGGTGTAGTTGCCGGGGGCTTCGGGCACCGTATAAACCTTGCAGGTGGCCGACTGGGCGCGGTCTTTGGTGAATAAATACACCTGGCCGGCGTGCCAGAGGCTGGCCTCGCAGTCGAAGTTACGCTCTGGCTTGTCAGGCGGAAACGCCGTTTGGTCGGGGTACTTGAAGTTGATTTTACTGACTTTATCGGGGGCGTCGGGGCGGAAGCGCAGGATGGCCAGGTTCTGGCGGTCGTTGTTGTTGTTGCCGCAGTCGCCCAGGTAGTAGTTGCCGCTGGCGTCGCGGCTCAGGCTCTCCCAGTCGTGGTTGGGCGCGCCCAGCGTGAACTCGCCTACCTGCTGGCCGGTGGCGTCCACGCGCCACACGGTGGGCTGCTGGCCATCATCGCCGAAGGTGAAGTAGGTGCCCGCCTCGGGCGCGGCGCACAGGCCCGAGCTTTCCATAATGCCATCAGTGAGCTTGCCCACGCGGCGTAGGCCCTCCAGGGCAACGGCTTGCTTGTCTTTTTTGTGGCCGCCTTTTTTGCCTTTTTTGCCGGGGTGCGTTTGGGTCACGTCCTGCGGCTGGTCGGCGCTGGCGCGGTCACCCTCGGCCGAGGAGCAGGCCGTAGTGAGGAGCATGAAGCCCAGCAGTGGGCGGATAAGGAGCGGGATATACAGCATAGGTGCGCTTGTACGCTAAAATGAGCCTGTTGGCTACACTACGGCACCGGGTCGTGCCCGTGCCCGCCCCACGGATGGCAGCGCCCGATGCGCCGCAGCGCCAGCCGTCCTCCACGCCAGGCCCCGTACTTGCCAATAGCCTCGGCGGCGTAGGCCGAGCAGGTGGGCGTGTAGCGGCAGCTCGGTGGGGTGAGCGGCGAAATAAAGAGCTGGTAAAACCGCACTAGCAAAAGCAGCAAGCGACGAAGCATAAGGCAAAAAGACCGGAGGACCGCGCAAAGTTTGCCCCGGCCGGCCGGGCTGGGCGACCCAAGGGACCGCACGCACGTAAAAATAAAGTTACTAGTATGCATTAGCAGCTGATTGCTAGCAGGCTTATATTTCGACTTTCTTAGCCACGTTGGGGCCTATGACCAAGTATTTACCCTTCCTTGTTATCCTCTTACTCATTACTTGCCCCTTGCTGCACGCGCAGGGCAACGGCCCGGCCGGGCACGGCGGCCGGGCGCAGGCGCTGGGCAATGCCTCGGCCACGCTGGGCGGCGAGGTGTGGGCGGTGGCCAACAACGCGGCCGGGCTGGGCAGCCTCACCCGGCCCACGGCGGGCATTTATTTCGAGAATCGCTACCTCATTCCGAGCCTCAACGTGGCGGCGGTAGCGGTAGCGCTGCCTCTGGGCGTGGTAGAGCCAGCCGCGGCGGGGCTGCCAGCCCGCGCGGGCCGGGGCGTAGTAGGCATTGAGGCCCAGCGCTTTGGGGGCGTTTTGTATAATGAGACGCGGGTGGGCGCGGCCTACGCCTACCGGGTGGGCGTGGTGAGCGTAGGCGGCCGGCTCGACGCGCTGCAAGTGAGCTTCCAGGACCTGGGCAGCCGCCGCACGCTGGCCGCTTCGCTGGGCGGGCAGGCCGACATCCTGCCCCAGCGCCTCACGCTGGGCGCCTACCTCTACAATATCACGCAGGCCAAACTAGCTGATTACCAAGATGAGCGCCTGCCCACCGTGCTGCGCGTGGGCCTGGCCTACCGCCCCGGCAAGCAGGTGCTGCTGCTGGCCGAGGCCGAAAAAGACGTGGAGCGCGATACCGGCGTGAAGGCCGGCCTCGAATACCTGCCCACGGCGGCCGTGGCCGTGCGCCTGGGCTACGCCAGCTTAAGCCAGCAAACTACCGGCGGCGTGGGTTTGCGCGCCGGCGATTTTCAGCTCGACTACGCGGCCGGCTGGCACAATGCACTGGGGCTGAGCCAGTACTTCAGCGTGGGCTGGCAGTGGGAGAAGAGGGAGAATTAAAAATGAGGAATTAAAAATGGCTCTTTGGTGCAAGCGCGCCAACGAGTCTGGAATAAAGAACCATGAAGCATCGGTTAGCCCAGTTTTTAATTTTTAATTTATCATTTTTAATTCCCTACCTCGGGGCGGCCCAGGAATTTCCGCGCCGCGCGCCCGAGCTGGACCGGCTTACGCAGGAGCTTTTTGCCGAAATCCAGACTGACCAGGTGCCTTATGAGGATTTGTACGGCACGCTGCTCAACTACTACCAGTCGCCGCTCAACCTTAATACCGCCACCGCCGAGGAGCTGCGCGCCCTGCCCCTGCTCGCCGAAAAGCAGGTGGCCGCCCTGCTGCGGCACCGCCAGGCCACTGGCCCGCTGCTGAGCGTGTACGAGCTGCAAGCCGTGCCGGGCTGGGACGTGCGCACCATCGAGCGGGTGGCGCCGTTCGTGACGGTGGCCAGCACCCGGCCCAACGCGGTGCGCGGCACCCTGTGGCAGCGCATTAAGCAAGAGGAGAATAACGCCGTGCTGCTGCGCTACGAGCGGGTGCTGCAACAGCGCAAGGGCTACGCGGCCGCCGATACGTTTCAGGGGCGGCCCACGCTGCGCTACCTGGGCTCGCCCGATGCCGTGGCCCTGCGCTACCGCGTGAGCCACGCCCACGATTTCAGCCTGGGCTTCACGGCCGAGAAAGACGCGGGCGAGCCGCTGGCCTGGCGGCCGGGCCAGCGCCAGTACGGGCCCGATTTTGTGTCGGCCCACTTTGTGCTGCACGAACAGGGCCGGCTCAAAACGCTGGCGCTGGGCGACTACCAGCTGCAATTTGGGCAGGGCCTGTTGCTGTCGTCGGGGTTGGCGGCGGGCAAAGGGGCCGAAACCATCACCAACCTGCGCCGCGCCGCGCTGGGCGTGCGGCCCTACGCGGCGCTACTCGAAAACACGTTTTTTCGGGGCGCGGCGGCCACCTACCAGCTGGCCCCGCGCTGGGAGGCCACGGCATTCGCCTCGCGCAAAAACATCGACGCCAACACCCGGCAAAACACCGATTCGCTAGCGCAATTCGATGAATTCAGCAGTAGCCTGCTGCTGACCGGCCTGCACCGCACCGCCACCGAAATAGCCGGCCGCCAGCGCCTGGCCGAAACCGTGGGCGGCGGCCACGTCGGCTACCTCAGCGCCGATGGTCACCTCAGCTTCGGCCTCACGGCGGTAGGCACGCACTACGGCACGGCTTTTCAAAAGCGGGCCGAGCCGTACAATCGGTTCGAGTTTAGTGGCCAAAACAACCTGGCGCTGGGGGCGCACTACAGCTACGGCTGGCGCAACCTGCTGCTCTTTGGCGAGGGCGGGCGCAGCAGCGGCGGCGGCCTGGGCCTGGTTAATGGCCTACTCGCCAGCCTCGGCCCGGCCGTGGATGCCTCGGTGCTGGTGCGGCACTATGAGACTGATTTTCACACCTTTTACGGCAACGCGCTAGGCGAGAACACGCGCAACATCAACGAAAGCGGTTTATATATCGGCCTGAAGGTGAGGCCGCTGGCGCGCTGGGAGGTCTCGGCTTACTTCGACCAGTTTCGGTTTCCGTGGCTGCGCTACCGGGTGGGCGCGCCCAGCCACGGGCAGGATGCGCTGCTGCGCGTGGCCTTCACGCCTACCAAAACCAGCCTGCTCTACGTGCAGTACCGCGCCCGCCTCAAGCCGCTCGACCTGCCCACCAGCATCACCGGCCGGCCGCTGCCGCTGCCCGGCCAGCAGCTGCGCCACTCGCTGCTGCTGTATGCCGACGTGCAGCCCACCGCCCAGCTGGGCCTGCGCACCCGCCTGCAAACCACCTACTTGCGCGCCGACGACAACCAGCCCTGGCGGCGCGGCTTCGTGCTCAGCCAAGATGCCACGGTACAGCTCGCGCGCCGGGTACGGCTCACGGCCCGCTACGCCGTGTTTGATACCGACGACTACGACACGCGGCAGTACGTGTTTGAGCAAGACGTGCTGTACGCCGTGTCGGTGCCCGCGCTCTACGGGCAGGGTACGCGGGCCTACGCCATCGGCCAAGCTACTCTCAATAAGCACTTTACGGTATGGCTGCGCTACGCCGACACGCGCTACCGGCACCAGGCCACCGTGGGCTCGGGGCTGGAAGAAATCAAGGGCGCGGCGCGCTCGGAGGTTACTGCCCAGGTGCGGTATAAGCTGTGAGGGTTGCTTGCTGAGTCGAAAGACAGGTATAAAACTTTCAAGGTGACAGCCAATTTATGCTTATATTTCCTTTGAGTAAAATCCATTAACATAAGCGGAGTTGTCGGACCAGTCTGGGAAAAATGGTGATTTTGGGCTTGGCTGGCCGCTGTGCATAGTGTGGTATTTTAGCAAGAATTCTCGCTTAGGTGCTCGACTCCGTCATATATCCTGGGCCTCAATGCAACGTTTTACTTTCATATGGCATCAACTTGTTGTTGTTCAAATTTTTCGCTGCTTAGTTTTTCCTACTTTCCTGCTATGAAATTCAATTCATTACCTGCTCTAGCCAGCTTGAGTTTGTTAGCTATGAGTACCAGCTGTGAGAAGAGCACAATAACTGACCCTACCCCAGCAGCAGTTTCGGAAAACAGCATTAGTGGCGAATGGGAATGGGTCAAGACCGTTGGCGGGCTGACGGGAAATCAAAACTACACGCCTTCCTCCACAGGCGTAGCTACCATATGGGTATTTAAACCCGACAGCACCTTTCAACAATATGATACCCGACAAGGAGTTACTCAGCTAACAGAATCTACTACTTTTTCCGTCAGGTCAGCTCGTAGTATCTATAATGGGCAGATTACCCAGACTTTACGCATTAATCACCACGTTAGCGGAGGGTCACCTAGTACCTCAGTCATACAGCCAATTACCTATCTCATTGAAGAATTAGGAGCTGAACTAAAAATAGCAGACAATTACGCGGATGGATTTAGCCAAACATACCGCCGTAAATGATATTTTTTAGGTGGCTATTCAAGAGGAGATTTAGCTTTTACATTCTATGAGCGGTCCTTTGCAGAATGTAAATTATTGCTATCCCAACGACTACTTTCTGCTTCTTAGCCTGCGTCATCCTATTGATAGGCGCCGCCATAGGCTACTCACGCGTCCGTTTTTACCAGCACTACCTGGGCGTTATCAGCCTGGCTGATTTTGCGGCGAAAATCCTGATATTCAGAATACTTGGCGGCGGGTAGCGTGGTGCCGCTGGGGCGGCGGGTTTCGAGCAGGCGCACGTATTGCAGGGTGCCATCGGCCAGGGTGGTGCAGGTGCTGGAGTAGGTGCCGTAGGCGGAGGTGAGTTGCGTGGGCTGGGGCAGGTTTTCGGCCCGGAAGCCGGCGGGCAGGTGCAGACGCACGGTATCCTGGTAGAGGCTGGCGGGCGGCAGGGCCAGCGGCGTGAGGCGCGGGCCCACTTGCGCCGGCAGCGCCCCGAGGCGGCCCAACAAGTTGGGCTCCAGCAAGATGCGGCGGCCGGCGGCGGTGCCGATGCTGGCCAGCTCCAGGCCCATAGTTTCGACTACGCCGGGCAAGGCCGGGGTGGGGGCGTTGGCCAGGCGCAGGCTCGTAATGGTGAAGTGACTGAGGCGCAAACGGCTGGAAACGTATTTTTTCTGCTGCTCGGGGTCGGCGTTGTGCAGCAGCTGGGCGTAAGTGTCCTGGGCCAAGCCCAGGCGCTGGGTGCGCACGGTAGCCTTGGCCCCGCCTTCGGTATTGAGCCAGAGGTCGGTGCGGCGCTGCTGGCGGTTGGCTTGCGCGCCGTAGCGGGGGGTGGCAACTAGGCGGCCGCCCTCGGGCGTGAGCAGCAGCGCGTGGCGGTTGCCGGTGAAGGCGCCCATGTAGCCGAAAGCATCGGTCTGGCTGGTGCATTCCAGCCACAGGGTATCGGCCGGTATGGTGCCGTGGGCGGCCAGCGGCATGCACAAGATGGCGTGGTTGAACTGGCTGCTCGGGAAGTCGGCGCGCACGTCGGACGCCCCTTCGCCGGCGCCCACCAGCGCTACGTAGGCCGGCGGCAGGCCCGCGGCCTTCAGCAAGGCGCAGGTGTAGTTGCTCAGGGCTTTGCAGTCGCCGTAGCCGCCGGTGGCCACGGCGGTGGCGGAGGCCGTTTGCCAGCCGCCCAGGCCCAGCTGCACCGACACGTAGCGCGTCGAGCCCTGCAAAAACTCGTACACCTTGCGGGCCCGCTCGCGGGGGTCGGGGGCCACAGTGATGAGCTGGGCCATTTTGGCGGTGAGGGCGGGCGGCAGCGCGTCGCGGCCCTGCCCCAGCTGATACACCCACTGCCCCAGGCTCTGCCACGAGGCCAGCGAGCCGGCGTGGCCCTGCACCTCGAAGGTGGCCGGGGCGAGGTGCACGGCGGGCAGCAACTCATCGAGCGGTGGGGCCAGCGGCTCGCGCTCCAGGGCGGGGGCGGCGGGCAGCTGCCAGCGGTAGGTGGTCTGGTTGCCGGTGGCCACGGGCGCGCTGGCCGCGCCGGCGGGCAGCAGCTGCTCTTGGTAGCGCAGGGGCAGCGCGGTGGGCATGGTTACTTGCAGCGTAGCGCCTTCCAGGGCGAGGTTTTCGGCATCCTGGGGCTGCCAATCGGGGTAGAATAGCGTGTTCTCCGACACAATTTCGTAGTCGAACTCTACCGTGTAGGGCGTGGTGGGCTGGCGCAGGTCGGCGTAGCGCGTGCGCAGGTCGTCCATGAAGCTGTTGCTACCCATGCCCTGGTCGTGTATTTCGGAGGGGCGCAGCTGGTGCAGCAGCTGACCTTGCGCGTTGTACACGGCCCCGCGCAAGTAGCTGATATGCCGCAGACTACTGTAGTCCAGCGCCAGCATCCCGTAGTCGTCGCTGCCCGACTCGTCGAGCACCGTCACCACCTTGTGCACCGTTTTAACCAGCTGGCTGGCCGACTTTACGACCACCTTTTCGTCGTAGGCGCGCACTACGGCGTGGGCGTTTTCGCGTAGGGCCGGGGCAATGGCATCGGCGGGGTACTTGGGGGCGGGCGGGGCCAGTAGCGTCAGCGTGGTGAAGAACAAATAAAGCATAAGTATTTGCTAGTCAATATTTTATGTGAAATACTTTGGAGGAGCGTCATGCAGACCGCTGGGAAACATCTTGCTCGCTTCTCCCGAACCGTTTAACGGTGCGAGTGAGATACTTCCCTGCGGTCTGCATGACGTTCCTTTTGGCTCTTGAGCACCTTTTCTCGAACCTCTCAACTACCGGCCTTTTTTATAACCAGGGCCTCGGCCTGCTTGGCCAGCATCTGGCGGTAGAGCTCGCGCAGGGCGTGGTATTCCTGGGCGCTGTACACGGGCTTGTCGAGGGTGAGGCGGCTGAGGAGCTGCACCGTGCCGGGCGCGGGGCTGCTGGCCGCGTACACGTAGCGGCCGCCCTGGTCGGGCAGGGCCAGCGTGGTGGGCTTGGGCAGCTCGGCAGTGTAGCCGGCCGGCAGGGTCAGGGTGAGGCTGATAACCTCCTGGCGCAACATCCCAAAATCGACTGGGAAGCTGCGCTCGGCCAGCTGAAACGGGTTGCTATCCTCGCTAAACGTGGCCAACGGCTTGACGTACAGCTCCTCGGCCGTAGTGGCCGTTTCGGCCGGCTGGCGCAGGGTGTAGCTGATGCTCAGGGGCTGGCCCAGGTTGGTGGTGCCGCTCAGCTGGTAGCTGGGCATTTCCCAGCTGGGGTGCTCGCTGGCCAGCTCGGCGGCAAATTTTTTCTCGCCCAACTGGGCCAGCTTTTCGCGGGCGGCCAGGCCGGCGTAGCCGCCAAAGTCTTCGCGCGCCTGGCTGGTTAGGCCACCCTGGGCGTCGAGGGTCATTTTCACTTCCTGGTAATGCGTGTAGCGCAGGCTGGGCGCAAGGCTCACCCAGCGGCCCTCGCCCTCGGCGGGCACCGTGTGGCCGATTTTGTTGAGGCAGCGCAGCGGCAGGGCGTCGGCGGTGAGCAGTGGCTCGGTGGCGTCGAGCAGCAGGTCGTGGCCGCCGGGCAGCTCCACGGCGGCCAGCACGTAGTTGAACTGGTCGAGCAGCGGGTATTCCTGGCTCACGTAGCCGTGGGCGCGGGTGCTTAGCAGCAGAGGCTGGGCCACCAGGCCGGCCTGGCGCAGGGCGGCCACCAGCAGCAGGTTCACATCGGCCGAGTTGCCGCGGCGCTGCTCCCAGGTGTGCTTGAGCGAGCCACTGGTGAGCAGGCGCGGGCTGCCGTCGTACTTCACGGCTTGCAGCACCAGGGCGCGCACGGCGGCGGCGCGGGCGGCCGGGTCGGGGTTGGCCTGCACGGCGGGGCGCACCACATCGGCCAAAAAGCCGGCGTGGTTCAGCACCAGCCCAAATTCCTCGTGCTTGAGCAGCAGGCCGTTCTTTTTGGGCCAGCTATCGGCCAGGTCGCGGTATTGCTCCTCGGGCCACTGAATGCCGGCCAGCTCGCAGGTGATGCGCGTCAGGTAGTCGTCGGGGGTCGTGATGTAGGGCTCGGCGCGCACGGCGGGCGCGTTGCGCACTATCAGGCGGTGCTGCTCGGTAGTCATGCTCACACCGGTGCTGCCCACGTCGATGCCCGCGCCCGCCCCAAATTCGGCCCGGCGCGTGAGTATCAGCGCCACCGAGCCAGTGCTCTCCTCGCTGGTAGCCAGCGGCACGTAGCCGTGGTACAGCATCTTGTAGCGGTAGGGCATGGGGTAGCTGAAGCGGTACTCGCTCCAGCGCGTGGGAATGTCGCGCTGAAACGTCCAGCCGGGGTAGTCGCTCAGCATCGACGAGGTGATGGTGTAGGCGTACTCCACCACGGCGCCTTCCTGCACGGCGGGCAGCGTAAACTTTTGCACATTCACCCGGTCGGTGCGCTTCTCCACAAACACGCCGGCGTCGTCGAGCTTGGTTCTCAAGATTTTGCCATCGGCCCCGCGCACGTAGGTGAAGCCGCGCAGGTTGCTCAGCTTCTCCTTGTTCTCGTCGCGGTGGTAAAGCGGCACTTCTACGGTGGCGTAGTCGTAGCCGGCTTTTTTAAGAATCTTGAGGCGCACCACGCGCTCGTGAATCACGCACATTTCGCCGCCCGGGCTGGCAAAGCGCGAGGTGCCGTAGTCGCAGAGCACCACGGCCGCCGCGCCGCTGTCGGCCACGAAGTTTTTGGCCTCGAAATCGGCTGCCTCGGGCTGGCCGAAGCGCACCGGGGGCGGGCCCTTAAACGCCGCGGGCGGCACGTGGGTCTGCGCCCAGCAACTAGCAGGCAACCCATTCATTAACAGTATCATACCCAACCCCGCCAGGGCTTGCCCCGGCCAACGCACTACTCCCATCATACATACTCAGCAGAAATACCCGCCCACCCCGGCCGGGGCGCGGCGGGCCGTAATTAGATTTTTTTCAGAACCAGTGCCTCCGACTGCTTGGCCAGGGCCAGGCGGTAGAATTCGCGCAGGTTGGCGTATTCCTCAGCGCCGTACACGGCCTTGTTGAGCACGAGGCGGCTCATGAGCTGCACCGTGCCGGGCGTGGTGCTGCTGGCCGAATACATGTAGCGCCCGCCGTGGTCGGGCAGGTCTACCACGGCGGGCTTGGGCAGCTCGGCGGTGTAGCCGGCCGGCAGGGTCAGCGTCAGCATAATAACGTCCTGGGTGGGTGCGCCAAAATCGACGGGGTACGTGCGCACGGCGTGGTGAAACGGGTTGCGCCCTTCGCCAAACGAGGCCAATGGGCTCACGTAAATCTCCTGGGCCGTGCCGGGCGTGCTGGCCGGCTGGCGCAGCGCATAGGTGAGGGCCAGCGGCTGAGCCACTTCGCCCACGGCCGCAAACTTGTAGCTGGGCACTTCCCAGCTGGGGTGCCGGGTGGTGAGCTGGCTCACGTATTTTTTCTCACCCAGCGCCTGCAATTCCTCGCGGGCCAAGGCCCCCGCGTAGCCGCCGTGCTCCTCGTGCACCTCGCCCGTGAGGTTGCCCTGGTCGTCCACCGCCATTTTAATGTTCTGAAAGTGATTGTGGTGCTGCTTGGGGGCCAGCGTTACCCAGCGGCCGGGCTGCTCCCTGGCGGCCACCAGGCGGCCCAGCTGGCTGAGGCAGCGCGCGGGCAGCATGCCGCAGGGCAGCAGCGGCTCGGTGGCATCGAGCAGCAGCTCAGTGCTGTCAGCCAGCGGCAGCAGGCCCACCACGTAGTTATACTGCTCTAGCAGCGGGAAGCTCTCGTTGATGCGGCCGTGGGTGCGGGTGCTCAGCACCACCGGCTGGGCGGGCAGCCCGGCCTGGCGCAGGGCCGCAATGAGCAGCAGGTTCACATCGGCCGAGTTGCCGCGGTGCTGCTCCCAGGTGTGCTTGAGCGAGCCGCTGGCCAGCAGGCGGTTGGTGCCGTCGTACTTCACAGTTTGCTGCACCAGGGTGCGCACGGCGGCGGCGCGGGCGGCCGGGTCGGGGTGCTGAATGGCCAGCACGTGCAGGGCTTCTTTCAGAAACCCGGCCCGTTCGAGCAGCAGGCCAAACTCCTCGTGGGCCATCAGCTCGGAGTTGATTTTTTGCCAGCCGCCCGAGCGGTTTTGGTACGCGCCGCCCGGCATGCGCTCGCCGGCCAGCTCAAAATCGAGGCGCGCCACGTAGTCGCGTGGGGTGGTCATAAAGGGCTCTTCGCGCAGGGCGGGCACGTTTTGCATGGCCCAGTGGTAGTTGGTGGCCCGCGCCTGAATGGTTTCCGTAGAACTGGCCGAGTGGCTCGTTACGCCCCCGCCTATTGTTACGCCATCGGCGCGCTGCACGCGCTCGGTGGCCGTAAACTGCGTGCTTACTTCTTCCTGGGTTTGCAGGGCCAGGGGCTCGTAGCCCTGCATCAGCATCTTGTAGGTGAAGTACTCGGGAATGGTGGCCCGAAACTCGCTCCAGCGCGTGGGGATGTCGCGCTGAAACGTCCAGGGCTGGAAGTTGAAGAGGAAGTCCGACGTTACGGAGTACGAATACTCGATAATGGCCCCTTCGCGCACGCCAGGCAGCGTAAACTTGCGCACCCGGTTGTTCTGGTTGCGCTCCTCGGTAAACATGTTGGCGCTCTCCAGCTTCACCTTCTCCACCTTACCATCTACCACGTTGTAGGTGAAGCCCTTAAGGTTCGTTACCTTCTCCTCGCTCCCATTGCGGTGGTACAGCGGAATCTCCACGGTGGCGTATTCGTAGCCCGCTTTTTTGAGAATCTTAATGCGCGTGGTGCGCTCCGTTTCCATCTGAAAGCTGAGGCCGTTGAGCGTGAAGCGCGCCGTGCCAAAGTCGTAGAGCACCACGGCCGCGGCGGCGCTGTCGCCCACAAAGTTTTTGGCGGCAAAATCGGCCAGCTCGGGCTTGCCAAATTTGATAACCACCGGCTGCGCGCCGGCCTGCTGCGCCTGGCTGGCTACCGGGCCCAACAGCCCCAGCACTCCTACCACCGCAGAACTCCAAGTACGTAGTTTTTGAATCATAGAAAGATGTTATTGGAGGCTGCGGGTATAAAATCATATAGCCGCCCTTACCTGGTAAAAGTAGGGGGCGGCTACTTGATTACCAACATCTTCTTCCCGTTATCTACACAACTTCTTCGGGCCCGGCCACGGCCATTGCCTGGGCGGCCAGGTCGTCGTGGGCGGCGGGGCCGGGGGGCGTGGCCTTCACGCCCAGCAGCAGGTAGCCCAGGGCCGCCAGCACGCAGGCCAGGCTCAGGGCGTGCACCCAGGGCAGGCGGCCGGGCTGGTTGTCAAAAACCCAGCCCGCCAGCAGCGCCCCAATGCCGATGCCCACCTCCAGGGCAATGTACATGGTGGCCACGCCCCGGCCCCGGCGCTCGGGGTGGCTCAGGTCAATCGTCCAGGCATAAAGCGTGGGCGAGTTCAGCCCCGTGCCGAGGCCGAATATCACGGCCGCTACCAGGAATACGGGCACCGACGGCGACCACACCAGCACCGCCAGCCCCAGCGCCAGCAAGCCCGCCGACCAGCGCAGCACCAGCACCCGCCCGTAGGTGTCACTGGCCTTGCCCGCCGCCAGCCGCACCGCCAGCGAGGCCAGCGTGTAGCAGATGTAAAACAGCCCTTTGGTGGGCCCGGCCAGCCCCAGCAGCCGGCTCTGGTCGGGTATCACGGTGAGCACCGCGCCGAAGGGAAACAGGCACAGCAGCGTTACCAGGGCCGGGCTCAGCACCCGCGGCTCCAGTATCTCATCCAGCTTAATCTTTAGCAGCGAGAAGCTAAACCTATGCCGCTGCACCTGGGGCAGGGTTTCGGTGAGCGTGCCCTGCACCAGCACCGAGAGCAGCGCCGCCGCGCTCGACAGGTAAAACATGGTGTTCAGGGAGAACGTCTCGGCCACCCACGAGCCCAGCGCCGGGCCGGCGGCCATGCCCAGGCTACCCGTTACGCCGAGCAGGCCCATGGCCTCGCCGCGCTTGTGGGTGGGCACAATGTCGGCCACGTAGGCGGCGGTAGCCGTGGGCTTAAAACCCGTACTGAAACCATGCAGCAGCCGCAGCAGCAAAAACCCGCTCACCGTGAGCGCTAGCGGATAGAAAAACCCGCACACAAAGCACACCAGCGACCCGAATATCATCACCGGAATGCGCCCCACCGTGTCGGACAACTTACCCGAAAACGGCCGCGAAATGGCCGCCGTGAGCGTAAACAGCGCAATGATGAAGCCCTTGTACTCGCCCCCGCCCAGGTCGGTGAGGTGCTGCGGCAACTCGGGCAGCAACAGATTGAAAGACAGGAAGAACAGAAACGACGACAGGCACATCAGCCAGAAGCCCCGCGAATACGAACCAAGCATAAGTAGCGCAAAGGTCGGGCCCGGGCGCTACGAATGGCATGAGCAACGGCTATTTCCAGGAGATGGGCACGTTGCGGAATTCAACAACATCCGTTCTACCAACGCTACCCTCCTGATAAATCTCAAATGACACCAGTTTAAACTGCTTAACAGATGGCAGTATTTTAGAGACCGTAGCGATTGTTTTTACTGGTATACCAGTGGCCAGGCTGCCTCTGCGCTTGCCTGAGCCAACTAAAATGTCGTCAGTTTGGTATTCATCGCCATTCTCATCTACTACTTTAAACTGCATGAATTGCACATCACGATTGGCGGCGGTGTTTGTCAATAAAAAGGTTATAATGGCCGTTTGGCCCTTCGCATTACCTAGACATTTGACGAGGGCAAAATCAACTTTTTGCACCGTTTGATGCTGCGTGCCCTGCGTGGTGCCCGATGGGGTAGCGCCGCCCATTTGCCCACCCGTAACCTGCACCGGGGCAGTGGTCGGGCTACGGGCTATAATGCCCTTCTTCAGATTAGCATTCTCAAACTTGAGCTTGGCGTTGTCAATTTTCAGCTTCTCGCACTCATCCATCGCCGTTTGGGCGGTGGCCGACTGGCCGAGGAGCAAAAGCATACCAGTGGCGAAAACAGGGCAGAAATACTTCATACAAAGGTTAAGGAGCTAGAAAAAAGGGTATAGCACCCATTAAACGGCCCTTTCTAGCAGGGGTTACCAGGTGACACGCGCAAAGGGCATTTTCGAAGCAGTCCTCAACTTACTGCCAGGTAATGGCCACGTCCCTGAACTCGATATTCGTAGCCGGGTAGCTGCCGGCCGCCTGAATGGGGCACGAAATAATTCTAAGTACCTGATTAAAAGGCAGTACCTGGGGGATAATAAAAGTGGCCTTCACGGGCACCCCCGTGGCTAGCGTGCGCTGCTGACCCTGCGCGCCAACGTGGATATTAAGCGTTTTGTACGTCTCCCCTTTCTCATCAATGGCGGTTACCCGCACGAACTGCACGGCCTGGCTGGCTACCGCATTAGTCAGAACCAGCGTGATGGTTACGGTTTGCGCCTTGGTATCGCCCTGGCACTTGATGAGGTCAAAGTCTACTTTGTGCGCCGTTTGGTGCTGCATTGCTGCCAGTTCATCGCCCGGCTGGCTTATCGCTTGCGGCGCGGCCGTGGTCAGGCTGCGCACCATAACGCCCTGCCGCAGGTTGGTATTCTCAAACCGGAGCCGGTCATTATCGAGCTTCAGCTTTGCGCAATCGTCCATTGGGGTTTGGGCGGTGGCCGCGTGGCCGAGTAGCCCAAGCGTGGCAGTAGCAAAGGCAACGCAGTAATCCTTCATATAAAATACAGAAAAGCAACGGGTTACGAAGTGGCAAGCGCACCTACGGCCGGTTGAACGGCGCTTGTGCCGCAGGGTTATGGGCCGGCCAACGAGAATTTCAGGGCAACGAGCCGTTTCGGGCAGCTCCGTTCGACGGGCTGCGGCCGGCGCGCCCCTGCCAAAATGACCCCTCCCCCACCCCGGCCCCAAATATGCCGTATGGCGGGTCTATGAGTTTCTTATCTAATTTATTTCAACGTATTTCTGCAAAGAACCCCAGCGGCGGGCGCGGCCCCGAGAAGCCCGCCGTGAGCGTGCGCGAACGGGTGTCGGCCCTGCGCCACCTGCCGGCTTTTCTGCGGCTCATCTGGCGCACCTCACCGGCGCTCACGCTCGGCAACATTGCGCTGCGTCTGCTGCGGGCCGCCCTGCCGCTGGCCATGCTCTACGTGGGCCGGCTCATCATTGATGACATTGTGCAGCTCACCAAGCTGCCGCCGGCCAGCCGGGTGCTCACGCCGGTTTTCAGCCTCGTGGCCCTGGAGTTTGGTCTCGTGCTACTGGCCGATGCGCTGGGCCGGGGCGTGGCCCTTCTCGACTCGCTGCTCGGCGACCTCTTCGCCAATGCCAGCTCGGTGCGCCTCATGCGCCACGCCGCCGAGCTCGACCTCGACCAGTTTGAAGACAGCAATTTTTACGATAAGCTGGAGCGCGCCCGCCGCCAGACGCTCTCGCGCTCAGTGCTCATGAGCCAGGTACTGGCCCAGGGCCAGGACGCCGTGACGCTGGTGCTGCTGGCCGCCGGCCTGGTGGCCTTCCAGCCTTGGCTGCTGGGCCTGCTGCTGCTGGCCGTGGTGCCCGCCTTCCTCGGCGAAAGCCACTTCAACGAGCGCAGCTACTCCCTCTCCCACTCCTGGACGCCCGAGCGCCGCGAACTCGACTACCTGCGCCAAACCGGCGCCAGCGACGAAACGGCTAAAGAGGTGAAAATCTTTGGGTTATCCGATTTCCTGATTGCGCGCTTCTCCACGCTGTCCGACCAGTTTTACTACCAGAACAAGACGCTGGCGCTGCGCCGCGCCAGCTGGGGCACCGTGTTTGCGGCCGTGGGGGCGGCCGGCTACTACGGGGCTTATTTATACATCATTAAGCAGGCCGTGGGCGGGGCCATTTCCATCGGGCAGCTTACGTTTCTGGCGGGTTCGTTTGCCCGGCTGCGGGGCCTGCTCGAAGGTATTTTGAGCCGCTTCAGCCAGGTGGCCGACGGGGCGCTCTACTTGCAGGATTTCTTCGATTTCTTTATGATTGAGCCGCGCATTGTGCGGCCTAAGCTGGGCCAGGCGGTGCGGCCGTTCCCGCGGCCCATCCGGCAGGGCTTCACGTTTGAGGATGTGGGCTTTAAATACAAGAACGCCGAAAAATGGGCCCTGCGCCACCTCAGCTTCGAGCTGCACGCCGGCGAAAAGCTGGCCCTAGTGGGCGAAAACGGCGCGGGTAAAACCACGCTGGTCAAGCTATTATCCCGCCTCTACGACCCCAGCGAGGGCCGCATCCTACTCGACGGCCACGACCTGCGTGAGTACGACCCCGCCGAGCTGCGCCAGGAAATCGGCGTCATCTTCCAGGATTTCGTGCGCTTCCAGCTACCCGCCGGCCAAAACCTGGCCGTGGGCCGCATCGAGGAGCGCACCAACCAGCCCCGCATCGAGCAGGCCGCCCATCAAAGCCTCGCCGACTCGGTCATCGCCAAGCTGCCCCTGGGCTACGACCAGATGATTGGCCGCCGCTTCAACGGCGGCGTGGACCTGAGCGGCGGCGAGTGGCAAAAAATCGCCCTCGGCCGCGCCTACATGCGCGAGGCCCAGCTACTTATCCTCGACGAGCCCACCGCCGCCCTCGACGCCCGCGCCGAGTATGAAGTCTTCCAACGCTTCAAAGAGCTGACCCAGGGCAAAACCGCCGTGCTCATCAGCCACCGCTTCAGCACCGTGCGCATGGCCGACCGCATCTTGGTCGTTGAAGACGGCCGCGTGCAGGAAATCGGCTCGCACGAGGAGCTGCTGGCCAAGAACGGGCGCTACGCCGAGCTGTTTGCGTTGCAGGCGGCGGGCTACCGGTAGTAGCGGGCTGGCTTACGCAGTAGAGACAAGCTATTATCCTCCGGCAAGCTTACTGCTAGTAGTATGCTTGCCGTTATTGGCAGTCAAAAAGCATTAGTAATATAGCTATTGTTGGCGAAATCACGCAAGATATTAAAGCGTTAGATTATGGGAGCCTGGGGATTCAAGGCATTGGATAGTGACAACGGCTTAGACGTAGTTGATTCAATCGAAGAATATATTTCGATTAAATACCCAAATTCCCAGCAAATAACCTTAACACTTTCAGAAATTTTAAGTTTTCTCAAAGGCAGTCTTTTCGGTCAATCATTTGAAGAAGTTGACTTCTTGTACGATAACTCTTCAATGGCGCTCACGGAGTTGTATCTACTATTTAAAACAACGGGAAGTTTACCTTATGAAAACGAAGATGATGAAACTAAAAATTTAAAAACCCGAGTCATAGAATTCATCGGAGATGAAAAATCTTTTTTCTTTCTTCTACAGTACCTAGAAGATATTCAAAATAACGTGCCAGATGAAGATGGCGAGAGAGAGATTGTAGAACTTTGGAAAAAATCTAAGAATTACGACAAATGGTCAGAAAATTTAAATGCCTTGATTAAGGGGCTAAAGGAAGAGCTAAAAATTAGCTAAAATCCCTGATACAGTCGCACTTATTTGCAGTGAGGCTTATGTTATTTTTTATTAGTGCAGAAAATCAACGCAAGTAATTATGAATTACTTTGTAAAAAAATACGCATATGGGGACCAGGTTTCGGTTTGCTTAGATGCCGGAAATAAGGAGATAATGGTTATTAGCGCAAGAATGGAAACAATTAATAGCCAAGCTTATATGACCGGATACAATTGGGAAGCAGTTATAAGCTACTAAGTACCCGTTGCTCATTAGTTTGCTATACAAAAACGTCATACTGAACGCAGTGAAGCATCTTAATCAGAAGAGCAATCTTCACGTTTAGAGCTGGTTACGCGACTAAGATGCTTCACTGCGTTCAGCATGACATTATTTTTTTAACATAAACTATTTGCTAATGGGTACTTATTTACAGACTAACTATCCAGAACTTTTAAAAGGACTTGATACAGACTCTGAAGGAGAAACGTATATTGCACTCTATAACAAGTCTGATAGTACTAAAGTAAGCATATTTATTACTATAATTAATAAAATTATGAATAATCTCGAAATTACTTATAATTTTATTAAAGAAAAAGGCGAAAAATAAAATGGGAGCAATAATAAACAAAATGTATTTTAATTGAATAAGAATCGAAATGGCTCATAACACGTTAGTTTATGGGCGAATAAACAGTCCAGCTTGGAAGACAAAAGATTTTTACAAACTCCATCTACTTAATGAAAGGATAATTTCAGAACTGCCTGAGTTTAGCGAAAATATCCCTTCCATAAACAAAACCATGTTTTCTACAGCGAATGAGCAGGGCACATTTCGGCAACAAGTAATCACGTTTGGAGCAAGCTATAAGTCACTAGAATATGAGTGGGAGTTATGGCTTGAAAAATTTGAAAGTATTCTAAGTAAGCTTTATTGGCTAGACGTAAAAATATACGTCGATTTTGAGCTTCTGGGGGATTATAAATATGAATGGAATATTAATAATAAAGGGCTAATCAACTTGCGGCTTGAAGAGCCGAAACCAACAACTAACTGGACTTTTAAAAGCGACGGCCCGAGAACTTTTGTTACTGTTTTGTGAAAGCAAATGCCCCCAGTAATTTAGAAGTTGACCAGAATCCTCCCCCTTCCCAACATGCCGACACTTACCGAACTTGATAAAGCACGTCTTTACTTACTATTCAGAATCAGCCCGTTAGCCCCGGCTATCCGCGCAAAGCCGGAAGCGGCCGTATTGCGAATCATCATCATCCGGCACGGCGAGAAGCCCGAAGAGGGTGACAACCTCTCCTGCGCCGGCCTCAACCGGGCGCTGGCGCTGCCCACGGTGCTCGACCGGCTCATGCCCACCCCGCCCGACTACACCTACGTGCCCCTCATCGGCACCGACAGCGAGAATACCAGTACGGCCCGCATGTTTCAGACCGTGACGCCCTACGCAGTGCAGCACAACCTCATTGTAAATAGCGACTACGACGTTGACAATACCAAGGGCATTGCTAAGGAGTTGCGGTACCAACGGGGCACGGCCTTGGTGGTGTGGGAGCACAACAGCATCCCCGAAATCGCTAAGAACCTGGGTATTGAAGAGCCGCTAGAGTGGCCCGATGACGATTATGATAGCATCTGGACCATAACCTTCAGCGGTGGTGGGGCCAAAGGCAAAGCCAAGCACCCTACGCTGACCAGAAGCCAGGAGAGTATTCACCCGTCGGCCACCTGCCCCGGTCAGTAGCCCTGCGGTTATTATTCTCCAGACAAAACCGCCGGCCGCATGCTGGTAGTAGAATGCGGCCGGGCACAGGAAATTACTCACCCAAAGAATTGCGGACCAAGGGCGGGCGCTACGCGAAACTGCTTGCCTTGCAGAAGGCAGGGCAATGGTAGAGGCTATTCCCATTCGGCCGGCGCGCTCAGTGAGTCGAACAAGCTGGGCGCTGGCTTGTCCAGCATGGTATATGCTCAGCACTCCAGGCAGCAGCACCTACCGCAATTTATTAATTATCAGACAGTTAAATAAATAATGAGCAACTGAAATATTCGACATTAAACGCAATGTGACATATTGCTGCCTGCGGGGTTTCAAGCCAAATTAAGACGCGCAGCACGAGTTGGTAGGCAACGAGCGGCAACGCCGGCAGCACCCGGCCCGGCCGTTGCAGCCAGTTACTCAGGCGGGCCAGCAGGGCTTGCGCAGCTGCAACGCCAAGGGTAGGCTAAGCAGAGAAAAGGGCAGCAGGCAGGCAATAAACCACAAGTGATTCCAGATAAAATTGCCCTTGGGGTAGGAGCCCTCAGAGTAGTGCGGATAAAAATCGAGCAGGGACGTGTACCCCGCGCCTTGCGCCAGCCGCTCGTAGTACACCTGCGGACCCACCACCATGCCAAATACCAGTGGCAACAGCAGGCTTTGCAGGCGCTCGCCCACGAACTGCCCCGCGGTGCGCCGCCCCAGAGCGAAGGTGAGCTCTACCCCGGAAATTACAAATAGCAGAGGCATGCGCTACTGGTTCAGAGACTCCATCCGTAGTTCCAGCGCGGGGCTGTTGAGCCGGCTCATCAGGTGGGAGCCCCCGCCGACGAAAACCATACCCGGGCGGCAGAATATCAGCAGGCCGAAGGCAAGCAACCGCAGCCAGTTGAGGTCGTAGCGGCGGGTACTGGTGGAGGGTTGGGCAGCAAGGGGACTCATAGCCGAGCAGGGCCAAGTGAACTGATGAAACAAACCTCCCGGCGGCCCTCCCCTTCCCCGACATACCTTGCCAACCAGGCGTAGCACCTCACGAACGTCGGACGCGCTACCTCCCACAATTCTGCCTTTTCACTCCAGCGGGTCACTTTTTCGAAATTGAGACGAGGTAGTCTGGGTGTGCTTCTTAAAAGCCGCGTTGAACGCCGATTTGGAGTTGAAGCCGGCGGCCATTAGCACCCGGTATTTTTGGCCACGCAACGCTTGGTGGCAATTCATCTATAATTTGCCAGCATATAGCATTATGCGCAAGACTGGCCCGGGCATTGCGAAGACTTTGTTCTCAAAAAACTCGTGGCGCACCTGGCTTTTTTTTCCCGGGCAAAATACTCTTCTGCCAATGTAGTGGGGTGGATAAGCAGGAGGCTATTCCATCGGGCGGGCACTTTGGCTAAAGGCCAAATATAACCTTTGGGCACCCCCACCACCCGTAATAAGCTGAACGCTAGCATCAAAACAAGGTTTCTGCAGTAATTTAGAGAGTTCAATGAATTCCCTCTTCTCCTCCTATGAAATTTACCGCTACTCTTCAGCTGGTCTGCTTGTTAAGCATGCTGCTACTTTCCAGCTGCCTCACCTCGCGTGATGCCCGCATCGAGTCGAGTTACAGCTATCGGGGCCGCTTTCGGCACTACCGCACCTACAATTTTTTGAGCGGCAATGGCCTCACCGCCGACAGCACCCGCATCAGCGAAGCGCTGCGCGACGCCGTGAAGCAGCGCATGCGCATGCAAGGCTACCGCTTCTCGCACCGCAACCCCGACCTCATGGTGAGCCTCAAGCTGTTTGAAGGTGATATCCGTTTCCCCGGCTTCGTGCAGGACGACATTACGCGCTGGGTTAAAAACAACGAGGCCGAAAATGAAGAAACCCCTGACGAGCAGCGCCACGCCTACCAGCAAACTCGCCTGCTCATGCTTGATGGCACCCTCATGGTCACGCTCATCGACACGCACACCGACAACGCCATCTGGAACGGCTACGCCTCGGGCGTGGTGGTGCCCGAGGGCCTACGCGGCGAATATGTGCTGGTGCGCTCGGTACGCTCCATCTTCGACCGCTACCGCATTTTTACTGAAAACTACTTCAACGGCGGCAACCTCGACGGGGCCATGAATGCCCAGCCCAGCGGCGAGCCGGGGGCCGCGCCGAGCGTAGTACCAGCCTCCGAAACCCCGCGCTGAGCGGCGGCAGGTCACTTTTCGCTTTCGCCCAACCCGGCGCAAGTGTACCTTTGCCTGTCCGCGCCAAGGCGCCCGCCACCTAACTAGCTGACCTGTATGTTACTCGTCCTTAATTCTGCCTACCAGCCCAGCGACTACCTGCCCATCCTCATTCAGTTTGGGCTGGCCGTGGCTTTTGTTGCCTTCGCCATGATTGTGTCGCACCTCGTGGGGCCCAAGCGCCACAGCAAGGTAAAAGACGCCTCCTTCGAGTGTGGCATCGAGAGCGTAGGCAACGCCCGCACGCCCATCTCGGTGAAATATTTCCTCACGGCCATCCTGTTTGTGCTGTTTGATGTGGAAGTGATTTTCATGTACCCCTGGGCCGTTAATTTTCGCCAGCTCGGCACCGCCGGCTTCGTCGAGATGATAATCTTCATGACGCTGCTCATGGCCGGCTTTGGCTACGTTATCAAAAAAGGCATTCTGCGCTGGAACGAGGCCGTACCCAGCCAAACTTTCAAGGCAAAGCCGGTGTTGGCTAAGCAGCCTGTTGAAGTTGCCCAGGCCGCCTAGCAATTATCAGTTAACAACTAGCAATTATCAGTTTTTTATCTTCCCAAAGACATTATAACTCACTGATTGCCACTTGAAGTGATAATTGACACCTGTTAACTGTTAATTGAATATGGATACCCGCGTTCCTGAAATCAAATCCGTGTCGGCCCCCGAGGGCATCGAGGGCGCGGGCTTTTTTGCTACTTCCCTGGAGAAAGTGGTGGGCATTGCCCGCGCCAACTCGCTATGGCCCTTGCCCTTTGCTACCTCATGCTGCGGCATCGAGTTCATGGCAACAATGGGAGCCCATTACGACATCTCCCGCTTCGGCTCCGAGCGCCCCAGCTTCTCGCCCCGTCAGGCCGATTTGCTGATGGTGATGGGCACCATTGCTAAGAAAATGGCCCCCATCGTGAAGCAGGTGTACGAACAAATGGCCGAGCCCCGCTGGGTGCTGGCCATGGGTGCCTGCGCCTGCTCGGGTGGCATTTTCGACAGTTATTCGGTGTTGCAAGGCATCGACCGTATCATCCCGGTCGATGTATACGTTCCGGGCTGCCCACCCCGCCCCGAGCAGGTGCTCGATGGGCTGATGCGCGTGCAGGACCTCGCCAAGAACGAGAGCATTCGCCGCCGCAACTCGCCCGAGTATGCTGCGCTGCTGGCTTCCTACAATATCAAGTAATTTCCTTAGCTGTTAGCCTGTAGCCGTTAGCTGTTAGCTTCTTTCTTTTGAAAGAGGCTCAGTAAAAAGCTAACAGCTAGCAGCCATAAGCTAACAGCTAAAAAGCATGGCTGACCCGACCAAAGAAGAATCGACCGCCGCCCAGGAAACCGCCGCCGCGCAGGACCCAACCGCGCAGCAAAACGCCCAGATACTGGCGCTGCTGCACAGCCTGTTTGGCGAATCCACGTTCAGCGACGTGAGTGAGCCCTATGGCCTGCTCACGGTAACGACCAAGCGCGAGCATATCCACGGTATTGTGGCGGGCTTGCAGCAGGATGAAACCCTTAAGTTCCACTTCCTCACCACTATGTGCGGCATCAATTATCCCGAAAACCTGAACCAGGAGCTCGGCATGATTTATCACCTGCATAGTCTGGTACACAACGTCCGGCTACGCATCAAGATTTTCTTTCCGGTGGCTGACCCGGTAGTGCCCACGCTATCAGATATTTACGCAGCGGCTAACTGGATGGAGCGCGAAGCCTACGACTTCTACGGCGTCATCTTCACCGGCCACCCCAACCTGCGCCGCATCCTGAATGTGGATGACATGGACTACTTCCCCATGCGCAAGCAGTACCCCGTGGAAGACGGCACCCGCGAAGATAAAACCGACCTTTTCTTCGGTCGCTAACCCATAAACGGTGCATGGTACCTAGTGCTTGGTCCTTGGATTGTTCAACCGGCAATTCATGCACTACGCACCAAGCACTGAGCACCAAGCACCCATTCAAATGGCAGTAAACGACGCCCTGGCCGGCACCCACAAAATAACTGAAGAGGCCCGCGAGCAGCAAGGCG
The DNA here is from genome assembly GCF_030063445.1 of Hymenobacter sp. H14-R3. GTDB lineage: Bacteria > Bacteroidota > Bacteroidia > Cytophagales > Hymenobacteraceae > Hymenobacter. Next base: position 110,254 of record NZ_JASITD010000010.1, on the reverse strand, counting down.
GTCAGTTGGTGCCCACCCTCAACGACTTCTCGCAGGAGCTTACGACCCTCAACCTGGGCCCGACACACCCTGCCACGCACGGCATTTTTCAGAACATCCTGCAAATGGATGGCGAGCGTATCATCTCGGGCGTGCCCACTATCGGCTACATCCACCGGGCGTTTGAGAAAATCGCGGAGCGGCGGCCGTTCTACCAGATTACGCCGCTGACGGACCGCATGAACTACTGCTCGTCGCCCATCAACAACATGGGCTGGCACATGACGGTAGAAAAGCTCCTCGGCGTAACGGTGCCCAAGCGTGCTCAGTATATCCGCGTGATAATGATGGAGTTGGCACGTATTGCCGACCACCTTATCTGCAACTCTATCCTGGGTGTGGACACGGGCGCTTTCACCGGCTTCCTCTACGTGTTTCAGGAGCGCGAGAAAATTTACGAAATTTACGAGGAGGTCTGCGGCTCGCGCCTCACCACCAACATGGGCCGCGTGGGCGGCATGGAGCGCGACCTCACGCCCGTAGCTATCGACAAGCTGCGCACGTGGTTGAAGGAGTTTCCAACTGTGATGAAGGAGTTCGAGGCGATGTTCAATCGCAACCGCATCTTCATGGACCGCGTGGTAAACGTGGGCCCCATCACGGCAGAAAAAGCCCTCAACTACGGTTTTACCGGCCCTAACCTGCGGGCCGCCGGCGTCGATTACGACGTGCGGGTGATGAACCCATATTCTTCCTACGAAGACTTCGAGTTCGACATTCCGGTAGGCACCAACGGCGATACCTACGACCGCTTCATGGTGCGCAACGAGGAAATCTGGCAGAGCCTGCGCATTATCAATCAGGCCCTTGACCGCTTGCCCGACGGGCCTTTCCACGCCGACGCGCCGCATTACTACCTGCCCACCAAGGAAGCCGTGTACAAAAACATGGAGGCCTTAATTTACCACTTCAAAATCATCATGGGCGAGATTGACGCCCCAGTGGGTGAAGTGTATCACTCGGTGGAAGGCGGCAACGGCGAGTTGGGTTTCTACCTGGTTTCAGACGGCGGGCGCACGCCCTACCGCCTGCACTTCCGCCGCCCGTGCTTCATTTATTATCAAGCTTATTCGGAGATGGTAGTGGGCACGAGCCTTTCGGATGCCATCGTGATTTTGTCATCGATGAATGTGATTGCCGGCGAGCTGGACGCCTAGTTTTTTAGTTGAAAGTACTTGATATGGAGCCTACTACCACGCCCGCCAAACCTCAGTTTTCGCCCGCTGCTCAGGCCGAGATTAAGCGCCTGCTCACGCACTACCCCGACGACCGCAAGAAGTCAACCCTGCTGCCCGTGCTGCACATTGCGCAGGCCGAGTTTGGCGGTTGGGTGAGCCCCGAGGTGCAGGACTTGGTAGCCGAAACCCTGGGCCTGCGCTCAATTGAAGTGTACGAGGTGAGCACGTTTTACACGATGTTCAACCTCAAGCCAGTAGGTAAGCACGTGCTGGAAATCTGCCGCACCGGCCCCTGCATGCTGCGCGGCTCCGACGAGCTAACGGCTCACCTAGAGCGCATTACTGGCGCAAAGGTGGGCGAAACCTCGCCCGACGGCCACTTCACCCTCAAGGAAGTAGAATGCTTGGCGGCCTGTGGCTTTGCCCCCGTGGTGCAGGTGCGCGAGAAGTACTACGAGTCGCTCGACACGGAAGAAAACGTGCACGCCATGCTGGATGAGTTGAAAGGGCTGGTGCATCGGCCCATTCTACCTTGGGAAGGCAATTTGCCTAACTCCTTGCAAAACAACTAATTCACCTCTACTGTGGCTGAGCAGGGCAAGGACCTGCCGCTGGTAGTAGCGGAGATTTTAATTGAGATACACGGTATAAACGACCGATTGGAGAGCGTTGAAAGCCACTTAGGAAATATGAAAAATATTTTACTACAAGTAGTAGACAACGTTCAGCATTCGAGTAAAGCTATTAATCGCACAGCAGAAGTAACGCTGCAACAAAAGCAGGCATTCAACCGCCGCTTCAACCAGTTAGACCAGCAGCAAGAAACCAGCCGCCGCTTTGACCAGCAGCAGCAGCAGGGCGACCGCATTGAGCGGGCTATCGTCAGCTTTGAAAATTGCCTTGAACGCCTAGAAAACAAGTAATATGGGACGCAAGCTATTAACCGAACACGTCAACGTCGAAGGCATTGAAACCTTCGCCGTGTACCGCAAGCACGGCGGCTACCGCGCCGTGGAAAAGGCGCTGAAAATGACGCCCGAAGAAGTGGTGGAAGAAGTGAAGAAGTCGGGCCTGCGTGGGCGTGGCGGCGCTGGCTTTCCCACAGGCCTCAAGTGGAGCTTTCTGGCCAAGCCCGAAGGCGTGCCGCGCTACCTCGTGTGCAACGCCGACGAGTCGGAGCCCGGCACGTTCAAAGACCGCTACCTGATGTCGAAGCTGCCGCACCTGCTCATTGAGGGTATGATTGCGGGCAGCTACGCCTTAGGGGCGCGCACCAGCTACATCTACATTCGCGGTGAGCTTTTGTACGTGATGCGTATTCTGGAGAAGGCTATTGCTGAAGCTTACGCGGCGGGTTTCCTGGGAGAAAATATTCAGGGCTCGGGCTATTCACTTGATTTACACGTACATCCGGGTGGAGGCGCGTATATCTGCGGCGAGGAAACAGCACTGCTGGAATCATTGGAAGGTAAGCGGGGCAACCCGCGCAACAAGCCGCCATTTCCGGCTGTGCAGGGCCTGTATGCCCGGCCCACAGTAGTGAACAACGTAGAAAGCCTTGCCAGTGTCGTGCCCATCCTGAACATGGGCGGCGATGAATATGCCAAAATTGGCCTGGGCAAAAGCACGGGTACCAAGCTATTTTCGGCCTGCGGCCACCTCAACAAGCCTGGTATCTACGAGTTGGAACTGGGCGTGCCGGTGGAGGAATTTATCTACTCCGATGAGTACTGCGGTGGCATCTGGAAAGGCCGCGAACTGAAGGCCGTAGTGGCCGGCGGCTCGTCCGTGCCGATTTTGCCTAAAGAATTGATTCTCAAAACGGCTGCTGGCGAAAACCGCTTGATGACGTATGAGTCGCTGAGCGACGGGGGCTTCGTAACGGGTACCATGCTGGGTTCGGGGGGCTTTATTGCGATGGACGAAACGACGTGCATCGTGAAGAACACTTGGAATTTCTCGCGCTTTTACCACCACGAAAGCTGCGGGCAGTGTTCGCCCTGCCGCGAAGGCACCGGCTGGATGGAGAAAGTACTGCACCGCTTAGAGCACGGACACGGCTCGATGCACGACATCGACTTGGTGGTGAGCGTGGCCAAGCAAATTGAGGGCAATACCATTTGCCCGCTTGGCGAGGCCGCAGCGTGGCCGGTAGCCGCCGCCGTGCGCCACTTCCGCGACGAGTTTGAGTGGCACGTAACGCACCCCAAGGAGGCAACTGCGCCGGGCGCGGTGTACCGCGGCAACATGGTGCTTGCATAAGTAACTGTCATGCTGAGGAACGAAGCATCTTATCACGGCTGCGCCTCTCAGATTAAATCAATCCAACGATGCGCGCGTGATAAGGTCCTTCGCAAGCTCAGGATGACAAACGTATTCATAAGCCGTATATATTCTAATGGCTAAGATAACTTTCGACGGAATTGAGGTAGAAGTGCCAGACGGTACCACCATCCTTAATGCAGCCCGCAAAATTGGGGGCGGCGTAGTGCCGCCCGCCATGTGCTACTACACGCCTCTAAAAGGCAGTGGCGGCAAGTGCCGCGCCTGCCTGGTGCGCGTAGCGGCCGGCTCATCTAAGGACCCGCGCCCCATGCCCAAGCTGGTGGCCTCGTGCATTACGCCGGTGCAGGATGGCATGGTAGTCGAAAACACGACCAGCCAGCAGGTGCTCGATGTGCGCAAGGGCATTGTGGAGATGCTGCTCATCAACCATCCGCTCGACTGCCCGGTGTGCGACCAGGCCGGCGAGTGTGACCTGCAGAACTTCGCGTTTGAGCATGGCGTGAGCACCACGCGCTACGAAGAGGAGCGCCGCACTTTCGAGAAAATCGACATCGGCCCCTACATTCAGCTGCACATGACGCGGTGCATCTTGTGCTACCGTTGCGTGTATACCGCCGACCAGCTCACCGAGGCCCGCGTGCACGGCGTGCTGGGCCGCGGCGACGCCTCCGAAATCGGCACGTATATCGAGAATACGATTTCCAACGACTTCAGCGGCAACGTGATTGACGTGTGCCCCGTGGGCGCGCTCACCGACAAAACCTTCCGCTTCAAGCAGCGCGTGTGGTTTACCAAGCCGGTAAATGCCCACCGCGAATGCGGCCACGAGAAATGCGCGGGCCACGTAACCCTTTGGTACAAAGGCAAGGACGTGCTGCGCGTGACTGCCCGAAAGGACGAGTACGGCGAGGTGAAAGAGTGGATTTGCAACGAGTGCCGCTTCGAGAAAAAGGAAACGGCTGACTGGGTGATTGAAGGCCCGGCGCACATCAACCGCTCTTCGGTTATTTCGGCCAACCACTACGAGCTGCCAGTAATTAACCCCCAGGTCATCGCCGACTTACCCGAGAGCACGGTGCGCGAGCTAGAGCAGAACCCGCCCCTGAAGCTAGGCGGCCTGAGCGGCACGACTTTTTAAGCAATCACGATTTTTGTCATGCTGACGAAGGAAGCATCTTATCACAGCTGCCTCTGTCAGAGCTACTTACTATTCGAGCGCCGCGAACGTGATAAGATGCTTCGCAAGCTCAGCATGACACCCTCTTTATGCCTCTCGAAACTCTAGGCTGGCAAGGCCTCGTTATTCTGGTAATTTTCGGCGTTTCGCTGCTGATTGCCACTTACTGCACTTATGCAGAGCGCGTTATCGCCGCCTTTTTGCAAGACCGCGTGGGGCCGGACCGCGCCGGGCCCTGGGGCCTCGCGCAGCCGCTGGCCGATGCCGTGAAGCTATTTACCAAGGAAGAGTTTTTTCCTAGCGGGGCCAACAAGGCGCTGTTCATCTTCGGGCCTTGCCTGGCGATGATTACGGCCCTGATGTCGTCGGCGGTTATTCCGTTTGGCAGCTTCCTCAAGTTTGGGGATACGGTGGTGCATTTGCAAGGCATCGAAATCAACGTGGGCATGCTCTACGTGTTTGGCATCGTATCACTGGGCGTATACGGCATCATGATTGGCGGCTGGGCTTCGAACAACAAGTTTTCGCTACTGGGTGCCATTCGCGCTGCTTCCCAGAACATTAGCTACGAGTTAGCCATGGGCCTGGCCCTGATTGCGGTGCTGATGATGTCGGGCTCATTGTCGCTGCGTGACATCACGTTGCAGCAGTCGGTACCCGGCGAGTGGCACTTTTGGAACGTGGTGAAGCAGCCGCTGGGCTTCCTTATCTTCATTGTGTGCGCTTTTGCCGAAACCAACCGCACGCCCTTCGACTTGCCCGAGTGTGAAACCGAGCTGGTGGGCGGCTACCACACCGAGTACAGCTCCATGAAAATGGGTTTGTACCTGTTTGCTGAGTACATCAACGTGTTCGTGGCGTCGGCCGTGATGAGCGTTATCTATTTCGGGGGTTTCAACTTTCCTTTCCAATACGAGCTGCAAGGCTGGTTGCACACGGCGCAGGGCCTGTCGCTGGATGCGGCGCAGAACATCGTGGCTATTTTGGGCGTGGTGAGCGTGTTTGCGAAGATTTTCGCGTTCATCTTTTTCTTTATGTGGGTGCGCTGGACGCTGCCGCGCTTCCGCTACGACCAACTGATGCGCTTGGGCTGGACTATCCTCATCCCGCTGGCTATCTTCAATATTCTGCTCACCGGCGGCCTTATCACCACCGGCATTATTCCGGAAATAAAGTCGTGGTGGCTGCTGAGCTAGGCCCCGGCCGCTCCCTTCCCCTGCCCTACCTACCTGACCTATGCAATCGCTAAGTAACCGCGCCAAGAAACTGGAAAAAAAGCCAATGACGCTCGCCGAGCGGGCTTATTTGCCAGCGATTTTTCAGGGCCTGACCATTACCATGCGGCACTTTTACCGGGCCGCAACCAAAAAGCAGGTCACTATTCGCTATCCCGAGGAAACGCGGCCGTTTTCGCCCGTATTCCGGGGCCTGCACGTGCTCAAGCGCGATGAGCAGGGCCGCGAGCGCTGCACAGCTTGCGGGCTATGCGCCGTAGCCTGCCCCGCCGAGGCCATTACCATGGTGGCCGGCGAGCGCAAAAAAGGTGAGCAAAACCTCTACCGCGAGGAGAAATACGCCGTTAGCTACGAAATTAACATGCTGCGCTGCATTTTTTGCGGTCTGTGTGAAGAAGCCTGCCCCAAAGCCGCCGTGTACCTGCAAGCTGATAAGATGGCCCCGCCACGCTACGAGCGCGATGAGTTTATCTACGGCAAAGACCGGCTGGTAGAGCCCGTGTCGCCGGATAATCGCTCGAAGCGCGGCATCCAACTGACGTCTGAGCAGGCCGATAAGTTACGCGGCCAGGCAACGCCAGCCTAGTGCTGGGCGGTAAGCTTTGGCTTGCCGATTACTAAAACTCATAAGTAGAACGGCAAGCTAAAGCTTACCACACCTTGTATGTCCCTCTTTCTTTTCCTTGCGTTCGTAGCCTTACTGAGTGCCTTGGGCGTGGTGCTAGCCAAAAACCCGGTGCACAGCGTGCTGTTCCTCATTCTCACGTTTTTCACGCTATCTGCTCACTACCTGATGCTTAACGCGCAGTTTTTGGCCGCCGTGAATATCATCGTGTACGCGGGGGCTATTATGGTGCTGTTCCTGTTCGTGATTATGTTCCTGAACCTCAACCAGGATACGGAGCCGCACAAGCCTATGCTGGCGAAGGTGGCGGCTACTATCGCCGGGGGCTCGCTGCTGCTGATAATGGTGGCGGCTCTGCACAATGTACAGCCCACTGGCTACGACGCAGCTACGTTTGACTCGCAGGTGGGTATGGTTAACCGGCTGGGCATGGTGTTGTTCAAGCAGTATTCGCTGCCATTTGAGTTGGCTTCCATCCTGCTGCTGGCTGCTATGGTAGGCTCGGTAATGCTGGGCAAGCGTGAGACAGGCGAGCGCAATTTCTAGCATATTCCTTTTGTTGAAGAGCGGTAGCTGCCAAGGTAGTTACCGCTCTTTTTTTATATCCAAATACTGACACGTAGCCGCCTTTACACCAAGGCCGCCCGGCTGACCGTACATGCGTAAGTACTAGCATAGCTATTTCTACAAAAATTTATTTAGTTGGCTGACAAGTATTTGCTGAAAGAGCAATTTACCATTAACATTCAGTACATTTACCATATTCCTGCCTTAGTGCTTTCTCTAACCCATCTTTTATTGGCTTGTGAACACTTCCTCGCAACGAGCACGCGCAGCCTGGGACGACGAGGCGTTGCTTCAGGCGCTGGGCCAGGACGACCGGGCGGCCTTTGCGGAGGTATATGAGCGGTATTGGCAGCGCCTGTTTGGGCTGGCCTACCGCAAGCTCAAATCACGGGAAACGGCCGAGGAGCTGGTGCAGGACCTATTTGCCGCGCTGTGGCACAAGCGAGCCGAGCACCACATTGAGCAGTTGGAGTCTTACTTGATAGGCGCTATCAACCACCGCATTATTGGGCACTTGCGGGCGCAGCAGGTGCGTACCGCCTATGCCGACTACTGCCGCTGGCACCAGCAGGAAATGACTCAGGAAACAGAGCAAGCCTTAGCGGCGGCCGACCTATCCGAAGCCTTTGCCCGGGCGCTGCTGTGCCTACCCGAGCAATCGCGGGAAATATTCCGGCTCAACCGATTGGAGCACTTTTCTGTGCAGGATATTTCGCATCAGCTCAACCTTTCGGCTAAGGCGGTGGAGTACCACCTTACAAAATCACGCCGTCTGCTCCGGGGTTATTTGCGGGATTTTGTGCTGATAGGGCTGTTTTTTCTGTTTAGCTAGCAAAGAATTCATTCTTGCATAATCGATTGGTTTACAGAATTTTGCAATCACAAAGGATTGTGGTGCCTGGGAACTCAGGCAGCACGCCGGAGCAGGAGCAAAAAAAATGTTTTTCTTACGTTAGGGGTCAGGAGTAGTTGCGCGTCTTCCTTGGTAGAAGCCCGCTACTGCCATGATATCCCAAGCTGAATTCGACGATTTGCTCCAACGCTACCTCAGCGGCCGCAGCCCGGCCAGTGAGCAGCGGCTGGTGGAGCAGTGGAGCCGTCAGCTGGGGCAGGATGAAAACCTACTCTTGCAGCCCGAACTGCAAGAGCAGGTGCGGGCGGCTATGTGGCAGCGCATTGAGCAGCTTACCCAAGACCCGGCTGCGGCAATGCCTATCCCACCGGTGCAGCTGCTTATGCGGCCCCCTGCGCTTTGGCAGCGGCCCGTGTTGCGCTGGGCCGCCGTGGCCCTGCTGGGGCTGGGCGTGGGTTGGTGGCTACCCCGGCACCAGCCAACTACCCAAACGGCGCACTGGGTGCAGCGCACCAATATCAACCAGCCCGCGCAGCAACTGGCCCTGGCCGATGGCAGCTTCGTAACGCTGTACCCGGGCAGCACTCTGCGCTACGAAGATGGCCTGCTGGGGGCCCGGCGCGAGGTATACCTGCAAGGCAAAGCCTGCTTCAAAGTAGCCAAAAACCCCGCCCGGCCCTTTCTGGTTTTTACCGATAAGCTGGTAACTACCGTGCTGGGTACCACCTTCCTGGTAACTGCCTACGCTGGCACGGAGGCCAAGGTAGCAGTACGGGAGGGCCGGGTGGCCGTGCAGCCTCGCACGGGGGCCGTGCTAACGGCCACGCCCGCCCAGCCGGCGGCGCACAGCGTACTGCTGCTGCCCAACCAGCAGGCCATGTATTCATCTGCTAATAAGGCGCTTACTAAAATGCTGGTGGAGCAGCCGGTGTTACTGGCCCCCCAGACGCTGACCTTCAAAAACCGGCCGGTGGCCGAGGTACTGGCCGCTTTGGAAAAAGCATACGGCGTCAATATCGTGTATGACCCCGCGAAGCTGCGGGAATGCACCATCACGATAGACTTTGATAAGGAACCCCTTTTCGAACAGCTCGATGCTTTATGCAAAGCGTTGGATGGCAGCTATAAAAAGGCAAACAATGCCCAGATTATGTTCGAAAGCCCTGGGTGTAATGCCCCTGGCTAGGAACTAGCCCAACCCGGCGCTACTCACTTGCGCACTACGCTCTACTTCAGCCGCCGCCTGATACCGCGGCGGCCCGCTACTTAATCTATCAGGCCGTTTTTCAGTCAGATGACTTTGTATTCTTTTCCATTCCCCACCCTAAAACAACTTCGGCGTATGAAAAACGGCGTACCTCCTCAGCGAGGCCTCTGGCGCCCAGCCAGTGTGCTCGCGCTACATCTCTGCCTGGCGTCGCCCTTGGTGAGCCTGGCGGCGAACGGCTCGGCCAGGGCCCAGATTGTACTAGACCGCAAGGTTACGGTAAAGATTGAATCACAGACAATTGAATCGGTACTGGACCAGCTGGCCAGCCAGCTTCATATCAAGTTTGTGTACAGCCCCAAGCTCATTGGAGCCAGCCGGCGGGTATCGCTCAAGATAGCCGACAAGCCCTTGACGCAGGTACTGGACGAGCTGCTGGCCCCGCGCAAAATTGCGTACGAGGTGCGCAACAACCGCGTTATCCTCAGCCAGGCCAAGCCAGCGGCGAATGTGCCCGTATCGGGCCGCGTGACGCAGCCCAACGGCGAGGGTTTGCCGGGCGTGACGGTGGTGGTGAAAGGCACGACCATTGGCACGAATACCGACGCCGACGGGCGCTTTACCCTCGACGTGCCAGAAGGTAGCACGTTGGTATTCAGCAATGTGGGCTACGCCAGGCAGGAAGTACCGGTAACCGGCCCCACGAGCAGCCTGGCCGTGGCGCTGAAGGAGGACCAGCAGGCCCTGAGTGAGGTAGTGGTAGTGGGCTACGGCACCCAGGAGCGCCAGAGCGTGACGGGGGCCGTGGCTTCGGTGTCGGGCCGCGAGATTTCGTCGCAGCCGGTGGCCGACCCGGCGCAGGCCATTCAGGGCCGCGCGGCGGGCGTGCAGGTGGTGTCCAACTCGGGCTCGCCGGGCGGGCAGGGCGGCACGTCTATTCGGGTGCGGGGCATTACCTCGGCCGGCAACAACTCGCCGCTCTACGTGGTGGATGGCTTTCCGCTGCCCGCAGCTACGGATGGCAACGGCAACCCCACGGGCACCGAAATCAACAATATCAACCCCAATGATATTGAGACGATTGACGTGCTGAAAGACGCTTCGGCCACCGCCATCTACGGCGTGCGGGCTGCCAATGGCGTGGTGCTTATCACGACCAAGCACGGCAAGGCTGGCACATCCAACATCAACATTGACGTGTATGCGGGCGTGCAAAACGTGTGGCGCAAGCCCACTTTGCTCAACTCGCAGCAATATGCGGAGCTTAACAACGAGGCCCGCAACAACTACAACGCGCAGTTTCCGAACGACACGCGGGCGCTTAACCCACTGTTTGATACGCCGGATAAAATAGCGGCTCTGCCCACTACCAATTGGATAGATGAGCTTTTTCGGCCCGCCCGCATCCAGAACTATTCGGTGGGGGCCAACGGGGGCAGCGAAAAGGCCCGCTACGCCATTAGCGCCGGGTATTTTCAGCAAAATGGCACTATTATAGGCTCTGATTTTCAGCGCTTTACGCTACGTACTAACGGCGAAATTCAGCTCACCAAGATTCTCAAAGTCGGCAATAACCTTTCGCTTAGCCACCAGGAGGAGCGGCCGCTAGCCAACGAAAACAACGAGATTAGCGGGCCTATTCAGCTGGCCTTGCAGGCCCCGCCGTTCCGGCCGGCCTACAACCCCGACGGCAGCTTTTACGAGTTTGGCAGCCTGCCAAATGACAACTTTGGTGAGGAAAACCCGGTGACGGCGGCCCTGCGCCCGCGCAACCGCAACAACCGCAACCGCGTGACCACTACCTTCTACGTGGAGCTGGAGCCCGTGAAGCACCTGCGCCTGCGCACCAACATCGGGGCCGACCTGCAGTTCAACCAGAATGACCAGTTTTACCCCTCCATCCCGGGCTCGTCGAAATACCAGCCCCAGGGGGCTTCGGCCAGCAGCAACTCGAACTACAACCCCAGCTACCTGATTGAGAACACGGCCACTTACAGCAATGTATTTGCCGAAAAGCACGCGGTAACGTTCCTGCTGGGCCAGTCGGCGCAGCAGTTCGACTACTTCTACCTGGGCGGCAGCCGCACGGGCTACGCTACCAACACGCTGTCGATTCTGGACCGCGGCCCGGTTAACTCCCAGATTAACAACAACGGCGGCAACGGGCAGAGCCGCCTGGCCAGCTACTTTGGCCGCCTCAACTACGAGTATGCTGGCAAGTACCTGTTTTCGGCCATTGTGCGCTACGATGGCTCGTCGGCCTTCAGCTACGACAACAAGTTTGGGGTGTTTCCGGGCGTATCGGCGGGCTGGCGCATCTCGGAGGAAGATTTCCTCAAGGACAACGCCACCATCAGCAACCTGAAGCTGCGGGCCGGCTACGGCAAGGTGGGTAACCCCTTGAATGCGGGCACGTTCGGCTACGCTTCGCTCATCAACTCCAACCCCATTGGCACGGGTGGCCAGGGCACGGGCTACATCTTTGGGCCCGGCGCCCAAACCCTGAATACCGGGGGCGTGCCCACCCGCTTGCAAAACACCAACCTGCGCTGGGAAAACAACGAGCAGTACAACGTGGGCGTGGACGTGGGCTTTTTGAAGAACCGGATAACGGCCTCGGTGGATATTTACACCCGCACCTCGCCCAACCTGCTACTCTCGAAGCAACCCAGCTACGTGTCGGGCACCAGCGAGGCAATACCCACCAACGCGGCTTCGTCGCGCAACCGGGGTATTGATATCAACGTCACTTCCAACAACTTCAGCAGCGACGACAACGGCTTCACCTGGTCGACCACCCTCAACGTGTCGGCCTACCGCAGCCAGATTTTGTCGCTGGGCGGCGGCCAGCCCTTCAACGGGCAGGGCATCCGGGGGGGCTCCAACATTACGCGCTACGACGTGGGGCAGCCGCTGGGCGAGTTCTACGGCTACGTGGCCGATGGCTTGTTTCAGACCCCGGCCGAGCTGGCGGCGCTGAACGACAAGTCGCCAACCGGCTTCTACCAAAGCTCGGGCACGGCTCCGGGTGATATCAAGTTCAAGGACCTGAACGGCGATGGCGTTGTCAACGACGCCGACCGCACGTTTATCGGTAACCCGAATCCGAAATTCACCTATGGCCTGAACAACACGTTTGGCTACAAGGGCTTCGACCTGAACGTTTTCCTGCAGGGCTCGCAGGGCAACGATGTGTATAACCTGAACCGCTACTACCAGGAAGGTGGCCTGGCCGCCGCTACTAACGCCGGCACCATTGCCCTGGCTCGCTGGACCGGGGAGGGCACCAGCAACTACGTGCCGCGCGCCGTGTTCAACGACCCCAACCAGAACATCCGGCCCTCAAGCCACTACCTGGAGAATGGGTCTTACCTGCGCGTGAAGCTAGTAACGCTGGGCTACACCTTCCCCAAGTCGGTGCTGGGTATCTTGAACCCGCAGCGCTTGCGCGTGTACGTGAGCGCCCAAAACCTGCTGACGGCCACCAAGTACACGGGCTTCGACCCCGAGCTGGGCAACAACGGCCAAAGCTTTGGCGTGGACCGGGGCATCTACCCGCAGGCCCGCGTGTTTCTGGCTGGCGTCAACATCGGCTTCTAGGCCCGGCGGCTCCCCTTCTCCTCTTTAAATTTTCATAGCTATGCTATCTACCTCTTCATTTTCGAACCGTAAGGTACTGAGCAGCACACTGCTTACGCTGGGGCTCCTCACGGGCTGCGGCAAGCAGTACCTGGAGCTGACGCCGCGCAACGCGGCCTCGACCGATACCTTTTACCAGAACCAGACCGACGCCATTCAGGCCACCAACTCGGCCTATGCGCAGCTGCAGCAGGATGGGCTGTATGGCCACTCGCTGTGGGCGATGGACATTATGGCCGACAACTCCTTTGTGGGCGGCGGCGGCGCGGCCGACGGTATCGAGTTTCAGCAGCTCGACAACTACACCATTCCCACTAGCAACCCGGTTGTAACGGCGCTTTTTCAGCGCTGCTACCTGGGTATCGGGGCCTGCAACCAAGTGCTGCTGCACGTGCCCGACATTAAGACGATGGACCCCGCCATTCAGAACCGAAGCCTGGGGGAGGCCAAGTTTTTACGGGCGCTCTACTACTTCTACCTGGTGCGCTCGTTTGGCGCGGTGCCGCTGGTGCTCACGCCCGCTGCCAGCCCCGCGGAGGCCGCCAGCGTTACCCGCACCCCAGTGGCCGATGTATATGCGCAGATTGAGCTGGACCTTAAAGATGCCATTACCAAGCTGCCAGCTACGTATGTGGGCGATGATTTGGGTCGGGCCAGCAGCGTGGCGGCCATGGGGCTGCTGGCTAAAGTTTACCTGACCGAGAACAAGATGCCCGAAGCCGCTACGCAGGCCCAGGCAACGCTCACCGCCGCTGCTTCCGCTGGTAAGTCCCTGTGGGCCAACTATGGCGACAACTTTAAGGTGGAAAATGAGAATGGCCAGGAGTCGCTGTTTGAGGTGCAGTACAAGAGCGGCCTCAACCAGTACACGACCGATGGGCCGGGCTCGCCCATCAACGAGTTTTGGGGTGCGCGCTTCTTCACCGACAACTCTACGCCGGAGCTTAAAGCCCTGGGCTACGTGGTAACCAACGGCGGCTACGGCTTCAATATTCCCGAGAAGGAATTTGTGGACGGCTACGAAGCCGGCGACCTGCGCAAGGGCCCGACCGTGTTCGTGCCCGGCGACAAGTACCCCCTGGGCCAGACGCAACCCGCCAAGCTGGAGGGCGACCCCAACGGCTTCAACGTGCGCAAGTATTTTGTGGGCCGGGCCTCCACCATCTGGGATTCGCCCCTCAACGTGCCCGTGCTGCGCCTGTCCGAAGTGTACCTGATTTTGGCCGAGGCCGCCGCCGCCAGCGGCAAAACAGGTGATGGCCTCACGGCGCTGAACGTAGTGCGCAAGCGCGCCGGCCTGCCCGCCGCTACCACCGTTGACAAGGATGTAGTGCTTAAGGAGCGTCGCTACGAGCTGGCCTTTGAGATGGACCGCTGGTTTGACCTCAAGCGCACCGATAGGTTGACCAATAACGCACAGTTGTTGCTCAAAGGCATCAAGAAGTACAACGACCTGCTGCCCATTCCGCAGGCCGAGCGCGACATCAACCCTGGTTTATCACAAAACCCCGGTTATTAGTTAGTTAGGCGCGTTTAGTAGTAAGAGAACGTCATGCTTCCGAGTGGTTGGCATGACGTTCTTTTCGTTTGTAGCCACTAATTTTCACCTTCTTATTTGCCGGCGGCCTGGCGCAGGCCAGGCGGTTCCGTAGCCTCTCTCCGCCATGATTAACCGCACAGTTACCCACCGCCTCACGTGGGCACTGGCTGCGCCTGGTCTGCTCGGGGGCTGCACCTCTCCCAAAAGTGGCCCGCCCCAGCTGGGCCAGGCCAGCCTAAAGGAGATTCTCGCCGCTCTCACGCCCGAGGAGAAAGTGCAGCTGGTGGTGGGCATGGGCTTTTACCCGGCGGGCTTTCCGCCGGACGCGCTGCCGGCTGGCAACCCCGGCGATAAAGACGTGCCCGAGAAAGTACCCGGCGCGGCCGGCCGCACCCACGCCGTGGCGCGGTTGGGCATTCCGTCGCTCACGCTTTCCGACGGGCCGGCCAGCGTGCGCATCGCCCCCATTCGGGGCAAGGACAGCACGAAAACCTACTACGCCACGGCTTTTCTGGTGGCTACACTGCTGGCCTCAACCTGGGATACGGCCCTGGTGCGCCGGGTGGGCGTGGCATTTGGCAGCGAGGTGCGGGCCTTTGGCATTGATGTGCTGCTGGCGCCGGGCATGAACAGCCACCGTAACCCGCTGGGCGGGCGCAACTTCGAGTATTATTCCGAAGACCCGGTGGTGACCGGCAATATCGCCGCCGCGCTGGTTAGTGGTGTGGAGTCGAACGATGTGGGTGCCAGCATCAAGCACGTTGCAGTTAACAACATGGACCTGGCTTCGTTCGACACGCCCACTTCGGCGTGGGTGGCTGCGGCCGGCACCTACACCGTGCGGGTGGGCGCGTCGCCGCTGGCTATCAAGCAGCAGACTACGTTCCAATTATCTATTTTCCAAGTAGTTATGAAAAGCCGCCCGCTGCTCGTGCCCCAGCAGCCAGTGGCCGACCTAAAGGCCGGCCAGCCGCGGCCCGGCAGCCGCTAACCTAGTTTTCCAACAGCATATCCTGGCCATTTTTCCAACCGGTAAGGGGCCAGGGCACTTACCTCCATATTCTAATTAAACCCACTCAACCAATGCGTTACCTACCCTTGTACGTTGCCACGGCTGTTGGCGCGGCCCTGCTGACCAGCGGCTCCTTTTGCGCGGCGCAGGCCCCAACCAAGAAAGCCGCTACCACCCCACCCAACCGCCAGGCGGCCCTCACCACCCACGACGTTGAAATCAATGCCCTGCTCCAGAAAATGACGCTGGAAGAAAAGGTGCACATGATTCACGCCAACTCGGCCTTTGCCGCCGGGGGCATTCCGCGCCTGGGCATTCCGGAATTGATGACCTCCGACGGCCCGCACGGCGTGCGCCCCGAGCAGGGCCGCAACTGGAAGGCCCCCGTGGGGGCCGACGATGCCAGCACCTACATGCCCAACAACAACGCCCTGGCCGCCACCTGGAACCCCGCTTTGGGCTACGCCTTTGGCACCGTACTGGGCAGCGAGGCCAACGCCCGCGGCAAGGATATTATCCTCGGGCCGGGTATCAACATCGTGCGCGCGCCCCTCAATGGCCGCAATTTTGAGTACCTCAGCGAAGACCCCTACCTGGTAAGCCAGCTGGTGGTGGGCTACATCCGGGGCGTGCAGGACCAGGGCGTGTCGGCTTGCGTGAAGCACTACGCGGCCAACAACCAGGAAACCCACCGCGACGATATCGACGTGGACATGAGTGAGCGGGCGCTGCGCGAAATCTACCTGCCGGGCTTCCGGGCGGCCGTGCAGCAGGGTGGCGTGTATTCGCTCATGGGCTCGTACAACAAGTTTCGGGGCACCTACGCCACCGAAAACGCCTACCTGATGAACGACATTCTGAAGGGCGAATGGGGTTTCAAAGGATTGGTAATCAGCGATTGGGGCTCGGTGCACGATACCCAGAAGGCCCTGCGCAATGGCACCGACCTCGAAATGGGTACCGACCTGGTGCTGATGAGCCAGGGCGTGGACCAGAGCGCGGCCGCCTCGGGCGTGACTGGCCAGCCCGACTTAGTAAACGGCAGCAGCCAAAGCCTCTACAACCGCTTTTTCCTGGCCGACCCCGCCCTGGCGGCTATCAAGAAAGACCCTACGCTGCTGCCCCTGCTCGACGACAAAGTGCGGCGCATTCTGCGGGTGATGTACGCCACCCATATGCTGGGCGGCCCCAAGCGCCAGCCCGGGGCCTTCAACACCAAAGAGCACCAGGCCACCGCCCTCAAAGTGGCCGAAGAGGGCATTGTGCTACTCAAAAACGAGGGTAGCCTGCTGCCCCTCAAGAAGTCAATCAAGACCGTGGCCGTTATCGGGGCCAATGCCGAGCGGGCCAACTCGATGGGCGGTGGCAGCGGGCAAATAAAGGCCAAGTACGAGATTACCGCCCTGCAAGGCATTAAAAATGAGCTGGGTAGCGGCGTAAACGTTACCTACTCGCCCGGTTACACCATTGCCCGCGACCAGAAGGCCGACCCGCAGCTGATTGCGCAGGCCGTGGCCGCCGCCAAGGCCGCCGATGAGGTCATCTTTGTGGGCGGCTCGTTCCACGGCTACGACTATGGCAAGTGGAGCGACAACGCCTACGACGCCGAGGGCACCGACAAGCCCGACCTCAAAATGCCCTTCGGCCAGGATGAGCTGGTGCAGGCCGTGCTGGCCGCCAACCCCCGCACCGTAGTGGTGCTGCTGGGCGGCGGCCCCATTGAGGTAGCGGCCTGGGCTGGCCAGGCCAAGAGCATAGTGGAGGCCTGGTACCCCGGCATGGAAGGCGGCAATGCGCTGGCCCACATCCTATTTGGCGATGTAAATCCCTCGGGCAAGCTGCCCTTCACCTTCCCCGTGAAGCTGGAAGACGCGCCCGCCATGAAGCTGGGCGAGTACCCCAGCACCCCCGGCAACCCGCTGAAGCAGACCTACAAAGACGATATCTGGGTGGGCTACCGCTACTACGATACCTACCAGGTGAAGCCGCAGTTTGCCTTCGGCCACGGCCTCAGCTACACCACCTTCGACTACGGCAAGCTGAGCGTGAAGCCCGGCCCGCAGAGCGCCACCGTGACCCTGACGGTGCGCAACACCGGCAAAATGGCCGGCTCCGAAATCGTGCAGCTCTACGTGAAAGACCTGAAATCCAGCGTGAAGCGGCCTGAGAAGGAGCTTAAAGCGTTTGATAAAATTGCCCTAAAGCCCGGCGAAACCAAGACCGTGACCATGCAGCTGCCGGCCACCGCCTTTCAATACTACGACGAGGCCAAGAAGCAATGGGTGCTGGAGCCCGGCCAGTTTGAGGTGCTCGTGGGCAGCGCCTCAGATGACATTCGGCAGAAGGCTACTTTTACGCTGTAAGTACAAGTTTATCAATATTTTACGAAATAACCGCGCAAGCCCCGAGTAATCCGTTGCCCTCGGCTTGGCGGCCCGCCGGCCAGTATGCTGCCCTACGCGAGCGGCGCGGCTATAGTTAGCCGGCCATACCGGGAAGTAACACGCACCAGCACAAAAGCGGCCTCCAATGTTTGGAGGCCGCTTCTTGTCTTTAAGATTCCGTAGCAGCTTGCTGCTAGTTGGTGCCTATCCGAATAGGCGTTGGGCAGGCATAAGGCCACCCGCGCTACTTTTGACATATCGCTTACCTTCTATCAACAAGCTACTGCGAACAGCTGCCAATTCGCTTCCTGTGAAAACCCAGCACAATTTTCAAATCAGGGCACAGGCACCGGTCCGATGGCGCCGCCTTCGCAACCGATTGACACGTAAACGATACCTGAACGACTGGCCAGGCGGCGCACCCGTCAACCGGCCGGCCGGCTTTGCCGTCGGACTGGCGCACGCGGCAAGCTGCCCGCGTCAACCTTGCCAAAACTAAAAGCCCGGGCGGGCACTATCTCCACCGCTACTGGTCAAGAGCGCCAACCAAATTTTCTTAAAAGTCTTTAGTACAATAATTTACCCTGATAACGTGCTTTTTATACGTACTTCCCTGGGCCAGCTTACGTGCGGGCTAGGTTTCCTGCTACTTGGTGGGTGCCAATCAAAGAGCGATGCAACTAATGCTAAAATTGAACGCGCCGGGGAGCCCACCATCTACACGGTGAAGTCGGACGACGCCGAAATGGACGCCGCCATTCAAACCAGCAGGGCTACGCTACCCGAGTTTTTGCACGTATTCGAGCGGCAGGACACGGCCACCAGCGACTTCGCGCTGAAAGTGCACTACGATGATGGCCAGCAGCCCGAGCACATCTGGCTCTCTAACCTATCTCAGAATAATGGCAAGCTCTACGGGGTAATAAGCAACTTGCCCGAGTACACCAAGGCCGTGCAAGAGGGCCAAACCGTAGAGGTGGATACCAGCAAAGTTTCTGACTGGAAATATGTGCAGCACCACCGGCTGGTGGGTGGCCGCACCATCAAAGTGCTCCGCAATCAACTATCGCCCGAAGAGCGCCAAGAGCTTGACGCCAGCGTGGATTACAAGATAGAATAGCTGCCCAAAACAGCAGCGGCGACTGATTCCTCAGTCGCCGCTGCTGTTTTTATGGTAAACTTAATCGCTACTTCACCACTACGTTCGTCTTGATACTCAGCTCCGTCAGCTGCTTATCCGAGATGGGCGAGGGCGAGTCAATCATCACGTCGCGGCCCGAGTTGTTCTTGGGGAAGGCGATAAAATCGCGGATGGAGTCGGCCCCGCCGAAGAGTGAACACAGGCGGTCGAAGCCGAAGGCGATGCCGCCGTGGGGCGGCGCGCCGTACTCAAACGCATCGAGCAAGAAGCCGAACTGCGCCTGCGCCTCCTCGGGCGAGAAGCCGAGCAGCGAGAACATGCGGGCCTGCACCGCCCGGTCGTGGATGCGGATGGAGCCGCCACCTACTTCTACCCCATTGATAACCAGGTCGTACGCATTGGCACGGGCCTGGCCGATGGTGTCGGGGTTATCGAGCAGGTGCAGGTCCTCGGGCTTGGGCGAGGTAAAGGGGTGGTGCATAGCGAAGTAGCGGCCCTCCTCCTCGATATACTCCAGCAGCGGGAAGTTGACTACCCACAGCGGCGCAAACGTGTCTTTGTCGCGCAGGCCGAGGCGCTGGCCCATTTCGAGGCGCAGCACCGACAGCGCCTTGCGGGTTTTATCGGCCGGACCGGCCATGAGCAGCAGCAAGTCGCCTTCGTTGGCATTAAAGGCAGTTTTCCACTTCTGCAATTCCTCCTGCGAGTAGAACTTATCGACTGACGACTTCACCACGCCGCCCGCCTCTACGCGGGCATAAACCAGGCCCGTAGCCCCAACCTGCGGGAGCTTCACGAAGGCGGTCAGCTCGTCGAGCTGCTTGCGGGTGTAGGCGGCGCAGGTGGCCGCGTTGATGCCCACCACCAGCTCGGCGCTGTCGAATACCGGGAAGCCCTGGCCCTGCACCACGTCGTTGAGCTCCACGAACTTCATCTCGAAGCGCACGTCGGGCTTGTCGTTGCCGTACCAGCGCATGGCGTCGGCGTACTCCATGCGGGGCACGGTGGGGAAATCGAGGTCTTTAATTTCCTTAAACAAGTAGCGCACCAGGCCCTCGAAGGTGTGGAGGATGTCTTCCTGCTCCACGAAGGCCATTTCGCAGTCAATCTGCGTGAACTCGGGCTGGCGGTCGGCGCGCAGGTCTTCGTCGCGGAAACACTTCACAATCTGGAAGTAGCGGTCGAAGCCCGATACCATCAGCAGCTGCTTGAACGTCTGGGGCGACTGCGGCAGGGCGTAAAACTCGCCGGGGTTCATGCGCGAGGGCACCACGAAATCGCGCGCGCCTTCGGGCGTGCTCTTGATGAGCACGGGGGTTTCGACTTCGATAAAATCCTGGCCATCGAGGTAGCGGCGCACGGCCTGGGCCATTTTGTGGCGCAGCATCAGGTTGTTGCGCACCGGGGCGCGGCGCAGGTCGAGGTAGCGGTACTTCATGCGCAGCTCGTCGCCGCCATCAGTCTCATCCTGAATGAGAAAGGGCGGCAGCTTGGCCGGGTTCAGCACCTCCAGCTTCTCCACGCGAATTTCGATATCGCCGGTCACCATTTGGGCGTTTTTGGAGTAGCGCTCGGCCACTTTGCCGGTTACGCTAATCACGAACTCGCGGCCCAGCGTGCGGGCCGTTTCGCGCACGGCTTCGCTCTCAACGCCTTGTTCCAGCGCCAGTTGCGTAATGCCGTAGCGGTCGCGCAGGTCCACCCACAGGATGCTGCCTTTATCGCGGGTGAGCTGCACCCAGCCGACGAGGGTGACGGTTTGGCCGACGTGTTCTTGGCGAAGCTCGCCGTTGGTATGGGTTCTCAACATGACCGCAGATTCAAACGGATTAAACGGATTTCGCAGATGCGCCCGCCTGCGGCGGGCTGACTGTGCTTTTTGGAAGGGTCTTTTGGTTGTTAGGCGCAAGATTAGTGCGAAGGTACTTCGGGGGGGCGGGCCAAAACTGTGGGGTTTGGTATGAAGTATGTAAAAGAGGTTGGTACGCTGCTGTTGCGGCCTCCCTTCTTTTCTTCTTTCTCGACATGAAACTTCTTCCTTCTTTGGCCCTGGCGGCCGCTCTGCTCACGGCCGGCGCGGCCCAGGCCCAAATCAAAGTCAAGACTAAAAACAAGTACGCCGGCGGCACCGAAATCAAGACCAAGGGCGAGGTGCCGGCCGTGACGCTCGATGGGCCCATCAAGCGTATCGAAACGCTTTCGGGCATCGATATTTTTCCCAAGCCCAACTCCAACAGCGTGCTGCTCAGCTTCACGCAGCAGTTTACCAAGCCCGGCACGCTGGTGATGACCGACTATAAAAACAAGGTGGTGTACCAGCAGGAGCTTGACCCCGCCAACAACACCGGCGAGCCCGTTGACCTGGGCCACATTTCGGCCGGCACCTACCTGGTAGAGGCCAAAACGGGTAACTACGTGTACTGGAAGAAGGTGCGCATCAAGTACCCTACGGTGGTACGCCGCTAGGTAACACCTTATTCTACTGCTATTTATAAGCACGTCATGCTGAGCTTGCTGAAGCATCTCTACCGCATCGTTGGGGTCAATAATCCAACGATGCGGTAGAGATGCTTCGGCAAGCTCAGCATGACGTGCTGGTATAGTACAACTACTTTGCCCAGCGCCTGCCCCGTATTTTTGCCCAGCTTATGAAAACTCTTGCTCTGCTACTCACCGTTCTGGCCCTCACTAACTTCGGCCCCAAGCCCAAGCTGACCTCGGTGAAGCTGGCGCCCAACCTCACGGTGGCCGTACCGCAGGGCTTTACCCCGCTGCCCGACGAGGGCATTGCCGCCAAGTTTCCGTCGCCGCGCAAGCCGCTGGCGGTGTTCAGCAGCCCCAACGGCCGGGTCGATTACAGCATTTCGGTGCGCCCCACCACCTTCGGGCCCGATTACCACATCCTGCTACCCATGTACAAAGCCAGCGTGCAGCGGCTCTACACCAAGGTCGATTTCCTGACCCAGGAAGTGCGCAAAGTCAACGGCCGCGAGGTGGTGGCCCTGGAGTTCATCTCCACCTTCAGCGAGAGCCGCCGCTCGGTGCAGCTCGCGCCCATCAAAAAGTACGAGTACATCGAGTACGCCGTGCAAGGCCAGCAGCTGTACATTTTCTCGTTTTCGGCCCCAGCCGAGGAGCAGGCGCAGTGGCGCCCGGTGGCCCAGGCCGCCCTCAGCGACATTAACCTGAAATAGCGAACAATGCCCGGTTGCGGCGTTTGTCATGGCGAGCGCACCCAACAAGGCACCAAACTATGCTTACCGACGACTACTTCATGCGCCAAGCGCTGGCCGAGGCGCGGCGGGCGCTGGCGGGCGGCGAAATCCCGATTGGTGCGGTGGTAGTGCTGGCGGGCACCATCATCGGCCGGGGCCACAACCAAACCGAGCAGCTGCACGACGTAACAGCCCACGCCGAAATGCTGGCCATCACGGCCGCAGCTAATTATCTGGGCAACAAGTACTTAGCTAATTGCACGCTCTACGTCACTGTGGAGCCTTGCGTGATGTGCGCCGGGGCCAGCGCCTGGGCGCAGCTTGGGGGAGTGGTATTTGGCGCGGCCGAGCCCAAAACCGGCTACCGCCGCCATGCCCTGGGCCTGCTGCACCCCCGCACGAAAGTGCGGGCGGGCGTGTGCGCCGACGAATGCACGGCCCTCATGCAGGCGTTTTTCCAAGCCAAGAGAACTATGTGAGGTAAGCTTTGGCTTGCCGTGGGTAAAAGAATAATCTATGCTTAAAACGGCAAGCTGAAGCTTACCGCACGCAACCCCCGCCCCCAATTGCGGGTTATAGAAGAAGCATCCACCCATCTTTTCACTTTAAAACACCTGAATCATGGCTTTTGAACTGCCCAAGCTGCCCTACGCCTACGACGCCCTCGAACCCACCTTCGACGCGCAGACGATGGAAATTCACTATACTAAGCACCACCAGGCCTACGTAACGAACCTCAACGCTGCCGTGGCCGGCACGGCGATGGAAAACCAGACCATCGAGGAAATTCTGCACAACATTGCGGCGGCCACCCCGGCCGTGCGCAACAACGGCGGCGGCCACTGGAACCACTCGCTATTCTGGACCGTGCTCTCGCCTAACGGCGGCGGCCAGCCCACCGGCGCCGTCGGCGATGCCATCACCAAGTCGTTTGGTAGCTACGATAACTTCAAAACCGAATTCACTAAGGCGGCCACTACGCGCTTCGGCTCGGGCTGGGCGTGGCTGGTGAAGCAGGCCGACGGCTCGCTCACCATCGCCTCGACGCCCAACCAGGACAACCCGCTGATGCCCGACGCCGGCATTAAGGGCACCGCCATCCTGGGCCTCGACGTGTGGGAGCACGCCTACTACCTCAAGTACCAGAACAAGCGCCCCGACTACGTGGCCGCCTTCTTCAACCTCATCAATTGGGACGAGGTGAACAAGCGCTTTGCCGATGCCAAGTAAGCTGCCCGCTGGCAAGCGTTTTCAGAAAGCCCTCCTGCCCTGCGCAGGAGGGCTTTTTTGTTGCGCGCCGCCGTCCGGCCGGCACCCGGCCATTGTTACGCCAATGCTACGCCGCTTGCGCCGCGCCTGCTAAAAACTGCGTAACTTTAGGCGCTAAAGGCCCTTTTCCGAAACTTTTAAAACTACGCCTGCATGAGTATCAAGCTGCGTCTTACCGTCCTGAGCTTCCTCCAGTTTTTTATCTGGGGCGCGTGGCTGATTACGATTGGTGCCTATTGGTTTCAAACCAAGCAGTGGTCGGGCGCGCAGTTTGGCGCCATCTTCTCCACCATGGGCATCGCGTCCATCTTCATGCCCTCACTCATGGGCATTGTGGCCGATAAGTGGATAAACGCCGAAAAGCTCTACGGCGTGCTGCACATTTGCGGCGCTATTACGCTGTGTACCATTCCGTTGGTTACCGACCCCGGCGTGTTCTTCTGGGTTATCCTGCTGAACATGATTTTCTACATGCCCACGCTGTCGCTGTCCATCGCCGTGTCGTACTCGGCCCTCAAAACCCAGGGCCTCGACGTGGTGAAGGACTACCCGCCCATCCGGGTGTGGGGCACCATCGGCTTCATTGCGGCCATGTGGGCCGTCACGTTCCTGGGCTTCGAGAAGTCGGCCAATCAGTTTTACGTAGCTGCCGGGGCCGCGCTGCTGCTGGGCGTGTACGCGTTTACGCTGCCTGCCTGCCCGCCGCCTTCCAAGGGCGCGTCGAGCCGCTCGCTGGTCGATGCGCTGGGCCTCAAGTCGTTTGCCCTGCTGCGCGACCGCAAGCTGGCGACCTTCTTCGCCTTTGCCCTGCTGCTGGGCGCGGCCTTGCAGCTCACCAATGCCTATGGCGACACCTTCCTGCACGACTTCGACAAGATACCGGCCTACCGCGACACGCTTTCGGTGCAGCACCCGGCCTTTATCATGTCGATTTCGCAGATTTCCGAAACGCTGTTTATCCTGGCTATTCCCTTCTTCCTGCGGCGCTTCGGTATCAAGCAGGTGATGCTGTTTAGCATGGTGGCCTGGGTGCTGCGCTTTGGCCTGCTGGCTTTCAGCAACCCCGGCGGCGGCCTCTGGATGATTATTCTCTCGTGCATTGTGTACGGCATGGCCTTCGACTTCTTCAATATTTCGGGCTCCCTGTTTGTCGAAACCCAGACCCAGCCCAGCATCCGGGCCAGCGCCCAGGGCTTGTTTATGATGATGACCAACGGCTTCGGGGCCGTGCTGGGCAGCTCCATCAGCGGCCTGGTTATCCAGAACTACTTCACCGATGCCGCCGGCAACAAGGACTGGCACGGCATCTGGCTGGCCTTTGCGGCCTACGCGCTGGTGATTGCTGTGCTGTTCGTGTTCATTTTCAAGCACAAGCACGAAGAGCAGGTAGTCGAAAACGAATATTCTGAGCCGGCAGTAGCCGCGTAAGCTGGCGCTTAGAGGCTATCCAAACAGGCCTTGGGCGGGCTGCTATTTGGCTAGTCTCTGAGCCCGGCTCCATTACCCTATTTAATGAGCAACCCCAACCCGCTTCCGGCGGCAAGTCCCGACCTATCGGCCGCTTACAACCAACACGGCTTTCAGCCCACGGTGTGGTTTTATACCATGTTTGGCGAGCTGCCCCGCCGCGAAATCTACCAGCTCGTAACGGCTGACGCGCGCAAAACCGTGCTCACCACCTTGGCCGAAACCTACGACCTCGACCAGATAACGGTGGTGCAGTCGGTGTTTATTGAGGAGGTGGACAAAGCGCCCGAGTGGCAGTTTTACGCCCTCTCGCCCGAGCCGCACACCCTGCTGTTTTTCAGCATTACCAGCAGCTACGGCGACCAAAGCGCCATTCTGTACTTCTCGCCTCGCACCGATGCCGACACCCTGGCCCGCCTGCGGGCTTCGCTTCAGGCCCAGCTTGAAAGCGGGCAGGTAGAGCGCCAGCGCATTCAGGTGCTGCGCCTCATGGGCAGCGACCTGGCCTTCTCGCCGCTGCCGCTCAAAATCCCGGCCCTCGACCTGGCTGCGAACTACAACGAGGACCTGCTGCCCGTGCACGAGGCCATTGTGAAGCGCTTGCAAAAGCCCGATGATAAGGGTCTTATCATCCTGCACGGCCCGCCCGGCACTGGCAAAACCAGCTACATCCGGCACCTGTGCAGCCTCACCGACAAGCCCAAGCTGTTCATTCCGCCCAACCTGGCGCTGCGCATCGCTGACCCCGAATTCATCAACCTGCTGCACGATAACACCAATTCCATCCTGCTCATCGAGGATGCCGAGGAGCTGCTTACCAAGCGCGACGCCAGCGGCAGCAACGCCGTGAGCAACCTGCTGAATCTCAGCGACGGCCTGCTGAGCGACGGCTTCCACATTCAGATTATCTGCACCTTCAACGCCGACCTTGCCCGCATCGACAAGGCGTTGCTGCGGAAGGGCCGCCTCATTGCTTCCTACGCCTTCGGGCCGCTAGAGCAGGCCAGGGCCCAGGCCCTGGCCACCACGCTGGGCCAAACCACGCCCGTAACCGAAGCAATGGCCCTGGCCGATATCTACAACCGCGAAGAACCGACTTTCGTGAGCGAAACCAAAACCGCCGGCCGCATCGGTTTCAGCCGATGAGCGCAAGCTCGTCAATACAAAATTGGTATAAAATTAGTCTGATTTCAGTATAAAGAAAAAGCCGCTCTGCATTATGCAGAGCGGCTTTTTTGTGCAGAATGGAAGGCTGTTCCGTGCTGCGAGCAATTACTTCGAGAAGTAGAACTCGCCTTCGATTTGGGCGTTCTCGTCCGAATCCGAGCCGTGTACGGCGTTGGCTTCGATGCTCTTGGCGTACTTCTTCCGGATGGTGCCGTCCTCAGCGTTGGCTGGGTTGGTAGCGCCGATGAGGGTGCGGAAGTCAGCTACGGCGTTTTCTTTTTCGAGGATGGCCGCCACGATGGGGCCGCTCGACATGTATTTCACGAGGTCGTTGTAGAAAGGACGCTCCTTGTGCACGGCGTAAAACTCGCCGGCGCGCTCGGGCGTCAGGTTCACTTTCTGAAGCTCCACGATGCGGAAGCCGCCCTGCTCAATCATGCTCAGGATGCCGCCGATGTGGTTTTCGGCCACGGCGTCGGGCTTAATCATGGTGAAGGTGCGATTGGTTGCCATTATGTTGGGGGTAAATAAAAAAGAGGTACTTTGTGGGGCAAAGGTAGGGGCCGCGGCCGCCCCTTTCCGAACCTTCCCCCGGGGTTTGGTTGTTGAAACCCAATTCATGCCGACCTTTGCCGGCCCGTTTGCTCAGCGTGAGCCTAGCGGCATTTTTTCGCATTCGTAGGCCATTTACGTCGTCGATGTTTCCTTCCGTATCCGAGTTGCAAGCTCTGCTGGCGCAACCCAAGCAGATTTTTATCACTACGCACCACAAGCCCGACGCCGATGCGCTGGGCTCGTCGCTGGCCTGGGCCACTTATCTCAAAAAGAAGGGGCACTCCGTCACGGTGGTTACCCCTTCCGACTACCCCGCTTTCCTCAACTGGATGCAGGGCAACGACGAGGTGGTGGTGTATGAGCCGCGCCACAACGACCGCCAGGTGCGCGACTTGGTGAACCGCGCCGAGCTCATTTTTTGCCTTGACTTCAACTGCCTGGGCCGCATCAACGAGCTGGGCGAGTACGTGCGCCAGGCCCCTGGCACCAAAATCCTCATCGACCACCACCAGCGCCCCGAGGCTTTCGCCGACGTGAGCTTTTCGGAGCCCAAGGCGGCGGCCACGGCCGAGCTGGTGTTTGAGATTATCCGCGCCCTCGGCGACCAGGACCTCATCGACCAGGGCATGGGCGAGGCGCTCTACGCGGGCATTATGACCGATACGGGCTCGTTTCGGCACCCCAGCACCTCGCGCAACGTGCACCTCATCATTGCCGAACTGCTCAACACGGGCATCGACCTGTCGGCGGTGCACCGCCGCATATACGACTCGCACACCGAAATTCGCCTGCGCTTCCTGGGCTATATCCTAAAGGATAAGCTGGTGGTAAACCGCGAGTTCAACACGGCCTACATCGCTGTTACCAAGGAGGAACTGCGCCAGTACGAGAGCAAAACCGGTGACACCGAAGGACTTGTAAACTACGCGCTCAGCATTGAGGGCATCGTATTTGCGGCCGTGTTCATCGACCGCGGCTCGGCCGTGAAGATTTCCTTCCGCTCGGTGGGCGACTTTTCGGTGAGCGATTTTTCGCGCAACCACTTCGAGGGCGGCGGCCATAACAATGCATCGGGCGGCATCAGCATGCTACCGCTGGATGCCACGGTAGAGCGGTTTTTGGGGCTGCTGCCGCAGTACCAGGCGCAGTTGGTGAGCACGGGTACCGCGTCGGTAGCAGTTGCGCCGCCCGTGGCCTAACTTTGGGCCTGTCTTCGTCTTTATTCCAATTTTTTGTTTTCAATGCAGTTTTCTCTCCGGCCCGGTGTGGCCCGGCAGCTGGCCTTAGCGGCCGGCGTGCTCAGCGCAACTTCGTTCCTGTCTTCGTGCACTAAAGGCGGCGGCGATTATGCCAAAACCAAGTCGGGCATCGAGTACAAGATTTTCAAGAAAGATGGCACCGGCTACTCGCCCCGCGAGGTAGTCGGCGGCGCCGATGCCGCTTACAAAGACCGCGTGGGCAAGGTA
Organism: Hymenobacter sp. H14-R3; assembly: GCF_030063445.1. GTDB lineage: Bacteria > Bacteroidota > Bacteroidia > Cytophagales > Hymenobacteraceae > Hymenobacter. The sequence goes on along the minus strand of NZ_JASITD010000010.1, from coordinate 82,232 downwards.
ATGTCGGCCCACATTGAGTACCGCACGGCCGGCGACTCGGTGATGATGAAGTCGCGCGAGCGCCAGTTTGGGGTGCCGGTGCGCATTCCGCTGGAGGCCCTCACGGCCAAGCAAATGGGTGCTGAGCCCGAGGCGTTTGCCTTGCTTCAGCCTGGCGATAGCGGCGTATTCCGCTTCAACGCCGACACGCTGTACATGCGCAATGCCCACCAGCTGGCCCCGGCCAACCTGAAGAAAAAGGGTAACTACATCATTCTCACGGTGAAAGCCGTGGCCCTGCAAGACCGCGAGGCTGCGATGGCCGAGGCCATGGCCGACCAGCAGAAGATGATGGCCGAGCAGCAGCGCCAGATGCGCACCTACGCCGCCACCCAGGATAAGGAAGATGACGCCACCCTGCAGGAGTACGTGAAGAAGAACAACCTCACCAACTTCAAGAAAACCCCGAGCGGCGTGTACATCATCGTGACGCAGCCCGGCACCGGTGGCAATGCCAAGCCCGGCCAGATGGTGACCGTGCAGTACCGCGGTACCCTGCTCGACGGCAAGGAGTTCGATGCTTCGGCCAAGCACCCCGGCCAGCCCTTCTCGTTTGCCGTGGGCCGTGGCCAGGTAATTCCGGGCTGGGACGATGCCTTGCAGCAGCTTAACAAGGGCAGCAAGGCCACCATCCTCATCCCGTCGTCGCTGGCCTATGGCAAGCAGGGCTCGCCGCCCGCCATCCCAGCCAATTCGCCCCTGCGCTTCGACATCGAGCTGACCAACGTGGCCGATGCCCCGGCCCCTTCGGCTTCGATGGCTCCGGCCCCCGCTGGCCGCTAAGCCGGCTGGCCCACCGCAGTTAACCTTACGCCGCCACGCCCCTCCGGCGTGGCGGCTTTGTTTATAACAAGGAATGTAGGGTAAGCTTCAGCTTGCCGGCGCCAGGGCTTTTGCATTTACTTACTAATCAGTATCTTATAACCATACTGGCGGCAAGCTGAAGCTTACCCTACGTGCCGCTTTCATCAAAATAGCACTGCCCTTTGGCTAATCATCATATTATGAAGCAGTTACTTAATTTTTTTCTCCTGCTACTCATCTTCGGTAGCACCACCGGCCTGCGGGCGCAAACGCTGGCCCCGGCCCCTGGCTACCAGCGCACGGCCAGCGGCACCGAGTACCAGCTGTTTCGGCGCGATGCGGCGGGCCGCTACGCGCCCCGGCCGCTGGCCGTGGCTGCCGATGCGGCCTATGCCAGCCGCGTGGGCCAGGTACTGCTCATTTTTATTCAGTACCGCACCGACCGCGACTCGCTGCTGATGGACTCGCGCCAGATGCGGCCCGAGCCGCTGCCCGTGGTGCTGGGCCCCACGCTGCCCACTGGCAGCATTGAGGAGGCCATGAGCCTGCTGCTACCCGGCGACAGCGCGCTGTTCCGCTTCAACGCCGACACGGCATTTGCCAAGTCGCTGCGGCAGCCGGTGCCCCCGTTTATCAAGAACTCGGGTAATGCGCTGCGCCTCGTGGTGGTAGCCAAGCAGCTGCTCACCCCCGAGCAAATGGAGGCCCGCCAAAAGGCCATGCTCGATGAGCAGCAGCGCCTGCTGAAGGCCCGCACCGCCAAGCAAGTAGTGAAGGATGATGCCTTCATTCAGGCCTACCTCAAGAAGAACAAGCTAACCACTACGGCCAAAAAGACGGTGGGCGGCACCTGGTACGTGATTACGAAGCGCGGCACGGGCGTGCTGCCCAAAAAGGGCCAGACGGTGAGCGTCAAATACCGCGGCACCGTGCTGGCTACGGGCAAGGAATTTGACTCGACGGCCAAGCACGGCGACACACCGTTTGACTTTGTGCTGGGCCAGGGCCAGGTAATCAAGGGCTGGGACCAGGGCATTGCGGTGCTCCCCAAGGGCAGCAAAGCCATGCTGCTCATCCCCGCGCCGCTCGGCTACGGCGAGCGCGGCGCGGGCGGCGACATTCCGCCCAACGCCGTGCTGCGCTTTGATGTGGAGCTAACTGGCGTTAAATAAGCACATTGACAAAAAAGAACGTCCTACTCATCTGGCGTCCGCTTGCCGAAGCATCTCTACCACACCACTGGGATTACTAACCTTAGCGGTGTGGTAGAGATGCTTCGGCAAGCGGACGCCAGATGAGTAGGACGTTCTTTTTTGTCAACTTTCCTTCACCCCCCCAGCACTTCGCTCAGTATTTCCAGTGAGTTAATTGGGCCAAGTCCCTCAACGTGAAGCTGATAGTAGCGGATAACGACGGCGAGCAGCTCGCGGCGCACCTGGCCGTTGGGGATGGTGCTGGCGGCGGGGGTGCGCAGCAGCTCATCGAAGTAGTGCTCAAACTCGCGCAGGCGCAGCGTAGCGGGGCCGCTGTTGAAGGTGCCGCCCACGGGTGCGGCCCCGGCCATAGCCACCTGGTCAATGATTTCGGCCCCGGTTTCGGCCCCAAACCCCAGGTAACCAGCCAGATGCAATAGAAAAAGGAGGGCGAAGTTTTCGATGCCCTCGTCCTGCTGGTCGAAGGTGAGAATGGAGTCGTGTAGGAAGCGAAAGAGGGACACGTTTTCTTCCTCCTCGCGCACCGACTTGCTCAGCACCTCTGACAGGAAGAGGCCCACGCTGCTCTTGCGCATATCGTAGGGCAGCGAGCGAAACGGCTCGGCGCACCGGAACTCGGCCAGCCGGGTGAGGCTGCCGCCCTGGCGCGGCACATAGGCCACCAGCTCCAGCAGCGTGAGGGGCTGAAACAGGGCAATGCGGCCGGGCGGCTTGGCCCGGCGCACGCCATTTACGAGGTAGCTCTGCACGCCGCGCTGCTCGGTGTACACGCGAGTGATGATACTGGATTCGCGGTACTTGAGGTAGCTCAGCACGATACCGCGGGTTTTGATAAGCATAAGTTTTGGTTGTAGGGGCGCGTCGCACGCGCCCGGTCGTCCGGCCCCCGTTGTCAACCGGGTGCAGACGGGTTATTTGATAAAAAAGCGCAGGTAGAAAAGCAGGCGACCGGGCGCGTGCGACGCGCCCCTACAGCACGGCCACTTTGCTTACGCAGGTGTTTTTGCCCTCGGCATCGGAGGTGAGTATCAGGTAGATGCCCGAGCGCACGCGGCGGCCGGCGGTGTCGGCGAGGTTCCAGGTAACGGTGCCGCCGGCGGCGCGGGTGCTGTATACGAGGTGGCCGGCCACGTCGGTGATGCGCACTTGGGCGTTGTTGACCACGCCGCTGATACCCACGGTGCCCGCAAACTCGGGCCGCACGGGATTGGGCGATACCTGGGCGCAGCTGGCCGGGCCGTCGGTGATGGAGGCCGAGCCGCGGTAGCTGACCACGCCGGCATCGGTGGCCACGAAAACTTCGCCGGTTTTGTCGTTTACGGCCACGTCCACGATGCTGTTGCTGGGCAGCGGGCTGTTGGCGGTGGTGAAGTTGAGCAGGGCCTCGGTGGCATCGGCGCTGAAGAGCCACAGGCCGTTGGGCGTGCCAAACCACTTGCGGTTGGCCCCGTCGATAGCAATGCAGCGCACCGTTTCGCTGAAGAGCACCTGGAAGCCGGTGCCCGAGCCGCGGGTTACCACGGGGCGGTCAAAATCAGGGTACTGCGTATTATTAGCCGCCGCGCTCACCAGCTGGCTGGGGTCGTTGTACACGGCCACGCCGGCCGCGGTACCCGCCCAAATAGCGCCGTTGCGGTCGCGCGTCACGGCATAGAGCAGGTTGCTGGGCAGGCCGGTGCGGGCGGCGGGGTCGGGGTTGGCAGTGAAGTAAAACGGCTTCTGGCTGGCCGTGTCCAATACTACCAGGCCCTGGCCACCCTTGCGCGACTGCGTGGCCCAGGGGTTGCCGAAGTTATCGACCGTGAGGCGGTCGAGGTTTTCGAAGCCCGCGTAGGCGGGCACTACCGTCCAGGTGGCGGTGGCAGGCCGGAAGCGGAACAGGCCGGGCACCCCCGCCTGCTGGTGGCGGTTGGCCACCCACACCTGGCCGCTGTTGGGGTCGGCGGCCACGTCGGTCACACGCACAAAGCTCAGGTAATTTACATCGCTGGCTACCAGGCTACTACGCAAGGGTGAGCCGGGAACGCCTACTGTAAACTGCCGGTACTGGCCGGGCCCCTTCCATTCGAGCAGACCATTGCCGTAGCTCGCAAGGTAGAGCGTGCCATCGGGGGTACGGGTGCCGTGCGAGAGGTCGAGCGGGTTGGGAAAGTCGGTGACTGAAGGGTAGGCAGTAGCTGTATAGTTGGTCCACTGCCCATCCTTATATTCGTAAAAACCGCCTCGATTACCAAACTGCAGGCCGCTTTCGCCCGAGTAGCCGCCACTAAACACATCAACCGAATTGGTAGCTGCGTTGGCCAGCAGGCCGTAGGCGGCAGCCCTTTCGGGGGCGTTGGGCTGAATAACTTCGGGCGCGGCCGTGGCCGAGGCAAAGCGCAGCAGCCCTTTGTCGTAGCTCGCCACATAATACGTACCGTCGGTTTCGCGCAGCATATCGCGCACATCGGTGCCCACGGCCGCCAGGGGCAGGGCTTCTACCACTGCGCCGGTGGGCGCATCAAACCGCCGCAGGGCACTGCCCTGGAAAGCCAGCAGCAGCTGCCCGGTGCTGGGCTGCAGCCGGCGCACGTCGTTGCCGTAGCTATTAGCTGCGAAGCGCCAGCGGCGGGCGGCCCCCACCCCGGCCAGGTAATATACCCCCCGGAAGCTGCTGCCCGCCACCACGTGCCCGCGGTAGGCCACCAATTGTAAATAAGCAAGCGCGGGCTCGGCAGGCGCAGGCAGCTCGGCCAGCCAGTTGCGGTAGTCGAGCAGGTTTGAGGCCGGGCTGATGCGCGCGCGCAAAATACCGGCCGAAGTAGCCGCGTAAATTGTATCGTGCAGTACCACCGTGGCATAGGCTGCCACTACCTTGCCCCCCGGGCCAATGGCGCTGTAGGTGTCGCGCACCTCGCGCTTGGCCAGGTCGAGCACCACCACGCCCAGGGTCGTGCCGATGTAGGCCACGCCGTTGTATACCTGCACCTGGCTCACGGTTTTGGCGGCCTGGCTTTCCTTGCGCAGCAGGTCGGTTACGTTGCGCACCGCATTGTTGCGGCCCAGCAGGTCGATGTTGCCGTTGCGGTACACTACCACTAGCTGTGCCGAGGCCGAATCGTAGGCCAGTGCCGCCACTCCCACGTCGCTGAGGCCATCGCGGCGCGACAGCATCTGGGTGGTGTGCAGGTCTTTATCATAAAAATAGAAGGACGACTCATCGGCCACATACAGCCGGTTACCAGCTTCGGCCAGCGTGAGCGGGTGCCGGGCGGGCAGGTGCAGCTGCCAGTCGCCGTAGGCCGCGCCCTGGCCCCAGGCCCGGGTGGCAGCCAGCATTCCCAGCAGTAAAAACCAAGCGGAAAAACGGGGCATAGAGGTCAGTTATCAGTGAGCAATTGGCAGTTAGCACTGCCCAACGTTTGAACCGTGCCAGACATTGCCGCCACCCGCTGCGGCAGTGTCCGGCTTCTTCCTGTCTACTTGGTTTTATTTATGGCTAACTGCTCGTCGCTCACGGGCTTAATGGCCGCGCCAGCCAAAAAGCAGGGGCGGCAGCGGGCCTCGTAGCTATCGGTTTCGCCCAGCAAAATCTGCTTTTCGCTGGCCGCAATGCGGTACGAGTAGGCGGCCAGCTCGCCGCAGCACACGCACACGGCATGCACCTTGGTTACAAACTCGGCGGTGGCCAGCAGGGCGGGCATGGGGCCGAAGGGCTGGCCACGATAATCCATGTCCAGCCCGGCCACAATAACGCGTATACCACTATCGGCCAGCTGCTTACATACTTCCACCAGGCTCTCGTCGAAGAACTGGGCCTCGTCGATGCCCACCACGTCGGTGCTGCCCCCGGCCAGCAGCAGGATTTCGGCCGGCGACTGCACGGGCGTGGAGCGGATGCTGTTTTGGTTGTGGCTTACCACGTCTTGGGCGTGGTAGCGAGTGTCGAGGGCGGGCTTGAAAATCTCGACCCGCTGGCGCGCAATGCGGGCGCGGGTGAGGCGGCGAATCAGCTCTTCGGTTTTACCCGAAAACATGGAGCCGCACACGACTTCCAGCCAGCCCCGGTGACGCGGAAAGTCGGACAGGCGGCGGGGCTCGGTGAACAAAGGGTGAATGGGCGAATGAGTGGATGCGTGAGCGCGTAATCCGGCTAGCGGTCGCATTCGCTCACTATTAAAACGGTATCTTCTACAAAGTACGGCATCGCCTGCCGATGTCGCGCCACCAGCTGCTCCGCTACGCGCTTGCTTCCCCCACCCGGGCCTGGCAGGCCAGGCGCTCGTGCTCGCCGAGGCGGCCGGCGGCACGGTAGCGTAGCTCGGGGGCGGTGGGCGGGCCAAGGGTTTCGGCCCCGGCCAGCACGCGCACCCGGCAGGTGGTGCAGCGGCCCTTGGCTCCGCAGGCGTGCCACCAATCGTGGCCGGCCGCATGAATGGCAGCCAGCACGGTGCGGCCGGCGGGCACGTCGAGTGGGGGGCCGGGCAGGCCCGCAATGGTCAGCAGGGGCATTTTGTGGCTAACTTGGCACACGAAACCGGCCTACCGGCCGGCCCACGCTATGGAGGACAAATATAGCCTCGCCAAGTGCGAGCAATACGGCCGCCGGCTGGCTACCCGGCTCGGCCAGCAGTTTTTTGGGGCGCAGCCCAATGCCACACTCGATGGCCCGGCGCTGCTGAAGGTGACGCCCATTCGGCAGGTAAACCTGCTGGTGCTGCGGCAGTTGCTGGGCCGCTGGCAGCAGGAAGCCAGCCAGTTGCGCAGCCCTTACTTCGACTTTGAGGCGGCACCCGTGCGCGCCGCGCTGGGGCAGTTTATGAACGTGCTTTCGCGCCATATCCGCCTCGACCGGGCCGCCTGGGAGCCGCTGCTGGCCCAGGCCATTGCAAGCACGCTGGTGCTGGCTACTAACCCTGCCGCGGCCTTCGAGCGCCTGCTGCTGCCACCCGCCGGCCCCGAGGCCGACGACGAGGTACCCGTGGCTGCCCTGCGCGATTACCTGCGCTACTTCGACCAGGCCAAAGGATTTTTTGAGGGCTTTGTGAACAGCCTGCCCACCGGCAACGCCCCGCTCAGCCGCGACTTTCTGCGCCAGCGCTTCGACCTCTACCAGGCCGCACACCACCAAGAATTGCCAGCCTTAGCGCAGCTGATACTGGAGTTCAACCCCCTACTGCCCCTCACCGAGGCCGACCTTTGGGACGACGGCCCGGCCAAACCGGCCGCCACGGCCAGTGCGCTGGCCGCGCCGGTAGCCGCCCACCCGGTAGCGCCGCCTGCTCTCAAGGCGGCGCCCGCCATAGCGCCGCCCACCGCCGAGGTAAAGCCCGCACCGGCTCCCGTGGCCGAGCCGACCGTGGTGCCGTCCGTTAGTGCGCCCCCCGCTCCGCCCCTACCGGAGGCCCCAGCCCCCACGCCGGCCGAAGCCCCACTCTACGCCAAGCTCAAGGCAACCCAGCCCACCACCACGCACCTGGCCGACACCCTGCGCGAAGCCGCCCAGGGCGGCAACGCCACGCTGGCCAGCCGCGGCGCGCCCAAGGTAGTGAGCCTGCGCGAGGCCATCTCCATCAACCAGCGCTTTAGCTTTATCAATGAGCTGTTTAACGGCGAAAACATGGAGTACCACGCGGCCATTCAGCACCTCGACGCGCTGCCCGACGTGGAGGCCGCCGTGGCCTACGTGCGCCAGAAGCTGAGCACGCAGCACGACTGGAGCCGCAAGGAAGAGCACGTGGGTAAGCTGCTCAAGCTGATTGAGCGCAAGTTTGCCGGGGAGTAGCAGGCTGGGCTGGGCGGCCGCCCGGCGCTGGCTGCTGCCCTGGGCCCTGGCGCTGGGCGTGCTGCTCAACGCCGCCTATCCCCTGTACCGGCACTACGATTTTTCGCACTCGCTCGACACGCGCAGCTACCTGCGCCTGGCCAGCGGACGCCTCGACAGCGTGAACGTGACGCGGCGCTACCGCCTGCTGGTGCCACTAGCCGCCGGGGCGCTGGCCCGGCCGCTGGCAGTGCTCGGCGACCCGGCCGGTTCCACGCGGCCGGCCGGCGAGTGGCCGCTACGGCTGGCTTTCTACCTGGTTAACTGCACGTTGCTGGGGGCGGCCGGCGCGTGCTTCTACCGTGGGGCCCGGCGGGCGGGCGCGCCAGCCGGCGCGGCGGCGCTGGCGCTGGTGGCGGTGCTCAGCAGCCGCTGGGCGGGCTACGCGGCCGGCCTGCCACTCACCGACAGCCTGTACCTACTGGTTTTTGGGCTGAGCTACTACGCCGCCCGGCGCGGCGCGGGGGCGGGCTGGGCCGTGGCCGCAGCGCTACTGGTAGGGCCGCTGGCCAAGGAGTCGTTCGTGTTTTTGCTGCCGTGGGTGGCCTGGTACGGCCGGCGGGCGCTGGGCTGGCGGGGGCAGGCGCTGGCGCTGGGCCTGGGCCTGGCCGCTTTAGCAGCCGCGCACTACTGGGTTGATAAAGCGGCCGGCGCAGCCCCCAGCACCAGCGTAACCAATGCCCTATCGCACGTCGAAAACTTCACTTACTCTTTGCGGCGGGCCTTGTCGGTGAAAGGCGGGGCCGAGCTGTTCAGCATATTTGGCTTATTCTGGCTGCCGGTGCTGGCGGCCCTGGTGCGGCCGGCCGGGCGGCGGGCGCTGGCCCCGGTGCTGGGCGCGCCCGAGGCGGGGCTGCTGGTAATAGTGGCCGTGCACATGCTGCTCTCCGGCGACCTGGGGCGGATGGGCTACTTGCTGGCCCCGGTTTTCACGGCTGCGCTGGCGTTGGCGGGGGGGTGGGTGCTGCAAGTTGGGGCAGCCCGTGCAGTGCCAGCGCTAGCAGCAGCGGCCACCCCGGCACCAGAAAGCGCGCCGCCCCCAGCGGACCAGTAAGCAGCGCCAAATACCCCAGCAGGGCAGCCGCCAGCCACCGGCCGGCGGGCGCACCAATCCGCAGCCAGTCTGCCCGGCCGGCGGCACTTGGCGTAGCGGGGCGCAACAGGCCGCGCAAAGCCAGCACCAGACGTAAGGCGTTGGCTAGCAATGTTATCAGTAGCAGGGTAACCAGCGGCATAGACTGCCCGGCCAGCCCCCGCACCACACCGGCTACGCCCTGGCCCCGCAGGGCGGCGAGCAAACCAGCGGACTGGTTTTTTCCCCAAAAAACACTCATATCAAACCGGCCGGGGTCAATAAAAAACGTTATCATTCCTAGCAAATGCTGCCCCGCGTAGCGTAGCGGGTAGCGGCGCAACATGGCCACGGCTGCCGTCTCTATGGAGGCTTGGCGCGCCCCAAAGGAGGGCTGCGCATTAGCTACCCGTAGCGTTTGGGCCACCCAGGCCTCTTCTGCCGCAGGGCCCTGCGCCTGGCGCAGCACGCCCGCCGCGTTGTAGTGCAGCAGGTTGATGGTGCTGATGCTGGAGAAATGCAGGTAGCCCGTACGCTGCCAGTTCCAGCCCATATAGCTGAGGGCCAGCAGCAACGGCAGCCCTCCTACCAGTAGCAGCGCCGGGCGGTGCCGACGCCAGGCCAGCCAGCTGGCCATGGCCAAAAACACCACTGTAAACGGCGCACAAACCGGCTTCAGTAGCCAGGCGGCTACCAGCAAGGCGGCCACCCCCACCAGGTAGCCCAGGCGCCCGGTACGCGCGAAGCCCCCCGCCAGCCCTACCCCCAGCAGCAGCACGGCTTGCAGCGGCAGCTCGCTCATGAGGGCATTGGCGTAGATAAACTGCGCCGGAAAGCTGAGGACCAGCCCCAGCGCTGCCAACCACGCGCCGAGGCCCGGTGGCCGGGCCCGGCGGGCCGCCCACCCACTCAGCACCGCCGCCAAGCCGACTATGCTCAGCATATTTTGCAGCAGCAGCACCCCTACTGGCGCGCCCAACAGCCACAGCAACGCCGGGTAGCCCGGCGGCCGAATACTAAACTCCTGCACGGCCCGGCCGGTGGGTAGGCCCGCTGGCCAGGGCTGCGCATAGAGCTGCCCGCGCTGCCCCATGTTCTGGGCAGCCTGCACGTAACGGCCAGAGTCGGGGAAGCAGTAGTGGCCCGTGCGCAGGGCATGCGTGGCGGCCAGGCCGTGCACTAGCAGCAGCACCAGCCACACGCCTCCAGGTAAACTGAGCCAGCGGCCGGGGGCCAGCAACCTAACAAGATTCTGCATGAGTTGGCGGGCTTGGGGGGTAGGCAGCCGGGATGTCGGGCAAGCTTTAGCTTACCCGACAGAATCTTATAAATTACTTACTATCAATAGAATACTCAATACAAGGCCCAGCTACTGGTAAGCTAAAGCCCACTCTACGTAGGGCTTACGCGGCGGGTACCTGCGCAAGCAGCCCGCTTTTGCGCCGCCTAGCGCACCAGGTCCTGCTTGCGGTGGGCATCGAGGGCCAGCAGCGCAAAAAGCAAAATAGTAAACGACCACAGCGACGAGCCGCCGTAGCTGAAAAACGGCAGCGGAATGCCCACCACCGGCATCAGGCCCATCGTCATGCCCAGGTTCACGGTGAAGTGCACGAACAGGATGCTGGCCGCGCAGTAGCCGTAGGTGCGGCTAAACACGGATTTCTGGCGCTCGGCCACCAGCAAGATGCGCCACAATAGCGTGAGATAGAGCCCGATAACCACCAGGCAGCCGGCCCAGCCCCACTCCTCACCCACGGTGCAGAAGATGAAGTCGGTGCTTTGCTCGGGCACAAAGTCGAACTTGGTTTGGGTGCCGTTGAGGAAGCCCTTGCCAAACCAGCCGCCCGAGCCAAGCGCGATTTTACTCTGCGTCACGTTCCAGCCCTTACCCAGCGGGTCTTTGCCGGGGTCGATGAGCATTTCGATGCGCTGGCGCTGGTGGGGTTGCAGCACGTTGTTGAAGAAGAAATCGACCCCGAATACCATGCTGATAACCAGCGCCCAGGCCCCCAGGCTCAGCGGCAGGTGGTGGCGCCACAGCCGCGAATTCAGCAAAAACGCCACGGCCAGCACCACCGTGAAGCCGCCCACCAGCCACAGCTTGGGCACTAGCAGCGCCAGCAGCAAAATAATGCCGCCCGCCGCCAGCAGCAGCAGGATAATCGGCGACATGCCCTCGCGGAAATACGCCAGCAGCAGCGCCGCAAACACCAGCGCCTGCCCGGTTTCGTTGCTGGCCAGGATGAGGGCCACCGGCAGCAGCGTGAGCCCGGCCAGCACGGCCTGGTCGCGCCAGTTCTGGTTGCGCAGGTTGATGCCGGCCATGAAGCGCGAAGCAGCCAGCGCAGTGGTAAACTTGGCAAACTCGGCCGGCTGCAAACGCACCGGCCCAAACTCCAGCCACGAGCGCGAGCCCGCAATGGGCCGCGCTACCACCAGCGTCACCAGCAGCAGCACTATCATACCGCCGTAGAGCACGTAGGCCAGCGTGTCATAGGCCTTATAATCAACCACTAGCAGCACCGCGATGAGGATTACCGCCGTGCCCATCCAGATGAGCTGCTTGAACCAGTTGAAAGCCATCAGCTCCGAAAAGCTGAGCGCGGAAAGCGGGTGGGCCGGCGCATCGGGCGAGTAGCTGGCCGCGTACACGGCCACCCAGCCCAGGCCCACCAGCACCAGGTAAATAAGCAGCAGCGGCCAGTCGATGCTACGCGAGGAACGGGGAGTAACGGGGGACATTAGGAAACTTTGCGCAAAGGTCGGCAGGGCGGGCACGAGTTTGGTACGGTGCCGCGCCGCCGGCCAAGCTACCAAACGCTGAACCCGCGCGAATAATATTTTTTTTGCAGTAGGCACGCGCCACGGCGCGTGCCCTCGCTCACCAACCGGGGCCGAACTAGTAGGCGCCAAACGCGCCGTGGCGCGTGCCCCCCGCACCACCTGAAGGCAGCTAAACCACCACCCTGGGTCTTTATTGGCCGGCCGGCTAACCCGGGGCAGCCTGTTTAGCTAAACAACTCATTAGCAATATTTTGCAATAATATACCCGCATCTTCTATTTCCGCTGCCTGCTGGCCTGGGTAAAAGCCTTCTCTGAAGGAGAAGCCCCCGTACACATCTACCAGGCATAAAGCCAGGCGCTTGGGCACTTCGGTGGCCGGGGCGTAGTGGCTGGTGAGCAGGCGCAGCGCGGCTACCAACGCCGCGAAGCGCGGCTTATCCAACCCCAGGCCCTGGCGCAGCTGCGCCGGGATAGCGCCGGGCCCCAGCAGGCAATCGCACACAACAGCCAAGGCTTCGGTTGCCGTCATAAGGTTAGGTCGCTTTAGAGGGGCCGGCTGTTATTAGTGGTGCGTGGGCGCGGTGCCGTACATCACCCAGTTTTCCCAGCGCTGGCGGCCGCGGCCCACTTTGCCACGCAGGTATTTTTCCATCATGAGGCCGGCGGCGGGGGCGGCAAACGTGCCCCCAAAGCCCGCGTTTTCGATGAAGACGGAGATGGCGATTTTGGGGTCGTTGGCGGGGGCAAACGCGCCGAAGGTAGAGTGGTCAGGGCCGTGCGAGTTTTGCACGGTGCCGGTTTTGCCGGCCACCGAAATGCCGTACTGCGCCAGGCTGGCAAACGAGCCGGTGCCGCCGCGGCCATCCACCACCTGCTGCATGCCGGGAATAACGTACTTGAAAAGCGTGGTGTCGACGGCCGTGTAGTGGCGCTGCTGGTACTCGGGTAGCGGCTGGCCGCTGGCCCCAATGCCGCGCACAAAATGGGGCGCGTAGTAGTAGCCGCGGTTGGCAATGGTGGCCAGCACATTAGCCATTTGCAAGCCCGTAATGCCGATTTCGCCCTGCCCGATGCTGAGCGAGTACACCGTTTTGTAGTTCCAGTGGTGGTAGCCGCGCAGCTTGTCGTAGAACTCGGGCGAAGGGATGAGGCCGCGCTTTTCGTGGCCCATGTCCACGCCCAGGCGCTCGCCGAGGCCAAAGGTTTTCACCATTTTTTGCCACTGGCCCAGGCCCAGGCGGGCATCCTCAAACTTGTTCTTGGACTGCCCGCGCATGATTGCCGCCCGCATTACCTGGTAGAAGTAGGGATTACAGCTGTTTTTGATGGCGATGTTGAGGTTGCTGGGGTACTCGTGGTTGTGGGTGCAGCGGATGAGGTGCTGGTCGCAAGGAAAACCCGTGCTGGCATTTACTACCCCTAATTGCATGGCCACCAATTCGTTAACCATCTTAAATACCGAGCCCGGCGGGTAGGTAGCCATCAGGGGGCGGTCGAAGAGCGGGCGGTCGGGGTTGCGCAGCAGGTCCATGTAGCGGTTGCCCATGCCCTTGCCGGTCAGCATTTGGGGCTCGAAGCGCGGGGCCGACACGAAGCACAGGATTTCGCCCGTTTTGGGGTCGATGGCCACAATGGAGCCGCGCCGGCCGGCCAGCAGCTTTTCGCCGTAGGCCTGCAAGCCCGCGTCGATGCTCAGGTGCAGGTCCTGGCCGGCCTGCGAAAGCGTATCGAACTGCCCGCCGCGAAACGGGCCCTTGTCGATGCCCCGCACGTTGACGAGCCGGTACTGCACGCCGCGCCGGCCCATGAGCACGGGCTCATAAAACGATTCGAGGCCCGAAATACCCACGTTTTCGCCCGGCGCGTAGTGCGCGTACTTGGGCGCTTCGAGCAGCTTGGGCGTGATGGAGCCCACGTAGCCCAGGGCGTGGGCCAGGTTTTGGGTGCGGTAGGCGCGGGCCATGCGCGCCTGCACTCGGAAGCCCGGAAAGCTGATGAGGTTATCCTGAATGGCGGCCAGCTCGGGCGTGCTCAGGTTTTGGATGAGTGGCGAGGGGCGCACCCGCGAGTAGACGCGGGCGGCGCGCAGCCCCAGGCGCAGGTCCTCCAGGGGCAGCTGCATCACCTGGCAAAACCTGGCCGAGTCGAGGTGCTTCACCTCGCGGGGCACCACCATGAGGTCGTACACGGGCGTGTTGGTGACGAGCAGCGAATCGTGGCGGTCGTAGATGAGGCCGCGGTAGGGCACCTGCACCTGCCGCTGCAAGGTGTTGCGGTCGGCCGCCGTTTTGTAGGAGTCGTCGAGCACCTGTAAGTAAAACAGCCGGCTCGCAAACAGCACCCCCACGAGGGTAAAAATTGCCAGCACCACGTAGCGCCGGCCTTCCAGGTATTGCATAGTTCAAAGTTACAACTGCCTTAACGGGGGACGGTGCCGAATCATTCACTGGTTGAGCTTACTGGCCCGCGGGGCCCGGCGCGAGGCTGCCACGCCCGCGCCAGTACCTTTGTGGTTTCACCCTCTGCCCATGCCGCCCCTCGTCACCCCTACTACCAACACCGCCTTTGCCGGCCTCATTTCGGTGGTAGCGCCCTTGTATAATGAGGCCGACACCGTGGCCCAGCTCGTGAGCCGGGTGGGGGCCGTGATGCAGCAGCACGGCTACGACTACGAGCTGATACTGGTGAACGACGGCAGCACCGACCGCAGCTGGACCATCATGCGCGAGCTGGCCGCCCACGACCGCCACCTGGTGGCCATCGACCTGGCCGGCAACTACGGCCAGACGCTGAGCCTGCGCGCCGGCTTTGCCCAGGCGCGGGGCGAGGTCATCATTGCCATGGATGGCGACTTGCAGCACGACCCGGCCTACATTCCGCAGTTTATCAGCCTCATCAACGAGGGCTACGACATGGTGGGCGGGGCCAAGGCCAAGCGCCCCGAGGGGCCCATTGCCACGGCGCTGGCCACCACGGCGCACGGCATCATCCGGCGGCTGTCGGGGGTGCAGCTGCGCTACTTTGGGGCCACCTACAAGGCCTACCGCAGCTACCTGGTACAAAACGTGGAGATGCTCGGCGATGCCCACCGCTTTTTGGGCGCGTTGGTGGCCCGCAAGAATTTGCGCTACTGCGAGTTTCCAATTGAAATTCACGAGCGGCAGTTTGGACAGAGTAACTACAAGATTAGCAAGCTTTTCTACGTTATTCTGGACCTGTTTATTCTGCGCTTTTTCATTGTGCACTCGCGCAAGCCATTCCGCTTGTTCGGGCTCTCGGGCCTGCTGTGCCTGCTGCTGGGCGGCGGGCTGGCGGGGCAGTTCCTGGTGCGCTCCATCTTTTTCGGGCTCAACATTGAGGCCCGCTACCCGCTGGAGTTCATCTTCAGCCTGTTCCTGATAATGGCGGGCATCTTCCTGCTCTGCTTCGGCGTGCTAGCCGAAATCGGGATGTATAACTACTACTCGCGGCGCACGCGCAAGCCCTACGTAGTGAGGCATTTAGCAGGAAATAAGGATTAACTGCCCTGGCGATTGGCGCGCGGCAATCGCCAGGGCAAAATGCCTCATTCACCATGTTAAAAAAGCTCATCATCAACTGCGACGATTATGGCTGGGACGCGCCCGCTACCCAAGCCATTCTGGAGCTGGGCGCGGCCGGGCAGGTGAGCAGCACCACCGTGATGGCCAACTTTGCCAGCGCCGCCGAGCTGCGCGAGTTGCGGCAACTGGCCTCCCCTACCCTGTCCGTGGGCCTGCACCTTACTTTGAACGCCGGCCAGCCCTTGAGCGCCGCCTCGGCCGTACCCTCGCTAGTAAATGTTGATGGTCAGTTTTATACCTCCAGCCAGCTGTGGCAGCGCTACCTGCGCGGGCAGGTGCGGCGCGCCGAATTGAAAACCGAAATAGCCGCTCAGCTGCACCGTCTGGCCGGGGCCAGCCTCGTGCTCACGCACGCCGATAGCCACCAGCACCTGCACCAATACCCGCTGCTAGGGCCGGCGCTGCTGGGCATTTTGCGCGAGCTGGGCGTGGGCCGGGTGCGCCGCCTCACGGCCGCCGGCCGCCGCGACGGCCGCGGGCTGGTGCTGCAAGCCTTCGCCCGCAGCAGCAGCCATGCCCTGCGCGGCTTTGCGGCGCCGGGCGCGCTGGTGAGCACGTTTTCGACCGAGCCGGCCAGCGCGGCGGGCTTTCGGCGCGGGGTAGCCGCCGCCTTTCAACAGCATGATTTAGTGGAGTTTATGAGTCACCCTGGCCTGAGCGAGCGGGCCGGCTCGCCGCTGATGCGAGTGCCGGAATATGCTTTTTGGCGCAGCGGCGCGGCGCGGGAGCTGCTGCGCGAGCTAGGCGGCGAGCTGGTGAGCTACGCGGCGGTGTAAGGCCAATGTTTAGCCTGCCTTTGGTAGCTAGCTTTATGTCAGGCATTTGGCCTATCCTCCCCTTACCGCAATGCAGGATTATCTAGAGCCGGTTAACGGCTATTTTACCGGGTACAGCCACGCTTACCATACCCGGCTGCGCCAAACGTTGCTGGCCGATTTTAGCGATACACCGCTGGCGGGCCTCGTCGTGCTGCCTTCCTTTGGGATGGAGTACGCGCTGTGGGTTGGCCAGGACTGGCAACGCCATTACGCCGTTTGCCGCGTAGCAAAGGCAAGCATCTGGCAGGCTATGCGCCGGCCCCTGGATGCGCCGGTTACCTTCGCTACCCACAACGCGGAGTTGCCGGCGGCACTGGCCGAGGCGCTGGCGGCGGTATGCTGGGCTGCCCTGGGCCAAACCCGCTACGCCGAAAAGCCCGGTATCAGCCTCGATGGCACATACTGCTATTTCACTGCCTTTCAAAAAGGCAGTGGCTTTCGCACCGGCAAAACCTGGTCGCCCCCGGCGGCCTCCCGGCTGGCTGACTTGCGGGCCCTGGCCGAAACGCTTATCCAGCGAATCACGAACCCAACTAACAATTCGCCGACCTGGGCTGCTGAGTTAACCAAAGCCGCCATTGCCTTGCAGGCTAGGTTCGACGCTGCGTAGTGCGATTTCCGGGTAGCGTACGCCTGCCTGGTTGCCACTGGCCAGTGCTATTTTGAAAACCGCTTCAGCTAGCCATTCTTGCCCATTTTTACCCCCGCCCCTACCAGCGACACCAGCGCCGTAATCACGTAGAACAGCACGCTCACGCTTACCGCCACCGGCACGCTCAGAGCAAATAGCTTGGCTCCGTATAAAAACGTGAGCTCCCTGGCCCCCAGCCCACCCACCGTGAGGGGCAGCACCGCCGCAATACTCGACGCCAGAAACACCAGCAGGTAGGGCAGCACTGGTCCCTCGGCCGCGCCCAATGCCGCCAGCAGGGCCCAGGCGCACAGCACCTGCGCGCCCTGCACCCCCAGCGCCTGCCACGAAGTGCGCCCAAACACCCACCGGAACTCGCCAAATAGCCAGCGGCCCAGCCCGTAGCTCAAGCCCAGGCCCAGCGGCACCAGCGCCAGCGCGCCGGCCTGCCACCAGCCGGGGTAGTCGGTGGCCGCAAACAACCCCAGCAGCAGCACCAGCAGCGCCACCATGCCGCTGAGCCTATCCAGGAGCAGGGCCCGAAAAATAACGCCCCGCCGCCCCGGAAACTCGCGGCCCAGCAGGTACACTTTATAGCCGTCGCCCCCGATGCCGCCCGGTAAAAACAAATTGTAAAACATGCCCAGCCAGTACAGCCGCAGGTTGTAGCGCTCGGTAAGCTGAATAGCAACCGTGCGAAAAAACGTATTGAGCCGCACCGATGCAATCAGCTTCGAGAGCGTGAAGAGTGCCGCCGCCAGCAGTAGCCACCCCGGCCGAGCCCGCCGCAGGGTGCGGGCCAGGGCCGGCAGGTCGAGGTGGCGGGCCACCAGCCACAGCGCAGCGGCCATAAACAATAGCTTGACTACCAGCAGTATATGCCGCCGCCAAGCTGGTGCGCTGCTAGCGGCTACTTCGTCGGAGGCGGCGCTCATGGCAGTTGAAACTCTACCACCCGGAAGGTGACGTGGGCATCAATGGTAAAGCGGTCGAGCGTGCGGTAGCGCAGGCCGTGCAGGTAACGCTCATCAATAATATACAGAACGCCGGGGCGCAGCGGCAGCGGGGCGTAGGTGAGCGTTTCGCCCCGCTCGCGGGCAATGTAGAAGGCCTCCACGTTGTCGAGCGGGCCCCCGTGGGGATACATCACCAGGGGGCGGCCCTTGGTTTCGCGGCCCACCCGGATGGCGGCCGTGCGGTAGGCCACCTCGGCCGAGGTTTGCATGCGGGCCGGGAAGATGAAGATATCGAACCCCACCCGCAGCACCAGCAGGTAGTAGGCTAGCACCAGCAGGCGGTAGTCGGCCAGCCGCCAAAACAGGTAGGTGCCCAGCGCCAGCACCGCAAACAGGCCCAACGTCCAGGCCAGCGCGCCCGGCACCACCCGCGTGAGCGCCACAAAAGGCAGAGACAGTATTCCTAACGTGCAGATTATCAATAATCCTAGCAGAATACTGTCGAGCCAGCGCGTGGGGCGCGTACCAGCCGGTTGGTACTGCGCATACAGCGCAATAACTACCGTGAGCCCCAGCGGCACCAGCATAAACAGGTAGCGCGGAATGGTGGCCGGCGACAGCCAGTACACCGGCAAAATGGCCAGAAACAGCAGCGCATTGTAGCGCAAAAACGGCTGCTGCATCACTAGCCGGCGCGCCCCCGGCACCAGCAGGCAGCCCACCAGCAGCGACCACGGCAGGAAGTGCTTGATAAAATCGAAGGGAAACAGCAGCACGTACTGCACCGAATCGGCCAGCGGCTGGGCGGCCACCGTGCGCTGGCTCGACTGCGACCACAGCGTTTGCAAGGCCACTTCGAGCGAGTTGTGGCGGCTGTACACGAAGAAATAGGCGCCCACAATACTCAGCATCACCGCCACACCCAGCACGTGCTGCCAGCCGAATAAGCGCCGCCACTGCTTGGTATCGAGGCAATACACCAGCAGCGCCAGCCCCTGAAACACCACCGAAGGCAGGCCCTTAAGCAAAAAGCCCACCGCCGTGAGCGCGTAGGTGATAATGAACAGCCGCGCCCACTGCTGGCGCTGCCCCAGGTACCACACGGCCATAAAGGCCAGCCACGTCAGCCCCGCGTGCCACAGGTCAATCAGCCCCAGAAATGAATCGTAGAACAGTACCCGGCCGGTAGTAGCAAAAGCCAGCGCCACCGTAAAGGCCAGGCGGCTACCCAGTTGCGGGCGCAGCACCCGCCACAGCGCGGTGGTGTAAAGCAGCAGCGCCGCAATGGTGGGCAGGCGCAGCACCCACTCATCTTGCCGCCCCGTGAGGCGAAACAGCGCAATGAGCAGCCAGTTGAACAGCGGCGGCTTGTTGTAATAGGGCAGGCCCAGCAGCGTGGGCGAGAAGAAGTGGCCCGAGTAGTGCATTTCGAGCGCCACCAGCGCCCGGATGGGCTCATCGACCAGCAGCGGCTGCCAGCCCAGGTGCACAAGCAGGGCGGGCAGCGCCAGGGCCAGCGTGAGGGCCGCCACCCACCACGGCCGCTGGCTAAGGGCACTAATTACCCGGCGGGCTAACGATTCTACCACAAGTTTGGTTAAGTTGGTCAGGGGCGTTCCTGGTAGGGGTTGGGCCGTTGGCGGCCCCGCCGCTGCAAAGGTACGCCCCCCGCTGCCGGGCACTTTACGGCCCGCGGGCTCCCTATCTTTTCGTAAGTTTGGTTTATGTCGTCTCCCTCCGCTCCCCCTGCTCCCGACCGCCTCACCCAGACGCTGCTGCGCCACGGCCTGCGCCAGACGCCCGTGCGCCGGGCCGTGCTGGCTGCCCTCAGCGGCAAAGGCTACGCCCTCACCGGGGCCGAGATTGAGCAGGAAATCGGCACGGCCACCGACCGCATCACGCTTTACCGCACGCTCAAAAGCTTTGAGCAGCAAGGCCTCATTCACCGCGTCATCGACGACACCGACGTGCTGCGCTACGCCGCCTGCTCCATCGAGTGCTCGGCCGATGCGCATTTCGACAACCACGTGCACTTCAAGTGCGACGTGTGTAGCCACACGTACTGCCTGAGCCAGGTAGCCATTCCGGTGGTGCAGCTGCCCGGCGGCTTCCAGGCCCAGCGGCGCGACTTCCTGCTCTCGGGCACCTGCCAGTTTTGCCAGAGCTAAGCCCGCTCAGGTTTTCACCAGAAAGCTGGTTGTCCTTGCGAGCGAATTGCTACTTGCTCACTGTTAACTGCTAACTGATATGTGGTGGACCTACGCCCTTCTTTCTGCCGTGTTTGCGGCCCTTACGGCGGTGCTGGCCAAGGTGGGCATCAAGGGCGTCAGCTCCGACCTGGCCACGGCTATTCGCACGGTGGTTATTCTGGTGGTGGCCTGGGGCATCGTGTTTGCCAAAGACAACCCGGCCGATATTTTCACGCTGGCCCCGCGCACCTGGCTGTTTCTAGTGCTATCGGGCGTGGCCACGGGGCTGTCGTGGCTGTGCTACTTCCGGGCCTTGCAACTGGGCAAGGTGTCGCAGGTGGCCCCGGTCGATAAGCTGAGCGTGGCGCTGGCCATTGGCCTGTCGGTGGTATTTCTGGGCGAAACCCTCACGCTGAAAGTGGCGCTGGGGGCCACCCTCATTGTTGGCGGCACGCTGGTACTCATTCTGTGAGGAGCGCTCAGTGAGAAGCCGTTACGTAACCAGCGCAAACGCAAAAAGCGATTAGCAGCCGAGGCTACTAATCGCTTTTTATTAAACGGGAGTGGAGAATATCGGAGTCGAACCGATGACCTCTTGCATGCCATGCAAGCGCTCTAGCCAACTGAGCTAATCCCCCGTTTTTGGCTTTACCAAGGTGCCTATTGCGCTTTGGTTTAACAAAAGTACGGTAGTTTTCGGCTTATGCAAGCGCCAGGGGCAACATTCTTCGCAACTACCGCAGAATCAGGCCCAAAAAAAAGAGCGGGGAAATTTCCCCGCTCTTTTTAACTCAGTTGGTACCGCAGTGCTTAGTTGAAGCTGTAGCGTACGCCCAGCTGCCCCTGCCAGCGCGAACCCAGGTTCGAGAAGTCATACGAGCGGTTGGTGGTGGCAAATGAAGCCGGGAGCGAGAAGGTCGGCTGCACGTTAGGACCGGTGCTCTCGGCGCGCAGCAACTCAACTGCCTGGTTCGAGACGAAATACTGACGGCCCCAGTTCTGGTTGAGCAGGTTGCCGAGGTTGAAGATGTCGAACGTAATCTGCAGGGAGTTCTTCTTGCCACCGGCCATGAAGTTGAAGTCCTGGGCTACGCGGATGTCTACCTCGTGCGTCCAGGGCAGGCGGGCGGCAAAGCGCTCGGCTACCTGGCCGCGGTGGGTGCTCAGGTAAGGGTCGTTGTTGATGAAGGCATCCAACTGGTCCTGCACCTGGGTTACCGTGCGCGAATCATTCGAAACCAGGCGAATCTGGTTGAGGTCGCGCACATTGGTCGGGATGTAGAGCAGGTCATTGCTGTTATTACCGTCGCGGTTCAGGTCTCCATTCTGCCCGTAGATATACGTTATCGGCTGGCCCGACAATCCTTCGTAGAAGGCAGTGAAAGTAGTAGCCATTGCGCCGCCGGCGTAGTTAAAGGTGTAACCCGTGCTGGCGATTACGCGGTGGCGCTGGTCGTTGCGCGAGTAGCCCAGCTCAGGGTTATTGGGGTCGTAGGCTACTTGGTTGAAGGCAAAGTTCGATGAAGCCGTGCTGCTGCCGCCGCTGTTGATTTCCTTGGATACACCGTAGGTGTAGGCCGCCGTAGTGTTCAGGCCGCCCACGAAGCGCTTCTGCAACTGGAAGGTAGCGTTGTAGCGGTAGCCCTTGCTGGTGTTATCGAGCAAGTACACGTTGGTGTAGCTTTGGTTAGCCCGGCGCAGTGCGGTGGAAGCCGCGTATACCGGGCGCTGGTCGGGGCCAGCCAGGCGGCCCACGGGAGCCGTCAGGTTCAGGTCCTTATAGTAGATATCGTTAATTGTCTTGGTATAAATACCCTCCAGCGTCGCTACGATGTCGCCCGGCAGGCGGAAGTCCACGGCCAGGTTAGAGCGCCACACCTGCGGCAGCTTGAAATCGTTGCGCACCAGGTTAATCTGGGAAGTGCGCAAGGAGTTATAATCGGAGGCAATCTGCCCCGGCGTGAGCCGCACGAAGGGCAGCGTGGGAGAGGCCGGCACGGCGGGCGAGGTGGGCGTAGCCGGCATGGCGGGCGTACCAGTCTGGTCAACCGCACCCTGAATCAGGCCACTGTTGGTGTAGCTGTTCGACAGCCATACGAAGGGCACGCGGCCGGTGAAGATGCCCGTGCCACCGCGCAGCTGCACTTTTGAATCGTTGTTCACGTCCCAGTTGAAACCAACGCGGGGCGAGTACAATACTTGGCCGTTGGGGGTGTTGCTGGTGCGGTACTGGTCGCCAAACTGCGCGGCTACTCCTTCGTTGTTGCCGGGCTTGTCCACAAACACGGGGATGTCGATGCGCATGCCCAAGGTCAGGCGCAGGTTCTCCACGGGCGTGTACTCATCCTGCACGTAGAAGCCCAGCTGGGCCGCCTTGAAGCGGGCCTCCCCACCATTGGTCAGGGGGTAGCTGGCTTGCACGCGGGTAGACAAGCCATTCTCGAAGTTCTGAATGCCCGTGCGGTAGGCAGGGGTATTAGGGGTGCCCGTATCGCCAAACAGGTAGTAGCCGGCCCCGTTGTTCAGGAACAGGTTGCGAAACTTGTATCCCTCGTTGTGGGTGCCCACCGTGAAGGTGTGCTTACCGTAGGCTTTGGTCAGGTTGTCGGTAATCTCCACAATGTCCTGGTCAAGCTCGTTGCCCACCGAGCTGCG
Organism: Hymenobacter sp. H14-R3; assembly: GCF_030063445.1. Taxonomy (GTDB): domain Bacteria; phylum Bacteroidota; class Bacteroidia; order Cytophagales; family Hymenobacteraceae; genus Hymenobacter. The sequence continues at coordinate 59,664 of NZ_JASITD010000010.1, read as the reverse complement.
CTCCTGGCCCAGGCTGTAGGTAATGCCGTTGGTCTGAATCTGGTAGGCCGGGCCGGCCGCCCCCACCACGCCGCGCGAGTCGCGGATGGCGGTATAAGTCAGAATCAGCTTGTTGGAGAAGCCGCCGCCAAAGCGCGAGTTCAGCTCGGCCACCGTGCTGTTGGTGAGGTTGTTGAACTGGTAGGCGTTGTTGCCAAAGCGGAAGTTGTTGCTGGCACGCGTGAGGTTGTCATCAAACGCATTCACATAGTTGTGACGCAGCGTCAGGGTGTTATTTTCCGAGAGGTTGAAGTCGAAGCGCAGAAAAATCTTGTTGCTCTGGGTGCGGCGGTTGAAGTTGCCGTAGCTGCCCACGTCGTAGTTGTCATACTGGGCCGTGTTGGCGGCCGTGGCAATGCGTTGCAGGTCGGCCACGGCAATTTTTGAGTCGGGCGTGCCGGGCTGGAAGCCCAGCGGGGCGCTCACGCGGGCAATCTCGCCGTTGAGGAAGAAGAATACCTTGTCCTTCACCAGGGCGCCACCGACCCGAAAGCCAGTCTGGTAGTTGTAAAACTCATCGAGCTTGGTGCGGGGCTCGTTCACGCTCTTGCCGGCCGAGTTCTGGTTGCGGCCAAAGCCGTAGATAGAAGCCGAAAAGTCGTTGGAGCCCGAGCGGGTTACGGCGTTAATGCCGGCCCCGGTGAAGCTGCCCAGCGTCACGTCGTAGGGCGCAAGTACTACCTGAATCTGGTCGATGGCATCGAGGGCAATGGGGTTAGTACCCGCTTGCCCGCCGGGAGCACCAGTGGTACCCAGGCCAAAGATGTCGCTGTTCACAGCCCCGTCGATGGTGATGTTGTTGTAGCGGTTGTTGGCCCCGCCAAACGACGAGCTGCCGCCGCCGCCGGCCTGCGGCGTGAGGCGGGTGAAGTCGGTAAGCGAGCGGCTCAGGGTGGGCAGCTGCATAATCTGCTCGCGGCTCACGTTGGTGGCAGCCCCAGTGCGGCCAGCGTTGATGGTGGGGTCGGGGCGACCGGTCACGACCACGTTGCCCAGCTCGGTGGTGGAGGTACTGAGCGGAAAGTCCAGGCGCAGATTAGCGCTCAACGCCAGCACAATGTTGCTGCGGGTGCCATCCTGGTAGCCCACAAACGACACCTTAATCGTGTAAGGACCGCCCACGCGCATGCCCTGGATGTTGTAGCGGCCGTCGGCGTTGGTACCAACCCCGTACTGGGTGCCAGTGGGGGTGTGGATAGCCAGCACAGTGGCACCGGGCAGGGCCTCCCCCTTGCCGTCGGTTACGATGCCATTAATAGAAGCCGTAGTGGCTCCCTGCCCCCAGCCCAGGTGGGCCGTCAGCAGCAGCAGCAGAAGCAGGGTAAAGTGGCGTAAAGGTAGATTTCTCATAAAATGAAAAAAGGGTAAAGGCTCACAGTTGCCAAGAGGCTGCAAAGATAAGCAGTCCTGGCAAGCATTCACCCCTTCATCATCCAAACGCTATCCTACCCCAGCAACAGAAGCAAATGCCCGCCAAAAGCATTTAGCAACGATTATAATGTTTTTAGTTTACTGATTATCAATATTTTATGTTACTTATTCGCAAGCAATGGCCACTTGCAAATAATTCACTAAAACATAATAAGACCAATTTGACTGGGACGGACGGCCACAAAAAAAGCGGGGCAGGAATTACTTCCTGCCCCGCTTATGCGGGTACCCAGCTGGGCCACCAGGGCCGGGGGCAATTAGTTGAAGAGGTAGCGCAGGCCAATCTGGGCCTGCCAGCGCGATACCAGCGTGGTTACGTCGGGGCGGAAGGGCGTGGTGAGCAGCGTGGGGGCCGCTACGGTGCCACCCGCCTGGCGGGGGCTGCTGATGTACTGAAACTGGTACGTGGGCGTGCCCTGGGCATTGTAGCCCGCAAAGGCCAGCGGCTGGGCCGTGTACTGAAACTGCGCCGAGCCCCAGTTACGGTTAATCAGGTTGCCTACGTTGAAGATGTCGATGCTGAATTGCAGGGCGTTGCGGTTCTCCCCAATATTGGTGAAGATATCTTGCAGCACCCGCACGTCAACCTGGTGCTGCCAGGGCAGCGAGGCGCCATTGCGCTCGGCATACTGGCCACGGTGGGCCCGCAGGTAAGGGTCAGCCTGAATGTAGTTTTCCAGGTCGGTGGCCTGCTGGGCGGCGGTGTAGGTGAAGTACGTCACCTTGCTGGCATCAGCAAATACACGGTCTACCAACTGAATCTGGTCGACGCTGGTGGTGCGCGGGATGTACATCAGGTCGTTACCCTGCACGCCATCGCCGTTCATGTCGCCGCCGTAGGTGTACGAGTAGCGGCCGTTGGGCTGACCGTTGTAGAAAGCGGAGAGCGTGGTACCGAGGTGGCCCAGGTAGTTGAAGCGGTACGACACGGAGCCAATTACGCGGTGCGCTACCAAGTACTGCGAGTAGCTGAGTACGTTGGCGTTGGGGTCGCCCGAAACGGGGCGGCCCGACCAGCTCGACTGCGCAATGGTGCCACCATCGTTTACCGAGCGGGCATCGGAATAAGTATAGGCGGCCATGGCATAGAAGCCACTGCTGAAGGTTTTTTGCAGCTGAGCCGTCAGGCTGTATGAATATCCTTTGTTGGTATTGGTGAGCAGAATGGCATCGGTGATGGCGGGGTTGGCGGCCGTAGCGGTAGTGGCCACACCGGCAGGCGTTTGCCCGTAGAGGCGGTTGTAGGGCGATGAGTTTACCCCGCCGGTTCCGTTGGCGGTGTAAAAAATCGGACGGTTATCTGCCCCTGCCGCGCGCTGCGTCGTTACGGGCAAATCCACGTTCTGGAAGTAAACCGCGTTCACATCCTTGGAGTACAGGGCTTCGATAGTAGCCACCACGCCACCGGGCAGCTCGTGGTCTAGGGCCAGGTTAGAGCGCCATACCTGCGGAAATTTGAAGCTACGGTCCGTTACGGCTATGTTGTACTGGGTATTGGCCCCGCCCGCCGCCAGCTGAGTGCGGTACTTGTTGGGGTCGCCACCAAAAGAATAGGGCAGGGCAGCATTGCCCTGAAAGTCAATCGTACCAAACTGCACGCCGTTGTTGCTGGCTTGGTTCGAGAGGTACACGTAGGGCACGCGGCCGGTGAAAATGCCCGTGCCGCCGCGCAACTGCGTTTTGCGGTCGTCGTTCACATCCCAGTTGAAGCCCACGCGGGGCGAATACAGCACCGTGCGCTTGGGCGTCTGGCTGGTGTTCAGCTGAATGCCATCCCGGAAAGTGAGGTTGGCCAGGGCGGTATTTTGCTGAATGGTGGAGTAAATGATGGGCAAGTCGCCCCGGATGCCGTAGGTCAGCTTGAAGTTGCTGGCCGGCGACCACTCATCCTGCAAGTACAGGCCAATCTGGGCGGCGTTGGTTACGGCGAAGGGAAACGAGCCGTCGGCCAGGGCCGAGTAGCGCAACTGGTAGCGCTGGGCCGGGCGCAGGCCATCGGCCTGGGTGCGGGGTGTGGGCTGGCCGCCACTGGTGTAGTTGTAGCCGTAGGGTGCGGTGGCCGTGGAGGCCGAAGCGTAAAAATCCTGCAACGAGTTGTACGTGAACGCACCGTAGTACTGGGGCGCAAAGCCGTTGGTAAACTTATACAGCTCGTTGTAGGTACCTACGGTGAGGTTGTGCTTGCCCAAAAACGCCGTGAAGTTGTCGCCAATCTGGTAGGTGTCGGTGTTCAGGATGTTGAAGGCCGAGAACGGCTCATAGCCAAACGAAGTAAGCGTTTGCGGAGCCGTTACCCGCGCATAAACCGGCTGGCCCGTTTTAGCGTCCGTCGTGATGGGGCTCAGGCCCGAACCAGTGCCGATGTCCACCAGCGGAAACTGCGGAATATCCCCGCCCCCGACCGCCTGCCGGAAGTCGCGGTTAGCGATGTAGCCCGCCGTCAGGTTGTTCGAGTATTTCGTTCCGAACGAGCTGTTCAGCTCCGCGATAATCGAGTTCAGATTGTTGTTGATGCGGTAATACGCCCCAGCGTAGGGCAAGCCGTATATCGTCTGCGCCCGGTTGTTGCCGATAGCGCCCGAGGAGCTGGGCGGCACGTCGCGGTACGACTTGAGGTAGTTGTACTTGATGTTGAAGCGGTGGTTGGCGCTGATGTTCCAGTCGAGCTTGGCCGTAATCTTATCGCTGTTGGAGGCCAGCGAGTAGCCCTGGTACGCGCCGGGGCTGTAGTTATAATTCTGCGTCAGAAAGCTGCTGAGCGCGTCCAGGTCCCGGGCCGAGGCCTGCGATACCGTCTGCCCGTTGGCCGGGTTGCCGGCCGTAGCGGCCTGGTAGTTGCCCGAGGGCGGGTCGGTGCGCAGCTCGCGCTCCGCATTGAGGAAGAAAAACAGCTTGTCCTTGATGATGGGGCCGCCCACGCGGAAGCCGAAGTTCTTGAGGTTGAAGGTAGGCACCGGGTTGTTTACGTCGCCAATCTGCTTGCTCACGTACTTCTGGTCGCGGTAAAAGCCATATACAGAAGCCGATACCTTGTTGGTGCCCGAGCGGGTCACGGCATTCACGTTGGCCCCCGTAAACGAGCCCTGGCGTACGTCGAAGGGCGCGATGCTTACCTGAATCTGGTCGATGGCATCGAGCGAAATCGGCTGGGCGTTGGCCTGCCCGCCAATGGTGCCCGACAGGCCGAAGGCATTGTTGAAGAGCGCGCCGTCGATGGTTACGTTGTTGACGCGGCCATCGCGGCCCCCGAAGCCGCCGCTGCCGCTGGCCTGGGGCGTGAGGCGGGTGTAGTCCGCAAACGAGCGGTTGATGGTGGGCAACTGCTCAATCTGGGCGCGCTGAATGGTAGTGGCTGCGCCCGTACGGTCGGCGTTGATAACCGAGTTCTGGCGGCCCGTTACCGTCACCTCCGTCAGCTGAGTCGAGGCCTCCCCCAGCTTGGTATCGAGGCGAAAGTTTTCGGACAGCGTCAGGTTCACCCCCGTGCGGGTGAAATCCTGGTAGCCCACAAACGACACCTTAATGGTGTAGGGCCCGCCCACGCGCATATTCTGGATGCTGAAGCGGCCCTCGGTATTGGTACCCACGCCGTACTGCGTGTTGGTGGGCGTGTGCACCGCCAGCACGGTAGCGCCCGGCAGGGGCTGGCCCTTGCTATCGGTGATGGTGCCGCTCATAGCGGCCGTGGTGGCACCCTGGCCCCAGCTTAGCTGGGCTACCAGCAGCAGCAACGCCAGCACGAAAGCGTGCCGAAAGTATAGTATTTTCATAAAGAGGGAAAAAAGTAAAAAAGAGCGCAGCGGGTAGGCGCGCAAAGGTACTTCGCCTCTTTAGGCCGCCATATTACGGCAATGTTAACAATCTAAGGGCTAATTGCTTACTAAGCTCCACTGTTTACTAAATACTCATTAAACCTTCATCTATTTTTCACTAAGCCTTCACAAACGGGGCCGTACCGCCCGAATAAACCGGCTCAGGTAATAGTCGGCCTCGAAGCTGTTCTCAATGACGCCCAGCGAAGTAGAGGCGTGAATGAACTCGACGCCCTCGCCATCGACTACCGTCACCATGCCCACGTGCGTGATGACCTGCGAACCGGGCGAGGCCCCAAAAAAAAGAAAATCGCCGGGCTTCAGCTCGGTCGGCTTCACGGGTTGGCCCCATACGGCCTGCTCGTTGCTGGAGCGCGGAATGGTCACGCCGGCCTCGGCAAACGATAACTGGAGCAGCGCCGAGCAGTCCAGGCCCAGGCGCGTGGTGCCGCCAAACAGGTAGGGCGTGCCCTGGTAGCCGCGGGCATTGTCGATGACGCTGGCCAGCGTGCCGGTGGCGTTGCCGGTGCGAAAGGGGCGCTTCACCACCGTTTTGGTGGTGGTTACGCTGCCGCCGGCGGCCGTGGTGGTGGTTCTGGTTTTGGTGCGCGGGGCACTGGGGCGGGCCGTGCGCTGGCCGTGCTTCAGGCGGGCCATGTCGCGGGCCGAGTAGTAGCGGCCGTTGTGCTGGTTGAGCTTGCGCTGGCAGCTGCTGCCGAGCAGTAACAACACGATTACCAGGCCGTAATACCCTCGCCACCCGCCACGGGGGCCCACCCGCCGCGCCGTAGTGAGCACTGTCGCTGTGGGCCTTACCTTCGTTTTTTCACACTGCATTACTGGCAAATATAGCCCAGCGGCCCCCGGCCGCGTTTTTTCACTCATGCAATTCAACGCCCTTACCCCCGCGCTAGTATCTGCTTTCGAGGAGATAGTGAGCCCGGCCCACGTGCTCACGGCCGCCCGCACCGAGGCCCAGCAGTACGAAGCCTACGGCCGCGACCACACCGAGGACCTCCACTTTGCGCCCGACGTGGTGCTGCGCCCCGGCACCGTGGAGGAGGTGAGCGCCATTATGAAGCTCTGCCACGACCACCGGGTGCCCGTAACGGCGCGCGGGGCCGGCACTGGCCTCAGCGGCGGGGCACTGCCCATTCACAACGGCGTGGTGCTCAGCATGGAGCGCTTCAACAAGATTCTCAAAATTGACGAGCGCAACCTGCAAGCGACCGTGGAGCCGGGCGTGGTAACGGAGGCGTTTCAGAACGCGGTGAAGGAAGTGGGCCTGTTTTACCCGCCCGACCCGGCCAGCAAAGGCTCGTGCTTTTTGGGTGGCAACCTCAGCCAGAGCAGCGGCGGCCCCAAGGCTGTGAAGTACGGCACTACCCGCGACTATGTGCTTAACCTACAAGTAGTTCTGCCCACCGGCGAAATTATCTGGACGGGGGCTAACACCCTCAAAAACGCTACCGGCTACAACCTCACCCAGCTCATGGTGGGCTCGGAGGGCACGCTGGGCATCATTACCAAGGCGGTGTTTCGGCTCCTCCCCTACCCGCAGCACAACATTCTGATGCTGGTGCCCTTCCGCCAGGAGGCGCAGGCGGCCGAGGCGGTATCGGCGGTATTTCGGGCGGGCATCATCCCCTCGGGCATGGAGTTTATGGAGCGCGAGGCCATCGCTTGGTCGTCCGACTACCTGAAAATTCCGCTTACTATGCCCGAAGACATTACCGCTCAGTTACTTATCGAGCTGGACGGCCAGGACCTCGACGAGCTCTACAAGGAAGCCGAGCAGGTGTACGGCGTGCTGGAGAAGTACGACGTGGGCGAAATCCTGCTTGCCGACACGGCCGGTCAGAAGGACGACCTCTGGCGCATTCGGCGCAACATCGGCAATTCGGTGCGCTACAACTCCGTATATAAGGAGGAGGACACCGTGGTGCCCCGCGCCGAGCTGCCCACCCTGCTGAAAGGCGTGAAGGAAATCGGCGCCCGCCACGGCTTCAAAACCGTGTGCTACGGCCACGCCGGCGACGGCAACCTGCACGTCAACATCATCCGCGGCACCCTCACCGACGAGCAGTGGAACGTGGGCCTGCGCGAGCCCATTTCGGAGATTTTTGCGCTCTGCGTGAAGCTCGGCGGCACCATCTCGGGCGAGCACGGCATCGGGCTGGTGCAGAAGCAGTACATGCACATTGCCCTAGCCGAAGCCAACCTAAACCTGATGCGCGGCATCAAGCAAGTATTTGACCCACAAGGTATTCTAAACCCAGGCAAGATATTTTAGCAGGTAGCGTAAGCTTTAGCTTGCGAGCAGCTGGCGCTAGGGTCACCCAGGCCCGCATGCTCGCTGCGCTCGCTCGCAAGCTGAAGCTTACGCTACGTACTTCTAGCCCACTACCGCCTTGTACTCGGGCGCGCGGCGGTGCTTGGTGGCCTGCTCATACGCGTAGCCCAGCGCCAGCAGTTCCGCTTCCTTATACGGCGCGCCCACGAACGAAATACCGATGGGCAGGCCGTGCACGTAGCCCATGGGCAGCGTGAGGTGCGGGTAGCCAGCCATGGCCGCCGCGCCCGCATAGCCGGGGCCGGTGCCATATTCGCCATTCACGAGGTCGATGCAAGCGGCCGGGCCGGTGGTGATGCCGACCACGGCAGCCAGGCCGCCGTTGCTTTTCAGGGCCGCGTCGAGGGCGGCGCGGGAGATATCGACCACTTTACGCAGAGCAGTTTTGTATTTGTCGCTGGTAAGGCCGTCGGTTTTTTCGGCCTGCTCCAATATTTCCTGCTGGAAGTAGGGCATCGCCTTGGCGGCGTTGGCCTTGTTGAAGGCGATAACGTCGGCCAGGGTTTTGACCGGGGCCTTGGTGCCGGCCAGGTACTTGTTCACGCCGTCTTTAAACTCATAGAGCAGCACGTCGAACTCGGCCTCGCCGATGGGCTGGGTGGGGGTGCGCACATCTACTTCTACTACCGTGGCACCCTGGGCTTTGAGGGCGGCCACCGCCTGGCGTAGCAGCTCGCCGCCGGCGGTTTGGCTGGCAAGGTGGCTTTTTTCTACGCCTAGCTTCTGGCCCTTCAGGGCGTCGGGGCGCAGCAGGCGGGTGTAGTCGGCGGCTTTGGCCGGGTTGCGGGCCGAAACCGTGACGGCATCAGCGGGGTCGGGGCCGGCCAGCGCGCCCAGCAAAATGGCCGCATCGCGCACGCTGCGGGCCATGGGGCCGGCCGTATCCTGGGTGGCCGAAATGGGAATGATGCCCGTGCGGCTCACCAGCCCCACGGTGGGCTTGAGGCCCACCAAGCCGTTGCACGAGCTGGGCGACACGATGGAGCCGTTGGTTTCGGTGCCCACCGCCACGGCGCACAGGCTGGCCGAAGCCGCCGCGCCCGAGCCGGCGCTGCTGCCGCTGGGCGTGCGGTCAATCACGTTGGGGTTGTGGGTTTGGCCGCCGCGGCTGCTCCAGCCGCTCACCGAATGCGTCGAGCGGAAGTTGGCCCACTCGCTTAAGTTGGTTTTACCCAGAATGATAGCCCCAGCCGCTCGCAGCTGCTTGGCCACGTGCGCATCTTGGGCGGCGTGGTGGCCGGCCATGGCCAGCGCGCCGGCGGTGGTCTGCATCTGGTCGCCGGTGTCGATATTGTCCTTTATCAATACCGGGATGCCGTGCAGCGGACCGCGCAGCTTGCCGGCCTTGCGCTCTTTGTCGAGGTCGTCGGCGATGCGCAAGGCGTCGGGGTTCAGCTCGATAATAGCGTTCAGGCCAGGGCCGGCCTTGTCGATGGCCGCAATGCGGCTGAGGTAGGCTTGGCACAGGCGGCGGCTAGTGAGGCCGTCTTGCAGCATCTTTTGCAAGTCATTGATTGTTAATTCAATAACATCTACCTCTTTATCAAATATTGCGTTGGAGGGCAGTTCAGCCAGCGCCGCATCGGGCAAGGTGGCGGCGGTGGCAGCTAGTGGCAGGAGTGCGGAAGCTAGCGCGGCCTGCGTGCTCTGCTGAAGAAATTGGCGGCGTTGCATCATAGCGGTGAAAACGTGGGAAAGTGACCCCGACCAGGGGGCCACCAAATGTAAGCCCGGCTACCCGCAGCAAGGCCAGCCGAACACCAGCCGCGCCGGGGCGTATAGCTAAGCGGTAATCCTTTTCCGTTCCCACCCTCCATCCTTTCTCCTAGCCCGTCAACTCATGCCAACTCTCAACGACCAGCCCAACGATATTGCCGGCAACCGCCCCAGCCAGCCAGCCAACGAAACCGCCAAAATGGGAGCCGACGCCCAAAACACCAACGCCAACAGCTCGCTCCAGCCAGCCACGCCGGCTATGCAGTCGGGCGAGGCGACTCCCACTCCTTCGCTTTCCAGCAAAGAGCTGTTCGACAGCGAAATGGCCGCTGGCCAGGGAGCCGTGGAGGAAGGCGGCAAGCAGGAAAACCGCGAAGCCAACCCCGCCGATGTGCAACCCCAGCCCACCGGCGATGCCCAAAACCTGCACCAGCTAGCCGATAAAACCACCCCGCCCGCCCCCGCCCCCAGCCCCGACAACACTGCGCCGCCTTCTACCAAAGAGCTGGTTGACAGCGAGATGGCCGCCGGCGAGGGAGCCGTGGAGGAAGGTGGCGAGCAGGAAAACCGCGAGGCCAGCCCCGCCGACGTATCAGCCCCCGCCAACAACGCAGCCCAGCCCAACGTGTACGGCGGCAACTTTGGCAACGACGTGCAGGGCAGCTTCCGAGACCTTACCCGCGCCGATAACCAGCGCGCCGATGCCAACCGGGGCGAGTTTGGCGAGCAGGGTACCCTGGGCGCTACCCACGGCGGCTACGGCAACCAGTTTCGCGAGGTGAACACGGCCGCCGAGCACCCCGCCGCCGAGGCCACTGAAGAAAAGTATTACGGCGAGGGCGCGTCGCGGCCCGGCCTCCAGCACAACGCCTACCGCGACTACGATGGACAGGACCGCAACCCCGCCGAGCAGGGCCACGCCGTGCGCGACACGCCCCCCGTGCCCACCGCATCGTTTGGCGATAACATAGCTGACCGCCAGACCGATGGCCGCGGCAACGTGCAGGACAACCGTAACCTACCCAGTAAAGAAGGTGCCACGGCCGCCTTTCAGAACGATAATGGTTCGCCCACCGTCGGCAGTGCCTACGCGGCCGACTACGGCCATACCTCGGGGGTAGGCCTGCCGGCCGGCGCTACGGCCAACCACCTTGCGATGGGCCCCAACGGCCACGGCGAGGCAGCGGATGAGCGCTCGTCGCGCGGGGGCTACGACAACCAGGGCACCCAGGGCGGCCGCAGCCACGACCAGCAGCCGGGCGGCAACGCCCCCGCCGGCCAGGGTGCCCCCGCCCCCGTCAACTCGCCCGATACTATGCAAGCGCCCGGCTACGGCTATGGCCACGGCCGCAGCGAGGAAGCCCCGGCGGGCAACCCCAATACCGGCGACTCGCGCAACGGCTTTGGCCCGGCGGGCTCCAAGGAGGGCGACGTCAGCCAGGGCCACGGCTCGAAGGGCGGCTCCTACGACGATGAGAACCCCGGCGCCCGCGGCCCGGAATACGACAACTTTACCAGCCAGGACAAAGCCCAGAACTACGGCCAGGACAAGCGCGACGATTTCCGGCCTGCCGACGGCGACAAGCCCCAGGATGCCGACGATACCGCCCCGCGCCGCAACGCCGGGCGGGACAATCAGTAAATGGCGTAGTTGAGTAAATGAGTAAGGGGTGCAGGAGTAATGTCGTGCTGATTCAATGAACAACAGCACTCCTGCACCCCTTACTCATTTACTCAACTACCCCTTTACCGATGCACTTTCATGTCGATATCGTACTTATAGCGCGGCGGGCCGCCCAGGGGCACGGCAAAGAAGGGCAGCGCCGTGTCGTACTGGTCGGTTACGTAGAACACCACGTCGTTGAAGATGGGCGCGGTACTTACCAGCCGAAAATCCAGTGACAAGCCGTGCTCCTTGGTGTCGATGGGCAGGATGCTGCTCGTCCACTGCCCATCGCCGCTCACGGGGGCCGCGTGGCCGTTTTTTGCTATGCTGAATACGGTGAGCTTGGCCGAGTTATCCATGTCGAAATTGCTCTGCTTGATACTGACAACTCCTTCATTAGCAAAGGGGTAGAGGTGCAGCGTAACGGCCCGGCCAGGGGCCGCCGCCGGAATGCGAAAGCAGTACTCGTAGGTGAAGGCGTTGCCCCCCGGAATAGGCACGTTTTCGGTGGGGCTGCTGCTGAGGAAGAAGCGATAGAGGTTGCCGTCGTTGCCGCTCAGCCCGCGCACCACTACCTTATATACGTAGCCCTGAAACTGGCCTACCAGCTCGCCCTCCAGCGGGTTGAGGGGGCCGAAGTTGAAATACTTGCCATCGTAGGCTGGGTCTTCGCCAAAAACCTGCTGCTTGAGCAGGCGGCCGGTGGGCGGCGCGGCGGGGCTGACCGGCCGCGGGTCGGTAGCGCCTTTGGCCGAGTGCGTGCCCGGCCCGCCGTAGAGGCTGAACTCGGTGCGGGTATTAAACTGGCCCACCTTGGCATCGAGCTGCCCTCCGCAATCGGGGTCAAACACCCGGATGTAGAGGGGCCGCCGCTCGGTGGCGGGCACTAGAAAGAAGAAGGTTTGGGTAAAATCGTCGTCGCCGCTGGTGATGGGGGCCTGCGCGCCAAAGGTGACCAGGCTTTCTATTTTCTCGCCTGGGTTGGGCACGGCCTGGGCCGCCACTCTGCCTGCCACTCCTAGCAACAAGCCAAGCAGACAGCAGAAGTGACGGAGAAGAGAAGCGGGTTTATGCATAAGCCAACGGGAAAAGGCATGGAGGCAGGTAGTACTAATCCGGCCTACGCCGTAATATTACAACTTAAACGCAGCGCCTTGCCCGGCATTCCTCCGCATATGAGTGCTTCCGCACGCGATACAACCGAGTTTTTCGACCAACTCACCAACAAGGTGCTGGCCCTGCGCGTGCTCTCGCACCAGCGCCTGCGCCCCCTCACCTCGGAGCAGCTCAACCGCCGCCCCGGCTACGATAAGTGGAGCGCCGCCCAGTGCCTGGAACACCTCAACCTAGTGGGTGGCTACTACCTGCCCAACCTCAAGGCGCGCCTGCGGCTGGCCCAGGCCAGTGGCTCTACGGCCGGCGCGCAGGTGCGCAGCGGCTGGCTTGGCCGCTACTTCACCTCCACCACGCAAGACCGCAACGGCTTGGGCGACAACCTGTTGCGCCGCCCCAAGCAGTACGCGCCCACCGGCACCCGCCTCACCGGCACGGTCGTCGAGTCGTTCAACCGCCAGCTCGATGAGCTGCTGCGCCTGCTGCTGCTGGCCCGCCAGGTCGATGCCGGTGCCGTGCGCATACCTAACCCGCTGTACCCCTGGCTGCGCCTGCGCCTCACCGATGTGTTTGAGGCGCTCGTCATTCACCTGCAGCGCTACGTGAAGCAAGCTGAGCAGGTAGCAGTCGCTACGGCTAATAAATAGATAATCTAATAGTTACGCTGACAAACTGAGGGCCACGCCAAACAAGGACGTCCTGCTGAACGCAGTGAAGCATCTCTACCTCGTCATTCAACGATGCGGTAGAGATGCTTCACTTTGTTCAGCAGGACGTTCTTATTTCCTCCCTTTCAGCTGCGCTTTATTCCTGATACAGCACCTGCAACACCGTCTGGCCCACGGCCTTCAGCGTTTTGCGGTCGATGAGGCTCATGTTGTCGGCCGTGGTGTGGTGATAGGCCGGGAAGTATTCGCCGCCGTAGGCAGGGTGGTCGTAGATATCGATGGTGGGCACGCCGGCGTCATTGGCGTACTTATGGTCGTCGAGAATCTCGCTCGTATCGTTGAATAGGAAATAGTCGGAATATCCAATTTTAGCGGCTGTATTCCACACCTTGTCCACCACCGGGCGGGCGTTTCTCAGCGAGAGGGCCTCGCGGGTGAAGTGGCCGCCTTTGGCCCCTACCATGTCGAGCAAAATGCCGTACTCGGCCTTGTAGCCGGCGGGCACCAGGTTTTTGGCCCAGTACTGCGAGCCCAGGCACCACGAGTCGGTGCCGGCGGGCAGCTTGTTGGGCACATCGGCCTGGCTGGTTTCGTCATGGCCCCAGTCTTCGGCATCAAACAGGATGATGTCGACGCCCACGTTGGGGGCCTGGCCAGCGGGCTGCTGGCTGATGCTGCGGGCTATTTCGAGGGCCGTAGCCACGGCGCTAGCCCCGTCGCTGGCCCCGTCCATGGGCTTGTTTTTCTTGGTTCCCTTGTCGGCATCGGCAAAAGGGCGGGTATCCCAGTGCGCAAAAATGGCCACGCGCCGCGCCGTCTGGGGCTGGTACTGGGCAATAATGTTGCGGCCCTTAATGCGCGTGCCATCAAAGGTATTAGCCTCAAAGGGCTGCTCGCGCACGCTCAAGCCAAACTGCTTTAGCTTGGCCACCAGGTAGTTGCCGCAGGCCACGTGGGCCTTGGAGTTGGGCACGCGCGGGCCGAAGGCCACCTGCTTGGCCGTGTAGGCGTAGGCCGAATCGGCGTTGAAGGCCGGGGCTTTGATGGCCGCCGCTGCCACGGGCGGCGCGGCCGTTTCGACGGGCTTTTCGGCGGGGCAGGCGGTGAGCAGGACCAAGCCGGCCACGGCGAGCAGCGAAAATTGAAAACGTTGAGCACGCATAGAAAACAGTTGTCATCCTGAGCTTGCGAAGGACCTTATCACGCCCGCGCCGCTTGAGTTAGTAGTTCTGACGAAGGCAGCCGTGATAAGATGCTTCCTGCGTCAGCCTGACAAACTTCTGGGTTTAGTCTTCGCTATACGCCCACTCGACGCCGGTTTTGGTGTCTTTGATGACGATGCCCTGGGTTTTGAGGGCGGCACGAATCTGGTCTACTTTGTCGTAGGCTTTCTCCGCTTTGGCTTCCTGGTAAAAGCCCAGGGCCAGGGCCAGCAGCTCTTCGGCGCTGGCGCGGGGCTCGTCGCACAGGCCCAAGATGTCAGTGACCAGGGTGCGGTAGGCGGCGCTGGTTTCGGCCACGGCTTCGGGGCTCACCTCGGCCAGGGCCACGGGGCTGGTAGCCAGCGTATTGAAGCGCTTAAGCAGGTCGAATATAGCGGCCACAGCGCGGGGCGTATTGAGGTCGTCGTTGAGAAACTCGAAGGGCTTTTGGCTTAGCGCGGTTAGCTGCTGGCTGTTGGCGGTTAGCTTTTCGGCGTCAATCTCAACCTCCGCAGTTCGCGTTTCCAGTTTGCCGCTATCCAGCAGGCGCAGGCCGTTCATGAGCTTGCGGTAGCCTTTGCGGGCGGCTTGCAGGGCGTCGTCGCTGAGGTCGATGGGCGAGCGGTACTGGGCTTGCAGGAAGAAGAAGCGCAGCGTCATGGGCGAGTAGGCCTGCGACAGCGCCGCGCTCTGGCCCTGAAACATCTCGTTGAGCGTCACGAAGTTGCCCAGCGACTTACTCATCTTCTGGCCGTTCACGGTCAGCATATTATTGTGCAGCCAGAAGCGCGCGCCGGTGCCGGGCGTGGCGCTGGCCTCGTTCTGGGCAATTTCGCACTCGTGGTGCGGAAACATGAGGTCGAGACCGCCACCGTGAATGTCGAACTCGGCCCCGAGGTACTTGCGGCTCATGGCCGAGCATTCGAGGTGCCAGCCGGGGAAGCCTTCGCCCCAGGGCGAGGGCCAGCGCATCAGGTGCTCAGGGGCCGCGTTTTTCCACAGCGCGAAGTCGGTGGGCGAGCGCTTTTCGTCCTGGCCGGCCAGCTCGGTGCGGGTGCCGGCCAGCAGCTCCTCCACCACGCGGCCCGAGAGGCGGCCGTAGCTCAGGCCCTCGGCGTTGTACTTGGGCACGTCGAAATACACCGAGCCGTTGGCCTCGTAGGCCAGGCCGCGCGCCATAATCTCCTCAATAAGCGCGATTTGCTCGGTGATGTGGCCGCTGGCCTGGGGCTCGATATCGGGGGGCAGGCAGCCAAGGGCGGCCATGGCCTGGCGATAGCGAACGGTGTAGTGCTGAGCCACTTGCATAGGCTCCAACTTTTGGGCGCGGGCGGTTTTGGCGAGTTTGTCCTCGCCGTCGTCGGCATCGCCCACGAGGTGGCCCACGTCGGTGATGTTGCGCACGTAGCGCACCTGGTAGCCCAGGTAGCGCAGGTAGCGCGTGAGCACGTCGAACACGATGGGGCCGCGCGCGTTGCCCAGGTGGGCATCGTTGTACACGGTGGGGCCGCAGAGGTAGAGGCCCACCAGCGGCGGGTGCACGGGCGCGAAAGATTCCTTTTTGCGGGTGAGCGTATTATAAAGCGTCAGCATTTTTTCAGTCATCAAGTAGCAGTCATCAGGTAGCAGGCGGGCTGCTTGTTGAGGAATGGGCGGTAGCCAACGGCAAAGGTCCGGCAAAGTTTGGCAACTGAACGGTTTGTAGGGTAAGCTTTAGCTTGCCGGGCGTTTGGGCAGGTGGGCAAACGGTAAGCTTGAGGCTCATAGGCAACCAACGCCCGGCAAGCTAAAGCTTACCCTACAGACCGTTCAACTCGTACAGCGCCTCCACCGGGAAGTGGTCGGAATACAGGATTTCGGTGTGAATGCGGCAGGCCAGCACCCGCCACTGGGGGCCGGCAAACTGCTGGTCGATGCGCAAAAGCGGGGGCAGGTGGCCGTGGTAGGTGTTGCCCGGCCCAAAGCCCACGGTGGCCCAGGCGTTTTGGAGCGGGCCGGCCAGGCGGTTGTAGGCGTAGGAATAGGGCAGGTCGTTGAGGTCGCCGGCCAGCAGCACCGGGTAGGGCGAGCGCTGAATGTGGGCCAGCAGCGTATCGGCCTGCCAGGCGCGGGCCGCCGCGCCGCGCACAAAGCGCCCGAGCAGGCCCCGGCCCTTGCGCTGCAAACCGGCCTTGCTGGTGCCAGCGGCCACAATATCGTTCTCGTCCATGCTCATGCTTTGGAGGTGCACGTTGAAAACCCGCACCGTGTCGCGGCGGCCGGGGCCGGCCACATCGACCCACATGGCGTGGTTCTGGCTGAGGCGGCCAAAGGCGATTTCGCCCCGCCCCACAATGGGCAGCCGCGAAAAAATAGCCAGCCCAAACTCGGCCCCCGCGCTATTAGTGAGGCTCTTGGACACGAATACCTGCCGCCCACGCTGCGGCCCCAGCTTGTCGGCCACCCGAAACAGGTCGCCATCGGCCGTGCGCGTGCCGGCCGGCTCCTGGTAAAACTCCTGCAAGCACAGCACATCGGCGGGGCTGGCGGCCAGCCAGGCCATGGCGCGGGCCGGCGCAGTAGGGTCGGCCTTGCGCAGGTGCGCATACACGTTGAAAATCCGCACGTTGGCCGACAGCAAACGCAACGTATTGGTTTTCTGATTTTTAACTACAGACTCTTGATTATCTGCTAATTGCTTATTGTTAACTGTTAAATGCAGCGGCAGCCCGCGCTGCACCTGCGGCCAGGCCAGCGCCAGCGCGGCCAGCGGCAGCAGCGCAATGCGCCGGCCCCGCAAGCCCCAGCCTAGCGCCAGCAGCCCCGTGAGCGCCAGCCACAGCGGCACCGTGAGGGCCAGCAGCGGGGCCAGGGCCAATTGCCCGGCCGGCACCCGCTCGGCGGCCACACTCAGCAGCAGGCCCACGAGCACGAGCAGGGTAAAACGATAAGAAAGCAAACGGCGCACAACGGGCCGGGCGCGCGTAAGCTGGCCCCCGACCCGACAAAAATACGGCCTTTCGCGCCCGGCGGTGGGCGGGCGGGCTCACTGCGGTTTGCGGGTTGGTTTCGCGCCGGTCGGCCGGCGCTAGCCGGCCGACCGGTTGTCGTTGACCCGCCCGACATACTAAACTGGTCGGCCGGCGCGAGCTGGCCGACCGGAGTAGCGGCCAACCTGAAAACTGCGCTAGCTTTACTAGCCACTCGCACCGACCATTTTATATGCAGAAGAATTTTTACGCTGGTCTTCTTTATTTACTTGCGCTCAGTGGGCCCAGCTGGGCGCAGTCGAGCGCCGGGCGCGCCCCAGCGGCCGTAGCCCTGCCGGCCGACGAGGCCCCGAGCCTGGAGTTTGTGGCCAACAAAGGCCAGTGGCCGGCGGCGGTGCGCTACGCGGCGGCCGTGCCGGGCGGCCACCTGTGTCTGGAGCCGGGCGGCCTGCGCTACAGCCTGTTGCAGCCCATTGAGCACCCGCACGCGGGGCCGGGCCACGCCGCCGCCAAAGCGGCCCCGGCCCGCGCGGCGGCCGCGGCGCCGCCCGGCGGCGCGGCCCCCATCAAGGGCCACCAGCTGCGGGTGCGCTTTGTGGGGGCCGACACTACCACCGCGCTGCAACCCAGCCAGCCCACCGGCCAAGTGCGCAACTACCTGCACGGCAACGACCCCGCCCGCTGGGCCAGCGCCGTGCCCGGCTACCGGCAGGTGCGCTACGATGCACCGTGGCCGGGCGTGGCCGCCCGCTTCTACGAAAACGCCACCCAGCACCTGGAGTACGACTTTGAGGTGGCGGCCGGGGCCGATGCGCGCCGCGTGCAGCTGCGCTACGAGGGCGCTACCGGCCTCACGCTCAGCGCCGATGGCCAGCTGCACGTGGGCACCTCGGTGGGCGAGCTTACCGAGCTGCTGCCCCACGCCTACCAGCTCGATGCGGCCACCGGCCAGCGCCAGCCGGTGGCCTGCCACTACCGCCTGCGCCCGGCCCCCGAAAACCTGGTTTCGTTTGAACTGGGGGCGTACGACCACGCCCGGCCGCTGATTATTGACCCCACGGTGGTGTTCTCGACCTACTCGGGGGCGCGGGGCAGCAACTGGGGCTTCACGGCGGCCTACGACGCGGCGGGCAACATGTACTCGGGTGGTATTGTGCTCGATGACTTGTTGACCCTGCCGAGCTTCCCGACCACGATGGGCGCTTACCAGACTACGTTTGCGGCCGTTATCGACATAGCGCTCATCAAGTATAACCCGGCCGTTAACGGGGGGGCGGCGCGGGTGTGGGCCACCTACCTGGGCGGCAACCGGGCCGATTTCCCAAGCAGCCTGGTAGTCAATGCCCAGAACGAATTGCTGGTGCTGGGCAGTACGTCGTCCACCGATTACCCCACCACGGCCGGGGCGGTGCAAAGCCGGTTTCAGGGCGGCAGTTCGGTCGACCCCTTCGGCGACGGTGGGCCGGGCGTGTACCGGGTGAGCAACGGCACCGACATTGTGGTGACGCGCCTCAGCGCCAGCGGCGGCGGGCTGGCCGCCTCCACCTACCTGGGCGGCACCGCCAACGACGGCATTGCGGCCTACGTGCCCAGCTCGGCCGCGCGCCAACTACCTCAAAACTACGGCGATGCGCTGCGCGGCGACATCCTGACCGATGCGCAGGGCAACGTGTACATCGCGTCGGTTACGGGCTCCGGCAGCTTCCCTACCACGGCCGGCAGCTTTGCCAGCCGCTACCAAGGCGGCACCTGCGACGCCGTGGTGTGCAAGCTCACCCCGGGCCTCAACCGCCTGGTTTGGAGCGGCTTCCTGGGCGGCAGCGGCGCCGATGCGGCCTACTCCATCCAGCTCGATGCGACCGGCAATGCCTACGTAGCGGGCGGCACGCTCAGCCCCAGCTTTCCGGGCACCGCGGGCGGCTACCAACCGCGGGCGAAGGGCAACGTGGATGGCTACGTGGCCCGCATCGCGGCCGATGGCAGCGCCGTGCAGCGGGCTACCTACCTGGGTACCAGCGCCTACGACCAGGCGTTTTTTGTGCAGCTCGGGGCCGATGCCGGCGTGTACGTGCTGGGCCAGACGCTGGGCACCTGGCCCGTATCGGCGGGCGCGTACCACAACCCCGGCAGCCGGACGTTCATCCAGAAGCTGAGTCCCGATTTAGATAAAGCCCTGATAAGCACCGTAATAGGCAGCGGGCGCAACACCCTCGATATCTCGCCCACCGCCTTCCTGGTAGACCAGTGCGACCGGGTGTACGTGTGCGGTTGGGGCGGTGAGGTAAATGGCTTTCGCACCCCCATTTATACCTACCCCAGCTTCGTCAACCAAAACGGCTATACCCACGGCATGCCCACCACCGCCAACGCCGTGCGCCAGGCCCCCGATACGCCGGGCGCGGGCTCCGATTTTTACCTGGCGCAGTTCGCGCCCGGCCTCACGGCCCTCACCTACGGCACGTTCTTCGGCGACGCCACCCCCAACTCGGAGGGCGACCACGTGGACGGCGGCACCTCGCGCTTCGACCCCCGCGGCGTGGTGTACGCGGCGGCCTGCTCGTGCTCCAACCGTAACGGCTTCCCGGTGCCGCCGGGCGCGTTTTCGTACTCGCCCGTCAATGGCTCAATCTCCACGCCGGCCCAGGGTAGCTCGCCGCTGTGCAACAACGCCGCCTTCAAGCTCAACTTTGAGCCCACCGTGGCGGCCGTGGGCCAGGACCAGACGCTGTGCGTGAGCTCGCCGCCGCTGGCGTTGGGGGGCCTGCCCAGCGGTGGCTTCTGGGCGGGGCCGGGCGTGTCGGGGTCGGTAGCGGCGGGCTTCATCTTCACCCCCAGCCTGGCGCTGGTGGGTACCCAGGCCCTCACCTACACCGTACCCGGGGCCACGGCAGCCTGCACGGCCTCGGCCCGATTACTCATTACGGTGAGCAACCCGGTGCGGGCGGTGGTGGCAGCCCTGCCGGCAGTGTGCGCCAGCGCCGGGCCGCTGGCCCTCACGGGCGGCAGCCCCGCCGGCGGCACCTGGAGCGGGCCTGGTGTAACTTCTTCATCAAGTGGTAGTTATACATTCACCCCCAGCCAGGCCCTGGTAGGCACCCAAACCCTCACCTATTCGGTGGCGGCCGTGGCGGCCTGCGGCACCAGCAGCAGCCAGGCTACCGTCACCATTAAGGTGCTGCCGGCACCCGTGGTAACGGTGCCCGCCGATACGGTGCTGTGCCCCGGCAGCGGGCAGGCGTTCCGGCTGCGCGGCTTGCCGGCGGGCGGCACCTGGGCTGGGCCGGGCGTATCGGCAAGCGGCGTGTTTACGCCCCCCACTACACCGGGCACGGTGGCCCTCACGTATACCGTGGCCCCGGCGGCGGGCTGCGCGGCCTCGGCCACGCGGCGCGTGACGCTGCTGGCCGTGCCGGTGCTGGCCCCGGTACTGGTGCCGGGTACCTGCGTGCCCAGTACGGTAGCGCCGCTGCTGGTGCGCTTCAGCCAGCCGGCGGCCGAGCTACCCGCTGGCGCGGTGCTCACCTGGAATTTTGGCGACAGCACGGCCGTCGCCACGGGCCCCGATGTGACGCATACCTACCTCAAGGCCGGTACTTTCCGGCCCCGCGTCACGCTCAGCTTCAACCAGGGCCGTTGCAGCCAGGCGCTGAACCTACCCCCGGTAACGGTACAGGAGATGCTGATTCCCAACATCTTCACGCCCAATGCCGACGGCCAAAACGACCTCTTCACCCCGCGCCTGGGGGGCTGCCCGCCCCGCCTGCAAGTGTTTTCGCGCTGGGGCCAGCAAGTGTACGAAAACGCCGCCTACCAAAACACCTGGGATGGCGCGGGCCTGGCCCCCGGCGTATACTACTACTTGCTCACGCCGCCCGACGGCACGGCCGCCATCAAGGGCTGGGTAGAGCTGGTGCGGTAAAGGGGCTGAGTTTGAATGCGTACGTTTGTCCTTGCGAGCGCAAGGACAGAAGAACATTAACTAACTAATAACCAAAGCAATGGATATTTTCATGCAAGCCGCCATCGACGAGGCGCGGCTGGGCCGCCGGGAAGGCGGCATTCCCATCGGCTCGGTGCTGGTGCGCGGCCAAAACATTGTGGGCCGCGGCCACAACAAGCGCGTGCAGGACCTCGACCCCATCGCCCACGGCGAAATGGACGCCCTGCGCAACGCCGGCCGCCAGCGCACCTACCGCGACACCGTGCTCTATACCACGCTGATGCCCTGCTACATGTGCGCCGGCACCATCGTGCAATTCAAAATTCCCAAGGTGATAGTGGGCGAGGCCCTGACCTTCGGCGAGTCGCTGGAGTTTCTGAAATCGCACGGTGTGGAGGTGGAGATTCTCGATTCAACTGAGTGCGTGGAGATGATGCGCGAGTTTATTGAGGCCGAGCCCGGCCTTTGGAACGAGGATATTATGGAATAATAAAAACGTAGGGTAAGCTTTAGCTTGCCGGGGGGCGCGCCAACTGGGAAATTCCTAGTCGGCGCGCCCCCCGGCAAGCTAAAGCTTACCCTACTTTCTTTATATCAACTACTTACCAAACGCATACCCAACCTGCAACTGAAAGACTGAGTTACGCAGCTTCGGGTCATCGGAGGGGTTTTGCAGGTCGGATAAGCCGCCGTTGTAGCGCAGGCTGGCTTCGAGGCCCTGCGGCAGTTGATAGCCCACGCCCAGCACGTAGCCTACGTCAAGCCGGCGATAGCCGGCGAGGTCAGTATTGCTGTCGGCGAAGGGCCCCAGGCCAGCAATGGTAGCCGTGGCCTCTTCGCGCACTCCCAGCAGGTAGCCCAGCTGCGGGCCGGCCTCCACAAAAAACCCACCGGTTTTGAGGCGCGCCAGCAAGGGCAGGTCGAGGTAGTGCAGCCGCAGGGTGCCGTCGATGCCAACCGGAATACCGCTTAGCTCATCGGTGCCGCTGTACCGGGCTCCCTTCTGCGCATACAGCAGCTCGGGGTGGAAGGAAACCAGCTCATTGAAGGGAACATCGGCCATGAAACCGGCGCTGAAACCGCCCCGGTACTTGTAGCCCCGGTCATTGCTACCCGTGATGCCAGCCAGGTTGAAGCCCGCTTTCACCCCAAACCGGGCGGCCAGCGCGCCGCTACCCGCCGGGCGGCCTACCGCGGCGGCAGCCCAGCGGCGGCCGAAGCACGTTGGCTCCGGCGCGGCCGGGTACGTCGTCAGCACCTCGGGGTGAGCACGCAGAAAGCGGACCATGTGCACGGTTTGCAGCACGCCCAAGGCCACGCTGGCTACATCCAGCGTGCGGTAGGTGGGGCACGCCGGCTGCCAGCCCGGGCGGGGCGAGGCCGGCATATCGGCGCGGCTACCGGGCCGGGAGCCGGCGTTCCACACGGCCGGGCGGGCAACGGGGGCTGGCAGCGCGGCCCGGCGGTCCTGGGCGGCGGCGGGCGTGGCAAGGCCGGCCAGCAGGCCAAGGCAGCAGAGAATATTTTTCATGATAAACGCAGAAAAGGAGGGAGTTAAGAAAAAGGCAATAAACCTGCTAATGAGCAGTTTAGTAACCACTAGGGCGACTGAGCGGCGGCCAGAGCTGGGACGGTAGACATGGGCAAAAGCGGGGTGAAAGAATGAGACAAAGCTCCCCCGGCTCATTCCGGCGCGCGTCACGGGAAAGCGGTAATTTGCCCTACCAGAAAACCAGTAGTTTTTCGCCAGCCCTGGTTTTGCCGCCAGATTATGCGCAAGTTTGCGGGCCTATGCCAGCCGTGTGCTTCCTGTTTGAGTGTGCCCGGCGCGCCTTGCGCGGCCGGCGCGGGCGCGGGCTGGCAGTAGCGGCCGGGCTGCTGGCAGGCTACTCCGCCGCCGCGCAGCAGCCCGCCCCGCCCGAGGCCGACAGCCTGCGCGCCGCCCTGCGCACCGAAACCAGCGACTCGGCCCGCGCCAAAACCGCGCTGCGCTTATCGGTGGCCCTCACGGCCACCGACACGGCCGGGGCGGGCCGCTACGCCCGGCAGGCGCTGGCCCTGAGCACGCGCGCCGGCTTTAGCTACGGCCGGGCCGTGAGCTGGCTGCGGCTCAGCTCGTTGGCCATTATTCGGAATGATAATGCCGCCGCCGACCGCTACGGCGCGCTGGCCCAGGCTACTGCCGACCAGCTCGCCGGCCCCGCCCCCAGCCCGCGGCAGCAGCGGCTGCGGGCCGGCGTGGCCAATAACCGCGGCAACGTGGCCGAGCGCCGGGGCCAGTACGCGGC
This sequence comes from Hymenobacter sp. H14-R3, assembly GCF_030063445.1. Classification (GTDB taxonomy): domain Bacteria; phylum Bacteroidota; class Bacteroidia; order Cytophagales; family Hymenobacteraceae; genus Hymenobacter. Next base: position 36,467 of record NZ_JASITD010000010.1, on the reverse strand, counting down.
GGCCGTGCGCGCCTACCTGCAAGCCGCCACCCTGCTGGCCGCCTCGCCCGACTACCGCACCCGCCTCACGGTGTACTGCAACATAGGCAACTGCCTGCAAGAGCTGGGGCAGCCAGTGGCAGCAGCCCGCTACTGGCAGCAAGCCGTGGCGCTGGCCGCCCGCACCGGCCCCGTGCCCGAGCTGGTGCCGGTGCACGTGCAGCTGGCCACCCGCTACCTGCTGCGCGCCCAGCCCGACAGCGCCTGGCAGCAGCTGCGTGCCGCCCGGCCGCTGGTGCAGCGCAACCCCTTGTACGCCACCGAGTTTTATACCCAGCTGGGTGAGTATTATTTGTATACGCGGCAGCCTACGCCGGCCCGCGCCGCGCTGCAACAGGCCCTGGCCGCCGCCACCCGCAAGGGTGCGGCCGGCTACCAGGCCCGCCTGCTGCTGAGCTTGGGCCAGCTCGAAGTAGCGCTGGGCCACCCGGACCCGGCCCACGCCCTCATGCAACGCAGCCTGGCCCTGACCAAGCGCCTCGGCGACGCCCAGCAGGAGCTGAACACGCTCGCCAACCTGGGCCAGCTCGAAGAAAATGCCGGCCAGTGGCAGGCGGCCCTGGGCTACTACCGGCGCGGCCAGCAGCTGCGCGACACCCTGGCCAGCGCCGCCGTGCGCCGCCAGGCGAGCACCCTCGAAACCCAGTACCGCACCCGCCAGCAGGCCCAGCAGCTGCGCGACCAGCAGCGCGCGCTGGGCCAGGCGCGCCGCCTCAATACCGTGTACCTGGCCCTGGTGCTGGCCCTGGTGGGCGGGGGCGCGCTGGCGCTGGGCCTGTGGGCCAGCCGCCGCCGGCTGCGCGCCCAGCGCCAGCTGCTGCAAGCCCAGCAGGCGGGCGCGCTGGCCCAGGCCGGGGCGCTGCGCACGGCCCAGGCGGTGCTCGCGGGCCAGGAAGAGGAGCGCGCCCGCGTGGCCCGCGACCTGCACGACGGCCTGGGCGGCACCCTGGCCACCGTGAAGCTGTACCTGGGCAGCGTGCGCAGCCGCACCACCCTGCCCCCCGAGCCGGCCCAGCTCTTCAACCAGGCCATCACGCATTTAGATGAGGCCATTGCTGAGCTGCGCCGCATGGCCCGCCACCTGCTGCCCGAAGCCGTGCTGGCCTTCGGCCTGGCCCCGGCCCTGCGCGACCTCTGCGAGGCGGTGCAGCAAACCGGCGCGCTGCACGTGCAGCTCCAGACCCACGGCCTCGACGCCCCGCGCCTGCCCCCCGCCACCGAGGTGGCGCTGTTTCGGATGGTGCAGGAGCTGCTCACCAATGCCCTGCGCCACGCCCGGGCCCGGCAGGTGCTGGTGCAGCTGATGCGCCACGGCCCCGAGCTGCAACTGGTGGTGGAGGACGATGGCCAGGGCTTCGACCCCACTGCGGCCGGCGCGGGCGTGGGCCTGCGCAGCGTGCGCACCCGCGCCGCCTACCTGGGTGGCACCCTGGAGGTGCAGTCGGCCCCCGGCCAGGGCACCTCCGTCAGCCTCGACCTGCGCCTGGCCCCAGCCGATGACGCAGCTACTTCGCCTTCAATTAATTGTGTATGACCCCTCCCATTCGTGTGCTGCTCGTTGATGACCACCAACTGGTGCGCGCCGGCCTGCAAGTGCTGCTGGAGCCGCTGGCTTTCGTAACGGTAGTGGCCGCCTGCGCCACCGCCGCCGAAGCCTACGCCGCCGTGGCCCAGCACCACCCCAACGTGGTATTGCTCGACATCAACCTGCCCGATGAAAGCGGCACCGAAGTGTGCCGCCAGCTCACGGCCCGCTACCCGGCCCTGCGCGTGCTGGCCCTCACCACCCTCAACGAAAAAAGCTACGTGCTGCGCATGATGGAGCACGGCGCGGCCGGCTACGTGCTCAAAAATGCCTCGCCCGAGGAGCTGGCCGAGGCCATCGCCCGCGTGCACGCCGGCAAAAAGTATTTCAGCGACGAAGTGCAGGAGCTGCTGCTGCGCCCCACGCCCGCCGCCGCGCCCGGCCCGCCCCTGCTCACCCGCCGCGAGCGCGAGGTGCTGCGCCTCATCGCCGAGGGCCTCACCAGCCAGGAAATCGGTAACCGTCTGTTTCTTAGTCCTCTCACCATTGAAACCCACCGCCGCAACCTACTCACCAAGTTTGAGGTCAGCAACACGGCGTCGCTCATCCGCCTGGCCGCCCAGCAGCAGTTGATTTAGGGTAGGGTGCGGGGGTAGAGCCGTTTGTCATTGCTTCGCGTTGCTCGCAATGACAAACGGCTCTACCTCCGCACCCTACCTATTTCACGCGCTCATTATACTGCTGCACAATGCTTTCTAGGTCGGCGAAGCGGTAGCCTTCGTCGCCGGCGGACACGCGGCGGGCCAGCTCGGCATCTTTGCGCAAAAAGGCCGGTACCTGGCTGGCGAAGCGCCCGGACTCCACGCGCACCGCCGCCGCGCCGGGGTGGCGCAGGTACCAGCTCACGGGGCCTTGGAAGACCGGCGCGGCGCTGGCAGTGGGCAGGCCCGCCACCGGCGTAGGCCCCATAAAATTGACAATGAAGGGCGGGCGGGACTTCACCACGAATAGCTCCAGCGCCCCCGTGGTGCGGCGGGCGGCCAGCTCGCCAGTGTCATCCTTGGTTTTGCCCAGTAGCTCCGAATACTGGCCCCGTACGCGCATCCACTGCACTTGCGCGGTGGTCAGGGCTCTGGGCTTTCGCGGCCGGCTACCATCGGAGCGCAGCTGGTAGTAGGGTATCACATCGGTTGAGCCGTTCGCGTTGGCAGGTAAAAATCCGCGTAGCACCTGGCCATCTTGCAGCCCCACCACGCCCCAGGCGTATTGCTGGTTCAGTACGCCCGCGAAGGTTTGGGTCGTATCGGCCCCCGGCCCCTGGGGCAGGGGCAAGGCGAGTACCAGAAATAAAGTATTGAGCATGAGGCTAAAGGTAGCGCGGACAGCAGGTCAACAAGAGAGCGTCACGCGCATCTGGCGGCGGCCGCCAGATGCGCATGACGCTCTCTTTTACGCTAACTACTTGCACGCTGCCCTACTTCCGGCCCAGCCAGCTCTCGGGGTTAAGATTAGCCGAGTTGCGCCACACCTGAAACTGCACCTGCGCCGTGCCGTCGGCGTCGGTGGCGGCCGTGCCGATGGCCTCGCGGGCGCCCACCTGCTCGCCCTCGTGCACGGTCACCGAGCGCAGCTTGGCATACACCGTAAAGTATTCGCCGTGCTGAATCATGACGATGGTGTTCATGCCCGGCACCTGCGCCACCGTGAGCACCCGGCCCGCAAACACTGACCTAACGGCCTCGCCCTCATTAGTTTGAATATCCACGCCGCGGTTATCTACCGTTACGTGCCGGAGCACCGGGTGCGGGTGCCGGCCAAAGCGCTGGGCCAAAAAGCCGTGCGCCACCGGCCAGGGCAGCCGCCCCCGGTTGCCGGCAAAGTTGGACGAGAGCGCGGCGGTTTGGGGCGTGAGGGCCACGCGGCTGGCGTGGCGGTCGGCGTTGGTTTCTTCGGGGGCGTCGCTTTCGGGGTTGGCGCTGGCGTCGTCATCGGGGTTATCAGCACCGGGCTCGTCGTTGCGGGCGGCGGCCGGGCGGCGGCGGGTGCCGGCCGTGGCCGCGCGGGCGGCGCGGCGGCGGGCGGCTATGGCGGCCAGGCGGGCGGCGTGGGCGGCGCGGGCTATTTCTTCGCGCACGCGCTGGGCAATGAGGTCGTCGAGGCGGGCCACGGCCTGCTGGCGCTGGGCCAGCTCCTGGCGCAGGCCCTGCTCCTGCTGGCTGAGCTGCTGCACTACTTCATCCTGCTCGGTTTTGAGGCCCAACAGGTTTTTGTTTTCTACCAACTGGTTGGTTAACAAGCTTTTCTGGCGCTGGCGCTGCTGCGTAAGGCCATCGAGCTCGTGGCTCAGCTGCTGCTGCGCGCCCAATATGCGCATGGCCTGCTTCTGGCGCTCCTCGGTGTACTGGTGCACGTAGCGCAGCCGCAGCACAAACTGGTTGAACGACTCGGCGGCAAACAAAAACATGAGCTGGTTGAAGCCGCTGCTCGTTTTGGAAGCTGCGTACATGAGCCGGGCGTACTCGATTTTGAGGCGGGCCAGCTGCTCCTGGGTGCTCAGCACCTGCCGCACCGTTTGGTGCACGTTGGTTTCGATGCCTTGCAGCTGCGTCGAAATGTGCTGAATCTGCCCCTGCTTCACCGTCAGCTTCTCCTTGATAACGTTGAGCTGGCCCAGCGAAACCTGCTTCTTCTGGGTGGTTTGGGTCAGCACTTTACCCGCCTCCGCAATGCGGCTGATGTTCGCCTCGCGCTCGCGCTCCAGCTGGCCCTTGCTCTTGGCGCGCGGGCCGCGCGGGGCAGGGCGGCGCGCCTTGGCCGCCGGCCGGGCCGCCGCCTTGCGCGCCTTGGCCGGGCGGTGGCGCTGGGCCGCCGCGGGGCCGGCCAGCAGCAGCAGCACGCTGGCCACCAGCCAATACTTAACAACAGACGAGAAAAATGTCACGAAACAAACCGGGCGCGGCAGGCAGAATACCGCCCCACAAAATAACGCACGAATAGCGGGCCGGGCGGCCGCCGTGGCTTTGTTGCGCCAAACGCGGCCGCGGCCGGGAGTTGCACGTCACTTTCAGTCCACTACCTAAAGTCCTTCACCAGCGCTACGCTTTACAGGTTTGTGGTGTACCAAAGCCACTTCCGGTACTTGCGCAGCTGCCGAATCCAGGGTTTTGAAAGTCTGACCAGCTTGAATTTAGGCTTGCGCTGTTGAGTGGTGCTTTGCCACCTTCGTTTTAACGTAGCCTTTTCCAGTTGCTCCCATCCGTTACCCTTTTGTTCATGCGCCATCGCTCTACCGTCTTTCTGCTGGCCGCCCTGCTGGGTCTGAGCCAGTGCCAGAAAAGCGCCCCCGACCCGGTCAGCCAACTTCCCCCCGCCACCCAGACCGGGGCCAACACCTTCGGCTGCCTCGTTAATGGCCAGCCGTGGACCCCGCAGGGTTACAATGGCACTTCTAACTACAGCATATCTTATGACTCGGGTTTGAACGGAGGGGTATTTGATTTGCAGACCTACCGATACCCTGATGCGAGTAAATATTTTCAGAATATTTATATTGATATTCTCTCTGATTTTCAGGTCGGTACCTATTCCTTTCGTAGCCCTAAACGCGTAGGGGTTGTGTTTCAAGACAGAAAAACAAATTGCTACTGGAGCAACACAGATAGTACGACGACTTACCGCCGGGGCACCTTAACTATCATGCGCCTCGACAAGCAGGCGGGTATCATCTCGGGCACTTTCGCCTTCACCCTCTTCAAGCCGGGCTGCGACAGTGTGCGCGTTACCCAAGGGCGCTTCGACAAAAAACTCTAACTCCCCTCACCTTTTCCCTTTTCCCTTGTCCAGTATGAAACACTTCTTTACCTGCCTGCTAAGCCTGCTGCTGCTGGCTCATGCCGCTCGCGCCCAAAGCCCCGACCCCGTGCGCCAAAAGTTCAACAACGTCTTTGCCCGCCTCGACAAAAGCCAGGTGCCCACCGGCCGCCTCCTCGAAGCCGCCGTGCCCCTGGCCTACCTGCCCGGCTTCAGTAAAGCAACCCTTACTTTCTGATTCACAAGAAGATAATATTGATTTTTACTGAAAAACTCTTTTATTTGATAATCTTTACTCTTTCGCTTTTCCATCATGAAACATTTCTTAACGCTGGTACTGCCCCTGGCCCTGTTGCTGGGCTGCAAGAAAAGCGACCCCGACCCAGTCAGCCAATTGCCTCCCGCTACTCAGACCGGGGCTAACACCTTCGGCTGCCTCGTCAATGGCCAGCCGTGGCTGCCCGGCGGCAATGATGGAACCTCGAACTACTCCATCTATTACGACCCAAACTATCGCAAAGGCACATTGAATATTGGCACTTATAGATACTATCCAGTGGGCAGCACTTCTCGACAAGACATTATAATTTTTTCAGATAGTCTTAAATCTACCGGCACCTATTCTCTTTCTATTCCAAACCATCAGGAAGGGCTCTTTTACGGCAGTAAAGGGGAATGCGAGTTTCACCAAAATGAAGTGCATTACCGCCGAGGTACGCTGACCATCACGCGCCTCGACAAGCAAGCCGGCATCATCTCAGGCACCTTCGCTTTCACCCTCTACAAGCCGGGCTGCGACAGCGTGCGCGTTACCCAAGGGCGCTTCGATAAAAAACTCTAGTCCCTTCCCTCACCTTTTCCCTTTTCCCGCATGAAACACCTCTTTACCTGTTTACTGAGCCTGCTGCTGGTCGGTACGGCCCGCGCGCAGTCCCCCACGCCGCCCCTGCAGGCCGGCGACATCGCCCTGCTCGGCTTCGATGCTACCGACCCCGACGACTTTGCCTTCACGCCCCTTGTGGACCTGGCCCCCGGCACCCAGCTCAAGTTCACCGACAACGGCTGGCTACCCACTGGCGGCTTTCGCCTCACGGAGGGCATCTGCATCTACACGGCCCCGGCGGCGGGCGTGGCCCGTGGCACAGTTGTCAGCTTTCGGGCCGACAGCGCGGCCTTCACGCACCCCGGCCGCTTTCTACTCGCCACCGACGGCGACTAGCTGCTGGTATACCAGGGGTCAGAAACGGCTCCAGCCTTTCTGTACGGGCTGGCTTTTAAAAACACCTGGAGCAATGTAGTCTCGGCCAATACCTCGGCGCTACCGCCCGGCCTCACTGCCGGCAGCAGCGCCTTATCGCTACCCTTCGTCAATGGCAACTACCTGGCCAGCAGCCCCCGTAGCGGCACGGTAGCCGCCCTGCGGGCCGCCCTTAGCAGCACCAGCAACTGGACTGGCAGCAGCAAGCTGCGCGTGAGTTGGCCTACTACTACATTCCAGGTACTGCCCACGCAGCTCGTAGCCCCGCCCGCCGGGGCCGATTTACTCACCCAAAAGCTCTACCAGGTGTTTGCCCACCTCGACATCAGCCAGGTGCCTACCGGCCGCCTGCTCGAATACGGAGTACTCATGGCCCCCGTTCAGGGTTTTGATGGCACTCTGCGCGACTCGGCCCGCGCCGATATGGATGTCTTTCGCCACCTTTTCGTGTCGGTGCAGAGCAGCCGCATTGCCGGCTCCGACAACCTGCCCGACCTGCTCACCTTCAACCAACGGGTGCTGGCTGCTACTCCTACCACGCCGGACGGCACCATTCCAATTGCCGTGCAATACCTCGGCTATGCCCACCTCCGGCCCGATGCCGAAACCGCTGGCCTGGTCACCATTCAAAACGAGCAGCTGTACGACGTGGCTGGCCGCCAACAAAGCCCCTACCAAACGGCCGTGCTGTTTGCGGCCGCCCCGGCGCGCACGTATTCGGCCACGCCCACCGTGTCGCTGGTGCTTCCCAGCAACCTCTACCTGGCCAGCGGCACTCCCACGGCCGCCCCGCTACTTCTCCTCGACTTTGGCGATGGCCAGGGCTACCACCAGGCAGCCTGGGACCAACCGCTCAGCACCACCTACGCCACAGCTGGCACCAAACGCATCAAAGTAGCCCTCACCTACCGCTCCACGGTAGACCCCGACTACAACGAAGTACGCGAGAGTTGGTTCGACCTCACTATACTGCCGGGCAGTACAACAGCCGCTGCTAAAACCACTTCGGGTCAAAGTGGCAGCACCACGAACCTCTATAATCCCGATACCCCGCCAGGTTCTCCCGAGGGCTTCGACTGGCCAATTGCCTCCACTGTCAATGTCCCGGCACCTACCGACTACACCCACCACCGTGGGGGCACAGTCAACGTGCGCTACGGCAAAACCAACGGGCAGCTTCATACCGCCGTCGTCAAGCCGTTTATTGTGGTGGAGGGGTATGATACCTCACTCATCGCGCCAAATCTGGTGGGGATGAATAATCAAAATAATGATATTGCAAGCTTTATAAGAGGTATTGACCGTGCTGCTCCTTTCAACTTTAACGACGCGCTCCAGAACGTCGGCTACGACCTCGTCTACATTGATTTCCGGGACGGGGCCGACGACATCCGGCGCAATGCGCTGCTGTTTGAAATAGTCCTGCGCCAAGTCAACGACTGGAAGCAGCAGGCGGGCAGCGTGGAGCCAAACGTGGTAATGGGCGAAAGCATGGGCGGCCTGATTGCCCGCTACGGCCTGGCCCAGCTGGTACGCGCCGGCTATGACCCCCAAACCCGCCTGCTGGTGCTGCACGACAGCCCCCAGCGCGGGGCCAACAACCCCATGGGCCTGCAAGCCCTCACCCGGCAAGCCGATTTTCCGCTGGCCATCTTGCCCGGCAACAACCAGGGTGGGGCTAAAGGCATAGTGTATACTTCTGATATGAGCGTTAAGTTAAAAGATGCGCTGGCTATTCTTGCGGCCCCGGCTACCAAGCAGCTCTCCCTCAAAAGCGTGACAGGCATCGACAATGAGTATGAGAACAATACGTTTATCGACGGCCCGTACAAAGACATGATTGACTTTGGTGGTACGCCCCCGGCCATTTTTCCACCCATCATTGCCACCAGCGTAGGCTCGCAGTGCGGCCGGCCTCAAAATACCCCAGTCTACCAGGAACTGACCCGCAACGACCGCGCTTACCTACTAGGCTCCAACAATAATTTTGCAGATATTGGCTTTCGCACGGAAGCCATCGCCAACGGCTTGCCAGCTTATGGCACCCAAAATACTATTGCGCATTTGCGCGTCTCCTTTGAGATTCGCGTATTGTGGCTCCGTATCGCGGTTAACTTACTCAATCGCAACTATACTTCCCCATCCAATACCCTACCCTACGAAACATTAGCGGGCGGCTACACCAATTTGTACGAGCAGCGGGATTTGCTTGAAAACTCTGATTTTAATATTGGAATCCTGCAGGCTGCGGACATTACGAATGTCTACAATGGTAATCTCTGCTTCGTACCTACCTACAGTGCCCTCGACGTACTCACCGTCACGCCAGCCACGGCCTACGCTAAGTACATAAATAACACCACTGATAATCCCAGCCCACCTCGTATACCGAGCTATATCGCAAATCAGAACACTACTGGCAGTGATTTTAACCAGCCTCATATTCGCTTCACAGCCCGTAACAGCGAATGGATATACAACGAAATGCAACGGCCGTTTAATGGTAATACGAATTCGCTCCCTTGCGCTACCGAGTGCAGTATCGCGTTAACTATTACCGGCCCCACTCAGGTATGTACCTCGCCCACGTCCGTTTTTTCGGTTAATTACGACGCAAGATGTGATGTGGAGCGTTACACCCAGCAATTTCTTCACGACCACCACCGGCTCGGGTAGCCAGTTTGCCACCTCGGCGGCCCCAGGTGCCCAAGGCTCAGCCACCATTACAGCTACGTTTCCCTGCGGGCCACCCGTCACAAAAACCGTCTCGGTGGGTGGGGCTTACCCGACCGGCCGCTACTACTACAACGGGTCGAACTACACGCTGACGGGAACGAGCTTCATTATGGGCTATAATATCCCCATCACTATCACCCTCGACCAGCCTTATACCTTCACCTTTAGCTCCAACACTCCGGCCGTAACGCTGTATAACACGACCGCCAATTCTATTACATTCTCTATCCCCTCGTCCGTCACGAGCACAGTTAAAATAATGGCTACCGCCGCTGGCACCAGCAGCGACTGCGGCCTGGTGGGCGACTTCATCTTCGTGCCTACCGGGCCCAAATTTGCAGCTGCCCCCAACCCGGCTACTTCAGAGCTAACCGTCTCAGATGGCGCGGACGAACCCACTTCCTCCACTGCCAAAACCGACGCCGGAGCCACCAAATCGTTTCAGGCTGACCTGTACGACACCTACGGCAAGAAGGTCAAGACGAAGCAGAGCGAGGGTGGTAAAGCCGTGTTTGATGTGCGTGATGTACCCGATGGCCTCTATAACCTACGCGTAGGCCAAGGCAAAGACGCCTATTCCGAGCACATTCAGATTACGCATTAAGCGGTAAATCAACTACTTACGCAAAAAGCCGGCTATCCTGACAGGACGGCCGGCTTTTTGCGTAAGTAGTTGATTTACCTGGCTTTACTTCTTCACCTTGGTCTGCTTATCATACCCCTTGGGGATGCTGAACGGGAAGTCCAGATGCCCCGAGCCGACTTCTACTTTCTGGTAGTTGAGGGTAGCCGAAGTGCTTTCGGTGCCGCCCTGCTGGCCCAGCACGTTGGTGGTGAAGGCAAACAGCAGCTGCGTGCCGATGGGCACCTGGAAATCGGCGTAGCCCACGGTGAGGCTGCGCTGGGCGGCGCTCTCGCTCACTTTCAGCTGCTGCAGGCGGCCGGTGCTGATGCTCACCAGCTGCTCCAGTATCAGGGGGGCCTGGGGGTAGGTTACGGCTTGGTTGTCGCCCTCCGTTTTCACCACGGGCAGGGCCCCTTTGGGGGCGGGCTGGTAGTCGCCGAGCAGGATATCCTGCATCTGGTGGTACGTTACGGGCACGTTCAGCAGCTGGCTCAGGTAGGCGTAATCGCCGGCGAAGTAGGTCTTTTCCAGGCGGTTGACTACCCGCACCGAGTCGGGGGTGAGCAGGGCCCGCACGCCCTCAATGCCCAGCAGCGAGCCCGACAGCCAGATGGCCGAGTCGCGCCGGATGCGCAGGTTGAAATTAGCCGACATGTCGCTGTCCTTGCGCTTAAAATGCACCTTGCCGCGCCCGTTCAGGTACGGAAAGTTGGTGTTGGCCGTCTTCACGCCAGCGGGCGTTTCTACGGGCACTATGGCGGTGGAGGTGCCCGGCCCGAGCTTGCCCGACGACGACGGCACGCGGTGACAGCTGGCCAGGGCCAGGGCGGCGAGCACGAGAGCAGATTTATTCATATAATTTTTGTTCTTTGATTTTACGGTCGAGTAGCGCCGAGGTGCCGGGGCCGGCTTTGCGGGCGCGCTGCCAGGCGGCCACGGCCCCGGTGCGCTCGCCAAGCTGCCACAGTACGTCGCCGTAGTGCTCCAGGATGCTCGCATCCTTGGTTGTTTTCAGGGCGCGCTCCAGGTTGAGCTTGGCCCCGGCGTAGTCTTTCTGCTTGTAAAGCACCCAGGCGTAGGTGTCGAGGTAGGTATCGTTGTCAGGGAACTGCTTCACCGTGCGGCCCGCCATGTCCTTGGCTTTGTCCAGCTTTTCGCCGCGCAGGCTGAGGTAGTAGCTGTAGTTGTTGAGCACGCCGTAGTTGTTGGGGTCGGCGGCCAGCACGGCATCGTAGGCGGCGTCCGACTTGGCGTAGTCCTTCATTTCCTGGTAAGCATCGCCGAGCTGCGAGTCGAACTGCGTTTGCTGCTCAGCGTTGCCCACGGCCAGGCGGCGGCCGTGCTCCAGGGCCTGTACGGCCTCGCGGGGCTGCTTTTTCAGCAGATGCCCCATGCCGTTGTAAAACCACAGCGGGGCCTGGTTGGGAAACAATTCCAGGGCCGCGTCACTGTGCACCAGCAACGAGTCGGTCTGGCTCAGCTCGGCATCAAGCAGCACCACTTGCTGCCAGAGCTGAAACTTCGATTTATCGTATTTCAGGGCCTTGAGGTAGGTATTGCGGGCTTCTTTTTTACGGCCGGTTTGCATCTCCACGTCGCCGGCCACGCTGTAGGCCTTGGCCTCGCGGGGATGGTTGCGCACGGTGGCGGTGGCCAGGTCGAGGGCCAGCGGGGCCACTTTGGGGTCGGGCAGCTGCTTGATGTAGCCCGCCAGAATGCGCACCGCCTGGTCGATATCAAGCGCTGGGCTGTCGAAGGCCAGGCGCAGCTGCTTCTCTACCTCGGTGGGCTGGTTTTGCTGGCGGTACACGTCGGCCAGTATCAGGCGGGCCTGGGGGTTGTTGGGCTCCAGGCGCAGGGCCTGCTCGGCCACCCGAATGGCATCGGGCAGGCGGTTGTTGGCGGCGTACATCTCGGCCTGGGCCACTACGAAGCGCGGCTCAGTGGGGTTGGCCGCAATCAGGTTTTCACCTTCCTTCAGGGCCAGCGGCAAGTTGTTCTGGCGCAGGTATATCTGCTGCTTTTTGAAGGCGATTTCGTCAAGACTACCAAACTGGGTCTGGGCCTTTTCGAGGGTCGCCAGGGCTTCGGGCAGCTTGTTTTGGGCCAGGTAGAGGTCGGCCAGCTGAAAGAGGTAGCTGCCCGAGTTGGGCACCTCCTTTACCAGGCTGGCGTAGGTGGCAGTGGCGGCCTCGTACTGTTTCTGGCTGGCCTGCGACTGGGCCAATAGCAGGTAGTAGTAGGGGTTTTTAGCGTCGAGCTTCACGGCGGCTTCGGCGTAGCCGGTGGCATCGCGCAGGTTGCCACTCAGCAAGTTAGCCTCGGCCAGCTTGTAGTTCACGGCCGCGTTTTCGGGCATCAGCGTGTAGGCTTTCAGCAGCCGCTCCAGGGCTTTGGGGTAGTCTTCGAGGATGACGTATTTCACGCCGTCGGTGTAGAGCGACTCGCTCATTTCGCGCTCCTTGGCTGAGAGCGGCGGGCGGGCCGCCACCTTTTTGGCTTCAATCTCGACGCGCTGCGCCAACTCGCGCCGCTCTTTGCGGCTCAGCTTCACGGGCTTGCGCAGGGCCGCCGAGTCGGGCGGGCTACCTGCCCCCGGGGCCAGCCCCTGCGCCTGGCTACCGCCAGCCAACAAGCTCAAAATAAGGATATTAACCGCAAACGAACGCATATGCATAGCAAACAAACCAACTAGCTTTTGGGGCGAATGTACGGGGCATAACCACGAACGGCGCGGCCCCACTGGGGGCCACGCCGCTGGATAACGCACTACGCGGTTAAATCATCACACGCGCAGCACATTAAAATCGCCCACGCTCAGGTCGGCCGGCTGGCCGGTAACGCTGGCGCTGTTGCCAATCATCGAGTTGGCCACGTTGGCGTGGCGCACGGTGGCGGCCGTTTGCACAATGGAGTTGGCCAGGCGCGAGTCTTCCACCACGGCGTCGGCGCTCAGCGACACGTGTGGGCCCACTACCGAGTTGGTAATCACGGCGTTCTCGCCAATGTACACGGGCTCGATAATGACCGAGTTGGTGATTTTGGCCGAGTCGGCCACCAGCTTTTCGCCGCGCTCCTTGAGGTATTCGAGGTAGCGCTGGTTGGTGTGCACGGTGGCGTCTTTATTGCCGCAGTCGAGCCACTCGGTTACCTGGCCGGGCACGAATACGGTGCCCTTGTTCTTCATGTTTTCCAAGGCGTTAGTGAGTTGGTACTCACCCTTGTCCTTGATGTCATTGTCGAGCAAGTACTGCAGCTCGCTACGCAGGTACTCGCCGTCTTGGAAGTAGTAAATGCCGATAATGGCCAGGTCGGACACAAACTCCTGCGGCTTTTCCACAAACTCCGTAATCTGGCCCTGCTCGTTCAGCTTTACCACACCAAAGGGCTTGGGGTCAGCCACTTTCTGCACCCAGATGGTGCCGGGCACCGAGCTATCGAGCACAAAATCAGCCTTAAACAGCGTATCGGCGAAGGCCACCACCAGCGGGCCGCTCAGCGAATCCTTGGCGCACAAAATGGCGTGGGCGGTGCCCAGCGGCTCATCCTGGTAGCAAATGGTGCCCTTGGCCCCTACCGACTCGGCAATGGCAACCAGGCTTTTCTCCACCACCGCCCCAAAGCGGCCGATGATGAAGGCAACTTCCGTTACGGGCTCGCCGCACACGCGGGCAATGTCCTCCACGAGGCGCTGCACAATGGGCTTGCCAGCAATGGGAATGAGGGGCTTGGGTACGGTGAGCGTGTGCGGGCGCATGCGCTTGCCCATGCCGGCCATCGGAACAATAATTTTCATCGGAGAAACTTGGGTGGAAAGTGTTTTCAGAAGTGTTTAGAAGGCATACTGTTTTTAGCCCGCTGCGGTTGGCTGCCATAGACAGCCGCAACGTGAAGCAAAGATGGTAGGCGAACCCCAACCTGCCCATATACCCCCCGAATTTTACCCCCTTAGCAGCTCAATTAGCGTGGCCGGGTCGGCGTTGCCGCCCGTGAGCACCAGCACCGTGTGCTGGCTGGGTGGCAGGCTGGCGCGGTGGCGCAGCAGCGCGGCCAGCGGCAGGGCGGCGGTAGGCTCCACCACCAGCCGGGCTTCGAGTAGCAGGCGGCGCGCGGCGGCGCGCAGCTCGGCCTCGCTCACGGTCACGATATCGTCGGCGTATTGCCGCAGGTGGGCGAAGGTTAACTCGCTCACGGCCAGCGTACGCACGCCGTCAGCCAGCGTGCGGTTGGTGTCGGCGGCGGGCCACTCTATCACCCGCCCGGCCCGGAAGGACGCCTGCGCATCGGCGGCCAGCTCGGGCTCCACGCCAATCACCTTCACGCTGGGCTTCAGCAGCTTGAGGGCCGCCGCCATGCCGCCCAGCAGCCCGCCGCCGCCCACGGGAGCCAGCACGAGGTCCACGCTGGGCAGGTCGGCGAGTATTTCGAGGCCCACGGTGCCCTGCCCGGCAATCACGTAAGGGTCATCGAAGGGCGGCACCAGCACGGGCGGCTCGGCGGCGCCGGCCAGCAGGCGGGCGGCCACGGCCTCGCGCTTTTCGAGGGCCGGGTCGTAGAGAATAACCTCGGCCCCCAGCGCCCGCGTGGCGGCTACCTTCACCTGCGGCGCATTGGTGGGCATAATAATGGTGGCCTTCATCCCCAGCTGCCGCGCCGCGTAGGCCACGCCCTGCGCGTGGTTGCCGCTGCTATACGCCAGCACGCCCCGCGCCCGCTCCTCGGCGCTGAGCGCCAGTATGCGGTTGCCGGCCCCCCTAATCTTAAAAGAGCCAATGGGTTGCAGGCTCTCTGGCTTGAGGTACACCTGCTCGGTACCCAGCTCGGGCAGCGAAAAGGGCAGCAGGGGCGTGTGCCGCGCCATGCCGCGCAGCCGCTGCTGCGCCTGCTGCAAGTCGGTGAGCGTGATTAAATTCATAAATATCAGTTAATCAATACGTTACATAAATAAGCTAACAGCTAACAGTTTCTGCGGCCAGCGCGGGGCAGCCCCCGCCGTGGTGGGCCACCGGGGGTACTCCCGCGCAAAGATGCGCCCCAGCGGCGGCCAGCCTGGCACTTGCTTCGCTACATAACCACTCGGCGCGGGTAGGCGTTAGGGCAGCAGGTCCTTACTTTTGTATTATGAACTTCTTCTCCGAAATCGAATCCAGCATTCAGGTGCTATTTGCGGCCATCGACGCCGGCTTTGTGCAGGACACCAGCGTGGGCCAGCAGCACGTAACTAATTGGTACCAAACCCTCAGCAGCAGCGATAACCCCGCCGTGCGCCTCGTAGCCCAGGAGCTGGATGTGCTCAACGGCCACATCCAAGCCAACAACGTAGGCGGTATGGGCGACTCGTTCCAGCGGCTGGCCGACCTGTCGTCGCGCGCGGCACTGCCCATCCACAGCTTCGAAGGCCTGGGCGATAAAATTCGGGAGTTGAGCCAGAAGCTCAACTCCGCCGGTGGCAACCTGCAAATCATTGCCCGCCAGCGCGCCGCCGGCACGGCTCCCAACCGCTAGCATAAAGCAACCAAGAGCAAACAGAACGTCATACTGAGCCTACGAAGCAGCGGGCTCGCGCCGTTGGGTTACCAACCTATTGGCGCGAGCCCGCTGCTTCGCAAGCTCAGTATGACGTTCTGTTTTATTGATTTTTTTTGCGGCCAGGCTACTTACCCGTGCTACCGTAGCCATCGGCCCCGCGCACGGTTTCGGTTAGCAACTCGGTGGGCTGCCATACAATGGTTTCGTGGCGGGCCACCACCAACTGGGCAATGCGCTCGCCATCCTGCACGGTAAATACCTCGTTGGAAAGGTTGACCAGCAGCACGCTAATCTCCCCGCGGTAATCGGCATCGATGGTGCCGGGGCTGTTCACAATGCTGATGCCGTGCTTGTAGGCCAGGCCGCTGCGGGGCCGCACCTGCGCCTCGTAGCCCATGGGCAGCGCCAGGCTGAGGCCGGTGGGCACCAGCATTCTTTCTAATGGGCCCAGCGTGAGCGGGCCGGCGGGCAGGTCGGCGCGCAGGTCGAGGCCGGCGGCGTGGGCGGTTTGGTATTCGGGCAGCGGGTGCCGCGAGGAATTTATTACGGGAACGGTGAGCATAAGGGCCGCAAAGGTACTTCGGCGACTAAAGCGCGGCCAAGCTTTTCGGGTGGGCTTGGCGTGGTGCACCTTTGCGGGCTTGGCACGCGCTGCTGGGCTTACTTCATTCCTATGTCCTTCCGCTACTTTTTGCTTTTACCGGGCTTATTCGCAACGTTAAACGGGGCCGCCCAAACGACACCGCCTACCCTCACCGTTAAGCCTGCCCTCACCACCGTAACGGTGTACCTGAACGGTACCGCGCTGGAACACCAAGCCTCCGTAACGCTAGCCACCGGCATCAACCGGCTGGTTGTGAGTAATCTATCTCCTCGCCTGGATAACCAAACCCTGGAGGTGCAACTGGGCGACGGGGCCGAGCTGCTTTCGGTAGAAGAAGAGGACAACCCCATTACTACGCCGGTCATCATCAACCAAACGGCCGCGGATAGCCTGGCCCGCGCCGAAGCCGAAAGACTTACCACCGAGGGCGAGCTGCAAGGGCTTCAGCAAGAGAAGTCCTTCCTGCTGGCCAACCAAACCCTGCCCACGGGCACGCAAGCCAATTGGAGCGCCGAGGTGCAAAAAGGCGCGGCCCTCATGCGCACCCGCCTGTCCGCTATTCAACTGGAAACTAACCGCTTGCAAAACCGCCTTGGCTTATTGAAAGCGCAGGCCGACCTGGTGCGCTCCCGCGCCTCCGAAACCGGCACCAACGACCACCAGGTGCTGCTGGTGCGGGCGGCCCGCCCCCTCACGGTGCCCCTCACGATACATTACTACGTGAAAAGCCGGTCGCCCTGGTTTCCCAAACTCGACATTCGGGCCAATGCTACCGGCCGGGAGCTTCAGTTCGTGACGCACGGCTTGGTGAGCAACCGCACGGGCCTGCCCTGGCAGCAGGTGCGCCTGGTACTAATGCGCCATGTGGTAGCCGACGATGTATCGCGGCCCAGCCTTTCGCCCTGGGCCCTTGATTTTACGGGCGGCGACCACGTTGGCGAGGGCCGCGTTGATGAGTTTGTAGTCAAAGGCACTGCCAAGGGCCGCCCGGTGCAGGTGGCCCAAAGCACGCGCTACGAGGTGCCGCAGCCCGTAACCCTGGCCGCTGGCAAGCGGCGCGAGCTCACGCTGCCCGCCGTGCGGCTGGCGGCCAGCCCCGAGTACCTGGCCATCCCGCGCCTGTCGGAAAACGTATTCCTGCAAGCCAAGGTGGCAGGTTGGGAGGGATTGCAGCTCCCCAGCGAGGCTAATGTTTACCACCAGGGGGCTTACGTAGGCACTACGGAGCTGAATGACCGCGCCTACAACGACTCGTTGGAAGTAGCCCTGGGCCACGACGACCAACTGGTAGTGGGCCGCGCCAAGCTCGAAGACTTCAGCGGCAACGTGCCCTTCAGCGACAAGCGCCGCGTGCGCCTTACCTACGAGCTAAACGTGCGCAACCGCCACCCCGAAGCCGTACGCCTGCGCATTCTGGACCAGGTGCCGGTGTCCGAGGAAAAAGAAATCAGTGTCAAAGTGCTCGAAACCAGCGGGGCCCAGCTCGACGAGCGCAGCGGCAAGCTCACCTGGGTATTGCCCCTGGTCTCCGGGGCCAGCCAGCGGCTGCGTTTCAGCTTTCAGGTCGATTACCCAAAGGATAAAAAAGTGGAAATCATCAACCACGAGGTTCGGATTTCCAACCCGAAATTTCGGTAGTCTACTTATCCAGACGCAAAAATGCCCGGTATTCGGCCGGGCATTTTTGCGTCTGGATACTCTCCAGGTTCGGTTACGTGCGCCAGTCCAACGGCTCCGCCGTCGGACTAGCTTTCGCGTGAGCGGTAGCTGAACGACTAGCCAAGCGGCGCATCCGTCAACCGGTCGGACGGCTTCGCCGTCGGACCGGAGCACGTAACCGAGGTCAATAATCGGAGCAACTTACTAGTAACTAACGAATTACAGCGCCGCCATTTCCTCACGCACAAAGTCGGCCAGTTGGCGCAGGTACTCGGTGCTGAAATCAAAGCGGATGCCAGCCGCCGCGTACACCTCGCCGATGGGCACGGTGTAGCCCAGCGCCAGCGCGCGCTGGTAGCCCGCCAGCGCGGCGGCGGGGTCTTGCCGGAAATTGCGCCACATGGCAATGGCCCCGAGCTGCGCCATGGCGTACTCGATGTAGTAAAATGGCACTTCGTAGAGGTGCAACTGCTTCTGCCAGAGGTAGGGCCGGAACTGCTCCAGGCCGTTCCAGCTTACGGTGCGCTGGTTGAAGTGCTGGAAAATCTCGGTCCAGCGCTGGTGGCGTTGGGCTTCAGTGTGGCCGGGGTTTTCGTACACCCAGTGCTGAAACTTGTCGATGGTAGCCACCCAGGGAAAGGTTTCGAGCACACTTTCGAGGTGGGTTTTCTTGGCGCGGCGCAGGTCGGCGGGGTCTTGGAAGAACACGTCCCAGTGGTCCATGCTCATCAGCTCCATGCTCATGGAGGCCAGTTCGGCTACCTCCGACGGCGGGTGCTTGTCGGCCGAAAGCGGCAGGCGGCGCGTGAGAAACGAATGCACGGCGTGGCCGCCCTCGTGCAGCATGGTCACCACATCGCGCAGCGACGAGGTGGCATTCATGAAAATAAATGGCACACCCGTTTCGTCCAGCGGGTAGTTGTAGCCGCCGGGGGCCTTGCCCTTGCGGCTTTCGAGGTCGAGGTGACCCATCTGGCGCATGGTGCGCAGGCAATCGCCCAAGAAAGGGTTGAGGTGCTCAAAGACGGTGATGGTCTTGTCGAGCAGCTCGGCCCCGGTGGTGAAGGGGTGCAGCGGCGGCTGGCCGCTGGGGTCCACATCGAGGTCCCAGGGGCGCAGGGCGGGCAGCTTCAGGGCTTGGCGGCGTGCCTCATCAAACTCGTTGATGAGCGGCACTACCGTGGCCCCAATGGCCGCGTGAAAGTCGAAGCAGTCCTCGGCCGTGTAGTCGAAGCGCCCCAGCGCAGCAAACATGTAGTCGCGGAAGTTGACAAAGCCCGCGTTCAGCGCTACCTGGTGGCGCAGTTGCACCAACTCGGTAAAAAGCTGGTCGAGGGGCTGGCTATCCTGCATGCGACGGGCCTGCACGGCGCGCCAAGCCTGCTCACGCACGGGGCGGCTCAGGCTTTTGAGGCGGTCGGCGGCGCGGGGTAGCGTAATCTCCTCGCCGTCAAGGGTTACCGTCATGGCGCCCGCAGTGGCGGCGTACTGCTGCTGCTTGGTCGAGATGTCGGTTTTGAGGGCAATATTTTCCTCCCGGTATATTTCCGACGCCCGGCGCACCGAACGCAGAAACACGCCGTAGCGACTGCCATCCAGTTCCGGTAGGTAGGGGCTAGTCAGCAGCTTCTCGTTGAGGGCGTGGTCGTAGGGCGCGGTAAGGGGCTCCACTTCCTGCACGAAGAACTGGAACGCCTCGGCGCGGCCGCCGTCCTGGGTGTCGCAGGTCATGCGGATGTAGCGCCAAGCCAAGTCCTCGCTCAGCACCGACTCCAGCTCGGAGCGGTCGAGCAGCCAGCGCTCCAGCGCCCCGGCATCGGCCAGGTCGCGGTGCGCCAGTTCCTGAAAAAACGGTTCCAGTGCGGCCCAGTCGGTCACGTAAAAGTCCTCGGGCAGGTAGTGGCGGGGCGGGCGGGCAGTATCGGTGGCCAGCGAAGCGGCTGGGGTATCAAACTCAGAAAACACCATAGCAAACAAGTTACGCAAATAATTTTCAGCCGCCCGGGTAATCTTATTACCGAACACCGAGACCCACTATATCTCCGACGCTTATGCGTTGGCTATCAATCGATTTCAATTACCACATCGGCCGTGAGCGGGTGCGCTACACAGGTGAGGATGTAGCCCTTGGCCAGCTCAGCATCCGACAGACCCTCGCGCTCGTCGAGGTGCACCTTGCCGCTGAGGCACTTGCCCCGGCAGGCCGTGCACACGCCCGCCTGGCACGAGTAGGGCAGGTCGATGTCGGCATCGAGGGCGGCGTCGAGAATAGTTTGCTTGGCGGGCACCACCAGCTTGTATTCACTGCCTTCGTAGAGAATGGTTACGGCGCGGTCGGTCACTTTGCCATCGTCACTACCAGTGAGGGTATCGCCGTGCGCGTCGCCGGTTTCGGCCGCGTCGGCCGCGGCCACGAAGCTCTCGCGGCGCACGCGGCTGGCGGGCACACTCAGCAGCTCCAGGGCGGCCTGGGCCTCGGCCATCAGGCCCTCGGGCCCGCAGATGTAGTACTCGGCCTGCGGGGCCGGAAACTGGTGGCGCTGCTCCAGGACCCGCAAAATAGTGGTGCGGTTGAGGCGGCCGGTGTGCTGGTGCGCACCCGCGGCGCGCAGCGGTTGGCTGTACACGTGCTCGACTTGCAGGCGGCCGCGGCTGCTGGCTTCCAGGTCAGTAAGCTGCTTTTGGAAGATAACCGTCTCCTCGTTACGGTTGCCATAAATGAGCAGCACGTGGCTCTGGGGCTCCTCGGCCAGCACGGCTTTCAGCATGCTCATGAGGGGCGTAATGCCCGAGCCGGCCCCAATGAGCACCAGCGAGCGCGCCGCCTTGGCGGCAGGCTGCACCACAAAGTTACCCAGCGGCGGCATCACCTCATACTGCTGGCCAACTTTCACATTATCAAGCAGATAATTGCTTACCAGGCCGCCCATCACGCGCTTCACTGTCACGGACAGGCGCGGGGCCTCGGCGGGCGTGCTGCTGAGCGAGTAGGCACGGCGCTCGGGCTTGCCGCCAGCCGGGCCGCAGGGCACCAGCAGGGTCAAAAACTGGCCGGGCTTGCTGGGCACTTTCTGGCCATCGGGCCGCTGCAAGTGAATGGTAACGGTATCAGGGGTTTCCTGGGTGAGGGCAACGACGGTGAGCGTCAGGTACGACGACATAAGGCAGAGTTGGATAAGGCCCCAAATTTACGGCAGGCGCGGCGCGCAAAGCCCGGGCTGCCCGCATTTAGGCGGGGTAAACGTTTAACCGGCCGGCGCTAGCTTCGTTTCACCTATGACCGATTTACCCACTTTACTGGCCCGGCACCGGGCCGCGTTTGCGCCCGTGCTGCCCGCCTACCCGCTCACCGCCCCCGGCGTGGCCCAGCTCAATTTCACCGCCGCCAACCCCCGCCTCACCCACCCCGAGCGCCTGCGCGACACAGCGGCCTTTGCTGAATTGGTGCACGCTATGCTGCGTGAGCAGTACGCCACCGTCGGCATCGGCGGCTACCTCGAAAACCGGGTTATCTACCGCCGCAGCGCGCATTTTGAGGCGGCCACCGAGCCGCGCTCCCTGCACCTGGGCGTCGATGTGTGGGTGCCGGCTGGCACGGCCGTGGCCGCGCCGCTGCCCGCCGTAGTGCACAGCCTGGCCGACAACGATAATTTCGGCGACTACGGCCCCACCATTATCTTACAGCATGATGTAGAAGGTGTTACCTTTTACAGCCTCTACGGCCATCTCACCCGCACCGACCTGGCCGGGCTGCGCGCCGGGCAGACGCTGGCCGCTAGGCAGGTGTTCGCCCACGTGGGCCCCTACCCCGAAAACGGCGACTGGCCCCCGCACCTGCATTTCCAGCTACTCGCTGATATGCAGGGGAGAATGGGCGATTTTCCGGGTGTGGCCGCGCCGCGCGAGCGAGCGTATTGGGCCGCGCTGTGCCCCGACCCAATGTTGGTGTTGATGTAGCGCGAAGCGCTGCTTCGTGCACGAGCGCAGCGAGTAGGCCCGGCCACGCCGACTAGCATGCTCGCTACGCTCGCGCACGAAGTGGAAACTTCGCGCTACTTCTCCCGCTCTATCGTGTAGTTAATCAGCGTTTCCAACGAGTCGCGGGCTTCGGAGGCGGGGAACTCGCGCAGGATTTCCAGGGCCTCGTCGCGGTAGCGCTCCATGGTTTGGATGGCGTAGTCGAGGCCGCCCGATTGCTTTACGAAGTCAATCACCTGTTGCACGCGGTCGCGGTGGCCGGCGTTGTTTTTCACGTTGAAAATAACGCGGCGCTTATCCAGCCAGCTGGCTTTTTGCAGGGCGTAAATAAGCGGCAGCGTCATCTTTTTTTCTTTGATATCGATGCCTACTGGCTTGCCAATTTCGGCCGTGCCGTAGTCAAACAGGTCGTCTTTTATCTGAAACGCCATGCCCACTTTCTCGCCAAAAAGCCGGGCGCGCTCAATAGTGGCCTTATCAGCCCCGGCCGCGGCCGCGCCCACGGCCGTGCAGGAGGCAATGAGCGAGGCCGTTTTCTGGCGAATAATGTCGAAGTAAACATCCTCCGTAATATCGAGGCGGCGCGCCTTTTCAATTTGCAGCAGCTCGCCTTCGCTCAGCTCCTTCACGGCGTTGCTCACGATTTTGAGCAGGTCGAAGTCGTCGTTTTCCAACGATAGCAGCAGGCCCCGGCTCAGTAGGTAATCGCCCACCAGCACAGCTATCTTATTCTTCCACAGGGCGTTGATGGAGAAGAAGCCGCGGCGGTAGTTGCTTTCGTCCACCACGTCGTCGTGCACCAGCGTAGCGGTGTGCAGCAGCTCGATGAGGGCCGCGCCCCGGAACACGGCTTCGGGCAGTGGGGCGGTGGGGTCGGCGGCGCTGGCGCGGGCAGTCAGGAACACGAACATCGGCCGCACCTGCTTGCCCTTGCGCCGCACGATGTAGCCCATTATCTTATCCAGCAGCAGCACCTTGGTCTGCATCGACTGCCGAAACTTGACTTCGAACTCGGCCATCTCGGCCGCAATAGGAGCCTGAATCTGGTCGAGGGGGTTTGCCATGCGGGCGCAATAATACGGCAGCCGGGCCGCACTGCCTACCTTAGCCCCATGCTGACCACCGTCGATTTTACGCTTACCGGCCCTTCGCACGGCCGGCAATTTGCCGCCGATGCCACCTACCAGCCCACCGGCCAGCCCCAGCCCGTGGTAGTGTTCGTGCACGGTTTCAAGGGGTTCAAGGACTGGGGCCACTTCGGGCTGCTGGGCCGGTTCTTCGCCGAAAAGGGGTTTGTATTTATTAAGATTAACCTGTCGCACAACGGTGTGGTGGTGGGCGGCTCCGGCGATTTGGAAGACCTGGAGGCGTTCGGCCGCAACAATTTCAGCCTGGAGCTCGACGACCTGGGCCAGCTCCTCGATGCGCTGCACACGCCGGGGGCCACGCCCCTGCCGCCCGCCGCTCTCAACCTGCGCCGCCTCTACCTGGTGGGCCACAGCCGGGGCGGGGCCCTGGTGCTGCTCAAGGCCGCCGAGGACCCGCGCGTGACTGCCGCGGCCACCTGGGCCGCCGTGGCCGACCTGCACCCGCGCTGGCCCGCCCCCGTGCTGGCCCAGTGGCAGCGCGACGGCGTGCTGCAAGTGCCCAACGCCCGCACCGGCCAGCAACTCCCCATGTATTACCAGATTGTAGAAAATTTTTACCAAAACCCCGCCCGCCTCGACCTACCCGCCCTGCTGCCCGCTATGCGCCAGCCGCTGCTGCTTATCCACGGCGACCACGACGAAACCGTGCCCGTGGCAGCCGTGCACCAGCTGCACACCGGCCAACCCACCGCCGAGGTGCTGGTAGTGCCCGGGGCCAACCACGTATTTGGCAGCACGCACCCGTGGACCAACTCTGAATTGCCTCCCCAGGTTCAGCTCATTGCCGAGCGCACGGCGACGTTTTTTGCGGCCCATTAAATGGTTAGTACGTTAGCTTACTTACTGTTAGGTAGTAACCTGGGCGACCGGCCGGCGCGCCTGGCGCAGGCACGCCGCGACCTGGCCGCCACCGCGGGGCGCATCGCGGCGGCCTCGTCGCTCTATGAAACGGCGGCTTGGGGCGTGGAGGACCAGCCGGCCTTTCTCAACCAGGTATTGGCTATTGAAACCGAGCTGGATGCCCCAACCCTGCTCGCCGCCTGCCTGGCCGCCGAGCAGCTTCAGCAACGCGAGCGCCTCGTGCGCTGGGCCGCCCGCACGCTCGACGTTGATATCCTGCTATTTGGGCAGGAAGTCATTGATAGCCCGCACCTTACCGTACCGCACCCGGCGCTACAAGGCCGGCGCTTCGCGCTGGTGCCGCTGGCCGAGGTAGCCCCGCAGCTGGTGCACCCGGTGCTGCACCGCACCGTGGCCGAGCTACTGGCCTCGTGCCCGGACATGCTGGAGGTGAGGCGGTTATGATGCAGGCTACTATTTTATGAAAAGCCTTGATAAGGTCGTGCTTCGCTCGTAGGGCACGAGACGTTATGAGGGTTTTTATGAATTCAGGATTTGCGCAGAAGGGCGTTTTTTAGCCCTTCTGCGCAAATCCTAGAAATAGTACTACCCTACCGAGCCGGCCGTGGCCGTGGGCTCGATTTTCTTCACTAGGCCTTGCAGCACTTTACCAGGGCCGCACTCTACGAAGTGCGTGGCACCGTCGCGGAACATGGCCTGCACGCTTTGCGTCCAGCGCACAGGGGAGGTGAGCTGGGCCAGCAGGTTGGCTTTTATTTCGGCGGGGTCGCGGTGCGGCGCGCCGTCTACGTTCTGGTATACGGGGCAGCGGGCAGGGTAGAAGGTGGTGCGCTCGATGGCCTCGGCCAGCGCGGCTTGGGCCGACTGCATCAGGGGCGAGTGAAACGCGCCGCCCACTGGTAGCGGCAGGGCACGCTTGGCCCCGGCGGCTTTCAGCACTTCACAGGCCTTGGCAATGCCGGCCGTGGAGCCCGAGATAACGAGCTGGCCGGGGCAGTTATAGTTGGCAGCCACCACGATATCGCCCCCAGCGGCTACCTCCTGGCAGCCGCGCTCCACGGCTTCATCGGGCAGGCCCAGGATGGCGGCCATGGTGCCGGGCTGCTCCTCGCAGGCGGCTTGCATGGCCTGGGCGCGGCGCGCCACCAGCGGCAGGGCATCGGCGAAGGTGAGCACACCGGCCGCTACCAGGGCCGAGAATTCGCCCAGCGAGTGGCCCGCTACCATGGCGGGTTGCAGGTCGGGCTGGGCCACAAACTGCGCCACCGAGTGCACAAACACGGCTGGCTGCGTTACGTCGGTGCGGCGCAGGTCCTCGTCACTGCCCTCAAACATCAGCTTGGTAAGGTTGAAGCCCAGAATATCATTGGCCTGGGTGAGCAGCGCGCGCGCGGCCTCACTTTGCGCAAACAGTTCGCGGGCCATGCCCGGAAACTGCGAGCCCTGGCCCGGAAAAACTACGGCCGTCGCGGCGGCCTCCGAAAGGTGGGAAGGATTCAAAATAACAAGGGATTAGGGCCTGAAAAACCACCCGCGCTACCGGCGGGCCCGGCAAAATAAAGCCAAAAAAGCCGCCCCGGTGGGGGCGGCTTTCTCGGTGAGCACAATGGCAAGCGATTAACGAATCAGCTCTACCCAACCCTTGAAGGTGCGCTTGGTCTGAGCGGCATCGGCAAATTCCACCTCGGCCAGGTAGTAGTAGATGCCGCCCGCGGTGAGGCCGCTGGTGGCGCTTTCACCCGCCGCGCCGCCACCCGTCCAATTGATGTAGGGGTCGGCGCTGCCCTCGTAAACCTTGCGGCCCCAGCGGTTGAAAATCTGGATGTGGGTGCGCGTTACCGGACTCGACACCTTGGGCCGGAACACGTCGTTTATGTTATCACCATTGGGCGTGAAGACGTTGGGCAGGATGAAGAACACGCAGTCGGCTTGGCAAGCCGAGTTGCTGAGGCCGCTACGCTGGCCGTTGGCGGCCACAGCCTGCACCTTGTAGCAATACGTGGGCCGGGGCTGGTTGCGGTCGAGGTAGGTGAGCGCGGTGGTCGAGTCGATGAGCACGTAGGTACCGCCCTCCGTATCGGCGCGGAACACGCGGTAACGCACGGCATTGGTAGCGCAGCCGGCGGGCAGTGTGCCCGTAGTCCAGCGCAGGCGGTTCTGGTAGGCCTGATTCACCGGCAGGTAGTCGGGCAGGTTGGCCAAGCTGTCGCAGTTCGTCACTTGTAGGCTCAGCACCGGCGTGCAAGGCACGTCGAGCAGCATAGTGCAGATTTGCTGGCTCTTGTTAAGCAGGTTCGTGAGAATGGGCTGGTTGGCCGAATTCAGGAAGCCGGGGTATTGCCCGTTGGTTTGCACGTAGTAGCAGTACTGCTGCCCGGCCACCAGGTTGCGGTCGACGTAGGTGCCACTGGTCGCGCCCGGCGTCACAGTGGCTACCTGGTTGTAGGTGGTGGTGCCGGGGTCCTGGCGGTAGATGCGGCTGGGCTGCGTGCTGTTGGTCCAGGGCACATTGTAGGCCCAGTTCACGGTGATGGTTTTGTTGATACCATCGGGCACGAGGCTGGTGCGCACGCTGGTAGCCGTGGGCGCGGGCTCCTCTACCGGGGCCGCGCCGGCCGTGGGCGTGTTGATGAATATCAGCGCGTAAGTGTACTGGTTATCCGTGGTGTTCAGGCCACGGTCGACATAAACCGTATCGGCGATGTTAGTGATGGTGGCCACCAGTGCCGGGGTGCCCGTGCCCACGCTGCGACTCAGGCGGTAGCTCGGCGATATAAACGCGCCCAAGCTGGTGCGGGGCTGCGTCCACTTCACGGTTATTTGCCCGGTAATGGGGTTGGTGGCATCCACGTCCACGTTGGTGAGCATGGCCGAGCGGCCGCTCGACGTTACGCACGTCTCGGCCGAGGCAATGCTGGCCCCACCCGAAGGCAGCGGGAACGTGGCGTAGATGCGGTAGCAATACGTTTTGCCCCGCACTAGGCCCTGGTTATCGGCAAAGGTGGTGGCCGTGACCGGCACCGAACCCACCTGCGTGTAGCCTGCCGAAGGCGGAATACCAGTTTCGCACGGCCCAGGGTTGAAGCCGGAGGGATTCTCCTTACGGTAAATCAGTATCTGGCTGGCATTCTGGCAGGTGTACCTATCCCAGGAAACCACGTCGGTGATGCCGCCGGCGGCCGTTTGCACTACCCGTAGGTTCTGGGGCGGCGGCCCCACCACAGTAATCCGCACCGGTTTAATATCAACCAGCGGGGCCGTGGCGGCGTTGGGCGGCGTGTCCTGGGCCCGAAAAACCACCACGTAGGGCTGGTTGGCCACGTTGCTACAATCAGTGTTCCAGCTGAACGTACCCGTTACGGACGTGCCCGTCGAAGTCTGCCGGAAGGTGGCGGGCGGCAAAATACCACTGAAGGCCGTCAGGATTACATTGGTAGGCGGGGCATTGGGGCCCACACCATCGCTGGCCGACACATTCAGCGTCACGTTTTGGCCCGCTATTACGCACAAGTCGGGCGGTACAATGAGCGTGGGGGGCAGGTTATTAGTCGCTTGAATAATAATCTGCATATCCCGGATAACTGAGCCAATCGTGGTGAAGCCATTGACCGTGCGTCGAATCTCATCTACTTGAAAAGCAATGTTATAGATGCCGGCACGCGCGGGGGCGTTCCAAGTTATCTGCCCGGTATTCACATCCTGCACGATAATGGCATTATTAGCCGGAATACCAGCGGGGATGCCTGAGAATGGTACTTGCTTAGCGCCCGAAGCAATTGCCTGATTATCAGGCTTCACATAGTTGGTGCAGAGTACCGGAATTGGCCGGTTGGTAGCATTGGAGGCAGGCGTACCCCCATTTACCTGCTGGCAATCAATAAGATGATAGGCTAGCGAGTCACCATCGGCATCATAGCCAGCTGGGTTATGCAAGAAAACCTGTCCCACCGCGCCTTGGTCAATGGCCGGGGCTCGTAGCACAGGCGAATGGTTGCGGCCATAAAGAGGCGTTACATTGATAACCGTGCTTATGTAGAAAGTCTGCTGGTCCGAATTGAACATGTTAATGACATCCCTATTTCGGTTTTCGCCCACAAAGCTTACCGTATATTTAAATGTACCTGGGTAAGTATGCTCGCAGTAGTAGGTAAAAATATCGGTTGTCCCAACTCGCAGCGTAGAAGCCTTTGGAATACCATCGAGCCGGGTACCATCCCCAAAATACATCGTAACAGTCGGCTGGTCAACACCCGCAATGTCCCGGTACAGCGTGAGCTTGAAGAATATCCGGTTGGGATTGCCATTGATGGTGTCCACCTTGGCCTGAATGTCACCCGCCCGGATATGCGACGCCTGCGCCGCCTGGGGCCGCAGCCACCCCATCGCTACCAGCAACAGCGTGGCCAACAGCCAAGCGCTACGCCCCCCATTCTTCCCAAAGGATAAAAGAACTCGCATAATCTACCGGTGTTGTAAAGACAGTTTTCAACCGCAAAAATCGGACTTCGCCCAAAGCCTACTTCTTGCCAACCTTTTTCCGAGCCGGTTGGTTGTCCTAAAGTACGCTGCGAATCGGCTAACGGTATTCTGGCTAGTTTGATTCATGCTGTACGACTGCTAGGTTAGGCACTGGGTTTAACCATTCTAAATAACGCCAATGTTACGCCCGTGCCTTGGGCTAAGGCCCTTGCGGGCCCTACCTTTGGGCGGTACAAACGGTCTTTTTTTCGACTGAAAATTATATGAACTGGGTTACAAAAACCTTTACCAGCAGCATCGGGCGCAAGATTATTATGTCCCTTACGGGTCTGTTTCTCTGCACGTTCCTGGTAGTGCATCTGATTGGCAACTTCCAGCTTTTCAAGAACGATGATGGCCTGGCCTTCAACGTTTACTCGCATTTCATGGGGCACAACCCCGTTATCCGCACCATTGAGTGGGGACTGGTGCTGGGGTTTGGCTTTCACATTTACGAGGCCCTGATGCTGACGATGCGCAACAAAAGCGCCCGTTCGCACGGCTATGACCAGTGGGAGGCTAAGAAAAACTCGGAGTGGACCTCGCGCAACATGGGCATCCTGGGTTCCATCATCCTGGTGTTTCTCATCGTGCATTTGTACAATTTCTTCTGGCGTGCCCGCTTTGGCACCCTCGACCCGGACATCAACAAGAATGATGACCTGTACCGGCTGGTAGTGTCCTCGTTTCACCAGTGGTGGTACGTAGCCCTGTATGTAGCCGCGCAGGCCAGCCTGGGCTACCACCTGTGGCACGGCTTCCGCTCGGGCTTCCAGACGCTGGGCCTGAATCACCGTAAATACATGCCCCTGATTACCAATTTCGGCTACGCGTTTGCCGTGTTGGTGTCGGCGAGCTTTGCTTCGATGCCGCTGTACTTCTACTTTTTCACCAACGACGAGGGCGCAATTATCACCAGCGCCCCAGCCGTATTGCAACACTTGCTGGTGGCCTTCAACTAAGTCAGTTGTTTAGTGGTTATGAGGTTGGGTAGCACTGGCACTCCAACACCTGCTTCCCACTTTAGCCCCTACCCCACTCAACTAACCTAACTACCCAATAGAATGGCTCTGAATTCCAAAGCGCCCGAAGGCCCCCTGGCCGAGAAATGGGACAAGCATAAGTTCAACGTCAAGCTCGTGAACCCCGCCAACAAGCGGAAATACGACGTGATTGTGGTGGGCACCGGCCTGGCCGGCGCTTCGGCCGCCGCCTCGCTGGCTGAGCTGGGCTACAACGTAAAAGCGTTTACTTACCACGATTCGCCGCGCCGCGCGCACTCCATTGCTGCACAGGGCGGCGTGAACGCCGCCAAAAACTACCAGAATGATGGTGATTCGGTATTCCGCTTGTTCTACGACACCATCAAGGGCGGCGACTACCGCTCGCGCGAAGCCAACGTGTACCGCCTAGCACAGGTATCGGTCAACATCATCGACCAGTGCGTAGCCCAAGGCGTGCCCTTCGCCCGCGAGTATGGTGGGTTGTTGGCCAACCGCTCGTTTGGCGGCGCGCAGGTAAGCCGGACGTTCTACGCCCGCGGCCAAACCGGACAGCAGTTGCTGCTGGGTGCTTACTCGGCCTTGAGCCGCCAGATTGCCTATGGCAAGGTAAAAATGTACACCCGCTCGGAGCTGCTTGATGTAGTAGTAGTGGATGGCCAGGCCCGCGGCATTGTGACGCGTAACCTCATCACTGGCGAAACCCAGACCCACGCGGCCCACGCCGTAGTGCTGGCCACCGGCGGCTACGGCAACGTGTTCTACCTGAGCACCAACGCCATGTACTGCAACGCCACCGCCGCTTGGCGGGCGCACAAGAAAGGCGCGTATTTCGCCAACCCTTGCTTCACCCAGATTCACCCGACTTGTATCCCGGTATCGGGCGATTACCAGTCGAAGCTGACGCTGATGTCGGAGTCGCTGCGTAACGATGGCCGCGTGTGGGTGCCCAAGACCAAGGAGATGGCCGAGCGCGTGCGCAACAACGAGGTGAAGCCGCAGGACGTGCAGGAAGACGACCGCGACTACTTTCTGGAGCGCAAGTACCCCGCCTTCGGCAACCTCGTGCCGCGCGACGTGGCCTCCCGCAACGCCAAGCAGATGTGCGACGAAGGACGCGGCGTAGGCTCGACGGGCCTTGCCGTGTACCTCGATTTCTCCGAAATCATCAAGCGCACCAGCGCTGAGGCGGTTAGCCAGAAATATGGCAACCTTTTCGCGATGTACGAGAAGATTACAGATGAGAACCCCTACGAGCGCCCCATGCGCATTTACCCGGCGGTTCACTACACCATGGGTGGCCTATGGGTTGACTACAACCTGCAAACCACTATTCCTGGCCTTTACGCCACGGGCGAGTGCAACTTCTCCGACCACGGTGCCAACCGCCTCGGTGCCTCGGCCCTGATGCAGGGCTTGGCCGATGGCTACTTCGTAATCCCCTCTACCATTGGTGATTATCTGGCTGCCACGCCTCCCAAGCCGGTTACTACCGACCACCCCGCCTTTGCCGAAGCTAAGGCCGGCGTGCAGGCCCGCGTAGAGCAGTTGCTCAGCATCAAGGGCAACCGCACGCCCGACGAGTTTCACAAAAAGCTCGGCCACCTCATGTGGGAGTATTGCGGCATGGCCCGCAATGCCGAAGGCCTCAAGTTTGCCAAAGCCGAGATTGCCAAGCTGCGCAAGGAGTTCTGGCAGGATGTGAAAGTGGTAGGCTCGGGTGAAGAGATGAACCAGGCGCTGGAAAAAGCCGGCCGCGTGGCTGACTTCCTGGAGCTTGGCGAACTGATGGTGGACGACGCCCTTGACCGCAACGAAAGCTGCGGCGGCCACTTCCGCGAGGAGTACGCCACCGAGGAAGGCGAAGCCAAGCGCGACGACGACCACTACGCTTACGTAGCGGCCTGGGAGTACACGGGTGACAACCAGCCCGAGCGCCTCAACAAAGAAGAGCTGGTGTTTGAGAACGTGAAGCTCACCCAGCGGAGCTATAAATAATTTTATTAAGCTGTTAGCCTTTAGCTGTTAGCTGTTAGCCTTGCGCTAACACGCTAACAGCAAAGGGAAGACTGACAGCTAACAGCTTAAAGCTAACAGCTTAAAACAAATGGCCGGTTCTAACCCCAACGCGAAACCCATGAACCTGACGCTGCGCGTGTGGCGGCAGCCCAACCACCAGGCATCAGGCCAGATTGTGGAGTATAAAGTGAACGAGATATCGCCCGATATGTCGTTTCTAGAAATGCTCGACGTGCTTAATGAGGACTTGCTGCACAAAGGCCAGGACCCAGTAGCTTTCGACCACGACTGCCGCGAAGGCATTTGTGGTTCGTGCGCGCTCTTCATTAACGGTCGGTCGCACGGCCCCGAGAAGGGCACTACCACGTGCCAGCTGCACATGCGTAAGTTTTCGGATGGGGAGACTATCACCATCGAGCCCTGGCGTGCCAACGCATTCCCGGTTAACAAAGACTTGAGCGTGGACCGGTCGGCGTTCGACCGCATCATTCAGGCGGGCGGCTACGTGAGCGTGAACACCGGCGGCACCCCCGACGGCAACGAGATTCCGATTCCGAAAGACATTTCTGACCGTGCATTTGAGGCGGCTACCTGCATTGGCTGCGGCGCATGCGTGGCGGCTTGCAAAAACGCCTCGGCCATGTTGTTCGTGTCGGCGAAGGTATCGCAGCTGGCGTTGCTGCCACAGGGCCAGGTAGAAGCGCAAACCCGCGTGGAAAACATGGTAGCCCGAATGGATATCGAAGGCTTTGGGGCTTGCTCTAACATTGGCTCGTGCGCAGCCGAATGCCCGGTGGGCATTTCGCTGGAGAACATTGCCATTCTGAACCGCGAGTTCCTGACCGCTAAAGTAGTCTCAAATAATATGGCGTAGGCCTTGGTAATTAGTACCAGCGTGAAAGGCGCGGCAGAAATTCTGCCGCGCCTTTTTCTTTTGCAAGTAAGCTATACCCCAATTAATTTTTACTATGAATACTGGCTTGCAAGCTATTGTCAGTAAGGCTTATGCCCTATTTGCGCCGTATACCATTGGCAGCACGCTGGATGTGTGCAAGGCTTGCTGCATAACCGATGCGGAGGAGCAGGAGCTGGTTTCTACTCCATTGCGTAGTATTTCGAGCAATCTTTTTTTTCGGGCTTACTACGAGTCGGCGCGCCGCCACACGCCGCGGGAGTTATTGGAGATGAAGCATTTTCTACCGCGAATTCTGGAGTTGGTAAGCGACTATGACTTTCCCGCCTTCGCCGTTGAAACTACCTTTTTGCGGCTCGACCTCGACCAGCCTGCGGCGTGGGCCGGGCCCAAGCTGAAACCCGAATTGGAGCTGCTGGCGGCATTTGCGCTGGCTTACTTTCGGCAGAGCCTGATGCAATATCCGCTGCCGGGCGGCGATTCGCTGGAGAGCGTCCTGGTTATGTTCGGAATTGCGCACTTTGACTTGGCCCCACTACTAAACGCTTGGGCGACTAGTGATAACCCGGCAAGCCTGCTTCACCTGAAAGATTTACTGATTTATTGGGTTGAGCCGGAGCCCGATGGGTCGGCGCAGTTCACCAGTCCTTTTGCTACCCCAGTAGTTAGTAAGTTAGTAGCCAGTTGGTTACAGAATATTACCGTACACAGCACCTTCATCCAGCGCCTGGAAAGCTGGTTGCTGCAAGGGCCGCAGCTAAGCGAAAAAGATGCAGAGGACCTTAGTGAGGCTTACGAAATACTGCTGAACATCAGGCCAGCCTGAAGGTAAAGCACGAAACTGGTCGGCTTTCTAGCCGTAACATATTTATTATCAATACGTTATCTACAAAATTTGGATTACTAGGTAGCCCCAGCGGGGTCGTACCCGGCGGGGCTACCTAGTAATAGCAAAGCCTTGAAAACCAGCGTATTTCACAAAGGATTTCGAGCCTGGAGCCAACGCAAGGCTGCACTAATCGGCAGTAGCATCGGAGATGGGCTGCACGAACACATGCTGCACCTCGGGATAAGTCGATTTGATGGCTACCAGCAGGCGATTAACTGTTTCGGTGAGCTTGGCAGCCGGCAGCGTGGGCGTAAACTCAATGGGCAGCACCACAAGTATCTCGTGCGGGCTGAGGTAGGACGAGAGCGGCGGGCTGGTACGCACAATATCCTTTTCGGCGTTGGCCAGCTCGGTGATATGAGCCAGCAAGGCAGCCTCGGCGGGCTCGCCGAGGAGCAGGCTCTTGGTTTCGCGCAGCAGGAAGGCAGCCACCAGCAGCAGTAGCACACCAATGAGCAGCGAGGCCACACCATCGAGGGCGGGCATGTTGAGCATGTGGCTGAGAAACACCCCGAGGAAGGCAATGAGCAGCCCCAACAGGTCGGACGCGTCCTCAAACAGCACCACGAACACTGATGGGTCTTTGCTTTTGCGGAAGGCGGCCCAAAACGGTTGGCGGCCACGCTGGCCATTGAAGGTGCGCAGCGCCACCCGAAACGAAAGCCCATCGAAGCAGAAGGCCAGGCCCAGCACCACGTAGTTCCAGGTGGGGTCGCCGAGGGGCGCGGGGTGGCGCAGGTGCTCGTAGCCTTCGTACAGCGACAGCCCGCCGCCGATGCTAAAGATGAACACCGCCACCATAAAGGCCCAGAAATATAGCTCACGGCCGTAGCCGAAGGGCCGCCGTTCGCTGGCCGGCTGCTGGCTGGCCCGCAACCCCAGCAATAGCAGCCACTCATTAGCCGTATCTACCAGGGAATGAATTCCTTCGGAGAGCATGGCCGAGCTACCAGTAAACCAAGCCGCCACAAACTTGATAATGGCAATGGCCAGGTTAGCCGCCAGCGCAGCAATAATGGCGGTTTTTGATTCGGAGGCTTCGGTAGGCAAAACAGGGCGGGGCACGTAAGTGAACCGGCCGCCAACTGTGCCCGGCAACCATTGCCAAGATACGCATTGCTACCACCCGGCGGCCAGCTCGGCTTACCACCAACCCGGCCAGCTAACCCAAACACACCCCTTACAGTATTTACGAAAGGATTTCGCGAAATTCTTTACCTTTCCATCTCCCACCGAATCACCCCTTTCTTCCCATTACTGAGTTTGTATGCGTGCTACTTGTGAAACCTGCGGCCAAGTGCAGCCGCCCGATTGGCAGCCTGGCGACTTGTGCGTGCATTGCGGCGCCGCGGTGCGCCGCGAGCACCGTTGCTACTGGTGCGTAAAGTACACGCCCGATGGCAAGTACTGCCGCCACTGCGGGGCCGGGCAAATACCCGCTGAGCAATATGCCGCCGCCCGCTGGCTGAAGCACGTTGGCTCCGACCAGTTTGTGATTCCGCCGCGGCTGGCCACCATGGAACCCGACCAGATAGCCCACTTTACTCGGCTGTATGAGGCGCAGGGCAACGTGATAGCCCAACACGTACAAGGAATGCAGCTGGCCGAAAGCCTTCTGCGGCAAAGCGGTGGCTGGGCACAGGCCTGGGAAGAAGCGATACTGCCCCGCCTGCCCCTGCCAGAGGAGGAAATGGAGTTGCTGCTCATGCCGCCGCTGGGAGGCGGCTCGGATGCTGAGCGGCTACTCGAAATCCGGGACGAGTCGCCGCTGCCTATTGCCCGTAGCCTAGCCTCGCTGGCCCGCCTGCGCCTGCTGCTGGCTACCGACATCTCCTTTGCCGAGGCTGAGCTTTGGCCGGATTTTCAGACTGCCCGCACCCACCTGAACGACCGCGACCTGATTCTGCAAGGTGAGGCGGGTATTACGCTCTGCCACTGGCGGCTGCTGATGGAACAGATATCCTATAGTACTGAATATCAGCTAAAATCGGCTGTGTATGCGGCCAGCGAGGGGCCTTCGCGGGTAGAAGCACACACCAGCATTGCCTTGTTTGATGCCTGCAACCGCCCCGGGCCGCAGCCCGTGCTGCCGGAGGCGCTGGGCAGTGCCAACCCCGACATCGCGTTTGCGGCGGCCCTGGCCAGCCAGGCCCCCGACGCCCTGCACGCGGCCCTGCGGGTGCCCCTGCGACGCTTCGCCGCCGCCCTCACCCTTACCAAAATGGGGGCCGACTTCGACCTGGCGGCCCTGCTACCCGGCTTTAATTCTCAGCAAATAAGCAAGCTGCTGTGGACTATCAGCCAGCAGGAGCGACCGCGGCCCGACTTGCGCCCGCTGCTACTGCGGCTGCTGAATAGCAAGTCGCTCAGCCGCTACGAGATAGCGCCCGTCGAAGACTTGATGATGCTCGACTTGCGCCCCGGCGATGCCGTGCGCCTCATCACCCTGTACCCCGTGCCGTACTTCATCACGAAGGTGCTCACATCGCCCTCCCTGCCGCCCGGCGAGGTGCCAGACGTGTGCTACGAGCTGCTGCGCTACGACCTGTTTGACCCCCTGCAGATACCCGCGCTCAACACGGTCATAGCCGATGGGGCGCTGCCAATAAGCTGTGTACCCACCATGGTTGGCATGGCTCCGGTCAACTCGTTTCGAAACCTGGAAAACCTGGTATGGGAGCAGTTGCGAACGCATCAGGTAGGCGAGTTGCAGCCGCTGCACCGGCTGCTACGCGGCTTTCTGACCAACGTGGCGCAGTCGGAGCTGGTGCGCGGCTGGGCCAACAGGCTGCTCACTGGCTGGTATGAAGGTGATTACCAGGCCGACCGGCCCGCCCTCACCTTTACCGAAGCAGCAGCCCGCACCTACTTTGCCACCTTTCAGGAATTTGTGGAGGACCAAGTGTATTTGCTGGAAAACCCCGCTGATTTTCAGACGCTGGAAGCTGGCTACCGCTTGTACTATCCCTTGCAGGAAGTGCGCGACGTAACGGACCCGGCCTTGGTAAATGCGCCCCTGGCCACGCTGCCCTCGCCGCTGCTGCACCGGCTGCGCACCGCCCTGGTAGCCTTTGTCAACGAGCAGGGTGAGTGGTACCCCCGGCAAGGCGCGTTGCATATTCTCAATTTTATGCGCGCCCACCAGCCCTGGCAGGCCGAAGCCCAGGCCACGCTCGAAGCCATGCGGGGCGGCTACTACGCCTCCGAAGTAGAGCGGCTGCTGGCGAACTAGTGCTCAGTCAGGGGAATTAGCTACCCTAATTTTCTGATAGTGGCGGTCGAGTTTGACGCGGGCTTTTTCGAGGGTAAACTGCCAGTGGACGGTGGCCTGGGCGGCATTGCGCTCGGCTACGCA